>NC_014550.1:1286419-2572838 GCF_000197735.1 Glutamicibacter arilaitensis Re117
CCAGAGAGGGTGATAGTCCCGTAGGTGTAATGCGTGTCTGCCGTTCTAGTGTTGATACCCGAGTAGCACGGGGCCCGTGAAACCTTGTGTGAATCTGCCAGGACCACCTGGTAAGCCTGAATACTACTTGATGACCGATAGTGAATCAGTACCGTGAGGGAATGGTGAAAAGTACCCCGGGAGGGGAGTGAAATAGTACCTGAAACCGTGCGCTTACAATCCGTTAGAGCCTGGGACTTGTTCCTGGGTGATGGCGTGCCTTTTGAAGAATGAGCCTGCGAGTTAGTGTTACGTCGCGAGGTTAACCCGTGTGGGGAAGCCGTAGCGAAAGCGAGTCTGAATAGGGCGTTTGAGTGGCGTGATCTAGACCCGAAGCGAAGTGATCTACCCATGGCCAGGTTGAAGCGCGTGTAAGAGCGTGTGGAGGACCGAACCCACTTCAGTTGAAAATGGAGGGGATGAGCTGTGGGTAGGGGTGAAAGGCCAATCAAACTTCGTGATAGCTGGTTCTCCCCGAAATGCATTTAGGTGCAGCGTTGCGTGTTTCTTACTGGAGGTAGAGCTACTGGATAGGCGATGGGCCCTACAAGGTTACTGACCTTAGCCAAACTCCGAATGCCGGTAAGTGAGAGCGCAGCAGTGAGACTGTGGGGGATAAGCTTCATAGTCGAGAGGGAAACAGCCCAGAACGCCAACTAAGGCCCCTAAGCGTGTGCTAAGTGGAAAAGGATGTGGAGTTGCTGTGACAACCAGGAGGTTGGCTTAGAAGCAGCCACCCTTGAAAGAGTGCGTAATAGCTCACTGGTCAAGTGATTCCGCGCCGATAATGTAGCGGGGCTCAAGCACACCGCCGAAGTTGCGTCATTCAAATATTTGCCTGGCTTTTGTTGGGCGTTTGGATGGGTAGGGGAGCGTCGTATAGCGGGTGAAGTCGCGGTGGAAACCAGCGGTGGACGCTATACGAGTGAGAATGCAGGCATGAGTAGCGAATGACGGGTGAGAAACCCGTCCGCCGAATGATCAAGGGTTCCAGGGTTAAGCTAATCTGCCCTGGGTTAGTCGGGACCTAAGGCGAGGCCGACAGGCGTAGTCGATGGACAACGGGTTGATATTCCCGTACCGGCGAAGGACCGCCCATACCAAGCTGTGGATGCTAACCATGATGGATCATGGCTGTTGCGGCCTTCGGGCTGCTGGTTGTGTGATGTGGTGGGAACCGATGCAGTGAGGTCAGCGTATTAACAGGTGTGACGCAGGAAGGTAGCCGAGCCAGGCAATGGAATTGACCTGGTCCAAGGGTGTAGGAAGAGTGGTTGGCAAATCCGCCGCTCAGATATTCTGAGACCTGATAGGCGCCCGCTTTGGCGGGTGATTCGGTGATCCTATGCTGCCTAGAAAAGCATCGGCGCGAGGTCCAAGTCCGCCCGTACCCCAAACCGACACAGGTGATCAGGTAGAGAATACTAAGGCGATCGAGAGAATCATGGTTAAGGAACTCGGCAAAATGCCCCCGTAACTTCGGAAGAAGGGGGGCCTGCCTCGTGATCGGCTCTTGCAGCTGTGAGCGGGTGTGGGCCGCAGAGACCAGGGGGAAGCGACTGTTTACTAAAAACACAGGTCCGTGCGAAGTCGCAAGACGATGTATACGGACTGACTCCTGCCCGGTGCTGGAAGGTTAAGAGGACTGGTTAGCACTTTGGTGCGAAGCTGAGAATTTAAGCCCCAGTAAACGGCGGTGGTAACTATAACCATCCTAAGGTAGCGAAATTCCTTGTCGGGTAAGTTCCGACCTGCACGAATGGAGTAACGACTTCCCCGCTGTCTCAACCATGAACTCGGCGAAATTGCAGTACGAGTAAAGATGCTCGTTACGCGCAGCAGGACGGAAAGACCCCGAGACCTTTACTATAGTTTGGTATTGGTGTTCGGTGCAGCTTGTGTAGGATAGGTGGGAGACTGTGAAGCTTGGACGCTAGTTCAGGTGGAGTCATCGTTGAAATACCACTCTGGCTGTACCGGTCACCTAACTTCGGACCATGATCTGGTTCAGGGACAGTGCCTGATGGGTAGTTTAACTGGGGCGGTTGCCTCCTAAAATGTAACGGAGGCGCCCAAAGGTTCCCTCAGCCTGGTTGGCAATCAGGTGTCGAGTGTAAGTGCACAAGGGAGCTTGACTGTGAGAGTGACAGCTCGAGCAGGGACGAAAGTCGGGACTAGTGATCCGGCGGCACCTCGTGGAAGGGCCGTCGCTCAACGGATAAAAGGTACCTCGGGGATAACAGGCTGATCTTGCCCAAGAGTCCATATCGACGGCATGGTTTGGCACCTCGATGTCGGCTCGTCGCATCCTGGGGCTGGAGTAGGTCCCAAGGGTTGGGCTGTTCGCCCATTAAAGCGGTACGCGAGCTGGGTTTAGAACGTCGTGAGACAGTTCGGTCCCTATCCGCTGCGCGCGTTGGAAATTTGAGAAGGGCTGTCCTTAGTACGAGAGGACCGGGACGGACGAACCTCTGGTGTGTCAGTTGTACTGCCAAGTGCATCGCTGATTAGCTACGTTTGGAAGGGATAACCGCTGAAAGCATCTAAGCGGGAAGCCTGCTTCGAGATGAGATTTCCATGCACCTTGAGTGTGAGAGGCCCCCAGCTAGACCACTGGGTTGATAGGCAGGATGTGGAAGCAAGGACTAAAGACTTGTGGAGCTGACCTGTACTAATAGGCCGATGACTTTCAACACACAATATTCACAATATTTTACTGGCATGATCATTATGCTGTTCGCGTTCACTATACGGTTACGAGACAACAACCTCAAACCGAAAAATACATGGCTTTTGCATGACACCGGAAAACATGACCAAGATGATTGGTTTGTGTGCTTCGTGATTGTTACGGCGGTCATAGCGTGGGGGAAACGCCCGGTCCCATACCGAACCCGGAAGCTAAGGCCCACTGCGCCGATGGTACTGCACTCGTGAGGGTGTGGGAGAGTAGGTCACCGCCGGACTTAACTTGAGTTGAATGGTTTGAGGCCCTGGAACACAATGCGTGTTCCAGGGCCTCACCTGTTTAACCAGTAGTAGGGGTCAGGCTGTGATGCTTGGCCTCTTTCCGCTATTTAAAACAGGACTTGAAGACTCTGCTGCTATCGGGGCTATAGGCAATAAAGTGTGTCTGAAAACCTGATCCTGCCCCGGAAAGCCGGGGCAGGATCAAGGTTCACATGGGTATTGAATCCATAAGTGTGAAGCTTACTGGACAATCCCATACTTGTATTATCTGTCATTCCCGACTGAAGAAAAACGGAACCACCTCCAAAGGAACCCAGCGCTGGCGCTGCATCACCTGCAATGCCAGCACCGTTTTCAAACGCGAAGACACCACCGCCCGCAACCAACTCACCGGCTTCGTCACCTGGCTGATGAGCAAACATTCCCAAGCCGAATTCGGCGGCGGAACCGGCCGCACCTTCCGGCATCAGACCGCTTGGTGCTGGAACGTGCACCCCTACCTGCATCACACCGGCGAGGTCTTCGACGAGATCCAAGTCGACGGCATCTATCTGCGCCAAGGCTGGTGCCTGCTGATCGCCATCGCTCACGGACGTGTCATCGGATGGCAGTGGTGCGACCGCGAAAAAGCCGAGGCGTGGACCGTGTTGCTGCAGCATTTCCCCGAACCAAAAGTCGTGGTGACCGACGGCGGATCAGGCTTGATGAAAGCGCTCAAAGAGTTCTGGCCGAACGTGAAAATTCAACGCTGCTTGGTGCATATCCAGCGCAACGTGCGCACCTACCTGACCCTGAATCCGCGTTTGCCTGCAGGGAAGTCGTTACGTCGTTTGAGCCTGAAACTCACGAAAATCCGGACGCAGGAAGCTGCGGCAGAATGGATTGCCGCCTTCGCTGCGTGGCATGCCGAAAACCACGAGCTGATCAATGAACGCACCTACGCTGCTGACTGGTCCGGTGCTTGGCCGCGGGGCCTGCGACGCAACCGCAAGTGGTGGTACACCCACGATCGGCTACGCAGCGCCTACGAGTCGATGAACAAAGCCCTGCGACGCGGGCATCTGTTCACCTACCTGGACAAGGACCTGAACGGCTTGGGAATCAACGCGACGACGAACATGATTGAAGGTGCGGTGAATTCCGGCATCCGGGCCATGATTTTCTATCACCGCGGGATGCCCATTGAGCATCGCCGGCGGGCGTGCGAGTGGTTCTGCTGGACTCATGCGGATGAAGGAAACCGCCCGGCCTTGCGGACACTGTTGCGTCCGGAGCATTACACTCCCGAAACGAAGAAGAAGGCGCAGCACATGGTTGACGAAGCACCAATCGGCCCGGAGCTTTATGGCACCGGCCCCAGCGCTGAGGATGGGCAATTCATTCGCAGTGGTTGGATGAGAAATATCTACTAGAGCAGGGTTTTAAGGTTGTCTGGCCCGGGAACACGCCCGGGCCAGACACACTTTATTGCCTATAGCCCTGCTATCGTTCCTAGCCAACACTGATATAGCTAGTTCTTAGGATCATCGGTTTTGGAAGTTCCTTGTAGCGTGCACTGAGTGTCTTGCCACATTAGAGCTGTTTCCCTAGGGTGGGACTCGTGCCTCCCGTAGACTTGAAGATAGATGTACACGTCTTTCTGGACGTGCTAAATAGTTAATAGTGAAGTGTTTTGCAAAGGCAAACACGAAGGTTGCGGTATTGAGATAGCCGCTGAAGGGGACATTAAATGTCTAACGAATTCCGCCGAAACTCCGATAACGGACGAGGCGACTTCCGGAACTCAGATTCAAACCGCAACAACTCCCGCGATGGCTTCAAGCGTCGCGAAGATCGTGGCGATTTCAAGCGCGATGATAACCGTGGTGGTGGCTTCAAGCGCGATGATAACCGTGGTGGTGGCTTCAAGCGCGATGACAACCGTGGTGGTGGCTTCAAGCGCGATGACAACCGCGGTGGTGGCTTCCGCAGCGATCGCAATGATGATCGCGGTGGGTTCCGTGGCGAGCGTCGTGACGACAACCGTGCCGGCGGCTTCAAGCGCGATGACAACCGCGGTGGTGGCTTCAAGCGTGACGATAACCGCGGTGGTGGCTTCCGCAGCGATCGTAACGATGACCGTGGTGGCTTCAAGCGCGATGACAACCGCGGTGGTGGCTTCCGCGGCGATCGCAATGATGATCGCGGTGGGTTCCGTGGCGAGCGTCGTGACGACAACCGTGCCGGCGGCTTCAAGCGCGATGACAACCGCGGTGGTGGCTTCAAGCGTGACGATAACCGCGGTGGTGGCTTCCGCAGCGATCGTAACGATGACCGTGGTGGCTTCAAGCGTGATGACAACCGCGGTGGTGGCTTCCGCGGCGATCGTAACGATGACCGTGGTGGCTTCAAGCGTGATGATAACCGTGGCGGTGGCTTCAAGCGTGATGATAACCGTGGCGGTGGCTTCAAGCGCAACGATGATCGTGGTGGCTTCCGCAGCGATCGCAATGATGATCGTGGTGGCTTCAAGCGTGATGATAGCCGTGGTGGCTTCCGTGGCGAACGTCGCGATGACAACCGTGGTGGCGGTTTCAAGCGCAATGATGATCGCGGTGGCTTCAAGCGCGACGACAACCGTGGTGGTGGCTTCCGCAGCGATCGCAATGATGATCGCGGCGGTTTCAAGCGTGAGGATAACCGCGGTGGCGGTTTCAAGCGCAAT
The DNA here is from genome assembly GCF_000197735.1 of Glutamicibacter arilaitensis Re117. NCBI lineage: Bacteria > Bacillati > Actinomycetota > Actinomycetes > Micrococcales > Micrococcaceae > Glutamicibacter > Glutamicibacter arilaitensis. The sequence continues at coordinate 1,292,133 of NC_014550.1, forward strand.
GATGATCGCGGTGGCTTCAAGCGCGACGACAACCGTGGCGGTGGGTTCCGTGGCGATCGCAATGATGATCGCGGCGGTTTCAAGCGCGACGACAACCGTGGTGGTGGCTTCCGTGGCGATCGCAATGATGATCGCGGTGGCTTCAAGCGCGACGACAACCGTGGCGGTGGCTTCCGTGGCGATCGCAATGACGATCGCGGCGGTTTCAAGCGTGGCGATAACCGCGGTGGCGGCTTCAACCGCGACGACAACCGTGGCGGTGGCTTCCGTGGTGAGCGTCGCGACGACAACCGCGGTGGTGGCTTCAACCGCCCTGACGACCGTCGCTCGCAGGGCGAACGCCCAGCACGCGAGGATCGCTTTGCCGACAAGCGCGGCGACGCACCACGTGCCCACAACCCGGGCGATCTGCGTATTTCGAACCGTGCAGACCGCGAGCAGTCCCCAGATATCGATGAGGACGTTACCGGTAAGGAGCTGGACCGCGTAGCCCGCGCTCAGCTGCGCTACCTCGAAGAGCGTTCGGCTAGCTGGGTTGCCAAGCACTTGGTGATGGCCGGCCGTCTGCTGGAAGAAGATCCAGAGCTGGCATACGAGCACACCCTGGCAGCATCGCGCCGTGGCGGTCGTGTAGCAGTAGTCCGCGAAGCCGTAGGCATCGCTGCCTACCACGCCGGCAAGTACGCCGACGCGCTGCGCGAACTGCGTACCCACCGTCGTATTTCCGGTTCGGACTACAACCTGCCATTGATCGCTGACTCGCTGCGCGGCCTGGGCCGCCCAGAAAAGGCAATCGAACTGGCACAGTCCGAGGAATGCGCTAACCTGGAAACCGCCGTCAAGGTCGAAATGCAGATCGTGGCAGCCGGTTCCTACGGTGACCTGGGCAAGCTGGATAAGGCACTGGCCGAACTGGAGTCGCTGGAACAGCTGGACTTCAACCGCGCCTTCTCTTTCAGCCCTCGCCTGTTCACTGCCTACGCGGATCTGCTTTCGGCCGCTGGTCGTGCCGAGGACGCAAAGCGTTGGAACGCACAGGTCGAGGTGGCTGAAAACGCTTTGGGCATCGAACGTGAAACCGATTCCTTCATCATGGACCTGGCTCCGGAGATGGACGAGGAAGAGGAAACTCCACGCGCCAAGGATCTGATTGATCCTGCCGAGGCTGAAACCGAAGACGCTGCGCAGGCCGACTCCGTCGAAGCAGATGCCGAAGCTGATGCAGATGCCGATGCAGATGACGCTGAAGCTGAGCAGACCGGCATCGACGAGGAAGACGACCTGAACGAGGTTGTCGAATCCGACACGGACGCCATCGAGGCAGACGCAGAAGAAGACTCATCGAAGTAAACTTTGGCGTAGTAGCCAAAACTCTCAAGTAGTAGGAACCGCCACAGAATGCTGATCTCCGGATTTGATTCCGTCCTCTCCGACTTGGACGGCGTCGTCTATGCTGGCCCGAACGCCATCGACGACGCCGTGGAGTCGCTGAACACCCTCGCGGAAGTGAACGTCACCTTGGCATTCATAACCAACAATGCCGGGCGTTCACCGATGTCAGTCGCAGCGCACCTGCGTCAGCTGGGTGTGAAGACCAGCGCTGAGCAGGTCTTCGGCTCGGCTGATGCCGGAGCGGAGATGCTGGCCCGCGAATTGAATCCGGGGTCCAAGGTTCTTGTGGTCGGTTCCCCCTACTTGCGTGAATGCATTGCGGTGCGCGGGTTGGAAGTCGTCGAATCCCATAGTGAAGAACCCGTTGCGGTGATTCAGGGGTTCGACCCGGACATTTCGTGGAAGAACCTGGCCGAGGCCAGCTACGCGATTAACAACGGCGCCAAATGGGTTGCCACCAATACCGACTTCACCATTCCGCGCGCCGAGGGCTTGGCCCCGGGCAACGGTTCACTGGTCAATGCGGTGAAGCTGGCTACAGACGTGGAACCACGGGTAGCTGGCAAACCGGAATCCTACTTGTTCGCGCGGGCCGCGGATCGCTTGGATTCCAAGCGTCCACTGGTTATCGGCGACCGTCTGGACACCGATATCCTCGGCGGATTCCGTGCCGGCTTCTCCACTGCGCTGGTGCTCACCGGCGTCGACACCCCGCGTACCGCTCTGGGTGCCCCTGTGGAACAACGCCCCAACTATCTGATCAACTCCATGGCAGATCTGTATCGCCCGTACCCGACCATCAAGGTGCTTGGCTATGGCGTACAGGTGGGTGACGCCGTCGCTAAGGTCGACAAGGGCGCCATCGAAGTTTCGGGCAGCGAGCAGGATCTGAATGCCTGGCGCGCCGCCTGCCACGCCTGGTGGCTGGCTCACCCGCGCCAATCGGGACATGAAGAACCAGAAATCCGCTTCACCGAACGCGGACTGGATACCCTGCGCAAGATTCGAGGCTAGGGGTGGAACGGCAAAATCACGTCCCAGCTCCTGGCCCGCGCGGCCTGGGTGATGAAGCCGTTGAACAGGCTTTGTCTTCCCTGGCCGACCATGACATTACCGAGCATGCCGGAATCTATGAGCAGTTGCTCTCTGGCCTGCAGCAAGAACTGAACCGTACGGAGCACGGCGCGTGAATCGCCTGGATCAAGAACTAGTTGTGCGCGATCTGGCTCGTTCGCGCACCGAAGCCGCCAAGCTGGTCGAAGCCGAACGGGTGCTGCTCAACGGGCAGGTCGCAGCGAAGGCTTCGAAGAAAATCGCCGAGGGCGATGACTTGGCGCTGATACCCAGTGAAGGTGAAGAGTACGTCTCGCGTGCCGGGCACAAGCTTGCCGGCGCACTGGATGTCTTTACGACTATTAATCCTGAAGGGCTGCGCTGCCTTGACGCCGGCGCCTCTACCGGCGGTTTCACCGATGTATTGCTGCGACGCGGCGCAAAGAGCGTAGTCGCAGCCGATGTGGGCCACGGCCAGCTAGTCGATGTAATCCGCAACGACCCCCGCGTGCAGGTCCATGAAGGCCTGAACGTCCGTTATCTGACCCCCGAAGATATTGGGGGAGTCGTCGACCTTGTAGTAGCCGACTTGTCCTTTATTTCGCTGCGTCTGGTAATCGATGCCTTGGCCGGCGCCGCCAAGGATAGCGGGTCGCTGGTGCTGATGGTCAAGCCGCAGTTTGAAGTAGGACGCGAGCACCTGAACCGCACCGGTGTGGTCACCAATCCAGAACTGCGCCGTAGCAGCGTTGAAGCCGTGATCGCCAGTGCGAATGCCGCCGGATTGCATTTGCGCGGTTTGGCCCGCAGCCCGCTGCCCGGCCAGGATGGCAATGCCGAATTCTTCCTCTGGCTAGCCTCCGGAGAGAATCCACAGTCGGCCGATGTTCCACTTATCGAGCAGAACGTTGACTATTCTTAGTAGTGACGTGTTTTAGCCGTGGTCGATCGCCATGGTCATTTTGCACTTCGTGAAGCTGAGAGGGGCACGACCGCCTTGCGCCGAATCCTGATTTTCACCCATACTGGACGCCAAGAAGCGATCACCGCAGCCCTAGAGACCTGCGCCCTGCTCAATTCCGCTGGAGCGATCCCGGTGATGCGCCGCAAAGACCAGGCCGCGATGGCTGAAGCAATCGGCGCAGCGGTGCCGTCGGTGCAGGTGCTCGGTGAGGACTGCCAGATCGAAGACGTTGACCTGGGCGTGGTGCTCGGCGGCGACGGTTCGGTCCTGCGAGCTGCGGAACTGGTGCGCGCCTCGCCAATGCCGCTGGTGGGCGTGAACCTGGGGCACGTAGGTTTCCTAGCCGAAGCCGAACGCAGCGAATTGGCCTCCACCGTCCAAGCGCTGGTCAACGAGACCTACACCGTGGAAGAGCGGATGACCATCGAGGTCAAGGTGTGGCTGGATAATGTCTGCCTCGCCGAAACCTGGGCTTTGAACGAAGCTGCGGTGGAAAAGGCCAATCGCGAACGCATGGTCGAAGTCGTGATCGAGGTCGATGGCCGGCCGATTTCCACCTTCGGCTGCGATGGAGTCGTCATGGCCACCCCTACCGGTTCCACCGCCTATTCCTTCTCTGCCGGGGGACCGGTGGTCTGGCCCGATGTGGCGGCGCTGATCATGGTGCCGATCTCGGCGCATGCACTGTTCGCCAAGCCTCTGGTGATCTCCCCGGACTCGATCATGGCCGTGGAAATGCTCACCCGCACCGATGCCGGTGCCGTGCTCTGGTGCGATGGCCGGCGCACCATTGAGTTGCCACCTGGAGCTCGTGTGGAAGTCACGCGCAGCGATCGTCCGGTTTACATGGCACGCTTGCACACCACCCCGTTCTCCGAACGCCTGGTCAACAAGTTCGAACTGCCTATTACCGGCTGGCGTGGTCCAGCGAAGGAAGAGAGCCGCCGCCCAGCCACGACAGCACTTCCGGTGATTGGGCCAGGGTTGCAAAGCGTCGACCCGCATTACCGCGATGAACCCGGACTTCCCATGGTGGGAAAGCCCGAGAGTCAGGGCTGAAAGCCGGATTCGAAGAAAAATTTTCCACACGCTCGAACATAGTTACGAAAAACAGGGTTAGAACACATATACTAAAACGGCACGGTACGACTTGAACTCGACATTCGGGAGCAGGCAATGATTCAGGAAATCCAGATCTCCAACCTTGGGGTTATCACCGAGGCCACACTTCCCTTGGGCCCGGGGCTTACGGTAGTGACCGGCGAGACCGGTGCTGGTAAGACCATGGTGATCACAGCCCTGTCCCTGCTGCTCGGACGTCGAGCCGACGCTGGCGCGGTGCGCAATGGCGCCAAGCACGCACTGGCCGAGGCTGTGGTTCATCTGCCGCCAGATCACCACGTGCTCGATGCCGCAGGTCAAGCCGGCGCGTTTATCGAACCGGCGGGGGAGAATAGCGAACTACTGCTTTCCCGCTCGCTGTCCGCCCAGGGAAGATCCCGCGCAACCATCGGCGGACGCAGCGCCCCGGTTGGTTTGCTAGCCGAGCTTGGCCACGATCTGGTCGCCGTCCACGGACAATCGGATCAGATCCGCCTAAAGGAACCAGTCGCGCAGCGCGATGCCCTGGACCGCTTTGCTGGAAGCTCTTTGTCTCGCACGTTGAGCAACTACCAGCGCGCCTACCGCCAGTGGCGTTCGGCCGCCAAAGAGCTGGCCAGCCTCAAGACTGAATCGCGCAACAGGGTGCGTGAAGCGGAAAACTTGCGCCTGGCCCTTGATGAGATCGACTCATTGGACCCGCAGCCCGGCGAGGATGAGTCGCTGCGCGAGCAATCCATGAAGCTTGGCAATGTTGAATCCCTGCGCACCGCTAGCCAGCAGGCGCAAGCGGTGATTGACTCCGAAGATTTTGAGAACCCCGGTGTAACCACCTTGGTGGAAACCGCCCGTGGCGTGCTGGCACAAGCTAGCGATGACGACGCCGGGCTCGCCGCCTTCGCGGAACGGGCCGCTGAACTTGGCATTCTCGCCTCAGAACTCTCCAGCGATCTTGCCGCCTACGTAGCCGACCTGGATGAAGAAGGCCCAGAACGCCTGGCGCAGATTGAAGCCCGCCGAGCAGACCTGAGCAAGCTCATGCGCAAATATGCGCCGAGCATTGACGAGGTGCTCGCGTGGGCCTCCGAATCGCGTATCCGGCTTGAACAGCTTGGTGGCGATGACTCCCGCATTGAAGCTCTTGAAGTGGAAGTCGTCGACTTGGAGCACAAGGTCGCCTCGCTGGCCTCGGACCTGTCCGATGCGCGCCGCAAGGCCGCCAAGAAGCTGTCCACGCAGGTCTCTGCCGAGCTCAAGGCCCTGGCAATGCCCGATGCCAAGCTCGTCATCGAGGTCAATGAGCTGGACGAACCGGGTGCCTTTGGACAAGATGCCATTTCGATGCTGCTCGCCCCGCACGCCGGAGCCTCACCTCGGCCGTTGGGCAAGGGAGCCAGTGGCGGCGAGCTTTCCCGCGTCATGCTCGCTATCGAAGTCGTACTCGCAGCAGTCGACCCGGTACCGACCTTCGTCTTTGATGAAGTGGACCAGGGTGTGGGCGGCAAGGCAGCCGTTGCTATTGGCGAGCGCTTGGCAATGTTGGCAAAGCACGTGCAGGTCATTGTCGTGACCCACCTGCCTCAGGTGGCCGCCTATGCGGACCGTCATATTCGGGTGATTAAGAATTCGGATGCCAAGTCGAAGGCGGGAGCTGGCTACACCGCCAGCGACGTCATCAGCTTGGACCAGGAAGCCCGCGTCAAGGAACTTGCACGCATGCTCGCCGGGCAGGAAGAATCCGACACTGCGCAGGCGCACGCAGAAGAGTTGCTTGAAGAAGCGCAAAATCTAGTGTCATCGCTCACCTCCAAAAAACCGGTGAAAGCCTAAAAGCGTTGGTGAGCGCCTGAATTACGGCAATGCTAGGGCATTTGCCGGTGGTGCACTAGAGTCTTATGAGGATGCGAAATATTGGAATGGTGATAGGATGAAATCCCGTGGTGCAGCGTAATTCAACTCGTGATTCTCGGTCGTCTGAAACGACAAAGCATATCTTCGTCACCGGCGGTGTGGCCTCTTCCCTGGGTAAGGGATTGACGGCATCCAGCCTTGGACATCTACTTCGAGCTCGTGGTCTCTCAGTGACCATGCAGAAGCTCGACCCGTACCTGAATGTCGATCCAGGTACTATGAACCCCTTCCAGCACGGTGAAGTCTTCGTTACTGACGATGGCGCAGAAACCGATCTGGATATCGGACACTATGAGCGTTTCCTGGATGAGAACCTCCCAGGTACCGCCAACGTGACCACCGGACAGGTCTACTCGACCGTTCTGGAACGCGAACGTCGTGGGGAATACCTCGGCGATACCGTTCAGGTCATTCCTCACATTACCGATGAGATCAAGCGTCGTATGCGCTTGGCTGCAATCGAACCAGGCGCGGGCAAGTCCGCTCCTGACGTGATCATCACGGAAATCGGTGGCACCGTCGGCGATATCGAATCCCAGCCATTCCTCGAAGCAGCACGCCAGGTCCGCCAGGACATCGGCCGCAAGAACGCTTTCTTCGTGCACGTCTCCTTGGTTCCATTCATCGGCCCAAGCCATGAACTGAAGACCAAGCCTACCCAGCACTCTGTTGCTGCTTTGCGTTCGATCGGTATCCAGCCAGACTCGCTGGTTATCCGCTCAGACCGTCCAATTCCAGCAGAAATGCGCGCCAAGCTCGGCCGCACCTGCGACGTGGACACCGAAGCAGTGATCAACTGTGCCGATGCACCAAGCATTTACGACATCCCGAAGGTCATCCACTCGCAGGGCTTGGACGCATATATCGTCCAGACCCTGGAGATGAAGTTCCGTGATGTTGACTGGACCTCGTGGGATCGACTGCTGGATGTAGTACACAACCCAGCAACCGAACTGACCGTGGCCCTGGTCGGCAAGTACATCGATCTGCCAGATGCGTATCTGTCGGTGACCGAAGCCCTGCGCGCTGGCGGCTTCGCCAACAACGCCAAGGTGAACATCCGCTGGGTGCCAGCCGACGACTGCGCTACCGAAGCAGGAGCCGCCAAGGCACTTGAAGGCGCAGAAGCTATCTGCGTGCCAGGTGGATTCGGCATTCGCGGCCTGGAAGGCAAGCTCGGCGCACTGCGCTTCGCTCGTGAAAACCAGCTGCCAACTCTGGGCCTGTGCCTGGGACTGCAGTCGATGGTCATCGAATACGCCCGCAACATGGCTGGCCTCACCGATGCATCGTCGACCGAATTCGATCCAGAAACCTCGACCCCGGTCATCGCGACCATGGAAGAGCAGCTGGCAATCGTGGACGGCAAGGGCGACCTTGGCGGCACCATGCGTCTGGGGCTGTACGACGCAAAGCTGCTTGAAGGCTCGGTCCTTGCAGAAACCTACGGCAAGACCGATGTCGCAGAGCGCCACCGCCACCGCTACGAGGTCAACAACTCGTACCGTGCACAGCTTGAAGAGGCCGGCCTGGTTTTCTCGGGCACTTCGCCAGATGGCAACCTGGTTGAGTTCGTTGAACTGCCAAAGGACGTACACCCGTACTACGTCTCCACGCAGGCTCACCCAGAGCTCTCCAGCCGCCCAACTCGCCCGCACCCGCTGTTCGCCGGTCTGGTCGAGGCAGCGCTGAAGTTGCGCAAGTAAGAGCTTCTTAGAGGTAAAACTCTGAAGGCAATGCGCGCCGGTCATTACTGACCGGCGCGCAGCTGTTTAAGCTGGAGATTGACGACCAGCATTTTCTACCAAAGGACAATCTTCGTGCCGCTGCATCCAATAGCCGATGAATTCTCACCGCGTGAACTGCTGAACCGCGAAACCGTGTACAAGGGGCGGATCTGGGATGTATTGCATGACAGCGTGAAGCTTTCCGACGACGGCGCGACCATCGACCGCGACTACATCAGCCACCCTGGTGCGGTCAGCGTACTGGTCCTGGACGACCAAGAGCGCGTCTTGATGATCAACCAGTACCGCCATCCGGTAGGCATGCGCCTGTGGGAAATTCCTGCCGGCCTGCTGGACGTGGCAGGCGAACCGCCGCTGGAAGCTGCAAAGCGCGAATTGTGGGAGGAAGCGGATCGAACCGCCGATCACTGGGCGATCCTCACCGATGTCTTCTTGAGCCCGGGGTCCTCGGCCGAGGCCGTGCGCGTGTACCTGGCGCGGGATGCAAAACTGGTTGCCGATGACCAGCGCCATGAACGCACCGATGAAGAAGCCGAAATGATCAGCACCTGGGTGCCATTGGAAGAAGCCGTCGCAGCAGTGCTGGCTGGCAAGATCCATAACCCTACCGCGATGATCGCTATTCTGGCCGCTCAGGCTGCCCGGGCCAATCAACACCTTGGGCTGCGCGATGCAAACGAGCCATTCGACGTGCACCCCTACCTGCGCGAAGGATGAGCGACCAGTTCGAAACCCCGCTCAAACGCTACTTGCAGCACCTGGCCATTGAGCGCGGTCTGGCCGAGAACACCCTCGCCTCCTACCGCAGGGACCTGCTTCGCTATGTTGATACGATGCAGGCTGCCGGTGTTGAACAGCCGCAGAAGATTACCGAGCTGGCGATCAGCGGCTACCTGCAGGATCTTTCGCGCGGGAATGAGAAGCACAAGGCCCTGAGCGCCCGCTCGGTGGCTCGGCATTCGGTGGCGATCCGCCAGCTGCACAAGTACTGGGAGCTGGAAGGAATCTGCGTACCCAATCCCGCCCGCGAGATCCAGCCTCCCGCTATTGGCCAATCGCTGCCCAAAGCGATTTCCATTGACCAAGTCACCTCAATCCTTGAATCGGTGAGCATTGAAACCCCGGCCGGGTTGCGTGATCGGGCGATTCTGGAATTTTTGTACTCCACCGGTGCGCGCATATCCGAAGTAGTGGATCTGGACGTAGATGACCTGCACTTTGCCCAGGACGCTGTGGTGCGGCTCTTCGGCAAGGGATCCAAGGAACGCGTGGTTCCAGTTGGCGGGTATGCCCAACGTGCGGTGAGCGATTACCTGGTGCGTGCGCGCCCCTCACTGGCGGCCAAGGGCAAAGGCACACCCGCCTTGTTCCTCAATCAGCGCGGGGGCAGGCTGTCCCGGCAATCGGTGTGGCTGCTGCTTTCCAAGGCCGCTGAACGGGCAGGGATCACCACCGAAGTTTCCCCACACACGCTTCGCCATTCGTTCGCCACGCATTTGCTTGAAGGCGGTGCCGATGTGCGAGTCGTGCAGGAATTGCTGGGGCACGCTTCGGTCACCACCACGCAGATTTACACCAAGGTCACCGTAGATTCGCTGCGTGAGGCCTACCAATTGGCGCACCCGAGGGTGAATTAGCCATGGCTAGCAACTTACATGGTGCCAAGCAGATCGCCCTGGTGGCGTTGGTGCAGCACCGTGAAGGAGATGTGCAGATCCTGCTGGGACGCAAGCGTCGCGGGTTCGGCCAAGGCAATATCGTGCTGCCCGGAGGCAAGATAGAGCCAGGAGAAACCGCCAAGCAGGCAGCAATTCGGGAGTTCGCCGAAGAAACGGGTTTGCGGGTTGCCGCCGAGGATTTGGAACTAGCCGCGCAGATTAACTTCCGCTTTCCTGCCCAGCCAGCAGCTGATATGCAATGCACTGCCTTTATCGCGCGGAAGGCGACCGGCCAGCTGGAACTTACCGAGGAACTCGAACCGCTATGGGCCGACCCCGCAGCGCTGCCAGTCACGCAAATGTGGCAAGATTCCCCGTTGTGGTTGCCTCAGCTGGCGGCCGGAGAGAATTTCACGGTGGAAATTGTGCTGGCCGATGACAACCAGTCCGTGCAACAGATCAGCTTCGAGTATTGGCAGTAGCCAACGCGGCGAGATCAGTCTTGATCTGGCTCGAAAATCAACAGGTCGCCGGGCTGGCAATCCAGTTCCCGGCACAGCGCTTCAAGGGTGCTGAAGCGTACGGCCTTGGCTCGTCCGTTCTTGAGCACAGCCAGGTTGGCTGGGGTGATGCCGATGCGTTCGGCCAATTCGCCGACGGCCATTTTGCGGCGTGCCAGCATGACATCAATATCCACGCGGATTCCCACTAGATGACCCCGTTGAGCTCGGTGCGCAGGTCAGCTGCTTGAGCTTCGGTATGCGATGCCTGGGCCAACAGCTGGCGAAGCACCCATACGATCAGTGAGATGCCTGCCAGCACGACGCCAAGTCCGCCCGCCAAGAGGACCACGCCGGGGGCTACCTCCGGGCCTGGAGCCATGATGGCGCCGAGGGCGAAAGTCATGATGCTGCCGAAACTGATGGCCGCGATGATGATGTTGACGAATTTATAAGACGCGGGGGAGAAAACTGTTCCGTGCTGGACACGGGCGGCCAATTTCCATACGCAGATACAGCAAACTTGAATGACCAGCAGGGCAAGTACTACGTACAGGACGGTACTGCGGTGCACATAGCTGACATCTGCTGTGTCAGCCGAAGAGGCCAAGTAGAGCCACCAAGCGGCTTGGCCCTGAATAGCAAGGGCGCCGATGAAGACCAGAGCGAGAACAACGCGTAGCAGGATCGTGCTGGATTTTCCCATGACCATGCTTCTTTCTCTCACGATTTTCGATTTGCATCTATCGAAAAACAATAGGTCCTATTGATGCCAAAAGCAAGGCTGGGAAACAACAACGGGGCCAGGCCTGAAGGCCTGGCCCCGTTGTTGTGGCGCGCTTAGAGCGAGCGTTGCTCGACCCCGTTGTATGCCGAGAGCGGGCGGATCAGTGCATTTGCCGCGCGCTGCTCGAAGATGTGGCTGGTCCAACCAGTGATGCGTGCCGCGATGAAGATCGGGGTGAACATCTCGGTGTCGAAGCCCATCAGGTGATAGGTCGGGCCAGCTGGGTAGTCGAGGTTCGGCTTGATGGCCTTGGCCTCGTCCATGGCTGCTTCCAGGCCATCGTAGAGGCCCAGCATTTCATGGCGGCCGTAGTGCTCGATCATGCGGTCTAATGCGGCCTTCATGGTCGGCACGCGGGAATCGCCGTGCTTGTAGACGCGGTGGCCGAAGCCCATGACCTTCTTCTTGGCAGCCAGTGCGTCTTCCATCCACGACTTGGCACGCTTGGCAGCATCCTCGCGGGATTCTTCCTTATCGATGCCGATCTCGTTGAAGGTGTGCATGACCGCTTCGTTGGCGCCGCCGTGCAGTGGGCCCTTCAATGCGCCGATGGCACCGGTGACCGCCGAATGCAGATCCGAGAGGGTCGAGGTGATCACGCGTGCGGTGAAGGTCGAGGCGTTGAAGGAGTGCTCTGCGTACAGGACCATCGAGACGCGGAAGGCATCGACTACTTCTGGGGCTGCTTCTTCGCCAAAGGTCATCCACAGGAAGTTGGCCGAGTAATCCAAGTCCTCGCGCGGGGCAACTGGCTCCTGGCCGCGGCGGCGGCGCTGGTCGTAGGCGACGACGGCTGGGAAGGCTGCGAACAGTTCCTTGGCCTTGAGCAGTTCTGCCTCGGGGGAGGAGTTCTCCGCCTGCGGGTGGTTTGCGCCGATGACCGAGACCGCGGTGCGGCCCACGTCCATTGGGTGGCAATCGGTAGGGAGCAGGTCGATCGCTGCCTTCACGCGTGGATCCAGCGCACGGTTGGCGCGCTCAAACGCGCTGAATTCGGTCAGTTCGCTTGGCGTCGGCAGCTCACCGTTCCAGAGCAGCAGGGCGACCTCTTCGAAAGACTTGTTTGCGGCCAGGTCCTGGACCGGGTAGCCGCGGTAGAGCAGCGAGTTGGTCTCTGGATTGACCTTGGAGACGGCGGTGTAGTCAACGACGACGCCTGCCAGGCCCTTCTTGATTTCCTCGGTGGCAGTCATTCTTGCTCCTCTTCATTGCCGGAGAATAATAATGCTTTGGGTGCGCCGGCCGACGGGTACCGGCCGGCGCAAAGGGTACTAATTGGTTGCGAGCCTAGAGGTTCGCACTGTTGGAATCAATGTCCAGGGTCGGGACCTGGAAGTTGAAGATTCCGGTGTCGAAGCGGTTGTAGGCCTCGTAGTCTACGAGCTCATACAAACGTGACCTAGTCAACATGTTATCCACCTCGCGGGCCTGAGTGCCATCTTCGCTGATGGCATCCAGTACTCGTTCAGCCGCGCCCATGGCGCTGCGCAACAGGGTGACTGGGTAGATGATCAGCGCGACGCCGGCATCAGCCAGTTCCTGGCGGTTGAACAGCTCGGACTTGCCGAACTCGGTCATATTCGCCAGTACCGGCACGTCCACCGCGTTGCATACGGCTTCGAATTCGGCGACGTTCTTCATCGCTTCGGGGAAGATCGCGTCCGCGCCGGCATCGACCATGGCCTTGGCGCGATCGATTGCCGCGTCCAGTCCTTCGACTGCACGGATATCGGTGCGGGCCATGATCAGGAAGTTCTCATCGATGCGGGCATCTGCTGCCGCGGCGATGCGCTTGAGCATGGTCTCGGTATCCACCACGTTCTTGCCGTCCAGGTGGCCGCAGCGCTTCGGGTTGAACTGGTCCTCGATGTGGCAGCCGGCCAAGCCAGCGTATTCCAGTTCCTGGATGGTGCGGGCCACGTTCATTGGCTCGCCGAAACCGGTGTCGGCATCCACGATCGCTGGCAGGTCCGACATGCGGGCGATCTGCCCGGCACGGGTGGCGACCTCGGTCAGCGAGGTCAGGCCGATATCGGGCAGGCCCAGATCGTTGGCCAGCACGGCGCCGGAAATGTAGATGCCGTCGAATTCCTTCTCACCGATCAGCTTCGCCGAGAGCGGGTTGAATGCTCCGGGGAACTGGCGGGCAGCTCCCGGGGTGAGCATTTTGCGCAGCGCCAGGCGCTTGGCGGCGGGGGTTTTGGTTGAGTACAACATGTTAGAACAGGCCCTTCGGTGCGGCCGCTGCGTCGATGACGCCCGCTGCGGCCTGGATGTTCAGCTGATCCAGTTCGCCTGCAGCCAGGTTTTCAAGGTTTTCTGCGGCCGCGATGAAGCGGTCGATTTCCGCGTCGTCCACCAGGCCGGTAGCCAGGGTGCGGAACTTGTTGATGTACTGCTCGCGGGCGAACGGACGGGCACCCAGTGGGTGCGCGTCGGCTACGGCGATCTCATCGGTGATCACGGTGCCGTCGTTCAAGGTGATCTGAACCGAGCCGCCGAAGGCCTTCTCCGCGATATCCAGCGAGTGGTAGCGGCGGGTCCATTGCGCATCTTCTTCGGTGGTGACCTTGTTCCACAGCTCAACGGTGTCGGCACGGCCGGCACGTTCTGGAGCGTAGGAATCCACGTGGTGCCATGCGCCATCCTGCAGGGCCACGGTGAAGATGTACGGGATCGAGTGGTCCAGGGTTTCGCGCGATGCGGTCGGATCGTACTTCTGCGGGTCGTTCGCACCGGAGCCGATGACGTAGTGGGTGTGGTGCGAAGTCTTGATCAGCACCGACTTCACGTTCTTCGGGTCGGCGGCTTCTGGGTGCTCGCCGTGCAGCTTGCGGGCCAGGTCGATCCAGGCCTGTGCCTGGTACTCGGCCGAATGCTCCTTGGTGTAGGTGTCCAAGATGGCGCGCTTGGCTTCGCCGGCCTCTGGCAGCGGCACCTCGTAGGCGGCATCTTTGCCATCGAGCATCCAGGCGATGACACCGTCTTCGCCTTCGTAGATTGGCACTGGGGAAGTCTGGCCTCGCATTGCACGGTCGGCTGCTTCAACGGCCATCTTGCCGGCGAAGGCCGGGGCGTGGGCCTTCCAAGTGGAGATCTCGCCCTTGCGCGACTGGCGGGTAGCGGTGGTGGTGTGCAGGCCCTGGCCAACGGCCTGGAAAATGGTTTCGACATCCAGGCCCAGCAGGGTGCCGATGCCGGCGGCGGCCGAGGGGCCCAGATGCGCTACGTGGTCGATCTTGTGCTTGTGCAGGCAGATGGCCTTGACCAGGTCCACCTGGATTTCGTAGCCGGTGGCGATGCCGCGGATCAGATCCTTGCCCGAAGCACCGGTGTGCTGGGCAACAGCCAGGATGGGTGGGATGTTATCGCCTGGGTGGGAATACTCGGCTGCCAGGAAGGTGTCGTGGTAGTCCAGCTCGCGCACGGCTACGCCGTTGGCCCATGCAGCCCATTCAGGGGAGACCTTCTCGGAGATGCCGAAGACGCTGGCACCCTTGCCGCCGGTGGATGGGGCGTGGGTCAGGGCCTGGGCGCGGGCGGCAACGATCGGGCCGCGGTTCAGCGACGCGATGGCCACCGATGCGTTGTCGATGATGCGGTTGATGATCATGTCGGTCACTTCTGCGGTGATCTCTACCGGATCGGCTGCAACCGTGGCGATCTTGTGCGCCAGCTGGTCTTCGCGAGCCAGGTTTTCCTCGGAGCGGTATACGCGTACTGGGTGGTTGATCATGGTGACTGCCTTTCTGATCCGGCCGCGTGGGCCATGATGTGTGTGAAGGATTGGTGCAGGTGGACTGTGGTGGCCGCGGCTGCGACCTCTGGGTTTCCGCTGGCGATCGCCCGGGCGATCGCCGCGTGCTCGGAAGCCGATGCTTTGAGCCGTTCGGGGTTGTCTTTGGCCATGCGCCGCACTCTTTGCAGGTTGACCCGCAAGGTGCGCAGTGCGTTGGACAGGTACTTGTTGTCAGCTGCCTTGTCGATCGACTCGTCCAGCAGCTGCACCAGCTGGTAGTAGGACTCCTGGGAGCCGGGAATTTCTACCTCCGCGACGGCGGCTTCAAATCGGCTAGCTAGCTGGTTGAAGGCCGATCGCTGTGCGGACTTGGCCGCTTCGCGTGCACTGGCGCATTCCAAAGCACGGCGAAGCACGAACAGGTCCTCCACGTGGTCTTCGCTGACCTCGGAGACGATGGCACCGCGTCCGCGTTGCTGTACCGCCAAGCCGTCGGCGACCAATCTGCCCAAGGCTTCACGCACCGGTGTGCGGGAAACTCCAAGGCGTTCTGACTGTTCCACTTCGGCAAGGACGGTACCCGGAGCCAGGCGCCATTCGACGATGTCGGCGCGGAGGCTCTCATAAACCTTGTCGCTTGCTTTCATGGCTCCAGTGTATACATAAATCGCCAAAAAGTGTGACACAGGCCAATTTTTTCTGGAATTTTTGCGAAATCTGTATACAAATTAGTTGCAGTGTTGTGATCATGCTCATAGAGTTAAGCCCAAGAGGACGACCTCAACCACCACGCAGGTGCCGGGTAATGAAGCTCGGTACCAGGAGGAGAACACCATGGTGCAGGAATACCGTCAGGCTTTTGACCAAGCCACCAATGACCCAGCCGCGTTCTGGCTGCAAGCTGCCCGCGGCATCAGCTGGGATACCGAACCGCAGATTGCGCTCGATGACCAGCGCAAGCCGCTGTATGACTGGTTCCCGGATGGAAAACTAAATCTTTCGGTCAACGCGCTGGACCGGCATGTGGATGCTGGCCGCGGAGGCAACACTGCCCTCATCTACGATTCGGCGATGCTGGGCACCGTCACGAAATACACCTACTCCGAACTGCTGCGTGAAGTAGAAATCTTCGCCGGAGTGCTGGCCGGCCGAGGCGTGAAGACTGGCGACCGCGTTCTGATCTACCTGCCGATGATCCCACAAGCTGCCATCGCGATGCTCGCCTGCGCCCGTCTTGGTGCCATCCACTCGGTGGTCTTCGGCGGTTTTGCCCCTAAGGAACTGGCTGCGCGCATCACCGACTGCGCCCCGGTGGCGATCGTAACTGCCTCTGGCGGCATCGAACCAAGCCGCCACATCGAATACTTGCCGGCTGTAGCCGAAGCGCTGAGTCTGGCCGAACCTGCGGTGAAGGACGTCATCGTGGCCCACCGCGATGGATTCGCCCATTCCCTCCAGGAGTACCAGGACAAGGAAATCAACGGCCAGCAGATTAACTGGCTGGACTGGGAAGAGCAGACCAAGACAGCTACGCCAACCGGACCGGTGCCGGTGGACTCCACCCATCCGCTCTACGTGCTCTACACCTCGGGTACCACTGGTTCGCCTAAGGGCGTAGTGCGCGATACCGGCGGCTATGCCACCGCACTGCAGTACTCGATGAATGCCGTCTACGACGTGCATCCGGGGGACACCATGTTCACCGCATCCGACGTGGGCTGGGTAGTGGGCCACTCCTACATTGTCTACGCGCCGCTGATCGCCGGAGCCACCACGGTGCTCTACGAGGGCAAGCCCATCGGTACCCCGGACGCCGGAGTCTTCGGCCGGATCATCGCGGACCACAAGGTCACCACGATGTTCACCGCGCCAACCGCTCTGCGTGCAGTGCGCAAGGCTGATCCCGAAGGCGCACTGATCGCCAGCCATGACCTGTCTTCGCTGCGCGCGCTGTTCGTCGCCGGCGAGCGCCTGGATCCGGATACCTACCACTTCGCCTCGAAGCTGCTGGGCATCCCGGTAGTTGATAACTGGTGGCAGACCGAGACCGGCTGGCCGATCGCTTCGAACCCGCTGGGACTGGAAGAGCTTCCTGCCAAGGCCGGATCGCCGACCACCCCGGTACCGGGCTTCGATGTGCAGATCCGCGATGCACTGGGCGAGCAGCTGGAGGCGAACCAAGAAGGCAATATCGTGGTGAAGCTGCCGCTGCCGCCGGGAGCACTGACCACCCTGTGGGGCAACGACCAGCGCTTCATCGACACCTACCTGAGCCAGATCGAAGGCTGCTATCTGACGGGGGACTCCGGCTTCCTGGACGATGACGGCTACCTCTTTGTCATGGGACGCACCGATGACGTGATCAACGTGTCCGGACACCGCCTGTCCACCGGCGCGATGGAACAGGTGCTGGCCAGCCACCCGGCTGTGGCCGAATGCGCGGTGATCGGCTTGGCTGATGCGCTCAAGGGACAGCGGGCCAGCGGCTATGTAGTGCTCAAATCCGGAGTCGAAACCGACGAGGCAGAGCTGAAGAAGGAAATCGTTGCCCTGGTACGCCAGCACATCGGTGCGGTGGCCGACTTCCGCGAAGTCACTGTCGTGGCCGCGCTGCCCAAGACCCGCTCGGGCAAGATCCTGCGCAAGACCATGCGGCAGATCGCCGACGGCAAGGACTACACGGTTCCATCGACGATCGAGGACACCGCAGTGCTCGATGAGTTGCTGCCGCTGCTGCGTCCGCAGGCATAGGCTGCGTACGAGCTAGAGCAAGACCCTAGCGGTAAGAGGCTGCCCGGTATTCATATTCCGGGCGGCCTCTTGTGCCGTGGCGGGGCTGCTTGAGCACTGACTTCACATCGGCCAGATGCTCCAGATAGCGCCGGGCGGTGACCCGCGAAATGCCAAGGTCCTCGCCCAGCTCGGTTGCCGACAGGCATAGATCGGGCTTGCTGCGCAGATGAGCAGTGATTTGCGCTAGCGTTTCGGGGATCAGGCCCTTGGGAAGGGGTGCTGAAGCGCTGGTGGTGCGCAAGGCCGAAAACGCATTATCCAAGGCGCGCTGGCTGGTATCCGGACCGGTGGAGCTGATCTCTGAAATGAACCGGCGGTGGTTTTCCAGCTTCTCGGTGAACGCCGCGAAGGCGAAGGGCTTGATCAGGTACTGGGTGATGCCGGTGGCCACGGCTGATCGCACCACAGCCAGATCGCGCACCGCGGTGATGGCGATGATATCGGTGGTCAGTCCGCGCCCGCGCATGCGCTTGGCGACGTCGATCCCGTGCAGGTCGGGCAGGGTCATATCCAGCAGGACAAGATCGAAGGGCTGCTTGGCTTCTCGGGCCGAGGCCAAGAGACCCAGCGCCTGTTGTCCATTGGCGGCAATGGCCCCGGTGGAGAAGCCGGGCACGCGGTTCACGTACTTGGCGTGGGCGGCGGCAGTTTCCGGCTCGTCGTCCACTACCAGGACCTTGAAGACGGGCGAGCCGCTGCCCGGCTGGGGGATGGAAACATGTGATTCGCGCATGGAACCTTCCGGAGGTCAGTTGTTGTTTTTCAAGGGCAGGGTGACGGTGAAGATTGCGCCGGCGTCGTTGTCAACATTCATTGTGCCACCAAGCCGAAGCACCGCTTGCTGCACCAGCGCCAAGCCCAGGCCGCGGTGTCCGCTGCCGTCCTTGGTGCTCACCCCGAAGCGCATCAGCTGGTCGAAGAACTCCGGTTCAATGCCGGGCCCGGAATCGGCGACCGCAATGATCAGCTCGTCATCGGCCGCGGTAACCTCCACCCAGACCGTCGCCTCTTGTGTTCCCACCGAGGCATCCAGTGCGTTATCCAGCAGGTTGCCCACGACCGTGACGATGTCGGTGGCGGCGTAGGCGTTGTTCGGGATGATTCCCTGTGCGTTGATGTCCAGCTTGATGCCGCGTTCGTGGGCCTGGGCTGCCTTGGCCACCAGCAGGCTGGAAAGGTATACGTCATCGATGCTGTGCACGATCGCATCGGTCAGCTTCTGCGAATGCTGGCGGTCATCTACTGCAAAGGCCAGGGCCTTCTCGCTTTGGCCGTTTTCAATCAGGGTGGCGATGGTATGCAGGCGGTTGGCATGCTCGTGGGTTTGCGCTCGCAGGGCGGTGGAGAAGGTCTTCAGCGACTGCACTTCACCGGTAAGTTCCTGCACCTCGGTCAGGTCGCGCAGGGTCATGACCTGGCCGGAGAGCGGTTGGGCGCGGAACCAGCGAATCGGCAGGGAGCCACGGCGGGGCAGCCGCGCATTGGTCAGCCGCGCTGGTCCCTGGGAAATGGACAGCACGGTGTGGGTGCCCAAATGGATTTCGTCCTTGCAGCTGCGGCCGGTAGCCATCAGGGTGCGCAGGGTCTCGGGGATCTGCACCTGATCAAGATCCAGCCCATTGGGCGGCACCTGTTCCGGGAACCCCAGCAATCTGGCGGCTTCCTGGTTATAGAGCACAATGTGGTGCTGCCGGTCCAGAAGCACCAGTCCTTCGCGGACCGAGTGCAGGGCGGAAAAGTAGAAGGCATAGAGCCGGCGCAGCCCGTGCGGGCCGAAGCCCAGGGTCGCTTGGTTGACGTAGCGGGAGAAGGACCAGGAGCTGAAGCCGGCCAGCAGCAAGGCAAGTGCCGAGACGGTCAAGATCTGCGGCAGTTCGCTGCGGTAGATCGATTCCAGGCTCTCCAGGGTAATGCCGGTAGCGACCATGCCCACCAGCGTGCCTTCATGGAAGACCGGGGCAATGGTCCGCACCGAAAGCCCAAGGGTGCCCAGGGCGACTTCGTTGTAGGTTTGGCCGGCCAAGGCCTGCTTGGTGGATCCGGAGTATTTCTTGCCCAGCTGCTGCGGGTTCGGGTGCGTTACGCGCCGCTCATCGGGAGTCATGATGGTGATGAAGTCGATGCCCTGCCCGCGGTCCAAGATCTTGTCCGTGTAGGGCTGCAATTCTTCGGTGGGCTGCGTTCCGGCCAGGGCCTCGGAGACGAAAGGACCATTGGCCAAGGTGATCGAAATTGTCGCCACCGTCGCCTGCTTGTCATCGAGGATGACCTGGGCTTGGTGCTTGTAGGTGGCCACTGCCAGCGACCAGCCGTCGCTATTGAGCGGTGCAAGGGCGGCAGCGCGCGCTGAAGGCGGCCGGGTCTGGTCCGTGAAGTGATCGGTCAACTTGCGGTCCTCCTTGGACAGATTGGTCTTTGAAGTTCAACAGGTGTGACCAATATGAACGCAATAGAGATGCGGATCACTTCGAACCGCACCATGGATACAGAACGATTCTACGTAAGTCCGGATTGGCAAGGATGCCTGCCCGGAAAATACGCTAACAAGGGTAGGACTCTCCATGGCTGTCACCGAAGAACTAACTCCCAGCGGCAATGCGCCGCAGGGTGCATCGAAGAAAAAAGACAAGACCCACTGGCTATACATCATGGTCATCGTCGCCGTCGTGCTGGGCGCAGGCATCGGCCTGGTAGCTCCGGAAGTCGGCAAGTCGCTCAAGCCGCTGGGCGCCGCCTTCGTCGCGTTGATCAAGATGATCATCGCGCCGGTCATCTTCTGCACCATTGTGCTGGGTATCGGCTCGATCGCCAAGGCAGCGACTGTCGGCAAGGTCGGCGGCCTGGCCATGCTGTACTTCCTGGTCATGTCCACCTTGGCCCTGGGCATCGGGCTGCTGGTCGGCAATATCATCCATCCGGGCGAAGGTCTGGAGCTCAAGCCCTACGAAGCAGGCGGCTCGGGCGACTCGAACGCGACCGTCGACTTCCTGATGTCCCTGATCCCGGGCGACATCCCTGTGCTGCCAACCCTGGTGCTGGCGATGTTTGTCGGCTTCGCGCTGCAGGGAATGGGCAAGGCCGGTGAGCCGGTACTGATCGGCATCCAGAACATCCAGAAGGTCGTCTTCCGCATCATGATGATGATCATGTGGGCTGCTCCGATCGGCGCTTTCGGTGCGATCGCCGCGGTGGTCGGTGCAACCGGTTGGGCCGCGATCGGCTCGATGGCTGTGCTGATGGGCGCGTTCTACCTGACCTGCATCCTGTTCATCGTCATCATCCTGGGCAGCATGCTGCGCGTGGTGACCGGGCTGAACATCTTCGCCCTGATGAAGTACTTGGCTCGCGAATACCTGCTGATCTTCTCGACGTCGTCCTCCGAGTCCGCACTGCCACGCCTGATCGCCAAGATGGAACACGCTGGCGTGTCCAAGCCTGTTGTGGGCATCACCGTTCCGACCGGCTACTCCTTCAACCTCGATGGCACCGCGATCTACCTGACCATGTCCGCGCTGTTCGTTTCCACCGCCATGGGCATGCCGATGAACCTGGGCCAGCAGATCGGCCTGCTGGTCTTCATGATCATCGCATCCAAGGGCGCCGCCGGCGTGACTGGTGCCGGCCTTGCAACACTGGCAGCCGGCCTGCAGGCGCACCGTCCGGAGCTGCTGGGCGGCATGGGCGTGATCGTGGGCATCGACAAGTTCATGTCCGAAGCCCGTGCACTGACCAACTTCACCGGCAACGCCGTAGCCACCTTGCTGATCGGCAAATGGACCAAGGAAATCGACATGGACCAGGCCAAGGCCGTGCTGGCCGGCCAGATTCCTTTCGACGAAAACAGCGTCGAAGGCCACTAGCCACTAGCGACTACGGTCTTGCGAAAATCCGTTATCCGAAGCATTCGGGTAACGGATTTTTTGCGTCTTGGCTCCTTTGGGAAGATAGTCCCAGCCGGGAAAAACTGCTGGCAGGTCGAAAGGGCATCATGGGCGTTGCGGTACGAGTATGTTTTGTCGGGGATTCCTTTGTTGCCGGAGTTGGCGATGGCAGCCACCGTGGATGGGCAGGGCGGCTAATCGCCCGGGGAATCGAACGCGGCTATGAGCTCACCGGCTACAACCTCGGGGTCCGCGGCGATACCAGCACCATGATTCGCCAGCGGTTCGAAGCTGAATGCGCCGCACGTTTTCCACCAGGAGAGCATGCGGTGGGGATCGTGTTCTCCTTTGGAGTCAACGACGTGATCCGCTGGTCATCGAAGCCCCGGGTGGCAGTCGGAGAACGGATTGCGAACCTCTCGGCCATCCTGGACCAAGCCAGGGTGCGCCGGTGGCCGGTGCTGATGATCGGTCCGCCACCGATCGCCGATGATGCCCTGAATGAGCAACTGCGCGAGCTGGATGCGCAAATGCAGGATCGATGCGAGTTGGCCGATGTGCCCTATTTGAGCGTCCATGAGCAATTAGCCGGCAACGAGGTGTGGCGCAGCGAGGTGGCCGCAGATGATGGAGCGCATCCGCGCGCGGCCGGATATGACGTGCTGGCCG
Organism: Glutamicibacter arilaitensis Re117; assembly: GCF_000197735.1. Taxonomy (NCBI): domain Bacteria; kingdom Bacillati; phylum Actinomycetota; class Actinomycetes; order Micrococcales; family Micrococcaceae; genus Glutamicibacter; species Glutamicibacter arilaitensis. The sequence continues at coordinate 1,314,329 of NC_014550.1, forward strand.
GACTGGCCGAAGGAGCATGGGATAACTGGTTGCGGGAATTGGCCGCTAGGCTGGAGCGATGAACTCCGCACCGAACCAGCTGCACTATCGCGAACTTGCCGATGCTGAAAAAGAACTCATTGAGCGGGCCCGGCAGACTATCGACGCGTCCACCGATGCGCCCGAAGGCGGCGACGGGATGCACACCACGGGAGCTGCAGTCCTGGATGCCAACGGCACCATGCACGCGGGCGTGAACTTCTACCATTTCACCGGCGGGCCTTGCGCCGAGCTGGTGGCCCTAGGAGCGGCTCGTGCCGACGGGGCTCTGGAACCGCAGGCGGTTGTTGCGGTGGGAAACCAAGGTCGCGGTATCAAAAGCCCGTGCGGGCGCTGCCGGCAAATCATGGCCGATAGCTATCCGCAGCTGAGAGTCATCGTTCAAACCCAGGCCTGACCGCGCAGCGTTGGCGTCCGCCAGTTGTTGCCGTTTTCTTTCGACTGGGCGGCCGAGCAAGCCTGATTTCCCGATGGCAGGCTCAGCTCTCCGGCCCTGCTTTCGCAGAGGCGAGCACGATCCAGTTGCCGTCAGGATCCTGAAGCTGCAGGATATCTCCGTCCCCGCCGGGCTGGATGCCTGGATGCTCGATGCCTGCTTCAGCCAGCCGCGCCGCGTGGGCGTCGAGGTCGGCAACTTCCAAGACCACGGTGCTGTGCCCGGCTCGTTCAGGTTCGCAGTACACCTGCAGGCCAAAGCCCGGGCCCAGCTGCCACTCGAGCAAACCGGGCATGGGCCGACGATCCGGACCCCTGCCAATCAGCTGCGCATACCAGTGCTCGGCGCGGGCCAAATCCGATACCGTGGCATTTCCGAGCATTCCCGTGAACATCTGCCTCGCCTCTCACGCCGCCTGGAATCGGCGTTCATGATCACATTCGACTACCACGGCGCGCGCGAGTCAAGAGCAAATCCGGTGAAGCCGGCGAATTAGCAGTTTGGGGACCAGGGCACTGGCCGGCCTAGGAATGCCGCCAGCTGATCCAGCGCAGCGGCAGTGCCGCTAATTGGCTGCGGGGGAGCGAAGCGTCCTGCTCGATCCACGCCTGCAAGCTGCCCGCCGGCGAATTCCAGAGCCTGCTGCGCCGAAGCTTGAAGCACAGGATCATTCTCCAACTGCTGGCCGGTGGCTTGGGCCAGATCCCACAGGTGGGCGAGCAGGTCATAGTTGCGGATCTGCAACCGCTCCAAGCCGGTGGCTGTGCCTATCGGGCTCTGGAAGCTTTGTTCAAGCACGCCCGGCACGCCAAAGGCCTCGAGCAGCAATTGCGCGGATCGGGCATAGGCGCCGGCAGGGTCCCCGCCCAGTACGTCGGCCGCGCTAGGTGGCGGGTGCTTCCCGGCCAGCATGGCCGCGAACACCAGGTTCATCCCACCACATGTGCGAGCAGGTCGCGCACGGTCCACTCGGAGCAGGGCGTGGGCGCATCCCACTGCCGGCTTGCAATGTTCTCGACGAGCCGGCCGCCGAGCCGCAATGCATGCTCCAGGGAATCAACTGAGCTCTGTGAATCCTTGTTCATGATGGTTCCAGTCTTCAGTCCTGATGCCGGCCGGTCAATGGCCGGGCCCGGTGAGCAGCCTTTGCAGGCGCGGACCGAAACGGACCTCGTGTTCCAGCGCCATCAGTTTTTCGATCGACAGGTGGATTCCTTGGGCAGCGAGGAGCGAGCGGATGCACTTCCAGTAATCGCGAAATGCCTGGGCCCGGCTCGCCCCGGGTGCCGGTTCACCCGGGCCGACCACGGTCAGCGTGGTTTCGCGGATGGCAGCCGGCTCGGCCCGGGACCAGTTTTCGCTGGTGGACCAGCCCCGGTCATCGAGCACGAGGATGCATTGCCCGTTCTCCAGTTGGGCTTTCAGCAGCACGTACACGCTGACCTGCTCGCTGTTCGGCTCGGCCTCGGCCAGGCTGAGGAACTTTTCCAAGGTCCTCATCGGATCCTCCCGGATCATGCCAGTGCGCTTTCAGCTCACATACAACATTAGAGCTAAGGTTCAAGGTAAAGGCTCGCCGTGAAAGTACCCAAAAAACCGGGATCGTTTGCTTCGGCCGATAACCTTGAAAAGAGCTTACAGCTCAAAGAATTAGGTTTATCGAACGGGAAGTGTGGTTTACCCATCGTGAGCGAGGAACAGGGAAATAAGCACCGCGGGGCGGGAATGCTCAAGGAGCCTCGTCCGGTGGGTCCAACTGGCAAGCCATTGACCGATTTCCCCGTGCCAGCACCGTTGCCTTCGCACGGTCCGGCACGTGTGATTGCCATGGTGAACCAGAAAGGTGGCGTCGGCAAGACGACCTCCACCATCAACTTGGCCGCTGCGCTCGCCGAATACGGGCGCAAGGTGCTGCTGGTCGACTTTGACCCGCAGGGTGCGCTGTCTGCCGGTTTCGGCACCAACCCGCATGAAATGGACATCACCGTCTACAACGTGCTGATGGACCGCAAGGTGAAGATCACCGACGCCATCGTGAAAACCGATGTCGAGAACATCGATCTGCTGCCGGCCAACATCGATTTGTCCGCCGCCGAGGTGCAGCTGGTCAACGAGGTCGCCCGCGAGCAGGTGCTTGAACGCGCGCTGCGCAATGTCATCGACGACTACGACGTGGTGCTCATCGACTGCCAGCCATCGCTGGGTTTGCTGACCATCAACGCGCTGACCGCTGCGCACGGCGTGATCATCCCGCTGACCGCAGAGTTCTTCGCCCTGCGTGCGGTGGCCCTGCTGATGGAAACGATCGACAAGGTCAAGGACCGCCTGAACCAGGTCCTGGAGCTGGACGGCGTAGTAGCCACCATGTACGACGCCCGCACTCTGCACAGCCGCGAGGTCATCACCCGACTGGATGAGGCCTTCGGCGACAAGCTTTTCGAGACGGTCATCAAGCGCACCATCAAATTCGCTGATGCGAATGTGGCTGCCGAGCCGATTACTTCCTATGCAGCAAACCATCCAGGCGCCGAGGCTTACCGCAACCTGGCCCGCGAACTGATTTGGCGCGGTGGTGCCCCGTAATGAGCACCACGCTCAGCGAAGAAACCGCCACCGATTCCACCACGCCAGCAGAAGCTGAGCAGGAATCGGCTGGCGGTTTTCGCCTTGCCCTGCAGAATTTCAACGGGCCCTTCGATGTGCTGCTGCACCTGATTACCAAGCGCGAGCTGGATATCACCGACGTAGCCCTGGCCGAGGTCACCGATGAATTCATCGCCTATCTGCGCGAACTGCAGGCTTCCAGCGCCGCCGATGGCAGCGACGGAATGAAAGTGCTCGATGAAACCACCGAATTCCTGGTCGTCGCCTCCACGCTGCTGGATTTGAAGGCCGCCCGTTTGCTGCCGCGCGGCGAGATGGCCGATGAAGAGGACTTCGAGCTGCTTGAGGCCCGCGACCTGCTCTTCGCCCGGCTGCTGCAGTACAAGGCCTTCAAGCAGGCCGCCGAATTCTTGGGCGAACGCTATATGAGCGAAGGGGCGCGCCACCCGCGCGAAGTCTCGCTGGAACCGCAGTTCGCCGCCTTGCTGCCCGAGCTGGTATTCAATATCGGACCCGATGCGCTGGCGGCAATGGCGGCCAAGGCCTTGGCGCCGAAGCCTGAACCCGCCACCGAGGTGGGCATCGGGCATCTGCACGGAGCGAATGTCACCATCGCCGAAGAGGCCGAGACGATCACCGCCATGCTTGAGTCCCGCGGCACCCTGGCTTTCACCCAGCTGGTGGCCGATGCCGATGGGCAGCTGGTGGTGGTCGTGCGTTTTCTGGCATTGTTGGAGATGTTCAGGCAAAAGGCGATCAGCTTTGCGCAGGAAGATCCGCTGGGGCCATTGCTGATTTCGTTGATTCAGGAGTCGAGTTTCGATGCGCAGGCGGTGCAAGATGACTATGAGGGCAGTAGTGGTGAGGTGAATCATGAGTGAGTTTGCACCCATTGACCAGTTGCCAGGAGGCCTGGAATCGGGTCTTGAAGCGGTGCTGATGGTCGCTGATATCCCCGTATCTTCGGCACGTTTAGCCGAAATCTTCGAGGTCCCCACGGCTAGGATTGCCACCGCTTTGGAGAACCTCGCTACCGAGTATGATGGTAAGGATCGCCCGCGCGGATTTGAACTGCGTCGCGTCGCCTCCGGGTGGCGCTTCTATTCGCGGGCCGATTACGCCGATTTCGTCTCCAGTTATGTGCTCGACGGGCAGACAGCACGCCTGTCACAGGCCGCCCTAGAAACCCTGGCTGTCATCGCTTACCGACAGCCGGTCTCGCGTGGACGTATTTCGGCGATTCGAGGTGTCAACGTCGATTCAGTGGTGCGCACGCTGCTCACCCGCGGATTGATCACGGAGTATCCGGAAGTTGGAGATGGCGGAGCGACGCTGTACCAAACCACCGAATACTTCCTGGAACGACTGGGGCTGGGCTCGCTTGATGAGTTGCCTGCGCTGTCCCCGTATCTTCCCGGGGTGGCCGATCTCGAGTCGCTCGATTCGGCAACCTACGACGACTAGGTAGCTGCCAGCCGGCAGCTACACCGGATAAACTACGCGTGAAGCCCCAGAACTGGCGGGCTCGCGCAGCGAACACGTAACAGCAAGGGACACAGGCAAGCATGAGCAGGGGATCATCCTCCGGCCGCAACGATCGCGGCAACAATTCAAACTTCGGCGGCAAGCCAGCAGGCGGCCGCAACAACACCGGCGGCAAGTCAGGTGGCAAGAGCTACGGCAAGCCCGGCGGCGCAGGCCGCCCAGGTGGCAAGTCCTACGGCGAAAAGTCCTATGGCGAGAAGCCTTACGGCAAGTCCGCTTCGGGCAAGCCAGGGGAGAAGTCGAACTCCGCCAAGCGCAACACCTCGGCACCACGGAAGAACTCCGAGCGTGCCTTCGGCAAGGAACGCTTCGGCAACTCCGTGCCAACCAACTACGCACGCCCGACCCAGCGCGCTCGCGCCCAGGCCCGTGCCGAAAACCAGGCGCACCGCGAGCAGCATGGTGAGCAGCAGGACGGCATCCGCTTGCAGAAGGCCATGGCCAACGCCGGCGTAGCATCGCGCCGCGTCTGCGAGGAAATGATCCTCGAAGGCCGCGTCGAGGTCAACGGCAACCTGGTTGTCGAGCTCGGCTCCCGCGTGGATCCTGCCAAGGACCGCATCCACGTTGATGGCATGCGCATCCAGATGAACCAGGCCAACCGCTACTTCGTCTTCAACAAGCCGAAGCACGTGATGTGCACGATGGATGACCCTGAGGGTCGTCGCACCATCGCCGACTACTTCAAGAACGAGCACCACTCGCTGCGCTTGTTCCACGTCGGACGCCTGGACTACAAGACCGAAGGCGTCTTGATCCTGACCAACGACGGTGAGCTGGCCAACCGCCTGCAGCACCCGAAGTACGAGGTTCCCAAGACCTACCTGGTGCAGATCCCCGGCCCGCTGCCACGCGCAGTAAGCAACCAGCTGCGCGAAGGCGTCAAGCTGGAAGATGGCTGGATCAAGGTCGATGACCTGAAGATCATCGCGACCACCCCGAAGCACGTGATGGTCGAAGTGACCTTGCACTCGGGCCGCAACCGCATTGTGCGCCGCATGTTCGACGAAGTGGGCCACCCGGTCCAGCGCCTGGTGCGCGTGGCTGTGGGTCCGGTGCAGCTGGGCGACCAGAAGCAGGGCACCATCCGTTCCCTGGGCAACCAGGAAGTCGGACATCTCATGGCCATGGTGGGGATGTAACCCATGCTTTCCTCTCACCTTGCAGGCCCGGTGCTGGTCATCGGCACCGGCTTGCTGGGCACCTCGGTGGGATTGGGCTTGCGCGCCAAGGGCGTGCACGTCTACCTGTCGGATATTTCGCCGACCGCTGCCGGGGTAGCCCAGGACATTGGTGCCGGGACGCTGCTGGAGCACCAGCAGATCGCCCCGGAACTGGTCGTCATCGGCGCCCCGCCGGATGTCACCGCCGCCTTGGTGGGCGACGCGCTGCTGGCCTACCCGAATGCAACCGTGGTGGATATCGCCAGCGTCAAGGGCTCCATCCTGGCCGGCGTGCTGGCCGATGAGCGCCTGGGCCAGAGTGACACCTCCCGCTATGTGGGAACGCACCCGATGGCAGGGCGAGAGAAATCCGGTCCGGCTGCGGCCCGTGGCGAGCTGTTCACCTCCATGCCGTGGGTCATCTGCGCCCATGAGGGTGCCGAAGCTTCGCGGGTGAAGGCTGCTGAATCGCTGGCCATCGACTTGGGCGCGACCATGCACCGCATGTCCGTGACCGAGCATGATGAGTCCGTCGCGCTGATCAGCCACTTCCCGCAGGCGGCCAGCTCGATGATCGCCTCGCGGCTGCTGAATGCCGAAGGCCACCAGCTGGCCTTGGCCGGCAACGGGCTGCGCGACACCACGCGCATCGCGGCCAGCGACGAGAAGCTGTGGATCCAGATCTTCTCGCACAATGCCGCCGCGCTGGTGCCGATCCTGACCGGGATGAAGGATGATCTGGACCGGCTGATCAACACGCTGCAGAACCCGCAGGGCCCAGGCGCCCTGCTGGATCTTTCGCAGCTGATGACCGAAGGCAACGCCGGCAAGGCCAGGATTCCTGGCAAGCACGGCGCCCCGCCGCAGGCTTTTGCCCTGGTCACCGTGCTGATCGATGACCGTCCCGGGCAGATCGCGCAGCTGCTGACCGAAATCGGCGACGCGCAGATCAACATCGAAGACTTGCGCATGGAGCACTCCGCCGGCCACCAGGTCGGCATGGTGGATGTTTCGGTCGTGCCCGGCCGGCGCGATGAACTAATTGACGTATTGACCAAGAACGGATGGAAAGTAGCCCAGTGAGCACCTTGAACAACGACAAGCTCGTTATCGCCATCGACGGACCTAGCGGTTCGGGCAAGTCCTCGGTCTCCAAGGCCGTGGCCCGCAAGCTGGGCGCAGCCTACCTGGACACCGGCGCGATGTACCGTGCGATCACCTACTCGGTGCTCGCCGACGGCACCGATCTGTCCGACGCCAACGCCATTGCCCAGGCAGTGCGCGATGCCAAGCTGTCCATCTCGCTTGATCCGGATGCTGAACTGGTGCAGATCGGCGGCGAGGATGTTACCGCTGCGATCCGCGAGCCGCGCATCTCCGAGCAGGTCTCCACCGTGGCCACCAACCTGGACGCGCGTGCCGAACTGGTCCGCCGCCAGCAGCAGATCATTGCCGAGAACACCCGGATCGTGGCCGAAGGCCGCGACATCACCACTGTGGTGGCACCGGATGCCGATGCGCGCATCTTGCTGACCGCTTCGGAAGAGGCCCGGCTTCGCCGCCGCGGCCTGCAGCTCGGTGGAACCCAGAACGAGTCGCAGCTGGCCACCCAGGTGCTGGCGCGCGACGCCAAGGACTCCACCGTAGTGAACTTCACCCAGGCAGCCGATGGGGTCATGACCGTTGACTCCTCGGACCTGGATTTTGAACAGACCATCGACGCGGTGCTTGACGCAATCAGCACCGCAACGAAAAACTAGCCTAAAGCTGGTGCCCATCCTCGGCGAGAGCCGATGAAGATTACGATCGCTGTGAAGGGAATATCATGAGCGAGAACAACTCCACCCACGACGAGGAATACATCCCCGTTGGAGACGACGATATCGCCGAGCGCCTGGCCGAACTGAGTGAGGAAGAGGCTGCGGTTCGCGCCCAGGCTCTGCTCAGCGGACTGGAAGACTACGAACTGGACGAAGAGGACTCCGCCCTGCTTGCAGGACTGGACTCCTTCGATGACGATGATGAAGACGTTGTCATCCCGCCGGTCCTGGCTGTTATCGGACGCCCCAACGTGGGCAAGTCCACCCTGGTCAACCGCATCCTGGGCCGCCGCGAAGCGGTAGTCGAAGACACCCCGGGCGTGACCCGCGACCGCGTGTCCTACTCCGCCGAGTGGATGGGCCGCCCATTCACCATCGTTGATACCGGTGGCTGGGAGCATGATGCCAAGGGCATCCACGCTTCGGTGGCCGACCAGGCAGAAATCGCCGCCGACGTGGCCGACGCCATCCTCTTCGTGGTCGACTCCCATGTGGGAGCAACCGCAACCGATGAGGCTGTGGTGAAGATGCTGCGCAAGAAGGGCAAGCCGGTCTTCCTGGTAGCCAACAAGGTCGATGACTTCAACCAGGAAGCCGAAGCCGCCGTGCTTTGGGGCCTGGGCTTCGGCCAGCCATGGCCAGTCTCGGCCCTGCACGGCCGCGGCACCGCCGACCTGCTGGACGCTGTCATGGAGAAGCTGCCGGCCCACTCGGCCTTCGGCGGCATGATCCCATCGGGCGGTCCGCGCCGCGTCGCGCTGATCGGCCGTCCGAACGTGGGCAAGTCCTCGCTGCTGAACAAGGTCGCAGGCTCCGAGCGCGTGGTCGTCGATGAGTATGCCGGCACCACCCGCGACCCGGTCGACGAGCTCGTCGAGCTGGGCGGAGAAATCTGGCGCTTCGTGGATACCGCAGGCATCCGCCGCCGCCAGCACATGGCAGTCGGTTCGGACTACTACGCTTCATTGCGTACCCAGACCGCCTTGGAAAAGGCTGAAGTCGCCGTGATCCTGCTGGCTGCGAACGAGATCATCTCCGAGCAGGACGTGCGCATCATCCAGCTGGCTATCGAGGCCGGACGCGCGATGGTCATCGTCTACAACAAGTGGGACGAGGTGGACGAGGACCGCCGCTACTACCTGGACCAGGAGATCGAGCGCGACCTCGCGCACATCGAATGGGCCCCGCGAGTGAACATCTCGGCGAAGACCGGCTGGCACAAGGACAAGCTCGTTCCTGCGCTGAACACTGCGCTGGATTCTTGGGACAAGCGCATTCCGACCGGCAAGCTCAACGCCTTCCTGGGCGAGCTCGTTGCAGCCCACCCGCACCCGGTGCGCGGCGGCAAGCAGCCTCGCATCCTGTTCGGCACCCAGGCTTCGGCCCGTCCGCCGCGCTTCGTGCTGTTCACCACCGGCTTCCTGGATCCGGGTTACCGCCGCTTCATCACCCGCCGCTTGCGCGAGACTTTCGGTTTCGACGGCAGCCCAATCGAAGTTTCGATGCGAATCCGCGAGCGCCGCGGACGCAACCGCTAAATTTCGAATCTGCCCCTTCACTTGGTGTAGGGTAAGAATGGAGCTTTTCGCAGACGGCACCCTTGGTTCTCACGACTTGGGGATAACGGCTGCGAGGGCATCGGGCTATGGCGCAGCTTGGTAGCGCGCCTCACTGGGGGTGAGGAGGCCGTGGGTTCAAATCCCGCTAGCCCGACCAGCTCAAGGAAAACCCCGTCGAGATTCTCTCTCGGCGGGGTTTTGCCGTGCCCGCCCGAACACTTCATTCCCGATGGCTATTTTCCAGAAACGGTCCAATGCAACGCAGATTCCAGCAGGTCGATGTCTTCAGCACCACCGCGTACAAGGGCAACCCGCTAGGCGTCGTGCTCGACGGGCAAGGCCTGGATACCGCCTTGATGCAGGACTATTCGCTCTGGTCCAACCTCTCTGAGGTCACATACGTGCTGCCAGCCAACGACGCGCGGGCCGATTACCGTTTCCGCATCTTTGCACGCGAGCGCGAATTCCCCTTTGCCGGGCACCCGGCCTTGGGCACGGCGCGTGCCTGGCTTCATGCCGGAGGAGTGCCGCGCGATCCGAAGCAGCTGCTCGCAGAATGCGAAGCAGGTTTGGTGCCGATCAGAATCGAGGGTGAAACACTTTCCTTTGCCTCGCCACCGGCTGTTCGAACCGGAGCAATCGCCCCGCACGAGCTGGAGGAAATGATCCAGATCCTGGGCATTGACCCGCAGCAGATTGTGGATTCGCAGTGGACGGATAACGGGCCGGGGTGGGCTGCGGTGCTGCTGGAAAACTCGCAGCAGGTTTTGGGCATCGAACCACAGATCCCCAATAAGCCCGGCCGCTGGAAAATCGGGGTCTTCGGCGCCCTGCCGCAGTCGTCGGCACCGGAAAAATTCGAAGTCCGAGCCCTGGCCGTTGAAAACGGCGCGTTGCGTGAAGATCCCGTCACCGGAAGCCTGAATGGTGCCGCAGCCCAATGGCTGATCGACGCTGGGCACGCTACCGCGCCATTTGCCAACCGGCAGGGTGTGAAAGTGGGACGTGATGGACAGGTGAAGCTCAGTGTTGCCGATGGCCAGCTTTGGGTTGGCGGGACGGCGAGCGTCCTGATTGAGGGCAGCATCGAGCTGTAGTGCACGACACCTTGCCTGTTGTGATGCCCCGGCCTTAGCCTTGAATAGTGGGCACGTTAATTCTTGGATTCCATTTCCTCTAGGTAATAGCCAGCGTTGAGCTTCGCTCCGCTGACGCCATCTTCATTGCACCTTTGTGGTGCCCGCAAACCACCAGCACCGCGCCGGCCCGGATTACTCGGCGAACCGGTGCTAGGCAGGAAATTCCCATGACCCAGTCCCAAAATATCCACCAGGCTGCACAGCACGAGAGCGAAATCGAACCTGACTACGTCTGCTCACTGCAAAATATCGCGGTCAGTTTCGGTGAACGAGACGTATTGGCCGGAATCGACCTGTCAATTTCCGGTACCGACAGCATTGCCGTACTCGGCGATAACGGCTCGGGCAAGTCCACGCTGATGCGCGTGATCGCAGGTAACCTCGTGCCTGATCGCGGGCAACGGAAGATGAACGCACCCGGTGCCGTCGCCTATGCTGCGCAGAACCCGAGCTTCGCTGCGGACATGAGCGTGCAGCAGGTGATCGATTCCTATCATCGGCGCTTCCGCGAACTCGAAGGGCTGATACGCGTCATTTCGGCCAAGCTCAAAGACGCGCCAGAGCCTGTCGCCGAACGCTTGATGAAGCAACTGCAGCAGGTTACCGACCTGTATGAGGCGGCCGACGGATATTCGCTGGCCCCGCGCCTGGATAGCGCCTTGGAGCAGCTGGGCCTAGGCGATCTGGACCGCCAGCGCCTGGTGTCCCAGCTTTCGGGCGGACAGAGATCACGGCTGTCGCTGGCCTGTGTCCTGTGCTCAGGCGCGCAGCTGATCTTGCTGGATGAACCAACCAATGACCTGGACCAGAGCGCGATGAACTGGCTGGAACGCACAGTGCACAAGCATCGCGGTGCGCTGGTGCTGATCAGCCATGACCGAATGTTCCTCAAGCGTTTTGCCCGCACCATCGTGGAGGTCGCCGACGGGGCAATCACGCACTACGGCAATGGCTATGACGGATATCTGCATGCCAAAGAGCAAGAACGCACAGCGATCCGCATCGCGTACGAAAATTGGGTGCAGGAGCTCGAGCGTTCGCAGAACTTGGTTGATAAGTATGCTTCACGCGTCAGTGCCATTCCACGCAAGCAGGAGAAACCTGGATTCGGGCATGGAAATTTCCGGGCCCGCGATTCCAGCCACGGTTCCACGTCCAAGATCCGCCAAGCAAAATCCCGGATCGAAGACCTCGAAACCCACCGAGCACCCGAACCAGCTGCCCAGCTGTCCTTCCGCCTGCCCAGCAGCGACGAAAACCAAAGGAGAGGTGAAACCCTGCTGCGGGTGCGCAAAGCCCAGCGCGGTGCCGAGCCCAAGCTGTCCACCGCAAGCTTCGAGATCAAGCTCGGTGAACGCTGGCTGGTGACCGGCCCGAATGGGGCAGGGAAGACTTCGCTGCTCAAAATTCTTGCCGGAGAACTAGAAATCACTGACGGCGGCATTGAACGCACCGCTAACCTGCGCCACGGTTGGCTGCGCCAAGAAGTCAGCGCCCTTCCCGGCCAGAGCCTGATTGAGGCTTTCGCCTTGGCCACCGACCAATACGTTCAGGACGCGGCAGCTTCGCTGGCGCCTCTGGGATTGTTCGCGCCTGAAGATTTCCGGCGCCACCCGATGGCGCTCTCGGTGGGCCAGCGCCGCCGCTTGGAGCTGGCTATTGCAGTGAGCACCAAGGCCCAGCTGCTGTTCCTGGATGAGCCGACGAACCATCTGTCCCCGGCCTTGGTCGAGCAGCTGGAAGATGCGCTTTTGAATTATGCCGGCACGGTGGTGGTCGTCAGCCATGATCGCCGGTGGCAGCAGAAAATGCGCGAACACGGGCAGGTGCACCGCTTGGGCGTCAAGCATGGCGTGGTGGAAGTGATCAAGTAGGAGCAAGCAGCTTGCACGATTGAACTGACCAGTACGGTGGGTGGCCCCGGCAGAACCAGCATGGTTTTGCCGGGGCCTTTCGTGTCTTCCAAGACGCAGCGTTGCGCCTGCTGGATCACTGCTGCTTGTGCCCGAGTTCACAAATTCTATATGATGAGTGTGCGATAAAAGATCATTGCGTTCTAATATCGAACAATGCCGTTATTGACTGAGGTCACGATAGGGAATCGGGAGATGGAACTGTGCAGTTTCACCACAATGGATACGTTTCAGCAGATCCGCGAGTAGAACCAGCAGCCGGAGCGGGCATCGACCGTCCCTCCCAGATGCCGGATGTCATGGACGTGCTGATCGTCGGCGCAGGTCCAGCGGGCATCATCACCGCCGCCCAGCTCTCGCAATTCCCTGATGTGCACACCCGCATCATCGACCGCCGCCCGGGCCGCCTTGAAATCGGCCAAGCCGATGGCATCCAGTCACGCACCGTAGAAACTTTCCAAGCGTTCGGGTTCGCAGAGCAGATAACTGCCGAGGCGTACATCATCAAGGAAACGACCTTCTGGAATCCCGATCCACAGAACCCGGAACGCATCATCCGCACCGATCGCACCCCAGATGATCCCACCGGTGTCAGCGAATTCCCGCACCTGGTGGTCAACCAGGCGCGCGTCATCGACTACTTTGCCCAGTTCGCGGCGAACTCGCCTGCCCGCACGGTGCCCGACTACGGCTGGGACTTCAAGGAACTTTCCGTAGAAGAAGGACAAGAGTACCCGGTTAAGGTCACCCTGGTCGGCTGCGGCGAGGACAACGAAGGCCTCGAACGGGTCGTGCGTGCCAAGTACGTGGTCGGTGCCGATGGAGCGCGAAGCAATGTCCGACGCTCGATCGGCGCGAAGCTCTCGGGAGACAAGGCCAACCACGCCTGGGGCGTCATGGACACCCTGGGGCTGACCAACTTCCCAGATGTGCGCACCAAGTGCGCCATCCACTCCAAGGCCGGCTCAATCCTGCTGATCCCACGCGAAGGCGGGCAGCTCTTCCGCCTCTACGTCGACTTGGGCGAAGTGCCAGAAGGGGACAATGGCAAGGTCCGCGAAACTCCGCTGGAAGAAATCATCGAGCGCGCCAAGGCGATCCTGAACCCCTACTCCCTGGAGGTCAAGGACGTTGCCTGGCATAGCGTCTACGAAGTAGGCCACCGCCTGGCCGACCGCTTCGACGATGTGCCGGTTGAAGAAATCGGCACCCGCGAACCACGTGTCTTCATCACCGGCGATGCCTGCCACACGCACTCGGCCAAGGCTGGCCAGGGCATGAACGTGTCCATGCAAGACGGCTTCAACCTGGCCTGGAAGCTGGGCTACGTGCTTTCGGGGCAGGCCCCGGACAGCCTGCTGCGCACCTACTCGGATGAGCGCAAGGTGATCGCCAAGGACCTGATCGATTTCGACAAGAAGTGGTCCTCCATCATGGCTGCCACTCCTGAGGAACTGGTAGGCCAGGAAGGTGTTGCCGAGTTCTACGTGCGCACCGCCGAATTCCCTGCCGGCTTCATGACCGAGTATGCAGCTTCGGAGCTGACCGCTGGCAAGGACCACCAGGAACTGGCCGCAGGGTTCCCTATGGGCAAGCGTTTCCGTTCCTCGCAGGTCATGCGCGTCGCTGACGTCAACCCGAAGCACCTGGGGCACCACCACCGTGCCGATGGGCGCTACCGTATCTACGTCTTCGCCGACCAGCAGCCGGTGGGGCAATTCGAACAGTTGGCAGAGCTCTCGCGCTGGCTGCTGGAAGACGAGCAGTCGCCAGTAGTCCGCTTCACCCCGAAGGGTGCCGACGCTGACGCGCTGTTCGACATCAAGGTGATCTACCAGCAGGATTACACCACGATGAACGTCAACGACGCACCGAAGGTGTTCCGTCCGAACGTCGGCCAATTCGGTCTCATGGACTACGAAAAGGTCTACACCGCATTGGAAGATTCCGACATCTTCGACGAACGCCAGGTCTCGCGCGAAGGCGCGATCGTGATTGTTCGTCCGGACATGTATGTTGCGAACATCCTGCCATTGAGCGCGAGGGATGAACTGGCTAGCTTCTTCGCACCAATCATGCGCGAGCAGGCCTAGGCCTATTCCCGGGCTAAGCCCGGATACGCGACAGGCGCCACGACTAGCTCGTGGCGCCTGTCGGCGGTTTACGCAACGCCGCAGGCCGGGAATATCTTTTCGGCACATCAGGTTGGACCATGTAGGAGCAAGCAACGCAACGCGGGAAGGCCGGTGCATGGACCAGGAATTCAGCTTCGATCTGCAGCAGATCGTCGAATCAGACATGATCTGCGCTGATGGAGTGTGCTTTGTGCCGCCTACGAGCCAGTCAGCTGCTCAAGAAGATAGTCACGAAGCACCACAGCGTGATTGATCTGTTCATTCTTTGCGCCGAAAACCAAAGTGACCACTGGATGCTGGTCGAGGACTTCTAGGAACTCATCGACGCCAGGGTTCTGGTTCAGTTCCTTGCGGTAATAGGTAGCGAATTCCTCGAAGCGGTCTTCATCGTGGTCCCAGCCCTTGCGCAAATCAGTGCTCGGCGCGATGGACTTGGCCCACTGGTCCAGCTGCAATTTGATCTTGCTCTGCCCGCGCGGCCAGAGCCGATCCACCAGCACCCGGTAGCCATCAGCGGCGCTGGGCTCCGCATAGGCCCGTTTCAGAAGTATCTTCGTCATGAGTCACCTGCAAGTATCTGATTCTGCCTTGCATCGAATTCCATTGTGCGAAAGGATCGATGCGTAGGTGATAGGTCTGCTTATTCGTCTCTAATGTCATCTTTGCACACCGCCATTGCCTTGCATCGGAAAATAAGTGCTTTTCTGTTATCAGTTGGGCAGTGAGTAGGCTAATCTGTAAATAGTTTGGTATTACTGACGGTGCCAACGTAGAACACAAGGTCGTTACGCACGAACTGTTAACAGAATTTTCTGGAGGACCCCACAATGTCGGAACATCGGCCGGTTGACCCGAACAACGAGTCTGCCTCTGAGACGACCAATATCGCTCTTCCTGCGGTGCACAAGGGTTCTGAACCTTCGGTCATCTACACGCTGAGTGAAGATGAGAAAAACGCAGTCCAGGCGCTTCCAGCAGGTTCTGCGTTGCTGATTGCTCATTCCGGTCCCAACAAGGGCGCGCGTTTCTTGCTGGATACCGACCAGAGCATCGCAGGCCGCCACCCGAACGCAGATATCTTCCTGGACGACGTCACCGTATCCCGTCGTCATGCAAAGTTCTCCCGCGAAGGGGAGCGTTTCACCCTCAGCGACATCGGCTCGCTTAACGGTACCTACATCAATGGCGACCGTATCGACGAAATTCCACTGAGCACTGGTGTACAGGTTCAGATTGGCAAGTTCCGCCTGAATTTCTACCAAAGCGTTCCGAACCTTTAAGCTAGTAGAGTTCAAGGTTTTGTCCGCCGGCGTCGAGCACGCCGACATATCCATACATCCGAGGTGTAGACCCTTTGCCGATCTTCGACGCAGCCCGCAGCCCACGACTCGAGGCTTCACGCCACGAGACCGTCCGGCAGGCCGCTCTGAATATCGGCGAAGTGCTCGCGGAACTCAAGAATGAATTCCCGCGCGTCACCGCCTCCAAGATTCGCTTCTTGGAAGACAAGGGCCTGATTATCCCGCAGCGTACCTCTGCGGGGTATCGCAAGTATTCCGCCTCGGACGTCAGCCGCTTGCGGTTCATTTTGTCGGTCCAACGCGACCAGTACCTGCCGCTGAAGGTCATCAAGGACCATCTTGATGCGGTAGACCGTGGCGAAGCACCCGCAGCATTGCCTGGGGGAGCGCCCGTCGCGCCGCAGGCGGTCGATAACGACATGGCTGAGGCAGTGGAGCGTAAAGCCCGTTCGGTGTCGCTGGCTGAGCTGCAAGGCCTAACAGGCTGCAGCGAAGAGCTTGCCAGCGAACTGGTCAAGTTCGGCCTGATTGAACCGGTTGCAGGCTTGTTCGATGCCAACAGCATCGAAGTCACCAAGTCCGCAGTTGAATTGGCCAGCCACGGCGTTGAACCACGCCACCTGCGCCAGTTCCGAACCGCAGCAGATCGCGAATTCTCGCTGATTGAATCAATTGTCGGCAATGAACTTAAAAAGCCAGAGGTTTCGGCTCGCGCCCGTGCGGCAGAAGAAGCCCAAGAGATCTCGCGCCAGTGCTTGAAAATCCACGAAGCCCTAGTGCAACGTGCTATTTCGCAACTAGATCGCTAGGCTGAAATCCAACAGGCAACCACAACTCTAAGGGGCTAGCATGCTGGAACTGGAGTTTGCCGGAATCCGTATTCAACTGCCGGCGAATCAGCCGCTGTTGCTGCTCAGGTACCCAGAGCAAAATCTCTACCTTCCGCTGTGGATCGGTGCACCTGAAGCTTCCGCCATCGCGATGTCCGAGCAAGGGCTGACTCCGCCCCGGCCGATGACCCATGATCTGTTGATCAGCGTCTTGGAAACCTTGGGCGTGGAACTTGAACGGATTGAAATCGTCTCGGTGCATAACGCCGTATTCGTCGCAGAGCTCGTGCTGTCCAATGGCAAGCGCGTAGATTCTCGTTCCTCGGACGCAGTGGCACTGGCCGTGCGCGCCCAATGCCCCATCATGTGCGCAGAGGATGTTCTGCAAGAAGCTGGGGTCAGCATAGAAACTGAAACGGAGGGCGAAGAAGCGCCCGAAGAGCAGTTGCGCGAATTCCGAGAATTTCTGGACAATATCGATCCCGAAGATTTCTCTTCTTAAACTTCAAGCTATTAATTCCTGGAAAATATCGCCTTGAATTGGGCAATTCCAGCAGCGCCCGCGACACGCCTTAAAGTTAAGCTTGAAGGTCTTTGACCATTAGCGGTTATCGCCGTACCGTCTTTGCATAGGGACATTTACCAAGAGCTGTTTTCTGATCGTCATCACTCGCATCCGCACGGTTCTAAATCAGTCCCTGAATACTCGTTTAGAAACGTGCTGACACGCAAGGAGCAATTGGATGGAGTCACGCCAGACGGGACCTCACTATGGGGTCGATGGTGGCAATAAGCAATCCAGCACGCAAGGATTGCTCTTCACCGATGACCTGCCTGAGCTCGATGAGCATGCCGGGTACCGTGGTCCAATTGTGTGCAAGGCTGCAGGGATTACCTACCGCCAGCTCGACTACTGGGCACGTACCGGCCTGGTAGAGCCTGCCGTGCGTGGAGCCAAGGGCTCTGGCAGCCACCGCCTGTATTCATTCCGCGACATCCTCGTGCTCAAGGTAGTCAAACGACTGCTGGACACCGGCGTCTCGTTGCAGCAGATCCGTTCGGCCGTTCTGCACCTGCGTGAACGCGGCGTAGAAGACCTAGCCCAGATCACCCTGATGAGCGACGGCGCCTCGGTGTATGAATGCACCAGCGCCGATGAAGTCATCGACCTGGTCCAGAAGGGCCAGGGAGTCTTCGGCATTGCCGTAGGCCGTGTCTGGCGCGAGGTTGAAGGATCGCTGGCTCAGCTGCCTTCGGAGAGCTCAGTGCAGCAAACGCTGCCAGAAGATGAGCTTGCCGCCCGCCGGGCTGCCAAGGCCTCCCGCAACGTCGGCTAGGACCTGAAGCAGGAAACAAGATAAGAACTTAAACAATTGACCGGATCTTCCATAAATGGAGGATCCGGTCAATTTTTACGTACTGATGAATTCTGCGGCTTAGGTGTTGTTCGGACCAGCGGCCGACAAGACTTCCTTGAGCAGCGCATCGAACTGGGCCAGCATTGGTGCGGTGGCCTTGGAAGGCCACTGGTGTACCGAGTAGGCAGCACCTTGGATCTGCTGCCATTCCGGGTGCTCAGGGATCTCGGGCTTGACCATGGAGTCGCCGAACATCTGGCGCATCTCACCGAGGCGGAAGGTATGTTCTGCCGAATCCTTGCGAACACGGTTGGCGACCACACGTACTGGGCCCAGGGAAGGAGCGAACTCGCGGCGGAACAGTTCCAAGGCACGCTGGGTGCGCTCGGTACCGGCTACGGAGAACAAGCTTGGCTCTGCGACCAATACAAGCTGATCCGATGCGCTCCAAGCCATGCGGGTCAGGCCATTCAGCGATGGAGGGCAGTCAATGAGTACCAACTGGTATCCACTGGTGCGGCTCAGGAGCTGGGAAAGGCGGCGCAAATCGCGGGTGCGCAGGTCCGGCCGGTCGTAGATGCCGGTGTAGGCGTCGCCAACGGCAACGTCAAGTACTGGAATGCGGGTGCGGGATTTCTTCTCTGCTGCCTTGGACTGCCAAGCGCTGGCGACAACCTGATCCTGCAGGCGTGCGCGACGAGCGTTCTTGAGCATCTGCCCAATAGGCTGCTTGCCATTAGCTCGGACTCCAAGGCCAGTGCTGGCATCCGCATGGGGATCCAGATCAATGACGAGAGTTGGAATGCCGGCGGCAAGTGCTGCTGAAGCCAATCCGAGTGTTACGGAGGTTTTTCCTACGCCACCCTTGAGGCTGCTGATGCTCACTACGTGCACGGACCAGACCACGCCTTTCACTGTTCGTTAGTTTAAACGTCCCACCGAATTTTTAGTCTCTCATCATCATAGTGTGCCGACCGGTATTTCACCGACTTTGCAACGTCTGTTTTTGCCATTAGAACCAAGTTAGTGATTAAAACTTCAAGAGGCACTTATATTTCTTGTGGTCTGACCACATGGCGAAATGTTTGGACGTTCTGCCGAATGGACGTGTACTGTAATTTGCAGAAGCAGCAAAGCTTGCTGTTTTTCGAGACCCGGCACGCTGTAGCGACGGGCATGCACTTGATGGAAACAGTCTTGAAAGTGCCGTTGAGCCAGCGTGTAATGATTCGATGTAGGGACACTATGTTTGAAAAGATCTTGGTCGCCAACCGCGGTGAGATTGCAATTCGCGCTTTCCGTGCCGGCTACGAGCTTGGTGCAAAGACTGTTGCTGTCTACCCGCATGAAGATCGCAATTCCATTCACCGCCAGAAGGCCGCAGAGGCCTACCAGATTGGCGAAGAGGGCCACCCGGTCCGCGCCTACCTGGATATCGACGAGATCGTCCGCGTTGCCAAAGAAGCCGGCGCAGACGCAATTTACCCAGGCTACGGTTTCCTCTCGGAAAACCCTGACCTAGCACGAGCAGCCGCGGCAGAAGGCATCAAGTTCATCGGTCCAAAGGCGGACGTGCTTGAACTGGCCGGCAACAAGGTAGCTGCACTGAAGGCCGCTCGCGAAGCAGGGATTCCAGTTCTGGAATCCTCCGAGCCAAGCGATGACGTTGACTTCTTGATCGCAGAAGCTGACCGCATCGGCTTCCCGATCTTCGTCAAGGCAGTTGCCGGCGGCGGTGGCCGCGGCATGCGCCGTGTCGACAAGCGCGAAGACCTGCCAGAGCTGATGGGCGCAGCAATGCGCGAAGCCGGCACCGCGTTCGGCGACCCAACCGTCTTCCTGGAGCAGGCAGTACTGCGCCCGCGTCACATCGAGGTGCAGATCCTCGCCGACGAGCAGGGCAACATCGTTCACCTGCACGAGCGCGACTGCTCGCTGCAGCGTCGCCACCAGAAGGTCGTGGAAATCGCTCCGGCGCCGAACCTCGATGAGTCGATCCGCCAGGCGCTGTTCCGCGACGCCGTGAAGTTCGCACAGACCCTGGGCTACCAGAACGCCGGCACCGTGGAGTTCCTCGTGGACACCGTGGGCGAGCGCGCCGGCCAGCACGTGTTCATCGAAATGAACCCGCGCATCCAGGTTGAGCACACCGTAACCGAGGAAGTCACCGACATCGATCTGGTGCAGGCGCAGATGCGCATTGCCTCCGGCGAGTCGCTGAAGGACCTGGGCATCAGCCAGGACACCATCCAGGTACGAGGCTGGGCCTTGCAGTCCCGCATCACCACCGAGGATCCAGCCAACGGCTTCCGCCCGGATGTTGGAACCATTACCGTATACCGTTCGGCTGGCGGCTCGGGCGTACGCCTGGATGGCGGCACAATCTACACCGGCGCCGAGGTTTCCCCGCACTTCGACTCGATGCTGGTCAAGCTCACCTGCCGCGGCCGCGACTACGCAACCGCTGTAGCCCGTGCTCGCCGTGCGCTGGCCGAGTTCCGCGTGCGTGGCGTAGCTACCAACATCCCATTCATCCAGAACGTACTGGGCGACCCGCAGTTCCTGGCCGGTGACGTCGCTACCGACTTCATCGATTCCCGCCCGGATCTGCTCACCGGCAACGAGTCCCAGGACCGCGGCACCAAGGCGCTGAACTTCCTGGCCCACGTGACCGTGAACCAGCCAAATGGCGAGCGTATCGAGGGCATCGACCCGCGCAAGAAGCTTCCTACCTTCCCGGGCGACAAGTCCGACGAGCCAGAGCGCTCGCCATTCGATGGCCCATCCAAGGCCGCAGTCCCAGCCGATGGCTGGCGCCAGAAGCTTCTGGACCTAGGTCCAGAAGGTTTCGCCAAGGCCCTGCGCGAGTCGAAAGCTGTGGGCATCACCGACACCACCTTCCGCGATGCGCACCAGTCGCTGCTGGCAACCCGTGTGCGTACCCGCGACCTGCTCGCGGCCGCACCAGCCTACGCGCACAACGTGCCGCAGCTGTTCTCCATGGAAGTCTGGGGCGGAGCAACCTACGACGTATCCCTGCGATTCCTGGGCGAAGATCCATGGAAGCGCCTGGAACTGCTGCGCGCCGAACTGCCTAATATCCCGCTGCAGATGCTGCTGCGCGGACGCAACACCGTGGGCTACACCCCGTACCCAACCGAGGTTACCGACGCTTTCGTGAAGGAAGCAGCGGCAGCGGGCATCGACATCTTCCGCATCTTCGACGCGCTCAACGATGTCTCGCAGATGGCTCCGGCCATCAAGGCCGTACGCGAAACCGGCACCGCGGTAGCTGAAGTGGCCCTGTGCTACACCGGCAACCTGCTGGATGCCAACGAGAAGCTGTACACGCTGGACTACTACCTGAACCTGGCCCAGCAGATCGTCGACGCCGGCGCCCACATCATCGCGATCAAGGACATGGCAGGCCTGCTGCGTCCGGCCGCCGCGAAGAAGCTGGTCACCGCGCTGCGCGAGCGCTTCGACCTGCCGGTCCACCTGCACACCCACGACACCTCCGGCGGACAGCTGGCTACCTTGATGGCAGCCATCGAAGCCGGTGTGGACGCGGTAGACGTGGCCAGCGCGGCCATGGCAGGCACCACCTCGCAGCCTTCGGCTTCCGCTCTGGTTGCGGCGCTGGAGTTCACCGAACGCGATCCAGACCTGTCGCTGGATGCAGTGGCTGCGCTGGAACCGTACTGGGAAGCAGTACGCGCCATGTACAAGCCATTCGAATCCGGACTGCCAGCCCCAACCGGTCGCGTCTACCAGCACGAAATTCCAGGCGGCCAGCTCTCGAACCTGCGCCAGCAGGCCATTGCGCTGGGTCTGGGCGAGCGTTTCGAAGCCATCGAGTCGATGTACGCTTCGGTCAACGACATGCTCGGCAACGTGGTGAAGGTGACCCCATCTTCCAAGGTGGTCGGCGATCTGGCCCTGCAGCTGGTCGGCTCCGGAGTTCCGGCAGCTGACTTCGAAACGAACCCGCAGAACTACGACATCCCGGACTCGGTCATCCAGTTCCTCTCCGGAGAACTGGGCAACCCTCCAGGCGGATGGCCAGAACCGTTCCGCACCAAGGCACTGCAGGGACGCAACGTCAAGAACCACATCGAGGACCTCTCGGCAGAGGACCTGGCGGCATTGCAGGCTGACTCGGATACCATCCGCGGCACCCTGAACCGCCTGCTCTTCGCCGGTCCAACCCGTGACTTCGAGAAGTCGGTGGAGAACTACGGCGACCTGTCGGTACTCCACACCCGCGACTACCTCTACGGTTTGGTTCCAGGCTTCGAGCACGTCATCTCGCTGGGCACCGGTGTCCGCTTGCTGGTCAAGCTGGTCTCGGTTTCGGAAGCTGACGAAAAGGGCCTGCGCACCGTCGTGGTCAACCTCAATGGCCAGTCCCGTCAGGTCAAGGTCCGCGACGAATCGGTGGAATCCACCGTGAAGTCCGCACCTAAGGCTGATCCGAAGAACACCGGCCACGTGGCTGCGCCATTCGCTGGTGCGGTGACCGTGAACGTACAGGTCGGCGATTTGGTGGAGGCAGGACAGTCGGTTGCCACCATCGAAGCGATGAAGATGGAAGCTGGAATTACCGCTAACGCCGGCGGCGTAGTCAGCCAGGTAACCCTGGATGGCACCAGCCAGGTACAGGGCGGCGATCTGCTTCTGGTTATTGACCCGAAGTAGTTAGCAGCTGCACCGAAGAGCACAGGGGCTCGTGACTGCGGTTGCGGGCCCCTGCGCTCTGCCATATTGGATTTCTGCGAACCACAAAGACCAAGGAGCTGTGATGCGCGCAAGCAAAACGAACCCCGCTGCTGTGCCAGCGGCGCTGAAGGAACAAGCTGCCCAGCTGCCTTCCAAAGCCCAATCGATCTCGGTACTGGTCTTCACCCTCGACACACATCTGCCGTTCTGCGAAATTGCAGAGCACCTGGCTGAGCAGTTCACCGAACTGGAGCTCACCGCCCAGGTAGGTATGGCCGGACCGCAGCGAGTGAAGTCGGTACTGGAAGGCAAGTTCACCGGGGTCGACGTACTGGTCGTGGTGGGGGATACCAGCAGCGAGTCCGAGGACCGGCTCATGGAGCTGGTTGAATGGCTGCTGGCAAATGGACGCAGAGACCTGGCGGAGAACCTGATCTACGCGGTGCTCGGCCACGAGTACCAGAACCACGCCACCTCGGCCTTCAGCCGTGTGGTGCTGCCGCGCAGCTACTATGCCCGGACGCAGCAAAGCGGCCTCAAGTTGCCTTGGGCCGCTTCAGCTCGCGAATCTTGGGAGCTGGCTAATGCTGTCGTGGACTATGCCTTCGGCTTGGGCGCCGAGTAGATCTCTTCGATTACTGCTTCAAAGTCCTTGAGCACTACTGCACGCTTGATCTTCATCGAGGGAGTCAGATGACCGGTTTCCTCGGTGAAGTCAGCAGGCACAATCCGGAAGGACTTGATGGCTTCGGCCTTGGACACCGAGGTGTTGGCCTTGTCGATCACTGCCTGTACGGTTTCGAGCACCTTTGGATGAGTTGACAGTTCCTCCAGCGAGAGCTTGGCATCGAGCTGGTGGCGTGAGAGCCAACCTGTCAAGGCTTCTGGATCCAAGGTCACCAGTGCAGAAATGAACGGACGGCCTTCACCGACCACCACGCACTGGGAGACCAACGCGTCGGCACGGATCTGGTCTTCAAGCAGCGCAGGAACGACGTTCTTGCCGCTTGCAGTGACGATGATTTCCTTCTTGCGTCCGGTGATCTTCAAGAAGCCATCGGAATCCAGCTCGCCGATGTCTCCGGTGTGGAACCAGCCATCGGTAAAGGTTTCCTCCTGCAGCTCCGGGCGGTTGCGGTAACCGCGCATCACGCACACGCCCTTGGCCAGGATTTCGCCGTCTTCGGCTATGCGCACGGCGTTGCCAGGCAATGGCTTGCCCACGGTGCCGATCTTGATGCGGTCCAAGGCGTTTACCGAAATCGGTGCGGTCGTTTCGGTCAGGCCGTAGCCTTCCAAAATGGTCACGCCAATGCCGTTGAAGAAGTGGCCCAGGCGTTCGCCCAGCGGGCCGCCGCCGGACACTGCATGGCGGATGTTGCCACCCATCGCGGTACGCAGCTTCTTGTAGAGCAGGGCATCGAACAGCATGTGCTTCAGGCTCAGTACCAGCGGCACCTTGCCCTCCTGCTGGGCGCGGGAGTAGGCTACGGCGACGTCAACGCCGGCATGGAAGATCTTGCCCTTGCCGCCGTCTTCGGCTTTGAGCATGGCCGAGTTGTAGACCTTTTCGAAAACGCGTGGCACCGCGAGGATGAAGTTCGGCTTGAACGACTGCAGGTCATCGAGCAGGTGCTTTACATCCGGGGTGTGTCCGGTGCGGCAACCGGCGGCAACGTTGAGAACCGAGATGAAGCGGGCGAAAACGTGGGCCAGCGGCAAGAACATGATGGTCGAGGCGCCAGGGTAGACCGCTTCGGGCAGGGTAGCGACAGCATTTTCTGCCAGCTCCACGAAGTTGCCGTGGGTCAGCTCGCAGCCCTTAGGCCGTCCGGTAGTTCCAGAGGTGTAGATGATCGTGGCTACGTCATCAAGGGAATTGCTCGTACGGTGGGTTTCCAGCTCTTGGTCTTCAATGTTGCGTCCGTCTTCGGAAAGCTGTTCCAAGCCGCCCTCGAACTGCCAGACATGATCTAGTCCATCCAGCTGTTCCTGGTGCGCGGCGCGACGCACTACTGCTTCGTGTGCGGCGGCTTCAACGACAACTGCCTTGGCCCCGGAATCGGAAACGATCCAGGCTACTTGGCTAGGGGAGGAAGTTTCATAGATGGGGACGGTCACGCAGCCGGCGAACCAGATAGCGAAGTCAACGAGGCTCCACTCGTAACGGGTTTTGGCCATCAGCGCGATGCGGTCACCGGGTTCAATGCCGTTGGCGATGAAACCCTTGGCGATTGCTCGGGCATCGGCAGCGAACTGCGATGCGGTGACATCATTCCACGTTCCATCGGACCCTGGCTTAGAGAACAAAGCCGGGTTGGCGGCTGAATTCGCGTGGCGTAGTAGCAGATCGGTAATATTCGACTGCTGAGGCGAATGAATGCGAATTGGCGAGCTGTATTCGCGCATCTGGTCTTCAACTCCTGAAACTTCGTGTGACCCCATTGGCAATGACGGGTAATCCGCATCACATATTTATTACTACAGAGTAACCTACAGTATTTTCAATTCAAAGTCGTTTTCTAGACTTGAGCTCCATCATCTCCCGGATCTCGCTCGGTGGGAAGACGTTTGAGCAAGTACGCGATGCCAAGCAACGCGACGATGGCTAGGCCAAAGTAAATGAATCCGGGAGCTGAGCGGAAGAACAGCACACACAGGAGCAACCCGAGCGGGCCTCCGGCGGCGACGACCCAAGCAAGATTGAGCATCGGGTCACCTGAACCCAGCGCTGCCGGCTCCTGTGGAACGAATTCTTCCGGGGTATCCTCGGCCACGTAATCGCGCGGTCCGCGCATTGCACCGGGCCCGGTGTTGAACAACTTCTCCAGCTGAGCCGCACGCTCGGCGGCACTGGGTTCGCGCGGTGTATTGGAATCGAGCTGCCGGAAATTTTCGACCAGCTCATCCCACTGCGGATCTTTCCGGCCTGAAGGCTGCGCATCTTCGGGATTCATGGGCGCTCCTGCTTAGGCTTATGTTCCGCTGCGGCCAGTTGTGCGAAGAATCGAGCCGATTCGTGGAAAATCTGTTCGGCGTCGTAGTCCAAGGTGGCTACGTGCTTGGAATGCAGCAGCATATGGTGCTCGGCCAGGGTGCCTGAGTTCAACCCTTCGACCAGTTCGTGCACCGAACGCTCGGAAACCACGTTGTCAACGGTCGATCGGAAGAGCTGCACCGGAGCGTCCACCAATGCCAAGCGGCGCCGGGTCTGTGCAAAGAGCGAGTGCAATTGGGCCACTGCCGCAACCGGCGTGCGTGGGTAGGCACCCTCGGTGACACCGCGCTTGGCAATGTCATCGCTGATCGGGGCAACACTGCGCACCACATGCTTGAGCCACGGTGTGTAGGGGGCGACGGGGGAGTCCACGACCAGGCCCGGGTTGACCAGCGACACCCCGGCCACATTGCGGCGAGTTGCCAAATGCAAGGCCAAGGCCCCGCCCATGGACAAGCCAGCGGCAAACACCCGTTCATGGGTCTGGGCCAGCAGATCATAGGCCTGTTCGGTGGCATGGATCCATTGGCCATAATCGCAACCGATCATGTCCTTCCACTGCGTTCCATGACCGGGCAGCAATGGGATAGCCGTATCGAACCCGGCCTGCTCCAAAGAGCTGGCCCAGGGCTGCATAGAAATAGGAGAACCGGTGAAACCATGGATCAGTAGCACCGCATCGGAGCGTTTTCGCCCCTCCGGTGCAATATCTTGTGTATCAAGTTTCATCGTGCCCCTCCAAAAATCTGCATTCACCTTCGAGCGTAGTGCACAATTGGATGGTGCGGAGTGTACTTCGACCACTAGGGTTGCGGTTTCTCTCCCCGCGTAGCTGGTCAACTAGAAGAAGGAATTTTCCACCGTGCTGTACGACTTCCTCAAGCGTTTCGCTGTCCGGCCGTTGATACGAATCTTCTTCAGGGTCAAGATCCAAGGCATCGACAACGTACCTGAATCGGGAGCCGCAATTCTGGCATCCAACCACCTATCAGTCAGCGACTCGGTCTTCCTTCCTGCTGCTTTGGATCGTCCGGTGATCTTCCTGGCCAAGGATGAATACTTCAACGGCACAGGACTCAAAGGCCGGATCACCGCATGGTTCTTCCGCAACATCAACCAGCTGCCCATGGACCGCTCGGGCGGCAAGAAATCCGCCGCGTCGCTGGCCAGTGCCAAGCTCGCATTAGATGAGGGCAAGCTGCTGGGCATCTACCCGGAAGGCACCCGCTCACCTGATGGCCGTTTGTACCGTGCCAAGCTGGGCGTCGCCAAACTTGCGCTGGAATCCGGAGCACCGGTCATCCCGATTGCGATGATCAATACCGATAAAGTCCAGCCAATCAACCAGAGCATTCCGCGCCCGGGGAAAATCGGCATCAAGATCGGCAAGCCGCTGGCCTTCGAGCATCTTGCAGGCAAGCATGATGATCCGGCAGCTATGCGTGCTTGCGCCGATGAAATCCGCAAGGCCATCAATGTGCTCTCGGGCCAGAGCTACGTGGACATCTACGCCCCGCGCAAGCCGAAGAAGTAGAACCGGGCTAAAAGCCAGTGTTACGTCGGCTTGTTACATTCGCCGCGGTACTTTGCTTGCTCCCCACGTAGAATGAACAAGGTGAGCGAAGAAAACCGAACCCCATTGCCAGGCTCCTCTGTAGCCGGCCCCGCCACCGATCCGCAACTAGATTTGTGGCGTGAACTTCCAATTGCCCAGCAGCCAACTTGGCGCGAGCACAAGGATTATCAGTCCTCCATCAACGAATTGGGTTCGCGTCCGCCACTGGTATTTGCCGGCGAAGTCGACGTACTGCGTGAACGCCTCGCCGCAGCCGCACAGGGCAAGGCCTTTTTGCTCCAGGGCGGCGACTGCGCCGAAACCTTTGCCGACGCAACCGCAGATAAGATCTCCTCGCGTGTTCGTACCATCTTGCAGATGGCCGTGGTGCTGACCTATGGCGCGTCCATGCCCGTGATCAAGATGGGTCGTATGGCTGGCCAGTTCGCCAAGCCACGCTCCTCGAATGATGAAACTCGAGATGGTGTAACTTTGCCGGCATTCCGCGGCGACATCGTCAACGGCTTCGACTTCACTCCGGAGTCCCGTGCCCACGATCCAAAGCGCATGGTCCAGGCCTACAACACCTCCTCGGCCACGCTGAACCTGATCCGCGCCTTCACCCAGGGTGGCTTCGCTGACCTGCGTAGCGTGCACTCCTGGAACAGTGGCTTCATGGCCAATCCGGCGCACTCGGCCTACGAGCAGCTGGCTGGCGAAATCGATTCGGCCATCCGCTTCATGGATGCCTGCGGCGCAGACTTCGAGGCGCTCAAGCGCACCGAATTCTTCGCCTCCCACGAGGCGTTGCTGCTGGACTACGAACGTGCGCTGACCCGCACCGACTCGCGGACCGGCTTGCCATACGACACCTCCGGCCACTTCCTGTGGATCGGCGAACGCACCCGCCAGCTGGACCACGCACACGTGGACTTCCTCTCGCGCGTACGCAATCCAATTGGCGTGAAGCTGGGCCCAACCTCGGATCCGGAAGACGTCCTGGCGCTGATCGACAAGCTCGATCCAAACCGCGAACCAGGCCGCCTGACCTTCATCACCCGCATGGGCGCGAAGAACATCCGCGAAAAGCTGCCGAACCTGGTCGAGAAGGTAACTGCCTCCGGCGCCCAGGTTCTGTGGGTTACCGACCCGATGCACGGCAACACCGTCACCAGCCAGAACGGCTACAAGACCCGCAACTTCGAAGATGTCATGGACGAAGTCCGCGGCTTCTTCGAGGTGCACGACGCGCTGGGCACCTTCCCAGGCGGTCTGCACGTGGAGATGACCGGCGACGATGTGGCTGAGTGCCTCGGTGGCGCGGATCCAATCCGCGAGGAAGACTTCGACTCGCTGTACGAGTCGCTGTGCGACCCTCGTCTGAACCACCGCCAGTCCTTGGAAATGGCCTTCCTGGTCTCCTCGGCATTGCAAAGCCGTAGCCGCAAGCGCTAACAGCTAAGAAAAATCCGGTTCCCGAATATACGGGAACCGGATTTTTTCATGCCTGCACCAAGGTCGAAGCCTCAGAAAGCGTAGATGCTGATCTCGCTACCGCGTACGGCTTGCTGATTCAACGGGGACTGCATGCGGACCGTCTGGCTGAAACCGCCAAAGACATTGTGGTTCTTCACGGTAAATCCTGCAGCTTCCAAAATGGCGGTAGCCTCGTCGACGCTTTGCCCGATCACGGATGGAATCTCTACGTACTCCGGCCCCTCAGAGACATTTACGCTCACCGTACTGCCGTACTCGATGGTCCCAGTGGCCGGATCCTGAGCTGCGATCAGGCCTTTTTCAACCACGGCGGAATGGATGGAATCAGCGGTGTTGAGTTTCAGGCCAAGCGACTCAAGTTTTTCCTGCGCCGCATCCTTGCTCAGCCCGGTCAGCGAGGGGACTTCCACCGGAGCATGACCTTTGGAGACTGTGAGGGTGATGATGTTCTTGCGGGGCAATTCCTTGCCAGCGGCGGGGGAGGAACTGATGACCTCACCCTTGTCCGACGATTCAGAATAGGCCTGATCAGTTTTCAGATCCTGGAAACCGATCTCGTTCAAGACTGTGGTTGCTTGCTCCAGGCTTTTGCCCGTGAGATCTGGAACCTCAAAAAGCTCAGGCCCTTGGGAGACGATCAGATCAACGCCCTGGAATTTCATGATGTTCTCGCCGATTCCAGGCTGCGAATCAACCACCCGGCCTATGGCAATTTCGTCGTCGTATGCCGTGCCTATGCGAACGGGAATACCCTGGTCATCTAATTGCGCGACCGCTTGGGACTGGAGCATTCCAGACAAGGAAGGGATGCGGATAATGGTTCCTGGCCCGCGGCCGAAGAACCAGCCAGCACCTGTAACCAGGGCAATGATGATAATCCACATCAGCGTGATGACGAACTTCTGACTACCGGTGCGCGGCTTGCTCAAACGGTGCGTGGGAACCTGCGCCTCTTTCCGCCACTTTTTGGCCGCTTGCTTCTGCGCACGCTTTTGACCGCGCACAGACAGCTCGGATGACTGATCTGCTTCGGCCTCTTCGGCCTTTTCCAGTTCGCTGCCGCGGCTGTACACGGTCGTTGCATTGATCTCTGAATCGGAAACAACATCAGTAGCTCTAGGCTGGGCCAGTGTGGCCTGCGCGTCTCGTAGGTCCAGTACTTCGGTGGCATCGGCTGCCGCAATGACGGTGGTCTGATCAGGATCAAGTTCGCCGTCTTCAACTTCGTACTCAGTTTCGGCCTGATCAGAGTTCCGCTTGAGCCAGAGCCGTTCCCGCTCGTCTTCACGCTCGCGCTGCATTGCATCAAGTCGCTGCTGCAAGGTCGTTGGCATATGCGTGGAAGTTTGCGGAGTGAGATCTTCAATCCCACCTAGCTGTTCTGCTCCCAGATCCAGTTGCCCATCGGTGAGCGTGCTACGGATCTGGATGATCTCCTCCAACAGCAAGGAGGCATCCTGCGGCCGCTTTTCCGGATCCTTTTCCGTACACCATCGAACGAGCTCATCGAGATCCTGAGCCAGACCCGGAACCAGATCCGAAGGCATGGGCATGGGGGAGTCCAAATGATGCTTCATCAACGCAGCGGCGTTGGATTCGGTGTACGGAGCCTGGCCGGTCAGCATCTGATAGATCGTGATGCCCAAGGCATAGATGTCGCTGCGCGAATCGGCGGGAGACCCGGAAACCAGTTCAGGGGAGACGTGGGACAAAGTAGCCACGAGTGTTGCCGACTGGGTATGCGCACTGGCTGCTCTGGCCAACCCGAAATCGGTAACTTTCACTTCACCAATATCTGAGAGCAAGACATTGGCAGGTTTCATGTCACGGTGGATGATGCCTTCACTGTGTGCTGAACTCAGTCCATGGCAGATTTGTTCCAGGACGCTCAGTGCCTGGCGCGGGGTGAACCGACCACGCTCTTGGATAACCTGTTCAAGGTTGCGCCCGCGGACGTATTCCATGACCAGATACACCAGATTGTCGCTCACATTGTGGTCGCGGATGGAAACCACATTTGGATGCGTGATGTTGGCTGCGATGACGGCTTCTGATTCGAAGCGTTCACGCACTGTATGTTCGCTGGCGTAGTTGTCATTCAAGACTTTCACTACGACGGCGCGATGCAGCCGCTTATCCATGGCGCGGTAGATGCGGGACATGCCGCCTAAGGCAAGCAGATGGTCGAGGCGGTACCGGCCATCCAGTGTCTTGCCCAAGGTCGGGTCGGTCAGGGACGTGCTCATTTTGCCGGCGCACCTTCCTGAGCATTGCGCGCGAAGCGGGGCAGAGTCACTAACGGATCCTTTCGAACATGAAAACTACTTTTAATGTACCCAGCTGAACTGACAATTTGCCGTTTAAACTCGAAATCCGCCATTGGTGTTTACCTCTGGCGGATTTCGTTTAGCGTCTCGGGTTGCGAGATTTACCTCGAGCGCAGCTTAATTAGGAAGCGCGGCGAGCTCGTGCTGCACGACGCTTCAAGGCACGACGCTCATCTTCGCTCATGCCACCCCATACGCCTGCATCCTGACCGGACTCAATGGCCCACTGGAGGCAGGTTTCGGTTACTTCACATCGACGGCAGACGCTCTTGGCCTCTTCGATCTGCAACAGGGCCGGACCGGTGTTTCCCACTGGGAAAAACAGTTCCGGGTCCTTTTCCAGACATGCCGCGCGGCTACGCCAATCCATGCTAATTGATGCTCCTTGAAATCTGAGAGGTGTCTGAAGTGCCAAGGGAAATCAACACGCAGGCAAAAAAGACCAAGGAGTGAAATGAAATCCTGGTTGCCTAGCAGTTAACATCTGGCACTTCGAAAGTTCGGAGAAGTCCATTCGGGCACTTCGTTTAACCGACCACATAAGGTTTTCACGTAACGCGGAAGTAAACAAGAGTCACGGTAGCGAAATGTTGCTGAATGCCTGAGTGCTTTCTCACATGGCATTTGACGCTAGTATCCGCTAGTTATTGGAGCTGTGGCGCGTGCAACAGCAAAAGTCAATTGTTGCGGTTTGAGTTCCTGAAGGAGGTCAACGAAAATTAATCATGTGAGCAACGAAAATACAACCTCGTCCCGCCCAACCAGTGTTTTCGTGGTTGCTGCGCTTGTCCTGATTGAGGCACTAGCTACCTTGGCATACGCCATCAGCTACATGCCGAATCTTGATACCAACGGAACTGTGAACTTGGGCGGCCAGCTATTCATGTTAGCTCTTTGCCTGCTGCTCGCAGTTTGGCAAGGCAGCGTTGCGATCAACTTCTTCAAGGGCAAAGCATTCACCCGCGCGCCAATTATTGTTTGGCAGCTATTTCAGCTCATCCTCTCAGTCTCGTTCCTCAGCTCGAATATCCCGATGGTGACGGCCGTGGCGGTACTGGCCATCGTGATTGCCGGAACCACCGTAGTGATGCTCTTCGCGCCAAAGACCACAGCTTTCCTCGGGGACCGGCCGAACCGCTAGAGGACTCTGGGCCAGATTATGCGGGATGTGGATCATTCGCGGCTTACCGTGTTTTGAGATAATTGCACGCCAATAGTCTCCTGAGTGAGCACTGGACCCTTGGGGAATCGCAGGCCAATTCATCGGCTGCAGATCTTGTGGATGCGTAGCTTCGACAACGACCACCTGCCGATCATCGAGCCCCACGGAGCTCATGCCCAAGTCGAATGCCAGACGGCTCGAAGGCGGCACGCACAAAACCACATTGAGTCCTGCTGATCTCAGCACTTCCAACAGCGAGGGCAACCGGGAATCGTTGGTGGCTTCAAGGAATAGACACAGCAACTTTTCGCGAGCAGAGTTTGGTCCTTCGCGCAGAGTCCGGACAAAATTCTCCAAGTCAGTTAGCCCGCTTAGCTGCAAGCCATTCCAACGCTGGGCCAGAGCGACAGAAATCCGTAGGCGCTGTTGCACGTCAGGACAGAGCAAAATAACGCATTGGCTCATTGGCCGCGAAACCACTGCGCCATCGAACGGCGCATACCCCAGAAGATTTTGCGGCTCTGTTCCTGCACCCAGGGTGGCATCATCAGATGGTGTAAGTTGCAGCCAAGTACTACTGGCGGCTTCAGCCGCTTGAACCCGAGTGAGCTGAAAGACTTGGGGTGGATGTCCAGAACTTATCCTGACCCCTCGGCCCGGTAAAGGTGAACAAGTTGGGATTTTGGGCCAGATCATCCTTAACGACTCGGTGGCATTGAATGGGAAGAACCACTGCTCAGTGCATAGCCCGGTGGATTTCAACGTGTTTTGGTCGCGGTCTACAGCACATAGCACCAGGGGAGAACCGGCGCCTCCGAAGCGCAGCAACGAGCCGAGGGCCTCGTCCAATCGCTGAAAATGTTGTGGATGAATATTGGACTGCAACTGTGCCAGTGAATGAACAATAATGATCAGCGACGGGTCTTGCGGCATGGATTCCAAGAAGTCGACAGCGTCGAGAAAGCTATAAAGATCTTCGCCTGTAACGACCCTGAGATTTCCAGTGGTGCCCTGAATCGGCGCTGGCCCGAAACAAAGTATTTTCCTTGGGGAATTGGCCAACGAGGCAAATAATTCGCTGGCGCCTGCTTCGGGCAGGCCGCAGATTAGTATCGAACGTGAACGAGCCCGGTCAATGACTAATGGTTCGAGCCGTGCCCTGTGCAGATTATCAACGACACCGCAGTACAGTGCTCCGCGCTCGATTCCTTCCCAAGTTTCAGGGGGCTGGGCCGATTCTCCAGGCAACGGTAGCGGCTGTGCAAAACCAGATACCGGCCGTACTGTCGATTCCCACTTCGAGGCAAGTTCCGCCGCATGCGCTCGCAACGGATCGCTCGCCATGGGGACGAAGGCTTTTTCGAATCTGCACAAGGACATCAAACTAAGATCATGGCGGTTGCGCTCGAAGAGTTCGCCGTGCAAGGGCGGTTCAATGGCCAGACTGCACTGCATATTTCGAGTGGGCTTAGTTGCGCTCTTGACGATGGCCTGTCCAGGTTCGATGAGCTTGGACGCTGCGGTGGAGCCGACCAGCTCTACAGACTCACTTTGATCGTTGACCCTCAAAGCGATAGTCGTGTTCAAGTTTGCCCGCGTCTGGCCGGTTAAAGCGCCGGCTGGACGTTGAGTGCTGAGGATCAGATGGATTCCCAACGCTCGTCCAACGGCAGCCAATCGATCAATTCTGAGGTTTGCTTGCGGAAGAGTTTCAATGAACACACGAAATTCGTCTACGACTACCAGTAAACGCGGTAGGACATATTCGGATTCATCGAGGGCTTGGTACTCGGCAATATCGCTACAGCCATGGGATGCCAGCAGTTCTTCACGTCGACGCACCTCATGCTCGAGCTGTTCCAGCGTGCGCTCAGCCGCTGCTCCGTCCAGGTCGCTTGCGAAAAGCTGGACATGGGGCAGTGATTCATAGACGCTGAGCCCAGCGCCACCCTTGAAATCGATGAGTGCGAAGGCCAATTGGGCCGGTGAGTAGTTACGAGCGAAATCCGAAATGATGCGTCTGAGCGCTTCCGATTTGCCTGAGCCGGTAGTGCCGCATATCAAGACGTGCGGCCCATCTTCATGAAGGTCGAGAAACACCTCTTCGCCTTGATCACTCATTCCAAGATGGGCACGTACGGCTAGCGTCGGCGCTTGTGTGGAGTCCAAGTGCGAAGTAATTGAGCGTTTTTGCAGCGCTACGAGCTGGTGCACCATTTTGTCGAAGCGGGCGAGGCTCAACGGGCTCAAATTTTGCAATGCCAAACGTTCATCAGGCAGGTGTGCCGAGACTGGGTGCGGAGCAATCCAGTTTTCCGCGCATTCGGCCGTGGCCGGCCAGATCCCCAAAACCAGGGCACCCGGGACGGGCTGGGGTGCCTGGGCAGTGACGTAGATAGTAGACAATGCGTTGTCTTCGTTCCCAAAATGCCGCGATTCTTCTGGGGCTACCAGTTGGGCTGAGGAAACATGGCGCATCAGCAACAACGAGGAGGGAAGACACCTGATACTTGGATCGATTACAAGTCGAATCCGTCCTGCATGTATTGCGGGAAGGTACCGTGCGAGTACCGAGGCGAGGATGGACCCCGCATATTGTCCCTGCGTCGTCTTCAATTGCCAGATGCCAGTGGTGCTGGGGAAAAAGACTGGTCCGTACCAAGGCGCATCCGACTTCGGCTTTTTGAGGCTGCGGAATACTTTGCGGATTCCTTTCGGCGCTGAAGGAGCGATGTCTTGCGGAGACCATAGCCCTTTGCCCCATACCAGCGGCGGCACCTGGGCACAGGGGCGACCCAATGATGCCGAGTCCAGCTCGGAAACAAAGTACTCTCCAAGTTCGGGAGCGTAGTTCTTCCTGGCAGCAATTGCAGCAGCGCGCTGCGCTTTCGCTTCTCTTTTCCACTGGCGCCGTTCGATCAGCAACTGACCGGCAGGGACCACGCCCATCAGTGCCGAAACGCCGCTCAATATGAGGAAGAGCATCGACCCGGTAACCAATGCCAGCAAGATGCCGGAGAGGATCGGTACGAAAGCAGCTAGGACCAAGGCAATCAGCCTTGCCATCTCTGGTTTGGGCGGAGCTTGGATCTCTAGTTGGTCAGGCGAGACCGAAATAGAAGATCCCTCCACCAGCGGATCGCCGATGGCAAATTCGGTGTGCCCGAGGATGAATCGCGAGCCTTGTTCTAAATCGACTGATTCGTATCGACTGCCATCGGGCATAGCGATTTGTTGATTAGCGCAGGCAGACAAATGTAGGCCCCGTGTTGTCACTGATAATTTCGCATGGACCCTGGAGACCAATGGGTCTTCCAACCACAGTGGAGCAGTTCTGCCAATAAGATGCTCGCCCTTGGACAGCGCAATCCATGCCCCGGCATCGGGGCCGCGCCGGATATAGAGCTTGAGGCACGACGTTGCTGTCGGTGCCGAGCGCACTGGCTGCGGTAACTCGCTGAGCAACAGCCTTTCGGAGGCAGGCAGAAGCTCCAGCTCTTCTAGCCGGCACGTGCCCGAATACCACTGTTGCCCCGGGAACTGCTGTTCTAGCAATCCAGCGAGCTGCTCGCCCGAGACTCGTCCGGACATCACAAGTTCGAATTGCCGCGGATGCTGAAATTTTCGGGAAATCAGAAGTAATTCATAGCGGACCATGAGGTCTCCTGAAAGTCATGGGAAAGTGTCATTTCCTATCTAAACCAGCAACTAGGCCGCAGAGGGTGCAAGAAAAACCGGTTGTGGAGAAACGAAAATTAACTATCCACAACTTCGAAAACCTCTTGAAAGCAATCTCCGAGGCAGATAGCATCCCTTGTCATACGAGTTGGCATGCTGTACCGACGACGCGCTCGCCGATAGTCCCCGGAAACGGGATCCTCCTGTAGGAAAGCTAAAAGGAGCCAGTGGTGGATGCGCTGTCTATTGTCGAAGATGAAGTGCGTGAGCTCGTTAGACGCCGAGGATTGGACCCAGCCAAGCAACCCGAGAAGATCCGGTCCCTGATTGGCGACGTAGTTCGTGATTACGACGAACGCGCTTTGCTCGGGGCTGTTCCTTCACTGGGATCGTTGGAAGCCGCCCAACGGTCGGTATTCGACAATGTGGCGGGGTTTGGTGCGCTGCAACCCCTATTGGATGATCCGTCAGTTGAAGAGATCTGGATCAATTCGCCTCATCAAGTGTTTTGCGCCCGAGGCGGGCAAAGCGAACTGACACATATTCGCATGGAAACTGCCGAAATCGCAGCACTGGTAGAACGCATGCTCAAGTCTTCTGGACGGCGTTTGGACCTGTCCCAACCCTTCGTGGACTGCCAATTACCCGATGGCTCGCGTCTGCATGTCGTGATTCCAGATATCACCCACGAACATTGGGCAATCAACATTCGCAAATTCATTGCTCGCGCAGGAAAACTGGACGATTTAGTTGACCTGGGGTCATTGAGCGAACAAGCCGCTTTGTTCCTTTCCACCGCAATCAGCGCCGGACTGAACGTCATCGTGACCGGTCCAACCCAAGCTGGCAAAACCACCATGCTCAACTGCTTGGCTTCGGCAATCGGCCCCAGAGAACGCATCATCACCATTGAAGAAATCTTCGAGTTGAATCTTTCACTACGAGATGTCGTTGCCATGCAAACACGTCTGGCCAATCTCGAAGGCACCGGCGAAATTACCATGCGACGGCTGGTCAAAGAAGCGTTGCGGATGCGTCCAGAACGAATCATCGTTGGTGAGGTCCGAGAAGCAGAATCCTTGGATATGCTGATTGCGCTGAATTCTGGAATCGCGGGGCTTTGCACCTTGCACGCAAATTCTGCCCGAGACGCAATTACGAAAATTTGCACTTTGCCACTGCTTGCCGGGCCGAATATCACCAGCGACTTCACCGTCAAGACGGTAGCCGCATGCATAGACCTGGTAGTTCATTGTGTTCGCGGGCCAGAGGGGCACCGCTATGTCAATGAAATCCTCAGCGTGCGCAACCGCGTCGAGGAAGGGCAAATTGAGTCCTCGACTTTATTCGAACGGCAAACTGAACGGCTGCTTCCGGCGCGGGGAGCAGATTGGTCCCATGAGAAGTTCGATGTTGCCGGAATCAACATTGCCGAATTGATGGCGGTTTAGCTGTGGTTGTGTTCTTTGCGCTTATGGGCGGATTAGGCATCGCGTTGATGGTTGACTGGTTGCTCTTTGCACCATGGGCAAAATCTCGAAATCGCAGTTCTGCCATCAAGAATGCTCTGCTCCATGCTGGCATGGGCAATTTGGCTCCCTCGAAGTTCATCGTGATCTGTGTCGTATGCGGAATAACGTTTACGTTGATTACCTTGGCACTGACCGCATCATGGCTCTTTGCTTTGGTCTTTTGCATTTTCGGTTCGTTTGCACCGTGGGTCTATTTAAGACACCAAGCCGCTAAGCGACAAGCCGCATTGCAAGAACAATGGCCAGAAGTGGTTGATCATTTGCGTAGCGCCATCCGGGCCGGTCTCTCACTTCCCGAAGCATTGAGTCAACTGGCAATGGTGGGTCCACAGATACTGCGCCCCTTATTCCGAGATTTCGCCTTGGACTATCGGGCAACCGCGAACTTTGCTGTCGCTCTGGACCAATTGGGCGAGCGCTTGGCAGACCCGGTGGCCGACAAGATTCTCACGACCCTGCGTATCACGCGTGAAGTTGGTGGCACTGACCTAGGACATACGCTCACGACGCTGTCGGCATTCTTGCGCGATGACGTCAGGACACGCGGGGAACTTGCAGCCCGCCAGTCCTGGATCGTGTCGGCGGCTCGTTTGGCCGTTGCCGCGCCATGGATCCTGCTCTTGGTCCTAGGCACACAGGAAGCAGCCAAGGATGCGTATATGACAGTTGGCGGTGTGATTGTGCTTTCGCTTGGCATGCTGGTTTCCTTCATTTGCTACCGAATCATGCTCCGCCTGGGTACCTTGCCGGTCGAAGAACGAGTGCTGGCATGAGCAGCTATGCGTCGTGGGCAGCGCTTTGCGGACTAGGGCTTGGCCTGGGTCTGTGGCTGATCGTTGTCAACCTGCCGGGATGGCGCAAGATGGCCTTCGCTGATCGGATTGCACCCCACGTTCGTGTTGGGGTGCGAAGCTCGCGCATGCTTGAAGACTCCTGGCATTCGGAATCCGGATACTCGGCATTAGGACAGTTAGCAGCGCCGATGTTGCTACAGATCAAAAGGCTGGCAAGCCTGCATAGTCCTTCGGCGGATACACTACGCAAGCGTTTGGACGCGGCCGGACTGGACATGAGCGTTATTGATTATCGGTCCCAAGAAATTGTCTATGCCTTGACGGGCTTGGTGGCCGGCTCTGCATTCATGGCCTTCGCCGCCATCCAATATCGGGTGTCGTTAGTCCTATCGGTGCTGGTCGTCGTCGGTTTCGGAATTATTGGCTACGCCATGCGCGGTTGGTGGCTCGGCGAACAAATCAACCGTAGAGCTAGAAAAATACTGACTCAGTTCCCGACAGTGGCTGAAGTTCTGGCCCTGACCGTCGGTGCGGGCGAATCAACCACTGGGGCCATCGAAAGAATTTCACGAATCTGTCATGGCGTGATCGGTGATGAATTCACGAAAACCTTGAACGATATTCACGCAGGTACACCGATGGTCCAGGCGATGCAGCACATGTCTGACCGGATGCAGGTCGGAGCCATGACGCGATTTGTCGATGCCATTGTGGTGGCAACGGAGCGTGGCACGCCCTTGGCCCAAGTCCTCAGGGATCAAGCCCAAGATGTTCGGGATGCTTCCAAAAGAGAGCTCATGGAAGTCGCCGGAAAACGAGAGATTTCCATGCTTGTCCCAGTCGTATTCGGGATCCTTCCACTCACCATTGTTTTCGCGGTCTTCCCAGGCCTGGCGTTATTGGAGATGAGCTATTGAAAGATGCCTAGAAAGCTCGAATTATTCACGGTGAAAACCATTAATTAGTTGGAAGGATCCTCATGTACCGCCTACAAGAAGTGATGCTCAATCTCGTGTTGCAGATCGTTGCAACCAGTGAACAAGTCTGGGGAAGATTTGCTCCGAAATTAAAGGACAGTCGAGGAGACGTACCAGGATGGGTCATGATCACGCTCATGTCTGCACTTCTGGTTGCCGCTTTGCTCGCCATCGCAGGACCACGTTTGCAGGACCTGTTCAACCAAGCCATTGATCGAGTTTCAGGGCTGGGATAGGCACATATGAGAGGTAAGGCGCATTCGCGGGAAGGGCCAGATCCTATGGAACCTTTGGGTAACGAACGTGGGTCTGCCGTAGCCGAATTTGTCATGATTACAACTTTGCTTGTGCTCATCGCGATGACGCTCGTGCAACTCGCGTTGGTACTGCACGTGCGCAACACCCTGATCGATGCGGCGTCGAACGGTGCCCACTATGGCGCCTTGGCCAACCGTTCAGCAGGCGATGCTGAAGGCAGGACTCGGACGTTGATTACCGAAAGCCTTCATGGTGGCTTTGCCTCAGGCATCGCAGTGAGTACGACCAACATTGGCGAGAATCAGCTGGTGAACGTATCCGTTAATACGCGAGTTCCTTTGATTGGACTCCTGCCGAATGGATGGGAGCTGCACGTTGAGGGAGAAGCGGTGCGTTATGACTAGCGTCCGGCACCTGGCTTGGAAGATCCGCGACAGAGCATGCGCCGATGAACGGGGGAGCGCGATCGTGGAGTTCATCTTTGCTTCCACGGTGCTGCTGATCCCCATGGTGTATTTGATTTTGGCCGCCGGCCAGCTTCAAGGCGGAAGTTATGCCGTAGTTGGTGCCGCTGACCACGCGGCCAAAGTCTTTGCAGTTGCCCAAACACCCGCCCAAGCCAGATCCGATGCGCATGCCGTCGTACGAAGGACCATGGCCAGCTTCGGGTATGCCAACGCGAGAACTTCAATAAGTTGTGACAAGGAGTGCCTAAGTCCGGGTAGCGTTGTCACGATCAGGGTCGAGCTAGATGTACCCTTGCCCTTTGTATCGGACTGGGTTGAAGCGTCGGCTTTCACCGTGGACTCTTCAGCTTCGCAAAGGACTGATCGATTTGGATAGGCCCAAACGAACGGTACCTAGACTAGGGGATGAGGACGGACAATCCCTCGTGCTGGCCATAGGCCTGTGCGCTATTACCTTGCTGACGATATCGGTGGTGCTGGCAGCCAGCGCGGTCAACCTCAAGGCCCGGCAGTTGCTGTCGCTGGCCGATGGGGCGGTCGTGGCTGCCGTTGATGAATTCGAATTCGTCGCCGACGGTGGCAGGCCAAAAATTCAGCTGGAGCAACAACGCGTGCATCGAGCCGTTCAACAGTACCTTTCGGATGTCGGAGCGGCCGGCCGGGTCGATAACTTACGTATTGCACGAGTGCAAATCATGTCTGATGGGCAAGGAGCCAGGCTCAAGCTCAGTGGGTCGGTGCAACCTCCAATCGTGGGATGGATTATTCCAAGCGGCGTTCCCATAACTGTCGAATCAACGGCCCGAACTGTCCTGAGCAGATAAATCCGTGAGGCAAACCGGTCGACGGTGACAGCGCATTCGGATTTTCCTGTTTTCGGTAGCCAAGGCCGCGGTCGCGGTATGTACCTCATCAAAATTCCCGCTAGGTAAAGCACACAGCGGTCGGTGCCGGAATTTGAGCACTCTGCTCTTGCGCGGGCCACAAGGTTCATTGCTGCGATTTCCGGTCGCAACTGTGCGTGGAGTGTACCTGCCGCGCTACGGCTGGACTCAAGGATCAACGGGTAAATGACGTAGTCTTAGAAGACCATGGCTAAAACTGACTTCTCCGCTGAAATCCGCTCACTGCGTTCGACATTCTCCGCAATTGAAGACGTGAGCGATGTCGATCAGATCAAGGCTGACATTGCAGTCCTCTCGGAGGAAGCCGGCGTTCCCAACCTCTGGGATGACCCGGCTGCTGCACAAATCGTCACCAGTAAGCTATCCCATCGCCAGTCGGAGCTGGAGCGGCTAACTCGTTTGCGTACCCGGATCGATGATCTGGAAGTTCTCGTTGAGCTAGCCGAGCTTGAAGACGATGCCGATACGTTGGATGAGGCAGAAAAAGAGCTAGTCAGCATCCAGAAATCACTTGCTGATCTGGAAATCGTGACGTTGCTGAGTGGTGAATTCGATTCTCGTGGTGCAGTCGTGACCATTCGCTCCGGCGCAGGCGGCGTTGATGCCGCAGACTTCGCAGAGATGCTGTTGCGCATGTACCTGCGTTGGGCCGAGCGCCGTGGATACAAGGCTACTGTCATGGATACTTCCTATGCCGAAGAGGCCGGGCTTAAGTCGGCAACCTTTGAAATCGACGCGCCGTATGCCTTCGGTACGCTATCGGTAGAAGCCGGCACGCACCGTCTGGTTCGTATTTCGCCTTTCGATAACCAGGGTCGTCGCCAGACGTCGTTTGCTGCGGTGGAAGTTGTTCCGCTGATCGAGCAGACTGACACGATCGAAATTCCTGAATCGGAAATTCGCGTGGATGTCTTCCGTTCTTCGGGTCCTGGCGGCCAGAGCGTGAACACCACGGACTCTGCAGTACGCATGACGCACATTCCTACTGGTGTTGTGGTCTCGATGCAGAACGAAAAGTCGCAGATCCAGAACCGTGCCGCCGCCCTTAGAGTCCTTCAGTCTCGACTGCTGTTGCTGAAGAAGGAACAGGAAGATGCGCAGAAGAAGGAATTTGCCGGAGACGTGAAGGCAACGTGGGGCGACCAGATGCGCTCCTACGTGCTCAACCCGTACCAAATGGTCAAGGACCTGCGCACTGAACATGAAGTGGGCAACACCCAGGCAGTGCTTGACGGCGAAATTGACGACTTCATTGATGCCGGTATCCGCTGGCGTGCAGGGGAGCGTCGCCCAAGTAAGTAAGCGCTATCGCGAATCCCCTCTGGGGTAAACGTTTTTGTCATAAAGGGTGTAAGTATCGTCACCGGCACGAAGTTCGCATCGCTGAATATGGCTAGTCATGCCCAAGCTGAGCACTTTGGGTTAGCTGTACGTAGGGCATGAATCTGGCAACACACCTTTTATTTAGGCGAGTTCGTTACCTTGCACAGATAGTGTTTGGAAGACTGGCGCATCCAAAAACGTTTGATCTCGAGATTGGTATTCGTGGGTCGCGCCCCGACGAAGACTAGCGATTGAAGACATGATTAAATTCGAAAACGTCTCGATGGTTTACGAGCCGAAGCAGCAGAATGCGGCTTTGGAAGATGTAAGCATC
The DNA here is from genome assembly GCF_000197735.1 of Glutamicibacter arilaitensis Re117. Taxonomy (NCBI): domain Bacteria; kingdom Bacillati; phylum Actinomycetota; class Actinomycetes; order Micrococcales; family Micrococcaceae; genus Glutamicibacter; species Glutamicibacter arilaitensis. The sequence goes on from NC_014550.1 coordinate 1,356,697, forward strand.
GAGATAGACCGTGGCGAATTCGCCTTCTTGGTTGGTGAATCCGGTTCGGGTAAGTCGACCTTCCTTAGTTTGGTATTGCGCGAAAAGCGCTCCACTGGCGGTTCCGTCTATGTGGCAGGTCAGAACCTGAACCGCATCCCGAGCCGCCGTGTGCCTAAACTGCGCCGTGACATCGGGTTCGTTTTCCAGGACTTCCGCCTGTTGCGCGAACGTACGGTTTTCGACAATGTGGCTTTCGCCATGGAAGTTATTGGTGCCTCCCGGGCTCAGATTCGCGAGCGGGTGCCGGACGCACTGAAAATGGTAGGTCTTGAAGATAAGGCTCGACGCAAGCCAACTGAACTTTCCGGTGGTGAGCAGCAGCGCGTCGGCATTGCCCGCGCTATTGTCAACAGGCCATCGATCTTGCTTGCCGATGAGCCCACGGGCAACTTGGACCGCAAGAACAGCATTGAAGTCATGAACGTGCTCAACCGCATTAATCAGAACGGCACTACCGTCCTGATGGCAACGCACGCACACGAACTGGTCAGCGAGTACCGCCACCGCGTGATCGAGCTGAGCCGCGGACAAGTTATCCGCGACGAAATTGATGGCCAGTACGCACCGATGACCACCGTGGTCAACCAGGACGGTTCGCGTGAATTGCTTGTTGGCGATTCCGCGGTGGAATACGACGAAGAGTCACAGGTGGCTGAGGAAAAGAAAGACGAGGACCAGTGAGACTAGGATTTATTCTCCGCGAAGCGGCGAAGGGCCTGCGGCAGAACGTCGTCATGGTCGTCTCCGTGGTACTGGTGACCTTCGTATCGTTGACCTTCGTTGGTGCCTCGGTATTGTTGCAGCTCCAGATCAACCAGATGAAGGGCTACTGGTATGACCGCATGGAAGTTGCGGTTTACCTCTGCGATGACACCAGCACTTCGCCAAACTGCGCTGGCAGCGCTGTTTCCGAAGAGCAGCGCCAGAACATCGAAGAGATGCTCAAATCCGAGCAGCTCGCCCCGTACATCAAGGAATTTGCCTACGAGTCCAAGGACCAGGCGTACAAGAACTTCTTGGACCAGTACGAGAACTCGGCTTTGGTTGACCAGGTCACTGCCGAGCAGCTGCCTGAATCATTCCGCGTAGGACTGGTGGACCCGGAAAAGTATCCGGTGATCAATGAAGCCTTCTCCACCGTTGAAGGTGTTGACTCAGTCATTGACCAGAGAGAATTGCTTGAAAAGGTCTTCCAATTAGTGCGTGTGGCTTCCGCTGCGGCAGCTGTCGTGGCAATCGTGATGATCGTTTGTGCGGTCTTGCTGACGGGTACAACCATTCAGCTTTCGGCCATGCACCGACGGCTTGAGACAACCATCATGCGACTCGTCGGAGCATCAAAAGCAACAATTCAGCTGCCATTCATTATCGAAGGTGTGATTGCGTCGCTGATTGGCGGTTTGCTTGCATCGGGGACTCTGTGGTTGCTGTTGCGGTTCCTCGTTGAGGACAAACTGGCCAATGAAAACGTGGGTGTAGCTTTCATCTCTACCAACGAAATTTGGCTAGTTGCTCCGATACTCTTGATTATTGGTATCGTTTTGGCCACAATTTCATCAGTGGTAACGTTGAAGCGTTACCTGAAGGTTTAGCCGAATCGTTACTTAGGCTGAACCGAAGTACGCAATTTCTTAAAGGAGCTCTATGCTTTCGAACGCAGTGCGACGTAAATTCCTACGCGCCTCTATCGGTGGAGCCATGGCTCTCGCGCTGACGTTGCCGGCAGGCTTGGTTGTCGCCGATGAACTGGACGACAAGAAAGCTCAAGTCGAAAAGAATATCGACAACCTCGAGAACGACATGGAGTTCTTGGATGCTGACATCCAAGAAACCGATCAGAAGTTGCGTAACCAGCAGGCCCAGGTTCCTATTGCACAGCAGGCATTGGCTGACGCGCAAAGCCGCGTAGCCAATGCCCAAGCAACTGTAGCCGACCTCAATAACCGCTTGGTCAGCGCGCAGGCCACTCGCGATGAAGTCGCCAAGCAGATCGAAGAAAACGCCGCAAAGATTTCAGAAGCCGAAGACGCGATGGCACAAATCGCTTCCGAAGCCTATAAGCGAGGCGGTGTTTCAGGCGGCCTGGACATGATTCTGAACATGGACTCGGCCACCAAGATGGCTGACGGGCTGGACATGGCCAACCGTGCCATGGAATCCCAGAACGCCAAGTACAACGATCTGGCGCAGGAGCAGGCAAGCAACGAAAGCAATAAGCTTCGACTAGTTGCTGTCGAGAAGGAAATTTCTTCCCTGAAGGCACAGGCCGAGGAGGCCTTGGAGCAGGAGCAGGCCGCTCGCGACGCCGCACAGAGCGCCAAGAATGAGCTGGACGCGCTGGTTGCCAGCACCGAAAAGCTCAGCGCCGAACTGGAATCTCAGAAGCCACGAATTCAGGCCAAGCTGGATAATCAGCAAAAGGAATACGCGGCGGTCAACCAGCAGATCAAGGAACGCCAGGAGCGTTTGATCCGCGAAGCCGCCGAGCGTAAGCGCAAGGCTGAAGAAAAAGCGCGTAAGGAAGCCGAAGCAGAGCGGAAGCGCATCGCTGCCGAAAAGGCTGCGTATGAAGCTGAGCAGGAACGCAAGGCCGCCGAGGCCAAGGCGCAGAAAAAGACTTACAAGAAGAAGACCTATGCGGCTCCGAAGCCTGAGAAGAAGACTTCAAACTACTCTGAGCCGAGCAGCTGGGGATTGGTTAAGCCGACCACCAGTAACCGATTGACCTCGACTTTCGGCTGGCGTCCAACTCCTGCCGGAACCATTGATTACGGTGGCCGTGGCGGTTACGTCCACGCAGGCATTGACTGGGGCTTTGGCGGCCAATGCGGTTCGCCGATTACAGCTGCAGCTGCCGGTGAGGTCTGGATGGCCGGCTGGGGTGGCTCCTCGGGCAACAAGGTCACTCTTTCGCACGGCGTCATCAAGGGCAAGGCCTTGGCAACCAATTACCACCACATGTCACGCATCGCAGTGAGCGTGGGCCAGCATGTGAAACGTGGCCAGGTAATCGGCTATGTCGGTACCACCGGTAACTCGACTGGCTGCCACTTGCACTTCGAAACGATTATCAACGGTTCCCATGTGAACCCATTGGGACTTCTCTAGCGCTAGACTTGTAGTCTGTGCGCGGGAATCCGCTCGCGACATGCAAGGAGAAACGTGGCTAAGAAGAACCAAGAAGATCGAGTGATCGCGAGCAACCGCAAGGCGCGCCACGATTTTGAAATTCTCGACACCTTCGAAGCAGGCATGGTGCTCACGGGTACTGAAGTGAAGTCGCTGCGCGAAGGCAAAGCCTCGCTGGTGGACGGCTTCTGCCAGTTCTACCGCGATGAGCTGTACATCGAGAATGTCTATATCCCTGAATACCTCAATGGATCGTGGACCAATCATGCGGCACGTCGTCGCCGCAAGCTTTTGCTGCACCGCCAGGAACTAATCAAAATTGAGCGCAAGATCAGCGAGGCCGGGCTCACCGTTGTCCCATTGAGCCTGTACTTCAAATCTGGCCGTGCCAAGGTGGAAATCGGCGTAGCCCGCGGTAAGCGGGAATTCGACAAGCGGCAGACCCTGCGCGAAAAGCAGGACAACCGCGAAGCGTTGCGTGCGATGCGTGAGCGCAACCGCGGCAACGCTTAAGACCAGGGTGTGGTGCATTTCGCGTTGGAGCAATCCCATGCGTTGCGCTATGCTTGATAGACACGCCTTAGGGTGTGGTTGTACTCGGGAAACCGGGACTGACAACAAAATACGGGGATGATCGGTTTCGACGGTGTGAGTCGCGACAGATGAAGCGGGCCGAGGACGCAAAGTTATCTCGTAAACGCTCTTTGCAAACCAATAAGTGCCGAATCAAAGCGCACTGACTTCGCTCTCGCTGCCTAAGCAGCCAGACAGTCCGTTAGCCAGGGGATGCTATCGCCCCTGTTCCTAACGTCATTTAGATAGCCACTGTATCCAGCGGATGTTGCCGCTGCTGGGTACACATTTAGGCAACTGTGCTCGGATCAACCACATGTTTGCGTGATGGTTGGGGCAGAGAAATTCCGTAGCAAACTGCGCCCGGAGAAGACCTGGCAACACCACATCGGACGGGAGTTCAATTCTCCCCATCTCCACTATAGTTGACCCCGTGATCGGCATGATCACGGGGTTTTCTTTTTTCATGATGCTTAAAACGGCTTAAATGATGCTTAAACGCCACCCCGAGCAATACAGGAACGACATAGAACGGCATAGATCAAAGTGGCAGTCATCCAGACTATCGAGCGCAAGAAGGACACCGGCTACCGGGTGGTGTACCGGAACAAGGACACCGGCAAGATGGCCTCGCGCATCTTCGATGACGAAGTGAAAGCTCGGACATTCAAAGACTTTCTGGAGGCGAACGGGTCCAGCCTCAAGGCGGCCACAGAGGTGAAGCGCATTCACGATAAGCGGATGCCTCGCGTGCATGAGATCGTGACCTCCCACATTGACCAGCTCACCAAGCCGCAAACCGGGACAATCAAGCGATACCGGAATCACAACGCCGGGCACATCATCGGCTCCACCCTCGGCAACATGGCCATCGACAAAGTCACCAAGCAACACGTGATCGACTGGATGGCCGGACTCCGGGCAGTGAAAGGCTCCAACAAGCCCATAGGCTCCGAGCTATCCCAGCGCACCAAGAAAAACATCCACGCTCTGCTCTCCAGCGCCTTCGACACCGCCGTGGAGGAAGGCAAGATGGCGAAGAACGTGGCGAAGGGGATAGGCGACCCAGATAAGGGCGAGGCCCGCGAAGCGGTCTATCTCTCGCTTGAGGATCTACAGATCATCGAGGACGCCATGCCAGACCAGTACAAGCTATTCATTCGGGTGCTGGCCAAGACCGGGCTTCGCTACAACGAAGCGACCGCGCTACGAAAGCGCGATATCCGAGTCGAGGGCAAGCGGTGCATCATCATGATCACTCGAGCGTGGAAGTCCACCGACGATGGGGAGCAGATCGGCCCACCGAAAACTGAGATGGCGAAGCGCAACGTCACGTGTAGCTTGGAGCTGTCCGCAGATCTGATCGAGCACATGAAAGACCTTCGCCCCGGAGAGCTGATCTTCACTCGACCCGACGGCGAGTTCTTGCGCAACAGCTACTTTCACAAGTACACATGGCAGCCGGTCATCAACAAGCTTGTGGAAGATGGAGATCTGGACGAAAAGCCATGGATTCATGAGATCCGCAAAGCGCACACTACGCACTTGTTGCAGGCCGGTGTGCCCGTGAGCGTTGTACAGGCGCGCCTCGGTCACGAGGATCCGCAAACCACATTGAAGATCTACGCACGGCTGGCGAACGACGATGACCAGAAAGCCGCAGACGCCCTCGGATAGACAAGAACGCCCCCTCGACGCATTGAAGCGTGGAGGGGGCGTTCTCGTGCGTTCTAGGCTAGTTCGCGAACGTCTGGGTGGAATACTCCATGCCTGCGCTTGCGTCCATGGTGATGTCCTTCGGGTCAGCCACGCCGAAACCGATCTTGAACTTCGCCGATTTGCCCGGCTTGATGGTGGTCTGCGGCGGGCCGTCAAGCTTGTTGTCGGTGTCGAATACCGCCTCAGCCTCTTCACCATCCGACGATGCGGTGAAGTGAATCATCACCGGGTCGAAATCTTCTTCGGAACCGTTCTCCACCACCACGTCGAAGCTCACGAAATTAGCATCTTCGTTGGTGACAACCATCTTTCCGACTTCGCTCAACTCAAACTTCTTCGGCTTGCTAATTGCCATGGATACGCCGTTGGTCCAGGTGTACTTGTCGCCGAACTGTAGAGTCTCTACCTGCTCGGTGGTTGCGCTCTCCTTGGTCGCCTCAGACGATGCGGCAGGTTCGGCGCCGCCCTTCTCGATTTCGCCCGAGCACGCAGTCAGGGACAGGGCTAGCGCGGCCGCGGCAGCCAGCGGTGCAAGCTTCTTCATTCGGGGTTCCTCCTATTGATTGATTGAGTGATCAAACTTCACCCTATCCAAGAAATCATTCCCGAAATAAATTCGAAACCGAATCGTTATAGAACCCTCGTAAACAATGAAACGCCCCCGCCGAAATAGGCGAGGGCGAAGCATTAGGCGACATGGCATTCACTCAGTCGCTCGGAAACGACAAGCTTCTGTGAGTCCGTGAGTGTTTCCTCGAACGCATCAATCACCGGTCAAGTCCCGGGGAGTGGTGCAACGCCTGATCCTTCGCAACGATCAGGTCAGGCGCTCAGCGCGTGGAACGAATACGTCACCACCTCCTTCTCCGTGGTGGTGTCCTACCCGGGGGCCACGACGCTCATCCGACACCGAGCCAACACGTCCAGCCCGAGATACCGGCGCCCCTCGGCCCACTCATCGGTCTGCTCGGCCAACACCGCCCCGATCAGGCGGATGATCGCCTCGCGGGTCGGGAAGATCCCCACGCTATCGGTGCGCCGACGAATCTCGCGATTCAACCGCTCATTCGGGTTGTTCGACCAGATCTGCTGCCACACATTCTTCGGGAACCCACTAAACGCGAGGATCTCCTCCTTAGCCGCATCCAGGTGCTCGAACACGGCCGGGAGTTTCTCCTGTACGTAGTCCAGCAACCGGTCGAACTGGGCGTGCACCGCGTCGGCGTCGGGTTGGTCAGAGACCGAGTGCAGCATGGCCTTGACCGTCGGCCACATAGTTTTCGGGGTCACCCCCATCAGGTTCGCCGCGTAATGCGTCCTGCACCGCTGCCAGACCGCACCGGGCAGATTCGCTTACGATCGCGTCCACCAGCCCCGTGTGGGCGTCCGAGGTCACCAACCGGACCCCGGTCAGGCCCCGGGCGATAAGGTCGGCGAAGAACGTGTTCCACGCGGACTTTGTTTCGCTGGTCGCGACCTTCACTCCCAGCACTTCACGTCGCCCATCGGCGTTGACCCCGGTCGCGATCAGCACGACCGCGTTGATCACCCGGCCTCCTTCGCGCACCTTCATCGTCAGCGCATCCGCGGCCACCAACGTGAACGGGCCAGCCTCCGAGAGGGGGCGGTGGCGGAACTGCTCGACCTGTTCATCCAGGTCGGAGGCCATCCGGGAGACCTGGGACTTGGAGAGCGAGTGGATGCCGAGTTGCTTGACGAGCTTGTCCATGCGGCGGGTCGAGACCCCGGCGAGGTAGCAGTCGGCCACGACGGTGATCATCGCGGTCTCGGCGCGCTTACGCCGTTCAAGTAGCCAATGAAGGAAAATACGTGCCTTGCCGGAGCTTGGGGACCGCGACGTCCACGGTCCCGACCCGGGTGTCCAGATCACGGTGACGATGCCCGTTGCGTTACGTGCTCCGAGTATGAGTGCTCTTCCCGTATTCAGCGCCGACCACGGCGTCCGCGTCGGCGGAAAGCAGCGTATTGATCATGGTTTGCAATAACTGGCGCATTAGGTCCGGGGACGCGTCGGTGAGCGCTTCGACAAGAAGGGGTTGAGGGTCGATAATATGAGGTGCGGTCATCGTGAGATTACCTTTCGAGTGAGAAGTAGTGAGCTTTCTCGAAGGATATATCCGGTGGCCGCTTTCTTATGGTCTGGTCACCGGGCGTTACACCACTCTATGGGGCACCACTAAGCCTATTATCCTTACCGCTGAGCTTGCGGATTTCCTTGAAAGCCTTCCTTCGGAGCGCCGAGCTTAGGAAGTGAGGCTTTCAGTTTTCAAGCCCTAGAATGCTCGAATCGCGTGATGCTTAAAGCATCACAGCCTAGAACGATAGTGATCGAGCCTAGATGAGAACCGCATGATTCTGCGGAACTCAGCAACACCGACTAGCCAGAAAATTCGATCTAGGGGTTTTCAATTCTCCCCATCTCCACAAAATTCAGCTCCGGAATCAGGACCAACGTCTTGATTCCGGAGCTTTTTGTTTGCCTCGAAGTCGGCGTTTGCATCGCGAGCCTGTTCGTAGGATGGAGAATTTACACATAGACTTGAAATGAAAGTCCTAGGCTTTGAAACGGCATCGTGTGCAGAATTGGAGTGAGATTGAAGTCGATGGGTAAAAATAGTTCCCAACGGGTATCGCCTTTCCTTTCAGCAATCTATGCCGTAGTGGCTTTCCTCTTGGAAGTAGGGCTGCTCTTCGCCGCAGCGTTGGCGGCGATCGCCTTCATCGACTTGCCGACGATTCCGGCAATTCTCGTAGTAGTTATTCCGCTGTTGGTGGTGTGGGCGATCTTCTTCTCCCCGAAGGCCGTCGTCAAGCTCCGGTTGCGCACCAGGCTGCTGCTGATACATATCATTTACCTGGTTGGCGCTTACGTCCTCTGGCTGAGCGTGGACCACTCCTTCTATGACCAGTCCCAGATCTGGGCGATTGCGATGCTCGCGTTGACCGCAATCAGCGCGATATTGGTCATTGCCACCGGTGGTTATGTGGTGCCGCACGACCGGACCAAGAAGCCGCCTAAGCAGGCTCCAAGCAGAGCAAGCAGCGGTGCTCCCAAGGGACGACGCGCAGCTCGCTAGAATTACAGCAAATGCCAAGCCGAAGGGCTTGGTATTTGTTATTTCCGGCTAGAACAGCAACGCTACTTGGAAGCCGAGCAGGGCCGCTAAGACCGTCGCCAGCAAGGTACCTGCGGCGTTAACCAGGCTGGCTGCAAGCTGGCCTGCCTGCAGCAGGCGAATGGTTTCGAAACTGGCCGTGGAAAATGTCGTGTAGCCGCCAAGTAGGCCCGTACCGGCTGCCACTAGCCATGGCTCAGGCAAGAGCCCTCCGGCGAACAGCCCGGTGAGCAGGCCCAAAGCGAAGGACCCTGAGATGTTGATGAGGATCGTTCCCCAGGGCAACGAGCTTGGAAGCCATAATTTGATCAGAGCATCAAGCACGAAGCGCAGGCAGGCACCTACGCCGCCACACAGCGAGACGATCAGGAATAAGCCGGGGGAGAGCACTATCGACGTCCTCCGGGGGATCGGGCCGCCCATTTGGCACCCACCGCGATACCGCACCAGGTCGCCAGCGCGCCGAGGATCACCGTGCCCAGGGGATAAGCCAGCGCCCAGGGCATGGCCCCGGAGCGCAGCAACTGCATGGTTCCTGTAGCCAGGGCGCTGTAGGTGGTGAAGCCACCCATGAAGCCGGTGCCCAGCAACAGGCGAAGCGAGCGGCGCCGGCCCACATCCCGGCCTCGTCGCGAGAGCGCTTCAAGCAGCATCCCCAGCAGGAAGGCGCCGAGGATATTGGCGATGAAAATTGAGACCGGGACAACGCTTGCCTCGGGGAAGAGCATGCCTAAGGCCTGCCGGGCGGCAGTTCCCAGTGCGCCACCGAGGAACACCAGCAACAGCAAGCCAGGACGCAGATAGACTCGTGGCGCAGAGTTCTGCGAGGTTGGTGCCGGTGGCAATGTCATGGTGCGGGGAGCTATTCTGCGCGAGGGGAAGCTGGTGGCGGGACCAGGAGGACTGGATAGCACTGTCGATGCGCCAGATGCAGGGCGACGGAGCCGTTGAGCACCTCGCGGATCCTGTTGGCCACCGAGCGCTGGCGAACTCCGAGCACGATCAATGCCGCGTCATGGGCCACGGCAAGCTGTGCCAGTTGCGCTCCGGCTCCGCCAGCCCTGGCCTGGGTCTGCCAGTGCAGGTCCAAGCCTGCCAACTGCGCTCGGATCTGCTGGAGCAGTTCCGCGGGGAAGTCCTGAAGCGATTCTTCGCCGGAATCAGGGTCCAGCGGGGCGCTGCGCACGGAGCCATCGTCCAGTTCTTCCAGCTGGTAGCGGGTGGCATCCACGTGGATGCACAGCAACGTGGTGCGCAGCTTGGCGGCAAGTTCTGCGGCGGTGGCCAGCACATGGGCATCAACGCGATCGGGAACGCCGAGAATGATCGGCCGTGCAACCATGCTGCCTCCCTGAGCGCTCGGGTGCGCCGTGGTGGCGCGTCGCTTTTTATTCTTGCACAGCTGGGGCACCCCTAGCTGCGGCGCACCCAGATCAGCGAAGCTTCGATGAAATCCAGCTGATGGGGCAGTTCGATTACCGCTCCGGGCACCAGGCCCTGGGCTGCGGCACGGCGCAGGAACTGCGGATCCTCGTCGCTGATCCGGTCGATGATGGCCCGAGCGCCGGTAAAGCGGTCCAAGCGGATGGCCTGCGAGGCCGGCAGCTGGCCGTGCGCGCTGGGAATTGCATCCCCGTGCGGATCGTGCCGCGGATAGCCCAGCCGGGCATCCAAGGCGTCCACGAAGCGGTCGGTGACGGTGTGCTCCAGCTCTTCGGCCTCATCATGGACTTCATCCCAGCCGTAGCCCAGCTCGTCGCGCAGGAAGGTTTCCAGCAGCCGGTGGCGGCGCACCATGCGCAAGGCTTCGCGCCTGCCGGTGGAACTGAGCGTGATGGCTCCGCGCGGCACGTGGTGGACCAGCGACTTGGCCGCCAGCTTCTGCACCATCGCGGTGGCCGAGGCAGGGGACAGGCCCAGCTGGTCGGCCAGCGCGCCGGTGCTCACCTCGGTCTCTTCCCACTCGGTGAGCAGGTACAGCGCCTTGAGGTAGTCCTCTTCACTGGTGGTCAGCCCGGACGGCCCGCGGCGTGCGCTTTTCATCCTGGTGCCAGCCTAGCTGCGATTCAGATACGGCAGGATCGCCTCGTGCAGCTTGCCATTGGTGGCCAGTGCATTGCCGCCGTGGCAGCCTTCAACGCCGGCGACAGAGGTGAACCGGCCCCCGGCTTCGCGCACTACCGGCACCAGTGCGGCCATGTCGTAAAGTTCGAGTTCCGGCTCGAAGGCGGCATCCAGCGCACCCTCGGCCAGCAGCGCGTAGGACAGGAAGTCGCCGTAGCCGCGGGTGCGCCAGGCGGTATCCAGCAGCTCCAGGAAGCCATCGAGCTTGCCGGCGTCCTTCCAGCCGTTCAACGAGGCGTACCCCAGCGAGGAATCGGCCAGCGAGGCGACCGAGGAAACCTGCAGCGGGCGGGTGGCGGTGGTGCCCACCGCTGCTCCGGGTTCGGTCACGAAGGCGCCCAGATCGGTGGCCGCATGCCAGCGGCGGACCATGGCCGGGGCGGAAACCACGCCGAGTACCGGTTCGTCGTCGATGAGCAGCGCGATCAGCGTGGCCCAGACCGGCACGCGGCGCACGAAGTTCTTGGTGCCGTCGATCGGGTCGATGACCCAGCGCCGCGAACCGCTGCCGTGCACGCCGAATTCCTCGCCGAGCACCGAATCATCGGGCCGGTGGGCGGCCAGTTCGGCCAGGATCAGCTGTTCGGCGCCGCGGTCGGCGTCGGAGACCGGGGTCATGTCCGGCTTGGATTCGACCACCAGGTCGTTGGCGCCGTAGCGGGCCAGGGTGAAGGCATCGACCTTGTCGGCCAGGGCCAGGGCGAAGTCGAGATCTTGCTGCAGGGTGTATTCAGCCATGGTGTTCGCGGGCGCTTAGAGCGCGCCGAGCTCCTTTTCGTGCGTGGTTTCCTCGGTGGTGACCAACCGGCGGTAGGAAGCCAGCCGGTCTGCTGCCTGGGTGCCTTCGGCGTTTTCGGCCCAGGCTTCCAGCGCGCAGCCGGCCTCGCCGGCGGCGTGGGTGCAGCCGCGCGGGCAGCCGGTGGCGATTTCGGCCAGGTCTTCGAAGGCGGCCAGGATGTTATCCGGATCCACCAGGCCCAGCCCGAAGGAGCGGATGCCCGGGGTGTCGATCAGCCAGGAGCCAGGGGTATCGCCCAGGCGCAGGGCCAGGGCGTTGGAGGAGGTGTGCCGGCCGCGGCCGGTCACCGCGTTCACGTGCCCGGTGGCGCGGGTGGAGCCGGTCAGCGCGTTGACCAGGGTGGACTTGCCGACTCCGGAGTGGCCCAGGACCACTGAGACGCAGCCCGAGAGGATCTGTTCAAGTTCGGCCAGGGCCCCGGCATCCAGGCGGGCGCTGGCACCGTCGGCGCTGCGCGCATCCACACCGGAGGCATCGGCTGCGGTGGTGCGGGAAATGACTACCGGGAAATCCAGGCCCTCGTAGTGGGTCAGGAAGTCGGCTGGGTCCTTCACATCGGCCTTGGTCACGCACAGCACCGGCTGGATGCCGGCGTCGTAGGCGGCCACCAGGGCGCGGTCCACGAAGCCGGTGCGCGGCTCGGGGTTCGCTGCGGCCACCACGATGACCAGCTTGTCCACGTTGGCTACGACCACGCGCTCGGTCGCGTCGGTGTCATCGGCGCTGCGGCGCAGCAGCGTGGTGCGTTCTTCGATGCGGATCAGCCGGGACAGGGTATCGGGCTTGCCGGAGGTATCGCCTACCAGTCCCACCAGGTCACCGGGAACGATGGCTTGGCGGCGCAGTTCGCGGGCGCGGGCGGCGATCACGATGCGTTCGTTGGCGGTATCTTCATCCAGGATCGCGGTGTAGCGGCCGCGGTCCACGGTGATGATGCGGCCGATCACCGCTTGCTCGTAGGCAGGGCGGTCCTTGGTGCGCGGGCGGCTGCCCTTCTTGTTCGGGCGGATGCGTACCGAGGATTCGTCGTAGTCCGAGTAGCGCATTAGCCCTGGCCCTTTGCGGTGGCGGCCATGTCGGTCCAGAGTTGCGGGAAGTCGGGCATGGTCTTGGCGGTGGTGGCGATATTTTCCACGCGCACCCCTTCGATGGCCAGGCCCAGCAGTGCGCCTGCGGTGGCCATCCGGTGATCCTCGTAGGAGTCCAGATCAGCTGCCTGCAGGGTTCCGGGAATGATTTCCAACGCGTCGTCGGTGGAGGTCACCGTGGCACCGACCTTGGCAAGCTCGGTTTCCAGTGCCGCCAGCCGGTCCGTTTCGTGCCCGCGCAGGTGCCCGATGCCGGTCAGCTTGCTGGGGGAGTCCGCCAGGGTACACAGCGCGGCCAAGGTGGGAGCCAATTCGGAGGCATCGGCGTAGTCGATGCCGCGGATCACTCCGGTGCCGCGTACGGTAAGCACTCCGTCCTCGTCGTGGCTGATTTCTGCGCCCATCCGGCTCAGGATCTGCACCCATTTGCCACCCACCTGGGTGGTGGATGCAGGCCAGAAGGGCACGCGCACGGTGCCGTTGGTGGCCAAGGCGGCCGCCAGGAAGGGACCGGCGTTGGACAGGTCCGGTTCCACGGTGATAGTGAACCCGGAAAGCTGACCCGGTGCGATGGACCAGCTGCGTGCATCCTCGCCCACGGCTACCTCGACGCCCAGTTCGCGCAGGGTTTGCACGGTCATGGCAATGTGGTCAGGGGAGGCGATATGCCCCGCGGCGGCCCGCAGCTTCAGCCCACCAGGCAGTGCTTGGCCGACCAGCAGCAGTGCGGAGATGAACTGGGAGCTGCCCGAGGCGTCGATGAGCACCTCGTGGCGCTCCTGCAATGCGCTGGCGTCCATGGTGAAGGGCAGCATGCCGGTGGTGCCGGCATATTCGATCCGGGCACCCAGGGTTTCCAAGGCGTCGAGCACCGGGGCCATCGGGCGCACGCGGGCTGCTTCGTCGCCATCGAATGCCACGCTGGCACCGGCAACGGCGGCCAGCGGCGGAACGAAGCGCATGACGGTGCCGGCCAGGCCGCAGTCGATGGACAGCGGGCCGGTGGCCAGCTTGCCCGGGGTGATGGCCACGGTGGTGGAGCCATCTGGCTGCGTGGTGCGTTCGATGCCGATGCCGAAGGCGGCTAGCGCGTCGAGCATCAGTTCGGTGTCGCGGCTGATGAGCGTGTTGTGGATGGTGGATGGCGAGGAGGCCAGGGCCGCCAGGATCAGATATCGGTTGGTCAAGGACTTCGAAGCGGGCACCGAGACGATGGCGTCTAGGCCGGTGGCGGCATGAGGCGCGGCCCACCAGGTCTTTTCTGCGTTGTGCAGCTTATCGGTTGGGCTCCCAGGGGCGCTTGCAGTACTGATTGGTAGATCCTTCGGCTCGAGGCAAGTTTTCACGGTGCGCAGCAGCATCGCAGATGCTCTGCGCCCACTGCTTAATCCTAGCCGAGATTGGCGGGGGAATAAGGTTTTGTCCCGGCTGGTTGTACCTAGTGTGACGATACGACAGGACACTTCAAACGCCGGCGGCACCGCATGCGCGGTTGCCGAGGAACCACGCGGCCTGCGCAGTGGTGCTGGCACGCGCTTAAAGCCGGTCGAACGCGTAGACTCGGCAGTGATGAACAACAAGAGTGTGGACGAGAATCTGCCCGATGTGGCTGCTGAGTCCGAGGAGCAACGCCGCGAACGCTTTGAGCGTGATGCGATGCAGTACGTGGATCAGCTGTATTCGGCTGCCCTGCGCATGGCGCGCAACCCGTCAGATGCCGAGGATCTGGTGCAGGAGGCTTATACGAAGGCCTATTCCGCCTTCCACCAGTACAAGCCCGGCACTAATCTGAAGGCCTGGCTGTACCGCATCCTGACCAACACGTACATCAACCTGTACCGCAAGCGGCAGCGCGAACCGCAGCGCACCTCCACGGACACGATCGAAGATTGGCAGATGGCCCAGGCCATGGAGCATTCTCCGGCCGGGTTGCGTTCGGCTGAGGCCGAGGCGCTGGATCACCTGCCGGATTCGGATGTGAAGGCCGCATTGCAGTCCATCGGCGAAGACTTCCGCATGGCCGTCTACTTCGTGGATGTGGAGGGCTTCAGCTACAAGGAAGCCAGTGAGATCCTTGGAGTGCCGATCGGTACCGTGATGTCCCGGCTGCATCGCGGACGCAAGAATTTGAGGGAACTGCTGGCGGATTACGCCGCAGATCGTGGGATCGCCAACGGCACGCAGAGCAAACGCGGAGCCAAGGCTGAACGAGGAGCGAAATAAGATGGATTGCAATTCATTGGGTGATTGCGCCGATGACCGCATCGTCCGCATCTATGAGTACCTCGACGGCGCGCTGACCCTGGCCGACCTCAAGGAGGTCAAGTCGCATCTGGACGGCTGCCCCGAATGCACCGAGCAGTACGACCTGGAGTGCATCATCCGTTCGGTGGTGCGCCGCAGCTGCCAGGAGCATGCCCCGCAGACGCTCAAGGCCAACATCATCGCGCGGATCTCGCAGATCCGCGTGGAATCCGGCCACTAAGCAGGCAAAGAGAAACCCCGTATCTTCCGAGTTGATCTCGAAGGGTACGGGGTTCTTTTATGTTCGCATCGCTTAGCTGTTTGGGCGCTTGCCGTGGTTGGCACCGCCACGCTTGCGATCGCGACGCTTACGAGCGCGCTTCGACATGGTGACTCCTTAGAGGGATCAATATTACTTCCCGAAAAACTCGGGCCGGCTCATAGTCTTTCACACTTTAATGGCAATTTCCTAACGGAACACCGGTGGTTAACCTTCGCCGGGTTCTGGCAAGTCCAGCCAGGAATACCAGCCGCGGTGCAGCACCAGCCAAGCCATCAGGCCGTATCCGGCCTGGCCTGGAACTCCGCCCGAGGCGTTCAAGTCAGCACGCCATTGCGCATGGGCGCGCAGCGGGGTGAAAGTATCGACGTAGTGGTGGTTGCGGCGCAGGGCCACATCCGAATAGACGCGGTTCAGTTCCGC
Source organism: Glutamicibacter arilaitensis Re117 (assembly GCF_000197735.1). NCBI lineage: Bacteria > Bacillati > Actinomycetota > Actinomycetes > Micrococcales > Micrococcaceae > Glutamicibacter > Glutamicibacter arilaitensis. Next base: position 1,372,255 of record NC_014550.1, read on the forward strand.
CACGCGCTGGTTGCGCGCATCATCCAGGCCCGGGGCTGGACCAACCAGCAGCGCCTTGATGTTCATCTGCGAGGCCGAATCCAGGATATTGGCCAGGTTCAACCGGCTGCGCGCGGTGGACACGTCCAGATCGACGTCGCGGTCGGACAGCGCGATGACCAGGCGGTTTTCGTACTGGTCGCTGAAGCGGCGCGAGGCTTCGCCCAGCCAGCGTTCGGCCAGGGCCTCGGATCCTTCGGCGGGGGAAGCCAGCACGAAGGACTGCAGACGCAGAGCCGGATCCTGGGTGCGGGCCATGACACGGCCGAACCAGCCTAATCCGCGGGGGTCGCCATGTCCTGCCAGCAGCTCATCTCCGATTGCGGTAATGCGGATTGTGCGTAACTCCAACTGGGCGACCTTTCGTTGGCTCCAAAATGATGAATCGATCCCCACCTTAGCAGTCATCGCAACGGCAACGGGGGAGGTGGCCATTGGTTAAACCCCACAATTTCCTGCGAAAAACCAGCATCGGGGTTAAAGCACTGTTGCCGGCGAACTTCCAAGATGTTTCTTGGTAGGAAGTTCGCCGGCAACAGGTGGCCAGCAGCGTTCAGCTGATGCGTCTTAGCGGGCGAAAGCCTGCTGGATCAGCACTGCGTTTTCTGCTTCGTGGCGCTTTGCGTTACCAGCGGAGGTTGCTGCCGATGCCGGACGGGAGACCAAGGTGATCTTCTGATCCAGCGATGGAGCAACGTACAGGCCGAAGAACGGCCATGGACCCTGGTTAGCAGGCTCGTCCTGAACCCACGAAACCGAGGCGTTCGGGTACTTGGCCAGTTCGGCGGCGATCTGCTCGGCAGGAGCCGGGTAGAGCTGCTCGACACGTACCAGTGCGGTCTTGGTGTCGTTGGCCTTGGTGCGGGCCGCGAGCAGGTCGTAGTAGACACGACCCGAGCACAATAGCACCTTGTCCACAGCGTTCGTATCGGTGATCGACGCGTCGCCGATGACCTCGCGGAAGCTGCCCGAGGTGAAATCCTCGACCTGGCTTGCCGCAGCCTTCAGGCGAAGCAGCTGCTTCGGGGTGAAGACGATCAGCGGCTTGCGCGGGCGGGCGTAGGCCTGGCGGCGCAACAGGTGGAAGTGGTTGGCACCGGTGGACGGCTGGGCCACAACCATGTTGTTTTCCGCACACAGCTGCAAGAAGCGCTCGATGCGGGCCGAGGAGTGGTCCGGACCCTGGCCTTCATAGCCATGCGGCAGCAGCATGACCAGCGAAGAGGACTGGGACCACTTCTGCTCGGCCGAGGAGATGAACTCATCGATCACGGTCTGCGCGCCGTTGACGAAGTCGCCGAACTGGGCTTCCCACATCACCAGTGCATCCGGACGCTCCACCGAGTAGCCGTATTCGAAGCCCAGCGCTGCGTATTCGGAGAGCAGCGAGTCGTAGATCCACAGCGGGGCCTGGTCATCGCTCAAGTGGTGTACTGGGTACCACTCGTTGTCGTTCTCGCGGTCGTGGAAGACCGAGTGGCGCTGCACGAACGTGCCGCGGCGGGAGTCCTGGCCGGCCAGGCGAACTGGCACGCCTTCCATGGACAGCGAGCCCAGGGCAGCGATTTCGGCGAAGCCCCAGTCGATGCCGCCCTCGCGGGACATCTTCTCGCGGCGTTCCAGCAGCGACTTCAGCTTGGTGTGCATGGTGAAGCCCTCTGGGATTTCCAGGTGGGCGGCACCGATCTTGGCCAGGACCTGTGCGGAGATGGCCGAACCGCGTGCGCCGTCGACGGTGTTCTCGTCGGCAGCCTGGGCGAATGGCTTCTCCAGGTCGTTGATGGTCGAGCCCGGGGTGATGATCGGGATCGGGGAGGTCTGGGCGGCATGCGTCTCGGCGAAGATGCGCTCCAGGTTCTCCTTGTACTCGGCCAATACGTTCTCGGCTTCTTCCTGCGTGATGTCGCCGCGGCCAACCAGGGCCTCGGTGTACAGCTTGCGGGTCGAGCGCTTGGCTTCGATCAGGTTGTACATGATCGGCTGGGTCATCGAAGGGTCATCGCCCTCGTTGTGGCCGCGGCGGCGGTAGCACACCAGATCGATGACGACGTCCTTGCCGAACTTCTGGCGGTACTCGAAGGCCAGCTGGCCTACGTGGACCACTGCCTCCGGGTCATCCCCGTTGACGTGGAAGATCGGAGCCTGCACGGTGCGGGCCACATCGGTGGCGTAGACCGAGGAACGCGAGGAGCTCGGAGCGGTGGTGAAGCCGATCTGGTTGTTCACGATCACGTGCACGGTGCCGCCGGTCTTGTAGCCCGGCAGCTGGCTCATGGCCAGTACCTCGGAGACAACGCCCTGGCCTGCGAATGCGGCATCGCCGTGAACCAGGATCGGCAGTACGGTGTTCTTCGAGTTCAGGCGGTCCAGCTTGGCGCGGGTGATGCCCTCGAGTACTGGATCGACTGCTTCCAGGTGCGATGGGTTGGCAGCCAGGTAGATCTTGGTCTGGTTGCCGGCATCCGAGGTGTACGAACCCTCGGTGCCCAAGTGGTACTTCACGTCGCCCGAACCCTGGACCGAGCCCGGGGTAGCGGTGCCTTCGAATTCGCGGAAGACCTGTGCGTAGGTCTTGCCGGCGATGTTGGTCAGCACGTTCAGGCGGCCGCGGTGGGCCATGCCGATGGCGACCTCGTCCAGCTGCTCGTCGGCTGCGTCGGAGATGATCGCATCCAGCAGTGGAATCAGCGATTCGCCGCCTTCCAGCGAGAAGCGCTTCTGGCCAACGAACTTGGTCTGCAGGAAGGTCTCGAAGGCCTCTGCGGAGTTCAGCTTGCTCAGGATGCGCAGCTGCTCTTCGCGGCTTGGCTTGGCGTAGCCGGACTCCAGCTTTGCCTGGAACCACTCGCGCTCTTCAGGGTTCTGCAGGTGCATGTACTCGGTGCCGATGGTGCGGCAGTAAGCATCGCGCAGCACGCCGAGGATGTCGCGCAGCAGGGCACGGTCCTTGCCGCCCAGACCGCCAGCCAGCCACTCGCGGTCCAGATCCCACAGGGTCAAGCCGTAGTTGTTGATGTCCAGGTCCGGGTGCTTGCGCTGGACGTATTCCAGCGGGTTGATGTCGGCCATCAGGTGGCCGCGCACGCGGTAGGAGTTGATCAGGTGCTGGATCCGGGCAACCTTGTTGACCTGCAGGTCGATGTCGACCTGGTTGTCAACGGCCCAGCGAACAGGCTCGTAAGGGATGCGCAGCTGCTCGAAGATCTCGTCGTAGAAGTTCTGCTCACCGAGCAGCAGCGATTCGACCAGCTTCAGGAATTCGCCCGAACCTGCACCCTGGATGACGCGGTGGTCGTAGGTGGAGGTCAGGGTGATGTGCTTGCCGATGCCCAAGGCAGCCACGGTCTTCTCCGAAGAGCCGCGGTACTCTGCTGGGTATTCCAGTGCGCCGACGCCGATGATCGCGGCCTGGCCCTTGGACAGGCGCGGTACCGAGTGAACGGTGCCGATGCCGCCTGGGTTGGTCAGCGAAACGGTGGTGCCGGCGTAGTCGTCAGCGGTCAGCTTGTTGCCGCGGGCGCGCTTGATCAGGTCTTCGTAGGTGGCCCAGAACTCGTTGAAGCTCAGGGTCTCTGCGGCCTTGATGTTCGGCACGGCCAGCATGCGGGTGCCATCTGGCTTCGGCATGTCGATGGCGATGCCGAAGTTCACGTGGGCTGGCTGGATCGCGGTTGGCTTCTTGTCGATGACATCGTAGGTGACGTTCATCGATGGGATCTGCTTGAGCGCACGGATCACGGCGAAGCCGATCAGGTGGGTGAAGGAGATCTTGCCGCCGCGGGCGCGCTTGAGGTGGTTGTTGATGACAATGCGGTTGTCGATCATCACCTTGGCTGGAACCGCACGCACGGTGGTGGCGGTAGGCACGGTGAGGGAGGCATCCATGTTGGTGGCGATGGCCTTCATTGGGCCACGCAGCGGGGTGCGCTTTTCCTCACCGAAAAGTTCGGTGGAAGGGGTAGCCTTCGGTGCCTGAGCCGGGATCGGCGCAGTCTTCGGTGCTGGTTCAGCCTTCTTTGCCTCGGCGGCCGGAGCTGCCTTGGCCGCAGGGGCTGGTTCGGTGGCACGAGCCTGGGCCGCGGCGCGTGGTGCGCCCTGGCCGTTGGCTGCTGGAGCAGCAGCCGAGGCTGCTGCCGCTGGCGCCGGCTGCGCTGCCGGTGCTGCTGGTGCCGTCTTTTCGGCGGCGAGAGATTCGAAAATATCCCACCATTTCTTATCTACCGAGTTCTTGTCGACGAGATACTGTTCGAACAGCTCGTCTACTAGCCACTCGTTTCCACCAAACTCTTCAGTAAGTCGGTGGTGTGCTTGCTCTGGCACGTGCAACGCCTCTTCCCTGATTTCTACGTTGTTCTAGCTTGAGCCGGTGGTCTTTCGAGGACGTGATACGACCACTGCGGCCCACAAGATTTCTAGACCTGCGCACCAGTCTAGTGACTTTTTCTCGCTCTTGGCCACGGCACGTATCTAATGTCACGAAAGTGTTGCGCATAACATGCCGTTTACCTTGCCTGAACCACCGTTGAGCGAGCGATTCTCGAAGTGGTGCACAATGGCGCTCGGTTCGATAGACTAATTCGCACTATGGAATCTCACTCTCCAAACCGGTGTGCCGCCCAAGGGCGCAGTGCCGGCCACAATAGTCCATGTTCAGGAAGTTCTGCCTCCCGTTTGGAGCCTTCTAGTTGCCGCCTGATCGGTACTGAAACTGAACTTCGCACGCCATTGAATAGGTGGCGATAAGCACCTATGGAATGGCTCTCAATACTTTTTGGCCTGTTGCTGATTCTCGGCACTGGCTTCTTCGTGGCCGTGGAATTCTCCATGGTCGCCTTGGATAAGAGCACCGTGCAGCGCGCCGTTGACAACGGTGAACGCGGCGCCAAGCCACTGCTGCAGTGCTTGACTTCCCTCTCCACCCAGCTTTCCAGCTGCCAGCTGGGTATTACCTTGACCACGCTGCTGACCGGTTACGTGCTGGAACCAGCGATGAGCGCCCTGCTCGAACCGCTGATGGAACAATTCGGGGTGCCTGCGGCAAGCGCGTTGGCCATCGCCGTGGTGGTCTCCATGGTCGTTGCCACCTTGCTTTCGATGCTGATCGGCGAATTGGTCCCGAAGAACATGGCAATCGCCCAGGCGATGAAGGTCGGCAAGCTGCTGGCCCGTCCGCAGCTGGTCTTCACCGCCATCTTCAAGCCCGCCATCATCGTGCTCAACGGCTTTTCAAATGCGGTCTTGCGCAAATTCTTCGGCCTTGAAGCCAAGGAAGAAATCTCTGCCGCCCGTTCCTCTCAGGAATTGGCCTCGCTGGTGCGCCGTTCGGCCCAGCTGGGAACCTTGGACCTGCAAACCGCCCGCTTCGTGGAATCCACGATTGAATTCTCCGAGCGCACTGCGGCCGACGTAATGACCCCGCGAACTTCGATGTCCACCATCGATTCCGAGGCTGCGCTCTCCGAACTGATCGAGGTCAGCGCCGACACCGGTTTCTCGCGCTTCCCGGTCACCACCGGCTCCACCGATGAAATCCAGGGCATCTGCCACGTCAAGGCCATTGTCTCGGTGCCTCGCGAGCGCCGCGAAGCGCTGCAGGTCGGCGAGTTCGCCCGTGACGCACTGTATGTGCCCGAAACCATCCACCTGGACGTGCTGCTCGAGCAGCTGCGTGCCGCCGAATTCCAAGTCGCGATCGTGATGGACGAATACGGTGGAACCGCGGGGCTGGTCACCTTGGAAGATCTGGTCGAGGAAATCGTCGGCGAAGTATCCGACGAGCACGACGAAGACGAGGAAGAGGCTGTCACCCAGCCTGATGGCAATTGGCTGTTCCCGGGCATGTACCGCCCGGACCAGATCAACGAGAACTTCGATAACGACGTCATCCCGGAAGAATCCAGCTACGAAACCATCGGCGGCTTCATGCTCGCCGAACTGGGCCGCCTGGCTGAACTCAACGACCGGGTCGAAACCGAGCATGGCGTATTCACTGTGACCGAGCTTGATGGCCGCCGCATTTCCCAGGTTCGCTTCGAACCAGCAGCACCAGCGCAGGAGGCCGACGATGAGTGATGTCATGGGCCTGATCTGGCTAGTTGTCCTGCTGGCCGGCAACGCGTTCTTCGTTGCTGGTGAATTCGCGGTCATGAGCGCGCGCCGTTCGCAAATTGAGCCGCTGGCCGACGAAGGCAATAAGCGCGCGAAGGTTGCGCTGTATGCCATGGAGCATGTTTCGATCATGCTGGCGGTGTGCCAGCTGGGCATTACCGTCTGCTCGCTGCTGATCCTGAATATCTCCGAACCTGCGATCCACCACCTGTTGGCTGAGCCGCTGACGATGATCGGCATGGCTTCGTCCGTTGCCGACACTGTCGCGTTCTTGATTGCCCTGGTTCTGGTGACCTTCCTGCACGTGACTTTCGGTGAGATGGTGCCGAAGAACATCTCGGTGTCCGTTGCCGATAAGGCCGTGCTGCTGCTGGCCATGCCGCTGGTAGGCCTGTCGAAGGTGCTCACCCCGATTACCGCATCGCTGAACGGCATTGCCAACCTGGTGCTGCATGCCTTTGGCATCGAGCCGAAGGACGAAGTGGCCAGCTCGTACACTGCCGCTGAAGTTCGTTCGATCATCGATACCTCCTCGGAAGAGGGCGCGCTGGATGAAGACGATGCCGCTCGCCTGACCAAGGCGCTGGAATTCTCCTCGGTCACTGCGCGCAGCTGCATGGTGAAGATCGATGACCTGTTCACTTTGGAATACGGGCAGACCACGGCACGCGAGTTCGAGAAGAAGGTCGGCAAGACTGGGTTCTCGCGCATGGTGATTACCAAGAACGAGGTTCCTGTGGGCTACTGGCATGTGAAGGACGTGATGCTCATCGATGATGCGCACTCCACGCAGCCTTTGCTGGATCTGCCGCTGCACCCGTTGGGCCGCTTGGGCCAGGACACCGAAATCGAAGCCGCTCTGGAAGCGATGCGCCAGGAAGGCAACCACCTTTCGGCCGTCGTCGACGAGTCGGGTTCAACTATCGGTGTGGTCTTCCTGGAAGATGTCATTGAGGTGCTGGTCGGTGAAATTACCGATACCACGCGTAAGCGCGTGAACCCTCCGCGCAGTGAGAAGCAAGCAAAATAGCTCAAACTCACGCTTGAACTCGTATTGCGAATGACTCGCAACTGGTAGGATTGACTGCGGTGTCCATTGAGGGCACCGCAGTTTTTCGTTGCCGGCCCATCCTCAGCCAGCACAAGCTAGAAAGCAGTCAATGACACAGAGCCCCATCGTCAGATTTGAAGACGCGCGTCTTGCCTATGGCTCGCGCGTGCTCTGGGAAGAACTGAACCTGTCCATTGCGGCGGGGGAGTTCCTTGCCGTTCTCGGACCCAACGGGTCAGGCAAGACCAGCTTCATCAACACGATGCTGGGCACAACCGCACTGAACCGCGGCAGTGTCTCGATTGCAGGCGAGCCGGTACGCCGGGGATCATCCGTGGTCGGATTGATCCCGCAGCAGCGCCCCTTTGGCGACAATGTTCCGCTGCGCGCTCGCGATCTGGTAGCGCTGGGCCTCGATGGCACGAAGCTCGGTGTTCGCCTGGCTCACAAGTCGGTACGCGGCAAGGTTGATGAACTGCTGGAAATGGTCGGAGCTACCGCTTACGCCAACCGTGCGGTGTCTGACCTGTCCGGTGGCGAACAGCAGCGCTTGCGCGCCGCTCAGGCGTTGGCCAGCAATCCCCGGGTTTTGCTCTGCGATGAGCCGTTGCTCTCCTTGGACCTGAATCACCAGCAGGCGATCAGCGAAGTGATCCACCGCCAAGCGGTGGAGCGCGGCAGCGCAGTAGTTTTCGTAACCCACGAGATCAATCCGATCCTGCCCTACGTGGATCGGGTCCTGTACCTGGCCGAAGGACGCTTCCATCTGGGCAGTGTGGACGAAGTCATGCAATCTTCGGTGCTCACCAAGCTCTATGGCGCACCGGTAGAGGTGCTGCGGGTGAACGGCCGCATTGTGGTGGTCTCCGGAGACGGTAATCGTGCGTTGCCGGCTGATGGGCATGACCATGCTGAAGACATCGACCTAGCGGCGGGAAAGTAGGAGCAGGAGATGAACTTTTCCGACCTCGTAGAAAAAGCCTTTAACTTCCAGGACTACGCGTTGCTGCTTCCTTTGGTCAGTAACTCATTGATTGCCGGCGCTGTCCTAGGCGTCGTCGGCGGCCTGATTGGCATCTTCATCATGATGCGCGACATGGCATTTGCCGTGCACGGCATCGCTGAACTCTCTTTTGCCGGTGCGGCTTTTGCGTTGCTGATCGGCGCCGATGTGGTCACCGGTTCGGTATTGGGCTCACTGATCGCCGCCCTGATTCTCGGCTTCCTCGGGACCAGGGCCAGAGATCGTAATTCTATTACCGGTGTGCTCATGCCCTTCGGCCTGGGCCTGGGCATCTTGTTCATCTCGCTATACGAGGGACGAAGCGCCAATAAGTTCGGCTTGCTGACTGGACAGATCGTTGCCGTGGATGACGTGCAGCTCAATGGAATGCTGGCGCTTTCTGCTGTGGTGGTGATCGCGTTGCTGCTCGTTTGGCGCCCGCTGACCTTCGCGTCGGTGGATCCCGTAGTTGCCAACGCCCGTGGCGTGCGCACCTCTGGCCTGTCGATTATCTTCATGATGATTCTGGCGTTGGCTGTTGCCGTGACAATTCAAGTTGTCGGTGCCTTGCTGGTATTGGCATTGCTGATCACGCCAGCTGCAGCGGCCATGCGAGTGAGCTCCAATCCGATCATCACCGTTGTGCTCTCGATTGTGTTTGCCGAACTTGCTGTTGTGGGCGGCATTCTGCTGGCATTGGCCGGTTCTTTGCCTATCAGCCCATACGTCACCACGATTTCCTTCGTGATCTACGTAATCTGCCGTGGAGTGGAAGCCATGCGTTCCCCGCGCCGGCACCAGGTCTAGGCCCAGCCTCAGGGCATCGGGCGCCTGCGCCCCTGACAGATTGACTAGCAACACCTCCACCGGCAAAGCTGGGGTATGCGTAAAATTCCAGCCCATGAAATCTGGCCGATGGTCCATGCTGAACGCCTTGCGTTAATCGACGATCTGGAAACCTTGGACGCGGCCTCATGGGAGGTTCCTTCGCTTTGTGCCGGTTGGAGTGTCCATGACGTAGCAGCCCATCTGGCGGATAACGCTCGGACGACGTTCTTCCGCCTGTTTATCGCCATGGCCAAGGCCGGATTCAGCCTGGACCGGCAGAACGACAATGGCGTAGCTGAGATGAAAGCTTCGGCTCCTGAGGGAACACTGCAGAAGCTCGTTGAGGTTGCAGCGTTGCGCTGCACCCCGCCGGTGCCTGTGGCCAGCCGCTTGGTCGAGGAAATTGCCCATGGGGAAGATATCCGACGTGCTGTGGGCCTGCAACGGTCTTATCCAAAAAAGGCGCTGGAACCGGCAATCAGATATCAGGCTGCCACCCCGCAAGGCGTTGGTGGAGCCAAGGAACTGGCGAGCAAGGTCCAGCTATGCAGCCAGGACGGGACTTTCCGCTTGGGGATCGGCCCACAGATTGTTGGAAGTCGCCTTGAACTGCTGATGCTGCTAAGCGGACGTGGCGAGCATGCGACAGGTCTATCCGGTCCGGGGATGGCCTTGGTGCGCCAAGGCGCATAAATGACGCGGGTTCCCGGTGGTGCAATGCGGCCGCGCGGGACCAGCGCCGCTAGACGCGTGAAGCATTCTAGCTGTCGTCGATCTGTGGCGGGTCGGGATTTTTCAGCCGTTCTTTGAAGTCCTTGAACCATTTGGAATCGCGCATTAATTGCGGGAACGGCTTATGCATGTATCCGGTTGCCGGGGGAGCAGTGGACCGATAGGACATTGTTGAACCCGGACAGATCATCATCGAATAGTTATCCCGGAATGCGGTGTACTCGTACCACCCGGGAGCTTGTTTTGCCTTATTGCAGATTTCGCAGCGACCGGCAGAATTGGACACGCTGGTCTTGCCGCCGCGGGCAAATTGGGTCACGTGGTCAGTTTCTTCGACCAGCCCGTCGCAGAATGGGGTGCGGCAGTGCCGGTCACGGATTCTGATGAACTTCTTGAGCTTCTCCGGGAAGATCCGGGCTTTAGAATCCATCGTGATCAGTTCCTGATCCCCGGGTGCGGTGTAAAGACGCGTTATTTCGGTCATTACTTCGATCCGCTCAATATTTTCCGGGGTAATTTTGGCTTCCATTTCCTCGAAGGTCAGTTCGTTGGGGATTTGGTGGCCGCCAATCAGTTCCCGGGCTGTCTGGGCAGGAATGAAGCCGTAGCCTTCCAGGTAAGCGGGTTCGCGATCTCCCATGAACAATGATTTATCGGTCATGATCAGACCGAGCTGGACATTGATCTTCTGTTCCGCATTTTCATCGAAGAACATGTAGCGGGAGAGCAAGTCTGCCTGAATCTGGGTGCGCGTGCGTGGATCACCCTTGCGCTTGATGCGCAGGGATTGCTCTCGCAATGTCATCTGCAAACCGGTGCCGCCGACAATGGGAAGCCGTGCGTGGAGGAAAACGCATCCTGCTTCGCGGTCTTTGTGGAAGCGGACGTAGCGTTCGGCGTTGGCTTCCTTGAGCTTTTTGTCTTCACGGTCAGAGGTGTATTTAACGGTGAAGTTGGTGACGGTTTCCTTGATGCGCTTGGGGCCCATGGATTCAAACATGTCTGGGTTCTGCCCGAATATCTCGTCAAACTGGGACCGGCGTAATGGCCGGACATCTTGCAGGGGAGTGAGCATCGCTTGAATCTGTGCTTCGGTAAATTCACCGCGTGAGTAAGCGCTGGCGATGTTAGGGGTGTCTTCGAAGAGGATGCGGCAATTGGACAGGAAACTGCGAGAACCGCGTTGCGGGCGCTTACGGGCAATGGCTACCTGGCTGGCTGCTCCGCGGACCTGGTCATCGATGTTTGTGCCGCGTTCTTCATTTTCGCGCAGGACTTCTTTTTCCAGCTGATGAGCCAGGCCAGCTTGCTGGTAGCGAAGGGAGGAAATCCGCTCTTCGATGGAGGCGATGGCTTGGGCGCACTGTGTTTTGCTGCCGTGGTCTTGGATCCTCGACAGGTCGTTTTCCAGCTGGATCAGGTGGGAATCTAGCTCTTCCTGATCGCTCGCGGGGGCTAGGCCGTTTCCGTGCACCTTTGCTGCGGACATACCATAATCATACTCCCAATATTCGAATATGTCTTCGATTATTATCGCTGGGGATAACTCCGGCACAGAGGCGAAAGTGGTGCTCGGAATGCGCCGGCGACCGCAAAAAGCCTAGGAAGCCGGGGTGGAATCCGTTTTGGATATGGCGCGGCAGTCAGCGCAGAGACCATAGATCTCCACCGTGTGCTCCGGGTCGGAGAAATCATGTTCGGCAGCGACGCGGGCGGCCCAGCGCTCCACGGAGGGGGCCAGGACTTCCACGGTCTTGGAGCAGACGCGGCAGACCAAGTGGTGGTGGTGCACCTCGGTCACGCATCGGCGGAAGCGCGCTTCGCCATCGCCGCTGCGCAGCACGTCGACCAGGCCGTCATCGGCCATGGACTGCAGCAGGCGGTACACCGTCGCCAGCGAAACCTTCTTCTCTGAATCCTGCAGCCAGCGGTGCAGCTGCTGGGCGGTGGCGAAATCATCGACCTCGGTCAGTGCCTCGGTGACGGCCAGGCGCTGCTTGGTGACCCGGGTTTCTGGCTGGGACATCGACGTGCACCATTCCTTGACGTTGTTGCGGACCGGTGGCCGGCCAGCGAACTGGGCCAATCACCTGTGGTTTCCCTCAATTTTAGCCAACTTTCGGCCGCAATGCGTGTCTGGCTCTGGCACGGGCGGGGCGCTGAGCCTACGCTAAGGATATGCGTATCACACCAAGGGGCCATTCCTGCATTGAATTGGCCACGATCGACGGCAAGGTATTACTGGATCCGGGCGGTTTTTCGCAGCTTGAGAACGCGTTCGACGGCATCAATGCCGTGTTGATCACCCACGAGCATGCCGACCACGCCGACCAGCCGGCCATCATCGAGGCCCTGGAAACGAACTCGGTGCTGGAGCTGTACGCACCGGCCGCACTGGCCAAGGCGCTGCGCGAGCAGCTGCCCCCAGCGGCGCAATCCCAGGTGGTGGTCGTGAAGGCCGGCTCCGACTTCATCGTCGGCGGCATCCGGGTGCGGACCTTTGGCGGCACGCATGCGACCATCCACCATACGATTCCGCGCATCGCCAATGTCGGTTACCTGCTGGGGGACCGGGCGGTGGGGCAGCTGGAGGTCTTCCACCCGGGTGACAGCTACGAGGTGCCTTTCGGCGCGCAGCCAGATGTGCTGATGCTGCCGGTGATGGCGCCGTGGGGCAAGATGGCCGAGGCCGCGGACTTCGCGGTATCGGTTAACGCCAGGTGCTGGATGCCGATCCACGACGGTCTGCTCAACGAGCAAGGACTGGGGCTGTTCGACCGCCAGCTCGGGGCTATCGCCGCGCGCCAGGGATGCACCTACCTGCGGGTGGAACAGGGCATCGAACATGATTTGCAGAAAATGGTGGGAGGCAAGCAGTGATGAACCCATTGATCAGCGCCAGTCAGCTTCGCGAAGCGCTGGCTGCCGGGCAGAAGCCGGTCTTATTGGATGTGCGTTGGGTGCTGGGCCGCGATGACGGGGCGCAGAGCTATGCCGCCGGGCATATTCCTGGCGCGGTGTTCGTGGACCTGGAAAAGGAGCTTTCGTCCGCACCGGGCGAGCACACCGGGCGCCACCCGCTGCCGCTGCCGGCGGATTTCGAAGCTGCCGCGCGCAGCTGGGGGATCAACGCCGAGAGCCACGTGGTGGTGTACGACAATTCCGGGGCGCTGGCCGCCGCGCGGGCCTGGTGGGTGCTGCGCCATGCCGGTTTCGATGCCGTGCAGGTGCTCGATGGCGGGCTGGCCGCCTGGAGCGATGCCGGCGGGGAACTGGCACTGGGCTATCAGCAGCCCGCTGCCGGCACTGTGTCCCTGTCCTGGGGCCGGATGCCGGTCGTGGAGTTCGACGAGCTCGATGCGCTGGAAGGAACGCTGATCGATTCGCGGGCCACCGCACGCTACCTGGGCATCGAGGAACCGGTGGATCCGGTGGCCGGGCACATCCCCGGGGCGCTGAACCGCCCCACCACCGACAACCTCGACGCGCAGATGCGCTTCCGCAACCCCGAGGTGCTGCATGATAGTTTCTTGAAGCTCGATGCCCAGCGCAGCGGATCGGCCGCCTACTGCGGATCCGGGATCACCGCGGCGCATCAGGTATTGGCCGCGGCCAGTGCCGGGATTGAACTGGCGCTGTACCCGGGAAGCTGGTCGGAATACTGCTCCTACACCGATGCGCCGGTGGCCACCAGCGATGAGAAGCACCGCCGCTAGAATTTCGCCAACAAGCAAGAAAGGCAGCAATGAGTACGCTGTTCACCAAGATCATCAACGGGGAAATCCCGGGCCACTTCGTGTGGAAGGACGAGACCTGTGTGGGCTTCTTGTCCATCGGGCCGCTGTCCGATGGGCACACCCTGGTCGTTCCGCGCGAAGAGGTCGACGAGTTCACCGATGCCTCCGATGAGCTGGTGGCGCACCTGACACTGGTCGCCACGAAGATCGGACGCACGCAGAAGCGCGTTTTCACCTCCCAGCGCGCCGGATTGATGATCGCCGGTTTCGAGGTGCCGCACCTGCATGTGCATGTGTGGCCGACCAACTCGCTGGCGGATTTCGACCTGTCCAATGCGGCCGATAATCCCGATCCGGCGGCCATGGACAATAACGCCGAAGCGCTGCGCGCGGGCCTGCGCGAGGATGGCCACGGGGAATTCGTTCCCGAAGCTTAAGCTTGAAATTCATTCGCTACCAGTCGCCGGTGCCAAACCTGCGCGGTGTGCACCTGGGGATTTTCGCGCTGGCCAATGGCTTGGGCCATGGCGGGAATCTTACCGTCGCGGAACACGCCATCTGGCGGGCCGGGAATGACTGGTACGACGCTGCCTATCCGAATCCGAGCGACTGCCAGCCGGCGGTCTACGACCATGCGCGCAACCCGGGCGCAGTGGCGTGGTTCAAGGACAGTGCGCAGCACCTGCTGGAGCGCGTCGAGCCCTATTTGAGGTTGCTCGACGCGCACCAGATCGGCTGGGAGAAGCTGGAAAGCGACGCTCCTGGCATCATCATCTACGAAGATGACGTGCAGGTTATCGCCACGCCCGTGGCGGGACGCGGCACCGGCGCTACAGTTGCTCCAGCCCGTCCTTGATGGCCTTGCGGATGCGCTTTTCGCTGACCGAATAGGCGGTGCCCAATTCCTGGGCGAACAGCGAGATGCGCATTTCCTCCAGCATCCACTTCACCTGCGCCAGACCTGCCGGCACCCGGGCCCCGGCAGGAACCCGATCCAAGGCCGCATCATATTCGTCTTCCAGCTTCTGGATGACCACCAGGGCCTGCGAATCACGGGTGACCGCACCGCCGCGCAGCTTCTCCAAGCGCGTCTCGATGCCCTGCACATAGCGTGGCAGGCGCATCAGGTGCGCTGCTCCGGTGGCCGCGATGAACCCCGGATAGATCAGCTGCTCAAGCTGCGAGCGGATATCGGTGACCGCGGCGAACATGGCCAAGGAGTTGGTGCTCTTCAGGTCCTTGTTGATCCGCGTGGAGGAGCCGAAGACCTTCGCCACGATCGCGGTGATCGTGAAGACCGTGTCGATCTGCTCGGCACGCACCGCCTCGAACAGCGCCTCGAATTCGGCGCGATTCATCGGCAGCTTCTCGGGCACCAGCTGGTCCACGGCGGCCATGGTGCAGTCGGCAATCAGCTTCTCGATGGACCCGTGCGGATTCTGCGTGAACACCAGCTTCTCAGCGTTCTTCAGGTGCGAAATCACGAACTTCCCGGCAGGCGGCAAGCGCAGCATCAGCAACCGGATGACGCCGGTGCGGTGCGCGGCATCGCGTTCGGACTCGGTGCGGAAAACGCTCAGGTCGACCTTCTCGCCGGTGTCCATCAGCCCCGGGTAGGCGGTGATCTGCTGGCCCATCACCGTGGTGGTGACCTTAGCAGGCAGCGTATCGCCCAGGGTTTCCCCAGCGGAGGCCAACTGCGGCCAATGATCCAGCGACTTCTGGTCCCAGGCGCCGCTGGCCGCCGAGGCGGTGGCCGCGGCCCCCTTCTTCTTGGACTGCCCCTTTGACGCGGCCGCAGGCTTGCCAGGCACAGCAGGCTTGCCGGTGGCGGCCCCGGGGGAGTTGACCCCGCTGGCCAGTGCGGCGCGGTTGGCTGCGGCGAACTTGTACTGCAAGGCGGCCAGGTCATCGCCGCTGCCCAGCACCTTGCCGGCCCCATCGGTCACGGTGAAGCCGAAGCGCAGGTGCGCAGGCAGCGTCGAGAAATCGAAGACCGAAGGATCGACCACCATGCCGCGCAGCCGGCGCAGCACCAGGGCCAGGGATTCGGCCAGGTCATCGGTGGCCGGGTCGAAGTCCGCCTCCAGCATGGCCAGCGCCTTGCCCGCCACATCCGGGGCTGGCACGAAGTTCTTGCGGATCGCCTTGGGCATGGAACGGATCAGCGCGGTGAGCAGCTCATGGCGCAACCCCGGGATCAGCCACGCGAAGCGCGCAGGATCCAGCTGGTTCAAGAACACCACCGGAACGCTCAGCGACACGCCATCGCCCTCCCCGGCCGCAGCGGCCGGGTTGTACTCATAGCTCAGGGGCAGGTGGATGCTGCCCAGCTGCCAGGTGGTGGGGAATGCTCTCTCATCCACCGAGTCGCCCTCAACCAGCAGCGCCTCGGGATCGAAGTCCAGCAGCGTTGGATCGGTGGCCCGCGCCTGCTTCCACCAGCGGTCGAAGTGGCGTTCGGAGTAGACCTCGGCGCCCACCCGCGCGTCGTAGAACGCGAACAGATCCTCATCGGAAATGCGCAGGTCATGGCGGCGCATGCGGGTTTCGAGCTCTTCGACCTCTTCGAGCAGCGCCCGGTTCTTGGCGAAGAACTTGTGGTGGGTACGCCAATCGCCCTCCACCAGGGCATGGCGGATGAACAGCTCGCGGGCCAAATCCTTGTCCACCCGCCAATAGTGGAACTGGCGGCGCGGGATGATCGGCAGCCCGAAGAGCGTGACCTTCTCATAGCCCATCACCGAACCGGTGCGCTTGGACCAGTGCGGCTCCGAATGGGTGCGCTTGAGCAGGTGCGGAGCCAGCTCCTCCACCCATGCGGGGTCAATGGCCGCATTGGTCCGGGCCCACAGCCGCGAGGTTTCCACCAGCTCGGCGGACATCACCCAGGTCGGGGACTTCTTGAACAGGCCCGAGCCGGGGAAGATCGCAAAACGGGTGCCGCGCGCGCCCAGGTAGTCGCGCTTGCGCTCATCATAGAGGCCAATGTGCCCCAGCAGCCCGGAGAGCAGCGACTTGTGCACAGCATCCTCGTTGGCCGCCGGATCGATCGGTGCGGCCGGGATGGTGATGCCCAGCGGCTTGGCCAGCTGGCGCAGCTGGGTGAACAGATCCTGCCATTCGCGTACGCGCAGGTAGTTGATGAATTCGGACTTGCACAGCCGGCGGAAGGCCGATGAGGACAATTCCTTCTGCTGCTCCTGCAGGTAGGCCCACAGATTCAGCAGCGCAATGAAGTCGGACTTGTCATCGGCGAAGCGCTTATGCAGCTCCACGGCACGATCACGCTGCCCGGTCTCCTCGCTGGGACGCTCGCGCGGGTCCTGGATGCTCAGGCCAGCGGCCAGCACCATCACTTCCTTGGCGACCCCGCGCTGCGCGGATTCGACAATCATCCGGCCCAGGCGCACATCCAGCGGCAGCACCGCCAGCGCCCGACCGGTCTCGGTCAGCTTCGCGGCCTTGTTCTGCTCCAGCGCACCGAGTTCGCGCAGCAGGTTCACGCCATCGGTAATGGCCTTGGCCTCGGGCGGCTGGACAAACGGGAAGCTGGACACCTCGGTGGCCGAGGCGACCACGCCCATGGAGATCATCTGCAGGATCACGCTGGCCAGGTTGGTGCGCAGGATTTCCGGGTCGGTGAACTGAGGGCGCGACTCGTAGTCGGACTCGGCGTACAGGCGGATGGCGATGCCCTCGGACACACGGCCGCAACGACCCGAACGCTGATTGGCGCTGGCCTGGGAAACGCGCTCGATCGGCAGGCGCTGCACCTTGGTGCGGTGCGAATAGCGCGAAATGCGGGCGGTACCGGTATCGATCACGTATTTGATGCCCGGCACGGTCAGCGAGGTTTCGGCGACGTTGGTGGCCAGGATGATGCGCGGTGCGCCACCGGGGTGGAAGACCCGGTGCTGCTCGGCCAGCGAAAGCCGGGCGAACAAGGGGAGCACCTCATAGCGCGGCAGGCGCTTGTTGGCGGTGACCATGGCGCGCAAGGCTTCGGCGGCATCGCGGATTTCGCGCTCGCCGGAGAAGAAGATCAGGATGTCACCGGGTGCTTCGCGACTCAGTTCCTTGACCGCGTCGGTGACCGCATCCAGCGGGTCGCGCTCTTCTTCCAGCGAGTTCTCCGCGGCCTCGTCTTCTTCCAAAGCCGGCTCGGCCTGCAGCGGGCGGTAGCGCAGCTCTACGGGGAAGGTACGGCCGGACACTTCGAGGATCGGGGCAGGTTCGATTTCGCCGCTGGGAAGTGCCTTGCCGAAGTGCTCGGCGAAGCGCTGCGGGTCGATGGTGGCCGAGGTGATGATGATCTTCAGCTCGGGACGCTTGGGCATGATCTGCTTGAGGTAGCCCAGCAGGAAGTCGATGTTCAGCGAACGCTCATGGGCCTCGTCGATGATGATCGCCGAGTATTTCTTCAGCAGCTTGTCGCGCTTGATTTCGGCCAGCAGGATGCCGTCGGTCATGACTTTCAGCTTGGTCTTGCGCGAAACTTCGCCGGTGAAGCGCACGTGGAAGCCGACTTCCTCGCCGATTTCGGTGCCCATTTCCTCGGCGATGCGCTCGGCCACGGTGCGCGCGGCCAGGCGGCGCGGCTGGGTGTGCCCGATCATGCCCTTCTCGGCCAGGCCGAGTTCGATGAGCATCTTGGGAAGCTGGGTGGTTTTGCCCGAACCGGTTTCGCCGGCGATCACCACGACCTGGTTTTCGCGCACCGCGGCGAGGATGTCCTCGCGGCGGGCAGAGACGGGAAGGGCTTCGGGATACGTAATGCTGAGCGCCATGATGTTCCCATTCTATTCGCGTCGCGCATTTTCGTGGTGGCCGCCGGGCCGAAGCGCATTTCGGGGCAGGAAAAGCGAATGCGTGTACAGCGGCAAGCGAGTCAAATTTTCAGATTGTCCAAGCAATTGTCGACAACTTCAGGTTGGTAAATACAAAACTTCCAGATTCTTGAGCCAAGAGGAGCATTTGTGTCCACAAGAATCGAATTCAAGATGCAAACGTCTATGAATCGACCTTGATTGTAGTCAAGGTGAGGTCTTTCACATGTAAGATCGAGGGTAATCATCGACGTGATGCCTAGGCGGTTCCCGTATGTTGCGCACTAGTTGCGCTTCATAACTAGGTGTACGCGCTATCGGTGGGATTCACTCGCAAGGGAACTTTGAAAGGAACTTCAATGAAGAGCTTCACCGCCATGAAATTCGCTGCCATCGCAGCCGCTGGTGCACTGGCCTTGACCGCCTGCGGCGGCAGCGAACCGGAAGGCAGCGCCGCCGGGGGCGACGACGCTGTCAAGATCGGCATCTCGCAGTTCGTCTCGCACCCTTCACTTGACGCAGTCGTCACCGGCTTCAAGGCCGGCATGGAAGAAGCAGGCTACACCGGCGACAAGATCAGCTACGACGAGAACAACGCCGAAACCGATCAGGCGACCAATACCTCGATCGCCGGCAAGCTCGCCGCCGATTCGGATATCGATCTGGTACTGGCGGTGGCTACCCCTTCGGCACAGGCCGCAGCGCAGGCGATCACCAACATCCCGGTACTCTTCTCCGCAGTAACCGATCCGGTTGACGCCAAGCTGGTTGCCTCCAACGAAGCACCGGGCGCCAACGTCACCGGTACCTCGGACATGAACCCGGTTGACGAGCAGCTTCAGCTGCTCAAGGAGCTGGCGCCGGATGCCAAGAAGGTCGGCATCGTCTACTCCTCGGGTGAAGCCAACTCGGCAGTCCAGGTCAAGATGGCCAAGGAAGCTGCCAAGTCACTGGGGTTGACCATCGAGGAAGCAGCAGTTTCGGCTTCCAGCGAAGTCCAGCAGGCAGCCAGCTCGCTGGATGTCGACGCGTACTACGTGCCAACTGACAACGCAGTGGTTTCCGCCTTGGAAGGCCTGCTGCAGGTAGCCCAGAAGAACGGTGTTCCCGTGATCTCCGCTGATGGCGAGTCCGTCAAGCGCGGCGCTACTGCAACCTACGGCATCAACTACGAGAAGCTGGGCGAGCAGACCGCTGCCATGGCCGTGAAGCTGCTCAAGGGCGAAGCTGAACCAGCCACCCTGCCAGTGGAAACCATCTCCGAAGTTGATCTCTACCTGAATGAAGACGCCGCCAAGAAGGTCGGCATCGAATTCACCGATGAGATGAAGGCTGAAGCCGTCGAGGTCTACTAGGCCCCGGCACCAATTTACCGACGCAAGGCGAGGCGCATAACCTGATGCCTCGCCTTTCGTTGTGACTACTCGCAAAACTTACAACTCAAGGATCCACACATGATCACAGCGGTTGAACTCGGCCTGATTTACGCCATCATGGCGCTCGGGGTGTACCTGACCTTCCGTATCCTGGACTTTCCTGACCTGACCGTCGACGGCAGCTTCACCACTGGTGCCGCCGTCGCCTCGGTGGGCATCGTGAACGGGATGAATCCCTGGCTGGCCACGGTGCTGGCCTTCTTCGCCGGCATGGTTGCCGGTGTCATTACCGGCCTGCTGCATACCAAGGGCAAGATCGATGGCCTGCTGGCCGGTATCCTGACCATGATCGCGCTGTACTCGATCAACCTGCGCATCATGGGCAAGGCCAACACCCCGTTGCTGGGCGAGGACACCTTGATCAGCCCGATGCGCGCCTCGGGAATCCTGGGCTCGTGGGCTTCGGTCTCCATCCTCTTCGCCGTCTGCCTGGTCTTCGTGGCTGCAATCGTCTGGTTCCTGCACACCGAACTGGGCATGGCCATGCGCGCTACCGGCGACAACCAGGAAATGATCCGCTCCTTCGGCGTGAGCACCGATAACCAGAAAATCCTGGGCCTGGCCCTGTCCAACGGCCTGGTCGCCCTTTCCGGTGCGGTCATCGCCCAGTACCAGGGCTTCGCCGATATCGGCATGGGCATCGGCCTGATCCTGATCGGCCTGGCATCGGTCATCGTCGGCCAAGCCATCTTCACCCAGCGCTACATCTGGCTCGCGGCCATCGCCGTGGTCTTCGGTGCAGTGATCTACCGCCTGGTAATCCAGATGGCGCTTTCGGCCGGCCTGGAAGTCAACGACATGAAGCTGATTTCCGCGGTCCTGGTGGTCCTGGCCCTGCTGCTGCCCAAGTGGAAGGGTTTCCAGAAGGTCCTCAAGAGCGTCAAGAAGCGCCCGCAGCCCGTTACCGAATCCAAGGAAGAGGTTCGCACCAATGCTTGAAATCAAGAACCTGTCGCGCACGTTCTTCCCGGGAACCGTCAACGAGCGCAAGGCGCTGCGCAATATCAACCTGAACCTGGCCGACGGTGAATTCGTCACCGTCATCGGCTCCAACGGCGCCGGCAAATCCACCGTGCTGAACATGGTGGCAGGCAAGCTGCAGCCAGATGTCGGTTCGGTGACCATCGCCGGCAAGAACGTCACCAAGCTGGCTGACTACAAGCGGGCCAAGTACATTGGCCGCGTTTTCCAGGACCCTATGGCCGGCACCGCGCCGACCATGTCCATCGAGGAGAACATGGCCCTGGCCTACGCCCGTGGACGCTTCCGCGGCCTAGGCCTGGGTGTTGGATCCAAGCGCCGCGAACTGTTTGTCGAAGAGCTCAAGTCCTTGGAACTCGGTCTGGAAAACCGCCTGAAGACCAAGGTGGGCCTGCTTTCTGGCGGACAGCGCCAGGCGTTGAGCTTGCTGATGGCTACCTTCTCCAAGCCCAAGATCCTGCTGCTCGATGAGCACACCGCAGCTCTTGATCCGCAGCGTGCCGCGCTGGTCTCGCGCTTGACCAAGGAAATTGTCGAGCGCCACCAGCTGACCACCTTGATGGTCACGCACAATATGGAACAGGCCTTGCAACTGGGCACCCGGCTGATCATGATGCACGACGGGCAGATCATCCTGGATTTGAACCAGGAAGAGAAATCCAAGATGACCGTCCAGGATCTGCTCGATGAATTCGGCAAGATCAAGGGTGCGCAGCTTGATGACAAGACCATGCTCCAGTAGCTGAGCCACTGTCCGCAGGCCCCGTACCCTTCAGTGGGTGCGGGGCCTGTGGTGGTTAAAGCCTAGGAGAGGTCGGTCTCGAGCTGGCTTTTAAGCTGACTGACACGAACACCGATTCTTGGCATGTTCTTGGGCCCAATGGCGGCGATGAATAGTTGGCGCGGGTGGCCCGCTACGTCGGGCGCAGCCTCGGGTGAACTGGAGAATGCCGGTAAGTGAGCACATGGAAGGACCGGCTGCCGCGAAGATCCCTGTAGATGCCAGGAGCCTGTCTGCCGGGCTGTTGCTGCAAGGCTTTGATGTCGTCGTTCAACGAGCACCTGTAGATCCGGCTGGCATTCCGTGGTCTGGCTTAACGGCCTTGCCCAACGAGGATGAAGCTAAGCCAAAAGGTGAACCAATTCTTCTAGAGATTGAATTCGGTAGTCGGCAAGATTCGCTTCGGGACGACGCGCATGGATATGTCCCCAAGGGCCCCGAATAATGAAAGCTGTTTTCATTCCCGACTTCCGGGCGGGCAGAACGTCGTTGTCTAGTCGATCTCCAACGTAAAGAATGGCATCAGCGGCCAGCCCGGATTCTTCCATGACACGAGCAAAGAATTTCTCGTCTGGTTTGGCTATGCCCCATTGGGTGGAAGAAGCGACAAAGTCGGCCGAGATTCCTGTTTCCGCTAATTGCTTGATGGCACCCTCGGGCTGGTTGCCAGCAATGCCGACGCTCAAGCCAATACCTTGGAGGGCGCGAAGTGCAGACCTTGCGTCGTGGTAGAGATCCGAGGAGAGTATTTGTCCCACATGGTCTGGGGCTTGAATGCCGAGTTCTTTCCAAATCAGTCGATGATCCATAGAACGCTCAATCAGTGATCCGAACATCGCTGAAAAAGTGAAAGTCGATATGCCAGCAGCCCGACGTCGAAAACGACCATTCTTATCCCTGTCGCTGGATCAGCGTTCATTCGCCGGAGCCTGCCACTCGATAATGCAAGATTGGTCTGTCGGGACGCCTGAAATTGTGAATTCCAAGATTAGTTGTTGCGTATCAGGGGGTGGGGCCGGGTAATAGATCCAAGTGGCGTCCCAATCCGTTCCTGTGCCACCGATGCGTCCGCCAACGCAAATATAGCTGGTCCCAACGTCATCGGTAATGTTGGCCTTGACGGGTTCAATTATTGAATTGCTAGGCATTTGTGGTGCAGGATCTGCTTGGTCCGCGCCCTGTTCCTTTATTTTTGAGCTCCACAATTCCAAAGCGGAGTAGAACTGCGTATCTAACCGCCGGGTTTCATCGTTGGTGACACCCCGCAAATGGAATTCCAAGCCAGTATCGCCGTCCGTGACATAACGGGAATAGGGGAGATCCGAGGTCAGGTTGGCACCCTCAAAACGAATATCCACCCCGCGGTGCGTGGCGATTACGAGATCCATTGGCGCTGAAATTATGCGTGGCATAGCCAAAGCCTACACGGCTACGCAGAAGGCGAAATGGAACATGAGATGCCAGCACAAGTATGAACCACGTGGATAACCACAAGCCACTAGCAAGCACCTCAGGTGAATTGATCCGTACTTCATCTGCCAGAGCTGATTCTGCGTTAATTGCCTTCTTTAGCAGGTGGAGTCAGGCTCCTTCTCAACGCCTATCCAAGCTAGCCCCACGCAAAGCACGAAGACGGCTGCTCCGGAGGCTACCGCTAATATGAGGCTGACATGACCCACAAATCCTCCGAGTGTGGACCCCAACGCCAGACCGGCTAAGCCGAGGACCCTACTGGCTGCACTGACCCTACCCATCAGGTGCTCAGGGACCAGCCGCTGACGCAGGGATAGCGAACAGATATTCCAAATCACTGCGTGCATGATGTACAACGCCAGCATGATGCCGGCCAACAACGCCGTTGTGCTGAACGCGAGTACACCCAAACTCAGCGATCCCAGTGCAAGACTTCCAAGTATCACATTGCGATATCCCAGACTGCGTCGAAGCTTCGGAGTGATGGCGCTTCCAGCCAGGCCACCGAGCGCAGAAAATGAGAGCAGAAGTCCGTAACCGGTGGAATCCAGTCCAAGTTTTTCATTGGCAAATAACACCAAAATGGAAAAAGCCATCATGTACCCGACGCTGGCTAAACCGCTGATCATCGACAAGGCCCCAACCAATCGGTGCTTCAGAAGCCAACGAATTCCTTCCCTAGCCTCAGCCCAAATGCGTTGGCGCTCGTCGGAATCAACTGTTGGAGGTGCGCTGCGAGGCAACGCAAGAGCGATCAGTCCAGCAACGGCCCAAAGTCCTCCCATTGAATATAAAGGGATGGCAGCGGCGAAGGCGAAAAGAACTCCTCCGAGAGGAGGGCCCGCGAATTCATCGGTGATCAACTGTGTGGCAGTGATCTGGCTATTTGCTTGATCCAGTTTTTTGTCGCCTACCAGTTGTGGCAGTAAGGCGATCGCCACGGTGTCTGCGGTGCCCTCCAAGATAGCGATAAATGCCATGGCCAGATAGAGCACCAGTAGATTCGGGCCGGAGAAATGAAAGGCCAATGCTAGGAACAGCAGGGCGATGCCACGCAGGACATTTGCTGCGCTGAACAAAGTGCGCCGGTCGAGTCGGTCCACCCAGACTCCAACGGGTAAAGCGAAGAGTAGACGTACTACGGCGTAGCACAACGACAGTCCGGCGATCAGGCGTGGATCCTGAGTTAGAGAAGCTGCGATCAGCGGAACCGCAATAAAGGCCACCCCATCTGCAAGGTTGGACAACGAAGATGCTGCCCACAGAACTGCGAATCCACGTTGAGTAGCCACGTTCCCAGCGTATCCGCATGAATCATGAGAATGGAGTCAACCCTCGCGACAGGTGGGAACAGAAACTCTGAGCTTCAGCGAGGAGTTATCCGCTGGAGTGGGGGGAGTAGCAGTCGCAGTTCTCGTCACAAACGTTCTAGCCCATTGTTTTAGACAGCAGCAATTCAATACGTCCAGTGGTTTCATCTGCGAGTTCCTGACCAGAATCTCGGTAGCCGTTGGCCTGGTACAAGTCGGTTGCCCTCGAAGTCTCGGCGATCACCCATAAGCGCAGTTCTTGGACGCCGGCGTTCTGAGCGTGGCGATCGACGTCGGCCAAGAGTTCGCGAGCGACGCCTTGCCCCCAGAAATTCGGCGCAACGGCGACGTAGTAGATTTCCAGATAGCCATCGTGGGGTGAGCTGATAGTAAATCCTGCTGGAACTGTGGCCTTGGACGCCACCACGAGCCTGGCTTCCGGCAATGCCAGGCGACGGTGAATGCCGGCCAAAGCATTGCTGCCGTCTTCGGGCAGGGGCTTGTGATCGCGTTGCGCGGCAGCAACCGCCCAGAT
This sequence comes from Glutamicibacter arilaitensis Re117, assembly GCF_000197735.1. Lineage (NCBI taxonomy): Bacteria > Bacillati > Actinomycetota > Actinomycetes > Micrococcales > Micrococcaceae > Glutamicibacter > Glutamicibacter arilaitensis. The sequence goes on from NC_014550.1 coordinate 1,397,098, forward strand.
TCTCGCAGCATGGTCAATGTATTGCGTATCTTGCGCCGTCGCTTCAGTAAAGGTGAGTGATGCGTTGTTCTTGCGCTTTGTGCTAAGACCTCAGATCCATGGTGCAGCTGTGGCCCGTTTCGAGTCCGTCCACGACGAATTTCAATACCAAATGCTCGGCGTCCTCGGGAGGAGCGGGCGAATAGATCCACGTAGCTTCCCATGGCGCGTCGAAGCTCGCCATCTCGCCGCCTATCCAAACGTATTCCGTGCCCAAATCGTCTTCGACTTGGGCACAGATGTGCTCGAAAAAGATGTCGCTCGGTAGTGATGGTGCCCTGCCGGCCACAGACGCTCCAAACTCTTTGACCTGAGCGTTCCAGATCTCAAGATTTTTATTGAATCCTGCATCTAGTTCACGGGTCACATCGTTGGCTAGGCTCCGTAGCTTGAACTCAAAACCCGAAGAGTCCACCGCATCGTAGTCTTCCGAGTACTCCTGCCAAGGCGGAGGAACGGTGCTCAGCTTCAGCCCGGCAAAACACACATCAATGCCTTGGTGCACGGCTACGACGAGATCAAGTGGAGCGAATTCGATGCGCGCCATGGAATCAGACTTCACAGCGAGTCATCGAAGATACCCGTCGCTATACAGATGCGCCGTGGCTGTGCGGCCACCGAGCACAGCGGCAAATTCGATTGCACTAAATGATCCCGCTGGAGCCAAGCAGCGAACCAATAATGAACGTCGCAGCTAAGGCCAGCGCACCACCTATCACCAGTCGAAGTGCGGCAACGTGCTTGGAGCTTCCGCCGATGTAGGCGCTGAGCGTCCCGGTGAGGGCAAGCGCGGCAAGTACCGCAACGAAGGTCACCGGAATGCGAATTTCTTCTGGCGGTAACAAGATGGCCAACATGGGCAGGATGGCCCCAACAATAAATGCCACCGCCGAAGCATACGCAGCATGCCAAGGATTGACGACTTCTTCTTCGTCGATATTCAACTCGGCGGACAAGTGGGCCGCCAACGCATCATGTTCGGTTAGTTCGGTAGCCACCTGCATCGCGGTGTGCTTGCTCAGCCCCTTCGCCTGGTAGATCCCGGCAAGCTCAGTGAGCTCAGCTTCGGGATCTTCACGCAGCTCTTGGCGTTCCTTCTCTACCAGGGCACGCTGCGAGTCTCGTTGGCTGCTGACCGAAACATACTCGCCCAGTGCCATCGAGATGGCCCCGCCGATGACCGCGGCCATTCCGGCAGTGATGATCGGGGCGGTGTGGTTGGTGACGCCGGCGACGCCAACAACTGTCGCGGCTACCGAAACAATGCCGTCGTTGGCTCCGAGCACCCCGGCGCGCAGCCAGTTGAGACGTTCGGCGAAGTTCAGATCATGCGGTTCGCCTGGATGCGAATTCAAAGAATCGGTCATTCCCCAACATAACCACCAAGTGCGCGACCAATGCCAGCGTTTGGTTAAAAATGGCAGGAACGGAAAAGGGATTCAGGGATAAAAAATAGCAGGCCCTGGATGTACCAGGACCTGCTATTTCGTTGGTGCCCCTGAAAGGAATCGAACCTTCGGCCTTCTGCTCCGGAGGCAGACGCTCTATCCACTGAGCTACAGAGGCGGGTTGCTGAGCAACAGGAAAAATACTATCAGGTCGCGACTTGATCTGCGCAATTCGAAGCAGCGGGCCTTGATGTGTTGCAAAAGTCACCGGATTAGGCCGGTTTCGCAAGTAAAGGTGGTCACGAATGCTGAATAAGCGCGGTAGTTACCGGTATTCTTGAACGGTGACTCCTGAAGAACTCTCCGCAGCAATATCCGCATGCCTCACCGAAGCCGTAGCCGCAGGTGAAATCTCCGTCGAGGTACCCGAGACCGTACGCGTTGACCGACCGAAGAGCCGTGAACACGGCGACTGGGCTACCAACATCGCGTTGCAGCTGGGCAAGAAGGCCGGCATGGCCCCTCGCGACTTCGCCCAGATCTTGGCTACCCGGCTTGCTTCGGTTCCAGGAGTTGGCGCCGTGGACATCGCAGGTCCCGGCTTCTTGAACATCACCCTCGAAGCAGGAGCGGCCGGCGAGCTGGCCCGCACCATCGTCGAGGCAGGCTCCGCCTACGGCAGCAACGAAGCGCTGGCCGGCCACGTGGTCAACATGGAATTCGTTTCGGCGAACCCCACCGGCCCGCTGCACATCGGCCACACCCGCTGGGCCGCGCTGGGCGATGCGATCTCCCGCGTGCTGCGCGCCTCGGGTGCATCGGTGACCAGCGAGTACTACATCAACGATGCCGGCAACCAGATGAACGTCTTCGCCCGCTCGGTCTACAACCGCATCCACGGCCTGCCTGTGCCAGAGGGCGGCTACCCGGGCGAGTACATCAAGGAACTGGGCGACGCCGTGTTGGCCGAGAATCCTGAGCTGAAGGACCTGGAAGAAGCAGAAGCCATCCCGGCGCTGCGCGATGCCGCCTACAAGGCGCAGCTGGCGGACATCAAGTCCACGCTGGCCGACTTCGGCGTCAGCTTCGACGTGTTCTTCTCCGAAACCACCTTGCATGAACGCGGGGCCGTGGCCGACGCCGTGGCACGCCTGCGCGAACAGGGCCACATCTTCGACTTGGAGGGCGCAGTCTGGCTGCGCACCACCGACTTCGGCGATGACAAGGACCGCGTGCTGATCCGCGCCAACGGCGAACCGACCTACTTCGCCGCCGACGCCGCCTACTACCTGTCCAAGAAGGACCGCGGCTTCGAAGAGAAGATCTACCTGCTGGGTGCCGACCACCACGGCTACGTCAACCGCCTCAAGGCCATTGCCGCCTGCGCGGGAGACGACAAGGACAAGAACATCGAGGTGCTGATCGGCCAGCTGATCAGCGTTAACGGCGCCAAGCTCTCCAAGCGCGCCGGCAACATCATCGAGCTGCGCGATCTGATCAACTGGATCGGCGCCGACGCGCTGCGCTACTCGCTGGCCCGCTTCCCAGCCGATTCGCCGATCGCACTGGATCCAGAGCAGCTGAAGAAGAACACCAACGACAACCCGGTGTTCTACGTCCAGTACGCCCACGCACGCTCGGCCGCCGCGGCCCGCAACGCCGCCGCCAAGGGTGTTACCCGCAACGACTTCGATGCAGCACTGCTCACCGACCCGACCGAGAATGAACTGCTTGCCGTGCTCGGCCAGTTCCCATCGGTAGTTGCAGGCTCCGCAGAATTCCGCGAACCGCACCGCATTGCCCGTTACTTGGAGCAGGTCGCCGGCGCTTACCACTCGTGGTACGCCGCTACCCGCATCACCCCGATGGGCGAAGATGAAGCGATCGCACCGGTGCACGGCACCCGCCTGTGGCTGAACGACGCCGCCACCACCGTATTGGCAAATGGATTGGAACTGCTGGGCGTTTCCGCCCCAGAGAGGATGTAAGACCTTATGGCCGTATCGCCGCTAGCCCCGCAATGGCTGCAATTCCCCGAAAACATCAACGCACTTCGCGACATCGAATGGGCTTCGGGGGTTTCCCGCGAGGCTGGCGGCGAACTGTCTGTCCAGGGCATTTCCGTCTCGAAGCTGGCCGAAGAATTCGGCACCCCGCTGTTCGTGCTCGACGAGAACGACTTCCGCGCGCGTGCCGCAGGCTTCAAAACCGCCTTTGACGAGGCGTTCAAGGACTTGTGCGGGGGAGTAGACGTCTACTACGCCGGCAAGGCATTCTTGTGCACCGAAGTGGCCCGCTGGGTCACCGCCGAAGGCCTGCGCCTGGATACCTGCTCGGGTGGCGAGCTGGCTGTAGCCAGCGCCGCCAAGGTACCCGCTGCCAACCTCTCGCTGCACGGCAATAACAAGTCGGCCGCCGAAATCACCCGCGCCATCGAGATGGGCGTGGGACGCCTGGTCATCGACTCGCTCGATGAGCTTGAGCGCGTGATTTCCATCGCTGATGCCATGGGGCAAACCGCCCAGGTGATGCTGCGCATTACCCCCGGCGTGCACGCCTCCACCCATGAGGCCATCGCCACTGCGCACGAGGACCAGAAGTTCGGGTTGTCCATCTTGGAAGACGGCACCGGCAGCTCCCCGGCACTGCGTGCGGTAGCCGGCGCCCTGGCCGCGAAGAACATCAACCTGCTGGGCCTGCACGCGCATATCGGTTCGCAGATCTTCGAAGCCGAGGGCTTCGCCATGGTCGCGCGCACCATGCTTGGCCTGCTGCACAAGATCCGCGAAATCCACGGCGTCCAGCTGCCTGAACTGGATCTGGGCGGCGGCTACGGCATTGCCTACACTTCCGAAGACCAGCCATCCACCCCGGCCAAGCTGGCAGGGCAGATGGCCCAGGTTGTTTCCGAAACCTGCAAGGAACTGGAACTGGAATGCCCGCGCATTTCCATCGAGCCAGGCCGCGCCATTGCAGGCCCGAGTACCTTCACCCTCTACGAGGCCGGCGTGCGCAAGGACGTCCAGGTCGAGGACGCCTCCGGCACCCTGCATCCGCGCCGCTACATTTCGGTGGATGGGGGGATGAGCGATAACCCGCGCCCGGTGCTCTACGACGCGCAATACACCGCCGTGCTGGCCAGCCGTATGACGCAAAACGACGCAATTATTTCTCGCGTAGTTGGGAAACATTGCGAGTCAGGTGACATAGTCGTGAAAGACGTTTACCTGCCCGAGGACGTGGCGGCCGGCGATTTGCTCGCCGTTCCGGCCACCGGCGCCTACTGCTGGGCGCTGTCGAGCAACTACAACTACCTCACCCGTCCCGCGGTGGTAGCGGTGCGTGATGGCCAAGCCCGTCTGATCGTGCGCAGGGAAACGGAAACAGACTTGTTGGCCCGCGACATGGGAGTTTAATTGAGCGGCGAAAAGAACCTGAAGGTAGCCCTGCTGGGTTGCGGCACCGTCGGAGCCCAAGTGGCCCGAATCCTGCTGGAAGATGCAAATGAACTGGCTTCCCGTTCCGGGGCCGGCCTGCAACTGATCGGCATTGCGGTACGCAACCTCGATGCCAAACGGGATGTAGCGCTGCCCCAGGAGCTTTTCACCACCGACGCCCACGGGCTGATTGCCCAGGCCGATGTGGTGATCGAGCTGCTCGGCGGCCTTGAGCCTGCTGGCGAATACATCGCCGCGGCCCTGTCCAAGGGCGCGAGCGTCATCACCGGCAACAAGGCGCTGATCGCCCTTGAAGGCGCCAAGCTCAACGAGATCGCCGCCGCCAATGGCGCGCAGCTACGCTACGAGGCCGCAGTGGCCGGGGCCATCCCGATCCTGCGCCCGATCGCCGACTCGCTGGCAGGGGACCGCATCACCAAGGTGATGGGCATCGTCAACGGCACCACCAACTTCATCCTCGACGCGATGGACACCACCGGTGCTGCCTTCGACGACGTGCTGGCCGAAGCCCAGGCGCTGGGCTACGCCGAAGCTGATCCAACCGCCGACGTGGGCGGGCACGATGCCGCCGCGAAGGCCGCGATCCTCGCATCCTTGGCTTTCCACACCAACGTCTCCTCCGACCAGGTGTCCACCGAAGGCATCACCGAGGTCACTGCCGCGGATGTGTCCGCAGCGGCGGCAGCCGGCTACGTCATCAAGCTGCTGGCCATTGCCGAGCAGGCCGAAGCGGGCATTTCGGTGCGCGTCTACCCGGCCCTGGTGCGCCGCAGCCACCCATTGGCCACCGTGCATGGCGCGTTCAACGCCGTGTTCGTGGAGGCGGAGAATGCCGGGGATTTGATGTTCTACGGCGCCGGTGCCGGCGGCAACGCCACCGCCTCGGCCGTGATGGGCGATGTGGTTTCCGTGGCTCGGCAGATCGCTGCCGGTGCCCCGCTGCCCAACGGCTCGATCAACCAGGCGCCAACGCTGCTGGACTTCGAGGCGATCACCACCCGCTACTGGATTGGCCTGTCGGTCAAGGACCAGTCCGGCGTGCTGGCCGCCATCGCCACCGTCTTCGGCGAGCATGGGGTCTCCATCGAGTCGATGAGCCAGCAGGTGGACGCCGAAGCCGGCGCGCAGTTGCGCATTCTGACCCACCAGGGCACCGAAGCGGCCCTGGCCAGCACCGTCGAAGCGCTCAAGGCGCTGGACGCGGTGCACTCAGTCTTATCCGTTATGCGAGTTGAAGGAAACTAACGTGGCTCACCAGTGGCGCGGAGTAATCCGCGAATATGCCGATCGCCTGCCAGTGAACGAAAATACCAAGGTCATCACCCTGGGCGAAGGCGGCACCCCGTTGGTCTACGCACCGGCGCTGTCGGCCCATACCGGCAATGAGGTGTACCTGAAGGTCGAGGGCATGAACCCGACCGGCTCCTTCAAGGACCGTGGCATGACCATGGCGATGACCGCCGCGGTAGCCGCCGGCGCGAAGGCCGTGGTCTGCGCCTCCACCGGCAACACCTCGGCTTCGGCCGCGGCCTACGCCACCCAGGCCGGCCTGAAGTGCGCCGTGCTGGTACCGGATGGCAAGATCTCCATGGGCAAGATGTCCCAGGCGATCGCCCACGGCGCGGACATCATCCAGATCGACGGCAACTTCGATAACTGCCTTGAGGTCGCCCGCAAGCTCAGCGAGAACTACCCGGTATTCCTGGTCAACTCGGTGAACCCTGCGCGTATCCAGGGCCAGAAGACCGGCGCCTTCGAGGTCGTGGACTTCCTGGGCGACGCACCTGACTACCACCTGCTGCCAGTAGGCAACGCGGGCAACATCACCGCGTACTGGAAGGGCTACAAGGAGTACTCCACTGAGTGGACCAACGAGGCCGGCAAGGTCCTCGAACCGGTATCCACCAAGAACCCGATCATGTGGGGCTTCCAGGCAGCTGGTGCCGCTCCGATTGTTGCCGGGCACCCGATCACCGAACCGGACACCATCGCCACCGCGATCCGCATCGGCAACCCGGCTTCCTGGGAACAGGCCGAAGTAGCCCGCGACGAGTCCGGCGGCCAGATCGACTCGGTCACCGATGAGCAGATCCTTGAAGCCCACCGCTGGCTCTCCTCGCGCGAAGGCGTGTTCGTGGAGCCTGCTTCGGCAGCCGGCGTGGCCGGCCTGCTCAAGCACCACGCAGCGGGCAACGTCCCGACCGGAAAAAAGATCGTGATCACCGTAACCGGCCACGGCCTGAAGGACCCGGACTGGGCCCTGAAGCAGTCCGACGGCTCGGACGTCGCACCAAAGAAGGTGGCCTTGGACGTAGTCGAGGTTGCCGGCGCCCTGGGCCTGGCCTAAACACCTTCGGCCAGAATTCTTCTGGCCAGCCAACGGCCCGCCGCGCCAATGGCTCTCCTGGAAACGGGGGAGCCGGCCGTGGCGGGCCGTTGTGCATCCATCATCTATCGCACCGAAATCTTGAAGGAACCATGACGCAGCAGATCGCCCTGGGCCAGAAGTTGATCGTTTCCCCTCCGGCCACCTCCGCCAACCTCGGCCCTGGCTTCGATTCGCTGGGCCTGGCCCTGGAATACCGCGACCGCCTTGAGGTGGGCACCGCGCGCTCCAGCAGCGTCGAGATTTTCGGTGACGGGGCCGATGAGCTGCCACGCGATGAATCCCACCTGATCATCAAGGAAATGCACCGCTACTGGAAAGACGCCGGCTTCGCCCCGGTAGGCGTGGACCTGGTGGCGCATAACCGCATTCCGCATGCTCGGGGCATGGGCTCGTCCGCAGCTGCGATCGTTGCCGCCTATGCTGCGGCCGACGCGCTGCTGCCAGCAGAGGCACGTCGTGGAACCGAATCAATCTTCCAGGCCGCGGCCGCGTGGGAAGGCCACCCGGATAATGTGGCCCCTGCGGTCTTTGGCGGTTTGAGCATTTCTGCCACGAATCCCGATGGCAGCTTCAGCTCGGTGCAGGTGCCATTGCACCCGGATCTGCGTGCGGTGCTGGCCATCCCCTCTAACGGGCTGTCCACCGAAGTGGCCCGTGGCGCACTGCCCTCGCACATCGAGCATGCAGTGGCCGCGGCGAACAGCGCTAGTGCTGCCTTGCTGATCCACGCTTTGAGCAACGACCCAAGCCAGCTGCTGGGTGGCACCAAGGACTACCTGCACCAGGATTACCGGGCTGCGGCCATGCCGCAAAGCGCCGCACTGATTGCCAAGCTGCGCGATGCCGGATTGGCCGCAGTGGTTTCCGGTGCCGGCCCAACGGTGATGACCCTGGTGTCCAGCGAGGACCAGGTAGCTGCCGTGCAAGCGGTGATCAACGAATTTTCTGCGAGTTCTTCAGTGTCTTGGCGTGCTGAAGTTCCCAAGCTTGCCTCTAACGGTGTTACAGTAGAAGTGCTGTAACACCATGGCAGGCCGGATCGCTGGGCAGTAGCCCGGTCCGAATCATTTGTGGCCAGTGTTGATGCGGATAAATTCGGTTCTTGAACCCCATTTCATCCCTCCAGCCGCTCCGGATTTCCCTGCAGTTCGCAGCACCTTTGATATCCCGCATCCAGGTACGTCTTCGTGCCCAGGCGATATCAGTTTCTTTAATCCACCGCAGTTTTGCTCCGAATTCTGGGCTATCTTGCGGGGAGAAAGTGAAGTAGCCACGAAATCTTCGGCTACGGAACATCATTTACGGCATAGTGGGCCTGCCTGAAGCGGCCCATCCTACGAGTCAGAAGGAACTTTCGTGACCGAAACCACGAGCCTCACCGAAGGCGTGGACACCAAGACTTCCGAAAATAAGAGTGCCGGTCTGGCCTCTTTGAAGATGACCCAGCTGCAGCAGTTGGCTTCCCAGCTGGGAATTACCGGCGGGTCGCGCATGCGCAAGGCTGATCTGGTCAAGGCCATCGGCGACCACCAGCGCGGTGGCTCCGTTGCCGCGAAGGACGACAAGGCTGCCCAGGAAGCTAAGGCCGCCAAGGCTGAAGCACCAGCAGAAAAGGCTGAAGCCGAGGCACCTGCAAAGGCAACCAAGGCCCGCGCACGCCGCGAGCCAAAGGCCGCCGCTACCCAGCAGGCCGAGACCGCAGCCCCTGAGGCAAGCGCCACCGAGCAGGCACCAGCAGAAAAGCCAGTTCGTGCACGCCGCACTTCGCGCCGCGTCACCGACTCGGGCAAGATCAACGCTCCAGCAGAAAACGCTGAAGCAGCTGCCCAGGCACCAGCTGAAGCTCCGGCCACCGAGCAGGCACCAGCAGCTGAGGCCAAGGCTCCGCGCCAGCGCCGCAACTCGCGCAACAACAAGCCAGTTGACCAGCCAGCCGAGCAGGCAGCTGAGCCAACCGAGGCTGAGGCAGAGAACGCCGAGAACAACGGCGAAGCACGCGAAGAGCGTCGCGAACGCGGCAACCGCCGTGAGCGTGGCAACCGCCGCGAGCGCAACAACGATCGCACCGCAGAGCGTGGCGAACGCGCTGAAGCTGGCGAAGGCGAGAACGCTGAAGAGCGCACCGACCGCCGTGAAGAGCGTCGTGAACGCGGCAACCGCCGCGAGCGCAACAACGATCGCAATGAGCGCAACAACGATCGCAACGAGCGCAACAACGATCGCAACGACCGCAACGACCGCAATGAGCGCAATAACGATCGCAATGATCGCAATAACGACGGCGTTGACTCGGAGAACACCGAGGATCGCAACGACCGTTCGGATCGCAACGACCGCCGCGAACGCCGCGAACGCAACAACGACCGCAACGATCGCAACAACGACCGCAACGATCGCAACAACCGCCGTGAGCGCAACAACGATCGCAACAACCGCAACCGCCGCAACCGCCGTGATGACGACGAGCCGCAGCTGAGCGAGGACGACGTCGTATTGCCGATCGCCGGCATCCTGGACGTACTGGAGAACTACGCCTTCGTACGCACCTCCGGCTACCTGCCAGGCCCGAATGACGTCTACGTCACCCTGGGACAGGTCAAGAAGTACAACCTGCGCAAGGGCGACGCCATTGTTGGCGCAATCCGCCAGCCACGCGAGGGTGAAACCCCTAACCCGCGCCAGAAGTTCAACGCGCTGGTGCAGCTGACCTCGGTCAACGGCAAGAAGCCAGAGGACAACCGCGAACGCGTCGAGTTCAACAAGCTCGTTCCGCTGTACCCAACCGAGCGCCTGCGCCTGGAAACCGATCCGAAGCTGGTCGGCCCACGCGTCATCGATTTGGTTGCCCCGATCGGCAAGGGCCAGCGTGGCCTGATCGTTTCGCCTCCAAAAGCCGGCAAGACCCTGATCCTGCAGGCTATTGCCAACGCGATCACCATCAACAACCCAGAAGTGCACCTGATGATGGTGCTCGTTGATGAGCGTCCCGAAGAAGTCACCGACATGCAGCGCACCGTCAAGGGCGAGGTCATTGCCTCGACTTTCGACCGCCCGGCTGATGACCACACCACCGTGGCCGAGCTGGCCATCGAGCGCGCCAAGCGCCTGGTGGAAATGGGTATGGATGTCGTCGTCCTGCTGGACTCGATGACCCGCTTGGGCCGCGCCTACAACCTGGCAGCTCCTGCCTCGGGCCGTATCCTCTCCGGTGGCGTCGACTCGGCAGCGCTGTACCCTCCGAAGCGCTTCTTCGGTGCAGCCCGCAACATCGAAAATGGCGGCTCGCTGACCATCCTGGCTACCGCTCTGGTTGAGACCGGTTCCAAGATGGACGAGGTCATCTTCGAGGAATTCAAGGGCACCGGCAACATGGAGCTTCGCCTCTCGCGCCAGCTGGCCGAGAAGCGCATCTTCCCAGCGGTGGATGTCAACGCATCCTCCACCCGCCGTGAAGAGCAGCTGATGAGTGCCGAAGAGGTACGCATCATGTGGCGCCTGCGACGCATGCTCTCGGGCATCGACCCGCAGCAGGCACTGGAAGTGCTCACCGGAAAGATCCGCGAAACCGGATCCAACGCCGAATTCCTGATGCTGGTCAACAAGACCACGCCAAACAAGGATTAGCACCGCATACCGCCATGGCGTCCGGCCAGCTTGCCGCACCGGCAGCTGGCTGGACGCCATCGGCGCGTAGTGACACCTCGCAGCCCAGTTCACGCTGGCGCAGCGCTTAGAATTGAATTCCAGCAGTGCCGCAGCCGCATCAGCGCCTGGCACTGCGCGGAAAACGCCAACAAGGAAGCACACCCACCATGTTCGAGTCCGTCAAGTCGCTACTAGAAGAGCATGCCGCCATCCAGGCGCAGCTCTCGGATCCAGCGGTGTACGCCGACCAAGCGCTGGCCCGCAAGCTCGGCCGCCGCTCGGCACAGCTGAACGGCATCGTCGAAGCCTACAACAAGTGGCAGACCGCCACCGATGACCTGGAAGCAGCCCAGGAAATGGCTGATGAAGATCCAGACTTCGCTGAAGAGGTGCAAGCCCTCACCGAGGAACTGCCGCAGCTCGAAGAGAAGCTGCGCCGCCTGCTGATCCCACGCGATGAGAACGACGGCCGCAACGTGATCCTCGAAGTCAAGGGCGGCGAAGGCGGCGACGAAGCGGCACTGTTCGCAGCGGACCTGCTGCGCATGTACACCCGCTTCGCCGAGCACAAGGGCTGGAAGGTGGAGATGATCTCCTTCAACGAGTCCGACCTCGGCGGCTACAAGGACGCTCAGGTGGCCATCAAGGGCAACTCGAACGACCCAGCGGAAGGCGTCTATGCCCAGCTGAAGTTCGAAGGCGGCGTGCACCGCGTGCAGCGCGTGCCGGTCACCGAATCCCAGGGCCGTATCCACACCTCGGCTGCCGGCGTTCTGGTGCTGCCCGAAGTTGATGAGCCAGAAGAAGTCGATATCCATCAGAATGACTTGAAGATCGACGTCTACCGTTCCTCGGGCCCTGGCGGCCAGTCGGTGAACACCACCGACTCCGCAGTGCGCATTACCCACCTGCCTACCGGCATCGTGGTGGCCATGCAGAACGAGAAGTCGCAGATCCAGAACCGCGAAGCCGCCATGCGCGTGCTGCGTTCGCGCTTGCTGGCCCACCAGCAGGAGATCATCGACAAGGAGAACTCGGCCCAGCGTGCCAGCCAGATCCGCACCATGGACCGCTCCGAGCGCATCCGTACCTACAACTACCCGGAAAACCGCATTGCCGATCACCGTACCGGCTACAAGGCCTACAACCTTGACGCCGTGATGGACGGCGATCTGCAGCCGGTCGTTGAATCCTGCATCCAGATGGATGAGGAAGAGCGCTTAGCAGCGCTGGGCGAGTAATACCGCCTTGGAAGAACTAACTGCCGTACGCCGCCAGGCGATTGCGGCGCTGGCCGACGCCGGGGTGCCAAGCCCCGGCGTCGACGCAGATCTGCTGCTCTGCCATGTGCTGGGCATCAGCCGTTCGGAACTGAAGCTGCGGCAGATGCGCGGGGACGCTTTTGACCCGGCATACCGCCAGCAATTCACCGAGCTGGTGGCCGCCCGGCGCACCCGCATCCCGCTGCAGCACCTGACCGGGGTGGCGCACTTCCGCTACCTTGAGCTGAAGGTGGGCCCCGGGGTATTCATCCCGCGTCCGGAAACCGAAACCGTGGTGCAGCAGGGTATCGACTACTTGCATGCCCAAGGTATCGATAATCCGCGGTGCATCGACTTGTGCTCGGGCTCCGGCGCCATTGCCGCGGCCCTGGCCAGCGAAGTGCCAGGCTCCAGCGTGTGGGCTGTGGAACTCTCCGAGCAAGCCATTGGCTACACCCGGGCCAACTGCCAGCCGCACCAGGTCAATGTGCTGCACCAGGATGCTTCGCAGCTGCCAGCAGAACTGCATGGCACCATGGACCTGGTGATTTCCAATCCGCCGTATATTCCACCGAACGCGATTCCGCGGGAGGCCGAAGTACGCGAGCACGACCCGCAGATGGCGTTGTACGGACTGGGGGAGGACGGGCTGCAGATTCCACGGGCCATCACCGCCCAGGCCATGGCGCTCTTGCGCCCTGGCGGGTACTACGTGATGGAACACGCCGAAGTGCAGCGCGAAAGCGCGGCAGCAATGCTGCGCGAGGCTGGTTTCACCCACGTTGCCGGCCATGAAGACCTTTCGGGGCGCGCCCGCGCCACATCTGGCTACGCGCCGCAATAACCAAATCACACTCAGTGCATGAAAGAATGATCCCGTGAGCACAACATTTTCGGTTAGCAACGAACAAGAACACGTTGAAGGCATCGCCGCAGCCAAAGCCGCACTGGCAGAGAAGCGCTGCATCGTCTTGCCTACAGATACCGTTTACGGGATCGGCGCAGACGCGTTCAGCGCCCAGGGCGTAGCCATGCTGCTGGCGGCCAAGGGCCGCAATCGCACCATGCCTCCACCGGTGCTCATTGCCCAGAGCGCCACCATGGACGGCCTGGCTCGCGACATTCCCGACGAAGCACGCAAGCTCGCCGAAGCCTTCTGGCCCGGTGGGCTGACCCTGATCCTGCACGCCCAGCCTTCGCTGACCTGGGATCTGGGGGAGACCCGCGGCACCGTCGCACTGCGCGTACCCAATGACGAGACCGCTTTGGAACTTCTGGGCCAGACCGGCCCGCTGGCCGTATCTTCGGCCAACCGCACCGGCAACCCGGCGGCACTGAACATAGAGCAGGCCCTGGAGCAGCTCGGGGATTCGGTGGATGTGTACCTCGATGGCGGCCCGCGCGGCGAAGAAGGCGATGACGTACTGCCATCGACCATCATCGATTGCACCGGCCAGCACCTTTCGGTGGTGCGCTCTGGCGCGATTTCCATTGAGGAACTGCGCGTGGTGGTTCCCGGCATTCTCGATCTGGGACAGGACGCACCGGAAACCAGCGCATGAGAACATACGTACTGCTCATCGCCTTCAGCTTTACGGTCTCCTTCCTGCTCACCCCGATTATCCGCACGCTGGGCAACCGCTTTACCGGCAACCAGCTGGTGCGTGAACGGGACCAGCACCAGAAGCCGATCGTCAAGTTCGGCGGGCTGGCGATTATCGCCGCTTTCGCCGCCGGGCTGTGGATGGCCAGCAACTTGCATTTCTTCCGCGGGGTGTTCGGCAATGACGAAGCCATCCGGGGGATCGCCTACGCACTGGGCGTCATCGTGGTCATGGGCTTGGCCGATGACATGCTTGATCTGAAATGGTGGATAAAGCTTGCCGGCCAGATCCTGATCGGCTGGCTGGCGGCAACCCATGGAATCATCATCAAATCCCTGCCTGTGGGCTCGTGGCAGATCGATGAACAATGGCTGCAGATTGTAGTGACGATTTTCTTGATCGTGTTGACCATGAACGCGATCAACTTCTCCGATGGCCTGGATGGATTGGCCGCGGGCCTGGCAGCCATCGGCGCAGCGACCTTCTTCGTCTACTCCTATGTGCTGGCCACCCATGTCAGCGCGGATGACTACGCCAACATCGGCGCGCTGCTGTGCGCCCTGCTGCTCGGCGCCTGCTTGGGCTTCCTGCCGCATAACTTCAATCCGGCCAATATCTTCATGGGGGAGACCGGGGTGCTTGCCATCGGCATGATCCTCTCGGTGGCTGCCATTGCGGTCACCGGCGATGTGCAGGGCTTGGAAGCCCGCCGTTTCCGCAACATTCCGGCCTACATGCCGATGCTGCTGCCAATGGTCATTGTCTTCTTACCAGTTCTAGACCTTGTACTGTCGGTATTCCGCCGGCTGGCCAACAAACGCTCACCCTTTTCCCCAGACGCCAAGCACATCCACCACCGAATGCTGGCACAGGGACACTCGGTGCGCCACTCGGTGATCCTGCTGTACCTGTGGGCTGCGGTGATTGCTGTCTCAGTAGTCTCGATTGCCTTCATCCCGGTAGTGCTGGTGGTGCCCACCGCGCTGTTGTTCTTCCTAGTGGCAGCAATAGCCACGTGGCGCCCCCTGGTGCTCAAGCGGGTCCAAGGCCTGCGCAAGCGGTTGGGCAATTCTTAGCCCGTTCGATAAGCGAAGTAACCCGCAAGCAATCTGTTTCTATCTCGTGTAGAATTCACTGTGGATCTTCTTCCGGCCGCTCTTTCGGGAACGGCGGGAAGTTTCAAGTTTCATCAGCATCGATGGGTGCACGATGGTACCTCGGTGTTGACGAAGAAAGGTTGCGGACGTGAATTCTGGTTCTGCCCGCGTCAGTGCTTCGTCAGCTCCGAAATCCATCTGGTTGCCGATTCTTGGGTTGTCACTGGTGTATTCGGCGATCGCTACCGCCATATTTTTCCTGATTTCATGGCTGGTTGCAGATCTTCGCTACGCGCTTTCTGGTGCGCTGGCTGCCGGAATTGTCATTGGCTTTTTCGCAATCGGTATCCTCATCGCCGAAGCTGCTGGGCGAATTCGCCACTCGTGGGCCATGCCTGCGTTCTTGGGTGTCTTTGTCATCAAGGTTTTTGGCATTGCCTTCGTGTTGTTGAACCTGGGATTGCCCGGATGGGTTAATCGCCAGGGATTCGTTCTTGCAGCAGCAATCTCTCTCGTTGCCTGGCAGGTTGGTGAGGTACGGGCTTTCATGAAGGCTCGCCTCGCTATCTACAACGAGGAATAGAGTGTTCCATCCGACAATTGGGTCGGTGGGGTGCTGTGAGTTTGATAAGCTTACTTCGGGTCATTTTTGGCCGTCCGCTTAACTGCGGGCGGAATATGCAATATGCATCCGCGGGGTAACCCGCAGATGGACCTTCATCAGGGTTGATGCCTCCGGCTGAAACCATGATGGGATCCCCGTTTGATCTTTTCTTCACACGGTGAGAGGCAGTTACCGCCAGTCACCGCCTTTTGCCCGTGACCGTTACTGCAGAGAGGACAGCGCGTTGTTCGCGTTTGCGCTCCCAATGGCCTCAGAAGAAGGCGGCTTCGTCCCGCCATCCGTGTCCGATACCCACCTCCCGGATATTTTCCCGTGGATGGCTGAGTACGGAACCGGTTTCGGCAAGCAGATGCTCATGATCGTTTTGTCGATCGTGCTTATCACTTGGTTCTTCACTAAGGCCATTAAGAACCCGAAGTTGGTTCCAGGCAAGATGCAGTACATCGCTGAGTCCGGTTACGCGTTTGTACGTAACGGAATTGGCCGCGACATCATCGGCGAGAAGAACTTCCGTCCTTGGATTCCTCTGCTGTTCGCGACCTTCTTCTTCGTACTGCTGAACAACCTTTTCGGCGCGATTCCGTTCCTGCAGCTTCCATCGTTCTCACACGCTGGTTCTGCATACGCGATGGCTATCATCATCTACGGCACCTGGATTGCTGTAGGCCTTAAGAACCACGGTATTCGCTACTTCAAGTTGGCCGTCGTTCCGTCCGGTGTTCCGGGCTGGATCATGCCACTGATGATTCCGTTGGAAATCATTTCTAACTTCATCGTTCGCCCGCTGACGCACTCGCTGCGTTTGATGGCAACGATGCTGGCCGGTCACATGATCGTGATGCTGGCAGCTGCCGGCGCTCGTCACCTGATCGTTGTTCAGGATTCCTTGGCAATGAACGGCCTTGGCATCCTGGTCATCGTTGGCTCGGTCGCTATGTACTTCCTGGAACTTCTGATCATGGTTCTGCAGGCGTTTGTTTTCGCCCTGCTGACCGCGATCTACCTCCAGGGTGCAATTGAAGCCGACGCCCACTAGGCCAACTCTTCTTTTCTTCCAACCCACAAAGATCTTCCTTGAGTCGCTCAAGGAATACCTCACAACCTACCGGCAAAAGCGCGGTATCTTGAAAGGAACATAATCACATGTTGCACGGCTCCCTGAATATGATCGGCTACGGCCTGGCTGCTATCGGTTCGGCTATCGGCGTTGGCTTGATCTTCGCTGCCTACATCAACGGTGTTGCACGTCAGCCTGAGGCTCAGCGCATCCTGCAGCCAATCGCCATGCTTGGCTTCGCACTTGCTGAAGCACTGGCCATCCTGGGCCTGGTCTTCGCTTTCGTCATCGGCGCCTAGTCTTTTCGCAACTGTAGTGGCCTCGCCACTATCGCGAGGCGTACACACAAGCGGAAACTAGTAGATAAGGAATAGTGAGAATGAACAGCACTGATTTCATCCTCGCTGCGAGCGAATCGGTCAACCCGCTGTTGCCGAACCCGTGGGAAATTCTCGTCACGGGTGTTGGTTTCGCGGTCCTTCTGTTCATCGTCATCAAGGTAATTGCTCCGAAGTTCGAGCAGTCCTATGAAGATCGCGTCACCGCGATCGAAGGTGGCCTGGAGAAGGCTGAAGCAGCGCAGAAGGAAGCAGAGGAGACCTTGGCTCAGTACAAGGCCCAGCTTCTGGAAGCACGCACCGAAGCAAACCGCATCCGTGAGGAAGCTCGTAGCGAAGGTGCTCAGATCCTCGCAGATCTGAAGACCAAGGCAACCGATGAGGCAGCTCGTATCACCGAGCAGTCGCACCGTCAGATCGAAGCAGAGCGCGTTTCGGCTCTGGCTTCGCTCCGCACCGACGTGGGCGCATTGGCTACCGAGCTTGCAAGCAAGGTTGTTGACGAAGCTCTGCAGGACGATGCCCGTGCCCAGCGCGTGGTTGACAAGTTCCTGACCGATTTGGAAGCTCAGCAGAACGCAGGTGCATCGAACTAATGGCAAGTGTATCGAGCGAGTCACTAGCAAAGGCTTTGGCGTTCCTGGAACCCAAGCTGGCACTGGCATCTATTGAGCTGCCTAAGGAACTGTTCGCGGTCCTGGAAGTACTGGATGCAAATGCCGGTCTTCGCCGCGCATTGACTGACCCAGCCCGTGATGCTGCCGAAAAGGCAGGCCTCTTGGCCCAGCTGCTGCACGGAAAGGTCTCGGCTGACGCTGAGGACACCGTTGCCCAGCTGGCTTCTACCCGTTGGAGCTCGGAACGCGACATTAGCGATGCGCTCGAAACGCTGGCTGTCACTGCGGTTACCGCAGTGGCTGAGCAGCAGGACGGCGCTTCGGGGCTGAACAAGCTGGAGCAGGATCTGTTCTCCTTCATCGAGGTAGTTCGTGGCAACCACGAACTGCAGCGTGCGTTGGATGATGCACAGGCCCCAGTCGAGGCAAAGCGCGCTCTCGCGCTGAAGCTCGTGCCTAACGCGTCGCAGACCTCTCAGGTATTGATCTCGCAGGCAGTTTCGAACCCTCGTGGTTTGAAGCCAGCAGCTTTGCTTGAACGCTTCGTGGAGCTCGTGGCCAAGCGCCAGCAGCGCTGGATCGCTTCGGTGACCAGCTCTGTAGAGCTTTCGGCGACTCAGCTTTCGCGCCTGGAGACCAGCCTGAACAAGCTTTACGGTCGTCAGCTCAAGCTCAACGCCACTATCGACCCATCGCTGGTCGGTGGACTGGTAGTCAAGGTTGGCGACGAAGTTGTCGACGCTTCCGTGGCATCGCGCGTGGCAGATTTGCGCCGCGCCTTGGCCAGCTAGGACTCATTAGGCGAAGGAGCAATCCTTTACCTGGTGTTCCTGGCTGCCAGGACCACAACAGACTTCATTCACATTCGATTCGGTGTTTTAGAACCGGATCACAATTTAGGAGAGCAGGGACTGCAGATGGCCGATTTGACCATCAATGCCAACGACGTCCGTAATGCCCTAAACGAGTTCGCATCTTCCTACGAACCGGGTAAGGCAGAGCGCACCGAGGTGGGACGCGTCGTCGCCGCGAGCGACGGCATCGCCAGAGTGGAAGGCCTTCCTTCCGTCATGGCAAACGAGTTGCTGAAGTTCGAAGATGGCACCCTGGGCCTTGCCCAGAACCTCGATACCCGCGAAATCGGTGTCGTTGTGCTTGGTGACTTCACCGGCATCGAAGCTGGCCAGAAGGTCGAGCGCACCGGCGAGATCCTTTCGGTTCCAGTTGGCGACGGCTACCTCGGCCGCGTGGTTGACCCATTGGGCGAGCCACTGGACAACCTGGGCCCAATCGCTTCCGAGGGCCGCCGCGCCCTGGAGCTTCAGGCACCAGGCGTTACCCAGCGCAAGAGCGTGCACGAGCCAATGCAGACCGGTCTGAAGGCTATCGACGCCATGATCCCGATCGGCCGTGGCCAGCGTCAGCTGATCATTGGTGACCGCCAGACCGGTAAGACCGCTATCGCGGTTGACACCATTCTGAACCAGCGCGCCAACTGGGAATCCGGCGACCAGACCAAGCAGGTTCGCTGCGTCTACGTGGCAATTGGCCAGAAGGCATCGACCATCGCTGCCGTACGCCAGACCCTCGAAGAGCAGGGTGCACTGGAATACACCACCATCGTGGCTTCCCCCGCATCTGACCCAGCAGGCTTCAAGTACTTGGCACCATACGCAGGCTCGGCCATCGGCCAGCACTGGATGTACGGTGGCAAGCACGTTCTGATCGTCTTTGATGATCTGTCGAAGCAGGCTGAAGCCTACCGTGCCGTGTCCCTGCTGCTGCGCCGTCCGCCAGGACGCGAAGCTTACCCAGGTGACGTCTTCTACCTGCACTCCCGCCTGCTTGAGCGTTGCGCCAAGCTGTCGGACGAGTTGGGTGCAGGTTCGATGACTGGTCTGCCAATCATCGAAACCAAGGCCAACGACGTGGGCGCGTTCATCCCGACCAACGTCATCTCGATCACCGACGGCCAGATCTTCTTGCAGTCGGACCTGTTCAACGCCAACCAGCGTCCAGCAGTCGACGTGGGTATCTCCGTATCCCGCGTTGGTGGCTCGGCTCAGGTCAAGGCCATGAAGAAGGTCTCCGGTACTTTGAAGCTTGAATTGGCTCAGTACCGCGACATGCAGGCATTCGCGATGTTCGCTTCGGACCTGGATGCTGCTTCCAAGCAGCAGCTGACCCGTGGTGCACGTCTGATGGAACTGCTCAAGCAGGGCCAGTACACCCCATACCCAGTCGAAGACCAGGTCGTTTCGATCTGGGCCGGCACCAACGGTTACCTGGACGATGTCCCGGTTGAGGATGTACGCCGCTTCGAGGGCGAGTTCATCGACTACCTGCGCCACCGCACCGACGTGCTGACCGTGATCGGCCAGACCGGCAAGCTGGAGAACGAGACTCTGGAAGCCATGAAGACCGCTGTTGCGGACTTCAAGGCCGGCTTCTTCGGCGAAGGTGACGACAAGCTTGTCGCCGCCGGACACGAAGAGCACGACGCTCTCGATTCCGAGTCCGTTGACCAGGAACAGATCGTCAAGCAGAAGCGCTGACAATTTCCTTACGAGGGGGAGCGGCTCCGGTAACGGCGCCGCCCTCCCGAAGTAGGGGATAAGGAAAGGACACACATGGGAGCCCAGATTCGGGTCTACCGCCAGAAGATCGGATCGACCAAGTCGATGCGTAAGATCTTCAAGGCGATGGAACTGATCGCTGCATCCCGCATTGGTAAGGCACGTACGCGTGTCTCGGCCTCGTTGCCGTATGCCAATGCGATTACCCGTGCAGTAACCGCCGTCGCGTCCCAGGCCGATGTCGAGCATCCACTGACCACCGAGCCGGCGCAGGTTCGCCGCGCCGCGGTCTTGGTGATGACTTCGGACCGAGGACTTGCCGGGTCCTACTCCGCCAGCGTTCTGAAGCAGGCAGAGCACCTCGTGGAACTCCTGCGTGAAGAAGGCAAGGAAGTCAAGACCTACTTGGTCGGCCGCAAGGCCCAGGCTTACTTTGATTTCCGTTCACGCGAGTACGCACGAGTTTGGACCGGGGAAACTGATTCCCCGCGTTTCGAAACCGCACGCGAGCTGCGCGACGTTCTCCTTGAGGACTTCGACACCGACTTCGAGCAGGGTGGCGTGGATGAAATCCACGTCGTCTACACCCAGTTCAAGTCGATGGTCACGCAGGAACCGACGGTCATCCGTCTGTTGCCGTTGGAGGTTGTCGAGGATGAATCCGAGACTCCAACCGACGAGCTATTGCCACTGTACGAGTTTGAGCCATCGCCGGAAGAAGTGCTTGATTCACTGCTCCCGCGCTACATCGATTCTCGACTGTTCAACTGCCAGTTGCAGTCCGCAGCTTCCGAACTCGCTGCACGTCAGCGCGCTATGAAGGCCGCAGGCGACAACGCTGGTGAACTGATCAAGAAGTACACCCGATTGCTCAACAATGCCCGTCAGGCTGAAATCACCCAGGAGCTTTCGGAAATTATCGCCGGCGCAGACGCGCTGAACAGCTAATTTACGAAGACTCCGACCAGACAAGAAGTGAGAAAGATGACTGCCCAACTCAACGAGCAGGTTACCGCAGGGGCCATCGGTCGCATTGCGCGCGTGACTGGCCCGGTCGTGGACGTCGAGTTCCCAGCCGACGCACTGCCTGCTATCTACAATGCACTGACCGCTGAGCTGACCCTCAACGGCGAAACCAAGAAGATCACCTTCGAGACCAGCCAGCACCTCGGTGAGGGCCTGGTCCGCGCGGTATCGCTGCAGGCCACCGACGGCCTGGTCCGCGGTGCCGAAGTACAGGACACCGGCGCTGCCATCTCCGTCCCAGTAGGCGACGGCGTCAAGGGCCACATCTTCAACGTGCTGGGCGATGCCCTGGACGTTGACAACTCGGAGATCCAGGTCACCGAGCGCTGGCCAATCCACCGCCAGCCACCTAAGTTCTCGGAGCTTGAGGGCTCGACCGAAATGCTGGAAACCGGCATCAAGTCGATCGACCTTCTGACCCCGTACATCAAGGGCGGCAAGATCGGCCTGTTCGGCGGCGCTGGCGTTGGCAAGACCGTGCTGATCCAGGAAATGATCACCCGTGTTGCACGTAACTTCGGTGGTACCTCGGTATTCGCCGGTGTGGGCGAGCGCACCCGTGAAGGCAACGACCTCTGGGTCGAAATGGACGAAGCAAACGTTCTGAAGGACACCGCCTTGGTGTTCGGCCAGATGGATGAGCCACCTGGAACTCGTTTGCGCGTTGCACTGTCGGCTCTGACCATGGCGGAATACTTCCGCGATGTGCAGAACCAGGACGTGCTGCTGTTCATCGACAACATCTTCCGCTTCACCCAGGCAGGTTCCGAGGTGTCGACCCTTCTGGGCCGCATGCCTTCGGCCGTGGGTTACCAGCCGAACTTGGCCGATGAAATGGGTCTGCTGCAGGAACGCATCACCTCGACGAAGGGCCGCTCGATTACCTCGATGCAGGCTGTTTACGTCCCGGCCGATGACTACACCGACCCGGCTCCAGCAGCAACCTTCGCCCACTTGGATGCAACCACCGAGCTGTCGCGTGAAATCGCGTCGCGCGGCCTGTACCCGGCGATTGACCCGCTGACCTCGACCTCGCGCATCCTGGATCCGCAGTACATCGGCCAGGATCACTACGATGTAGCCATCCGCGTGAAGGCTATCTTGCAGAAGAACAAGGAACTGCAGGACATCATCGCGATCCTGGGTATCGACGAACTGGGCGAAGAAGACAAGATTGTCGTTGCCCGCGCACGTCGTATCCAGCAGTTCCTGTCGCAGAACACCTACACCGCAAAGCAGTTCACCGGTGTCGAGGGCTCGACCGTGTCGATCAAGGACACCATCGAAGGCTTCAAGGCTATTTGCGATGGCGAATTGGACCACATTGCAGAGCAGGCGTTCTTCAACATCGGCGGTCTGGACGACGTCGAGCGCCAGTGGGCCGAGATCCAGAAGGCTAGCTAATCATGGCTGAGCTTCAGGTCGAAATCGTCGCGGCTGACCACTTCGTGTGGTCCGGCGCTGCGAAGCTGGTCAAGGCTCGTTCGGTGGACGGCGAGATCGGTGTACTGCCCGGTCACGTTCCGATGCTGTCCGTGCTTGCCGCTGGGGATCTGGAAATCGAACCGATTTCCGAGTCCCGCTTCTCGGTCCAGATCGATGGAGGTTTCTTCTCCGTGGATTCGGATCGCGTAGTGATCGTTGCTGACAACGCTGTGCTTGGTACCGCAGCGTAGGCGATGAATTGTTTGAGATAACCGCACCAGTTCTGATCGCGTTGCTGATCTTGATCGGCATCGCCATGTTCTTTGGCGCCATGGCCGTGCGCCGCATTCAATTGCGGCGCACGCTGGGCACCTTCGATGCGTCGATCCTTGCGCCTAACGGCAAATGGATCATGGCCATCGGCCGCTACGGCGGAGCGCATCTGGACCTGTTGCGGTTTTTCTCTGTTTCACCCATCCCCAGCTTCGTTATCGAACGCAGGGGACTGGACATCACCGGACGGCGCGAGCCGACCGATGAGGAAGCCTCGCGGATCCCGCCGGGCTTCATCATCGTGATGCTGGACCGGAACGGAGAAGAGCTGCTGCTGGCCATGGACTACCGTGACTACACCGGCTTCTCGGCCTGGCTGGAAGCCGGACCGATTGCCGGAAGCTGGCAGATCTAGAACTTGATAGGAGAAACCGCTGTTGCAGATGCAACGGCGGTTTTTTCATGCCCTGGCACCGGCTGCAGTGAGCAGCAATCCTGGGGTGCGCTCTGTGCGAAACTGCTTGGCTTGCCTCCACGATGGCAGTTGACTGTATCCATGTTGCGGACACTAATCCTGGGCGGTACCGGCTGGCTCGGCTCTGAGCTGGCACAGCAATTGGTTGAGGCAGGGCACGAGGTCACCGCGTTGGCCAGGGGAGTAGCCGGCACCGTACCGGACGGGGTGAGGCTGGTGCGCGCCGACAGGTCATTGCCCGGCGCTTATGACACGGTATCCCGCAGTGAATGGGACGAGGTGATCGAGCTGTCCTATGAGCCTGCATTCGTCGAAGAAGCACTAGCTGCCCTGTCGGCACACGCCGCGCACTGGACCCTGGTCTCCACCGTCTCGGTGTATGCGAACCAGCAGCAGCCCGCTGCCAACGAGGACGCGGCCGTGTACGAGCCGAGGGATCTGGGCGACTACGGCCAGGCCAAGGTGGCGGCCGAACGGACTAGCGAACAGGTGTTGGGCGAGCGGTTGCTGATTGCCCGCCCCGGACTGATTACCGGTCCCAAGGACCCAACCGATCGCTTCTCCTACTGGGTTTCGCGTCTGGCGCTGGCCGGTGCCGCACAGGTGCTCACCCCGGCGGTGCAAGGCAGGTATGTTCAGGTGATCGACGTGCGCGACGTTGCGGCATGGATTATCGATGCAGGACAGCGTGAACTGCAGGGTGTGGTCAATGTCGTGGGAACGCCCCGGCCGCTCGCTGATGTGCTGGATACCGCAGCACAGGTGGCAGGTTTTACCGGCGAGCTGGTGGCCGCCGAAGACCAGTGGCTGCAGGATCACCAAGTCAGCTATTGGCCAGGAGAGCGTTCCCTGCCGCTGTGGCTTCCACGCGAAGATTTTGGCTTCTTGCAGCGCGGGAATCAGCGCTACAAGTCAGCTGCTGGCCCGGAACGGGACATGACGGACTTGCTGGCAGATATCCTGGCTGATGAACGGGCTCGCGCACTGGACCGCGAGCGGCGTGCTGGCCTGGACCGGGGCAAGAACTGGAACTGCTGGCAGAGCTTGCCCGCCGGGGCTAGGCGTCCTAGAGGTATTCGCCCTTGCGGATCGTCTGGACCAGCTGCAGGTCAGCGTCCAGGACCAGCGCATCGGCGGCGAATCCATAGTGCAGCGACCCTACCTCATCGGCCAGGCCGATCAGCGAGGCCGGGATGGCAGTAGCCGAGGTGACGGCCTGAACCGGTGAGACGCCGGCCTGCACAGCACGCTGGAGAACCTCAAGCAGCGTGCAGGTTCCTCCGGCCAGGGAATTGTCGCTGGCAAGCCGTGCCTGCCCCATGGCCACGTTCACTTCCTGCGGGCCGAGGGTGTATTGGCCATCAGCCAAGCCGGTAGCGGCCATGGAGTCGCTGACCAGCAAGATGTTCTCCGCGCCGACCAGGCGGTAGACCAAGCGCACGGTGTCAGGGGACAGATGGACCCCGTCTGCGATCAGTTCCACGAAGGCATTGCGGTTCACCGCCTCTTCCAGGCAGGCAGCCACCGGTCCGGGCTCGCGGTGGTGCAGGGGAGGCATGCCGTTGAACAGGTGGGTGACCGTGGGACGTTCGGTAAATCCATCCACTCCGGCGCTGCGCAGCTGCTCACGGGCAAAGCGCAGGGAATCTGCGGTGCACTGGGCGCTGGCGTTGGTGTGTCCCAGCGAGGGGACCACGCCCTGGGAGACGAGCTGTTCAATGAGCTCCTCGCTGCCGGCCAGCTCGGGAGCATAGGTCATGGTACGCAGCTGGCCGCGGCTGGCGGCTACCAGCTCGGAGACGAAATCGGGATCCGGGGCCTGCAGATAGCGCGGATCCTGGGCGCCGCAACGCGCTTCGGACAGGAACGGGCCCTCGGCATGGATGCCGGCGATCTGCCCTGCCTCGGCTAATTCGGCCAGCAGCTCTGCTGCTTCGATCATCGCGGTCGGCTCGGCGGTGACCAGCGAGGCGAGCAGGGTGGTAGTACCCGAGCGGTGCAGGTGGGCGATTGCCTTGGCAGCACTTGAATGATCTGGTGCCGAGAAATCGGCACCGAGTGCACCATGGCAGTGTAGGTCGATCAGGCCCGGAATAATGATGGAGCCGGGAGCCACCTCGCGCACCGGATACTGATCAGCATCGGCCAGGGCGTTGAAGTCATCGCGGTTGCCGGCAAAACGAATGCGGTCTCCGTCCACGGCGAGCACGCCATCGGTGACCTTGAGACCATCGGAGATGAGGGTTGCGTAAAGGGCGTAGCGCGTCGTAGTCATGTTCCCAGCTTAGAAGAGAGAACGCGTCCAGTCACCGGCTGGGGCCAATAATCTCTAAGCGGACTTGGCGGTTAGCGCGCGTTGGGTTCACCGTGCCTTTGGAAACAGCGCGGAACCGGTGTTCACGCCAAGGTGCACGGTCCGCAGATAGGTGCTGAGTACCGCCTTTGGGACTCAGGCTAGCTGCTGGTTCCAGACGGTGGCTGCCGGGATGGATCAGCGCCGGCAGCCAAGCGCCGCAGCGTCTGGGTAGCACTATTCTTTTCACCGGCCTGCGCTTGCGCTTGGCGGGCAGCCTGAGCCGCCGCCTGATGTTCCTTCACGCTGCCGAATCTGTTCTTCATTGCCCGGTAGACCTTGCGGAACATGCGGTAGAGGAAGAACCCGATCAGCACGGCGGCCAACCCGAGCGCGGCAGCCAAGACCGGCAGCAGCACGGCTGCGAAGACGAGGATCAGTGCGCCGAAATCTTCGATGAGGCTGCGGATCCACTGGGTGATCGGTTCGGGCACGACATTGGTCGCTGCAGTGACCGAGGATTTGCCCAAGCTCACCGACAGTGCGGAGCCGGCCCCGAGCAGTCCGGTCAGGATGGCAACTTCCACGCCAGAATTTGCTCCCAGTCCAATGCCTACGAGGGCACCGAAAATGGGCCGCAGCCACACCGAGATGGATTCCATCGATAAATTCAAGAACGGAATCTTATCGACACCGGCCTCGCCGATCGCAAGCACCGCACAGATTCCCAGAACCCACGGGTTGGTGATGCTTTCAGGAATCTGCCTGGCCGCAGAGGAAATCATTTCCGGCGCAGTATCTGGAATCGCCAGTCCCGCGATACCCAGGGCCAAAACCGTGAAATAAGGACGCAGGCCCGCAGCTGAACCGCTGCCAATGGCCATGAGCGAAGCTGTCAGCGGATCCAATTGTCCTCCTGGGCGAAGTTGCTTGGTGCGCTGGCGCACCAAGCACAAGGGCTGGTGGAGAACAGATTAGCAGCTGGGACGGTAGTACGAGCCGGAACCAAGAGTGGCACGCGGCGCAGAATCCCAAAAGGTCGTGCTGCCGCGAGGGACAGCAAGTGAAAGCTTAGAAGAGGCGTCCGGCCGAGTCGTCCACGCCGCGCATGGCGTCGTAGTCCAGTGTCAGGCAACGGATTCCGCGGTCCTCAGCCAAGGTACGTGCCTGCGGCTTGATCTGCTGGGCGGCAAAAACACCGGTCACTGGCTTGAGCAGGGGATCGCGGTTCAGCAGTTCCAAGTAACGGGTTAGCTGTTCCACGCCATCGATGTCGCCGCGGCGCTTGAGCTCCACGGCCACGGTGGCACCCTTGGCATCGCGAGCCAAGATGTCTACCGGGCCGATGGCGGTCATGTATTCGCGGCGGATCAACTGGTGCCCGGTGCCCAGCAGCTCGATCTGTTCGGCCAGCAGGCGCTGCAGGTCAGCTTCCACGCCATCCTTGATCAGCCCCGGATCGGTGCCCAGGATGTGGGCCGAGTCGTGCTCGAAGCTGTGGAAGTTGATGGTCAGCTTGTCATCGGTCTTCGCGCTGGACACAGTCCAGGTCGCGGTGGCGCCCATGGCTGCGGCATCCTCGCCTGGCTCGACCTCATGCAGGGTCAGCGGTGGATTCATCCAGTTCAGCGGCTTGTAGCTGCCGCCATCTGAGTGAATGAGAACCGAACCGTCGGCCTTGACCATGATCAAACGGGTCGCCAAGGGAAGGTGGGCTCGAAGACGGCCCTCGTAATCAACTGAACACTTTGCTACCACTAAACGCACCCCACACACTTTACTAGCTGGTTGCGACTTGTGCCGGGAGATACGGCATGATTAATGACATGCCACGTTCCAACCGCCCGCGCCGTTCCAATAACTCCCGTCCCGCCAAGGGGCGGAACCAAGGGTCAGGCTCCGGTTTCCGCGATGGCGGGCAGGACGACGGATCGGACCAGGAAGAGTGGATGCAGCGTGCCCGCTTCGGCGTGGTGCTTCGCCAGGACGCGCCCGATGGTCAATGGCATGTACGCAAGATTGCGCCGCTAAACGCCAATAAGACCTATACCTGCCCGGGCTGCCACCGTCCCATCGGCATCGGTGTGGCCCATGTGGTGGCTTGGCGGGCAGATCACTGGTCCGGCGATGACGCGGCAGCCAATGCGCGCCGTCACTGGCACCCGCACTGCTGGGAAACCCGCTCTTACCGGTACTGAGCGCTCACGCTATGTACGACTGCTACCGGCGGTCCTGCCGTGCGACGAAGACTTCGTGCAGCAAGATCATGGCGCTGGCTGCGACCGGGATGGCCATCAGCGCGCCGGTAACCCCGGCCAGCGAGCCTCCGGCAATTACCGAGATCACGGCGACGGCGCCCGGTAGTGCCACCGCGCGGCGCATGATGCGAGGCGAAACGAAGTACGCCTCGATCTGCAGGTAGCCGAAGTAGCAGATCGCATAAATCAAGGCGGTCTGCCAGCCCAAGGACAAGGTCACCAGGGTTACCAGCACCCCGGCGATGACTCCGCCGACCAGCGGGATGAAAGCCAGCAACGCCACCAGCAAGGTGAGCAGGGCGGTAAACGGAACGCCCAGGATGCTCATCAGGATCAAGGCCAGCAGGCAGTTCAATATCGCCACCGTGGCTTGGCCCATCACGTAGTTGCCCACCGAACGGGTAATGCGCACGGTCAGCTCGGCGACGCGCTCGCGCTTGGAGCGCGGGGTCAGGCGCAGGGAGAAGCTCATCATGCCCGGCAGGGAAGCCAAGAAGTAAATGGCCAGCACCAGCACGATCAGCACGCCGAACATGGACTGGGCGACGGTCTGCGAGACACCCAGTACGCCGCCGAAGACATTGGTCACCGCGCCGGAATCGCCAAAGAAACGGTCGACTTCGGTCATGATGCGCTCGGAGACCGCATATTGCCGGTCAATTTCCACAACCCATTCGCTCTTGAGGAAATCGTCGACGATTTCCGGAGCGCGGGTGATGAAGGCGGTGATCTGGTTGACCAGGGTAGGGATGATCAGGGCCATGAAGCCGCCGAAGATCGCTAGCAGGCTGACCATGGTTGCGGCCACGGCCAGCGGACGGGACAGGCCCCTGCGCATCAGGAAGCGCACAATCGGATCAAGGCCCAAGGCGATGAACAGCGCGATGGCAATCCAGGTCATCAGCGAACCGACATTGGTCAGCAGGTAGAAGCCGCCTAAGGCAATGCCCACACCGATGGTGCCCAAGAAGCCCATGGCGATTGGATGCAACGCCGGGATCGGTTCGGGGGAGCCTTCCAAGAGGGCGGCCGATTCCTCGCCGGGCGCTGGAGCGTGCTGGGGGTTATTGAGAATCTTGCCCACTTTACCGGCAATCTTCTTGGTCCATCCTTCGCGCACATCGTCATTGGACGTGGGGGTGGAAGCTGGGGAGCGCGGGACCTGCGCAGCAGGAGAAGCTGGGCTCGCTGGCTGGGAATTTGCCTCATGCGGCTGGGAATGCGCTGGGGATTCCTGCCCGGAAGCAACTGGCTTGGCTGCGTGCTCCGAACCGTCCAAACTCTTCTCTGGCGCGTGCTTATTGCGATGCGGGCGCGGTTGATCTTGCTCCATGGGTCAGAGCATATCGCGCGGAGGTGACTATTAAGTGGTTCAAGACACTGTGGACTTCGGTTGTTGAGCCAGTTCACAGGCATGGAACGGAACCACGATTGGCTTGGACTCGTTAGACTTGTCAAAGAACAGCTGTGAGACGTAGGCGAATAGGTGAACCTGTGCGAAAAGTAATCTCCGTGATCGCGATGCTGCTGGGGGCTGCGGCCCTGGTAGTCGGCATCGGACAGAAGACCTTTTGGGCTCCGCCCGAAACGGTCACTGCGAACATGCCGCAATTGACTGATGAGGCACCGCTGACCCTGATTGAATCCTCGGTCAACTCCCCAAAGCTTGATCCAGTGGAACTGGTGATTACTGCAAAGGGCGAATTCACCGCTTCCTTGGGTCGCGACTATGACGTCGCAGCCTGGATCGGCGATGCAGCGCATGTGTCGGTGACTGGTATCGATACCGAAAACCACAAGATGATCGCCGAATACACCAAGGGCAAGGGCGAAGTGCCAAACCCTGCTGGCGCTGACATCTTCTTCGACTCGCAGACCGCTGACAAGACCATGACTTACCGCTGGACTGCTCCAGACACCGGGGACTGGTCCCTGCTGCTGGCCGCAGGTGGAAAGGATGCCGCTCCGGTGGATATCTCGGTAACCTACGCCAACGATGACGCCATGCCATTTGCCGTGCCTTTGATCATTGCCGGCTCCGTGCTGCTGGTCTTCGGCCTGGCCCTGCTGATCATGCGCCCGGCAAAGCCTAAGACCGGAACGAACACCCAGCACTCGGTAGCAGTCGCTGCCGTTCTTGCGCTGGCGATCTCCGGTGTTTCGCTGCCTATGGCCCCAAGCGATGATTCCAGCGCCAGCCCGTCGGAATCTGCCCAGAAGTCCGATGAAGCCAAGAAATCCGATGACTCCAAGAAGCCAGAGGATGAGAAGGCGTCTGAAGAAGCACCGAGCTCCGCATCGGCTTCTTCCTCGGTTGAAGAAACCGCCAGCTTCCCGGTGATCACCGAAGAGCAGCTCAAGCGCGTGCTTGCAGATGCCCAGGAACAGATCTCCAAGGCAGATGACAAGACCAGCTCCAAGGCATTGGACTCCCGCAGTGCAGGGGCATTCAAGTACCTGCGCAACAAGCGCTACGAGATGCTCAAGGAAAAGTTCAAGGTAGACAAGCCACTGGCACTGACCACCCAGGTCATCCGTTCCGCAGCAGTGCCGAACGCCAGCGAAGCGAAATTCCCGCGAGTGATCTCCGTAGTCACCGCGAAGAACAACGACGCAGATACCTTGCCACAGGCACTGACCCTGGTGCAAGAGAACGCCCGCGATAACTTCAAGGTTGTCTTCGCCGGGCAGATGCTGCCGAACTCCACCTTCCCAGGCATCGCAGTGGGCGATCCATCCACCACCCAGCTGAAGGCTGATTCCAAGGGCCTGCAGATGACCCCGGAGAAGGCATTGGAAGCACTGGCCAAGGTGCTCAGCGATGACGGCGCCAAGGAAAAGAGCAAGTTCGCCAAGTCGGACTTCATCGCTGCAGTGCATTCGGCACAGAAGGATGAAGCCAAGGCTGCCAACGAAGCGAAGGTGACCTACAAGCGCAGCGTCACCGAGGGGGACACCAAGGTCGTTTCCACCCCTGATGGCGGAGCGATTGTCACCGGCAAGCTGAACAACAAGGCACGCTTCATCCGCACCGAAGATGCGGATCCGCTGGAGAGCAAGGATAAGCTGACCGAACAGCTGCTGGGTTCGAGCTCCTCGAATGGCGATGTGGAAAGCACCTACGCTGAACCAGTAATGTTCTACCTGCCAGCCGATGGCTCCAAGGACAAGATCCAGCTGATCTCTGCAAGCCAGGTCCTGCTCGATGTGAAGGAAGTTGACTAATACCCATGACCGACCAGAACATTCCCTCAACCCGCGGTGCGGTAGATCTTTCAGCTCTGGCTCACCAGGGCTCGGAGGCTACCCAGAGCGCGCCGGCAGCTGCGGCGAGCTGGACCACCAACCTGGACCAGGGCGCGTTCGAGCAGTTCGTTGGCATGTCCCAGCAGGTTCCTGCCATTGTGTCCCTCGGTTCGCCTCGCGTGCAGGTCTCCGTGGACCTGGATGCAACCCTGCGCAAGCTCGTGGATGCCAAGGGCGGCAAATTCATCCTGGGTCTGGTGGATGCCGAAACCTATCCGCAGATCGCCCAAGCATTCCAAGCACAGCAGATTCCGATGGTGGTTGCCCTGATCAAGGGACAGCCTGTTCCGCTGTTCCAGGGTCCTGCCGCTGAAGAGCAGATTGTCCAGGTTTTCGCACAGCTTGAGCAGCTCGCAGTCCAACAGGGCATGAGCGGTACCGCCCCAGCCTTCTCCGGGGAAGCCCAGCAGGGCGAACCGGAACTTCCGCCGCTGCACCAAAAGGCCGTGGATGCCATTGATGCTGGTGACTACGCGGCTGCCGAAGCCGCGTATCTGGAAGCGCTGAACGAGAAGCCGAACGACAAGGATGCGCAGATTGGCGTGTACCAGGTTCGTTTGCTTTCCCGCACGCACAACCTGGACTTGGCCAAGTCCCGCGACAAGGCCGCGCAGAACCCTGATGACATCGCAGCCCAGCTCGATGTCGCAGATCTGGACGTGGTGGGCGGACATGTTGAGGATGCCTTTGGGCGTCTGGTGTCATTGATCTCGCGCCTGGCTGATGAGGACCGCGAGCGCGTGCGCCGCCGGTTGATCGAACTGTACGCAGTGATCGGCAACAACGATCCGCGTGTAGCGGCCTCCCGGCAGAAGCTGGCCCGCGTACTCTTCTAGGCTGATCTTCCAACGCGCAAGCACATGACTTCAACGCCGTGACCTAGGCATTTGCCAGGTCACGGCGTTTTTGGGCTTCAGGATTAACTCCAAAGGATGATGCGATCTGACTTGGGGCATTGTTAGCCTTGATATATGAATCAGATCGCACTGGATATACGGGGTCTCGCCAAGCAATTCGGCGCCAAGATTGCCGTAAACAACGTCAGCTTGCAGGTTCCAGCAGGGTCCTTCTATGGACTAGTAGGACCCAATGGCGCCGGCAAGACCACCATGCTCTCCATGGCCACTGGACTGCTGCGTCCGGACTCAGGCCAAGCGCTGGTCAACGGCGTAGACATCTGGGCTGATCCGCAAACTGCCAAGGCCACCTTGGGTGTCCTAGCTGATGGCGTGCGCCAATTTGACCGGCTCACCGGACGCCAGTTGGTGACCTATTCCGGCCTATTGCGCGGCATGGACCGTGCAGAAGTCGCCCAGCGCACCGAAGACCTGCTGCGCGTAATGGATCTGGTCTCCGATGGGGACAAGCTGGTAGTGGATTATTCCGCCGGCATGACCAAGAAAATTTCCCTGGCCACGGCCATGATCCACTCGCCAAAGCTGCTGGTGCTGGATGAGCCTTTCGAAGCAGTGGACCCGGTATCGGCCGCGAACATCCGCGACATCCTGAACAACTATGTCGAATTCGGAGGTACGGTCATCGTCTCCTCGCACGTGATGGACCTGGTCCAGCGCATGTGCACGCATGTGGCCGTGATTTCCGATGGCGTGCTCAAGGCCCAGGGCACTGTGGATGAGGTCCGCGGCTCCAAGAGCTTGGAAGATCGCTTTGTCGATCTGGTAGGCGGCCGCGCTAATAACGAGGGGCTCTCATGGTTGCGCACGTCCTAAGCCTGAAACTGCGCCTGCTGGCCAACGGTTTCAAACGCTCCATCGGCCAGCTCATTGGTGTGATCATCGGCGGGCTATATGCCCTGGGCATGATCGTCATGCTGACCCTCGCTGTCTGGTTCACTGCCGGTGAGATTCCTTTCCAGGCAGATATCTTCACCCTGATCGGCTCGGCCGTGGTCCTTGGCTGGGCCATCATCCCACCGCTGCTGACCGGTGTTGATCTGACCTTGGAACCTTCGCGCTTCGTGCACTTTGGAATTCCGGAAAAGACCCTGGGTCCCGCACTGGTGCTCGCCGGCTTCATTTCGATCCCCGCAGCACTGACCATCGTGGGCCTGATCGGTGCCTCGCTGATGTGGCGCTTGGATGCCGCGGCGCTGACACTGGCGCTGGTGGCAGCTATAGCGACTGCGGTCATGGCGATCTTGCTGTGCCAGTATCTGGTAATCATGGCTACTGCGCTGCGCGCCAAGCGCCGCTTCCGTGAATTGACCTTCGTGCTGCTTTTCGTGGTGCTCGTGGGCTTGGGTCCGATCCTCTCCTCGGTGTTCTCTGCAGCGCTGAGCCTGGGCGACTGGGTCAGCCCAATTGCCGCGGTGCTGGGCTACACCCCGCTGGGTGCCTTTGCCGCCGTTCCCGGTGCTTTTGCCGCCGGACTCTACGGGCAGATGGCCATTCACCTGTTGCTGGGAGTGATCTACCTTGGGGGACTGTACTTGCTGCTGGCCCGCGCTACGGCGAAGGCGACGGTCACCCCGCCGCCTGAGCAGCGTGCGGCCACGGCGAAGGGGCTGGGTTTCTTCAAGCTGCTTCCGGCTACTCCTACCGGAGCGGTGGCAGCGCGCGCACTGACCTACTGGCTCAAGGATCCGCGCTACGCCATTGGCGTGCTCATCGTACCTATGCTGCCGTTGCTCTTCTGGTTCACTGGCAATCAAACGGGCAGCTACGCGATGATGTATGTGCTGGGCCCAATGATCGGAATTCTCATGGGATTCTCGATTTCAGCAGATATTTCCTATGACAATACGGCCTTCGCGCTGCACGCATTGACCGGTATTTCCGGCCGGGCTGATCGTGCTGGACGAGCACTGTCTTGTTTGCTGGTTGCTATTATCCCGGTCCTCGCGGCGGCTATTCTGCCGGGGCTCATTACCGGTTCCTTCTGGCGCATCCCGGGGGACTTGGGGCTGTCCTTGGCCGCCCTGTTCATTGCGCTGGGTGTTTCCTCGGTGGCTTCGGCCCGCTACACCTACTCGGTACCGCTGCCGGGAGACAACCCGATGAAGACCCCTCCGGGTAATGGCCTGCGCGTGGCATTGACCCAGATTCTCACCATGCTGGTCATGGGCCTGCTGCTGATCCCGGTGCTCATTCCGTACGTGATCGGCTGGGTTCAGCAATCGCAGTCCCTTGGTTTCATCACCTTGGGTGCTGGCCTGGTCCTGGGTGTGCTGCTGTTGCTCGGCGGTATTGCGCTGGGTGGCAAGTGGTACGAGAAGCGCACCCCGGAACTGATGCAAGCGGTCATGCTCAACAAGTAGCCAAAGCCCATTGCTGTGGGATGCCGGCCGCCTGTCAGGAAGTGGATTCCTGGCAGGCGGCCTTTTGCATGTGGCCGGTGCGTGGAGGTTCACAGGATATTGGCCGTGTCGCACTGAAAGGTCGGAATATCAGTCAAGTAAGAGCTGCCACGGGCTAACAAATTAGCTCGAAGTTGACTGTTGACTTGTGAAAACAAATTTCGCTTCGAGGCCCTGCAGGGGCTGCAGGCAAAGTCAATGTGGACAACCTCCCATGCTTTGGGCACGGACAGGAAAGCCAATCCGTATTAGACTTGAAGGCATGGTGGAACAGTCTGAAGAAACCCGCGGTGGCACTGCCACGATCGAACGTACCGAGACAACCCAGAGTGTCGAGGCCGGAGATCATGAGCGCTTTGCGCATTACGTGCAGAAAGAGAAGATCATGGAATCGGCATTGTCCGGTGATCCAGTGATCGCTCTGTGCGGCAAGGTCTGGACGCCAGGCCGAGATCCGAAGAAGTTCCCGGTATGCCCCGAGTGCAAGGAAGTCTACGAATCCTTGATGGGGTAGTGCTTGGAACCAACCAGCACTACTTCACACAATGCACGCGGCCGGGAAAAGGTAAATGACCGAGACACTCTTTGATTTTGGCGACAAGCTTCCACTAGAAGACAAGCTTCCGGTAGCGTACCCGGAACGTGCGGCATGGGGAACCGGCCCGAAGCTGCGTGCTTGGCAGGCCGAAGCGCTGGCCCTGTACTTCGATACCGAGCCCCGGGACTTCATGGCAGTGGCAACGCCTGGTGCAGGTAAAACCACCTTCGCGTTGCGTCTGGCCAAGGTTCTGATCGATTCGGGCAAGATCAACCGCTTGATCGTTGTTGCGCCTACCGACCACCTGAAAAAACAGTGGGCGGATGCAGCAGCTCGTGTGGGTATTTCCTTGGACCCCAATTACAAGAACTCGGATGGCCGCCACGGCTCGCATTACATGGGTGTGGTGGTGACCTATGCCCAGGTGGCGCTGAAGCCAGCGGTTCACCGGGCCAAAACCGAGGACGCACGCACCTTGGTAATCATGGATGAGGTCCACCACGCCGGTGATGCACTGTCCTGGGGCGACGGCATCCGCGAGGCCTTCGAACCGGCAACCCGCCGCTTGGCACTGACTGGTACGCCATTCCGTTCCGATGCCGCCCCGATTCCTTTCGTGCAGTACGTGGACGAGGGCGATGGCATCCGCCGTTCCAAAGCCGACTACACCTACGGCTACGGCAGCGCCCTGGCCGACCACGTGGTCCGCCCGGTGCTGTTCATGGCCTATTCGGGCAATATGCGATGGCGCACCTCTGCCGGCGAAGAGATGGAAGCAAACCTCGGCGAAGGCTTCACCAAGGATGTCACCGCCCATGCCTGGCGCACCGCGCTGGATCCGCATGGCGACTGGATTCCTTCGGTGCTGCAAGCTGCTGACCGCCGCCTCTCCGAGGTCCGCCGCACCGTGAAGGATGCCGGTGGGCTGATCATCGCCACGGACCACGAGGATGCGCGCGGGTATGCTGCCCAGCTTGAGGCCATCTGCGGCGAGAAGGTCACCACCATTCTTTCCGATGACCCCAAGGCATCGCAGAAGATCGACGATTTCTCCGAATCCGAAGCGCGCTGGATGGTTGCGGTGCGCATGGTGTCCGAAGGCGTGGACGTTCCGCGCCTGTGCGTGGGTGTCTATGCGACTTCTACCTCGACTCCTTTGTTCTTCGCCCAGGCAGTGGGCCGTTTCGTGCGTAGCCGCAAGCGCGGGGAAGTAGCCAGCGTCTTCCTGCCTTCGGTACCGATCCTGATGGCCCTGGCCAATGAAATGGAAGTCGAGCGCGACCACGCATTGGACCGAGAAGGCTCCAAGGACGAGGACGGGCTGGATGATTCGCTGCTGGAAGCGGCGAACAAGGAAGACAAGGCCAGCGACGAGCTGACGCGCAATAAGTTCGAAGCCCTGAACTCCCAAGCTTCCTTCGACCGCGTACTCTTCGATGGTGGCGAGTTCGGCACCGGCGCCGATATCGGCAGTGAAGAGGAGCTGGGCTTCCTCGGGATCCCGGGCCTGCTGGATACCGAGCAGGTTTCCGAGCTGCTGCGCAAGCAGCAGAACAAGCAGATTTCCAAAGGCGCGACCAAGCCGGCACCGGTCTCCGATCACCGCCTCATGATGGAACTGCGCACCAAGCTGTCCAAGAACGTCTCGGCCTGGGCAGCACGCACCGGCACCCCGCATGGCCAGATCCACAACAAGCTGCGCAGCGTGTGCGGCGGTCCTGCCGTTCCGCAGGCAACTGTTGACCAGCTGCAGGCGCGCATCGACAAGCTGCAGGATTGGTTCGTAGGGCGCAAGTAGCGTGATCGTTTTTGGCTGATGGAGCCGCACCAAGGTGTGGCTCCATCAACTTTTCCAAGGCACTGCGACCTGCGAGGACGCTAGCGCATCAGTCGGGCATCTAGGAATCGATGCAGTCGCAGGGCCAGCTGACGGATCGTCGCACTGGCGTAGTGGCTAGGACGCCACGCAACTTATAGCGGCAGGTGCAGCGACTCCGGTGGATGCATGTCGCGGGGCGCACGGAGGCAGCCGGGCAGAGATCCGCGAGCCTAGCCTAAGGAGAGCACCGTGACGCCGGCGGCGCGCAGCTGATCGTGCACGGCTGGAAGGCCCTGCGGGGACACCGCCGCGGTCAGCGGAGAAATCACCGTGGTGGCAAAGCCCGCTTGCACGGCATCCAGGGCCGTAGCCTTCACACAGTGATCAGCGGCCAGGCCAACGAGATCAACAGCAGTGATGCCTTTGGCCTTCAGCCAAAGACCGAGCAGCTCTCCGCTTTCATCCGCCTTATCAGCTGTGGGATCCAGTTGCCTGGCTTCGAAACCGGAATACGCCGCGGTGAACCGTCCCTTGGCGAAATGCGCATCCACCGCGAGGCCGGCGATGTGCGGATGCAAGGCCGCGCCCGGGGTTCCCGCCACGCAGTGCACCGGCCACGAATCAATGAAGTCCGGGTTTTCGGAGAAATGATCTCCTGGCTCGATGTGCCAGTCCTGGGTGGTGACGATTGCCGAGTAGGAACCCTTGCGTTCGGCTACGTCAGCGGCAATGGCGGCAGCGACTGCATTGCCGCCGGCCACAGCAAGTGCGCCGTCTTCGCAGAAGTCTGGTTGGACATCAATAATCAACAGGGCTGTGCTCATCGCTGCCTCCTTGGCTAGGGGAGAGTAGACCTTGGAAAACTGCAGACCGCAGAATCCTTGAATCTAGATCCTACGGTCTGCAGCTGAGTTTTTCGTGTGTTTGCTTAGCCCTGGATCATGACGGTCGGGATGACCGGTTCACCACGCTGCATCTTGCGTGCAACTCCAGGCAGCTCCTGGATCGATGCGTAGTGGCGTTCGGTGGCGCGCTTGACGCCAGCGGCCCCCACGTAGGACTGGTCGATCTCGCCATTGCGGACCAGCGGAACCACCAGATCGCGCTCCGGGCCGCCGGTGGTGTGCTCGGAAGTGGAGATGACTTCAGCCATCGCACGGTTGCGGTCGTTGAGCTGGCGGACCGCATACTTGCGGCCACCCACGCTGGCCTTGTTCGCCGCAGCCTTGGCCACCGGAATCCACTGGCCCGCATCATCCTGGCGGGCAACGAGCTTGTACACCATGGACGCGGTCGGATGGCCCGAGCCGGTCACCAATGCGGTGCCCACGCCATAGGAATCAACCGGGGCGCTGGCCAGGGCGGCAATGGCGTACTCATCGAGATCCGAGGTCACGGTGATCTTGGTGTTCCAATTGCCCAGATCATCAAGCAGCTCGCGGACCCAGCCGGCCTGCTGCACCAGGTCGCCGGAGTCCAAGCGGACCCCGCCCAGCTCTGGGCCGGCAACCTCGACGGCGGTGCGCACGCCCTGCTCGACATCGTAGGTGTCCACCAGCAAGATGGTGTCCTTGCCCAGCGAGGCGATCTGCGCTTCGAATGCGGCGCGCTCGGTGTCGTGCAGCAAGGTGAAGGAGTGGGCCGAGGTGCCCACGGTCTTCAGGCCGTAGCGTGCTCCGGCCTCAAGGTTGGAGGTGGAGCTGAATCCGGCAATCATGGCGGCACGGGCAGCGGCTACCGCTGATTCCTCGTGGGTGCGGCGCGAGCCCATTTCAATGCAGGGGCGCTCGCCGGCCGAAGCGATCATGCGTGAAGCAGCCGAAGCGATGGCCGAGTCATGGTTCATGATCGACAGGAGGTAGGTTTCAATCACGCAGGCTTCAGCGAAGGTGGACTCCACGGTCAGCAGCGGCGAATTCGGGAAGTACAGCTCGCCTTCGGCATAGCCGGAGATGTTGCCGGTGAACCGGAAGTTCTCCAGGTACTTGATGGTTTCGGCGTTGACCACCTTGTTGTCGCTGAGGTAGCGCAGCTGCTGGTCATCGAAGCGGAAGTCCGCCAATCCTTCGAGCATGCGGCCAGTACCCGCGACCACGCCGTAGCGCCGGCCATCGGGCAAGCGGCGGGCGAACGCCTCGAAGACGGAAGGGCGATGCGCGGCACCGGATCCCAATGCTGCCTGAAGCATGGTCAGCTCATAATGGTCGGTGAAGAGACTGGTGCGCAATGTGACGCTCCTGGTGATCGAAAAGGCCTGAAGTGAGGCTGCTTGGGAAAGCAGACCGATTTTACTGTATAACGGCTCACGCTCAAGGTGATATTTACCCGGTTCGGTGTTGCATTCAGGTTCCGCGCGTAAAATGGAGCTCATGACCGCAATGCCCGATGTAATTTCCGAATTTGAAACCCTGGAATCCCAAGACAAGCCCTGGCGCTTGATCGTGTGGAATGATCCGGTGAACTTGATGAGCTATGTCGCCTACGTCTTCCGTTCCTACTTTGGTGTCAGCCCGGAAAAAGCCGAGAAGCTCATGCTGCAGGTGCACCATGACGGCTTCTGCACGGTGCGCAGCGGCAGCCGCGAAGCCATCGAATCCGATGTGCAGGCGATGCACGGGTTCGGCCTGAACGCAACGATGACCCAGGGGGCCTAAGCGTGGCGAAAGCCTTCAAGAATGGTTCCAAGGGCATTACCGGAACCCTGCACTCTGCCGAGCGCAAACTGATTCGCGAACTATTCAATGATGTCATTGCGATGCTCGACGAGCGCGCGCAGCTGCATCAGCTTCCCGAAGACCTGGATCCGCTCTACGCCCTGACCGGCATGCGGCCCGAGTCCATGGATCTGCCTGAAATCTCTGATCCTGCGCTGGCCAAGCTGCTGCCCAATGCCAGTGACGATGCCGCGGTGGCCGCCGAACACCGCCGCTTGAGCGAAGCGGATCTGATTGCGCAGAAGATCGGCCGCCTGCGCGAAGCCCAGCTGCTGCTGGAAACCGACAAGCTGGTTCTGGACCAGCACAGCGCGACCCGTTTCGCCCAGGCACTGAACGACGTGCGCCTGGTGCTTGCCGAACGTCTGGAGATCCGCGATGAAGCCGATTCGGCTCGCGTTGCGCAGGTGCTGGATGCTTCTGAGGTCCAGACTCCCGAAGAGTACATGTCTTTGGTGTACAACCTGATCTCATGGGTGCTCGATACCTTGATGAGCGCATTGATGGATGCGGAGTTCTAAGCACGTGAATTCCTATTTTGCTACCGGCCAGGTCTCGGCTCCGGAAGCCAATACACCCATTGGCATTTTCGACTCCGGCGTTGGCGGACTGACCGTAGCCCGCGCCATCATCGACCAGCTGCCAGGCGAATCCTTGGTCTATGTCGGGGATACCGCCAATTCTCCCTATGGCCCTTTGCCCATTGCCCAGGTGCGCGCCAACGCCCTGGGCGTGATGGATGAATTGGTGGATGGCGGGGTGAAGCTGCTGGTGATCGCCTGCAACTCGGCCTCTGCCGCCGTCTTGCGCGATGCCCGCGAACGCTACACCGCACGCTATGGCATCCCCGTGGTCGAGGTCATCCAGCCGGCAGTGCGCCGAGCGGTCGCCGGAACCAAGAACGGGAAAATCGGCATTATCGGCACGCAGGCAACTGTCGGCTCGCGTGCCTACGAGGATGCCTTCGCCGCAGCCCCGAATCTGCAGGTATCCACCGTGGCCTGCCCGCGATTTGTCGAGTTCGTGGAATCGGGCATTACCGCCGGTGCCGAGCTGCTGGAAATCGCGCAGGAATACCTGGCGCCGTTGCAGGCTGCGCAGGTGGACACATTGGTTCTGGGATGCACGCACTACCCGTTGCTGACCGGTGTCATCTCCTACGTCATGGGGGATTCGGTCACTTTGGTCTCCAGTGCCGAAGAAACCGCGAAGGACGTTTTCCGCGCGCTAACACGGCATTCATTGGTCCGCAACGACGGAGCCGCGGCGCGTCATGAGTTCCTAGCCACAGGCAACGCTGATAGTTTTGGTGTACTGGCGCGCCGATTCCTCGGACCAGAGGTGTTGCAGGTGCGTCACGTGGACCATGTAGCCGCCCACTATCCGACCGGAGCGATTGCGCGAATTACCCCGCAAATGATTGCCGCGTCGAAAGCGAGTAACGAATGAAGCTGACCATCATTGGATGCACCGGGTCATTCCCAGGTCCGGGATCACCCGCGTCCTGCTACTTGGTGACGGCCTTTGATGGCACCCGCGACTGGAAGATCCTGCTGGATCTGGGTTCCGGCGCGTTGGGCGTGCTTCAGCGTTACACCGATTTGAAAGACATCGATGGGATCATGATTTCCCATCTGCACCCGGATCACTGCATGGACTTGTGCGGCCTGCACGTGGCGATCCGCTGGGATCCCACTGGCTGGGGCCGGGATCGGATGCTGGTGCATGGTCCCGAAGATACCGCCGAGCGCATTGAGACGGCCTACTCCCTGCCTGATGGCGACACCATGGCCAAGGACTACGACTTCCAGGTCTGGAAATCGTTGAAGCCAGTGAATATCGGTCCATTCACCATCACCCCTTACCCGGTGCGCCATCCGATCAAGGAAGCCTACGCACTGCGCGTGGAAGCCCACGAGCCGGGCCCTGACGGGGAACTGCTCACCAGTGTGCTGACCTACTCGGGGGATACCGATTCCTGCGACAGCTTGGTCGAAGCTGCCCGCGGTGCGGACATGTTCCTGTGCGAAGCGGCCTTTGAAGAGGGCCGCGATGACCATATCGACGGGGTGCACCTGACCGGCAAGCGTGCCGGCGAAGCAGCGGCCGCGGCCGGTGCCGAGCGCATGCTGCTGACCCATATCCCGGTATGGACCGACATCAACAAGGTCGTCGAGGAAGCCAAGGAAGTCTACGACGGCGGAATTGCCGTAGCGGTTTCCGGGGTGACCTACGGGGTGTACTCGGGCAGCTTGAAGGACGAGAAGGATCCGGCCTTGTTCAAGGGGGAGCGCGGATCGGACTACCTGAAGACCTTGACCGGCACCATGCCGACCATCAAATACGAGAAGACCCGCAAATTCCCGCTGCTCAAGCGCAAGCGGTAGCACGCGGTAGTTGTGCATAGGACATCGGCCAGCAGTTTTGCTGGCCGATGTCCTTTTGTCCATGCCGTGCCTTGAGGGCGCCAAGCAAGAGTCAATACCTGGCCCCTTGCCGCCGGCCTATTGCAGCTCTGCCAGGGGAGTCGAGGCATCTGCAAGCTTGGACAGGTCAATGCGCTGGCCCAGGAAGAAGTGTCGGTGAGCTTGCCAGCGCGCAACTACCGCCTCTTAGGCAGCCTGCTGGCCAACGCGGCCAGCGCTGATGCCTCCGGGGTCGTGCTCAAGGCGCTGCACCAGGCCGCACGCGAAGAGGGGAAGAGCCTCGGACAGGGCAGCGGAGAACTGCTCCCGCTCCTCGATGAGTTGGGCTACGAGCCGCAAGCCGATGCCCAAGGCGAGATCACCATGGGAAACTGCCCCTTCCACATGGTCGCGCAGCACCAGACCCAATTGGTCTGCTCGATGAATTTGCAGCTGGTTTCCGGTGCCTTGGAAGGATGCCAGATGGACTGCGGCCTAGCTGAGCTGAGCCCGCGCCCTGGCCGCTGCTGCGTGGTAGTGCATCCGCACTAGCCTCCAGCGGTGCGCCGCGAGGCGTATTTCACCGTAACTCGCGGGCTCGCCCGTACGGATCGGGGTGCCCGCGTGGTTAGGATGGAAGCATGACTTTACGCGCTGACGGCCGAGGAGCCGCGCAACTTCGAGACATTACCATCACCCGCGGCTGGTCCGCCCAGGCCGAAGGTTCGGCACTGATCGAATTCGGCAATACCCGCGTGCTGTGCACCGCGTCCTTCACCGAAGGCGTGCCACGCTGGCTCAAGGGACAGGGCACCGGTTGGGTCACCGCAGAATACGCAATGCTGCCCCGTGCCACCAATACCCGGAACTCCCGCGAATCGGTCAAGGGCAAGCTCTCGGGCCGCACCCACGAGATCTCCCGCCTGATCGGCCGCTCGCTGCGTGCCGTGGTGGACACCAAGGCACTGGGCGAGAACACCATCGTGCTGGACTGCGACGTGCTGCAGGCCGACGGCGGTACCCGCACCGCAGCCATCACCGGTGCATACGTGGCACTGGCAGAAGCCATCGCCTGGGCGACCTCGCAGGGCATCGTGAAGCAGAACGCGAAGGTGCTCACCGATTCGGTCGCCGCGATCTCCGTTGGCATCATCGATGGCACCCCGATGCTGGATCTGCCGTACGAGGAAGATGTCCGCGCCGAGACCGACATGAACGTCGTGGTCACCGGCTCCGGCGACTTCGTCGAGGTCCAGGGCACCGCCGAAGGCGTTCCCTTCAAGCGCGCGGAACTGGATGCGCTGCTGGATCTGGCCCTGGGCGGAACCAGCGAGCTGGCCGAAATCCAGCGCGAAACCCTGGGCAGCACCAAATGAGCAAACCGGTCCTGGTCCTCGCTTCGCGCAACCAGGGAAAGCTGCGCGAGCTGCGTGAACTGCTGCGCGGGCAGGTGCCGGGCCTGGATGTCGACACCCAGGTCGTTGATGCGGCCACCGCAGGGGCCGGCGATCCGGTTGAAGACCAGGTCACCTTCCAAGGCAATGCACTGAAGAAGGCCCGGGAAATCTCGGCCTCCACCGGGTTGGTGGCCTTGGCTGACGACTCGGGCCTGAGCGTAGACGTGCTCGGGGGAGCGCCGGGGATCTTCTCCGCGCGCTGGTCCGGCGTGCACGGCAATGACGAAGCGAATATCGACCTGCTGCTTGGCCAGCTTGGCGATATCGCCGCAGAGCACCGCGGTGCGCAGTTCGTCTGCGCTGCCGCACTGGCTACCCCGCAGGGCGAGGAGCACGTGGAGCTGGGCAAGGTCCAGGGCGTGCTGCGCACCGAGCGTTCGGGCGAGCATGGCTTTGGCTATGACCCGATCTTCGAACCTGCCGGTGCCGGCAAGACGATGGCCGAGCACACTGCGGAAGAGAAGAACGCGATCTCGCATCGCGCTCGTGCCTTTGCAGCGCTTCTGCCGGCGATCATTGATGCCGTAGGCAAGGCCTTGGCCAAATAGCTTCCGAGCTCTGGACAGAACACGAATGCCAGCAAATCCTGAATTGGATTTGCTGGCATTCGTGGTTTCATCACCAGAAACTATTCGTGGTGCACCATCAGTTCCGGGTAGGCCAGCTCACCGGCATCGGCCACGAGGTATCGA
This sequence comes from Glutamicibacter arilaitensis Re117, assembly GCF_000197735.1. Lineage (NCBI taxonomy): Bacteria > Bacillati > Actinomycetota > Actinomycetes > Micrococcales > Micrococcaceae > Glutamicibacter > Glutamicibacter arilaitensis. The sequence goes on from NC_014550.1 coordinate 1,441,190, forward strand.
GAGCTGCAGGCGCGGCATTCCCACTGCGCCATCGGCCCCATGGGCAGTACGCAGCCGGCCACCACGAAATCGTCGGGGTCGGGAATGAAGGCGGGCATGCCCCAGATGATCTGGCGCGGATTGCGTTCCCCGCACTTCGGGCACGCTGGCCTGGCATAGTTCCGGAGCTGCTGCAGAGTTGGCTGGTGGGCCATGTCGTGGCAGTCGCTGCACATCAGCACCGCCTCGTCGACATGCTCCTGGATCTCCCAGCGCAAGCCGTGCTGATCCACATGCGGCAGGTGGGCCTCGGGCTCATCGAGGATCTCCCGATCGCAGATTCGGCATTCCAGCTGTTCCCATGGCGAACCCTTCTGGAGCACGGCCAGAACTGAGAGAACCTCATTTGCCTGCGCAGACTGCAGTGCATCGCAAGGCCCGGCGGTGATGAAGATCGGGCGGGGATCGGCAATGAGCGCACCCATGCTCTCTAGCAGTTTTTCGGCCAAAGGCTGCTTCAGATACTGTGAGCGTCGCGGAAGCTGCGCTCCGATCAGGTGCTGGGCGTCAATCACTGAAATGGGATCCGAGAAGATCGCCAGGTTCCGATAGGTGATCTCCTCGTTCTCATCCTCTTCGATAACTTCCAGGCTCACGATCAACGGCGGAGAGCTTTCCAAAGCCGTCACGATCAGATCTCCTGGCTTCAGCGGATGGCGCAAACTCCACTCGAAGTCTTCATCGCCGCGCGCAAGCGCCGCCGCGGAAGCCAACGGGTTTTGCTGGCGGCACCAGTAAACCGCGTGATCGTTGGATCCAGCGAACAAGCCAGGGTTGATGACCTGAGGATGCCGGCGGCGCAACGGGTAACCCTGACCCTCGTATCCAGAAACCCGCCGGGCTCACGACGCGAATTGCGGATCAAGTCGATCAATTCGCGACGGGTTGCCTGCGCCACCTCTTCATCGGTGCAATCGGGGAAAAGCGCTTTGTGCAGTTCAAGCAGAACCAGGCGGTCAAGTGATCCGAGGACTGGATCTGGAGCGTCAAGGCTATTGAAAAAATCCTGTATGGTCCCTCCCATAAAGGACTGCGGCACGTGGGTTGCAGTGGATTCCGCGCGTGCGAGCAATATTTTTTTTGATCAGATCCGGCAAAATGTTCGCCTTCGGCACCTGCTGGTTCCAGGTTTCAAAAGCTCCTCGAATTGGCCTGGTCTGAAAGTTCCAATTCGGTGTTCACTGGTGTGAATGCAACATCCTCAGCGTGCTCGCGCAGCGGGCTTCGCTAATTAGTTTCAGCATAGGGGCGGTGGCGGACAGTTTGGTTTCCGGCTCTGCTGCGCAAATTGTTGGCATTCGGCTCTTGTGCGGAATCGCTCGTAGGTTCTATGGTTAGTTACATGAGTAACTAACTCACTAACTAACCAGTGGGCCTGAACCGGAGAGGAGCCAGCATGATTGATGATTCAAAACCGATCTTCTTGCAGATTGCTGAGCTGATTGAGAACGACATCATCTCTGGAGTTCTAGCTGAAGAAGCGCAAGTTCCATCAACCAATGAATTCGCGGCCTTCTACCGGATTAATCCGGCCACCGCAGCCAAGGGCATCAATCGGCTGGTGGAAGACGGGCTGCTCTACAAGAAGCGGGGGATCGGCATGTTCGTCACCAAAGACGCACCACGGCGGCTGCGGGAGCAACGCCGCCAGAAATTCCAACAGCAATTCATCACTCCACTGACCGCCGAAGCAACAAAGCTGGGCATTGGACTCGAAGAACTGGTCACCATGATCAAAACCGGTTCGGATTCTTGAAACATCTCAACTAAGCGGGGAGGAACGACATGTCACGAACGACAGCAATCGCGGTACGCGAGCTGAGCAAGACCTACAAGGATGTACGAGCGCTCGATAACGTCACCCTGGATCTGGAACCAGATCGGATCTATGGGCTACTTGGACGCAATGGAGCGGGCAAGACCACGCTCATGTCCATATTGACCGGTCAGAACTACGCAGACCACGGTACCGCCGAAATTTTCGGCCATGCCCCGTTCGAGCATGATCCGACCCTCTCGCGCATCTGCTTCATCCGCGAATCGCAGAAATATCCTGATGACTTCAAGGTGTTCCAGGCTTTCAAATCCGCAGCCCTGTTCTTCGAGAACTGGAATGAGCAGCTGGCCCAGGATCTGGTCCAGGCATTCGACTTGCCGACCAAGCGCAGGATCAAGAAGCTCTCCCGTGGACAGCTCTCGGCGGTCGGTGTGATCATCGGCATGGCATCGCGAGCCGATATCACCTTCTTCGATGAGCCCTATCTCGGCCTGGATGCGGTAGCGCGACAGATCTTCTATGACCGCCTGGTCGAGGACTTCGCGGAATATCCACGGACCATCGTGCTCTCCAGCCACCTGATCGATGAGGTAGCGAACCTGCTTGAGCACGTCATCGTGATCGACAAGGGGCGAATCGTCATTGACTCAGATGCCGAACAACTGCGTGGCACGGCGGTAACGGTGACCGGCGACGCCGCCAAGGTCCAGGAATTCGCCGGATCCGCCCCGGTGATCCATCGAGACGCACTTGGCGCCCTGTCCAGCGTCACTATCCGGGCGACACTGGATTCCGACCAGCGCGAACAAGCCAAGCTCATGGGCCTGGACCTGAGCCCAGTTTCGCTCCAGCAGCTGGTGGTCCGCAGCGCATTGAGCAATACCACCGAACGAGGGCTCGACGAACGGACGGAGGCAAGAAAATGAACCGCATTATCAAAGTTGCCCGCATGCAACTGATCAACAAGGCTACTTTCATTGGAATCCCGCTGATAATCCTGGGTGCATCATTCCTCTTCACCCTGATCATCTGGTGGCTGGTACGGCGCAACGGCGCCGAGGGGATCATGTACGGCGGCGGTGCCCAAGCACCCATGTGGTACTTCCTGGCCTTGGGCATCCAAGCGCTGACCTTGACCTTCCCGTTCTCCATGGCGATGAGCATTTCGCGCCGGTCCTTCTACCTGGGGACGGTGGCGCTGTTCTCGGTCTGCGCCCTGGTGCTCTCGGTCTTCTACTACCTCATGGGGCTGGTGGAGAAAGCTACCGGCGGATGGGGACTGGACGGACGATTCTTCGCCCTGCAGTGGGTTGCCGATAACAACTGGTTCATCCAGATCATGTTCTACTTCGTGCTCATGCTGCTGCTGTTCATGGTCGGATTCCTGGTAGCGACCATCTACATGAGGTGGCGCACCACAGGCATGGTGGTCTTCTTCGTCGCCCTGGGCGTGGTGGTGCTGGGAATAATCGCGCTGTTCACCTTCAGCGACTACTGGGATCAGTTCTGGAGCTGGGCGCTCACCTGGACCGCAGCCGGAGTCACGCTGTGGGGAGGGCTCGTTGCCCTGCTCATGGCCGGCGGATCCTATCTGACCCTGCGCCGGGCCACCGCTTAGCCGCAGTCGAATAGCCAAGCACGCAACGCAGCTCCTTCACCCTGCCAAGGGCCACGAGCTGCGTTGCGTCATGCCGCGGCAAAGAAATCGGTGAACGGACGGAAGCCTTTTGCTATTCTTCAGGGACTGCGATCCACGGTGCGTGAACCGCCGGCCACCAGCGAATAGCAGGAACAACAGGAGAGCAATCATGAGCGCCATAGCGACAGGAACCCGAACCGCACACGGAGCACTGGAATTGCGCCGCGAGTTCACCGAATCTCCGAGCAAGATCTGGCGCTATTTAGCCGACTCCGAGTACTTGGCGCTCTGGTACGGATCGTGGCAGGGCGACCCGGAACGCGGCGTCGTGGACGTGGTGCTGCTGGCCGAAGACGGGGCGCCTGCCGAGGAAGTCCAGATCCTGCATTGCGATGTGCGCAACCACCAGCTGCAGGTGCGCCTCGGCACCGATCAGACGGCCTGGCAATTGGAGCTGATGGTGGAAGCGGCCGGGATGGGGAGCCGCTTGGTTTTCCAGATGCTGGCACTGGACCCGCAACTGGCCGGTTCGGTCGGGCCGGGGTGGGACTACTACCTGGATCGCCTGGTGGCCGCGGTCAGCGGAAATGACCCCGCAAGCGTGGAGTTCGAACCCGACTACTATCCGGCACTGAGCCCGTACTACGAAGAGCTGTTCCGCAATTGAACCTTTGGCCACGGGCCCGACTCGCTCAATGGCACCGGCGCGCAGTGTGAGATGCCCTGCCCTGAAGGCGTCAGAGCTGGACCGCAGGGGAACCGATTGATGCAGGTCAAATCCGGGTACGTGGAAACAAGGTGCCACCGAAATACGCACGGCGCACACCGGAGGGACGTCACGGATGCCACCGCCGCAGTTTAAGCGAGTAAGCTATTGGGCGTGGCATTGGACTTCACAGCAATAGATTTTGAGACTGCAAACGGTTTTATCGGCTCCGCCTGCTCGGTGGGCCTGGTCAAGGTACGCTCGGGACAAATCGTGGAAACCGAGCAGTGGCTCATGCAGCCGCCAGCCGGTTTCGACCACTTCGACCCGCGCAACATCTCGATCCACCACATCACCTCCGACATGGTCAGTGATGCGCCACGAGTGAGCCAGAAGCTTCCGGACCTGCTTGAATTCATCGGATCCGACGTACTTGTCGCCCATAACTCGTCTTTCGACTCCGGTGTGATCCGCGCGGCTTCTGAAGCCAGCGAACTGCCAGTGCCGCAAATCGCGCACCTGTGCACCGTCAAGCTTTCCCGCAAGGCCTACGACCTGCCCAGCTACTCGCTGCCATTCGTCGCCGAAGAAGCCGGGCACCCAATTGAAAACCACCACGAAGCCTTGGCCGACTCGCTTGCCTGCGCGTGGGCGATGATCGACATCGCACAGCGCAGCGGACGCCAATCCGTGCTGGAGACCGCCGATCACTACGGTGTCCGCCTGAGCCTGACCCAGTCCTGGCAGCCAGGCGATGAGCTTTCCCGCGCCACGCGCGACGCCCAAGGCTGGTTGGCCGCTGGAAACCAGATGCCACCGCAGGACGCCTTCAACAACTGGCCGCAAGAAGGCCCGAATCCAGACCCGAACCAGAACGCGGATCCCAGCCACCCGCTGTTCGGGCAGACCATGGTCTTCACCGGCAACTTGTCCATGCCGCGGCCCAAGGCCAAGGAATTGGCGGCCGAGCATGGAGCCCAGACCGCATCGCGGGTCACCCGTGCCACCACCGCCCTGGTGGTAGGCGATGGCTTTGTGCCGCAGGACCTTGCCAACGGACGGCTGACCAACAAGGCCAAGCACGTGCTGCGCCTGCGTGAAAAGGGCCAACGGGTCAGCATCATCTCCGAAGGCGAATTCATGCAAATGGTTGGCGGTTTCGGGCTAACCGCCTGATCAAGCGGAAAAGAGTTCGACCCGCACAGATTGAATCTGTGCCGGCCGAACTCTTTTCGTTTTCGCGGGAGTACCGGTGCTTAGACCAGCAGGGCCATCCAGCGGTCATGCAGCTCGGAGATGATGTCATCCAACGCGCTGGCCGGGCGCTCGCCGACAGCTTCGGAGCCGTACACCGCTGCCAGCAGTGCTACCGCGTAGGCATCGACCTCTGGATCGCGGGCGCTTTCTTCCTCGATTGCAGCCGGTGCGGCTTCAATATCGGATTCTTCAGCCTGCTCCGGAGCGTTCTCGCCGAAGTAGGCGTTGTACGCATCTTCGGAGGACAGGGAGATATTCTCGCTGATCTTGGCCACGACTTCACGCAGGGCATCGGCCGAAGGGCCTTCCAGATCGGCAAGCAGCTCGGCCCACAGTCCGGCGGCTTCCTCGGAGCGTTCCATCGCCAGGCGGATGATCTTGGCTGCGGCGATGGTGGTCTTGGCGGCCTGGGCATCGTGGGTCAGGAACGCTGCGGCGCGAGCCAAGGTTTCGGTGGTGCCCATTGGGACACGGCCCAGCAGTGCGGCTACTGCTGCGCGCGGCAGCACACCGGTGGTGTCGGTGCCGGGGCCGGTGGGGCGTCCTGGCTGTCCCATGTCGGCGCTGTCCAGGCCGGTGAGGTTCTGCGGATCGCCGTCCTGGATCTTTTCGAAGATCTCGACATGGGCGAATTCCTTGTCGATCCAGCGGCCCAGGGGTTCTGGGGCGCGGTCCGGGAAGGAGCCGGTGATCTTGTTGTAGCCGCGCAAGGCCGCAAGCCACATGCAGGCTGCCTCGTCGCTGGCCACACCGTCATTGGCCCATTCCAGTGCTTCTAGAAGGCCATCGGCCAGATAGAGCGGGAGGATCTCGGTGGCACCGAGATCAATGTCGTCGCGGGCGTGGGTTGCGCCATCGGCTAGGCCGAGCAGGATCGCAAACACCTTGTCTGAGTAGTTCTCTGGCAGGAGTGCAGTTTCACCGGTTTCATTCACAACTCCATTCTAATGTCCAAGTTGTCCTGGGGATTGCATAAGGTTGGACACATGCGATTGCTTCACACCTCAGACTGGCATTTGGGACGCACCTTCCACGGCGCCTCCCTGATTGAAGCGCAGCGTGCCGTGCTGCAGGAAATCATTGACATCACCATCAACCAGCAGGTGGATGTGGTGCTCATTTCCGGAGATATCTATGACCGGGCGCTGCCGCATGTGGACGCAGTGCAGCTATGCAACTGGGTGCTGCGTGAATTGCGGGCCACCGGTGCAACGGTGGTCATCACCAGCGGCAACCACGACTCCGCCTCGCGCTTGGGCTTCGGCGCAGACCTGCTGGATAGCGCCGGGGTGCACATCATCGCGGATCTTGAGCGCATGCTGCGCCCGGTGATCTGCCAGGCCGAGGACCACCAAGTAGCCATCTACGGCATTCCCTACCTGGAACCGCGCATGGTGATGGAACGACTGGGCGCCACCCACGCCAGCCACGAGGCAGTAGTCAGTGCCGCCATCACGCGGATTCAGGAAAACTTGGAGCAGCAGCGCCAGGCCGGCACGCCGGTAGTTTCCATTGCCATGGCCCACCTCTTTGCTGCCGGTGGCATCGGCTCGGACTCCGAACGCGAACTGAGCACCGGCAACCTCGATGTGGTGAGTGCAGAACTCTTTGAGAACTTCGACTACTCCGCCCTGGGACACCTGCATGGCCGGCAGAAGGTCAAAGACAATGTGCGCTATTCCGGATCGCCGCTGGCGTACTCCTTCTCGGAAGCAAAGCAAATCAAGGGCGTGTGGGTTATCGACACCAGCGCGCAGGGCATTGAATCCATCCAAGAAGTCTTGCTGGCCGTGCCAAAGGACCTGGCGATCCTCAAAGGCAACCTCGAAGACCTTCTGGACGACGAGCAGTTCGAGTACGCAGTTGCGGCCTGGTGCCAAGTGACGCTGACCGATAGGGAGCGTCCGGCCGATGCCATGGCCCGGGTGCGAACCCGCTTCCCGGACACCGTGGTGCTGAATTTCGCACCAGAAGGCGGCGACGAAAACGAAGAGCCATCGACCTACGCCGAGCGCATGGCCAAGGCCACCAGCACCGAGCAGGTGGTCGGTGACTTCATGGAACATGTACGCGAACGCGCAGCCGATGAAGCAGAACGCGAAGTCATCACCTCCGTTATCCGCGCCACCCGAGAGGCAAAGGTCAGCCAGTGAGAATCCATAAGCTGCAGATCCAGGCCTTCGGTCCCTTTGCAGGCACCGAAGAGATCAACTTTGATGAATTAGCCGAAGGCGGCCTGTTTCTCCTGGATGGCCCCACCGGTGCAGGCAAGTCCAGCATCTTGGATGCGATTTGCTATGCACTGTACGGCGCGTTGCCCGGCAGCCGCACCGGCAGCAGGCAGATCCGTTCGGACCACGCACCAACAGGGTTGGCACCAGAAGTCAGCTGCGAATTGACCATCGGTGACCGCCGCTTCGAGGTCACCCGCTCACCGGCGTGGATGCGTCCATCCAAACGCGGCAAGGACAAGACCACTGAACAGAAGGCTTCCAGCCTGTTGCGGGAATTCACCGCTTCGGGTTGGAACGAACTGTCCACTCGCAACGACGAGGTGGGGCATGTTTTGGGCAGCCTGCTGGGTCTGGACCGCGAGCAATTCACCAAGGTCGTAATGCTGCCGCAGGGCGGCTTTGCCGACTTCCTGCGTGCCAAGGCCAAGGACCGCGAAGATCTGTTGGCGAATCTTTTCGATACCAGCGACTATGCGCAGATTGAAGAGGAATTCTCCGCCCGGCTGGCCGAAGAGCGCCAGAAAACCGAAAGCCTTGAAGCCCGGTTGAGCGCCAGTGAAGAAGCCATTCATGCCCAAGCACAGTCCTTCCTTGCCGGCCGTGAATCCAACGCGCAGGACGAAGCATCCGAAGACACCGAAGATAGTGCCCAGGCGGCGCACGCCACGGTGGCCGAGCAGTTCGCTGATTACCAGCGCCGGATCTCGGTGATTCATCAGCGTGCGGCCAGCGAAGCGGCGGCCTTGCGCGCGCAGCGGACCGGGTTGCGAGAACAGGTGCAGAGTGTTGAAGAGCGCCAGCGGATCTTTGCCCGGCTTGCCGAGCTGCGCAGCAAGCAGGCCGCCTATGCCCAGCAGCATGAGGCAGCCCTGAGCGCAGGGGCACGCCTGGAAAAAGATGCCAAGGCTGGCGCCGTACGCGCCTACCTGACCCAGCTGAATGAAGCAAAGGCCACTGAACAAAAGATAAAGGACACCTGGCTTGCCAGCCAGCAGTGGCTTGAAAAAGAGCAGGGGCTGGCTCCCCGCATCGATATCGCAGGTCTGGAATCCTTGCGCCGTCCGGCCCACGAGGCAGCTGAAGCATTGGCAATAGCCAAGGCAGCGCTGGAAGATGAGAAGCGCCGGGAGGTACTGGCCGCCCAAGGAGAAAAGGCCGCCGAGTTAGTTGGTGTCCATGCCAAGACCCGCACCGAGGCTGAAGAAGAAGTCCTGCGGCTCAAGACTGAACGCGAAGCGTTGGAAGCACAAGACCTCGACCAGGGCGCTGCCACCGAAAAGGTCCAGCAAGCCAAAGACCGAGTGCTGGGCCTGGAGACCAAGATCGGGCATGCAACCGAGCGCGATGGCCTTGAAAAGAAGGCCATGAGCGCACGGGAAAAAGCCAGTGCACAAGAGCTGAAGATTGTTGATGCCGCCAATTCCTTGCTGGATCTGCGCACCGAGCAGCTGGCACAAAGCGCTTTGCGCCTATCCGCCGCGCTAGAAGATGGCAAGCCATGCATGGTCTGCGGTTCTGAAGAACATCCCGCCCCGGCTCAGGCCGATGCAGGTGCGCCGCTCATTGATGATGAGCAGATCCAGAAATTGGATGCCATCGTGGCCGCCGCACGCGTTGCCGGCCAGCAGGCCGCGCAGACCCGCGACACCCTGATGGCCAAGTTGCAGGCTGCCCAGGAAGCAGCCGGTGACCAAATGGTTGCAGAACTGCGCGTTGAACTTGAGGCAGCGCAGGCCGAACTTGAGCAAGCACGGCAGAAGCACAATGAGATCTCTGTGCGCATCAGCAAGCTGGATAAGGTGCGCCGACGCGTCGAAGAGCAAAACGCCCGTGCCGCCCAGGCAGTCCTCGAGCACTCAGCCGCGCAGCACAATGCGCAAACGCTGCAGGCCCAGTTGGAAGAGCTGGACGCCAAGCTGGTCCAGCTGCGCCAGGGGAAGAACAGCCTCAGCGAACTCGTCGAGCAGCAGACCAAAACCTCTAACGGCCTGGGCAACGCATTCCAGAATTTGCGCCGCCTGCTTGAAGCCAGCCAAGCCCTGGAAAGGGCAACGGCCACGTGGGATGCCGAGCGCACCGCCGCAGGATTTGCGCAGCTGGCGGAGTACGAAGCGGCACTGCTTGAAGCTTCACAGCGCGAGCAATTGCGCCAGCTGCAGCGTGCCGATGCCGATCTGGCCAGTGCCATTGCCACGCTGGAAAGCTCCGAAGACTGCCGTAAGGCCCAAGAACTTTCTTCCCAGGGAATCCAAGCACCGGGCGAAGACGAACTGGTCGAAGCGCGATTGCTGGCCACCGCGGCTGATGAGCGTTTCGAGGCAGCACGTGAGCAAGAAGTGCTGGCACTGACTCAGTTGACCCGCCACGAGCAGGCAACTGGGGATCTTGAACGCCAGCGGGCAGATGCCGGGCCGGTCATCGAAACCTATCGCAGGCTGCGCGGATTGGCTGAAGTGATTCGCGGCGGGGGAGAGAACCTGTACAAGATGACGCTGAGCACCTACGTGCTGGCCGCACGCTTGGAAGAAGTGGCCATCGCCGCCACCCAGCGTCTGGCGGTGATGTCCGCAGGACGCTACTCGCTGCATCATGATGATTCCAAGCAAGGCAACGCGAAGTCCGGTCTCGGACTCCAGATCCTCGATTCGTGGACTGGCAAGCGCCGCGAAACCCAGACCCTCTCCGGAGGCGAGACCTTCATGGCTTCGCTGGCCCTGGCTTTGGGCCTGGCAGATGTCATTTCACATCACTCCGGTGCTGTGGACATGCAGACGCTATTTGTTGATGAGGGCTTTGGCTCGCTGGATGCCGAAACGCTGGAAGAAGTCATGCAAGCGCTGGAAAACCTGCGTGCCGGTGGCCGCACCATCGGCCTGGTTTCGCACGTTGCCGAAATGAAGCAGCGCATCACCAACCGGGTCTCGGTCATCAAGACCCAGCATGGTTCAACCATCGCACGCGAAGGCACTGTGATCTTGGCCGGATAGATTGGACTTGCCTAGGGGCAGTGGCTATCTTGAAAGTAGTGCCATTTGGCATGTCTGGGAAATTTGTGCGTCGGGGGGTGTGGGACGACGCACGCTTCGTCATGGAGTTTTGTTGACTCAGCATACTTTGTCGAAGGAAGACCACGAGGGATCCGAAAAAATGTCCGGATACTCAGCGTTAGTTCCTTTGGTGGGAGCACCATTCCTGCCGCTCACTTTCCTTGCACGCCTTCCACTGGCGATGCTCACCATCGGGTCGATGACCCTGGTAACCGCCACCACCGGCTCATACGCCCTAGGTGGTTTGGCCGCTGCCATGGTTGGCCTCGGATCCGCCGTTGGCGGTCCGAGCATCGGCTACCTCGCTGACCGCATCGGCCAGCGCCCGGTCTTGACCACCGTTGCCCTGATCCACACGATCTTGCTGGTCGCCCTGACCATTTTCAGCAATTCCAGCCCCGAGATGTCAGTAGCGATGCTCTCGGTCATGTGCCTGGCCGCCGGTGCTACCGGCCCGCAGGTTGGGCCGATGTCCCGCGTCCGCTGGATCGCGATGACCCGCCAGCAAAAGAAGAACCCCAAGGTGCTTTCTGCCGCGCTCAGCCTGGAATCGATGTTCGATGAACTGGGCTTCGTTTTCGGTCCGGTAGCCGTTGGGCTGCTGGCTTCGCTGGTGGATCCGGTGCTGCCGCTCTACCTGGCTGCCTTGCTGACGTTGGTGCTGGTGCCGGTCTTCGCCGCGCACCATACCGTGGGTGCGGTCAAGCCGGTGAAAACTGCAACGCATGCGCCGAAGGTTGCGATCAGCCGGGCGCAGGTTGCCGCAATCAGCGCCCTGGTGCTGGGCATGATGGCTCTGGGCACCGTCTTTGGTTCCTCGGCTGCCGGCACGCTGGCCTTTGCCGGGGCGCAGGGCGACTCCAACCAAGGCGGCTTGCTCTATGGTGCGATGGGCTTCTCCAGTGCGATTGCCGCGATTTCCGTGGCGGCCTGGCCTCAGGCTTTCAGGCAGATCAACCGTTGGATCCTGTGCGGTGCCGCGCTCACCGTGCTCAGCTTCGGATTGCATGTGGCTTCCAATGTTCCGATGATGCTGGTTGCCCTGTTCATTGCTGGCTTTGCCGTAGGTCCGGTGATCGTCACCGTGATGACCCTGGGTGGTGAAGTTGCTCCACCGCAGCGCCTGTCTACCGTGATGACCATGCTTTCTGCGGGCATTGTTGTGGGTACTGCCATTGGCAACGGCCTGGCCGGTGTCTTCGCGGAATCCCTGGGGTACCTCGGCGCCTTCTGGGTGTCCACCGGTGGTGCGCTGGTGATCTTCCTGGCGGCCGTGGCGATGAAGGCTATCGTGGCCAAGGCCCCGTCGCTGGCGCGCGTGCGCTAGGCCAAACCCGCCTCAGCTGCCGCGCTGAACGTGCGTAAAAAAATCTCGTTGTCCTTCACCGTTTTGGTTGAAGGGCAACGAGATTTTGTTTAAGCAGGACAGCAACTAGTGCGCGAGCTTTTCGCTGATGCGTGCCGCTGCATGCTGGAGTTCCTCGATCGTCCGTTCGTAGCTATCCACGGTACTGGTGGCGAAGACGACGGCCAGAGCAGCCGGGGTCTGGCCCGCGTGCTGGATAGGAACGGCAATGGAGGTCACGCCCTGGATCACTTCATCGGCACTGGTGGCATAGCCAGCCTGGCGGGCGGCGATGGCAGGCTCGCGGTATTGGATTCGGGTATCCAGCGCGTCCCATTCGGCCTTGGTGTAGCGCGATTGGATGGCGATGCCCGCAGCACCCACGTCCATGCCGTGCACTGAGCCGGGGCGGTGGACAATGGCGCGCTGGGAGTTCAGCGGCGAGACCGACTGCAAGGTGGTGCACAAGTCATGTTCCCAGACGGCAACGAAGGTGGTCATTGACAGTTCGTTGGCCAGCGCTGTCAGTTCCGGGGTGGCTGCAGCCTGCAGGTCGCGCTGAACCGAGCGGGCCAGCACGGCTAGGCCCGAGGCGGAGCGGATGTGGCCGGCCTCGTCGCGGTTGAGCAGGTGGTGCTGCTCCAAGGTGCGGATGATGCGGTAGGCAATGGATCGGTGCACTTCCAGCTTCGCCGCGATTTCAGCGATGGAGAGGTTTACCGGGGAGCTAGCGACGATTTCGAGAACACGGATTCCACGGGAAAGCGTCTGTGAGGTAGGCATGGATCTTCAATCTGGCCTGGCGGAGTCGTTAAAACACCGTCGAAGACCTTCGTAGTGAGCCTGGGAAAGCAAGGTCGGTAATCTAAATACGAGTTTAGTCGTTCTCTATTAGAACACCGAATTCTCTGACGTCGGTGGCAGCGCGCATGCCGGCAGGTCATTGGTGGAAGAAACTTCTTGTGATCCGCTTCACTTCCAGCATATGATGGTGTTCGACATAAACCGTCCGAACGGTCGGTAATCAACTCGCAAAAGGTCTACACATGTCATCGACTGCTTCTCGCACTCAGGAAGAGCGCCGGGTTCTCGCCGGCACTCTCGTGGGCACCACCATCGAGTGGTACGACTTCTTCATTTTCGCCCAACTCACCGCAACCCTGCTCACCCCGCTGTTCCTGGAACCTCTGGGCGAAGCGAATCCAGGAGTGGCGCAGGTTCTGTCCTTCGCCATGATCGGCATCTCCTTCTTCTTCCGCCCATTGGGCGCCGTCGTAGCCGGACACCTGGGGGACCGCTACGGACGCAAGCGCATTCTGGTGCTCACCCTGATCTTGATGGGTGTCGCCACCGCGGCCATCGGCCTGCTGCCAACCTATGCTTCCATCGGCATTGCCGCACCAATCCTGCTGGTGCTGCTGCGCGTGATCCAGGGCTTCTCGGCTGGCGGCGAATGGGGCGGCGCAGCCCTGATGGCAGTAGAGCACGCACCTGAGCACCGCCGCGGCTACTTCGGGGCCTACCCGCAGATCGGTGTGCCAATCGGCATGATCCTGGCGACCGGCCTGCTCTACATCCTGCGCGTTGCGCTCTCCCCGGAAGCATTCACCGCCTGGGGCTGGCGTATTCCGTTCCTGCTCTCGATCGCGCTGATCTTCGTGGGCTACATGATCCGTCGTGCTGTCGAAGAATCCCCGGTCTTCAAGCAGCTCTCGCTGCGCAAGGCTTCCGAGCACACCCCGCTGCGCGAGCTGATGACCGGCCACACCAAGCAGGTGCTGCAGGCAGCACTGATCTTCATCTCGAACAACGCCGCCGGCTACCTGGTCATCGCGTTCTTCATCTCCTACACCACCAAGGTGTTGGAAATGCCATTGGCACCGATCCTGCTGGCTACCACGATCGGTTCGGTCGGCTGGCTGATCTTCACTCTGGTCGGTGGTTGGCTCTCGGATAAGATCGGGCGCCGGGCCACCTTCGTCATCGGCTATGCGCTGGTCTTCGTCTGGATGATCCCGATGTTCCTGCTGGTCGACACCGGAAATATTGTGCTCTACGGTGTTGCGATCTTCGTGCTGACCGTTGGCCTGGGCCTGTCCTACGGTCCGCAGTCGGCAATGTACGCCGAAATGTTCCCAGCACATATCCGCTACTCGGGCATCTCCATTGGCTATGCCATCGGTGCCATCCTCGGCGGTGCCTTCGCGGCTACCGTAGCGCAGATCCTGCTGGAGACCACCGGCGCTTCGATCTCGATTGCCATCTACATCATGGTGCTGACCGTGATCTCCGTGGCAGCGGTGCTGTGGGTTGGCGAAACCCGCGGACGTAACCTGCACGTGGAAGAAATCGAGGGCGAACAGGCCGAATCGCGCGTGGCGCACTAGTTTCGCGGCAGTACAATGCCCGCGGAGGCAAGCGATCAAGCGATCCTGGCCCGCGCGGGCATTTGCGCGTCTGGCGACCGGTGGTTTGCCGATCAGTGGGCGGATGCGGCGGTGGGAGTCCGCTACAAGATCGCTGGGCCACAAGGAATGCTCCCGGAACTTGGACTGTGAAATTGCCCCCACGATCGCAGTGGATTTTCATGCGTGTACGCGGTATTACAACCCAGAAACCACGGGATTAGCTAGTTGAATCATTCGAGGACATCCGTCGCATACTGGGTTGCATCCCGCTAGCTGACTTTAACCGCTATCTGGAGTTGCGAATGACCAGATTTTGCAATCTGCTTGTCGCAGCAAATGGATGGTGGTTGTTCGACTGCTGAGCACGCCAAGGCTTCTTTCCGGATCAGTGATAGACGCCGTAGCAGAGAAGGCTCCACTTACGAGCTGGTCGGACAAGTGCCGAGGGCTTCGTAAAGAGCATGTCACCGTTCTGAGAAATCACGGTTGCGCTGTTAAGGCTTCATAGTTAAATACATCAAATTCGTTGATTGTGTTGCTTTTTAGTCGCTGACAGTCTGACATGCTTGTTTTAAGGTAGAGATCTGTATATGATTCTGCAAGTTGATATATTTCGATAGTGGAGAGCCTGCAACCAGGCTATGGGGCACCGACCTATATTGACACACTCGCAAACGGTAAGCACGTTTGCTAGGCCCAATGATGAGTCTTGGGCCATGACAGAGAGTCTTGGTATGAATAATCAACGCCGAAAAAAAGCGCGGCAATAAGCCTGATCGTTGCGCTTGGAATAGCAATGATAGGCACGTCACCCGCTATCGCAGGTGAAAAATCTGGGAAATCCTGGGAGGCTCAGATAGGTACGACCGCGCCTCTTACGGCGGACCTCTCGGATTATGACAACGTGACCGTCACACCCGAAGAAGAACGAGCTTTCATTGAGCAGTCGGCAAAAGAATTTGCGGAATTGGATGCTACGGGAGGTGTCACGCTTCCTGACGGTTCTTTCTACAGGATGGACGTAGATCAACTTGTTCAGAAACTCGCTATGGTTGAAGATGGTTTGAGCGTCAGTTCAAGCCAGATCGCTGCCGGAGGTCAAATAGGTCGTGCTGCCGTATCCTGGGATTGGAATTCCTTCGGTTCGTGTGTTGCGAAAGAAATGGGAATCAAAGCCGCAGTTGAGCTTGCCAAAGTATTCGCAGAACCAAAAGTGCGCAAGGCACTCAAGAGTAAGCAGTGGCGGAAAGCTTCATCAATTGCTTACGCAAGACTTAAAAAAATTTCTCCTAAGGTTGCCAAACTGATCATCAAGAAGGCGGCAAATTCAGTGCTTCCCGGTGGCATCGTGACGGTCATCGCAATACCGGTAGGAAAATGTGCTATTAAGGAACTTTTCTAACTCCTGAAGGGATAGACGAATGACAGATTTTTTCCGGTCGTTGTCGAAAAGAGCAACTGCGATTCTCATTGCTTTTGTGATACTCGTCCTGATTGCAGTGCCAACGGCATTGTTGTCTGGGCTCCTCAGCGGAGTATTCGAAAGTCCTGCTGAGGGCATGCGCGTATTCTTCATTATGGTTGGTGCTGGCGTGCTATTCCTGATTGTCGAATTGTTCATCGAGAACGGCCGCGAACGCAGGAAGAAGAAAGCGTCATCAGCCCAAAAATGAACTAAGCTTCGAGACTTGGATTAGCCACAAGGCTATAACCGAGCTGTGGGGCATGGCAACGATATTCCATCGTTGCCATGCCCCTTTGATCATTTTTAGCAGTTTGCCCAGCGGCTAAGAGCGATGTAGGACAACGAGAGGTCAGCGTCGATTTGGCAACCGGCATGCGGGACCTGGGAATTCCTGGGCCGGTTACTGGGCGGGGCGGGTGGTGGAGGAGCGCACGATCAGCCGATGGCCCAACTCGTGGGCCTGCGCCGGTTCCTCGCCGCGGATAGCGCGCAGCAGCATGGCGACCGCCAGCTGCCCCTGCTCATGCGGCCGCTGCTCCACCGTGGTCAAGCCAAAGAGTTCGGCAAGATCGTGGTTATCCACGCCGATTACCGACAGGTCGCGAGGCAATTGCAAGCCCAGATCGCGGGCGGCCAGAATCGCGCCGATTGCCATCTCATCGCTGGCGGCAAAGACCGCGGTAGGCCGGGAAGCAGGATTGCCCAGTAGCTGCTTGGCCACCGCATAGCCCTGGGTCATGGAGAAATCGGCGCTCACGATCAGCGACTCATCGATAGGCAACCCTGCCTGCTCCAGCGCCTGCTCGTACCCGGCGCGGCGGTGGGTGGGAATCATGAAGTCCACATCGGTTTCCGCGTTGCCGCCAATAAAGCCAATGCGTTCATGGCCCAAAGAAATCAGGTGCCCGGTGGCCAGAGCCGAAATCGCTTCATCATTCACGTGCAGCGTTGGCACCCCTGGAAGCGGGCCGCCGACGCCAACCAATGGCTTGTCCACAGCCAGCAAGGCCTGGACCTCCTCATCGGCTAATTCGACGTTGACCGCGATTACCGCGTCAACGCGCTGGCGCAGCAGGAAATCGGAGAAGACCTTCTCGCGCTGGGCACTGTCCTGGGTCAGCTGGTAAAGGGTGGTGTCGTAGCCCTCATCCATCAGCCGGCTGGAAATGCCTTCCAGCACGCAGGCATAGAACCAGTGGTTGATCACCGGAACGAGCACACCGATATTGCGGGTGCGCCCCGAAGCCAGACCGGATGCAGAGGAAGAGACCACATAGCCCAATTCGGCGGCGGCGCGCTGCACTGCCTCCTGCGCAGCAGCTGAGACCGAACCACGTCCAGATAATGCGCGTGAGACGGTGGCAATGGATACTCCAGCGGCTTGTGCGACGTCTTTGATCCCGGCCACTTATCTTCCTTCCTTCAAGGGCGAAGCCGTGGCTGGGGGGAAATGCTTCCCATAGTCACGGCTACTGCCCAACAATACCCGGTGCGGCTGGTGCCGGTACTCTCAGTTACCGACTAGTCCAGCTGGAACCAGATGGTGGTTTCGCCCGGAATCATTCCAGCTTCAGCCGAGTCCAGCTCCTGGCTGCGCACCAGCTCGGTGGCTGCCTGCGCCTCAGCTGGCAATGGCAGCGGGTTCTGTGCGTAGTTGGCTACCACCAGCACGTTGCCGTTGGCGAAGGCCAGGACATCGTCCTCGGTGCCTTCGACCCAGTTCAGCGAACCGGTGCCCAGTGCGTGATCCTGGCGCAGCTGCAGCAGGCGGCGGTACAGGTTCAGCGTGGAGGACTTGTCATCAACCTGCGCGTCGCGGGCGTAGGAATCCCAGTTCGCCGGCTGCGGCAACCAGCTTTCGCCGCTGTCACTGAAGCCATAGGCTGGCTTGCCGTTTTCCCATGGAAGCGGCACACGGCAACCGTCACGGCCATAGCGTTCGCCGTTGGTACGGAACCAGGTTGGGTCCTGGCGTGCTTCATTTGGCAGGTCGATGGCTTCTGGCAGACCCAGTTCCTCGCCCTGGTAGATGTAGGCGCCACCCGGAAGGGCAAGCATCAGCGAGCTCGAAGCACGCGCACGGCGCAAGCCGACTTCAGGTTCTGGCAGGTTTGGAGTGCGCGGGCCGATGCCATCACCCTGCGGGTTATCGGCGCTCAAGGCCAAACGGGTGGCGTGGCGCACCACGTCATGGTTGGAGAGCACCCAGGTGCTCGGGGCTCCGACCTTGCCGAATTCTCCCAGGGACTCATCGATGGTGTGGCGGATCTGCTGGGCATCGAAGTCGCAGGAGAGGTACGGGAAATTGAATGCCTGGTGCATTTCGTCATTGCGAACCCACTTGGCCATCAAGGACAGGGGATTGACCCAGGCCTCGGCGCAGAGCACGCGATTGCCCTCGTATTCGTCCATGACCTTGCGCCAGTCGCGGTAGATCTCGTGCACGCCTTCCTGGCCCCACCATGGAGCCAGTTCCTCGGTGCCGCCCATGGATGCGGCGGTGGGGTCCGGGGTGAAGTCCGGAAGCCCATCGGCCTTGATCAATCCGTGGGCCACGTCGACGCGGAAGCCATCGGTGCCGCGGTCCAGCCAGAAGCGCAGGACATCGCGGAACATTGCGCGTACTTCCTCGTTGTGCCAGTTGAAGTCCGGCTGCGAGGAATCGAAGATGTGCAGGTAGGACTGGCCGGTGCTGCCATCAGCATTTTTGGTTTCGGTCCACATCGGGCCGCCGAAGACGGATTCCCAGTTATTCGGGTGGCCGGTTTCCGGGGTGTCCTTGAAGACGAAGCGATCGCGTTCAGGAGAGCCCGGAGCTGCCTTGAGTGCGGCCTGGAACCATGGGTGCTGGTCCGAGCAATGGTTAGGGACCAAGTCGATAATGACGCGCAACCCCAGTTCGTGGGCTCGGGCCACCATCGTGTCGAAGTCTTCCAAGGTTCCGAACAGCGGATCAATGTCGCAGTAGTTCGAGACATCGTAGCCGCCGTCCTTCTGCGGGGACGTGAAGAATGGCGAGAGCCAAATGGCGTCGACCGAAAGCTGAGCGATGCTTTCCAGGCGCTGGGTGATGCCACGCAGGTCGCCCATGCCATCGCCATTGGAATCGGCGAAGGAACGCGGGTAGATCTGGTAGATCACCGAGGAGCGCCACCACTGGGAATCTTCGGGCTGCACAGGGGAATCTGCTGTGGAAGGAATTGAAGTCATGACGGTAATGATAAATGATTCCACGAAGAATGTAAACGTTTGCAATTTTACTTGCAGATAGACCTCGATGTGAGGTCTTGTCTATATTCACTGGGTGTTTAAAACTGATTTCATCGGCGTTCTTGTCAATTTCCATGATCTGTGACACTCTGTAAACGCTTACAATAAATGTGTAGCTCGCATCACACTTAGACCCGACCGGCGAAAAAGCGGAACACGCTGCCAGACAGGTCCCTCAGGACGCAGTTGTCACGAAAGGACATCCCATGAAGGTGAATAAGAACCCTTGGCTTCTCGGCGGAGCGCTCACGGCCATTGCCGCACTCTCGCTCACCGCTTGCGGCGGGTCTGGCTCCAACGCGCCAGCAGCTTCCTCCAGCCCCGCAGCGGCTGAATCCTCGCCAGCTGCGGCCTCCGGCGGCAAGCTGACCGTCTGGGTCGATGCCAACCGCGAGCCAGTGCTCAAGGAAGCGGCAGCTGACTTCGAGAAGCAGTCCGGGGTCAAGGTTGACCTCGTGATCAAGGACTTCTCCAAGATCCAGGAAGACTTCCTGCGCCAGGTTCCAACCGGCAAGGGACCGGATATCACCATCGGTGCCCACGACTGGCTGGGCAACCTGGTCAACAACGGCGTAGTCCAGCCAGTTGAGCTGGGCGACAAGGCCGGCGAATTCCAGGACGTCGCCGTGAACGCGATGAGC
Organism: Glutamicibacter arilaitensis Re117; assembly: GCF_000197735.1. NCBI lineage: Bacteria > Bacillati > Actinomycetota > Actinomycetes > Micrococcales > Micrococcaceae > Glutamicibacter > Glutamicibacter arilaitensis. Next base: position 1,461,018 of record NC_014550.1, read on the forward strand.
TACGAAGGCAACACCTACGGCGTTCCCTACGCCACCGAGAACCTGGCCCTGCTGCGCAATGCGGATCTGGTCAAGGAAGCTCCCAAGACCTTCGATGACATGATTGCCGCCGGCGAAAAGGCCGACACCGAATTCCCATTCCTGGTCCAGGTCTCTGACGTAGGCGATCCATTCCATGCCTACCCATTCCAGACCTCCTTCGGCGCACCGGTCTTCGGCACCGATGAGTCCGGGGCCTACGACCCGGCAGACCTGCAGATCGGCAATGAAGGCGGCATTGAGTTCGCCAAGTGGCTGGCTGAAGAAGGCGAAGAAGGCAACCTGAAGACCTCCATAGATGGCGATATCGCCAAGGAGAAGTTCGTCTCCGGAGACTCGCCGTTCTTCCTGACCGGACCATGGAACGTTGAAGCAGCTGAAGATGCTGATATCAACCTGGAAATCGATCCGATCCCGTCGGCCGGTGGCGAAGAAGCCCAGCCATTCGTAGCCGTCCAGGGCTTCTTCGTTTCGGCGAAGACCGAGAACCTGCTGGCAGCTACCGAGTTCCTGACCAACTACATCGGTAACGAAGAAGTCCAGACCGAACTGTACGAAGTGGGCAACCGTCCGCCAGCAAACAAGGCAGCTTTCGAAGCCGCGAAGTCCGATGAAATCATCGCCGCTTTCGGTGAAGTTGGCGCCAACGGCGTGCCCATGCCGAACATCCCGGAAATGGCTGCCGTGTGGGAGTTCTGGGGCGTAGCCGAGGCTGAGATCATCACCGGCAAGGCTGATCCAGCTAAGCGCTGGAAGCAGATGACCGAAGATATCGAAAAGGCCATCTCCAAGTAGTACCGCCTGCCACCAGGCCCAATATTCAGTGCTGGAGCCCGAAGGAAAGCCTTTTGGCTCCAGCACCATGAATTCACCAGCACCATCTGCACTTGATCGACAGGGACATCTTCACGATGACAAAGACTGCCCGCCAGGGCGCGCAATCCGGCACCGAGACCCAGAAGCCGCCGCTCTCGCCCACAGCCCGGCGTTTCGCCAACTCCACCAATACTTCGGTTGGCGCCATGCTCGCCAAGATCATCCTGGTGGCGATCGTTGATGCGACCGCAGTGTTCGCGATCTTCACCGCCTTGGGACGCGAAGCCTGGGTGATCGCCTCGGTCATCGCGGTGATTACCGTGGCTATCAACGTGGTCTACTTCAAGCGCGGCTGGTTGCCGGCAAAGTACCTGCTGCCGGGCACCATTTTCCTGCTGATCTTCCAAGTGTTCGTCATCGGCTACACCGGGTACATTGCCTTCACCAACTACGGTTCAGGGCATAACTCGGACAAGGACGATGCAATCAGCGCCTTGCTGCAGTCCAACCAAAACCGCGTCGAAGGATCGGCCGGCTACCCGGTGTCCATCCTTGAGGGGCAGGACGGGCTGGCCATGCTCATCGAGCGCGATGGCCAGCAGCTGCTTGGCGATGCCGATGAACCATTTGCCCCGGTAGACCCGGCGGGACTGGGGGACTACAGCGAATTGGCTTTCGCCGATTTGCTGGGCCGCCAGCAGGAAGTGACCTCGCTGACCGTTCCCTTCACCGAGAACCCGGCAGATGGCACCTTGCGCACCAGCGATGGCCGCACCGCCTACCAATACACCTCGTCCATCAAATACGACGAGACCGCCGACACCATGACCGACAAGGCCACCGGTGTGGTGTACAAGGACACCGGAGTCGGCGCCTACACCGCCGAAGACGGCTCGCAGCTGATGCCCGGCTGGTCCATCAACGTCGGATTCGATAACTTCACTCGGGCGATCACCGATTCCTCGATTCGCAACGCGCTGTTCTCGGTCACCGTGTGGACTTTTGCCTTCGCTTTCCTCTCGGTAGCCACCACCTTCTTCCTGGGACTGTTCCTGGCGATTGTCTTCAATGACATGCGCATGAAGGGACGGAAGATCTACCGCGTCATCTCGATCCTGCCCTACGCATTCCCTGCGTTCCTCGGCGGCCTGGTCTGGGCTGGCATGCTCAACCGCGACTTCGGATTCGTGAACCAGGTGCTCTTCGGCGGGGCCGAAATCCCCTGGCTGACCGACCCCTGGCTTGCGAAGTTCTCGGTGCTCTGGGTGAACCTGTGGCTGGGCTTCCCATACATGTTCCTGGTGTGCACCGGAGCCTTGCAGTCCATCCCCAATGAACTCTCCGAGGCAGCCACCATTGACGGTGCCAAGCCTTTCCAGATCTTCCGCCTGATCAAGCTGCCGTTGCTGCTGGTCTCGGTCGCGCCGCTGCTGATCAGCTCCTTCGCGTTCAACTTCAATAACTTCAACGTGATCTACATGCTCACCGAGGGCGGCCCGCGCTTGCAGGATGCGGGATTGAACGTGGGTTCCACCGACATCCTGATTTCCATGGTCTACAAGGTGGCGTTCGTTGGCTCCCAGCGTGACTACGGGCTGGCCAGCGCGTTCTCCATCATCATCTTCGTGATCGTCGCCATCATCTCGATCATCAGTTTCAAACAGACCAAGGCACTAGAGGAGCTGAACTAATGAGCACCGAAATCATCGGGAAGGAAGCAGGCAGTGCACCGGCACCGCGTGCACCACGCCAGAGCTTTGGCAAATGGTTCACTTCCACCGGCTGGCGGCACCTGATCGGTGTGGCGCTGTGCATCTACGCGGCCTTCCCGCTGCTCTATGTACTCTCCGCTTCGCTGAACCCCAACGGCACCTTGCTCTCCTCCAATGGCTTCTTCAGCACCATCGGCTTCAACAGCTATGTGGAGCTGTTCCAAAATGAGCAGCGTCCCTTCGGCGCCTGGTTCGTGAACACCTTGGTGATCGGCTTGACCACGGCGGCTGCCTCGGTGTTCCTCGGAGCCCTGGCCGCCTACAGTTTCTCGCGCATGCGCTTCACCGGACGCCGCGTTGGCCTGGTCAGCTTGCTGATCGTGCAGATCTTCCCGCAGCTGCTAGCCGTGGTGGCAATCTTCATCCTGCTGACCTCCCTGGGAGATGTCTTCCCTGTCTTGGGCATTGATAACCAGATCGCACTGATCATGGTGTATCTCGGTGGCGCACTGGGTGTGAACACCTACCTGATGTACGGATTCTTCAACACCGTCCCGGTGGAAATCGACGAGGCGGCAAAGATCGATGGTGCAGGCCATGCCCGCATCTTCTTCACCATGATCCTGCGCCTGGTCGCTCCGATCCTGGCTGTTGTCGGGTTGCTGTCTTTCATCTCCAGCACCTCGGACTTCGTGATCGCCTCGGTCATCCTGGTCTCCCCTGAAAACCAGACCCTGGCCGTGGGACTGTACTCCTACGTCTCAGAAGAATTCACCTCCAACTGGTCGGTATTTGCCGCCGGCGCGGTCTTGGCCGCGATCCCGGTGATGGCACTGTTCCTGTTCTTGCAGAAGTACATAGTCGGCGGGCTGACCGCTGGTGCAGGAAAGTAGGCACGCGCACCATCAAGTTTGCGTGGAAGTAGGGCAACATCACTGATGTTGCCCTATTTTTATGCCTCGGTGCCCGCGGCGAAGCACGTAGAGTAAACGATATGAAGCCCCACTTGCCGCGTGCCGCCCGCAACTATCTGGAGCAACTTCGCCGTGCCTTGGATTTCCTCTCCGAGCAGGAACGCCGTGAAGTTCTTGAAGCTACCAAGCAGGAGATTTTCCGCCTGCCTGGCGGTGGCCGGCGCAAGCGCGATCTGATTCGTCTGCTCGGCGAACCAGAGGCCCGGGCGCTGAAATTCGAACGCCACGAACCGCAGGCCCTGGAAGTGGGCAGCGGCAAGCACTTCTTAACCCGTATTTTGGCGTGGCCCATTTTCGCCTTGGCCTTGCTCACCGTGATGGTGGTGCTTTTCGCACCGCCCCAGGCGGCACAGATCGACGAGCAAGGATTCGGTTATGTTGCCGGGTCGACTGGCGACCTGCTGGCCCAGCTTGAACTGCTGATCGGCTCGCAACTGATTTGGATAGCCTTCATCCCGGTAGTCATCAGCCTGATTCCGCTGTGGCTGCCGAACATTGCTGGCACCATCATCCAAGTTATTGGCGCGTTGATCATGAGCGTGATTTGCGTGGCCGGCGGGGGACAACTCTCGCTCTTCTTCATCCCGGTCACCTTGCTGCTCTGGGCCCAGGTCTTCACCCCGCTGCTGATGATGCGCGGCTCGATGGCGAGCCCCGGTCCGGCCTGGCTGATCTGCGCGGCCGTGCTTTTGATTGCGGTCGTTGGATATGCCACCGTGCGGGGCCTGGCCCATTTCAGCGCTGAACCATGGCTGATCCTGGGTCCCGCCGTGGTGCTGGCCGTGCTGGCGTTGCTGCTGCCCTTCCGCTGGAACAGCGTGCATATTGCGCTGGTGGCAGCTGGCCTGCTGGTGATGGTTGCCGGATTCATCGCATCGCTGCCCGGAACCTACTCGGCGGCATTGGCCTGGCCATGGCTAGCTGGTGGAACGAGCTTCGCCGTTGGCCATCTGGCGGTAGCTGCCGGGATGTGGCATGAGCGTGCCAGAAAGCTTCTGGCGCTGTTCTAATATTTTTCGTAGCCGCATTTAGTCATTACATTGAAATCGCATATATCCTCTAGGCATGTCAGAGAATAAGGAAACGTCCACCTTTGAACCCGTAAAGCGCGGACGAGGGCGTCCGCGCAAGGACTCTGAATTTGTCAGTCTCAGCAAAGAGCTGATCGCCCAAAAGGCCCTGGAAATTGCCGGTGCTGAGGGTTATGACGCGTTGACCATGCATCGGCTTGCCGCAGAATTCAAAGCCACCCCGCGCGCACTGTATAACTACGTCACCGACCGCCAAGAAGTCATCAACCTGGCAGTTGAACGCTTCTTGTCGATCAACCCGCTGATCGAGTTCGACTGCACCGACTGGGAGCGCGGCGTGCGTGAAGCCTACAACGCTACACGCAACGCTTACCGCGCCTACCCCCGCGCTTCGCAGATGACCATCGATGAGAAGCTGGTCGTCAAGCCCGGGCCGATGCGCAATCGGCTGATCGAGCGGATCTTGCAGTTCTACGTGGATATCGGACTGGAGCTGAAACAGGCAGTGGCCTTGGTCCGGGCCCTGGAACGCGACGTCCTGGGATTCGTGATGCACGTGGATTACTACTACGACCGGCGTTCCGCCAACGCCCCGGACTACATCAGTTCGCCGGTTCCCGTCCAGCAGCTGGAAGCCTATCCAGAGGTTTCCACGCCCTTGGCACGCCAGGCGCTGGAATTGCCGCAACAGGATAGCGATGAGCTGTTCGAGGAAGTCATTGAACTGCGCTTGTTGGCTATTGAGCGCATGCGCGAGATCAATGGCGTTGCTGGACAAGAGCAAGAATGAAATAACGTCCCGACAGGGAATATTAGCGCGGTAGCCAACGCTGTACGTTGCGGGGCTGCAGGATTCTCCTGCGGCATCGCATTCTTTTGAAAGTTGGCATATGTCCCAGAGCGCGCCGAACACGGCACCCGTTGCCCCAGAGCTCTCCGCCAGCGCCCGCTGGAGGCTGCTAGGAGTCCTGCTGGCGGCGATGTTCATGTCGCTGGTCTCGGTGAGCATCGTCAACGTGGTCTTGCCGGCTATCGGTTCCACACTGCACGCGACCGAGGCCGACCTGCAGTGGGTTCTGGCTGGCTATGCCTTGACCTTCGGCGTGGTGCTGGTGGCCGCCGGGCGTGCCGGCGACTTGCTTGGCCGCGGCGTGATGTTCATCGCCGGTGTCGCAATCTTCACTGCCGCCAGCATCTTGGCCGGCGTGGCCGCCGATCCGCTGGTACTCAACATCGCCCGCTTCATCATGGGTATCGGCTCTGGCCTGCTCAACCCCCAGGTGATGGGCATGATCCAACAGCACTTCCGTGGAGCGGCCCGTGGCCGGGCCTACGGTTTGCTGGGTACCGCAGTGGGCTTCTCGGTAGCTATCGGACCGGTCCTGGGCGGATTATTGATCAACTGGCTCGGCGAAGACGCTGGCTGGCGTTGGACATTCTTGATCAATGTCCCGGTTGGCGTGCTGGCCATTGTCCTAGCGCTGCTGTGGCTGCCCAAGCCGCTGTTCAACAAGCCAACCCATAAGGTGGATCTTGACCCGGTAGGCGGCGTGCTGCTGGCCGTTGGTATTTTCGCTCTGCTGCTGCCTTTCGTCCAAGGACGCGAAACCCCGTGGCTCTGGTCGCTGCTGGCCTTGGCCGCCGTGGTCCTGGTGCTCTGGGTTTGGTGGGAGAAGAAATACAAGGCCCGAGGACGCGAACCCATGGTGGAACTGGCCCTGTTCAAGATCCGCAGCTTTACCAATGGAACACTGATTGCCGGCTTGTACTTCATGGGGGTTTCCAGCGTATGGGTGCTGGTAGCCATTTACGTCCAGCAGTCCCAGGGCTTCAGCGCCCTGCAGGCTGGACTGATTTGCCTGCCTGCGGCTCTGCTCTCGGCATTCAGCTCTGATATTGCTGGGCGCTATGTGATGACTCTAGGCCGCAAATTGGTCATTGGGGGCATCCTCAGTGCACTCTTCGGCCTGCTGTCCACCATCGCCGTAGTGATCTTGGAAGATCGCGGGGTGCTGGACATCTGGTGGATGCTGCTGTCGCTGGCCTTCATCGGTGTTGCGCAGGGCTTCATCATTTCGCCCAACCAGGCGTTGACCCTGATGGAAGTTCCCGTGGCCAACTCCGGCAGTGCCGGTGGCTTGATGCAGACATCCCAACGCGTGGGCACCGCGGTGGGCATTGCAGTGATCACCGCTGTCTTCTATGGAATGAACCATGTGGCCGGATATTCGGTGGCTATGTCGCTGTCATTCGTTGCCATCTGCGTGTTGGTCGTGGCTACCTTGCTGGTGGGCATCCTTGATCTGCGCCAGGGTCGGCGCACGCCCAGCAAGGCTGGCGTGGAAGAAATCATCCCGGTAGCCCCCGGAGTCCAACGTACGGTTACCGGAGCCATCGATATTGTAGGACCGAAAGAGCCAACCCAACCTTTGGATTCCCAGCTCTAATTCGGCACTGGTCAGCGATCTGCTGAAGGCCTAGGCTGGGGCCATGGAGAGATTCTTGCTGCGTAGCGCGGCATTGGCCACGGCTTTCACAGCAGTGTCCTGCGCAGCTACCTCGAACGACCCAGGCGCCAGCAAACCTATTGAGAGCGAGACCAGCGTGATTTTGCAAGACCCGGTCGGTTTGTGGGGAAGCAAGGAACAGGGCCAGCCATGGCTGGAGCTTGCCGAAGATGGCAAGCTCACCGGAAGCGATGGCTGCAATCGCCTGACAGGATCCTGGAATGCATCCGAAGACCTGCAATTCGATGCGCTCGCTTCGACCAAGATGTTCTGCGAGGGCGTGGATGACTGGCTCTCGCGTGCTGCCACCGCAAAGCTGGAGGACGGCAATACGATGCTTGTCCTTGATGCCGACGGAAAAGAGCTAGGAACCCTTGCCTTTGGCGGCAAGGGTTCCTAGCTCTTTGCGATTCGGGTAGAAGCTATGCGCTAACGCGGTAACCGGAGATCATCGGGCACTCGAATGGATCGCGAGCCGAGAGGCCGACCTTGTTCAGGTAGGTGATCACCTGTGCGTAGGATTCGCGGACGCTGGCTACGGTGTACGGCACCTGGTGCTCGGCGCAGTACTGGCGAACGATAGCCGAGACGCCGGCCAGGTTAGCTCGTGGCATGGACGGGAACAGGTGGTGCTCCACCTGGTAGTTCAAGCCGCCGTAGACGTGGGAGAGTACGCGGTTGCCCCAGCTGGATTTGGCCATGACATTACGTCCGGTCAGTACCTGGCGGGAGAAGAAGTCGATGCGGGCGTTCTGGGGAACCATCGGCATGCCCTTGTGGTTCGGTGCGAAGGATGCGCCCATGTAGATGCCGAAGACAGCCAGCTGCACGCCGAGGAAGGCGAATGCCATGCCCACCGGCAGGAAGTAGAAGATGACCGCCAAGTAGATGGCGATGCGCAGGAAGATGCCGGTCATTTCGCGCTTGCGGTTCTTGACCCGGCCAGCCTTGAACAGGTACTTGATCGAGTGCATATGCAGGTTCAAGCCTTCCAGGGAGAGCAGCGGGAAGAACAGGTAGCCCTGGCGGTTGGTGATCCACTTGAGCACTCCGCGCTGGCGCTTGGCATCTTCGGTCTGGAACGAGATGGTGTCCCACTCGATATCCGGATCCTTGCCCACGGTGTTGGGCGTCGCGTGGTGCTTGTTGTGCTTGTTCATCCACCACTGGTAGCTGATGCCCACCACGATATTGGCCAAGAACTGGCCCAGCTTGTCATTGCGCTTGTGCGAAGCGAGGATCTGGCGGTGAGCCGCCTCGTGCGCCAAGAAAGCGAACTGGGTAAGCAGCAGGCCCAGGGCCCCTGCCATCAGCAGCTGGAACCAGCTGTCGCCCAGAAGAATGAAACCGGTGACGGTGCCGGCTAGCAGCACGGTCAGCACAATGCCCAACCCAAGGTAGTGTCCGCGGCGGCGGCCGATCAGTCCGGCTTCGGTGACCAGCTTCTTGACGTGGAAGAAGCTCTTGGGATCTCCCGGCTTGACCGTGGGTCCTTGGGAATCGAGTGTTGCAGTGCTGCTCAAGAAAATATCCTTGGGTACTAGGCGTCGACTTTGCAGTCGAAAGAACTGAAAAACTCGGCTCCCTTAGTGCCAATACTACGTTGGATAGCTGTGAACTTACTAGTGCAATAAACGCCCAAGCCAGAACCTAAAAATGGGTGGTTAGTTGGCCTTCTTCAACTTCCCATCTGGCCGCTAAGGTGACATTTTCAAGTAATCGGCGATCGTGGGTGACCAGAAGCAGTGCTCCGGTGTAGGCTTCCAAGGCTTCTTCGAGCTGCTCGATGGCCGGAACATCCAAATGGTTGGTCGGCTCATCGAGTACCAGCAGGTTCACCCCGCGGGCCTGGAGCAGCGCCATGGACGCGCGGGTGCGTTCGCCGGGGGAGAGCTCATCGACCAATGCTGAGGACTGGTCGGCTTTCAGGCCGAACTTGGCCAGCAAGGTGCGTACTTCGGCGGCTGAATACTCGGGAACTTCGTGTTCGAAGGCTTCGCCCAGCGGCAGGTGGCCTGGCAGCTGGGTGCGCGCCTGGTCGATTTCGCCGATATTCACCGAGCTGCCCAGCGAAGCGGTGCCGCTGTGCGGGGCCAGCTTGCCCAGCAGCAGGTTCAGCAAGGTGGACTTGCCTGCGCCATTGGGGCCGGTAATGCCAATGCGATCCCCGGCATTGACCTGCACCGAAACCGGTCCGAAGGTGTAATCGCCGTGGGATACCGAGGCTTCGTTAAGCGTGCAGATGACCGAGGAACCTCGTGGAGCGGCGGCGATGGAGAACTGCAGTACCCATTCCTTGCGCGGTTCTGCCACCTCGTCCAGCCGGGCAATGCGCGATTCCATCTGTCGCACCTTCGCGGCCTGCTTCTCCGAGGACTCGGAGTTGGCGCGGCGGCGGATCTTGTCATTGTCCGGAGCCTTGCGCATCGCATTGCGCACGCCCTGGGATGACCATTCGCGCTGGGTGCGGGCGCGGGAGACGAGATCAGCCTTCTGGTTCTCGAACTGCTCATAGGCTTCACGGGCATGGGAACGGTTGATGGCTCGTTCGGCGAGGTATGAATCGTAGCCGCCTTCATAAGTGGCAACCTGGTTCTGCGCCAGGTCCAGCTCGATGATGCCGGTGGTGCACCGGGCAAGGAACTCGCGGTCATGGGATACCAGGATCACTGGTGCACGCAGAGAATTGATGAAATTCTCCAAGTGCTCCAAGCCTTCAAGATCAAGGTCATTGGTCGGCTCATCGAGCAGTACTGCATCGAAGCGGGAGAGCAGCAGGGCTGCCAGTGCCACACGGGCCACCTGTCCGCCGGAAAGTGCTGTCATCTCGGTATCCACTGGAAGGGTGAAGCCAAGCTTGGCCAATACCTCGGGGATGCGGTCTTCCAAATCCATGGCCCCGGAAGCCATCCAGTGGTCGAAAGCCGCGGCGTACGCGTCATCCGCACCGGGCTTGGAGCCGCCCAGATCTTCGGCAGTGGATTCCATGGCGGTGGTGGCCGCGGCGCAACCAGTGCGGCGGGCCAAGTACGCGGTAATGGTTTCGCCCGGGATGCGGTCGTGTTCCTGGGGCATCCAGCCGATGAATGCCGAATCCGGGGCGGTGCTTACCGATCCGGCCTGCGGGTCAGCAGCTCCGGCCAGCAGTGAGAGCAACGTGGATTTGCCGGCGCCATTGGCGCCCACCACGCCATAGACATCACCGGGTGCGGCGGTGAAGTTCAGATTCGAGAAGAGGGTTCGGTGGGCGTGGCCACCTGCGAGGTCTTTGGCCACGAGTGTTGCAGTCATGGCTTCAATTCTAGTTCCAGTTAGGCACCGAGGAATCCTGCTGTGGCCTAGGCAATACCCATCAAGAGTATTAGTCTATTAGCATGCATGCAGATAATAATATTTATGCTCCGGATCCCTCCACGGAATTCGTTGAGCTGGCCGCCGAAGTCTTCGGCTTGCTCTCGGATGCAACCAGGATCCGCATCGTGCTGCATCTGCGGCGGAACGGAGAACTCTCAGTCAATGCGCTCGCCGAGCTAGTGGAGAAAAGTCCCTCGGGAGTCTCCCAGCATCTGGCGCGACTGCGGATGGCGCGCATGGTGACCACCCGCCAAGACGGAACCAAGGTCCTCTACAGCCTGACCGATGACCACCCGGCGCGGCTGGTCAGTGAAGCGATCAAGCAGGCAGAACATTCTGTCTCCAATGGCCGGCTGCCATTGCACCACCGCGCTGCGCAAAGCTAGCGCCAAAAGCCAGAGAGGCGGCAACGATGCTGAGCGTACTAGGAAACCAGTCCTACGCCAGGCTTTTCAGTGCCCAGATGATTGCCCTTCTGGGTACAGGCCTGCTTACCGTTGCCTTGGGCTTGCTGGCTTTCGATATTGCCGGCAGTGACGCGGGACTGGTCCTGGGGTTAGCAATGACCATCAAGATGGTCGCCTATGTCGCTGTGGCCCCTCTGGTCAACGCGCTGGTGTCCCATATTCCGCGCAAGCCCGTGCTCATTGGATCCGACATTGTCCGCGGGCTGATAGCGCTCTGCTTGCCACTGGTCAGCGAAGCGTGGCAGATCTACATACTAATTTTCATCCTGCAGTCGGCCTCGGCGACTTTTACCCCGGCATTCCAAGCAGTGATTCCCTCGATCCTTACCGAAGAGCGCGACTATACCCGCGCGCTATCGCTGTCCCGACTGGCCTATGACGGCTCTTCGAGTTTAAGCGTGGTGCAGGATGCTCAGCACGGCCGTAGCCCCGCCGTGTATAACAATATCCTGACCCGGTAATGACCATGATTCCGATAACCCCGACCGATCCGTTTCAAGTTCTTCGCCGTCAGGTTCGCCGCCTCGCTCCGAGCATTCGTCAACCGCGTACGAATGAACACCAGCAACTCGCGCCTCCACGCAGTCAGCGTCCGGAACAACGACTTCGCTTCCACCATTTTCGTTGTCTTCACCGATTTCTCCAGCACCGCCCACCTCGATTGAAAATCATGGATATCCCTGGTTTTCAACAGCTCCCGCACGTGTTCCTTAATCCCATAAATCACGCCCAGCTCAGGATCTGCTTCAAGGATCAACTTCAGCCGCTCAACTTGCCTAATCGACAAGTTCTCCAAATTGCAGGTCAACAGTTTCCGATACTTGTAGGCCGGATCAGCGGCCCTTCCTCGGCGCTGGAGCACCTCGTGGGAGCGACGCCGGCGCACCTGAGTAATCATGAGATTCGCCCGCTGAATGACATGAAAATGGTCCACGCTGATCTTTGCTTTCGGCAGGTTCTCCCGCACCGCTTTGCGGAACTCAGCAGACATGTCAATGGCCACGTACTGTACTCGTTGACGCCAGTACCGTGGCCGGGACTTCAACCACTTCTTCACCGCTGCACAGCGTCGTCCGTCCACAATATCTAGAATTTTTCCGGTATCCAGGTCGGTGAAGACAATAGACCACGGCTCAATACGGACCACTTTCCCGGTGCGGCCGCGTGCGTAGCGGACCTTACGAAAACGGTGCTCATCAATACCGAGGCGGCGGATGAACATGCGGTCCACGTTGCCTACAAGCTCACCGACCATGTTCGCTCTTGCCATCACGGTTGGCCAGGAAACTTGGTACGCAGAAGCGACCCTGGACACGGCTCGCAGTTCGCAGCTCATCTCGTCCACGAGCTTTTGAGAGAGCCTGGTAGTGATTCTGGCCCTCAACGGTAGCTGTTCGGTGGTTTGCACGAACGAGCGGCGTTCGCAGGCGGTCTCTTGGCAGGCCATCCGGCGTTTGCGCACCAGGACCTTAATGTCGTTGCCACCGGTTGGGAGGTCTTTGACCCGGTGCACTGGTCTGGCGTGGATGCGGGTGGTGATCACCCCACAAGTTGGACAGGCTGCCTCTGTGGCTTTGGGCTCGATAAGGACTTGTCGTCCGGCTGGTTCTTGGGTTGCGTCGATGACGCGGTAGTCAGTGAGGTTGAGAAGAATCGACGCAGCGTCGTTTCCACCGGTATCTTTAAACACGGCTCGTAGTTCCTTGCTGATGGTTTGTCTAGACAACATCCATTTTCGCAGAGGACTGCGGGCCTTACTTATTTTTCGGGCTCACCACGCTAAAACTTGAAGAGCCCCTATGACATGGAATCATTGGCCAGCCCCATGCTCGCCGCAGCGCTACTGACCATCACCAGCTATCACAACCTCTTCATGGGGACCGTTGTGGGGTTTGCCGGTTCGGCGCTCTTGGTTTCCTCCACCAAATTCCCTGTGATCGCGCCACCGCAGAAGGCGAAGTTCTTCCATCGCCTGACCGGTGGAACCCGAGCCTTCTTCGCGGCCGCTGAATTGCGCAGCCTGATGGGCTTGAACCTGGTGGTGGCCTCGACCTCGGCGATGGTCATCGTCAATACCGTCGTGCTGGTCAAGGCAGAGCTAGGGCGTTCCCAGGTGGACGTTGCCCTGCTGCTTGGCGCCTATGGAGCAGGCTCCATGATTGTTGCCCTGAGCATGCCCGGACTGCTGGAGCGCATTGCCGATCGCACGGTGATGCTTGTTGGCGGGCTACTCATGCCGTTGCTGCTCTTGGCTGGCGCGGGCTTGATCTTCTGGGGCGAGGGGAGCAGCCAATGGGCGGCAATCCTCGCGTTGTGGATGCTGCTTGGTGCTGCCACGGCAACAATCCTGACGCCCTCCTCCCGATTGCTTCGCCGCAACAGCACCGAGCAAAACCGGCCCAGCGTATTCGCCGCGCAGTTTTCGCTGTCCCACGCCTGCTTCTTGCTGACCTACCCGCTGGCCGGCGCGCTGGGAGCAGCGATCGGCTTGGCTCCAGTCGCTGCAGTACTGGTGATTGTGGGATCGGCTGGAACCGTGCTGGCGTACCTTTCGTGGCGCCCTGATGTAGTGCCGGTGGCAGTGGAACAGTGAGACAAGGGAAGTGGCTGTGGGGCCGGCTCGTCCAGTGGCGGAATCTAGTCTTGTAGACGCAGAAGCTGCAGCGCACGCGCCTGATTGATCTGGGTGAAGTCCCGGTAATACGCGCCCACGGCGCCGAAATTCTCTGGCGTCCAGACCGCGTATACATGCTCAGTAAGCGATTCGAGCTCTTCCACTGACTCCCGTGCGGCGACGGGTATCGCAATGACGATGGACTTCGCTTCCAACCGCCGCACCAATTCAACGGAGGCTTTCATGGTGGCGCCGGTCGCGATGCCGTCATCGCACAGAATCACCGTTTGCCCGGTCAAACCCGGGGAGTAAGCCCTGAATATGTCGGCCAGCAGCATCAGTTCCGAGTGCGTCCCGTATTCCAAGGAGTCCAGTTCATCAGCGCCGAAGTAGCGAAGTGCCCGGCGGTAGATCTCCTCATTGATGTAGCGTCCGTTGCCCGACGCGTAGTGGGCGATAGCGCCGAATGCCAGTTCAGGATTGCTCGGTACACCGAGCTTGCGAACTGCCAAGGCACCCAGACGCGCCTTGAGGATCTTGGCAACCTCATAGGCGATCGGGACACCGCCGCGCAAAAGGCCCAGTACCGTGTAGCTGCCGGCGGGCAGCTCCAAGGCCAGCCGCATGCCCAACGCCGCGCCGGCGTGGCTGCGATCATCAAACTTCAGGCTCTGGTCAGTGGCCATATACCCAGTCTTGCCCAAAGCCCGGGAAAATCAAGGGCACCCAAGGATCCTGAAGATGGGTTCCACAGAAACGGGAGCTCTGAAGCGACCCCAGATACCTTTTACCTTCAGTTGGAACTTGTCGGAAGCAGAGCCACGAGTCCGGCTGTGTTACCGGCCCGGAGTCCTGCGGTGGCATGAGTGACAATCCTGTGCTGGTAGCCTAACTCGGTGACTGAACTATCTAGCAGGGTCAGGGTGCACCGACTCGATGTAGCAAAAGGCGCACTGATCATTTTGGTTGTCCTAGGCCACCTGTTGGAAGCGACCGCAGGATGGGAAGCTCGAACCACCAGACTCCCGCTGACGGCCATCTATATGTTCCATATGCCGGCGTTCGTTTTTCTTGCAGGAATCACCGCCTAGTCCACGCAGCTTCCTCGGCGAATTGGCGTGTTCCTCGTCCTGCTGGTCGTATTCCAGACGCTCTATTTTTCGCGGTACCACTGTTAGGTTTAGAGCGAACCTTCTCGCTTGTCAGACCCTTTTGGATCCTCTGGTTCCTTTTGGCCATGTGCTGGTGGCAGTTGCTGACGCCTCTAATCTCCAAGTTCCCCAAGACATCCGTGGGCCTATCATTTCTCATAGCTAGTATGTCGGGCATTTTTGAATAGATCGGCTACGACTTCACCTTCTCCCGTGCCGTCGTCTTCGTGCCATTCTTCGTCGTGGGTGCGACCCACGGACAGGTGATTCTCCGCACTGCAGGTCGTATTGCCGTCCAGTGGAAAATTGCAGGAGTTGTAGCGCTGGCCGGAGCGTGGTTGTATCTGTATTATCGAGACACTCGGCCTGGATGGTTGTACGGCAGTTTCTCCTTCGAACGCCTGGATACTCAAGACCCTCAAGGAGTGCTCTTCCGCATTGGTCTGCTGTTCATTGCGTCTGCCGCGATATTCGTATTCCTATCTCTGATGCCGGACAAGGATGGCATGCCAGCTATGCTCGGCCGGCGAAGCTTGGCGATATATCTCATGCACGGTTTCGTAGTTCTCGCTATTACTCCGTATCTTCCCCTGATCCTTGACCAAACAAATAGCATCGTGGCGTTCGTGGCTGCGGTTCTCTTGACCGTGCTGACAGTAGCGCTGTTCGCATTGCCTGTCTTCGACCAGTTGATTCGGTGGTTCAGCCAATTCATCGTCAGACAGATATCTAAGCCCGTGGTGTTGGCGTACCAGCGACTTTGGGTACCGCGCAACTAGGCACGTCGAGATCTTTGGCGGTTACTGGTCTACTGCTGGCCTGATACGTGCTTTCAGCTACCACTGTTGAGGAGATTGGTCATTCATAGCGAACTACTGCTGAAAATAAGAAAATCCCGGGTCCTTCGCGATAATTTCGCGAAGGACCCGGGATTTTGCGTAGCAGCTCAGGGAAGCTGCAAGCTCACGTCCAGAGGTTGTTCGGCTTAGACCTGGTTGCCCAGCTTGAAGCCCTTGGAAGCCTGGCCGTGGTACGAGCCATCTTCGTCACCGGCACGGGTGAAGGAGAAGCCGTCGGCGCCGATGGTGACTTCCAATTCGGAGTCGTCGGTGCGCTCGATGACTTCCTGCACGTTGCCATCCAGGTCCAAGACCTTGGAAGCTTCGGTGTACCAAGAAGGAACAACCGGGTTGCCCCACCAGTCACGGCGCTGGTTATCGTGCACGTTCCAGGTGATGGTCGGGTTGTCCGGATCGCCGGTGTAGTAATCCTGGGTGTAGATCTCGATGCGGTGGTCATCTGGATCCAGGATGTACAGGTAGAACGCGTTGGAGACACCGTGGCGGCCTGGGCCGCGCTCGATGCGATCCGAAATGCGCAGTGCACCCATCTTGTCGCAGATCTGGATGATGTTGTGCTTCTCGTGGGTGGAGAAGGCCACGTGGTGCAGGCGCGGGCCGTTGCCACCGGTCAATGCGGTGTCGTGCACGGTGCCCTTGCGGTGCATCCATGCTGCGTAGGTGGTGCCTTCGTCATCCTGGATGTCCTCGGTGACGCGGAAGCCCAGGTCCTCGAGGTACTTGCGGCCGCGTGGCACGTCCGGGGTGACCTGGTTGAAGTGGTCCAGGCGGACCAGTTCGCCAGCCGAGTACAGGTCGTAGCGCATGTGCAGGCGCTCTACGTGGGTGGTCTCGAAGAAGAACTCGTATGGGAAGCCCAGTGGATCCTCAACGCGCACGGCGTCGCCGATGCCCTTGACGAAGCCTTCCTTGCGGCGCTCGGTGCGGCAGCCCAATTCCTTGTAGTAGGCCTCGGCCTTGTCGACCTCTTCGGTGGAACGCACGCGGAAAGCCATGGCCTTCAGTGCGGCGACCGGACCCTTGGTCAGAACCAGGTTGTGGTGGATGAATTCTTCGAAGGAACGCAGGTAGATCTGGTTCTCGTCTTCGTAGGAAACATGCAGGCCCAGAACGTCTACGTAGAAGTTGCGGGAGCGCTCCAGGTCGGTGACGACCAATTCAGCGTAGGCGCAGCGCAGGATATCCGGTGCTGGAACCGAAGGGGTTGGGATCGGGTTTGCGATCTCTTTGCTCATGATTTGCTCCTTTGCAAGCAATAAAAACTAGTGGGTGGAAGCTGAAGCTTCTTAGACGCCGAACTTAGGGGAGTGCGCTTCGTTCAAGGTGATCTGGATGGACTGCTGGGTGGTGTAGAAGTCCACCGAGCGGTAGCCGCCTTCGCGTCCCAGGCCCGAAGCCTTCACGCCGCCAAATGGGGTGCGCAGGTCGCGGACGTTGTTGGAGTTCAGCCACACCATGCCCGAATCGATCTGGTGCGCGAAGTTGTGTGCACGCTTCAGGTTGGAAGTCCACACGTAGGCTGCCAGGCCGTACTTGGTGTTGTTGGCCAGCTCCAGTGCTTCCTCGTCGGTGTCGAACGGGGTGATGGCCACAACTGGGCCGAAGATCTCGTCCTGGAAGATCTGTGCATCCGGTGCCACGTCTGCGAAGACGGTCGGTGCAACGTAGTTGCCTTCTTCGAAGCCTTCGGCGCGGCCGCCGCCGGCCAGCAAGCGGCCTTCGGTCTTGCCGATCTCGATGTAGCTCATGACCTTTTCGAAGTGGTTCGGGTGCACCAGGGCGCCGACTTCGGTCTTCGGATCGCTTGGCAGGCCAACGCGGATGTTCTTGGCGCGCTGCGCGAACTTGGCAACGAAATCATCGTAGATATCGCGCTGTACCAGCACGCGGGAGCCAGCGGTGCAACGCTCGCCGTTCAGCGAGAAGACACCGAAGACGGTGGCATCCAAGGCTGCTTCCAGGTCAGCGTCGGCGAAGACGACTGCTGGAGACTTGCCGCCCAGTTCCAGGGACAGGCCCTTGAACTGCGGGGCTGCAGCGGTGGAGATGGTGGCGCCGGTGGAGGAGTCGCCGGTGAAGGAAACCAGTGGCACATCCGGGTGCTTGACCAGGTAGTCGCCGGCTACGGAACCGGAACCGAAGACCAGGTTGAAGACGCCTTCTGGAAGGCCTGCCTCGCGGAAGATTTCTGGCCACAGTCCTGCGGAGAGCGGGGTGTAGCTTGCAGGCTTCAGGACTACCGAGTTTCCGGTAGCGATGGCCGGAGCCAGCTTCCAGGATTCCTGCATGAACGGAACGTTCCATGGGGTGATCAGTGCGGCCACGCCGATTGGCTTGCGGTTCACGTAGTTCATCTGGCGCCCTGGCACGCGGAAGGTGTTGTCCACCTGTGCGACGATCAGGTCAGCGAAGAAGCGGAAGTTCTCTGCTGCGCGGCGAGCCTGGCCCTTGGCCTGGGTGATCGGCAGGCCGGAGTCGTAGGACTCGAGCAGCGAGAGCTCTTCATCGCGGGATTCGACGATGTCAGCGATCTTGTGCAGCACGCGGGAACGCTCGCGCGGCAGCATCTTGGACCATGGGCCTTCCTTGAAGGCCTTGTTTGCGGAGGCAACAGCCAGATCCACGTCTTCAGGCTGTGCCGAGGCGACGGTGGCGTAGTTGGTGTTGGTGACCGGTTCCTGCACGTCGAAGGTTGCTCCGCCGATGGAGTCAACGAATTCGCCGTTGATGTAGTGCTGCAGGTGGGTCGGAAGGTTTTCCGGTACGAAGTGCTTGCTCATGGCAATTCCTTTCGTGCGTTGTCCCGGTGTTTCCACCGGATGGATTTGGGCAAAACTATGGGTGGTGCTGGTGGCTAGATGGCGCTCGGTGCCATGCCGGCAGCCTTGAGGTAGGCGTTCAGGGTGTGGGCGCGGTGCTCGCGCGCCGCGGCCTCGATCTGCGCCGGAGTGGCATGGGTTCCGATCAGATCCAGCAGCTTCTCATGCTCCTGGACCGAGGCGCGGGCCCGGTTCGGGATGTGCGTGAAGGAACTCGCCCGCATCGCTGCCAGCCGGCGCCATCCGCGCTGGACCAGGTCCAGGATGTGCGGATTGGGGCACTGGCCGTACAACAGCTGGTGGAACTCGGTATTCATCCTGGTGAAGGCCACCGGATCGAAGTCCTCCAGGCACTGGCGCATCTTCTCGTTCAGCGCCCGTGCCTTGGCAAGCCACGCGGCATCCATGGAATCGGCGGCCAGCGCGGTAGCTGCCGGTTCGATGACCATCAATGTCTGCATGGTGTGCAGGTACAAGGTGGAATCCACGTGGGCTACCGTCGCCCCGACATTGCGGGTGAAGTGGACCAGGCCTTCGGCTTCCAACCGGCGGATCGCCTCGCGCACCGGAACCACGGAGCAGCCCAGCTCATCGGCGATGGTGCCCAGCACCAGCCGATAGCCGGGGGAGTACGCCCCGTTGACGATGCGTTCGGAGACCAGCTGGTAGGCCGCCTCGGACTTGGATGCGGTCATTACAGCGACCATGAGTCCAGATCCGGGCTGCCTGCGTCCTTCCAGGCGTTGTACTTGGTCTTCCATTCGGCGTTCATCGGGAACAGGCCCTCGATGCCGTGGCCGCGCTTGACCATCGCGAAGATGAATTCATCATTGGACTCGGTGACCATTGCCTCGGCGGCAACTTGTTCCACCATCGCTGGCGGGATGACCACGATGCCATCGGAGTCAGCCACGATGACATCGCCTGGCTGGACCGAGACGCCGCCGCAGGCCACGGTGATGTCCTTGTCCCAGGCCACGTGCTTGCGACCCAGAACTGCCGGGTGCGCGCCGTTGTAGAAGACCGGGATGTCCAGGCCGGAGACTGCGTCCAGGTCGCGCACGCCGCCATCGGAGATGATGCCGGCAGCACCGAGCTGCTGGGAACGCAGGGCCAGGATGTCGCCCAAGGTGGCCGAACCGGTTTCGCCGCGGGCCTCCATGACCAGGATCTCGCCATCGCCCAGCGAATCGATGGACTGCTTTTGCATGTTGTAGCCAGCGCCGTGGGCCTTGAACAGGTCCTCGCGGTTCGGGATGTAGCGCAGGGTGCGGGCGGTGCCGATCACGCGCTGCATGCCCTTGGTGGCACCTGGCACTTCGATGTTCACGTTGTTCAGGCCGCGCTTGCGCAGGGTGGCTGAAAGGGTTGCGGTGGCTACCGACGCCAGCTGTTCGCGGACCTTGTCGGTCAGCACGTCCTTGCCGGTGAGGATTGGTGCCATGCCAGCGGTCTCGCGGTCGCCGTAGGCATCTTCCTTGTCCTTGTCGGTGACCTTTGGCTGGTTGCCGAAGGCGGCGAAGGTGGCGGTGCCCTCGGTGGCGGTGGTCTTCAGCTTGCCAGTGGTGGCGCCGGTGACCAGGTCGGTCACCTCGACCTCGACGACATCGCCTGGGAAGAAGACGGTGGAGCCGGCAGGGGTGCCGGTGAGGATGATATCGCCTGGCTGCAGGGTCATCTGCTGGGACAGGTCGGCCACGATGGTGGCGAAGGAGAAGAGCAGTTCCGAGGTGTCGGCGTCCTGGGTGATCTTGCCGTTGACCCAGGTCTGCACGCGCAGCTTGGCTGGATCCAGAGTGGCCGCTTCCAGTGCTTTCGGGCCCATCGGAGTGTAGCCGTCGCCGGACTTGGAGCGGATGTTCGAGCCCTTGTCCGCGTACTTCATGTCGTGCACGCCCAGGTCGTTGGAGGCGGTGACCGAGCCGACGTAGCTCCAGGCGTCCTCTACTGAGACGCGGCGGGCGGTCTTGCCGATGATCAATGCGATTTCGCCTTCAAAGGCGAGCAGTTCGGTGCCTGCTGGGCGTTCCACGGTGGAACCGCTGGCGGCCAGCGAGCTGGTGGCCTTCATGAAGTAGCTAGGGAACTTGGGAGTACGGCCGCGCTGTGCTGCGCGCGAAGAGTAGCTCAGGTGTACGGCCAGGATCTTGCCTGCCTGGGCGAAGGTCTCTTCGGTTACTGGAACAATGTTGCTCACCGTTGATCGGCCTGCTTTCGTCATACATCAAGTCGTACATCAAATCGTATACGATCAGTGTGCTCTCAATCTCAAACGCTGTCAAGTGCACCGGAAAATTTTTTCCCATGGACGGAGCATAGGCCTGAAAATCCGCTGAATCACGGGATATTATTAAGAATAGTCCGGGAGTCCAAACCGGTGCCATTGGGGCTCATAAGGCCATGTAGGCCAGCGCACAATCGGTGGTTCAAATACCTGCCAGTCAGTGGATTTGATATCAGATCTGATATTTCTGCCGGGAAACGCAGAGCAAAAAGGCGTTGGCCGAAGAAAATATCTTCGGCCAACGCCTGAGCATGTCCAGCAAAACTCGCGTTTGCCGGTTCCAAGTCCTAGACGCGAATAGCATCCACAATCTTGACTCGGGCTGCCACCAGCGCAGGAAGCACACCGGTCAGTGCGCCTACGGCGATGGAAACTCCCATGCCAAGTAGGGCCGCACCGATAGGGAATGCAGGCATTTGATCCAGCTCGGTAGCCATCACCATATTCAGCAGAGTCTCGTTGGAGACCAAAGCTACGGAGATGAGCACGCCAATGCCACCTGCTACGGCCGTGGCTACGACGCTTTCCATCATCACCGAGAAGAATACGCGTTCGGTTGTTGCACCGAAGCTGCGTCGGATACCCACTTCGCGGATACGCTGCTTCATGGTCACCATGGCAACATTGAGCAGACTCAGGGAACCAAGCAGCAAGATGATGATTGCGATCCCGGCAACCACCATGGTCAACATCTTCAAGCTCTCATCAGCACCCCACATCAGATAATCTTCGCGGTGCGCATCAACTGTGAGACCAGGAAGTTCTGCCTGCATTTGCTGGCCGAAGTGCATGGCCAGCTCTTCGGATCCCTCAATGGGCACCCACAGCTTGTAGCTGACCTCATTGAGCGGAGCTTGGCTGCCGAACCAGTGCTCATAGGTGGCTGGCAGCATCCATAGCCTGCCGCCCATGCCGTAGCTGGTGCCCTTGGTAGTTCCGATGACCGTAACCGAGACGGCCTTGCCATTGCTCATCAAGTCCACGGTTAACGGCAGCCGGTGGCCTTCCAATCCCAATTCCTTCATGAAATTTCGGTCAACCACCGCCGCTGGTGCAAGATTCCGGGCATCTTCGGCTTCCAACCAGCGGCCTTCAGTAACAACCAGCCGGTGCATTGGTGCGTAGTCGGGATCAACCACCATGACCTCGGCATCAACACTCATGCCTTGGGCTGAAGCCGTCTGCTCGTAGTTGCGTCCCATCATGGTGGTGTACTCGACCTTGAAACGGTCACTGGTCTTTTGAAAGGCTTCGTCAATTTGGGCGTTGCCCGCAGGGCCACCGTCCGAGTTCGGGTCGAAGGCGTAGACAACGATCATTGCTGGACGACCCTCGCTTTCAAGGTTTTCGGTCATCATCTGACGCGCCATGCCAGCTCCGGCCAATGCGGTAGTCAACGAGGCCACGGCGATGGTGACACCAACCAAGGAGAGCAAGACGCGCAACTTGTGAATACGCAGTTCCTGCCATGCCTCCAGCAGTGCAGCCGCAAAACCGGTCCCTAAGCGGGTTAAGGATTTCATCTTGCCGCCACCTCACTGAGCGGATGCAGCCGCCCGCCATCCAATTGCAGCTGTTCTCGGGCCAAGGCCGCAACATTGCTGTCGTGCGTGATGGTGATCAGGGCTGCGCCGGAATCAACCGTGGCGGAATCCAGGAGATCCATCACTGCCCGTCCGGTAGTGACGTCCAAGGCACCGGTGGGCTCATCGGCCAGTACGACTCGTGGCCGGCGGACCAGCGCGCGAGCGATGGCCACACGTTGCTGCTCACCGCCGGAGAGGGTCTGGGGCATTGAATCCAAGCGTTTGCCCAGTCCTACGCGCTCCAAGGACTCGGTTGCTAGCTTGCGCCGATTCCAGAATTCATGGCCACTGGCGTACATCAGTGGAGCCATGACATTTTCCAGGGCAGTGCGTCCTGGCAGGAGGTTGAACTGCTGGAAAACGAAACCGAGGTCGCGCCCGCGGGCATGGGCCGCCTGCTTGGCGCTGAGGCGAGTGGCATCCTTGCCTCGCCACTGCAGGCTGCCGCTGGTGGGGCGGTCAAGCAGGCCAAGGATGTTCAACAGGGTGGATTTACCGGTGCCGGAACGACCTACGATGGCAATATGATCGCCTTCGGAAACACTGAGATCAATCCCGTTCAGGATGTGCAGCTCGCTGTCATCGGGCAGCAGGACGCTGCGGGTGACATTCTCAAGCTCCAGTAATGGCTCACCACTCATCTGTGGCGTACTCCATCCCCATCATGTCTTCAGGCGACGGGGTGGAACCTGGAACGAAGCGGAGCACTTCGGTTTCATCCTTCAGCCCTGAGATCACTTCGATGACCTTTCCGTCGGTCACGCCAAGCTCGACTTCGGTGCGGATTTCCTTGCCGTTTTCATCCAGCTTCCATACCGCGCCCTGGCCAACCAAACCACGAACAGCGGATACTGGAACGGTCAATACGTCTTCGGCGGAACCAGCGTCAATTTCCATGGTCATGTTCAAGCCATCGAATACTACGGTCTCCGTGGGTACAACACAGGAAATCTCGCTGCTTGAATCACTGTCAGCAGATTCATCAGCCACCATCGGGCCTGAGAATGAACCCATGTTCTGGTCCTCGGTGCTGCCGCTAGCCTTCTTTGACGCGCTATCACCGAAGTTCAAGTTCTTGCAGGTAAAAGGCTCCGGGCCACCGTCAATGGTGATCGTGGCTTCGAGATTTTCATCAAGCAACCGGTAGCGATCCAGTGGATCAACCGAACCAACGGCCAAGAACTCCTGGGGCTGAATGCTGCCGAGCGCTGTGCCCTTCGTGGTGTCGTCGCCGACCTCAATTTGGAAGGCTCCGACCTTGCCTGTGGCCGGTGCATATACGTCGTGGTACTTCATGACCGGTGCGGCAGCTCGTGGCTGTTGTTCGTCCTGGGGTTCTTCATCTTCTGCGCTGTCGGTCTCTGCAGAATCCGGCTGGGATTCGACACGGATCTGGAAAATTCGATCTCCGAGGGAGACATTGTCGCCGGGCTTGACGAAAGCCCAATTAACGACGCCGTCAACCGGTGCATTCAGCTCTTTTGATTCGGTGAGTTTGATGGAACCACCGATGGATAGCTTGTTCTCGACAGTTGCTTTCTCGGCGAAAACTGTCTCGGCCGGAATTTCGCCGGTCGGATACAAGTCGTCGTCGCTGGCAGCGGATCCGCCGGCAAATGCGAGCTTAACGAGGCTCTTCAGGATTGAGGGTGTAAACGCCGTCTAAACCCACCGGTCTCCAACAACGACCGGGCGATATAGTGCGCCAGATTCTTGAACCCCAACGCGATACCTCGCAGATGCTCCAACCTGCCATTCAAAGCCTCGGTAGGACCATTCGAACTACCAATATGATCAAAGTACGCGAGAATGTCCGTCTTCCTCCTGCGCAGGGTGCCGCCGAGCTTTTTCAGCTCCGGCAACCCTTTCGGTACCTTCGTGCCAACTTCGTTGATCAGTTGCTCCAAGGCCCACCGTCCGACCTCGGGCTTCGGTTGCCGGTAGGCATCCACCATCTTCTGATACACGCTCCAGACCAATTGAACCGGCTCATACTCCGGCTCCTTGAACAGGTCTTCAAGCTTGGTCTTCTGCTTTTCCGTAGCCAAGGATAGTCCCGTGGTCAGCGTTCGCCTGCACTTGTAAAGCGGGTCATCCTTGCGTCCTCGACGCCCATGTTGCTCACGTTGAATCCGTTGCCGGGTCTGGTCCAGCGCCTCGGAACCTAGTTTGACTACATGGAATGGATCCAACACCTCCACCGCGTGGGGTAGCTCCTCGACGGCAGCTGTTTTGAAGCCGGTGAAACCGTCCATTGCGACGACTTCAATGCCCTGTTTCCATTGTTCTTCTTGATCAGCCAGCCAGGTTTTGAATACAGCTTTGGATCTTCCAGGGACCATGTCGATCAGTCGTGCGGTACCGGTGCCGTCACGCACCGCGGTGAGGTCCACAATCACGGTGACGTATTTGTCGCCGGTTCGGGTATGCCGCCAAACATGTTCATCGACTCCCAGCACTTTGACCCCGTCGAAGCGGGTTGGATCATCAATCAGTAAGCGTTGACCTTCAGCCAGCACAGCCTCATTGGCGGTATTCCAGGTGACGCCGAGGCCTTCGGCAATTCGGGAGACTGACAAGTGGTGGCAGACCAGTCCAACCAGCGCCCAGCGTAGCCCGGTCCTGCTGATTTTCTGGCGTGGCGCTACTGCTTGGGACAGCTCTTCACGCCAGACTCGTTGGCAATTGGCGCAACGGTAGCGGCGGTGTTTGATGACTAGGACAGTGGGACGCCAGCCCAATGGTTCGTGGGCGAGGCGGCGAGTGACGGTATCGCGTGGAATGCCTGCTGCTCCGCAGGTTTGGCACCAAGGGATCGGGTTGGTGACGTGGCAGAGGATTTCGGCTTTCGCTGCGCTCAGGTGTTGCCCGATTGCGGTCAGTCCCAAGCCGTCAAGATTGGTGAAAGTGGTGAGGTCTGGTGCGGTGAAGGTAGGATTGAGCAACGTCGAGGTCTTTCGAAAATGGCTAGTGTAGTAACTTCCATTCTTCTGGAAGACCTCGACTTTTTCGTGCTCGGCGACATGCCCGGGAATCGGGGTGTTGGTTTCAGGTGGTTACACTCTTATTCCTGAAGAGCCATTTTCCCTAGCGGTGGAGGCATGTGGGGGTGGCTCCACCGTTACCTACCTCTTAAGACGGGAAGTCCGGATGCGCTCCGGTATCTCCCTGCGCGAAGGCCTATAGCGGCAGCGTTCTGGTGCTGGAGACGCCGGCTAGGTTGACGTCAACGGCTCCACCTCTTTACGCGTCAGCGTTTGGGAACTTTCATCTTGGACGGACTAAGGCATCCGGTGGGGCTGCGGCTCAAGGAGCCGGTCACGTGTGACGCAGACGCTGTTCCCAAGATATCTGATGGCCGAGTCCCGCATCAGAAGTATTCATTCTTGAGCATAATATGCATCAAATATGGGTTCGAAAGCGAGGCCTTCGACCTTGAAGATGGCTTCAGGTCAGGTCGAAACAGTACCGGCTTATGTGCCTAGATCTTCGCTAAATGAAACGGAAAGCGGCGCATATTGATTCGGCATTTGAGCCAGATGATTCGTCGAATCGTGGTTCGTCACCCCAGATTTTCATGCTTGTCCCAAGTTCTGCCACTCTCGATCTAACGTACTCTTTGGCCGGCACAAAGCTGACATACAAGCCCAACGCACGTCTAAAGCCAGGCGCGGGGCTGAAAGAGCATCTGCAAAGGCGTGTGCTCTAACCCGGGTATTTCATGAAGGCCGGTAGTCATTAACTGACTTAAAAGATGAAAAGGTGACCTGAACTGGGAAAATGGGAGTGTCTAAGCTTCCAAAATACCCGTTCAAAGGATCACCTTTTCAATGAACCATTCTACCCACGTTTTCCCTGCCTTCTCGACCCAACTCACCGGCCAGGCCCTGGTCTCTCATGCAGGGTTGTCGGTGCTGACCAGTTTCCTGAATGCCTTGGACTTCCGCAGCCTCTGCGAGAACCGGTTCAGCCAGTTCGTGCCAGCCACCGCAACCCACCGTCCAGGCAAGATCCTCGGAGCACTGGCTCTATCGTTGGCGGCCGGCGGTGAACAAGCCACAGATATTGACCAGCTACGCACCGCACCAGAACTCTTCGGCTCCGTAGCTTCTGATGCCACGGTCAGCCGATTCATGGGCCGGATCAAAGAACAGCCAGAAGCTTTCTCCTACGGGTTCGCCACCATGACCCGCAACCTGCGATCCAAAGTCTGGGCGGCAGCCGGAGCACGGAACCCCGCCCGGCTGGCCACGCCAGCCAACCCGCTGACCATCGACATCGACGCCTCCCTGGTGCAGGTCCATTCCGAAAAAGAATCCAGCGCAGGAACGTATAAAGGCGGATACGGGTTCTCGCCGATGATCGCGATGGCCGACTACGGCAAAGCCAATGGAACCGGCGAAGTCCTCGCGGTCCAGTTGCACCCGGGAAACCGGGGCGCGAATTCCGCCAAATCCCACATCGACGTACTCAACCAAGCGCTGGCGCAGCTGCCTGATGATTTCTACGACGAGCACGGAAACCTGTATCGAGAGAAGATCCTGGTCCGTACCGACAGTGCTGGGTCCTCCCGGGAGTTCTTGCACTACCTGGATTCGTTGGGGATCCAATTCTCCACCTCGTACTCGCTACCGGTCATCAAGGAGCGGTTCATCCGGTGGATCGATGAGAAGAAATACTGGGAACCAGCGCTGACCGCTGACGGGCAGGAACGTGATGACGCGTGGGTGATCGACGCGAGCAAGGTGATCGAGCTGAAGGACTACCCTCCAGGAACCCGGATCTATTTGCGGGCCGAGCCGTTGCATCCCGGCGCGAAAGCGACCTTGTTCGATACGGACGGGAATAGGGTGACTGCGTTCTTGACCAATAGCCCGCGGTTCAACGTGGCGTTCCTCGATGCCCGGCATCGTGCGCGTGGCCGGTGCGAAAACAGGATCAAAACCCTGAAGAGCGCAGGGTTGGGCAAGCTGCCGTATTGGTCTTTTGCCGCGAACCAAGCATGGGCTGATCTGGCGATGTTCGCACTGAATCTGGTGTCGTGGCTGCAGCTGGCCGTGCTACCCGGTGGTCATGACGCTTCGGTGTGGGATTTGAAGCGATGGCGGCACGGATTGCTGGCCGCCTGAACTGGTGATTGTCCTGTTGTTTCTTTGGTTGCGAATGGTCATCACAATCCAGGCAAGTGGAGCCTGGCCCCCAGCGCCGGTGCGTCAAGGCGCTATTTGGCATGGGCGGAATCAGTAACGGCCGCCGGGAATCCTGGGTATCGGAATTCGGCGGCCGTCAGAGTCCTCATGAAAAATTTGGGCTAACGCTAACTATCCGGACGCATTGTCCATCGCATCAGTTGCAGGTGCTAAGGGAGCCCCGATTATCCTTGTTCCACGCAACGGTACCCTGCCTGCGGTGGTCGCAGATGAGCTGAGAAGGTTGCAGCCAGCCAGCATAGTGATTCTCGGTGGCAACTCGGCTGTGGCTACGTCCCTGGATCCGCTGGTGAATCCACTAGTTGCCAACGGCACATACGTGATTCCGGATATCGCCACAGATGAGGGGCTTTCGGCATCAGCCACCAGCCTATTCACCATCTTTGGCCAGTTCTTCGATCACGGGTTGGATCTAGTGTCCAAAGGCGGAAACGGCACAGTTGTTATTCCGCTGAAGGAAGATGATCCGCTATTTGTCCCAGGGGCGAGGACCAACTTCCTGACCCTAACCCGTGCCACCATTGATGACACCGACGGGCAGCGAGAACACGTCAATCGGACCACTCCATTTGTGGACCAGAACCAAACCTATGGTTCGCACGCATCACATCAGGCATTCATGCGAGAGTACGCGCTTGATGACAGCGGTACGCCGATACCGACCGGGCGAATCCTCAACGGAGCAGACGGAGAAGGCCTGCCCACATAGAAGGACGTTAAAGACCAGGCCCGCAACGTTCTCGGCATTGCGATGGACGATTTCGACGTGCTGGATGTTCCCCTGCTTGCTACCGATCCATACGGAGCACTGATACTCAGCGGCGGCGGACAAGCCCAGCTGGCCTTTGCCGACGGATTGCGCTCCGGCGACCGGAACAATCCGCTGTCTACTGACGACGTGCTCACCGCCAATGCGTCCTTCCTGGACGACATTGCACACGGTGCCACGCCGCTACCAGATACGCAGAGTCCTGACGGGACGGTCATCCCGGGCTACGACAACGCCGCCCTGGAAGCTCATTACATCACCGGTGATGGCCACGGAAACGAGAACATCGGTTTGACTGCGGTTCACCATGTATTCCACGCGGAGCACAACCGAGTGATGGAACAGATCAAGGACGAGCTGGAGAACAATTTGCCAGCATCGTTGCTGGAACGGTACCAGAAAGACAGCTTCTGGAACTACGGCGAACGGCTCTTCCAAGCGGCTCGATTCTTCACCGAAATGCAGTACCAGCACTTGGTGTTTGAGGAGTTCGCCCGTCGAGTTGCCCCATCCATCGATCCAACGGTATTGAACGAGAACTCGTACCAGCCGAATGTGAACTCGTCCATCAGGGCAGAATTCGCCCACGCTGTCTACCGTTTCGGCCACTCCATGTTGCGGGAAACCGTTCCACGCGAGTACAACGGTGAAATCACCGAAGTGCCGTTGCTGGACGCATTCCTGAATCCAACGGCCTTTGCCACTGCTCCTGACGGGACAGCGCTCAGTGCTGCCGACTCGGCCGGCGGTATTCTCAAGGGCCTGGCGAATCAAACCGCGAACGGCATTGATGAGTTCGTGACCGATACGCTGCGCAACCAGCTGCTCGGCCTGCCGCTCGACTTGGCCGCGATCAACTTGGCTCGCGCTCGCGATACCGGTGTGCCTTCACTGCAGACCGCGCGCGAGACGTTCTACAACGATTCCGGTGATTCCCAGCTGGAGCCATATAGCAGTTGGGAAGACTTCCGGCTGTCCATGAAGAACCCCGAGTCCATCGGGAACTTCTTGGCTGCCTACGCCAACCATGCATCCGTGACCGACGCAACCACGTTGGACGCCAAGCGGAACGCAGGACAGGCGCTGGCACAAGATGCGGCATTCATGGCGGCGCCTGCCGCTGAAACGGGTGTCAATGACATCGATCTCTGGATGGGCGGTCTAGCGGAGAAGCCGTATATCTTCGGCGGAATGCTCGGATCCACGTTTAACCACGTGTTCGAGATTCAGCTCGAAGACCTCCAGAACGGTGATCGCTTCTACTACCTGACCCGCAACCTGGGCAACACCCTCTTCCACTCGCTGGAAGGCAACTCGCTGTCCCAGATTGTCCTGCGCAACACCACTGCGGATCGTGTCCCGCATGACGTGTTTGCCTCGCCGCAGCTGACATTCAACCTTGATACGCCTCAGGCGGAACTGAACGCAGCCGGCCTCACCGGATCTGCGGCAGGCGGTTGGAGGTTCACCGGAGCCGAGCACATCGTCATTCAAGACAATGACCAAGCCAGCACCATTCGGGGCGGTCTAGGCGATGACTCCATCTGGGGCAAGGGCGGCAACGATCGGATCGAAGGTGACGACGGCAATGACGCCCTGATGGGTGGCGATGGCGATGACATCATTACCGATCTCTTCGGTGACGCAGACCGGCTCCAAGGAGAAGCCGGCAACGACGTGCTGAACCCGGGGCCTGGAGTCGGCGACCTGACCTTTGGCGGTTCGGGCAACGACTACATGCTCGGAGGCCAGGACAGGGTGACCGCCCACGGCGGCCTAGGCGATGATTTCCTCTTCGGTTCAACCGGGCCTGATGTCCTCTATGGAGATGAAGGCAACGATTGGCTCGAGGGCGGCGGCGGTGCCGACCTCGTCCAAGGCGACATGGGCAACACCATGTTCAACGACCCGAATCTGTACCATGGCGGTCACGATGTGCTGATCGGCAACGGCGGCAACAATGACCTTGACGCCGAAGGCGGCGATGACATCATGGTCGCTGGCCCCGGGACCGATAGGTATTCCGGAGTCCTCGGCTTCGACTGGGTGACCCATAAGGGCCATAACAACCCGGTCAATGCCGATATGGGATTCATCGTCGGCATGCCGCAGGATCTGACCAGCATTCGGGACCGGTTCTTGCAGACCGAGGCGTTGAGTGGATGGAATGGCGATGACATCCTGCGTGGTTCACGTGGGGGCATCGACCTGACCTTCGACCCAACCGGCGGGCAGCTGGGCTACGGCCATAAGCTGACGCAAGATCACCTGGATCGGGTGGACAACTTGCGTGAGCTGCTCGGTGGCGGAGACGTCCCACAGTATGCTCGTCCGTTCCTTGAAAATGACCCGGTGGTCTATGACGGAGACTTCAATAACAATCTCCTGATGGGGGGCTCCGGATCGGATCTGATTGAACCCCGCGACGGCCGAAACTTCGTTGACGGCGATGCGTGGTTGAATGTCCGGCTCGAGTATCGGCCTGCGAATGGGGATCCCGAATCGCGTGATTCGATGTCCTTCTTCAACACCAGGCTGCTCAACGGCACCATCAACCCAAGCGAGCTCCATGTGGTCCGTGAAGTGCTCCAGCTGGAGAACGAAGCGAACAATATCGACACAGTGGTCTTCGAAGGCATCGCTGAAGACTACACCGTGACGGAGCTCGAAGCGGGCGTGGTCAAGGTCGTGAATGTCCTTGAGGGCGAGGAAATGTCAAATGTTCTTCGGAACATTGAACGGATCCAATTCAATGACCAGGTTGTTTGCCTGCCGCTGGGCACCGAGCAAAATTGTGGCCAAGCCAGCGGTGAAGTAGTGCTGAACTACGAGGATCCAATCAGTGAGGACAATGAAATCACCACCGACGCCAGTGGGGTCGAAGACCTCGACGGCATCGATTCTGGATTCACTTACTCGCTGCAGTCCTTCGTTGAAGCCGGAACTGACCCGTTCACCAACTCCTGGGTTACCACCCAGACTAATGAAACGGGTACCTTCACCCTCACCGACGCAGAAGTCGGCGCACCGGTCAGGGTTCTGGTGACCTACATCGATGGCAATGGAACGCATGAGCAGATTGCCTCGGCCGGAACACCGGCCGTAGCAAATGTGAATGATGCACCAGTTGGGCCAGTGATCGCTCCGCAGGCTACAACAGTCGGGGACGTCCTGCGCATCGTGACCCATATGTCGGATGAGGACGGAGCCGAATCAGTGCTCGAAGAACCAGGTGGAGTGTACACCTGGCAGCAGAGTGCCGATGGCCAGTCGTGGACAGACATCGACGGCGCAACCGGCGACGGATCGAATATGGTCAGCTTCATGGTGACCGCAGGGCAGCAGAACCACCACGTTCGCTTGTCCATCGCGTACACCGACGATCAGGGCCAGGATGAAGTTGCCTATTCGAACGCTACGGATTTGATCCCTAGCCCACAGAATCCGGCCCCGGCTCCATAATTACCGTCAGGAAGGAGAGCCCCCCACTCCGACCCGCGAGGCGTCGGAACCGGACAAGGCGGGTGCCGCTAGAAGCCATTCAGGCTGAAAGCGGCACCCGCTGCTACGTGCGCCGAGTCTGCTACTTCAGGCTGAGATTTCCATACACGGTGAAGTACGGGAGAGAAATATTCTTCTGGCGGACCCCGAGCCTCAGCAAAATCGAAGATTGACCTGAGCCCATCCGCACGTAAATATCCAGCGGGCCGTCAATCTGCCCGCTCTCAATTGCGGCAGCTGGAATGGCGAACGTCGCTTCGCCCGTAGAGCTGCTTGAAGGATCTAGCCGGAACACATGTTCAGAAGCAACCTCACCGCGGGGCGTGATTTCCAGTTGGATGCTATCCAAATCAAGATCGTCGGCATTCCAACCGATCCGTAGGTCTATGCCGCCATCGTCCTGGAACTCGATGCGTTTGGTTGTGGGTTTCAAAGTGGCAAGCACACCGAGAATCAGTCTGTCGTTGCGTACCCTCTTCAGCCATTGCGCCCAATTATTGAAGACAGCTTCTTCAGAATACGACGCGGACGCTGAGAAAGCTTTCGACGAAATTCTCGAACTCAAATTTTCATCGCTAAGCAATCGGATGACGATGCCAACTAAGGCCTGCACATCGCCACGGGCAGAAAGGAACCCGGTTTCGCCGTGCTCGATTACATCACGTGGGCCGAAATTCACATCGTAGGCAACAGGAATGCAACCATTGGCTTGTGCCTCTAATAATGCCAGGGGTTGACCTTCGAACGCGCTGCACAGAAGAAGGACATTAGCTCGTTGGAGATGTTCGCGCACATTATCTACGTGTCCGTGAAATTGAACTATAGGGTCCAAGCCCAATTCGCGAACCAACCGCTCAAGATTTTCGCGCTCAGGCCCCTCGCCCACAATATCCAACGAAACTGGCTGTCCAGATTTGGCGACCGCATGAACAATCCGGATAACATCTCCGACGCCTTTGGCTTCAGTCAACCGGCCAACGTGGATAACCTTTGAGAGATCGCGGAGAGATCGGTCGGGCAAGTTTCCGACTCCTCGTGAGGGATTGCTCAATACATGGGTTTTGCCGTCATCGCCGAAACGTCGGATAAAGGCGTCTTTCTGGGATTTCGTGAGAAACACCAGCCCATCCCAGTTGGAACGGGCATTGATTATCGGCAGGTGGGCTTTGGATAATTTCCCGGACAACGTGTCTTCGCCCGCAGCGACATGCGTGCTATGAAAGTTATAGATCTTGATAGCCAAGGGGTGCTGCCAGTTATTGAGAAACGCTGCAGCATACTTGCTGTCAACGATAACGTCAGTAGTTTTCTCGCCCACAATAGTCGAAAGCCAATGGCGATACAGGCTAGCCGCCGTAGAAAACTCCTGGACGAATAAGTTGCCCCGTCGAAAAAGCTGCAACCGCCGTAGCGTTTTCGATTCATCCTTCGGATCCGGATAGCTGAAATCCACCAAATACTTGGTGCCGTCGCGGCGGAAATATTCGCGACGATTCAACAACGAGTGGGAAGCCGATTTGTAGTCGCGGAAGAAGAGCGAATTGTCTCGCGTGCGATACGTTTCAGTTGGCTTGCCCCAAACAACGTCCGGTAACGGTGTCGGTTTAGTATCGTCGGTCATTCTCGCAGGTGCTTCATGATCGTAATATTCATGCAGGTTAACGATGGGGACTGCACTATGCAACCGTCCGGAAGAAAGTAGCGTTTCACTAATCTGTTCAAAGTTTGGTTCGGGTGCGAAGGTCACAACGGCGGACGGTACTCCTTGTTCATGGAATATTCCTGCGCGGTTTAAACACATGGCAGTCATGCCGCCGAAAGAATCCTTAACTTGCCACGTAACCATCAATGCGCGGCAAGCATTCTCGAGTCGATTCTTCGGCTCGCTAATCAATTTAAAAGAGGTTCCGCCGATGGTAGGATGTGACATGTCCTCTCTCAGAACATCGCTTACACCCTGACTCACAACATCGCTTACAGGATGTATCAGCACATCGCTGACAGGTAGCAAGACATGCTGGCAGGCCCCTTCTGGTCAGCGATCAATTTGATAATTAAACGTGTCAAATTCATTATCGGCGTCGATACGCCGCCAAATCATCGAGTTCGATCCGGGCCTGCCAGACTCCTTGAGTATCTCGCAGTTCTGCAAGGAACTGGGAATCAGCAGACCCTCCTACTACAAAGTCAAAGAGCGATTCGTTGCCGAAGGGAACAAAGCACTCAACCCGCACTCCAGAGCCCCGAAAACAGACCGGCGCATCTACAGCGACCAAACCAAAACCACGGTCCTACGCATCCGCAAGCGACTGGCCAAGGACGGGTGGGACAACGGGCCCTTATCTATCTGGTTCGAAAGCCTTGATACTCAGGAGTTCGGTGAGCTACGCCCCTCGGTGGCCACGATCGGCAGGATCCTTGCCGAGGCCGGAGCTACCAAGCGAAACCCGCGCAAACGCCCCCGTAAATCATGGCTGCGCTTCGCCCGTTCGCATCCGATGGAAATGTGGCAGATCGACGGACTGGAATATCGATTGTTCGACCAGGACGCGACCAAGGCGATGATCTATCAGCTCATTGATGACGGCTCCCGATTCGACGTGGGTACGCGGTGCTTTGAGCAAATGGAGAACGCGCAAGATGCGATGGAAACGCTCAAGGCAGCGTTCGCGGAGTATGGGGTGCCGCAACAACTTCTCAGCGACAATGGTGGTGCTTTCAATCTTTCTCGGCAGGGCCTGGTGAACCAGACTGAAATATTCTTGGCTAGCGTGGGCTGCGAAGCGATTACGGGCCGGTTCAGTCATCCGCAAACGCAAGGCAAGAACGAACGCAGCCATAATACGTTGACCCGGTTCCTCGACGCGCATGCACCACATAACCTGGCGGAGCTTTCCACGTTGTTGGAGCAGTATCGGAATCACTATAACCACCGTCGGCGCCACCAGGCGCTGAAAGTGGGGCACACGTATCTGACGCCTGCTCAAGCGTGGGAAGCCGGTGATCATCGTGGTTCGGATGGCGTGGCCATCGATATTGCCAGGATACAGGCCAAAGCCCAGTCGTACTTGGACAAGGCTCTGGCCGTGAAAGCCGATTTGGTTCCGGAGGGCGTAGTGGATGATGGGCTTCAGGTGTTGGGACGTACGAAGGTTGAAAACTACACCGGTAGCCCCAGCGTACTGACGGATCAACGCGATGATGTGATCCAGATTCGACGGACGAATCCGCAGATCTATTTTCGTGGCCGTGTTTTCAAGGTGCCAGCTCACCTGATCGGTGAATACCAGCTGGTCTTGAGCAAGGATGCTTATACGCTTTACAGCACTGTTGATGGTGAGCAATCACTGTCATTTCCGTTACCGGTCAGGCTGCATTCCAGTGCGCGTTTGGTGCCGTTGTGGCAGGTGTATGGAGCCCGGATCAGGGATCCGAAGCCGGCCTGGACTCAGAAGCGGATCGAGTATGAGGACATCTACTATTCGTCTGACGTCGCCGTTTCCTAGCTAAGGAGATTCGTTGCGCACGGTGTCAGCGATGTTGTGAGTTTGGTTGTCAGCGATGTGCTGATGCCGCGTGTCTACGATGTCCTGAGTTTGGTTGTAAGCGATGTGGTGAGTTCGTGTGTAAACAAACTACCGAGTGATTACATGGTAGAATGTGACATCGTATACTACTTTCGTTGATGAAGCGCTGCTGTTTCCTGTGGCCAATCGTAGCTAAGAATAGGCCGGAATCTTGCTTCAATCGACCATTTAGGGGAAATGAATGATTGGATTCTTGCTAGAACTTGGTACCTCTCTCAAATCAGAGACCAGACAGCTTCTCAGTTCATTGGGGCGAAGCATTAAAATCCAAGAAACTCTGGGATGGATCGGTATTGAGAATGGTAGGACTTTCAACCATGAAATTGAAAATTTGCCAGTCCCGGCTACGGTTGTCGTGTACTTCGGCGATGAACCGGATAAGACTTATCAGCTAATACAGTGGTTGCCGGTGTTAGAGCAGTTGAATCAGAAGCATCCTGTGGTGCTGCTTTTTAGGCGTGTTGAGTCGTTCCGGATGATGCAGCGGCATACTGATCTACCTAGAATCTTCGTCAGAAGGTTCTCCAGCCTCATGGATCTTTACGAGGACAACCGCTACCAGCTCGTCATTTATGTAAATAATAGCCGCACTAACTTTCAGTCTCTTGAGCATCCTCGACCGGTTCATGTTCACGTAAACCATGGAGAAAGTGACAAAGTTTCCATGGTTTCCAATAAGGCGAAGGCCTACGATCGAGTATTTGTTGCGGGGCCAGCGGCGATTGACAGGCATCGGCAACGACTTATTGATTTTGGGCTGGATAAGTTATTGGTCACCGGACGACCGCAGTTAGATATTGAATTCGATCCCTTGGTTGAACCTAGCAATAGAAAAACGGTGATGTACGCGCCCACCTGGCAAGGCGAGAATGAGGACAATAACTATACTTCGATGGACCTTTATGGCCGGGAGATCGTGCAGGCTCTCTTGGCGGATCCCGGCAACAGAGTGATCTACAAGCCGCATCCTCGAATTCTGGATACCAGAGATCTAGAAGTGAAGGCAGCGCACGAGGCGATTTGTAGTCTAATAGCTAAGGCAAATTCAGTTGGTGCCGATCATGAATTTTTTGATTCGGGGAACATCCTTGCCATGTTTGACAGCGTGGATGCCATGATCACAGATGTTTCGAGTGTTGGCTTGGACTTCCTTTACCTGTGCCCAGAAAAGCCGCTAATCCTTACTGACAGGCGCCAAAATGAAGATCAACTCGCGATCGACGCGCCTATATCCCGTTCTTGCCCAATCATCAATCTGGTGACCAAGGAGTCGCTGGGAAGCCTGCTGCCGGTATGGATCGAGGATGACGAAATGGCTCGAATGCGCCTTGAATCGCGGGAGTTTTATTTTGGAAATCTGAAACGCGGAGAGTCGACTCGCAAGTTCTTCGAACAGATCTCGAGCTTGATTGCGGAACGACAGGATAAGATCAGCGGATATCGCGCCTGGCATCCAACGATCGAAAGCGAATGATGTACCTGGGGTAGTTGAATAGCTCGAGCGGCTATTGTTCTCTCAATCTCGTCGCTCAGTAACGTTCAATCGAAGTTCGGTTGCTGCTGTGGATTTGGTTATGGACCCCCATACGCCGTTTACTAGGATGCTGTGTGCATCGACGAGCTAGGAAAACCTGAGACTATCTTCGTTGATCTGAATCCAAATGTTCTGTGTTCAGATTTAGCCTGAGCTAGCCCGGGTATTTCATGAAGGCCGGTAGTCATTAACTGACTTAAAAGATGAAAAGGTGATCTGAACTGGGAAAATGGGAGTGTCTAAGCTTCCAAAATACCCGTTCGAAGGATCACCTTTTCTGTGAACCATTCTACCCAAGTTTTCCCTGCCATCCCGACCCAACTCACCGGCCAAACCTTGGTCTCTCACGCAGGGTTATCTGTACTGACCAGTTTCCTGAACGCCTTGGACTTCCGCAGCCTCTGCGAGGACCGGTTCAGCCAGTTCGTGCCAGCCTCCGCGACGCACCGTCCAGGCAAGATCCTCGGAGCATTGGCTCTATCGTTGGCGGCCGGCGGTGAACAAGCCACAGACATCGACCAGCTACGAGCCGCACCAGACCTCTTCGGTCCTGTAGCGTCGGATGCCACAATCAGCCGATTCATGGGCCGGATCAAGGAACAACCAGAAGCTTTCTCCTACGGGTTCGCCACCATGACCCGGAGTCTGCGTTCCAAGGTTTGGGCGGCGGCCGGGCCCCGGAATCCCGCCCGGCTGGCTACGGCAACCAATCCGCTGATTATCGACATCGATGCGTCGCTAGTTCATGTCCATTCCGAGAAAGAATCCAGCGCAGGAACGTATAAAGGCGGATACGGCTTTTCACCGATGATCGCCATGGCTGACTACGGCAAAGCCCACGGCACCGGAGAAGTCCTCGCCGTGCAGTTGCGCCCGGGAAACCGGGGCGCAAACTCCGCGAAATCCCATATCGAGGTGCTCGGCCAAGCACTGGCCCAGCTGCCTGATGATTTCTATGACGAGCACGGAAACCTGGTCGGTGAGAAGATCCTGGTCCGTACCGATAGTGCTGGGTCCTCCCGGGAGTTCTTGCACCACCTGGATTCGTTGGGGATCCAGTTCTCCACCTCATATTCGCTGCCGGTCATCAAGGAACGGTTCGTCCGGTGGATCGATGAGAAGAAGTACTGGGAACCAGCACTCACCGCTGACGGGCAGCAGCGTGATGACGCGTGGGTGATTGACGCGAGCAAAGTCTTGGAGCTGAAGGACTACCCACCAGGAACAAGGATCTATCTGCGCGCTGAGCCGTTGCATCCCGGTGCGAAAGCAAACTTGTTCGATACCGACGGGAACCGGGTGACAGCGTTCTTGACCAATGCTCCGCGGTTCAACGTGGCGTTCCTCGATGCCCGGCACCGTGCCCGTGGCCGGTGTGAGAACAGGATCAAAACGTTGAAGAATGCGGGGTTGGGGAAGCTGCCGTATTGGTCTTTTGCTGCGAACCAGGCGTGGGCTGACCTGGCAATGTTCGCGGTGAACTTGGTCGCATGGCTGCAACTGGCCGTGCTGCCTGGCGGTCATAAGGCTTCGGTCTGGGATCTTAAGCGATGGAGGTACCGGCTGTTCTCGATGGCGGGGAAAATCGTCTCTGGTGGGCGGCAACGCCGGCTGTTAATCTCGGCAAGAGCACCAGAAGCGCGGCTGTTACGCCAACTGAACGAGGGTGTTGACGTGTTGTTCCAGCGGTGGCGGCACGACCAGCTGGCTACCTGAATCGGTGGTTTCTTTGTTTCTCTGGTTTGAAAGGTCATTCTGGTCCGGGTCGGTGGAGCCTGGCATTCAGCGTCGATGGTTCAGGCGCTCTTTGTCGTGGGTGGAATCAGAAACGGCCGCCGGGAATCCTGGGTATCGGATTTCGGCGGCCGTCAGATAGCTGATGAAAAATCTGGGCTAAACCAAACTTCCGGTGGGCCCACTCAGCGCGCAACACTTTATCGACCGGCAGCAGGAGTGAAAGGGCTACGCGACAGGGTATGGACAAAACTGCCGGGAATATGGGCAAAGCCCGTTTTCCCTGAAGACTTCAGGGAAAACGGGCTTAGCGCTGTGCGGTAGTGCGCAGCTGGTTTATGCCTTGGCAGATCCTGCAGCGCGCAGAGCCGCTGCAGCGCGTTCATCGGATTCACGCATGGCACGCTCGACACGATCCACATCGCGTACGGCGCCCTTGTCTGCAGACAAGGCCATGGCTGCGTAGGCACGCAGTGCAGGAGAGACCACGCGCTCGCGGTTCTTCGGACGGTAGCCGGTGGTGGCGATCAAGCGCTCGCGGCGTTCGTCCAGTACTTCGTCGGAGACGTTCAGGGTCAACTCGCGGGTTGGGATGTCGATGGAGATGATATCGCCATCTTCAACCAGAGCGATCATGCCGCCGGAAGCCGCCTCGGGGGAGACGTGTCCGATGGACAGACCCGAGGTGCCGCCCGAGAAGCGGCCATCGGTAATCAAGGCGCAGGCCTTGCCCAGGCCACGGCCCTTAAGGAACGAGGTTGGGTAGAGCATTTCCTGCATGCCCGGGCCGCCCTTAGGACCTTCGTAGCGGATGACCACCACGTCGCCTTCCTTCACCTGCTTGTTCAGGATCTTCTCGACGGCTTCATCCTGTGATTCGCAGACCACTGCCGGGCCGGAGAAGGTCCAGATCGATGGGTCAACGCCAGCGGTCTTGACCACGGCGCCGTCCACGGCGATGTTGCCGCGCAGCACGGCCAGTCCGCCGTCCTTGGAGTAGGCGTTCTCTACCGAGTGGATGCAGCCTTCAGCATCATCGGTATCCAGTGCGGCCCAGCGTTCGGACTGCGAGAAGGCGGTGGAGGAACGCACGCCGCCCGGAGCTGCATGCCACAGGTCGAAGGATTCTTCCTTGGCCTTGCCGCTGCGGATATCCCAGTCATCCAGCCATTCGCCCAGGGTTGCCGAGTGGACGGTGTGCACGGTTTCATCCAGCAGGCCGCCGCGGCGCAATTCGCCCAGGATTGCCGGAATGCCACCGGCGCGGTGGACATCTTCCATGTAATAGATGGTGCCGTTGCCGGCAGCGTTCGGAGCAACCTTGGCCAGGCAAGGTACGCGGCGCGAAACTTCATCGATCTCGTCCAGGCCGAAGTCCACGCCGGCTTCGCTGGCAGCAGCCAGCAGGTGCAAGATGGTGTTGGTGGAACCGCCCATGGCGATATCCAAGGCCATGGCGTTGCCGAAGGCCTTCTTGGTGGCGATGCTGCGTGGCAGCACCGTCTCGTCGTCTTCGCCGTAGTAGCGGTTGGCGATATCGACAACCAGCTTGCCGGCGTTCTGGTACAGGTCCTTGCGAGCCGTGTGGGTGGCCAAGGTGGAACCGTTGCCTGGCAGGGACAAGCCCATGGCTTCGGTCAGGCAGTTCATCGAGTTGGCGGTGAACATGCCCGAGCAGGAACCACAAGTAGGGCAAGCCGACTCTTCGATGCGCAGCAAGTCTGCATCCGAGACGTTCTCGTTCACTGCCTCGGAGATGGCGTCAACCAGGTCCAAGGTGCGCACAGTGCCATCGACCAAGGTGGCACGGCCCGATTCCATTGGGCCGCCGGAAACGAAGACGGTAGGGATGTTCAGGCGCAGTGCGGCCATGAGCATGCCGGGGGTGATCTTGTCGCAGTTGGAGATGCAGATCAGCGCGTCAGCACAGTGCGCATTGACCATGTACTCCACCGAGTCCGCAATCAGATCGCGCGAAGGCAGGGAGTAGAGCATGCCGCCGTGGCCCATGGCGATGCCGTCATCTACGGCAATGGTGTTGAATTCGCGAGGAATGCCGCCAGCTGCGGTGATGGCCTCGGAAACAATGCGGCCTACCGGCTGCAGGTGGGTGTGTCCGGGGACAAACTCGGTGAAGCTGTTGGAGACAGCGATAATCGGCTTGCGCCCGAGGTCAGCGCCGTTCACGC
The DNA here is from genome assembly GCF_000197735.1 of Glutamicibacter arilaitensis Re117. NCBI lineage: Bacteria > Bacillati > Actinomycetota > Actinomycetes > Micrococcales > Micrococcaceae > Glutamicibacter > Glutamicibacter arilaitensis. The sequence continues at coordinate 1,501,756 of NC_014550.1, forward strand.
CGGCTGCGCGGAACAGTGCGCGAGCGCCGGCCATATTGCGGCCATGGGTGACAGTGTGTGAACGAAGTGTGGTCATACATAAAATCTCACCATATTTTTGCCCTCAAACCCAGACGGTGACGATACTAGTAGTACTACTACCATGCAACAAGGTGATTCCAATGAAACCAAGTCAACGACGCCGTGAAGAACTCGCAGCCTTCCTCAAGGACCGCAGAGCTCGGGCAGATAGGTCTTCGCACGGACTGCCGGAGATCGGACGCAGTAGGGTGCGTGGTTTGCGCCGCGAAGAGGTGGCCACCTTGGCCGGTGTTTCTGTTACCTGGTACACCTGGCTGGAGCAGGCCCGCGACATCAATCCCTCGCGCCAAGTTCTGCAGTCTCTGGCCAGACTGTTCCGGCTCACTTCGGTGGAATCCTCGTATCTGTTTTCGCTGGCCGGGCATGGTGAGCTTGAGCCCATCGGAAACGGCGGCATGACCCCAGCCCTGCAACGCCTGCTCGACGCCTTGCAGTTCCCGGCCTTCCTGCTTTCGGCTGACTGGACCATCTTGGGTTGGAACACCGCCTACGAAGAGCTGTACCCGCGCGTGGCTTCGCTGGAGCGCGAAGACCGGAACCTCTTGTGGCTGGTTTTCACCGATGCGCAACTGCGTGAGATGCTCCCGGACTGGGAGGTGCAGAGCCGAGGTTTCGTTGGAAGCTTCCGTGCGGAAACCCGCGGGTGGCTGAGCCCTTCGGGGGAGAGTGGCATCGTTGCCCGAGTCTCCGCGGCTTCCGCGGAGTTCGCTGCCATTTGGAATGAGCGGGACGTTGCAGGATTCCAAACCGGTGAGCGGGTATTCCGTCATCCAACCAAGGGCCTGACCCGCTATGAACAGCACAATCTGACTCCTACGGAAGCCACGGACCTGACCTTGCTGATGTACACGCCGCGGTAGAGGCAGATTGCAGTCGAAAACAATCTTGAGCGAGCTAGAGATGTTACACAGATGTATTCATGAACAGAGGCAAAGTGCGTTGATGGGGCACACTTCGTGATTCAGTCGCTGGTAAGCATCAAGTCCTTCGAAAGCTAGCTATCCAAAACTATGTTCGGGCGGGCTAATCAAGATCCAGTGTGAACTCCGTGCCTGAACTGCGGGGGAAGCTGATCTTTCCGAGATCGCTAGCCGTTTTTGCTTCCATGGCAACGGAGACCAGCCCGAAATCGGTGGCCGCGAATTCCACTAGCGGACGCAAGTCTTCGTGATTTCCTTCGATTTTCAGCAGCTCGGTACGCACCGTTTCTTCGGTGAGGTCAGGTGGAAGCAGGTAGAGCTCCACGCCAGGGGTGCTGCTGGTGGCGTCAACGTCCAGATGCAAACCTTCCTCTTTGACCTCTGCGGGATCCTCGCATTCAACTTCTTCCTCGCTCATTGTGCCGTTGGCGTCTTGCGATCCGTCGTAGGCCCATGCAATCAGGCACAGTTCGCCAGAATCGTTCACGGCAGCGTATTGCTTCGCGTAGCTCATCTGGGCCAATGCTCGGATGCTGTCTTGATCGATTTCAGGATCAGTGACAGGTTCCGGAGTCTTGTCTTGATCCGTGGCGGCATTTTCCAGAGTCGGAACAATGTCAGCTGCCTGGACCGATGCCGGTGAGGAAGGTTGTGCGGAAGAAGATTCTGCTGCGGCGGGTGAGGATTGGGAAGGTGCTGGGGAGGTTCCCGGTGCCGGGTCTTCTGTTGCGGCGCACGCGGTAGCCAGCAGTGCGATAGTACCGAGTGCGAGTGCTGCAGAGGCTTTGCGGTTCATTTTCTACCTTCGTTTACGTGGGCAGTCGCCATGATTCGATTGATGGAGGTGATACACCGTGCCATAAATCATCAGAGCAGATATCGAGGAGCTAGCTTGCTATTCCGACCTTAACGATTCCGAAGCGCGGAGGGCAACAGGAAAGTGAAACTAACAGCGCGAATTAACGAAATCGTTATGATGAAAAGTCGGATTGCCGATTAACTGCACAGCTGGCGGCACCTGTGCGTTGATTCGCGCAGGTGCCGCCAGCTTGGTGATCGGCTAGATGGAGAAGAACTCCACAGCTTTTTCCTTGAACTCACGGCTTGTGACCGCGTTCGCGTGATTGCGTCCTGGCAGCCAATGAATTGATGAGTCGGTTCCGGCCTCCCTGAGCAAGCGGCGCAGCTCGGGCATGGTGGTCGCCAAGTCATCGTGGTCCCCGGCGACCAGCAGAACCGGGCATGCGGGGATCTTGGATGCCGGGACGTACGGATCGGTTTTAATTGCTTCGATCAGGCGGAAAAGCGCTTCGAAATCGTTGCTGCCCTCTGCCTTGGCAATAGTGATGACCTTGGCGGTGTATTCGTCATGCACCTCTTCGCCGTGGTCAATGAATGCGCGGGCCTGGTCGAGTTCGAAGGCTGCCAATGGATCGATGCTGGCAGCTCCGCCCATGACCAGTTTGTTGACCAGCTCGGGGAAGTGCGCAGCGAATTCCCATCCCAGGCGTGCACCCAAGGAGTAGCCCAAGACATCGACCTTGCTGATGCCATGCTCTGCCAATGCGGAGGCGATCGATTCGCGGATCCGGGTCGGAGTCCACGATCCGTCGTTTCGGTAGGGATCGGTGCCGTGGCCTGGCAGGTCTAGCAAGATGGCATCGCGCCCGTGGGTAGTGAAGTGCTGGACCCAGCGTGAGCGCATCCAGTTCATATCAGCCGACGAGGCGAAGCCGTGGATGAGAAGCACCGGAGGTGCGCCGGTCTCGGTATCCGTTGAAATCACACGTAGGTTCAGATCCAGAGTCATGCTCTAGATCCTAGGCGACTTCAGGCTTTCGCGCCTGTCATCGCGGCATTGGCAGATGAATGCGCTCAAAGAGCGGTTGAAACCGTGCTGGCGTAGACAAAATGTCACTTCCATCCCGGCTGCGGGAGCGCTCTGCCTGATCCATTGATACCAGATTCCAGCGTTTGGACTCTGCCGATCCTTGAGGGTCTTGGATGCGCTGCCCAGCTCCAGGATTTGGGCCTTGGCGAGACCTGCATCAGGGTTATCGGACAAAACCGATACGTCTTCGATCAGGCTGGCAAGGCAATTCTTGGCATCCTGAACCGAGCTGATAAGCAACTTGTCGGCTTCAGATTCGATCTCCAAGTAGGCGAATTCTGAGGTGGCAATGTCCAATACCCACCGGGCAATGAGCGGTTTGGCCAGTGCCGGTGCGGACTGAACCCACAATTTGGCGAAGTCCCAATATGGCTGCGCATCATCAGAGATCCGGTGGAAGTCGAAGTTCTCGTAAATCGCTTCCGGGTCAAGGCACAAGGCCAGGGAGGCCACCTCGGTCGGCTGTCCTGCCTCAATGGCATCTTGAATCTGTGAAACCGTCAAGTTTATTCACTCATCCGTCCGTTTGCAGAAGTTTAGGCCTTTTGAGCGAGGGGATATGCCTCAACCAGCGAGTGTGTCGTTGGGTGCATCGCGGTTTGATAAGCATGTTTTGGATTTTCTGGTCTACATGTAGCAGTGCAGGCCTTGTTAATGTCAGAATGACTTTAACAAAATTTGAAAATATCGCATCGGAGAGCACGCGCAAGATGTCATCGGTACCAGGATGGGCGAACGTCAACGAACGCCGGAACCTGCCACCAGCCCTAGCCGTATCCACCGTGATTCTAGGAATCCGGGAAGGGAAAGACGGCGGTCCGGATAAGCTCTGCTTGCCGCTGGTACGTCGCATCCGCCAGCCACACGCCGGCATGTGGGCGTTGCCCGGAGGCCCGGTAGAAACCCGTGAATCCTTGGGCCAGGCGGCCAGCCGCAACCTAGCCGAAACCACGGGCCTGCGTCCGAGCTATCTGGAGCAGCTTTATACCTTCGGGGATATCGACCGCTCGCCAACCCACCGGCTGGTCACCATCGCCTACTTTGCGCTGCTGAACGCAGATCAAGTGGGCGCCACCGTCCAATACGAAAACGTGGCCTGGTTCGATATCGATGATCCGCAGATTGCCCAGATGGCTTTCGACCACCGGAAAATAGTCGACTACGCGCTCTGGCGATTGCGCAACAAGACCGAATACGGCCAGATTGCGCACCGGTTGCTCGGTGAACGCTTCACCCTGGCAGCCCTGCGCGGAGTCTACGAAGCGATCCTGGGACGCCGGCTAGACCCAGCGAACTTCCGCCGCACCCTCAAGAGCACGGCCTCCATTGAGGAAACCGATGAGTATCTGGCCGGAGGAAAGCACCGGCCGCCACGGCTCTACCGCTATGCCGGACACGGACGCGACCCGCTGCAGGTCGACACCGAACAGAACAACTAGGCAACACCAACCACGCCAAGCACGCTGAACAACCCCGCGAAAGGGGACCTCATGAACTCGCATCACATCCAAACCGCTGAAGCCACCGGCTCGGTCGCCCAGAACATTGCCCAGCTGAACCTGCTGGCACCGGAGTCCACCTGTTCCACAGACCTCGCGGCCAGCCCGTGGGACACACCAGCCGGATACGGTCCGGGCGCATCCCAAGAAGACCAGATTCCTTCCGGCTACCCGGTGCAAAGTTCGATTCCCGAGGAATACCTGAAGGCCAGCGACGAGGAATTGGACGCGCGGATCGTGGCCGCCAAGGCAACACTGGGGGATAAGGCCGTGATCCTCGGCCACTTCTACCAGCGCGATGAAGTGGTCAAGTACGCCGACTTCGTGGGAGATTCCTTCCAGCTGGCCAATGCGGCATTGACCCGAGACAAGGCAGAAGCCATTGTCTTCTGCGGAGTGCACTTCATGGCCGAAACCGCCGATATCCTCAGCCGTGAGGACCAAGCGGTCATCCTGCCCAACCTGGCAGCCGGCTGTTCCATGGCGGATATGGCCGATGGCCCCAGCGTCCAGCAGTGCTGGGAAGAACTCACCGCGCTGTACAAGGATGAAGAAGACGATGGTCGGATGCCGGTCATTCCGGTGACTTACATGAACTGCTCGGCTGAACTCAAGGCTTTCGTTGGACGCAACGGGGGACTGGTGTGCACTTCCTCGAATGCCGCCACCGTACTGGAGTGGGCCTTTGAACGTGGACGCCGAGTCTTGTTCTTCCCCGACCAGCACCTGGGACGCAACACCGCCAAGGCCATGGGCATTGCGCTGGAGCAGATGCCCATGTGGACCCCGCGCAAGGCTCTGGGCGGCAATGATGAAGCCATCATGCACGATGCCAAAGTCATTTTGTGGCACGGCTTCTGCTCGGTGCACAAGCGCTTCAACCCTGCCCAGATCGCCAAGGCCCGTCAGGAATTCCCGGGCGTACGCGTCATTGTGCACCCAGAGTGCCCCATGGAAGTAGTGGATGCAGCAGATGAAGCCGGATCCACCGACTACATCCAGAAGGCCATCGCAGGCGCGACCGAGCCGACAACCTTTGCCATCGGCACCGAAATCAACATGGTCAACCGCTTGGCCGCGCAGTACCCGCAGCACACCATCTTCTGCCTGGACCCGGTGATCTGCCCGTGCTCCACCATGTACCGCATCCACCCCGGCTACCTCGCCTGGGTGCTGGAAGAACTCGTGGCCGGGCGAGTGGTCAATCAGATCACCGTTCCGAAAGATCAGCAGGGTGATGCAAAGATCGCTCTGGAGCGCATGCTGGCCGCCAAGCCATGAACCGGGAAGAGAACTCATCACCGCAACTGGTGATCGTAGGTTCCGGGGTGGCCGGTTTATGCGCGGCGCTGCAAGGCGTTGAACTGGGTCTGAACCCCATCGTGCTGAGCAAGGACAAGCTGGGAGACTCGAACTCCAAGCTCGCCCAGGGCGGACTCTCTGCTGTCACCGCAGCTTCGATTTCCCACGGAGACTCCGTTGCCAAGCACGTGGCCGATACGCTCAGCGCTGGCGCAGGGCACTGCGGGGTGGGCCCGGTGCAATACATGTGTTCGGCAAGCGACGAGCTGGTCCAGGCCTTGGAATCATATGCGGTGAACTTTGACCGTGATGAAGCCGGCACCTATGAGCTGGGTCTTGAAGCGGCGCACAGTGCACACCGTATTTTGCATATCGAGGGAGATGCCACCGGCGCCATGATGGTGCACGCCTTGGTTCGCGCCGTACGTGCGTTGGAAGCAGAGCATAAGCTGCGCATCGTTGAAGATGCTGTTGTCACCGACCTGGAACTGCAAGATGGAAAAGTCACCGGGGTGAAGTACCTGCACCACGATGGCGAGCAAAGCCTGCCTGCCCCCGCAGTGCTTCTGGCCACCGGGGGTCTGGGCCAGCTCTATGCTGCTAGCACCAACCCGCAGGGAGCAACTGCCGACGGCATTGGCCTTGCAGTCAGAGCCGGTGCAGTGATTGCTGATGCCGAATTCATCCAGTTCCATCCGACCTTGGTTGACCCGGCCCAATATCCAACAGCAGGCATGGTCTCCGAAGCCGTCCGCGGAGAAGGGGCCATCTTGGTCAATGAAACCGGGCAGCGCTTCATGAAAGAGATCCACCCGGACGCCGAACTGGCACCACGCGACGTCGTAGCTCGCGGCATCCATGGACAAATCCAAGCAGGGCACCGGGTCTACCTCGATGCCCGGGTGGTAGAAGAATCCCGGGGAGCGGGATTCCTAGCCAAACGATTCCCCTCCATCACCGCCAGGCTAGCCGCCTGCGCCAAGGACGGAACCGGGCTGGATATGGCACACGACCTGATCCCAGTAGTTGCCGCCCAGCACTACTTCATGGGTGGAATCTATACCGACACCGCAGGGCGAACCTCAGTGCCCGGGCTCTACGCGGCCGGCGAATGCGCCAACACGACAGTTCACGGGGCCAATCGCCTGGCCAGCAACTCCTTGCTGGAAGCGATGGTGTTTGCCCGAGGTGCCGTAACCGCCATGCGCGGCGATTCGCCAGCTGCCAGCTGCGAGGTCGATCCACTGAGCATCCAGCAGATCGATACGCCCAACCCAGCAGCACCATTAGGCCTTGAACAGCTGCAAACGGCCGCCAGCGCCAAACTCGGGGTCCATCGAACCGCAAACGATCTCGAAGAAATGGCGCAGCTGCTGGCAAAGGGCGCACCGGTAGCCGCAACCGCGCGCGAACAAGCTGAACTGCGCAATCTATGGATCACCGCGCGGATCATCACCGCAGGCGCCATTGCACGTACCGAAAGCCTGGGCGCACACCACCGTGTGGACGCACCGGAGAACCTGTCCGGCAACGCTGGCGCAGGGATTCGCTATGGCTGGACCCTGCACCCCAGCGAGCTGAACAATGAGAACCTTTTGAGCAAGGAAATGAACGCGTGAACACTTTGATCCACCCGGTACCCGTAGCGGCTATGGACCGCATCATCGAGCTGGCGCTCGCCGAGGATAACCCGCGTGGCGATATCACCGCACTGACTATCGTTGCGCAAGATGCCCGAGCTACCGCAGTGGTTAAGGCGCGCCAGCCCGGCGTGCTGTCCGGCGGAGATGTATTCACCCGGACCATGCACCTGGTTGATGCCCAGCTGGAAGTTGAGCAACTGATTCCCGAGGGGGAAAAGTTCGAGGCAGGGGACGATTTGCTCAAGGTAACCGGTCCGGCAGCCAGCCTGCTGACCGCAGAACGCGTGGGACTGAACCTGCTGCAGCGCATGAGCGCTATCGCCACCGCAACGGCGCAGCTTGTGGACCTCGTGGCACATACCAAAGCCCGAATTGTCGATACCCGCAAAACTACTCCGGGCCTGCGCGTCCTTGAACGCTATGCGGTGCGATGCGGTGGCGGGGTGAACCACCGAGACAACCTCTCTGATGCTTTCATGGCTAAAGACAACCACCTGGCCTTGTTGGACAACGGAGAACAACTCACCGCGGCGCTGAAATCAGTTCGCGCACGGCTAGGACACACCACCTCGATGGAAGTTGAAGTAGATTCCATCGAACAGATTCCGCCGGTGCTCGCCGCCGGAGTAGACATCATCATGCTGGATAACTTTGATCCTGCAGATATCCCGGCAGCCATTGAACTGATCGATGGGCAGGCAGTGGTGGAAGCCAGCGGAAACATCAACGCGTCAACCGTCGTGGCTGTTGCTGAAGCCGGCGTTGATGTCATCTCCTCGGGCGCTATTACCCACTCGGTGAAAGCAATTGACCTTGGACTGGATATGGTTATTGCATGATTTACATGGATGCCGCAGCTACTGCGCCACCTCGGCAAAACGTTCTGGACGTGATCAATCCGTTATTGACCAGGGACTTCGGTAACCCGGCATCTTTGCACGAATCCGGGCAGCAGGCCAAACGAGCCAACGACTGGGCCCGCACGCAGGTAGCCGGCCAATTAGGCGTGGCAGCTCAGGAAGTCTATTTTACTTCCGGCGGCACCGAAGGAGCCAATGCAGCGGTCATCGGGGCGGCCTTGGCCAACCCCCGGGGACGAGTGGTGGTGTGCAGCTCGGTGGAGCATCCAGCAGTAATGGAAGCCTGCAAGTATCTTGTTGAATTCCATGGATTTGAACACCGGATCATCCCGGTCACTGGCACGGGCCTTGTTGATCTGAAAGCAGCGGGCGAACTCATTGACACCGATGTTGCAGTGGTATCGGTGATGGCCGTGAACAATGAAGTGGGGACCATCCAGCCGGTGGCTGCAGTTGCCGAACTGGTCCATGAGGCCGGAGCCCTGATGCACACCGACGCAGTGCAAGGTGCCGGGTGGATTGATCTGAAGCCATTGTGTGCCGCCGTGGATGCGCTGAGCATCTCGGGACACAAAATCGGAGGTCTCAAGGGCAGCGGGGCAATGTACCTATCTGCCAAGCATCGCTTTGTGCCACTGCTGCAAGGTGGCGGGCAGCAAGGGGGAATGCGGTCTGGAACCGAAAATCCGGCGGCCGCTGTAGGCATCGCCGTGGCTCTGCAAGCAGCGACCTCACAGCGTGAAGGTGGCCTTGGCGCAAATTTCGGCCCATACCTGATCGAACGGATCCTCAAAGAACTCAACGCCAAGCACCCAGGAAGCGTGCAGCTCACGGGGGACCCAGTCCATCGAGTGGGCGGCATCGTTTCCTTTGTCTTCCCGCAGACCGCCGGTGAAACGGTGCTCATCGAGCTGGCACGCAAGGGAATCCTCTGCTCATCGGGTTCGGCGTGCGCGGCTGGCTCAACCGAACCGTCAGCGGTGCTGACCGCCATGGGGTATGACGAACAGCTGGCGCACACGGCCCTGCGACTGTCGTTCACCCGCACAACGAAAGAAAACGAGATCAGCCAGGTCGCTTCGGCGGTTGTCTCCTGCGTTTCGGGGTTGTTGGGCTGAACGCACTGAAGGCGTAATCCTACTCACTTATGGACCGGCTCAAGAGACTGACTTTGGCATCGAGGATGCTTGACGGCCTCGAATGTGGCAAAGTTGCCTTGAAAATATTCTCTTGGAGTTTCAAGTAACCGGGATTTCCTGGAGAAAATGCACTGCCATTTCCATCCTGCACCAACCACTCAGTCCACTGCTGTGCTGAGTGGCGCGCAGGAAATCTGGCTTCCGAGGATGAAGTTGAAGGGCGTATGAAGATTCCTGGACGCGCCGCTGCACTGGCACTGGCCATGACCATGACCGTCGGAACCGGCGGGCAAGCGTATGCCGCACCCGTTGCGGCTTCCCAAGTGCCCAGCGCGCTGCCGGCAACCGGGCCTGCAATCAAGTCCGTGAAGTCTTCGGTGGCCAAGCGGACCACCGCAAACCTGCGCTTGCGAGCCAAGTCCACGTTGCAATCAAGCACCCTGCGAGTCATTCCCAATGGCGCCAAAGTAGCCGTGCTCGATACCAAAGGATCCTGGGATAAAGTCCGCTACTCCGGGATGACCGGCTGGTCCCACAACTCCTACCTCCATGCTCTGGCCAGTGCATCGAAAACTCCGAGCCAAACGGCTCGCTACACCACAGCCAATTTGAACCTGCGCGCTGGAGCTGGCACCAATCACCGTTCCCTAGGAGTAATTCCCCAGGGTGGGAAGGTCACGTTGCACCGGGTATCGGGCAACTGGGCCCAGGTGACTTCTTCCAAGGGCAGTGGATGGGTCAGCCGCCTGTACCTGAGCAGCAATGCGCAGCCAAGCATTCCGAAGAAACAAGAAAAGCCTTCGGCCCCGAAGCAGAGCCAGAAGTACGCATACGCTTCAGCTTTCCTTAACCTGCGTGCCGGAGCTGGTACCAGCCACCGTTCGATCGGCGTGATCTCGAAGGGCGAGAAAGTCGCCGTCCTGGCAACCTCCAGAGGCTGGTCCAAGGTCCGCTCCAGCAAGGGCACAGGTGGTCCAGCAGCGCTTATCTGGTTTCCAAGGCCCCCGATTCGAACAAGCATGAGACGACCCCGGTAGAGCGCGACAAGCCGCAGTCGGAACATCGGATTAGCCCCACAGGCGGCAGCGCCCGCTACGCCAAGACAAATTTGAACTTGCGTTCCGGGGCTGGCGTCAACCACCGTTCCCTGGGCGTCATCTCTAAGGGCGAGAAGCTCACCGTACACCTGAGCACCTCAGGGTGGTCCAAAGTCACTTCTTCCAAAGGCACCGGTTACGTCAGTTCCACGTACCTTTCTGTTGGCAAGCCAACCGCCGAGATCAAGAGCGTGCGCCCTGACACCCAGCGGGTCATGGACACCGTCCGGCGGCTGTTCAGCGGAGACTACACGTCTTTCGGAACCATTCGTCCAGGCTCGGTAGGGCACAGCTCGGGATGGGCCGTGGATGTGATGATTTCCCGCTACAACAGCGCTGGCGGCGTCCAAGCTGGCGACCGCATCGCCCGATTCCTGATCGATAACCGCAGTCAGCTCGGCGTCAGCTACCTGATCTGGCAGGACCAGATCTGGCTTGGTGCGCAAAAGGGCTGGGAACCGTACTCGACTTCGGGCAAGTACGGCACGCACCTGTCCAAGAACTGGAACGACACCAGCCGGCACATGGACCACATCCACGTGGAAACCCACGGTTCCTCGGCCCGAGGCGGAGCGCTGGATTACAGCGCCTTGAACGACTAGGCCGAAGCAACTGTTCGCTGGGAATTAAAGCAAAATGCCTGGCCTTGGAATGGAATTCCAAGGCCAGGCATTCATGCAGGAGATCAACGCAGGTATTTGCCTGACACCCAGCCGTTCTTGCCTGCGTACTTCACTGGGTACCAGCCGGACTTCTTCGCCCCGCGGATGCTCACCTTCTTGCCCTTGGGAATAGTGAGGATCACTCGCTTGCTCGTTCCGGCGCCACTGCGCATGTTCAAGTTCGCGATGGTCTTCTTGGAAGCAGAGCTCGAGGACTTGGGGTCGGAGGACTTCGGAGAATAAGTCGAAGAGGAGAAGCTTCGCAGGTAGGTACCTGAGACCCAGCCGTTCTTGCCTGCGTACTTCACTGGGTACCAGCCGGACTTCTTTGCCCCGCGAATGGCGACCTTCTTGCCTTGCGGGATAGTCAGGACAACGCGATGGCTGGTGCCCACCCCGGTGCGCATGTTCAAGTTTGCGCTGGTCTTTGCAGACTTGGCATTGCTGGTGTTTTGCTTCGGGGTGCTCTTCTTCGATTCCTTCTTTGGCTTCGAAGGCATTGAAATGCTGCTCAGGTACTTGCCTGAAACCCAACCGGTGCGGGAGCTGTAACGCACCTGGTACCAGCCGGACTTCTTCGAACCGGTCAGCTGCACGCTCTTGCCCCGTGGGATGGTCAGCAGCACGCGATTGCCGGTGCCTGCCCCGGTGCGCATATTCAGATTCGCGGTGGTCTGTGCAGTGCCCTTGGAATTCTTCGGAGCGCTGTCAGACTTCTTGCCGGAAACCCCGTAGTAGGCCTCGAGGCTCTTGGCCCCTGAATTCTTGACGCTCTTGGCCAGCGAGGTGCCCAAGTAGCGGAAGTGCCATGGTTCGTAGGAGTAGCCGGTAACGGATTCCTGGCCCTTCTGGTAGCGCATGATGAAGCCGTACTTGTGCGCATTCTTGCCAACCCACTTGCCCACTGGAGTGTTGGCGAAGCAGGCTTGCAATCCGCAAGCGCCGTTGGCATTTCCAACGTCAATGGCCAGACCGGTCTGGTGCTCGCTGGTGCCTGGTACAGCAGAGATGCGCGAAGCGTAGCTCTTGCCGTAAATGCGGGTGTAGTAGTTGAACAGTTCGGCCTGGCGGTTATACGAACGGTAGCCGCTCACTGCACGGATCTTCACGCCATCCTTGGCAGCGGCCTTGGCCATCTTGTTGTAGGCTTTCGCCGCCGAAGAGCGAAGCCGTACGTTGGAGCCCTGGATCGCTACCGTCTTGGGAGCATACTTCTTGGGACTCAGCGGGTACTTCTTGTTGACGAAGACATCATCCTTCGCCGGGTTGCGCTGGATCTTCTTGGCAGCGATCTGAACTGATGCGTCGACGCTCAACGCTGGGGCCTGAACCTGGATGCTCACGGGCGCAGGTGCCGCAGCAGCCGCTGGCGTAGCCGGTAGCAGAGTGGCGAACAGTGCAGCTGACAGCGTGGCAGTAAGGGAAAGTTTGAAAGCACTAGGCTTCGTCATGGAATTCTCCGTGATAGGTGTCAAGCGATGCGACCCCTATTCCATCATTGATAGCTACTTGCTTCAAGACGTTAGTGCATTCGGTAGAGAATGGGTAGGTAGATGGGCAGGTGATTATTCGCCGCATACCGGCCAACGTATTTCGCGGTGAAACCCTGTGATCACTCCGGATTCCCGAAATTGATGGCACTCCGAATTTCCGGTGCCACTTGTACCCATGTAGCCTTGCGCCGCAGGTTCAAGCTGAATCTCATGCAATGCCCGTGCCTTGGATGCGCGGATAGCACTGGAACTAAAAGTGAGTCAATGATTGAACTGAAGTACGTCACTAAGTCAGCGTAATCTTTGCTTCTAGTGGGGGTGGAAGCGGGTCAAATTGGTTGATGAACGCGAGGAATCAATTTTCCTAGACTCGCGAGATTTGGTAGGTTTGCGTGCATGCGTATCCGTCCAGAAGTCTTCGATGACCGAGCCGCGGTGTATGCATTGACGCATGCAGCGTTTGCTGGGATTGATCCGATGGTCGAGCCAGAAGAAGTCGGGCTGCTGCAGAACCTGTTCAACTGCGAGCAATATGATTCACGCTTTTCCATCGTGGCATTAGATGACACGGCCGTGATTGGACACGTCATTGCAACCTGGGGTGAAGTTGAAGGCGAAGCCCTCTTGGGCCTGGGGCCACTGGCCGTGGCACCGGAATACCAGCATCGTGGCGTCGGCTCGATTCTGATGCAAGAAATTCACGACAAGGCCGAGGAAGAACGCGTTAGCGGCATTGTCTTACTTGGGGCACCGGCTTACTATCGCCGTTTTGGATACGGCCCAGCACAAGCGCAGGGAATCATTCCTACCCAGAGCATGTGGGGCGAACACTTCATGGTTCGCGTTTTCGACGAGGCCCGTCTGCCACGGGGAACATTCCACTATGCCAAGCCTTTTCGCTCCGACCGCTAAAATTTCACTTTGAAAATTTGCAGAAGCATTGCCTGTGCGGGGCATCAGGCGTAAACCATAAAGTATGGAACCGCTCGAAGAACTCAATGAACTGTCATTTAGCGTGAAAGGCTTTATTTCAAAGTCTGTCAGGCAGGTCTACGACGCTGTTGCCGATCCCGAACAGCTCTCGCATTACTTCACCACCGGTGGAGCCCAAGGATATCTGGCAACTGGTGCTACGGTGACGTGGGATTTCCATGATTATCCCGGCGCTTTTCCGGTGCATGTTCTTGAAGCCGAAGTGGGGAAGAGGATCATATTGCGGTGGGGCGGTCAGGAAACGCTCGCGTCCGATGGGATGAACACCGTCACCTTCGAATTCACCTCCGAGTCCGAGAGTTCACGTACCAAGGTCGTGATTACCGAATCGGGTTGGAAACCTACTGCCGCCGGTATCCAAGCGGCCTTTGGGAACTGCGAAGGATGGACCGGAATGCTTGCCGCCATGAAAGCCTGGCTGGAGCATGGGATCAACCTGCGCGAGGATTTCTACAAATAACGCAATCGGCACTTAGCGCCGGCGCTGATAGTAGACATGCGTTGCCAGAGTGGTCTCGCGATGATTCGTGCGGTCCATATGCATTTCGATGTCTTCAACGGTAATTGCCTCACCTTGCCCCAAACGGATTGGTGCAATATGAAGGCGGAGTTCGTCAATCAGCCCAGCGCGCAGGAACTGCACGATCGTTTGTGCTCCGCCGGCGATGGCCACAGGACGCTCGCCAGCGGCATCCTGCGCCTGGCAGAGCGCTTCTTCGATTCCCTGGGTGATGAATTGGAAGGAAGTTCCGCCTTCCAAGCATAGGGTCGGCTTGTGATGATGGGTCAAAACGAAAACCGGCGAATGATACGGCGGGTTATCACCCCACCAGCCAATCCAGTCGGCCTGTTCGTCGCCCGACGGTGGGCCGAACATGTTTTGTCCCATGACGAACGCCGAAGCCTCGGTGATGGCCGCGATCTCGGTCGCGTTCTCTTCGGTTTGCTCGAACTGCCAGCGGTGCAAGTCTTCGCCACCGTCACCGAGCGGGTGCTGCATGCTTTGTCTTGCGCCGGCACAGAATCCGTCGAGGGAAACGGTGACATCGCAATGAACTGGTCCCATGGCAAGAGCCTCGATTCAACCTGTGTGCTGGTGGCCGGATGGCTACTTCAACAGTGAACCCGCTGGCAGGCAGATGCAAGAGTACTGAGGGAAGGTAATAATTCTGTTGGGCTAGGCTTGGGCATCCTTGGGAATACCGGCCGTGTTCCATAGAGAGGCGTGGTGCTTCTGGATCAAGGCGGCTTCCAGCAGCAGCGCGGCCTTGCGGTGGATGCAGATCACCCAGCGCCCCTCAAGATTCAACCGGTCGATGGCCTGGCGTGCCACCTGCTGAATGGTGCGCGGTTCACCGCGCTCGGCTTCGTCGAGAAGTCCGCGCAGCCATTGGGGATCAGCCAAGCCTAGGTCAAAGGCGTACTTGCCCATTCCAGAGGTAGCGCCCTTGCCGCTGGAGTAGATCTTCAGCCGGCCCTTGATTCCTTTGCCGCTGCGCTCACCGGCCTGGCCTACGTAGATTGGTTCTTGTCCGCGTTCGCACTCACCGGCGAAACGGAACATATACACGCCGGGAGCAACCGGAGCAGAATCAACTGTCTGTTCAAAAGAATTCCACTCTGACCATTCCAAAGATTCAATGGTTTGCTCATCAATGGCTTTGAGCTCGATGTTCAGCCCTGGCGCGCCGGCAAATTGAAGCTGTGTCAGCAATGATTCGGACACATGCCAGTTTCCTCCGGGCTGTGGTGGTTTTTGCACGGCACCCTTGGGGCGATGCTGGCGGAGGTAACTGCGCAAATCCTTGGTTTCTACGCCCAGGGTGCTGGCAGCTTCGTCCAAGCCCAGTAGCTTTTCGTCCTTCAAGAGTGTTCTGCCTTCTATGCGCCGAGATCGATCAGTTTCCGCTGATTCAATTTAATCCCATGAGATGCCCAAGAGCTCGGAAGGAGCAGCCCTATGGCATGTCCTTCCGAGCCGCGTGGAATGCTTACTGCACTGCTTGCCGCAGTTTATTACTCAAGCGTTCCAACTCATGGAATTCGTCTTCACTTAGTGCACAGCCTAGTAGCTTGTGCAGATGCTTCACATGCTCCCTGCCGATGTCCTGCTGGAGCTTGCGGCCCTTCGCAGTTAGCGAGAGCTGCATGGCGCGGTGATCATCAGGATCTGCCTCGCGTACCACCAGCTCCTGGTCTTCCAAGCGGTTGACCATGCGGCTCAGGCTCGGCTGCGAAATGAGCAGCTGCTTATTCAAATCCACCATCCGGCTCTTGCCGCCCGGGCAGGTCCGCAAATTGAAAAGCACGTCATACTCGCGCATGGACAGCTTGCCGAACTCGGGCATTGCGGTGATTTCACGCATGACCGCCACCTGCGCCCGGAAAAGTGCTTCCCAGGCGTCGGTGGTGACCTTCAATGAGGCTGCTGGATTACTGGTCCCGGTCACTGACTTCAGGCTCCTTGGTGTTTGCTTGCTCAGCTTCTAGTTTAGCGTTGCGAGCAGCAACCAATCCCTGGTGGGTAGGAGCTGGCGTCAGGTCCTTTGGTGCGCGGGATTCCATTTCCTTGCGCAGCTCAGGCAGGACGTACTCGCCAAACATATCCAGCTGGTTCAGCACAGTCTTCAGCGGCAGGCCTGCGTGGTCGATCAGGAACAGCTGGCGCTGGTAGCTGCCGAAGTACTCCTGGAAGGTCAGGGTCTTTTCCAGCACCTGCTGCGGGGATCCGACGGTCAGCGGGGTCTGGGCGGTGAAGTCTTCCAACGATGGGCCATGGCCGTAGACCGGGGCGTTATCGAAGTACGGGCGGAACTCCTTGACTGCCTGCTGGGAATCCTTGGCCATGTAGAACTGTCCGCCAAGTCCCACGACTGCCTGATCTGCCCGGCCATGTCCGTAGTGCTCGTAGCGCTCGCGGTACAGGTTGATCAGCTGCTGGTAGTGCTCCTTTGGCCAGAAGATGTTGTTGGCGAAGAAGCCGTCACCGTAGTATGCGGCGATTTCGGCAACCTGCGGGGTGCGGATCGAGCCGTGCCACACGAATGGTGCCACATCGTCCAGCGGGCGCGGGGTGGAAGTGAAGTTCTGCAGGGGAGTGCGGAACTTTCCTTCCCAGTTCACTACATCCTCATCCCACAGGCGGCGCAGCAGATGGTAGTTCTCCACAGTCAGGTTCACCGAGTCCTGCATGTTCTTGCCGAACCATGGGTAGACAGGGCCGGTGTTGCCGCGGCCGAGCACCAGATCCACGCGGCCGTCGGCCAGGTGCTGGAGCATGGCGAAGTCCTCGGCGATCTTCACCGGGTCATTGGTGGTGATCAGCGTGGTGGTGGTTGAAAGGATGATGCGCTTAGTCTGCGCAGCGATGTAGGCCAGCGTGGTGGTGGGGGATGAAGAGAAGAATGGACGGTTATGGTGCTCGCCGATGGCATAGACATCCATGCCGATTTCTTCGACCTTCTTGGCGATGGCTACCTGGGCGTCGATGCGCTCTTTTTCGGTAGGGATGCGGCCGGTGGTGGGGTCGCGGGTGATGTCGCTGACTGAGAATACTCCGAATTGCATGTCCACTCCTGTTGCTACGGTGCAAGTGCTTTGTCCTGCTACCAATTTATATGCGTATGCATGTAATAACAAGTTGATGCGTCAAATATTTCCTCTGGAACCAGGCACCCTGGAACCTAGGCGTCGACGATCCCTGCCCGGTAGGCAATCAGCGCTGCATCCACACGGTTCCTGGCATTAATCTTGAGCATGATGCTGGTCATGTGTCCCTTGACTGTGGCCTCGGTAAGAAAGAGCCGACCGGCAATCTCCGAGTTGGTCAAGCTTGCTCCCACCAAAGCCAGTACGTCATGTTCCCGCGCGGTCAGTTTCCTGACCAGCGTTTGCGCGTCGGATTGCCCAGAGGAATCGAGATTCCGCACCTTTTCGATGACTCGTTGGGCGATGCGCGGAGAAAGAGCTGCGGCGCCTTCGGCAACAGCTAAAACCGCGCTAATGAGCTCATCTGGCCCGGAGCTCTTGAGCATGAATCCAGCTGCGCCACCGGATAAGGCGCGGTCAATGTAGCTCTCGTCTCCGAAAGTCGTCAGGATCATGACCTTGGCATCCGGTTTCTGATCCAGGATGGATTCCATGGCACTTAGGCCATCCAGCTGCGGCATGCGGATATCCATCAGGATGACCGCTGGATCCAAGCGCTGGGATAGTTCGATTGCCCGGTGGCCGTTTTCAGCTTCGCCAACAATGCAGATGCGTTGATCGCTGCCCAAGATAGCGCCTAGGCCGGCACGAATCAGCGAGTCATCGTCAACGAGCAGAACTGTCACGGGGGAATCAATGTTCATGGCGAAACGTGATCCTAGTAGGTCGGGTATGCATCGCGACATCAGAACAGAGCCTCTGTGGATTTGGCCGAAATGCAACTGCTCCGTGTCACTGCGCGGGTTGGAAAGAATATCTGCATTCAAAGCAATGAGGATAAGCTACCACTATGAATGCCGAGCCTGCAGTACCTGAGTTTGACCCATCATCCGGTCTTCCTGATGATCCTGCCAAGGCGCCGTCACTATGGGAAAACTACCTGCGCAACGGGCTGCTCATCGCTGTATTCCTGCTCATGGTCTGGCTGGCATTCAATGTACACCTGCCATCCATCGAGGAGATCAGGTCAAGGGTTGATGGGACCAGCTGGAGTGCCCGGTTCGGCTTCATCATCCTCTACGCATTGGTAGCCATCACGCCCATTCCGATATCGGTCATGGCCATCTGCGGTGGCCTGCTCTTCGGCGTATTCCAAGGTACCGCGTTCTCGCTGATCGGCGTGCTGCTAGGCAGCTGGGCTGCTTACTGGCTCGCCCGGGCTCTGGGACGCGCTACGGTCCGCAAGCTGATGGGCAAGCACGCGGTGCGCATCGAACAGCGGCTTGAGTCCCGAGGCCTGCTAGCGGTCTTCATGCTGCGTCTGATGCCGGGCATTCCGTACTGGCCAGTGAACTACGGCAGCGGAGCCTTTGGTGTCTCGCAACGCGACTATTTGGTGGCCAGCGCACTGTCGGTCATCCCGGGGCAGCTGTCTTTGGTGGCCATTGGTTCCTTTATTGCCGTACCGAATGTTTTCAACGGCGTGGTGATAGGCATTTCGTGGATCGTGGTGGGCGTGCTGACCATTTGGGCCTATCTGAGGTGGCGGCGCCAACCCGTGCCGGCTGCCCCTGTCGCTTCCTGAATTTCACAGCTTTAACGACTTCGCCCCACATGATTCCCAACTAATTGCTGGGTTTCATGCGGGGCGAAGTCGTTGCTTGCTGGACTATGCTTCAGGCTTCTCGTTTGAGGCCTTCTTCATCATTTCCTCGAACTCCCTGCGTTCCTTGCGGGAGACCGGGATTTGTCCGGTCAGGGGATTGACCACTGCATCGGACGCAACGGCTGGCGCCGAGCGCTTGGCAGCAGGCTTGCCGCTGGCGGATGCTTTTTCATCCGCCCGGAGCTTGCCTGGTTTCGGTGATTGCTGCTCGGGGGCCACAGATGCTGCTGGGGCCGTGATCTTGGCGTGGGCGCTATTCATGGCACGGGTCAGATCCTGTGTCGCGGTGTGCTGCTGGGCTGAATGCTTGCGCGCTGCACGTGCGTTAGCGTTCTTCTCCTTGCGGGACTCGACCAAACGGTAAAGTACCGGCACCAGGATCAGGGTGAGCAAGGTAGAGGAAACCAAACCGCCGATAACCACGACCGCCAGCGGCTGGGAGATGAAACCGGACTGGCCTGTCAGGCCCAAGCCCATCGGAACCAACGCGAAGATGGTTGCCAAAGCGGTCATCAGAATCGGACGCAGACGCTGGCGGGCACCTTGCATGATCGCTTCTTCCAGAGCCATTGCCGGGCGTTCTGGCGTATCCTCACGGTACTGGTTGATCAGGTCAATGAGCACAATCGCGTTGGTCACCACGATACCCACCAGCATCAGCATGCCGATCAGCGATGGCAAGCCCAGCGGGATGCCTGAGATCAGCAGCAAGCCGATGGCTCCGGTTGCCGCAAATGGAATCGAGACCAACAAGACCAGCGGCTGGATCAGCGACTTGAAGGTCGCCACCATGATGACGTAAACAATCGCGATTGCCGCCAGCAACGCCAGGTACAGCTGGTTGAATGACTCAGCCTGCTCGGTAGCAGCGCCACCGAGTTCAGCGGTTGCACCCTCGGGCAGCTGCACCGATTCCAGGCGTTCGGTGACCGAAGCGGAGACCGCTCCGAGCATATTCTCTGCCGGGGTCAGCGTGAGCGTGGCGATACGTTCGCCGTTGGAGGTGGTGACCTGCTGGACAACATTGGCACGCTCAACGGTGGCCAGATCCTGCAGTTCCTTGACGCCGGTTGCGGTAGGGATCTTCAGCTCGCGCAGCTTGTCCATGCTGTTCAGATCCAAGCCCTGGCCAATCTGCACGGTCATATCCGTGTAGTCCAGGCGCAAGGTGCCTGCTGGCACAGGGGAGACCTGGGAAGCAACCATGCCAGCGAGCTGGGTCTCGGTCAGACCAGCTTCGGCAGCCTTTTCGGCATCAATATCGATTGATACCTGCTCGCGCTTGGCCGAGAGGTTATCGGAGAGCTCGGTAACGTGCTCGGTACCTTCCAGGGCTTCACGCATCTTGGAGGTCGCCTCACGCAAGATATCCTCGTCCGGAGCCTTGACCTCTACCGTGACATCGCTGGACATCATGGCCGAGGAGTTCGAACCGAAGCTCAAATTCAGATCCTTGGCCAGATCCAAGCCTTCGACCTGTTCCCGTACGGTGTTGGTCAGTGATTCCTGATCTTCATCGGCGTTGGTGATCACGGTGAAACTGGCAGTATCGGAACCCGAGGAGAACATTGCGGCCATGCCGCTGGCACTGCCCACGGTCATCTGGACATCTTCAATTCCGTCGATTTCAGCCAGCTTGGCTTCAATCTTCGCCGCTTCTTTCTCAGTGGTTTCCATGGCAGTGCCAGATGGCATTTCTGCGGTGATGGAAATCGAGTTCTCTCCGGTGGAGCCAAGGAGGTTGGTGTTCAGCAGTGGAGTCATCGCTACGGTGCCGGCAAGAATCAGCACCGAGGCGAGCAAGGTGATGACCGGGTGCTTCTGGGTCTTCTTCAGCACTGGAACGTAGGCACGCTGCAACCAGGACTTGTCTTCAGCCACATGGACGGTTTTGGTTTCGCCGCTGCCTGGGCGATGAGGCAAGAACCAGTAAGCCAATACCGGAACGATAGTCAGCGAGACCAGCAGCGAAGCGAGCAAGGCGATGGTCATGGTCAGTGCGAACGGACTGAATAGTTCTCCGGCCATGCCTCCAACCAGCGCGATTGGCAAGAAGACTGCCACGGTGGTCAGGGTTGCTGCGGTAATTGCCCCGGCAACTTCCTTGACCGCCAGCAAGATGGACTGGGCCTTGGACTCGCCATGGGCCAGGTGGCGCTTGATATTTTCAATGACCACAATCGAGTCATCCACCACGCGGCCAATAGAGATGGTCAACGCGCCCAACGTCAGCATGTTCAGCGTGTATCCGAAGACATTCATGCCGATGAAGGTTGCCATCAGCGAGAGCGGAATGGAGATCGCGGTAACCAGGGTTGAGCGGACCGAGAAGAGGAACACCAAGATGATGATCACTGCGAAACCAAGACCCAATGCGCCTTCCAAGGCCAGGTGCTTGATGGAGTCCTCGATGAACGGGGCCTGGTCAAAGACCGTGGTGATGGTGGCCTTATGGCCCAATTCAGCTTCCAAGTCGGCAATCATGGCGGTTACCGCATGCGAGATGGCTACGGTATCGCCATCAGGAGTCTTGGTGACCTGGATGGAAAGCGTCTCTTCACCATTGGTTCGGGTAATGCTAGTTGCCTCATCGGCCTGCACCGAAACCTTGGCAACGTCCTGGAGCAGCACTGGGCCGTTGTCGGTGATCAGCGGGATCTGCTTGATGGCATCCAGGGTATCGGGAGTGGAACCGGCAATAACTGGCAGTTCCAAGCCGTCGACATCCATGTTGCCAATTGGCATGGGGGAGCCGGCATTTTCAATGCCGTCCTTCAGATCCGCGACACTCAAACCAGCGTTCTGCATCTGGTCATCTTCCGGGATCACCGCAATGTGCTGGGAGGAACCGCCGGAGACCGATGCCTCACGCACGCCATCGATCTTCTGCAGCTTTGGCAAGGTGATGCGTTCTACCGCATCGTTGAGCTGTTCCAGCGACTGGTCAGAAGAGACGGCCAGGGCCAGTACCGGGAAGTCGGCGATGGAGCCGGCAAATGCGGTCGGTTCCACATCTTCAGGCAACTGGGCCTTGGAATTGGCAATGGCACGCTCAACCTGGGTGCGGGCGCGGTCCATGTCCGTCCCGTATTCAAAGGTCAGGGCTATGCGGGTGAAGCCGGCCTGCGAGACGGCGCTGGAGGATTCCAGCCCTTCGACGGCCTGCAATGCGGTTTCCAGCGGCTCAGCCACTTGCTCATCGATGACCTCGGGGCTGGAACCCATTTGGGTTGCCATGACGGAGATTTGCGGAAATTCCAAAGCGGGAATCAACTCTTGTTTGAGCGATCCCATGGAAATCACGCCGAAAATGGCGGCGAAAACCGTGATGAGCGCGATCAGCGCCCGGTTTTTCAATGACAATGTGGCCAAGCGCTGCATGCGGGTGAGTTCCTAGCGGTGTCCTGGGTGAATGGGGTTTGCCTATAACTCTAGTTGGTTGCAAATGTTCATCGGACGCCAGGTGGGGTAAAGCACGCAAAATCATCCCAACGGAGTACCCGTTATTGCTCGGAACGCTGTGTCCTCTCTCAGAACATCGCTTACACCCTGACTCACAACATCGCTTACAGGATGTATCAGCACATCGCTGACAGGTAGCAAGACATGCTGGCAGGCCCCTTCTGGTCAGCGATCAATTTGATAATTAAACGTGTCAAATTCATTATCGGCGTCGATACGCCGCCAAATCATCGAGTTCGATCCGGGCCTGCCAGACTCCTTGAGTATCTCGCAGTTCTGCAAGGAACTGGGAATCAGCAGACCCTCCTACTACAAAGTCAAAGAGCGATTCGTTGCCGAAGGGAACAAAGCACTCAACCCGCACTCCAGAGCCCCGAAAACAGACCGGCGCATCTACAGCGACCAAACCAAAACCACGGTCCTACGCATCCGCAAGCGACTGGCCAAGGACGGGTGGGACAACGGGCCCTTATCTATCTGGTTCGAAAGCCTTGATACTCAGGAGTTCGGTGAGCTACGCCCCTCGGTGGCCACGATCGGCAGGATCCTTGCCGAGGCCGGAGCTACCAAGCGAAACCCGCGCAAACGCCCCCGTAAATCATGGCTGCGCTTCGCCCGTTCGCATCCGATGGAAATGTGGCAGATCGACGGACTGGAATATCGATTGTTCGACCAGGACGCGACCAAGGCGATGATCTATCAGCTCATTGATGACGGCTCCCGATTCGACGTGGGTACGCGGTGCTTTGAGCAAATGGAGAACGCGCAAGATGCGATGGAAACGCTCAAGGCAGCGTTCGCGGAGTATGGGGTGCCGCAACAACTTCTCAGCGACAATGGTGGTGCTTTCAATCTTTCTCGGCAGGGCCTGGTGAACCAGACTGAAATATTCTTGGCTAGCGTGGGCTGCGAAGCGATTACGGGCCGGTTCAGTCATCCGCAAACGCAAGGCAAGAACGAACGCAGCCATAATACGTTGACCCGGTTCCTCGACGCGCATGCACCACATAACCTGGCGGAGCTTTCCACGTTGTTGGAGCAGTATCGGAATCACTATAACCACCGTCGGCGCCACCAGGCGCTGAAAGTGGGGCACACGTATCTGACGCCTGCTCAAGCGTGGGAAGCCGGTGATCATCGTGGTTCGGATGGCGTGGCCATCGATATTGCCCGGATACAGGCCAAAGCCCAGTCGTACTTGGACAAGGCTCTGGCCGTGAAGGCCGATTTGGTTCCGGAGGGCGTAGTGGATGATGGGCTTCAGGTGTTGGGGCGTACGAAGGTTGAAAACTACACCGGTAGCCCCCGCGTTCTGGCGGATCAACGCGATGATGTGATCCAGATTCGACGGACGAATCCGCAGATCTATTTTCGTGGCCGTGTTTTCAAGGTGCCAGCTCACCTGATCGGTGAATACCAGCTGGTCTTGAGCAAGGATGCTTATGCGCTTTACAGCACTGTTGATGGTGAGCAATCACTGTCATTTCCGTTACCGGTCAGGCTGCATTCCAGTGCGCGTTTGGTGCCGTTGTGGCAGGTGTATGGAGCCCGGATCAGGGATCCGAAGCCGGCCTGGACTCAGAAGCGGATCGAGTATGAGGACATCTACTATTCGTCTGACGTCGCCGTTTCCTAGCTAAGGAGATTCGTTGCGCACGGTGTCAGCGATGTTGTGAGTTTGGTTGTCAGCGATGTGCTGATGCCGCGTGTCTACGATGTCCTGAGTTTGGTTGTAAGCGATGTGGTGAGTTCGTGTGTAAACAAACTACCGAGTGATTACATTGCTCGGAACGCTGGATCCGGTCGCGGCAACTGGTACTCGGTAGCGCCAGCTCTTCAGCGAACCCTGACCGTGCGTCCTGCAGTCAGGTAATTAGCCCCGGAATTCCGGGGAACACCCGATGGTGATCTCCTCAGGGGGAATGAGTGGTTAACCATGTAGCAAATCCTCGTCGACTGCCAGGATCTTTCGGCCCGGTGCGCGCGCATACTCGGTATATGGGAAAGTCCCACGGTAGTTGACAGGTGAGAAGGGCAGTCATGGATCGGGAAATCCTGCGTAGCGTGCAACGGCCATTGAAACAGCTGTACCGCGAGAAGCCGCAGGCCGGAAGAATTCTATTGGAAGCCAGCGGAAGGCTCGGGGAAGAGGGGCTTTCCTGCTCGGTGCAAACAGGCCAGGCCTTGGTGAGCGCCGGCCTGCACCCATCCACCGGCGGGGACGGGACGCTGGCCTGTTCCGGGGAGATGCTCCTGCAGGCGCTGGTTGCCTGTGCCGGAGTCACCATGGCGGCAGTCGCGGCCAACAGGTCGCTGGGCGTTGCCGGCAGCGTCCACGCGAGCGGTGTGCTTGATGTACGCGGCACCTTGGGCATGAATCCCGAAGTCCCGGTGGGATTCAGCTCGATCAAGCTCACTTTCAAGCTGTAAACCGACGCCAGCGAGCAGGACTTGGCGCAGCTCATCGAGACCACGGAAAAGTATTGCGTGGTGCTGCAGACCTTGCATTGCCCGCCGGATATCGAAATCATCGCTACTAGGCTCTGAGCAAACGGCCGCTGGAAGCATGGAAGACTGGAGTAATGACTGCACAGATGCCGATAGCGGTGCAAGCCACCGCGCAGCAGGGGATAAGGCGGCTGACCAGGATCCGCTACCGCTATTTCAGCTACGCCCTGCGTTTCGCCGATGGGCGGGAAGTCCACGGATTGGGCT
Source organism: Glutamicibacter arilaitensis Re117 (assembly GCF_000197735.1). NCBI lineage: Bacteria > Bacillati > Actinomycetota > Actinomycetes > Micrococcales > Micrococcaceae > Glutamicibacter > Glutamicibacter arilaitensis. Next base: position 1,526,827 of record NC_014550.1, read on the forward strand.
GGGCCGAGGCGGACAAGCTGCTGCAAGGCTACCGGTATCCTGCCGATGCCTCGTGCACGCACCACGGCGCTGAGCGGCATTGCCCCGCATTCGGTGCCGGAGCCTGGGTGGACTACCCCTACGGGCGGCCGCTGGCGCAGCAGTAGCCCGGCACTGCCCGGATACGCGAGAACCGCCCACCAGCACTGGTGGGCGGTTCTCGCGTTGCTTGGTGCTTACAGGCCCAGAGTCTTATCGGTGGCTGCCTTGACCTCAGCGTAGAGCGCTGGGTTTTCGTTCAGCTTCTGGCCGTAGGAAGGAACCATGTCCTTGAGCTTGGTCTCCCAGCCAGCGAACTGCTTGGGGAAGCAGCGCGAGAGCAGGCCGATCATGATCGGGGTTGCCGTGGATGCACCTGGCGAAGCGCCGAGCAGACCGGAGATCGAGCCATCCGAGGAAGTGATGACCTCGGTGCCGAACTGCAGTACGCCGCCCTTCTTGGCATCCTTCTTGATGACCTGGACACGCTGGCCAGCGGTGATCAGTTCCCACTTGGAGCCATCGGCTTCAGGGAAGTACTCCGCCAGCGACTCGTCCTTCTTGGCGCGGGACTTGAGAACTTCCTTGATCAGGTAAGTGGTCAGATCCAAGTTGTCCTTGCCAACAGCCAGCATCGGTATGATGTTGTGCGGACGCAGGGACAGCGGCAGATCCAGCTGGCCGGTGGACTTCAGGAAGTTCATCGAGAAGCCGGCGTATGGGCCGAACATCAGCGAGCGCTTGCCATCGACAAAGCGGGTGTCCAGGTGTGGAACCGACATTGGAGGTGCGCCGACCGAAGCCTGGCCGTAGACCTTGGCGTGGTGCTGGTTGATGATGTTCTCATCGGTGCAGCGCAGGAACTGTCCGGAGACCGGGAAGCCGCCGAAGCCCTTGATCTCATCGATGCCTGCCTTCTGCAGCAGTGGCAGTGCGCCGCCGCCGGCACCAACGAACACGAACTTGGCCTTGACGTTCTTCAGTGCGCCCGAAGCTTTGTCCTTGACGGTCAGCTCCCAGCCGGCACCCGAGCGTTTGATGCCCTGGACCTTGTGGCCGAAGTTCACCGAGGCGCCAGCGGCACCCAGCGAATCGGTCAGCTCGCTAGTCAGGCGTCCGAAGTCGACGTCGGTACCGGAGACCACGCGCGAAGCGGCGACCTTCTGCGAGGCGTCGCGGCCCTTGGCAACAAGCGGGGTCCACTCGTTGATGGTGTCCAGGTCGTTGGTGATTTCCAGTTCCTCGAACAGCGCGTTCGGCTTCAGTGCCTCATAGCGGGTCTGCAGGTACTTGGAGTGGTCATCGCCGATGACGAATGACATATGCGGCAGGGCATTGATGAAGCTGTTGTCAGCGACGCGCTTGTTCTCAACAGCCCATGAGTAGAACTGGCGGGAAAGCTGGAACTGCTCGTTGATGCCAATGGCCTTGGCTGGATCTACCGATCCATCAGCCTTGGCGGCGGTGTAGTTCAGTTCGCATAGTGCCGAGTGACCGGTACCTGCGTTGTTCCATGGGGAGGAAGATTCCTGCCCAGCCTTGTCCAGGTTCTCAAAGAGACCGATAGACCAGGTTGGTTCCAGCTGGTTGATCATGGTGCCAAGGGTGGCACTCATGATGCCGGCACCGATTAGTACTACGTCAAAAGATTCGGTTGACGTTTCAGAAGGCACGAGGATCTCCATCGACAGTGATACTTTGCTCTCTCCCAGAGTAGACCTATATAGCCGGGGGTTAGAAATCGTTAGCTGGGTTAACGGTCGCTAACTTGAGATAGACGGTGAATTTGTCATTTGCACATCGGCGTAGCACTCATTGAGCATTGGTGAGGGCGGGTAGAAAGTGACATTTCCGTTAAACGCCAACGCAGAGATGGGGAAGACCAGTGGGAGTACTGGCAGATCAGCATTCAAGATGGTGAGAATATCCGCGTAGGCAGCTGTTTGCGCTTCGCCAGCAGGGATAGAACGAGCCAGCATGACCTGTGAGTCAAGTAACGGCGAGGTGTAGCCGAACTCATTCTCCTTGGAGGACAAGATGCCGGAAAGGAAGTCATCTGCCGAGCGGTAGCCGCCGGAGAAGCCCAGCAGGTGCAGTCCGTTGAAGTCCTTGGACTGCACGGTCTGGACATAACCATCGGTCCAGGCGATGGGACGGGGCTTAACCCGGATCCCCGCGGCTGCCAGGTCATCTGCGATCTGGGCGAAAGTGCGTTCAGGAAGCGGCAGGTAGTTGCGCGAGACCCGCAGCGGATAGGCGAATTCGATTTCTTCGCCGTTGTAGCCCAAATCGGCCAGCAAGGTCTTGGCCTTGGTGGTGTCGTGGTTGGGGGTTTCATCGGGAGCGGGGATGCTCAAGGCAGAGGGCAGCAGGGTTGAAGCATTCTTGGAGCCTTGCAGGAACAATTTTTCGGCCAGTGAGGTGCGGTTGACCGCATGGGCAATGGCCATGCGGAATTCCGGCTTGGCCAGCCACTTATTTCGCTGGTCCATTCCCAGGTACAGCACGGAGAAAGGATCGCGCTGGACAACAACCTTGGCGTTGCGTACCAGCGTGCGCATGGTGTCAACGGAGACCATGTCGAAGCCATCGATTTCATCGGCCAGCAAGGCGCCTTCACGGTTATAAGGCGACGGAACCGAAGAGATCAGGGCAACTTCAGGATGCGTCTTGTTTTCGGCCAGCCGGGACTGATTCCAATAATCCTTGAAGATCTCCAAGCGCACCACACCGTCCTTATTGGATACGAAGGTGTATGGGCCGGTTCCCACAGGCTTGGTGGAAAGCGACTGGGCTGGATTCTCCTTGGGCCCGCCGGTCAACGCGCTTGGGGCGGCGATGGCCATGCCCGGCAAGGTCAAGGCTTCAATCAGCCCTGGCAGGCGGCGGCGCAGATTCAAGGTGACCAGATAGGTATCGGTGGCTTTGACGGACTCGAAGTAGCTTGCCGTTCCACCCTTGGACTTGCCTTCAAAGAGGTCGGTCTTGTACTGCGTGGCCAGCTCTTCGAGCTGCTTGAGGCGCAACTGCTGGGCAGCGAGTTCTGCCTCGGTTGGGCCTTCAACGCCTTGGAACTCCTTTTCGAGGTCCTTTACGGTGGGAAGCTTGGGAATATCGGAGCCGAAGTGGAAAACATCCGTAAAGCCCTGGGTGGAGTCTGCGCGCAGCGTAGCTGACAAGTTCTCCCAGCGGTTGAAGTTCGCGACGACGGCCTTGGCATTCAATTCGGTACCGTCATGGAAGAGGACGCCCTGGCGCAGGGTAAAGGTGTAGCGCAATCCGTCGGGGCTTTCGGTCCAAGCCTCAGCCAGGCCGGCTACCGCGCCACCGGTATCGGGATCGATGTCGATCAGAGTCTCGTAAACCTGGCGGGTGACGCGGAAAGATTCGTTATCTGCCACAATGGCCGGATCAAACTTGACCGGGGGAGCGGCGGCTGCCAGACGCAAGGTCCGTGGAACTGGAGTGGCGCTGGCGGAAGCGGCTGGCGAGGCGGAACCAGCGGTTCCCGAATTGCCGGTGCAGGCGGCCAGGGTCAGTGCGGTCGTCGCCAAAGTACCGGTCAGCAATGCGCGTCGTGATACGAGATTCAATGGCGTTTCGGGCACTGGGATAACTCATCTTCCTTTGGGCAAGTATTGCTGCTTTGCGCAGGGAACAAGCAAGGAACTTTGCGCAAAGGTATTTATCAAAGATAGCGCACTAAAGCGATGGCTCCGGGAGCCAAAACTCCCGGAGCCATCAACTGAGATGAAATCGTTAGCTGCGGTGCACGAGGTTCTCGCCGTCGTGCCCAGCTGCCCAGGATTGGACCTGCTTCTTGAGAAGCTTCACCATGCGAGGGAAGAATGCCTTGGTGTTGCCTCCGTTATGCGGAATGACCAGGGCGTTGGGGTGCTGCCACAATGGATGATCGGCCGGTAGCGGCTCTGGATCAAAGACATCCGAGGCCATGTTCAAGCGACCTGAAGCAACTTCTGCCACTATCGCCTCGGTCTGCACTACCGGGCCGCGTGCAACGTTGACTACTGTCGCACCGTCTGGAAGCTGGGCCAGCAGTTCTGCATCCACCAGGTGATGGGTCGATTCGTTGAGCGGAACGATCAGGATCAGCACTTCGATCTCGGCGGCACGCGCTGCAAGATCTGCGGTGGCGAAAACCTGTCCGTGATCATCGGTTCGAGCAGTAGAGCCGAAGCGAAGCAGATTCACTTCAAAGGGTTCCAGGCGCTTGCGGATTTCTTCTCCGATGCCGCCAACGCCTACCAATGCCACGGTGCGGTCAGCCAAGCCAGGCCACTGCTGTGGATTCCAATGCCCGGATTGCTGGTCGCGAACAGCCTGGGGGTAGCCGCGCAAGGAAGCGATGGCCAAGCCGATGGCCATCTCGGCGGTAGCTGCCGCATGGACGCCGGCAGCCGTGTTGATGTCGGCGCGATCACCGATCAAGTCAACCATTCCGTCGTAGCCGGTGTTTTGGGTCTGAACGATCTTCAGGTTTGGCGCCTGGCGGATGTTCTTGAGCCGTTGCGGGGATGCCATATACGGAAGGACTGCAATCTCAATATCCTCCAGTGGGGTCCGGGGTTCGTTCTCCAAGTCCCAGAGCACAGCTTTGAGGTTTTCTGGAATGGGACCGACTGCGTCGATGAGTTCTTGGGTCGGGAATGAAATTGTTCGTTGGCTGCTCATGGAATCACTGTACAAACACCTTTCATGCTTTGGTAGTAACCCCTAGTCATCTCCTGTAATGAAGGTCACCGCTGAATGCCGGCCCTCGAATTTGCGCTGAGGGAAATTGCTGGTAAAGTTTTATCTCGTTGCGAAAGCGCGAAGCCCAAAAAGCTTCTAGAACATCGCAGCGGGCGCCTCTAGCTCAATTGGCAGAGCAAATGACTCTTAATCATTAGGTTCCGGGTTCAAGTCCCGGGGGGCGCACGAACAAATTGTTCGGCTTGCCAGACAACTTGTTTGCATAAATAAATACGCGCTTTTAGCTCAATTGGTAGAGCAAATGACTCTTAATCATTAGGTTCCGGGTTCGAGTCCCGGAGGGCGCACAAAACAAAGGCCAGACTTCCATCTGGCCTTTTTTGTTTTTCCTAGAGAGGCAAGGCGAGCCGAAGGCAGGGTAGATGTGCTGGGGCTCTGACTCATCGCCTTGCGACCCGGGAGCCGCATTTGCGGTGCCAAAGGCCGCGGCGATCAGCGGTGGAGCCCACGGCATTGATGGGCCGCTAAGGGGGAGAGTGATTGCGAGCCGGGAAAGAAGTTATTTGTGTTTTAGATTACTTTGAAGTCGGATCGATGATGCTATCATAGATTTGACTAGGTCTTTTGTGGATCGAGATCGACTACTGGGCAATTTTTGATTTCATGCAACTTCTGCCTATGATTGTCTACGTCGCAAAGACGAGTTCGCAAAAAGAACTAGTCAGAGCGAATAAGCGCCTTTAGCTCAATTGGTAGAGCAAATGACTCTTAATCATTAGGTTCCGGGTTCGAGTCCCGGAGGGCGCACAGTAGATCCGATCTGATTCATCAGGTCGGATTTTTTGTATACCGCAAAGAAAAGAGGATCAGCTCATGAGTACTCCCGAGAAGACTAGCCGTCTAACCGCCGGTGACCAGGCCCCTGATTTCACCTTGCAGGACGCTGCCGGCAATTCGGTAGCCCCGGCAGATTACCGCGGCAAGAAGACCATCGTGTACTTCTACCCAGCAGCATCCACCCCGGGCTGCACCAAGCAGGCCTGCGACTTCCGTGATTCGCTCGAATCCTTGCAAGGCTTGGGCTATGCAGTAGTGGGAATTTCCCCAGACAAGATCGCCAAGCTGGAAAAGTTTGTCGCCAAGGAAGAGTTGAACTTCCCGCTGCTCTCCGATGAAGACCATTCCGTAGCTGAGGCTTACGGAGCATGGGGAGAAAAGAAGAATTACGGCAAGGTATACGAGGGCTTGATTCGCTCCACCATCGTGGTGGACGAAGAGGGCAAGGTTGCATTGGCTCAATACAACGTGCGTGCCACCGGGCACGTAGCCAAGCTGCGCCGTGACTTGGGTATTGACCCCAAGTAGAGTTTGCCCTTATCTGATTTCATATCAGGCAAGAGTTCCGCTACACTAAATGAGGTCGCCTTCAAGGAAACGCTGTTTCCGGTGTAGCGCTAGCGAGTATGGCGGAATTGGTAGACGCGCTGGATTTAGGTTCCAGTGTCTTCGGACGTGAGAGTTCAAGTCTCTCTACTCGCACCAACAAAACCCTGCGGTCTGCTTCCATGAGCCGCAGGGTTTTTGCATGCATTCGCATGCCGGCCATGAGGCGTAGGATCCAGGTAGGCCAGCGGCCGCGTTCTGAACAGGAGAAGCACTATGGCAGCGAAGGATCTGTCCACCATGTATGGGCTTTCCGAATCCGACCCCGAGCAGAAGCTGATCAACCGGGCGGGCATGTCCGCGTCGGATCTGGAGCAAATCGACCGGATTATGGCTGAAATGGGCCGGATGCGCCAGATTGAGCGCCGGATCATGCGCAGCTCCCAGGAATTCATGAAGCTCAACGAGACTGATATGCGCGCACTCCGCAAGATCATCTCTGCCAAGCACGCAGGAAGATCGGTCACCCCAGGCGAACTGAGCCAGTATCTGGGAATTTCCAGCGCCTCGGTCACCAAGATGATTGACCGCTTGGAGGCCCATGGCCATGTGCTGCGCACCAAGCATCCTACCGACCGCCGTTCCCAGTGCGTCGAGGTGACTGAGGAAACCCACTTGGCGGCTCGCGATCAAGTCGGACGCCATCATGCCAAGAGGTTCGAAGCTGCCAGTAGGCTCAGCAGTGAAGAACGCGATGTGGTGATCAAGTTCCTTGCCGGCACCTCGGATGCCATGGAAAGCAGCCTTGGTTCTCCTTTGGATGATGACGCCCGCTAAGTGAAATCCGCGGGGCGACGATAATCAGTCGGCCTCGTGCTTTTGCGCCGCGCGGACGATGTTCGCGATGGTAGCCGGGAAGATAGCTGCATGGAAGGGGTATACCGCCCACCAGTAGCAGCGTCCGGCAAGGCCTCGTGGGAAGAACACGGCCCGCTGGATCAATTCGGTTTGCCCATCGGTGCCCTTCTGGATTCTGTAATCCAGCCATGCCCGTCCAGGTGCCCGCATTTCCGCGCGCAAGCGCAGCAAACTGTTCTCCTCCAAGGCTTCCACGCGCCACCAGTCCAGCACATCTCCCAGCGCCAGGGTGCTGTGCGAGCGCCTGCCACGCCGGGAGCCTACTCCGCCGGCCAGCTTGTCCAGCAGGCCGCGCAGCTTCCACAGGCCGGGGAAAGCGAAATACGTTGATTCTCCGCCGAGCCGTTGCAGCACGCTGAACAGCTGTGCCTCGGTTGCGGTCGTGGTGGCCCGGCGGATATCGGTATAGGCCTTGTGTCCGGACCAATCCGGATCCGAGGGCAGCGGCTCTGCCGGAGCGGTCACCGGATGCGCAGTAGCCCAGCTGGTTGGCACCGCGTCCGCATCCATCTTCTCCAATGCCAGCTGCACGGCCCTGCGGTAGTCGCATAATCCTTCGGCGGGCGGGGCAATGAGTTCATCGATCTCCCGGGAACCCATTACGCAATCATGCTGCAGGGACTGGACCAGCGCCGAAGCAAGGGTGCGGGGCAAGGGGGTGACCAGGTTGACCCAGTGCGAGGCCAGCCGCGGGGTGAGCAGGGGAAGCGCCCAGATTTTCGGTTCGCGCAACCCGGCAACCTGCGCGTAGATCTTCATCAGCTGGGCGTAGGTGTAACTGGAAGGGCCTCCAATGTCATAGGTTTTATGGACCGGGCGCGGCAAGTCTGCGCAGGCGGCCAGATAGTGCAGGGCGTCGCGGATGGCTATGGGCTGGACCCGATTCAACACCCAGCGCGGGGCTGGCATCACCGGCAGGACCTCGCTCAGATGCCTGACCATCTCGAAGCTGGCTGATCCGGAGCCAATCACCAGCCCGGCCTGGAGCACCAGGGTATTAGCCGAAGTCGAGAGGATCTCGCCCACGGCCACGCGCGATGCCAAATGCTCGCTGAGCGCCCCGGCCGGATGCAAGCCCGAGAGGTAGACCAGCTGGCTAACTCCTTGTTCGCGCGCTGCTTGGGCCATGACCTGCGCGCAGGCTTTCTCCTGTGCTGTGAACTGGCGGGTTGAAGACATTGAATGCACCAGGTAGTAGACCAGGTCCGCATCCTTGCACAGCTTCGCCACTGCGGCGGGATCCTGCAGATCGCCTTCCACGACTTCAACTTGGCCGCGCCAGGGCACATCGCGCAGCCGCTGCGCATCGCGGGTGAAAACCCTGACCTGATGCCCCTTGCCCAACAGCAGCGGCACCAGGCGTCCGCCGATATATCCGCTTGCTCCGGTGACAGCTACCAGGCTCATGGCGCTGGCACCCCGCGCTTGCGCCAGGCGATGGCGATGGACCCGAGCAGCAAAAGCGCGGCGCATGCCAGCGCTGCGTACCCGACCAATTCAGACTGGTTGCTGCCGGCCAGCCGGCTCTGGCCAATCCAAGCCAATCCCCAGGCCATGGCCAAGGCAGTGAAGATCCTGCCCGAGTAGGCGCTGGTGCCAAGCCCGATTGCTACTGCCACTGCCAACAAGGCTACGGCCAGCCCTGGCGCCCAGGATGCGTTCTCGCCGAAACCCAGTGAGAGCAGCCAGGCAGAGGTGTTGGCGATGCTGGCCACGCAGACCCAGCCCAAGTAGATGCCAAAGGTCAACCACATGATCCAGTATTCGGTGCGCGAGCTCGGGGTTCGGGACACCATGATGGTCAGCATCCAGGCCAGGTATGCCACGAGGATGAAGATCACCGCGAAGCTCATACCTAGCAGGCCCAGCTGGACCACGGTAATCCAAGCCGCGTTCAGCAATGCGGAAAGCAATGCCGGGACGCGCAGGCTGGCTGCCCAGTCCGAGCGCCGTCCCGCGGCAGTGAGCTGGAAGATTCCGTAGACGGCCAGCCCTGTGTAGATCACGCTCCAGATCGAGAAGGCTGGTCCGGCGGGAGCCAAGAGCGTTGAATCGGCGCCCAGGTATCCTCCGGCTGCTTGCTGGATCGGGGTGCCGCCCAGTGCGCCGCTTCCGATGAAGGAGACTGCGATGGCCAGCACCAAGGCAATTGCGGTGATCACCGGCAGCGTCCAGGACACTGAAGGTGCGCGGGTTGGAGGGGAGGTGCTTGGGTAATCCGGAGAACTGCTCATGGGGTGCTCCTGAGGTCGGTGGAAAAGTTTTTCCCGTTTCGAGTCGACAAAACGAGATAGTTAAACCATGATGTATCTAGACAAGCTAAATATCAACTTAGCGAGAGAAGTAATCATGGAATGTTCACCTCCGCTGAACAGCTCGGAAGTCTTCCGGATGCTGCTCAGCCTCCACCGGTCCTATGAACTGTGTGAAACGCGCCTGCGCCACCGGCTTGACCTGAACGATACAGACCTGCGCGCGGTGAACCTGCTGCGTTCCATGCAAACACCCAGCTCCGGTCAGCTGGCACGTGAACTGGGCGTTTCCTCGGCAGGAATCACCTCGGTGCTGGACCGGCTCGAGGCCCGAGGGCTAATAGAGAGAAAGCACCATCCAGCGGACAGGCGGCGCACGATGGTGGCCGCAGGGCCCCGATTCCCGGAAGCCACCGGCCCAGGGCAAGTGCTGCTGCGCGGCGTGCACAAGTTCTACGCGCAACTGGATCCCCCTGGGCGCAGGAATCTGGCAGAGCTGCTGCAACAGGCCCGCACAGAGCTGGATCAGAGTGGAACGACCAGCGATGAAAACCAAGCAACCCCCGACAAATCCTTTCAGTAGGGAACCATGACCATGCATACCGCAACACACTTGGCTCAGCCGGCCACAGCCATCAGCGCGGCAATCGGCTCCGGGCTCATCGATGGACCTACCCGGCAAAAAATCAGCGACCGGCTGGAGGAGATCGCTATCCAGGCCCAGCGGCGCAGCGCCGCCTACTCGGCGCAGACCGCACTGCTCTGGTCCCGCATTTCCAAAAGCCTGGCTACCGGCAAGCTCATGCGACCTTCGCTGGTGATGCTCGGCTACCGGGCGTTTGGCGGCGGCAATGAGGCGCGCGCCATCGACCTGGGCTGCGCTTTTGAGCTGCTGCACGCGGCACTGCTGATCCATGACGACGTGGTGGACCGGGACTTCATGCGCCGTGGGAAAGCGACAATCTCAGCGCTGTACCGCGACCAGGCATCAGCCTCCGGCCGCAGCTTGGCCGATGCCGAGCATGCGGGAAATTCCGTCGGGATCATCGCCGGAGACCTGCTGATCAGCGAAGCGATCAAGCTCGCTGCCCGGGCCGCGGCCGGAAGCGACAGCGAAGCGGGTGTGGAGCAGGCCTTCTTCGAAGCCATCGAGCAAGCAGGAGCCGGAGAACTAGAGGACCTGCTCTACTCGCTGGGATCAGCCGCCGCCACGACCAGCCAGGTGCTGCGCATGGAGCAGATGAAAACGGCGGCCTACTCCTTCCAGCTACCCCTGCAGGCAGGAGCCCTGCTGGCCGGTGCCCATCCCGGGCAGGCAGAGGCCATCGGCGCAGTGGGCTGCCAGCTGGGAGTCGCCTACCAGATCATCGATGACGTGCTGGGCACCTTCGGTGATCCGGCGCAAACCGGGAAGTCAATTGAATCGGACCTGCGCGAATTCAAGAGCACCATCTTGCTGGCCCTGGCCAGCGAGGACAAGGAATTTGCCGCGCTGCTGAGCGGATTCCGCGAAGGGAAAGTGGACGCAGGCCGGATCCGCCATGAGCTGGCCGCCCACGGCACCGAGCGCTTCGCCAGGCAGCTGGCAAAGCAGCTGTGTTCCAGGGCCACCGGATCCTCGGCCTTCCTGGATCTGCCCGAAGAAGCACGGACGCTCTTGCACCAATGCAGCGCCCTGATCCTGGAACGGAGCAGCTGATAGCCATGACCCGGGAATTCTCGAGTACCGATACCACCGGCACCGCCGCCTTGGAGCACTACTCGCGTGCCGCCTCGCGCAGCGCAAGGGTAGTGCTGGGCGAATACTCCACCTCCTTCTCGCTGGCCTGCAGGCTACTGGATGCCTCCAGCGCCGGGCATATCGCCAACATCTATGCGCTGGTGCGCCTAGCCGATGAGATTGTGGACGGAGTGGCCTTCCAAGCCGGCCTGGATGATCCTGCCATCGGTGCGTGCCTCGACGAGCTGGAAGCAGAAACCCTGCGCGCCATGGACCGCGGATACAGCACCAACATGGTGGTCCACGCTTTTGCCATCACGGCCCGGGCCACCGGCATCAAAGCCGAGCTCACCACCCCGTTCTTCGCCTCCATGCGCGCGGACCTGTCTACAGGGGAGCATGATGCGCGCAGCTTGCAGGAGTACATCTACGGCTCGGCTGAAGTCATCGGGCTGATGTGCCTGCAGGTCTTCGCGGCAATGCCCGGCGCCCCGCAGTTGAACCGCGCCGAAGAACAACGCACCAAACTCGCTGCCCGCAGCCTGGGCGCGGCCTTCCAGAAGGTCAACTTCCTGCGCGATTTGGCGCAAGACAGCCAAGAACTGGGCAGGACCTATTTCCCGGGCATGGACCCGGAAGGCTTCGATGAGCAGGGCAAGGCCCTGCTGGTAGCCCAGATCAACCAAGACCTCGCCGCGGCCCGCGCCGGGTTGCCCTACCTGGCCCCGCAGGCAGCCCGCGCGGTGTGCCTGGCCCATGACCTGTTCCAGGAGCTGAACGTTCAGCTGGAGAAGGTTCCGGCCGCCGCTTTGCTGCGTACCCGCATTTCGGTCTCTGCGCCGCGCAAGGCGATGATCGCCCTGCGCGTGCTGCTGGGCGCCGGCACCCCCTCGCACCACAAGCTAAGAATGGAAGTATCAAGCAGATGAACCACCAAGACCAAGAGGTCGTTGTCATTGGCGGCGGGTTCTCCGGCCTGGCCAGTGCCGGGCTGCTGGCGGCCCGGGGCTGCAAGGTCACCTTGATTGAACAGCAGGAGCATCCTGGCGGGCGCTCCGGGCGCCTGGAGCGCGAGGGATTCCGCTTCGATACCGGGCCTTCCTGGTACCTGATGCCCGAGGTCTTCGATCACTGGTTCAGGCTCATGGGCACCAGCACCGCCGAACAGCTTGATCTGCGCGAACTGCCCACCGGCTACCGCGTCTTCTTCCAGAACCGCCAAGCACCAGCGGACTTCGGAATCGGCGCTGCAGCCAGCGACCTGTTCGAAACCCTGGAGCCAGGCAGCGCACCGGCACTGGAGAGATATCTGCGCACCGCCAAGGAAGGCTATGAACTGGCCTTGGAGCATTTTCTCTACGACGATTTCCATTCGCTGAAATCGCTGCTTGATCCAAGGATCCTGCGCCGGGCTCCGCAGCTGGCAAAGCTGCTGTCCACCAGCCTGCAGAGCCACGTGGCGCGCCGCTTCGCCAGCAATGAAATCCGCCAGGTGCTCGGCTACCCGGCAGTGTTCCTGGGATCAAGCCCGGAGAAAACCCCGGCCCTCTACCAGCTGATGAGCCACCTGGACCTGGCCGACGGGGTGAAATACCCGATGGGCGGCTTCGCCGCCGTAGCCGATGCCATGGCGCAACTGGCACGAAAGCACGGGGCGCAAATCCAGCTGGGCGCCACCGCAACAGCCATTGAAACCAGTACGGGGAAGAACCTGGCGGTCAGCGCGGTGCGCTGGATCGACGCAAACGGCACGCTGCACCGCACACCGGCAACCAAGGTCATCGGTGCGGCCGATGTCCGCCACCTGGAAGGCGAGCTGCTGCCCGAATCGCTGCAGACCCATACCGCAAAGAGCTTCGCGCGCAAGGACCCTGGACCCAGCGCGGTGCTGCTCTGCCTGGGAATCAAGGGCAAGCTGCCGCAGCTGGAACACCACAACTTGCTGTTCACCGAAGACTGGTCGGAGAATTTTTCGCGCATCCGCCAAGGAAGGGAACTGGAGCCGGAAACCAGCATCTATGTCTGCAAGCCCAGCGCCACCGACCCGGGCACCGCACCGGAAGGCTGCGAGAACCTGTTCATCCTGGTTCCAGCTCCGGCATTGCCAGAATGGGGGATTGGTGCGGCAGATGGCCAAGGCGATGCGGCCGTCGAAGCGGTCGCGGAGGCGGCCATCGACCAGCTCTCGGCCTGGGCACGCATCGATGATCTTCGCGAGCGGATCGTGGTGCGCCAGAGCATCGGACCGGGCGACTTCGCACAGCAGTACGGCGCCTATCGCGGAGGCGCGCTGGGCCTGGCCCACACCCTGGGGCAAAGCGCGATGCTGCGCCCGGGCAACCGCAGCGCCAAGGTGGAAGGGCTGTACTATGCCGGCAGCACCGTGCGCCCGGGAATCGGCGTGCCGATGTGCCTGATCAGCGGGGAGCTGGCCGCGAAAGCGGTGCTGGGGATCAAGGACGCCGGCCCGATGCCTGAAAACCGGTCTGTCATGCGCGCGCAGGAGGCAGGAGCATGATCTACCTGGGCACCTTGGTATTCCTGCTCGTCTGCATGGGACTGCTGGACGCAAAGGGCAAGCTCTTCATCTTCCGGCATCCGCTGCGCGGGTTCCTGGCCTTGGCGCTGGGTACCGGTTTCTTCGTGTTCTGGGACGTGCTGGCAATCAGGGCAGGAATTTTCCTGCACAAGGAATCACAGTTCATGACCGGGATCATGGTTGGCGAGCAATTTCCGCTGGAGGAAGTCTTCTTCCTGGTGTTCCTGTGCTATTGCTCCATGATCGCCTTTACCGGGTTGCCTGTGGCGGCCCGGGCACTGCGCAATCGGCGCCTGGATACCGTGGGGCGCAGGCAGGGAGGAAGCCATGTTTCTTGAAATGAGCTTGATCTTCCTGATCGTCGCGGCAGCCGTATTTGCCGCCGGGATGGCGGTGGGCAAGCAGAGCCTGCGCTCGGTGGCCAAGCCGTTGGGTGCCGCAATGGCGCTGATGCTTGCGCTCACCGCGGTATTCGACAATCTGATGATTGCCGCAGGGCTTTTCGGCTACGGCAGCGGCACGCTGACCGGCTGGCGCATCGGCCTGGCCCCGATTGAGGATTTCTTGTACGCCGCCTGCGCGGTCCTGCTGATACCGGGACTGTGGTGGCTGCTGGGCTTTGGCCGTACCGGTTCCACTACTAGCGCTTCAGAAGGAAGCACAAGCAGAAAGGATGGCTCATGATCCGCGGAATTGTGGCCAGCTCCCGGCCGATCTCCTGGGTGAATACCGCTTACCCCTTTGCGGCGGCCTATCTGCTGGCTGGCGGGGGAGTCGACTGGAAATTCATTCTCGGCACGGTATTCTTCCTGTTTCCCTACAACCTGCTGATGTACGGGGTGAACGATGTCTTCGACTACGAGTCGGATATGCGCAATCCGCGCAAGGGAGGAATCGAGGGGGCGGTGCTTTCCAAGCAGAGTCACAAGGCGCTGCTCATCGCATGCACGGTGTGCTCGCTGCCTTTCCTCATCGTGCTTGCTGCCGGCGGCGATGCAGCATCCAATATCACGCTGGCAGTTTCCATCTTCGCAGTGCTGGCTTATTCGGCACCGAGGCTGCGTTTCAAGGAGCGGCCGGGCCTGGACTCGCTGACCAGCGCTGTGCACTTTGTCTCGCCGGCTGTCTACGGGTGGGTGCTGGCCGGTTCGGCCGTGCAGGCGGAGCAATGGATGGTTTTCTTGGCGTTCTTGCTGTGGGGGATGGCAAGCCATGCTCTGGGGGCCATCCAGGATATTATTCCGGACCGCCAAGGCGGGCTGGGCTCGATTGCCACCGTGTTGTCGGCTCGCAAGACCATCTACCTGGTTCTGGCCTGCTACCTGCTGGCCGGCGGGCTGGTGGCTGTGGGTGTTTCGGGGATTGGCCGCTGGGCGGCAGTGCTGTCGCTGCCCTATGTGCTCAACGTCCTACCGCATCTTGGAATCAGCGACGCAAGCTCGGGTACGGTTAATCGAGGTTGGAAGAGATTCCTCTGGATCAATTACCTGTGCGGTTTCCTGCTGACCATGCTCCTGATCTTTTCAGCGTTTTTCACCTACTAGTCCCGGATGGGGATACAAGGAATTCAATGGACGTCATTTTGCTTTCGGAGGAAGGCCAGCGGATTGGCACCTGCCCGAAAGAATTGGTTCACACCACCGATACCGTGCTGCATCAGGCATTCTCCTGCCATGTGCGCAATGAAGCAGGCGAAGTACTGGTGACGCGCCGTGCGCTGTCCAAGGTGACCTGGCCAGGAGTTTGGACGAACTCCTTCTGCGGGCATCCGCAGCCCGGTGAAAGCTTTGAAGAGGCCATTGCGCGCCATGCGATGCACGAACTCGGTTTCAAGGTCTCGACTATCGAGCCGGCGTTGCCGGACTTCCGCTATCGGGCCGTGGATGCCTCGGGAATCGTGGAAAACGAAATCTGCCCGGTTTTCACTGCAGTTATCGACAGCGAAATCACCGCAAACCCGGATGAAGTCATGGACTACTGCTGGGTGGATCCGGCAAAGCTCGGCCAAGCCCTGCGCGCCACTCCGTGGGCCTTCAGCCCGTGGCTGGTCATGCAGGCAAAGGGCATCGCACTCTACGCCGCGTAGCTAGGCCGGCCCGGCCCGGAAACTGCCAGTTCTGCCGGAGCGTGCTGGTGCCGGGGCAGGCGCCGGAAGTGCTGTGCGCAAAAAAGGTCCTCTGGCCACCAGGTTCAAATATGAACCTGGTGGCCAGAGGACCTTTTGCTTTTGGAAAGTCGTTTATTGGCTAGACGAAGTTTTCAGTGCCTTCGATGGTGTTCATGAAGTGATCCATGAAATCAGCGAAGTCTTCTGCATCCGACTTCTGGTCGATAGTGGCGCCGATGCTGACCGCGTCGTCTACGTGGAAGTCCACACTTGGCGCTTCGGGGATGTTGAAGCGGAACACGCGGCCCGAAGAAATTGCTACTTCATAGCCGCCATCGCTGAGCTCGGCCAGCTGGTTCACGTTCGTGTTGTTGATATTGATGGCGTCTTCAGATGATTCCAAGCTGTTTGCGTTGACTGGCGCAATGATCAGTTCAGCTGGTTGGCGTCGATATCCAATGACCTTGAGCCCTCCGGAACCGGCGACGCCGGTGCCTGCCACGAGGTTGTAGCTGGCGAAGTTGGGGATCTGCGAGTCGAAGGCCGCATGGAGGCGGGCCTTGATCTGCTCGGTTGGATTTTCGTCTGGGCGGTT
The DNA here is from genome assembly GCF_000197735.1 of Glutamicibacter arilaitensis Re117. Taxonomy (NCBI): domain Bacteria; kingdom Bacillati; phylum Actinomycetota; class Actinomycetes; order Micrococcales; family Micrococcaceae; genus Glutamicibacter; species Glutamicibacter arilaitensis. The sequence continues at coordinate 1,543,072 of NC_014550.1, forward strand.
GTCCATACCTCCTATTCTACCGATAACTTTGGACAATTTGATCAGTCGCATCATTTATCGAAAAGGGGTATCCATTTAGTGGCCGATATCAGGAGTACGATCAGAAGCTAAGAAACTCCCGCGCTGCGTCAACAGCCGGGAGCATGGACTACACACCGTGGAGGGGTGTTCGTCATGACTCAGCCTACCCCTGAATCGACAGGAAACCGACCGCTGGCCGGGCGGGACTACCCGGCAGATCTTGCCCAGCTGCTTGCTTGGTTTTCCGACGATGAATCCTGCGTGGACTACTTGCAGTGGCTACGCTGGCCGGAGGGGATCTGTTGCCCTCGATGCCTTAGCGCGTTCGTGAACAACGAGCCTGATAATCGCTTTCGCTGCAAGAAGTGCTGGTACCGCTTCTCTGCTACCGCTGGCACCATCTTCGACAAGACCCGCACGCCGCTGACCGTGTGGTTCCAAACCGCGTGGTTGATGACCGCAGGAAAAAGCGGAGTCTGCGCGGCGCATCTGCACCGTGTGCTGCCAATATCTTCGTATCAGACTGCCTGGAGCATGCTGGGCAAGTTGCGTAGTGTCATGAGCACGCAAGACAGCTCGTTGCTCTCTGGGCGGGTCGAAGTCGATGAAAGTTTCTTCGGTGGCCATCGCCCTGGTCGCACAGGACGTGGTGCGGCAGGAAAGACTCTGGTGGCGGGCGCGATTGAAATTGCAGATGATGGGTGGGGGCGAGCGCGGCTGGCGATCATCCCTGATGCCTCGGCAGCATCGTTGCGTGAGTTCATCACCGCGAATATTGCTCCTGGCTCCACGATTGTTTCTGACGGGTGGAGGGGATATCGAAACGCGGTGGAAGGGTATGCGCATGAACCGGTGAGTGTCTGGAAATCAGGGCTTGAAGCGCATGCTTCCCTCCCGGCAGTGCACCGATTGTTTGCGTTGGTGAAAAGGATGATCGAAGGGACCTACCAGGGGTCGGGCAGCGTGGGGCACTTGCAGGAGTATCTGGATGAGTTCGTTTTTCGGTTCAACCGTAGGCACAGTACCCATCGGGGACTTGTGTTCATGCGCTTGCTCGAGCGCGCAGTGAAGCGAGGTCCAGTAACCTATCGGAACCTGGTGCGTAAGCCGGAGCCGAAGGCGGTTCATCCTCGCGGTGTTTCCGGACCGCATGCCCTGCCCGGGTCGATGGAGCGGGAGGCCTCGGAGCGGCCGTGGCGATCACCTCGGGCAACGCTAGAATAGCGTTTTTCCTTCGGCCACTAAATGGATACCCCTTTTATCGAAATATGTCATCGACACGTCATGGGTTATCTGATTGGTCATATTGACTCCTAGAATGGAAATTATGAGCCAGGATGCTAATCCATGCTTCATGCCATGATCCCGTGTGGTCATTGGTGCGATTCATGCATCTCTTGGATCAACGCTGTAAGCGAAGCGGCCTGGACGATAGGCGGCTTCCGCGCGGCAACTGGTGCTGGTCGCCGGTAAACCTCGTTTCGACTGGTGCGTTTAGGGCCAGTTGAACGAAAATGCTGAAGGTTGAACGTATTACTACGTCCAACCTTTGGACATCTATCTCATATAATGAGATAAACAGGGTGTCTAGTTGCTCTTTGCCGTGAGGTGGAGAAAACTAGAGGCATGCAAACAAGCACCGATGTACTACTAGTTATCAGGCGCGGAGCCTGAGCCGCTATCCAAGAGAACGGATAGTGCATCGGTAACGCGCAAGCCCCCTTTCGTCAATCGTGACGGCCGCGGGGCGTTTTTTATGCGTAAACGAAGAGATAGAAATGGAAAGGATCCCGATGAGCAACTCAACACCCGCCAATCCGGCGTCGGTTGCGAAGTCAATCAATCGAACCAAGGATGCCCCCGCCGCTGTCTCTTCCGTTGTGGAGGCTTCGAACCCGGTACAGGGTCCGAATAATATCGTTGCTCCCACACAGATGACGGGCTCACAAGCCATCGTCCGCTCGCTGGAAGAACTGGGCGTCAAAGACGTCTTCGGATTACCAGGTGGGGCCATCCTTCCCACCTATGATCCACTGATGGATTCGACCAAGATCAACCACGTCTTGGTCCGCCACGAACAGGGTGCCGGCCATGCCGCACAGGGTTACGCTATGGTGAGCGGGGAAGTGGGCGTCTGCATCGCCACTTCCGGTCCAGGCGCAACCAACCTCGTCACCGCACTGGCCGATGCCAATATGGACTCGGTGCCAATGGTGGCAATCACCGGTCAGGTCAATAGCGCATTCATTGGCTCTGACGCGTTCCAGGAAGCAGACATTGTCGGCATTACGATGCCGATTACCAAGCACGCTTTCTTGGTCACCAACCCAGAAGATATTCCGCAGACGCTGGCAGCCGCTTTCTACCTGGCACAGACCGGTCGTCCCGGTCCGGTGCTGGTGGATATCACCAAGGATGCCCAGACTGCGGACATGACCTTCTCATGGCCGCCAAAGGTCGACCTGCCTGGCTACCGCGTGGTCACCCGCGGACACAACAAGCAGCTGCGTGAAGCTACAAGGCTCATCGCTTCGGCAACCCGCCCGGTGCTGTACGTCGGGGGCGGCGTGATCAAGGCCAATGCCCATGAGCAGCTGAAGGAATTCGCAGAATTCATCAACGCTCCAGTGGTCACCACGCTGACCGCACGCGGCGCCTTCCCGGACTCGCACCAGCAGCACGTAGGCATGCCAGGCATGCACGGGGCCGTTTCTGCAGTGACCGCACTGCAGCAGTCGGACCTGCTGATTACCCTCGGTGCCCGCTTCGATGACCGCGTCACCGGCGTGCTCTCGTCCTTCGCGCCAAACGCCAAGGTAATCCACGCCGATATCGACCCTGCTGAAATCTCGAAGAACCGCGTGGCCGATGTGCCTATCGTGGGCTCGCTGGATGAAATCATCCCGCAGCTGCATGAAGCCTGCGCCACCCGCTTTGAAAATGAAGCCCCGCAGGATCTGACCGGCTGGTGGGGACTGCTCAACCGCCTGCGCGAAACCTACCCAATCGGCTACACCGAAACCCATGATGGACTCTCGGCTCCGCAGAACGTCATCGGGCGCATCGGCGAGCTGACCGGTCCTGAAGGCGTTTATGTGGCAGGCGTAGGCCAGCACCAGATGTGGGCCGCGCAGTTCGTCAAGTACGAGCGCCCGCGCTCATGGCTGAACTCCGCAGGCCTGGGCACCATGGGCTACTCGGTACCCGCAGCAATGGGTGCCAAGGTAGCGCAGCCGGACCGCGTGGTGTGGGCTATTGACGGTGATGGTTGCTTCCAGATGACCAACCAAGAGCTGGCCACCTGCGTGATCAACCAGATCCCGATCAAGGTTGCCATCATCAACAACTCTTCGCTGGGCATGGTACGCCAGTGGCAGACCCTGTTCTACGATGGCCGCTACTCGAACACCGATTTGAACACTGGACACGGCACCGCCCGCATCCCGGACTTCGTGAAGCTGGCAGATGCCTACGGTTGCGTGGGCCTGCGTTGCGAACGCGATGAGGATATCGATGCCACCATCCAGCAGGCACTTCAGATCAATGACCGCCCGGTAGTCATCGACTTCGTGGTCTCGGCCGATTCCATGGTGTGGCCAATGGTCCCATCGGGTGTCAGCAATGACCAGATCCAGATTGCCCGCGGCATGACCCCTGAATGGGAAGATGAGGACTAGAACATGGCAAAGCATACGCTTTCGGTACTGGTAGAAGACGTTCCTGGCGTGCTGACCCGCGTCGCCAGCCTTTTTGCCCGCCGTGCCTTCAACATCCACTCGCTGGCTGTAGGCCCCACGGAAATTCCCGGCATCAGCCGCATGACCGTGGTGGTGGACGTCGAGGGGGATTCCCTGGAGCAGGTGACCAAGCAGCTGAACAAGCTGGTCAACGTCATCAAGATCGTGGAACTGCTGCCGGAAACCTCGGTACAGCGCGACCACATCATGATCAAGGTGCGCGCTGATGCGGCTACGCGCCTGCAGGTGACCCAGGCCGCGGAACTCTTCCGTGCCTCGGTGATCGACGTTTCCACCGATTCGCTGGTGGTTGAGGCCACCGGCAACGCAGCGAAGATCGATGCGCTGCTGGCAGTACTTGAGCCATTTGGCATTCGTGAAATCGTCCAGGCCGGCACGCTGGCTGTGGGACGCGGATCGAAGTCTATGAGCGACCGTGCCTTGAAGACGCTGTCCGCCTAAGCGCACCACGACTTCAAGAGACACGAACTACAAAATTTAGATACTTGGCACCTAGCTTAGAAGAAAAGCAAAAGTGCCTAAGCACAAGACTTCTTTATCAGAAGCACAAATAAGGAGAATTACAGTGGCTGATCTGTATTACGAAGACGACGCAGACCTCTCGATCATCCAGGGCAAGAAGGTAGCTGTCATTGGCTACGGCTCCCAGGGCCACGCCCACGCACTGAGCCTGCGCGACTCGGGTGTCGAGGTTATCGTCGGCCTGGCTGAGGGCTCGAAGTCCCGTGCCAAGGCTGAAGCCGAAGGCCTGAAGGTCGCTACCGTTGCCGAGGCAGCTGCTTGGGCAGATGTCATCATGATCCTGACCCCGGACCAGGTCCAGGCCCAGGTCTACACCGAGTCGATCGCAGAGCACCTCGAAGAGGGCAACGCACTGTTCTTCGGCCACGGCTTCAACATCCGCTTCGGCTTCATCCAGCCACCAGCCAACGTTGACGTGGCACTGGTTGCTCCAAAGGCGCCAGGTCACACCGTACGCCGCGAATTCGAAGCTGGCCGCGGTATCCCGGACCTGATCGCAGTGGAGCAGAACTTCACCGGCGGCGCCAAGGAACTGGCTCTGTCCTACGCAGCAGGCATCGGCGGCACCCGTGCCGGCGTTATCGAGACCACCTTCACCGAAGAGACCGAAACCGACCTGTTCGGCGAGCAGGCTGTGCTCTGCGGCGGTACCTCCCAGCTGGTCCAGTACGGCTTCGAAGTCCTGACCGAAGCTGGCTACAAGCCAGAAATCGCCTACTTCGAGGTGCTGCACGAGCTGAAGCTGATCGTTGACCTGATGTGGGAAGGTGGCATCGCCAAGCAGCGTTGGTCCATCTCCGACACCGCTGAGTACGGCGACTATGTCTCCGGCCCACGCGTCATCACCCCAGAGGTGAAGGAAAACATGAAGGCTGTCCTGGCTGACATCCAGTCCGGTGCTTTCGCAAACCGCTTCATGGAAGACCAGAAGGCAGGCGCTCCAGAATTCAAGGAACTGCGTGCCAAGGGTGAAGCGCACCCAATCGAGACCACCGGCCGCGAACTGCGCTCGCTGTTCTCCTGGATCTCGGATGCATCCTCGGATGACTACGTAGATGGTTCCGTAGCCCGCTAATCGCGAGCTGAGAACTAGCTTTATTATCTGAAAGCAGCTGGCTCCAAACGATAGGAATATCGTTTGGAGCCAGCTGCTTTCGCGTAAGGGAAACTTGCGTCATGTTCAAGAAATCGACCTCGGCTGATTCCCATGCGGGAATCAGCCGAGGTCGATTTTCAGCTAGTTGGATGACTCTGGCTAGGTAGCTTAGATCTTCGAAGCCCGGTAGCCGGCCTTGCGTGCATCGGATCCAGTCTTGAAGCATTCTTCAGGCTTGGTGATGTCGTAGAAGCGCTGGCCCTTGACGTGGTACTTCCATTCTTTCTGGCTGCCTGTGCGATTGCCCTTGACCGGGTATCCCGCAGGGCAGTTCTTTGCCTTGCCGTTCATCTTCACGGAACGTTTGGCCGCCGCTTTCTTTACCAGCAAGGTTTGCGTCTTCTTGACCGTCGAGGTCTTGCCCTTGAGCTGGTACTTGACCGTGGTGGTTACCTTGTAGGTGCCAGCTGCAAGCTTAACGGACTTCTTTTTGCTTGCGATGGTCTTCTTGCCCTTGACCACCTTCAGCAATGCTGATTTGATCTTGACGTTCTTTGCCTTGGAATAGCTTGGCTTGATCGTCGCTTTGGCCGAACCCTTGACAGTTTTCGTACCAATTTTCTTGATGGTTACCGCCGGAGCCTTTTTCTTTGCAGCAACGACGCTGGCGGATGAAATGCTGGCTGGCAATGGAGCGGCCGCAGCCGCGGAGACACCTGAGAATACAAGGGCTCCCGAAGCGATTACTGCGAGCGAACGCTGAACTAGTTTATTCAATTTCTCCCCATGGAAATTCGAGCGAGCATGGGCACCGAATCGGCCCATACGCTGATTCTAAACCGAATGCTGAATAAAACGAATCACTTGCTGTAATGGAGTTCTCCAGTGCTTGAATGGACAATGCCGAATGCGGCACGCTGCGGTGGTTTGGCTCCGGAACGATACCCGATCAGATGCGTGTATTCCCAATGGTTGGTTGAAATCATCTGTAGGCTAGGGCAAAACCCTACGAAGGAGAATTCCGGTGCCGCAGGAAAGCAACTACGACGATTTCGCCAAGGACTATGCCGACGAGAACGAATTCAGCATGCTTAACGCCTACTATGAGCGTCCAGCAACGTTGGAACTTGCCGGAGATGTCGCTGGCCGCAAAATCCTGGACATCGGATGCGGCGCAGGGCCCCTGGCGGAACAACTGACCAGCCGCGGAGCCACCGTCTCAGGATTCGACACCAGCCAGGAGATGGTGGAACTGGCGCGCCAACGGCTGGGCGGCGGATCAGACATCAAAGTAGCGACCTTGGGCGAGCAGCTTCCATATGAAGATGACAGCTTCGATGATGCCATTGCCTCGCTAGTGTTCCACTACCTGCCGGACTGGAGCTATGCCTTGGAAGAAGTCCGCCGCGTGCTCAAGCCTGGCGGCCGGTTGATCATGTCGGTGAACCACCCAATCCTCTATCCGTTCAACCACCGCGGCCAGGACTACTTCCAGCTCACCCGGTACACCGATGAAGTGACTTTCAACGGGAAGCCCGCCGAACTGACCTATTGGCATCGTCCGTTGCATGACACCATGACGGCGCTGATCTCCGCCGGGTTCGCCATTGCGCGCGTCTGGGAGCCACCGTATGCCAAGGATGCGCCTGAAGGCGTGATTCCTGAGGCTTTGCGCGAACGCGACGCTTTCTTGAGCTTCCTGTTCTTCTCACTGCGCGCTAATTAGGTTGTGGATCATCATTCCCAGTTCGCACATCTAAATCGCAATTGACGGGTGTAGGGGAGTGCTGATGCTGCCTGTACTACTTGCCGTTTTCGCGCAGGCAAAGTAACAGGAACGAGAGTCAACGGAAGGTTTGCGATGCCTTGCCGAGGGTGACAATCGTGGAACAAGTGAATTTCGAGTATGAAACAAGTTGCCTGCGCTAAGCCTATGCTTGTTTGGAGTGCCGCACTTCGCGCTAATTCGAAAGCTAATTTGTTCCAAGTCAAATCGAAACCTAGGGTGCTCTGCTCATAGGTGTATACCAACCCCCTAAAATGTGTCTGTCAGATGAATATTCTGAGAAGTGACTGAGGATCATTTTCTGGCGCTGAACCCGTGATTTCTAGATCGATTCGTTCTAGGATGATCAATTACGCAGGTGGAACAAAGTGGTCAACCTGTAATTTGGGGGACTTGAACCGAATGGGGCGGTTTGAAAATGGAGTATTCACGTTTTTCGTCGTTTAACGATGCCAGCTTGGGGCTAGGGCATTGGAGCGAACTAAACTATTTGAAGGAATTGTCGAGGATTCCTGAATTGACGATGGAGAAGATCCTCTCCAATCAACACGTCATGGGAGCAGTGATTTCCGGGCCCCCGGGCAGCGGCAGACGTGCCTGGGTAGAAGCCGGAATGGAAAAACTCGAAAATCCACCGCAGCTGATCCGCTTGAATGGCAGCAACTTCGGTACCAAGGTTCCGTTGGGAGCGTTGTCATACCTTCTTGCCCGGCTGGATCTGGACGACTACACCTCGCGGCATGAACTGGTCCACGGGCTGGGACGTATCTTATGCAGTGAAAACCGGCCGGCCGCCGTTATGCTCGGCCGCCCCGAGCTGATCGACGAGGAATCCAGCTCGCTGCTGGCCCAACTGGCCACCATGGGCAAAATCAAGCTCTTCGTGATTTGCGAGCAAATTCAAGACCTGCCTGGAGACCTTTTCGCGCTGTACCGTTCCGGGCGTATCAAGCACCGGCTGATCCATCGCATGGACAATGCGGAAACACACCAGTTTGTGGAATCCGAGCTGGGCGGACCAGCTTCAACCTTCAGCTCGGCAGTGCTTCGCTACCTCACCAGTGGCAGCCGGGAACTCATGTCCAAGTTAATCCAGTGCTGGCGGGACGACGGGCAGCTGTTGCAGCGCAATGGCAGCTGGATCCTGAAATTATCAGGGTTCGGCACAGGATCTGCCACCCATGGGCTTTATTCGCTAATGACTCGCGGCTTGGACTCCCGCGAATATGATCTAATGTTGGCTATTGCCTTGGGCGGACCGGTGACGCTGGAACGAATACACCTCTGCGAGCTGACTGAATCACTGGATGTGCTGCTGAACCGGGGCCAGGTCAGGTACCTGCCCGGGGCAAGCCGCCGAGTTGGTCTCTGCAACCCGTTGCTTGCGCTTCTAGTGCGCACCGATGAGCAAGAAAACAAAAAGGAATCGGTGAAAGCACTGCTCAAACAGCTTCACGCCGACCCGTTGGCGGCCCAGGTGCTGGCTCAAGTACAGGCGCTGAGCGACATGAACGACCATCAAGCGCAAATTGCTGTGGCTAAGAGATACCAAGCTACTGGCTACGGACCTGACGCATGGCCAGCTGATCCCAAGACACGGATGAAGATCGTGGACATGCACGTCAAGGCCTTGGCCATGACCTCGCAATTCCAGCCGGCTTTCGAAGTTATCGAAGTGGCTCGGACTGGGGCTATGGCAGCGCGTGATAAGAATGCTCCAGATGAGGCCTTGGATGCTGCACTTCAGGAACTGGACCTATTGGCCCAGTTCGTTAGCCACCTCGAAGACGAGATGAGCAGAACGAAGAGCGATATTTCCAGCACTCAGGAACTCGTTGAATCGGCCAACTGGATGAACGAATCCCTGCGCTTGCGTGCCCTGTCTGTCCAGGCCTCGGTATGGGCCGCCCGGCAGCGTCAGGCGGATGCCTTGAAGCTGACGCTCTACGTTGACAGCAGGCTTAAAGACACCCATCTGATGAGCTCTCAAATATCTACTTTCGATCCCGAAGACGCGGTGGATATCGAATTCGAGTTGCTCCAAGCTGAATTGCTCAGTGGACATTGGAACCTAGCACTGGAACGTTCGAAGAAGCTGGCTTCCGGATTCTACAGCAGCCCGCTTTCAGTGACCTTCTCAGAAACCGTGTACGGAATCCTGCTGGCCTTGGACAATGACCTTGATGGAGCCGTGGCCGTACTGAAAAAGAATCGCGAACAGCTGGCTGCCGGGCAGAGGCCACTGTTGCCAGCAATTATCAACGCCATCACAGCATATGAGCTAGCTCGTTCTGGGCAACGTCATGAAGCCTCGGCGATGCTCGAACGCAACAGCTTGTACCACCCGACAGTCGATGTCCCAGTGAACTTCTACCGCTGGGTTCAAGAAATCTTTACCGCGTTGACGCATGCCGAAATTGGTGCGACAGATCTGGCGTTAGACATGCTGAAGAACTTCACCACTCAGATGCGGGGTGAAAGCCATACCCTGCTTGAGTCACTGACATTGGGATACCGGGTTCGGCTTGGAGACAGCGAAGCACTAACGGATTTCCTGCGCGCCAGCGCACTGTGCCAAGGAACAGTAGGTGAAGGCATGTCGCAGGTCGCTAAGGCCATCGCGGCAGGAAATTCATCCTGCACTGCTGCTGGTTTGGGCGATCTGGCCAAGCTGGGCCACGTCTTGTTCTCCACGGCATCCAACAACCGTATTTTTGCAAATCTAGAAATCAGGGACCAACGCAAGATTTCCCGGATTATCAACGAATCCAAACGTTCGCACGCAACGCAATTCAGTGGCATGGCTGCGGAGCTTGAGGAATCTGGTGAGTACCGGCCGGCCTGGATGCGCGAACTGACCAAACGTGAAGTGCAAATTGCCAAGCTGGCAATCGGGGGCAAATCGAATGCGGAGATCGCCAAGGCCAATGGAGTATCAATTCGTACCATCGAAGGCCACCTTTACCAGGTGTATTCGAAGCTGCAAGTTCGCAATCGACAAGAACTGACCGCGCTGGATCGTTCCAGCCAGGGCACAGCAGGGCTCAGATGACACAAGAATTACAGGTGCACCGGACCCATCCAAGTGAATATACCGAGCTGATCCAGGTACTCAAACGCAGCGAGCCTTCTGGAGCGGTCATTCTCGGCGCGTTGGGAATGGGCAAGACTACCTTGGTTGAATCCGCCCTCCAAGCACTGGGGTTTCCAGAACCGGTGATGCGGCTCTACTGCACGCGTTCGCTGAGCGAAGTGCCTCACGGAGCCTTGTCGCCGTACCTTGGCGGTCTTGAGAGCATCGAAAATCCAGTGACCGTGTTGCGCGAACTGAACCGAACCCTGCTCGCGTCACCGAGCGTTTCCGGAACCCGCATCGTGGTGGTGGAGGATGCGCAGTATCTTGACGCCCAAAGCTGCTTCATCCTCTCCTTGCTGGTGGAAAACGGTGTCGTCAAAGTCCTAGCCTTAGGTGGAAGCAGCTTGGAAGAGGGCACGCCGTTGGCCTCTCTCGGCGAGTTGCCCGCCTTCACCCGGATCCAGATGCAGCCACTTGACCGCGAAGGCATAAGACAAGTTGCCCAGAGCATCCTGGGACGACAGCTCAGCGAAGGCTCAATTGGCATCATCGAGAGAGTCAGCGGCGGAAATCCGCGCTTTGTGGAAGCCTATGTAGCATCTTGCATGGATCAGGGTACCTTGTTCCAGGACACGTCACTGCTCCAAGATCAAGCCGTTCATGAGCCACTCTGGGTGGTTGCACGTGCGCTGCCCGAAGTTGATGCACGTCTGCGGGCGCTAGGTCGTGAGTTCTTCCGTTTCGTTACGGCTGAAGAGGAACGTACACTGCTGCTTCTGGCGTTGGCCGGTCCTCAGTACAAGGCGTTGCTCGACGAGTGCGCACTTCCATATCGCAGGATGCTCAGTTCCGGCGATCTGGAAGTGCGCGGCGAAACGGTCTCGGTGCGCTCTAAACTGCTGCAACGTACCTTCCGGGAACTTGCTTCCGTGCAGCAAAATGCTCAGCTGAACGAGCTTTGGGCAAGGGCACTGTCTGCACTGGGGATGGAACCCAATGCACGTGAGATCCTATGGTGCTTGGAATTAGGAGTGGAAGTTCCCAGCGAACAAATCTTGGCCTGTGCATCTGGGGCCGCTGCCGAGATGAATTTCCGTGTGGCTTTGCGCCTGTGCCTTCTTGGGCAGCTGCCACAGCACCACGAGGAAGGCGGCTTGCTGGAAGCTCAGGCGCTTTTGGGCCTAGGGCGGCACTACGCAGCACGGGCCCAGCTGCTTCGGCTCATCGACCAGCTGACAGACCTGGATTTGCTGGGCCAAGCCTATGCCCTGTTGCTGGAGGTAACTAGCTGCATCGGGGTCGATGTCCAAGAAGCAGCGATCATCATGGACAAGTGGCAGGATGCTGCCGCAGGGTACGAGGACAAAGCCGCAGTCGAGCGATTCCTGGCACTGCACACCGACGCTTTAAGGGTCCTCAAATTCTGGGTCGGAATCAATACGCCCTCCGGAACGCTGCCAGAGGTCCAAGACATGCGCGACTACCTTGATGATCCCGATCTGAACGTCCAAGCGCGGATCATTGCCATGTTAGCGCTCGGAGACCGATTGACTAGCGAAGGCTTGTGCCATGATGCCTTAGACGTTCTATACCCAGCGATGCAGCTGCTCAAGGAGCATGCTGTATTGGGTACTTTGTACGAAGTACGCGTGTTCTTCCGCATCGGATGGAACCTGCTGTTCTCCGGTGAGTATGGGAAGGCACAGGCCTTCATTGGACAGTATCGCGGGGACCGTCTGCGGATCATCCACCACTACCGTGGGTCGGTCGCACTATTGGACGGAATTCATGAACTACTTCAGGGAAGGGTACGCAAGGCAATCGAGAAGATGGCTGAAGCCATCACCGAGTTGCGCACATTCGATACAGCGCAGGTACTGGCATTGGCATGCAACGTGTATCGCATGCTGCTATACCGCTTCGGGCTGCCCCAGCCTGAAGCGCTCCAGCAGGCTCTGAATGAAAGCCAAGACAAAGGTGCGTCTGCGCTATCTGGCCAGCTCGGCGAGGAATCATCGGAATACCGGATCTTGGCTCGCGGATTCGCGGCCGCACTTGAGAGCCCTTATGAGGGGGAAAGCATTCGTGACTTCCAGCTGATCCACCGCGAAATCCTGTTCAGCAAGGTCCGGCAGCTCTCGGACGATGAACTATCCAAGAACGCCGATCACGCAAGTTTGCGCATGCTGGCCAAACAACAACAGGGCACGAGAGCGCGCCTGCTGTCGCGGTTGGCGGAACTGCGGATCAGCGAGGGCACTGAAGCGTTGGAACACCTTGCAGACGAAGCATTGCAATGTTGCGAGAACCTGGTGGCCGTCGAAGCACTGGCGCGGGCAGCTGAACGCCACGCTGCCGCCGGTGACCAGAGGCGCTGCGGTGCCTTGCTGCGGCGAGCCACGGAGCTGATCGAGCAGCATCAGATGGACCCGGGCAAGTACCTGGCCAGAGTACTTGCCATGACTGAGCTGACATCCAGGGAAGCGGAGATTGTGAATCTGGCGCGCCGTGGGTTGAATAATGCGCAGATTGCACGGAACCTGATTCTTTCTCAGCGGACAGTTGAAGGTCATTTGTATCGGGTTTTCTCCAAACTGGGAATCAACGAGCGGTCAGAACTCAAGAAAATCAGTTCCTGAGTAGGTATCAAAGCGGAGCAGAACATCCGGGTGCGCGCAATCTTGGAGTAAGTACCACCCGTGTGGAGCCAATGCAGTGTGCGTATTGTGAATCACGGGAGCAGACGAACAAGGTGTATGTTCTCGTTTCTCACGAGTGCGGACCGCTATGGCATGAGAAGAGTGCCTGGAAAGCGAGCCTCACCCCGGAACGGGGCCGGCGGCTCGTTGATCCTCACGGATCGCCCCCAGCACGGTCGCCGGCTCCTTTTGACCGCAGGCTCCGTACCAGTAGGCATATTCGCCTCGTGGTACGGAGCCTTTGCCATGCTCGGAAAGAAGATCCAGGTGGCAGCGCGCAAGTACGATCCGAGTGAATTTCGGGTAGGCGTACTTGAAGACCCAGGCCCAATTGGGTGTCAGGCACTCGTGCACCGCCATTGATTGCACCATAGGCTCAAGCCAACTAGAGAATCGGACTTTGGGGAAAGGGGCTCTTCAGGATTGAGAGTGTAGCCACCTAAAACCAACACCCGGGATCCCGGGCATGTCGCCAAAACGCGAAAAAGTCGAGGTCTTCCAGAAGAATGGAAGTTACCACACAAACATTCTTGAAAGACCTCGACGTTGCTCAATTCTACCTTCACCGAACCAGACCTCACCACTTTCACCGGACTTGATGGCTTAGGACTCACCGCGATTGGGCAGTGTCTGGGCGCAGCGAAAGCCGAGATCCTCTGCCACGTCACCACCCCGAACCCGTGGTGCCGCACCTGCGGGGGCGAAGGAACACCGAGGGATACCGTCACCCGCAGACTTGCCCACCAACCCTTCGGTTGGCGTCCGACCGTCCTGGTCATCAAACACCGACGCTACCGCTGCGGCCACTGCCAACGGGTGTGGCGTGAAGATCTGTCCAGAGCTGCACCGGAACGCCAGAAAATCAGCAGGACCGGCCTGGCCTGGGCCTTGAACGGTTTGGTCTGCCAACACCTCTCCGTCTCACGGATCGCCGAAGGACTCGGCGTCACTTGGAATACCGCCAACGACGCAGTGCTGGCTGAAGGCCAACGCCTGCTGATCGATGACCCTGCACGGTTTTCCGGCGTCAAGGTCTTAGGCGTAGACGAACACGTATGGAGGCATACCCGCACCGGCGACAAATACGTCACCGTCATCGTGGATCTCACCGCCGTGCGCGATGGCACCGGCACCGCACGCCTGCTGGATATGGTTCCAGGAAGGTCCAAAGCCGTATTCAAGACCTGGCTGGCCGGACAAGACGACCAGTGGAAGCAGGGCATTGACGTGGTCGCGATGGACGGGTTCACCGGCTTCAAAACCGCAGCTGCCGAAGAGCTTCCCCACGCGGTGGAGGTCTTGGATCCGTTCCATGTCGTCAAATTGGGTTCCGAGGCCCTGGATCAAACCCGGCAGCGGGTCCAGCGCGAACAGCATGGCCGGCGGGGACGCAAGGATGACCCGCTGTATAAGTGCCGTCGGACCTTGACCACGGGGCTGTCCTTAGCCACTGACAAGCAGAAAGCCAAGCTTGAGGACCTTTTTACGGCGCCGGAGTATGAGCCGGTTCAACTGGTCTGGAGCGTGTATCAAAAGATGGTGGATGCCTACCGGCAACCGAAACCAGAGATCGGGCGGTGGGCGTTGGAGCAACTAATCAACGGGGTTGGCACAAAGGTCCCGAAGGGGTTGCCGGAGCTGAAGAAGCTCGGTGGCACCCTGCGGCGGAGGAAGACGGACATCCTCGCGTATTTTGACCACGTCGGCAGTTCAAATGGGCCTACTGAAGCGCTCAATGGCCGGTTAGAGCATTTGCGGGGTATCGCGTTGGGGTTCAAGAATCTGACGCACTATATCGCACGGTCGTTGCTGGAGACTGGCGGGTTTAGGCCTTGGTTACACTCTCAATCCTGAAGAGCCGGGAAAGGCCGATTCACTTGCTTGGGGAACTTGTATATTTCTTGGGGGAATACAAATGATGTTTGTTGTATTGCCGATTTGCAACGTCCCTTGCTCCACCTTCAAGCTGCACCAGGTGGAAGCAAGCCATGTCGCAAGTTAGCAGTAGGTTAGGGGAATCGGAACTCGGAACCTTAAGCGGTTGGACACTTACACGTCTGTGAGTATTGAAGTGGCTGGTCTGGGACTAGCTGGCAGGATAGGAACCAGCCGTCCCACCCCCCTGGATGTGGCTCATTACACAACTGACCCGAAGGGTGTCATCAGGTGGACTTGTCCATCCACTCGGGGTGGGTCGGCCGGGACCAATCCGGCCCACCACGGTAGCTTCATTAGAAGAATGTCCACCCCTTTTAGGGTCGTGACCCATCACAGTTCTGTTCCGTCGTGACTCCTACCCGGACTGGTACCGGCCGGTCACGGCCAACCACGAAAATTCAGGAAAGGAAAATTCGGTGACCGCCGCATCTATCGTCGCGCATTCTTATCCATTTGTCGTCGGTGTCGACACTCACGCACGCAATCATGTCTACGCCATCATTGATTCCAGCAACGGCGCACTACTTGATACTCAGTCCTTTCCGGTGACCATGGCCGGCATCAGCCGAGCCATTAGCTGGGTCGGGAGACGCACTGAAGGCAACGCAGACACCCTCTGGGTTATCGAAGGAGCTGCGACGTACGGAGCAATCCGGCTCTTCAGGATTGAGGGTGTAAACGCCGTCTAAACCCACCGGTCTCCAACAACGACCGGGCGATATAGTGCGCCAGATTCTTGAACCCCAACGCGATACCTCGCAGATGCTCCAACCTGCCATTCAAAGCCTCGGTAGGACCATTCGAACTACCAATATGATCAAAGTACGCGAGAATGTCCGTCTTCCTCCTGCGCAGGGTGCCGCCGAGCTTTTTCAGCTCCGGCAACCCTTTCGGTACCTTCGTGCCAACTTCGTTGATCAGTTGCTCCAAGGCCCACCGTCCGACCTCGGGCTTCGGTTGCCGGTAGGCATCCACCATCTTCTGATACACGCTCCAGACCAATTGAACCGGCTCATACTCCGGCTCCTTGAACAGGTCTTCAAGCTTGGTCTTCTGCTTTTCCGTAGCCAAGGATAGTCCCGTGGTCAGCGTTCGCCTGCACTTGTAAAGCGGGTCATCCTTGCGTCCTCGACGCCCATGTTGCTCACGTTGAATCCGTTGCCGGGTCTGGTCCAGCGCCTCGGAACCTAGTTTGACTACATGGAATGGATCCAACACCTCCACCGCGTGGGGTAGCTCCTCGACGGCAGCTGTTTTGAAGCCGGTGAAACCGTCCATTGCGACGACTTCAATGCCCTGT
Organism: Glutamicibacter arilaitensis Re117; assembly: GCF_000197735.1. Taxonomy (NCBI): domain Bacteria; kingdom Bacillati; phylum Actinomycetota; class Actinomycetes; order Micrococcales; family Micrococcaceae; genus Glutamicibacter; species Glutamicibacter arilaitensis. The sequence continues at coordinate 1,559,268 of NC_014550.1, forward strand.
TTCCATTGTTCTTCTTGATCAGCCAGCCAGGTTTTGAATACAGCTTTGGATCTTCCAGGGACCATGTCGATCAGTCGTGCGGTACCGGTGCCGTCACGCACCGCGGTGAGGTCCACAATCACGGTGACGTATTTGTCGCCGGTTCGGGTATGCCGCCAAACATGTTCATCGACTCCCAGCACTTTGACCCCGTCGAAGCGGGTTGGATCATCAATCAGTAAGCGTTGACCTTCAGCCAGCACAGCCTCATTGGCGGTATTCCAGGTGACGCCGAGGCCTTCGGCAATTCGGGAGACTGACAAGTGGTGGCAGACCAGTCCAACCAGCGCCCAGCGTAGCCCGGTCCTGCTGATTTTCTGGCGTGGCGCTACTGCTTGGGACAGCTCTTCACGCCAGACTCGTTGGCAATTGGCGCAACGGTAGCGGCGGTGTTTGATGACTAGGACAGTGGGACGCCAGCCCAATGGTTCGTGGGCGAGGCGGCGAGTGACGGTATCGCGTGGAATGCCTGCTGCTCCGCAGGTTTGGCACCAAGGGATCGGGTTGGTGACGTGGCAGAGGATTTCGGCTTTCGCTGCGCTCAGGTGTTGCCCGATTGCGGTCAGTCCCAAGCCGTCAAGATTGGTGAAAGTGGTGAGGTCTGGTGCGGTGAAGGTAGGATTGAGCAACGTCGAGGTCTTTCGAAAATGGCTAGTGTAGTAACTTCCATTCTTCTGGAAGACCTCGACTTTTTCGTGCTCGGCGACATGCCCGGGAATCGGGGTGTTGGTTTCAGGTGGTTACACTCTTATTCCTGAAGAGCCAGCAATCCTTGCCGGCACCGTGGCCGCCCACGGATTCCCCGTCACCGAAGCCCCACGCATGAGCACAAAGCAGAACCGCGGCGTCGGAAAAACCGATTCCTTGGACGCCCACCGCATGGCGATGGCTTCCCTGCCGCTGCCGGTAGACAAGTTGCGTCATCCGCGGCTGAATGAAGGAATTCGGCAGGGTCTGCGCATCCTTGTCACGGCACGCAGCTCGATGGCGAAGGACCGCACCAGGTCGGTCAACGCCTTGAACGCTATGGTACGCAGCAACGGCTTGGGGATCGACGCCCGAAAAAAGCTGACCGGTGGCCAGATCGCTGAGGTCAGCCGGTGGCGGGAACGGGAAGAAGAGCTATCGATGAGAATTGCACGCTCTGAAGCGGTGCGGCTGGCCAAACATATTCTGGATTTGGATCAACAGCTTGCTGCCAACGAGCAGCAACTGGATGAACTGGTCAGGGTCAGCGAAGCGGCACCATTATTGGATGAGACCGGCTTCAAGGCAATCACGGTGGCGAAGTGCTTCGTCGCATGGTCCCATGAAGGCCGGGTGCGCAATGAGGCGGCTTTTGCCTGCCTGGCTGGCGTGAATCCGATTCCTGCGTCATCGGGGAACACTACCCGCCATCGACTCAATCGAGGCGGGGATCGATCGTTGAATTCTGCTCTGCATATGGCTGCGATCACTCGAATGACTTATGACGACGAGACGCGAATATATGTTGAAAAACGGCGGGCCGAAGGCAAGAGCGATCGGGAAATCCGCCGATGCGTTAAACGATATCTGGCCCGTCGCATCTTCAAAATATTCAGTGTTTCAACAATGACTGACGAGGTTCCGGTTGCGGCTTGACAGACATAGAAGAGTCCAGCGGCCAACGACTTCACTTCGAGTCAAAGATCAAAAGGACGGGCGCATCTGCGCAGGCTGTTCATCTCGGATCTTCTCATTGTTGGGGCAGTTGCTGCCTTGCCAGCTGTGGCCGTAGCGCAAAACTCAGCCTTGGGGCTGCTGGCAACAGGCAACACCGCCTACTACGCAATCGCCGGCCTGCTGCTGGCGCTTGCCTGGATGGCCAGTCTGCGGCTATTCAAGACCCAGACCATTGGCACCGTGGCAGCCGGATTGCAGGAGTACAAATTTGTGTTAGTCGCCTGGGCTGCGCTCGCCGGTGGATTGGGAGTAACCATCGGACTGACCGGCCAGCACAGCCTGCGAATCTTCCTGATCTACTCATTACCGCTGGGCCTAGGCGCTTTGCTGGTAAGTCGGTGGACCTGGAGGCAATGGCTGATGCGCCAAAGCCGCAATGGTTACGCCTTGAGCAACGTGCTGCTCTACGGTCAGGCGGTAGATGTGCCATTTGCACTGCGCCAGATTTCCAAGTGCACCAGGCAGGTCTATCGGGTCGTGGGCGTAGTGGTTGATGGCCAATCGGAACCGGAAGCGCAAGTGGACATCCGAGCCGCTGATCCGACCCTGCCGGTGATTTTTGGAGCGGAATCACTACACACTGAAGCGACTAGGCTGAACGCCGATTCAGTTATTGTGGCCGGCCCATTGACCGGTGGCAACGAAGCACTCCAGCACTTGGGATGGAACCTGGAAAGTACCGGGACCAAGTTGATCGTCGCATCTTCGTTGATCGGCATCGCCGATCGCAGAGTGCGGACCAGCCCGTTGGATGGCATGGCATTGCATCATGTGGAACCCGCGAGATTCACCGGGGTACGTTATTTCCTGAAGCGCTGCTTCGATGTGCTGTTCTCCTCTCTGGTGTTGCTGGCGCTGGCTCCGATCTTCGCGTTGATCGCACTGCTGATTAGACGCGATGGCCCGGGGAAGATCTTCTTCCTGCAGGAACGTGCCGGTCAAGATGGCCGTCCGTTCAAGATGTTCAAATTCAGAACCATGGTCGAAGACGCTGAGACACAGCTGGCAACGCTGCAGGAACAGAACGAAGGATCTGGCCCGCTGTTCAAGCTGAAGAACGATCCACGAGTAACGCGTTGCGGCAAGTGGTTGCGCAAGCATTCGCTGGATGAGTTGCCGCAGTTCCTGAACGTGCTGCGCGGTGAGATGTCCGTGGTTGGTCCGAGACCTCCGCTATTCACTGAGGTGGATAAGTACCAGGGACATACCAATCGACGCTTGCTTCTCAAACCTGGTGTGACCGGGCTGTGGCAGGTCAGCGGTCGGTCTAATTTGAGTTGGCAGGAGAGCATCCGGCTGGATCTGTACTACGCGGAGAACTGGACCGTTTGCAGTGACCTTCGAATCATCTGGAGGACGCTGAGCGTGATGCTCAAGCCTGAAGGAGCTTACTGAGCTACTGGAATGATCCAGAGCTCGAAGGCTTTGGATTCAGGAGCGTCAATGTGCTTATAGGCAGGGCGGTCCCGGACTGAAATTAGTCCGGGACCGCCCTGCCTATAGCTATACCTAGGTCCAGGGAAATTCTCTAAGGCGGAGCAAGGGTGGGGGAGCGGTCGATGTGCGAAGATGCTTTGGAACGTGAGCAGATTGGAAACGAAATGTGATGAAAAGTTCTAGATTTGTTTCTTTCGCGTATTCCTGCCACGCAACTTTAATGAAAGCCATGCGCAAACCGTTGCGGACGAGGTCCTCTTTCTTCAGCTCAGACTGGAAAAGTCTGGAACTATGATGATGCCCGATGAGCGGCGCAGGAGGACTTGCGGGAGTGGTCTATCCAAACCCGAAGGTCACATAGAACCTGTCCAGCAACACGCTCAGTCTCGTAGATTGTTATCAAAATGTTGTATAGTTTTTAATCGTGCTGGGGAGCATGGACACTTTTTGCTGATACGTGGCGTGTTCGCTGCGTACCGACGGCCTATGGCCAGGAGATACATGAAAGAACCAACCCCAAGCATTTCCCGACCAAAATACCAGCAGGCTGCGCCCGGCGCTTCGTTGCTGAAGAAGACCTTCGTCACCATTGCATCCGCAAGTCTGCTCACTGGATTGGGCGCGGTCCCCGCCGCGCAAGCAGCTAAGCCAGACGAAGCAAAAAACCTCGTGGTCAACGGTAAATTTGACGCCGGAACCGAGGGGTGGCGGACAAATGATGCCAATACCGAAAAGCTCAGTGTGCGCAAATATGCGCAGGGTGCCGTAGCAGAGCTGCGCACGACGGAAACGAAAACTGCAGTCCTTAACGACATCACCAACACGATTAAATCGACTGAAGCGGACGCGTCCTACACAGTTTCTGCGCGAGTGCGGACTGAACATCCTGGAATCTGGGGGCAGCTACGAACCCGCATCGTGGGCAACGGAGAAACCAAGATCGTGGGCGAGTCCTTTGGGCTGAACGATACCTCGTGGACGACTGTTTCCTTCGACCTCACAGTGCCCACTTCTGGAAGCACTGTGGATCTAAACGTGCTGGCGTGGTCGCTGGATCCGAGTAAGAACCTGATCATCGATGACGTAAAGCTGGTTGAGCGAGATGCAGCTTCGACCCAGCCTGTCCCGGCTCCGGTTGAAGAAGATCCAAAGGGCCCGGCAACGGTTGAAGAAGATCCAAAGGGCCCGGCACCGGTTGAAGAAGATACCCAAAAGCCCGAGCAAAACACCGACACCCCTGCTCCGATCCAGCCGGAACCGATCGACAAATGCGATGTAGCACCGAAAACCGATCGTACGCTCTTCGGAGTCAGCCTTGGCGGTTCGACCACTGGTGCCAAGGAAACCTTCGCACAGAGCATGGCCCGTCAGGATGCCAACTACGACGATACCGAAGTCGTTCGCCTATTTGATCCAGGTATGCCTGTCAGCTGGTCCAAGCGGGCACCATATATCGAAGACAAGACCATTTCGATTTCCTTCCGCCCTGATCCTGCTGAAGTACTTACCGGACAACACGACGCGGCACTACTGAATTGGTTTAATGCTGCTCCGTCGGACCAGACGATTTACTGGACCTACTTCCACGAGCCCGAGCCTAAGATCGCAGCCGGAGAGTTCACCGCGGCCCAGTACCGTGCCGCATGGGCGCGCATCGCCAAGCTGGCAGATCAGGCTTGCAAGCCAAATATGCATGCGACCCTGATCCTGACCGGATGGACAGCTAACCCTCGCTCGAATCGTGATTGGCGAGATTACTATGCCGGTGATTCGGTCATCGATGTGCTGGGCTGGGACCCATACAACGATGCCACCAGCCAGGAAGGACCAAAGTCCTACGCCTCACCGGAATCCATCTTCGGAAACGTTGTCGAGATCTCGAAGAATGCAGGCAAGCCATTTGCCATTGGCGAAACCGGCACCCGATTGATCCCGACTGATCCTAACGGCACCCAGCGTGCTGAATGGCTGAAGGACGTCGCCCGATATCTCGATAATGAAGATGCGCTGTTTGTCGCCTACTGGGATTCGAAGACCTTCGCAGACTTCCGATTGCTAGACTCTGCCTCACGCGATAGCTGGGCCGGAATCATTGACGGAAAATACTAGGTAGCCACAGCTTGTAAACGGAAGTGACCTCCAACCATGGTTGGAGGTTACTTCTGTTTCGAAGGGCAACCTGGATTATGTCCCGAGCTTGCCTGCGTAGCCATAGCAATAGCGCAGCGAGGCTGTCAGTACAGAGACTAGCCTGCGGTCCTTGGAACCCATTTGGGTGCGCCAAGCAGTATCAGGACGAAGTTTCGTTGTCCCTACACTGAAGCGCATAGGATTACCTGCGGCAGAATGGTTCGGCAGCAAATCAATCGTCCCGTCATCAGCGATGGGCAGTTCCAAGTCTTCAGGCATCCCCAGAGACTGGAACATTTTGAGCAGGGTCGGTTTCGGCCGAGCAACGAGATCCTCGTAGCGCATGCGGTAGCGGGGGACACCGCGTAATCGAATGCCCTCTGCTGCAAGGTTGGTGCTGAGCCAAAGGACGCTGGAGATCAAAGGCGAATACTGCTGCATCATGGCATCTTCATCGGTGGTAGCTTCCGGGCGTTGCACTGCCTTGCCCCAACTGTGCGAAACGCCCCGGCTGTCCCTTACCAGATGCACAATCCGCAAGTCGATGTCATTTCGATGCGTCAAGGCCAGCGCCAACGAGGGATGCTTTCCGGAGTCCACGATGATCCGTGCACCGGTTGTCTTCTGCACCGCGTGGTACACCCGTGCGTAGTAGTCGGTGTATTCAAGAAGCTTCCGGGTGCGTTCCTTGGAAGTCCAAGGGGATGCGGTCACGGGCTGGTGTCGCTGCCGGTCTACTTGTGATTTGAGACGTTCCACTTCATCGACTGAAACCTTGTCCCACCCGCCGAAGGCTTCCTGGCCGACTTGGGACCAGAACTCGCACTCGGTGAAGATTTCTGAGCAACCGCATTGCTCATTTTTCCCTATAGCGCGCAACCACATGTGATGCACTTCGCCCAGGGTCTGGACTCCTTCGAGCTGACCGAGCAGGCGTTCTAGCAGCGTTGAGCCGCTGCGCCCGGACCCGGCAATGTATAGAACTAGCGGCTTGGAGCCGCTGATCGCATCTGGATTAGCCACGATTGCCTTCCTCAACGACGGGAACAGGACGCGGTTCCTTGATCACAGCAGGGTTTCCCTTGGCCTGCCCGCCGGCTGGAACATCTTTGGTCACCAAGGCGCCGGCTGCGATGCTTGCGTGGCTACCGACGGTAATTCCACCGAGCAGCACCGCCGAGGCACCGATGTCTACGCCGTCTTCAATCACCGGGCAATCCACACCGTGTCCGGAATTTCCGATGGTGATTCCCTGACGCAAGCGCACATCATCACCGAGTTGTGCGCGGTCATTGATGACCAGGCCCACTCCATGGTAGATACGCAAGCGGCGCCCAATCTTCGTGCCCCAGGGGATTTCGATTCCCAAGACCCACTCCACGAGTAAACGGTAGACCAGTCCGATGGGCAGGGCCCAAATTCGCGGAGGCTGATCCAAGGGCTTGCGCGCAGCATGTGCGAGCCGGTAACCGATTACTGCTAACTGCCCTTTGGGCTGTCCGGCATTGGCCTGCAGGTCTTCCGTGAGTATGGCAAGCAGTTTCATCGCGTGCTCACCTCCTTCATAGAGTCCATCCGTTCAACCCCAGAAGAAGCACGTTGCTTGGCTTCCGCCTTCATATGGCGGGCCCTGGAGCCCTTGGCCATGCGGACTCCGAACACCGCCAGCACTGGCTTTTTCAAGTCAGCGACCAATTCGCCAAAGCGCTTCACCTCGGACTTCAAAGTGGCCTTGAACGGCACTAGAATGACCACGGCATCTGCCAGCCGCGCCGCAGAGAACTTGCTGGATTCAAAAGAACCTCGCGGCAAGGAAACAATGCGGGTGATTGTCTCATCGGTTTCGACCATGCGCTCACGCACGAAATTGGTCACTACTGGATCCGGGGCCAAGCCGTTGGAATCCGGTTTCGCCACGACTAGGGAGAGTTCCTTGAGCACGGCAGAGGAATAGAAGACCGCGTCAGTGGTTTCTTGCTCAATGCGGAAATCGTAGGGTTCTAAGCCCCATGGGAAGTCCTCAGCCGCCGGAGCCAGCACCAGTAGTTCAACACGTTGGCTGGTATGGGCGAACGCAGCTGCGATCTGCGGGCCAAGCCGAGAAGCCAGCCCTAGGTTTCCCAAATCAAGCAGGAGAAGATTCCGCACTGTCGGCGATGAATTCAAAACTCGCTCGCGCAATGTACGGAACAAGTCCAACTCATGGGCTGCAACACGGTCATGGGATGCAGCGGGAGCAGTGATCGTTGGCAGCAGCGCCGGGAATCCGACCAGTTGCAGATCGTTGTGATCACGGATCTTGCGCGAGAACCTATGGCAAGCGAACGCCGCGACGCAACCTGCGAACAACCCCGTGACGCCGCCGCCGGCTACGAACAGTTTCTTGCTTGGTTCACTGAATACCCCGGTTTCCGAAGCCGGATTCAAAACCGATCCGCCGTTGGTATCAATGAGCGCCAGCTGGTTGAGTTGGCGTTCGATGGTTGCGATTTGGTCTTGTACAACCGGTTTCGCCTCGCCTGAAGCGGCGTTGAACACCGGTCGCAGGCTTTCGATGCGATCCTCGAGCTGGTCGCTGATCCTGGCTTTTCGGGAGTCAGCCTGCTCCTGGCGGAAGTCGAGATAGGCGGTGGCAAGGGCATCAGCTACTGCCCGCGCCTCGGACTCTGAAGGTGCATGATACGAAATCGATACGGTTGTCGCGTTGATGTCGGCTCGCACTTCGGTGTTCTGTCGCATCGTCATGACATGCATGTCGTCCCCGAGTTCCTCTGTCGCGCGTTTGGCCACAATCCATGAAGAGGCCATTGCCTCCTCCGTCGTTACATCCAGAAGTCCGGAGGCAGAGCGTGTGGGGTTGAAAGGATCAGAGACAATTGGCGTGATATTCACCCTTGCAGATGCGACATAGCTCTTGGGCAGCGCAAATGCCAGTGCGACACCGGCCAGAGTGAAGAGCACGGTAATGATCAAGATCAACGGTAAGTACCGCTTGAAGATGATCCAGAAGATATTAAGACTGACTGATTCTTCACTGGACATGGTCGCTCCTAGGAGCGATCCGATTAGCTGCAACGCGGTTCGAAGTCCGCGCCGCCTTCCCGAACGGTGCTTTGCACAGACACGGTGCGGTGAAATTCGAATAGTCGCGCATGCTAGATGCCACGCCCCTTGCGCTGAAGTCGGTCAATGACCGTCTGGTCAGAGACCAGACCGGAGGCCACAGCCAGGGCCAGATAAGCCCGGGGTTCGCGCCAATTGGATTTTAGCGATTTCCTGACCCATCCCAGCGCGTTGTGTGGATTCTTCAATGCTGCGTGCCCGAACGCCAGTTGCCCGAAGACACGAGAGCTGCCGATCTTGCTGGTCAGAATGTCCGGGTAGTGCTCCAGCATCCACTGGTGTGCTTGGTTTTTGACATCCCATTGGTGATAGAAATACGAAGTCCCGCCCCACAAGACACGGATAAGTGGTTCATCAACATGCAAGATTGGATGGCGCTTGGAAGCGCGAAGTAGCAAATCCCAGTCCTCGCACATGCTGTTGGGCAGCCCTTCTTCAACGAGTCCGATTCCCTCGATTAGCTTCTGCCTGCGGAAAAGCAGTGATGATGAATGCACCATGGCCATCCGCGAATTCAGGAAGTCTTGGTAGCCAACATGCTGCTTGCCCGCACACCGGACACTCTCAGTACCGTTGTAGATGACTTTCATGGCGGTTGAAGCGACCTCGGAATCAGGCGAGCTTTCCAGCGCGTGGACCTGGCGGGCTAATTTCTGCTCGAGCCAGGTATCGTCATCGTCGCAGAATGCGACCAGTTCAGTTGATAAGGCGAGGATTCCCGTATTCCTTGCCCCTGCCAGCCCCGGAGCCCGGGTGTTGGCAATGGTTCGCACCGTGCGTAAGGGCGTAGAACGTTCCAACGAATAATCGACTGGCGATTTGTCGAAGACAATGACAACCTCGATCGGGCCGTCGTAGTCTTGAGCCGAAATTGATGCCAGCGATTTGCGCATCAACTCAGGTCGATTGTGCGTCGCTAGGACGACGCCTACAGAAAGACGCGCTTTTGAGCGCGCGGAATTAGCCAAGCTGTTCCCCATGACAGAACCTTTCCCCAAATAAAATTCTGCTTTACAACTAGATACCGCGAGTGTAGCAAATCACAGGGCCTCGGCGGTAGGCTATCGAGCGAACGGATAAGTATTCCGTGGTTATAGCGCGAAGTCTGGGGGACAATCGCTATGAATAATTCGTTTGGGGACGAAGAAAAATCGGGACTGGCAAGAGCCCAGCTCAATTCTCCAGCCCTGGTCACCATTGATGCAGTCGGCCGCAAATCGTTGCCGGCTTGGCCTTTCGCCGTTGCTTTTGTCGGATACCCCGTTTTGTGGGTCCTAGGATTGGGCGACACCGGTTGGCCCATGATCGCGGTTTACATGGTCATATTGCTGGCCAAGCTCGTTCATGGCCCGAAGGTTCCAAAGGCCTTTGGGATCTGGCTCCTATTCATGCTTTGGGCCTTGTGCTCGGCACTAATGCTCGATTCCGCGGGCCGTATCGCGGGCTTCGCATTCCGTTATTCGTTGTACTTGGCGGCCACAGTTGTTTTCATCTACGCCTACAACGCGCGTATTAACCTCAATGCCCAACGTGTTCTGGGAATCCTTACGGCCATGTGGTACTTCACCGTGATCGGTGGGATTGCAGGATTGCTCTTCCCCGTATTCGAGCTGCGCACGGTGCTGTCCTATGTGCTCCCGCAGGGGCTGCTGTCCAATGAAATGATCCATGAGATGGCCTTCCGGTCGCTGACCCAGTACAACCCGAATCCAGACGCCTATGTCATCAGTGCACCCCGGCCCAGCGCCCCGTTCCTTTACGCCAATAGCTGGGGCAACGTCTACTCGGTACTTACCCCAGCCGTACTTGTATATCTGGGCATGGTGCGTAGAACCAAGCGCTTCTGGTGGATTGGTGCCAGCGTGCTCGTCTCGCTGATTCCTGCATTCTTGACACTCAACCGGGGCATGTTCTTGGCAATGGGAATCGCGTTGGCTTACGTGGGTGTTCGAGCCATCATGGTTGGGAACATGCGTGTTCTGGGAGCCATGCTGGGGTTGGGGCTGGTGGCTGCCATCGCCGTGACTACGCTGCCGGTGATGGAACGGCTTGATGAGCGCACCTCGAAGGTCAGCAGTGTAGAAACGCGTGAAAACCTGTATATAGAAACCTTCGACCGAACGCTGCAGTCGCCTGCGCTTGGTTATGGAGCGCCTCGGCCTTCAATCCATCCGGGTGCGCCGTCCGCGGGAACCCAAGGGCAGTTCTGGATGGTTCTGTTTGCACACGGATTCCCGGGGGCCATCTTGTTTGTGGGTTGGTTCGCATGGATCTTCGGAAAGACTTTCAAGCGCACTGACAAGCTCGGGCTACTTAGCAACACCGTCGCGCTGATTACTATTATCGAGATTTTCTACTACGGGATTCTCACGACAGGTCTGGTCGTAGTCATGACGCTGGCAGCTATCGCCCTGCGGGAAAAGCCCGGTGGCACTCCATCTGAATAACCCCGGCAAGTCCGCGCAGGAAGCACCTTCGTGGACGCTGAACCGGCGCGAGTGCACAAGTAAGATTCTTCTAGCAGGATGGATCATCTGGGAAGGACATATTTACCAAGACCCAGGATTCATCGTCATTCTGCTGCAACTCGAAAATATTCATTGCACGCCCGGCATTCGACGGCACTCGGGTTCCCGTCGTTGTCGTGATCTTCACCGGGGACGAATCCACGCAGGCGAAAACGGTCATGGTTGGAGGTGCCGCCTCTTCATCAAGCTCGCGGACAGAGCTCGCCACAATTTCCGGCGCTCCGGTCATCACCCAGCCATTCGCCGCGTATTCGGCCGCGCTCGCCTGAACCTGTCCCAGCGCCGCGTCCTGCAGGGTTTTCTCCAAATCCTCGATCAAATTTTCGTCAGCTTCTTCTGGTGCGGCCAAGACCTCCGAGTAGGACTCGAGGAACTCATCTAGCTGTGTATTGGCCGTCTCCACCAGCTCTTCGCTGACGTTTTCCGCTTGTTTAGGAAGATTCTCTGGCTCTGATTCTGGATCTGTCTCAGCGCTGGGGATGTTCGATGGTTTTGGCGCTGCCTGCTCCACCGGGTCATCGGCAGGATCAACTTCATCCATTCCTTGCGGTATTTCTTCAGATTCAGCCTCTGCTGTCGCTGCGGTGCTTGGAACTGAGCCGGGATCGCTGGAATTTACCGTACGGTTCTGCATCTGCAAGCCCCAAATGACAGCAATGATGATGGCTGCCACTAGTAGGATTCCCCACAATAATGGACGGCGCGAAGTTGCGCGAGAGTTGTTCACCTTGATGCCCCAATCATCGAAGTAGCGGCCGGTGCCGGTGCACGTAGCCTAAGGAGATTATGGCTTTGTATTGTGCTCTGAGCAATGCTTGGGATACTTTCAAGTTTGGGTAGCTCAAATTTTTGGGGGAAGGAGGCTACCTGATGAATGTTGGCGACGGCAGTTCTGCCACCAGCAAAAGCAAGAACCCGCATCAGCAACTTGGGGGAGTAGCCAAGAGCGGAATTATCAGCCTGACCGGTTCGATGACCAGTGCCATCATGGGCTTTGGATTGATCCTAGTCTTGGGCAGGTTGCTGGGAGAATCTCAAGCTGGCATCGTTCTCCAATCCATTGCGGTCTTCAGCATCGCACTGGCTGTCGCACGTCTGGGGATGGACACCACCGGAGTCTGGCTGCTTCCCCGACTGAAGCTATCGGAACCCGCACTGATTCGCCCAGCGGTGTTCCGCTTGCTCGTCCCCACCGCTGCTCTTGGGATGCTGGGTGGGCTAGTCCTCTGGTTCGGGGCACCGCTTCTGGCCTCCGAGCAAGGCGGTGCGGCCGAATTGGTCAGCTCGGTGCGGGCTATGGCTTGGGCATTGCCTGCAGGCGCCGTCATGATGGTTGCCCTGCAGATCACCCGTGGTCTGGGTAACATCAATCCATTTGCCCTGATCGGCAACGTCTTTGTTCCAACGCTGCGCCCGTTGTTCGCAGTACTCGTCGTTGCCGTCGGCGGTACCGCGGTTGCAGTGAGTATTTCCTGGGCAATTCCGCTGTTGCTGGGAGCCATTGCGGCCTTATGGGTCGCGGGCCGGCGCGTCAAGAAAGCTTCCTTACTCACGGCCGACCCGCAGATCCAAGATCCGTCAGCGGGTAAGCCGATTGGCCATCGAATTTGGGGCTTTGCCATGCCACGGTGGTATGCCTCGATTCTGGAGCAGTCCATCACTTGGTTTGATGTCGTGGTTGTCGGTTTCATTGCCGGTGCCTCGGCTGCGGGTGTGTATGGCGCGGCTTCACGATTCGTGACCGCTGGATTGATCATTTCCACCGCAATGAGGATTGTGGTCTCTCCGCGCTTCAGTTCACTGCTGGCCCAAGGCAAGCGCACCGAGGTGCAGCACCTGTACACCACCACCATCACTTGGGTAGTCCTGTTCGGAACACCGATCTTCGTGGTCTTCGGATTCTTCCCGCAGACGATTCTCGGTTGGCTAGGCGATGGATTTGAAACCGGAGCCGGTGTGCTGCTGATGCTCAGTGCTGCGACCGTTGGCTGCATGATGTTTGGCAATGCCGACTCGTTGCTGATGATGAGCGGTCGAAGCGGGCTGCTGGCTCTGAACAAGAGCATCGTTCTGGCCCTCAACATAGTGGGCAACCTGGTTCTCATCCCGATCTGGGGAATTGAAGGAGCTGCAGTGGTCTGGTCCGTGTCCATGCTGCTGAACTGTCTGCTAGCGGCAACGCAGAACAAGCTCACGCTGGGCATTGGGTGGGAATCCAAACCGATACTTTATTCGGTGTTCGTAGCGTTGGCCTGTAGCGCGATCCCGTGTTATGTATTCACCCGCTTCATGGGGCAAAGTACCCTTTCGCTGGTGATCGCGGTGCCCGTACTGCTGACTTTTTTAGCTTTTTGGTGTTTCATGGATCGAAGGAGATTGGGATTGGCTGACCTGATGCGCATCAGGCGAGCTACACCGATTGACTGAAATTTGGGGAAAATTTCTGGGGGAGAAATGAATAATTTAACACTGTCGAAAGACTCAGCACCGCGGTGGCTGAAAGATGCCGCTGATATTGCTACGCGTTCCTATGCGCAGCTGACCGCGCCCAACCGGCCGGCACCTGACTACCTGATCACAGGAACCAAACGCGGGGGCACTACCTCGCTGTTCAACTACCTGCTGATGCACCCAGGGGTCATGGGCCTCTTTCCGCAGGTGCGCGAGAAGAAGAGCACAGATTACTTCTTCAAGGAATTGGAGCGGGGTGATACCTGGTACCGCTCACATTTCCAGACCGAGGCCTACCGGAAGCTCAAAGGAAGCCAGCTGGGCTATCGGCCAATCAGCGGGGAAGCATCGCCGTACTACATGTGGGATCCGCGTATTGCTACACGGATCAAAGCGAGTGCTCCACAGGTCAAGTCCATCATCCTGCTACGTAATCCAGTAGAACGAGCGTGGTCTCATTATCAGGAACGCGTACAAAATGGGGTGGAACCGCTGGATTTCGTCACCGCGTTGCACCTCGAAGATGAGCGGATGTCGTCGGAATACGCGGCCATTGAGGATGGTTCCGAAGAGTATTCCGAGGCTTTCGACTTCTATGCCTATCGCGAGCGGGGTAACTACTTGCCGCAGTTGAAGAATTGGTTCGCGAAATTCGATCTGGACCAAGTTTTGGTCATGCGTAGTGAAGACATGTACCAAGATGTGCAGGGCGCCGTAGACCAGGTCTGCGATTTCTTGGAGATCCCGCGCCACGAGCTGCCGACCAAGCGCACGTTCAATGCACGCAAAAAGTCCACGCCCATGCCTTCCGAGGCTCGCGATTACTTGACAAATTATTTTGCCGACAGGAACGCGGAGCTCTTCGATTACTTGCAGGTCGAGCCCTTTTGGAAGATTGGCTAAAGCAAAAGGCGCGAACCGCATTGCTTACGGCAGCACTATGGTGGCCGCCGAACCGTTTTCTTGGGGGGAAACATCATCATGATAGAAAACAACTTGCAATCGGACAAGAAAAAACCCGCGTCGCTAGGCTTTGCCTTGGAGAGGCTGGGGCAGCAGATCTGGGCCGCTGGGATTGAAGATGGATCGCTTCGCTTGGGAGTCAATCCGAAGCCGGACAACCAGTACATGCAGGTCGAAAGCTACTGGGTTATTCCGTCCGCGAAGAATCCAAAGTTCCTGGTTCCAGACGCTTCTTCGAAACTGGCAGCCGGTGCCTTGACTAGCTATCGAGGGTTGCGCAACGGAACTGCGAATGCAGCTCGCTTCATTTTGGGCCTGGTAGCCAAGTCCGGACTGCCGCTTTCGCGCGACCGTTTGGTAGTCCAGCTTCGCACAGGTACTGCCAACTGCAGCCCACTGAGCATCCTGAAACAAAAAATGGATTTCGAACAGCTGCATGCGGCTACCGGCGTTCGATTGGGGCTCAATGCGAAGCCCACCCTGCATCTGTTCGATGAGACGGGCAACCCAGTGGGATTTGCGAAAATGTCGTGGAACAACGCCAGCACCACGCTGGTGGAAAATGAAACCAGAGTGCTGGGAGAACTCGATGGAGGCTCTGCGGCCCTGCGCGTTCCGCGGGTGCTGGACCACGGGGTAATCCAAGGACGCAGCTACTTAGTCACACAACCATTACCCGCCGGTGTGCGGGGATTGAGCCAGGACGATCCAGCCCCAACACCTGTGGAACTGCAGGCGATCGCTCCACTTTCTGGAGAGAGCACGCTCTTAGAAATGAAGTTCTTTCTAGGGCTTCAGACGAAGCTGGATGATTTGATTGTTTTGGACAGTGGCTGTGGACTCTGTGACCCGGTGCAGGAGTTGTCCCGGCGCCTTACACAGCATGATCGCAAGTTACCGGTGGCCACCAGATGGCATGGCGATCTGGTCCCATGGAACTGTGCTCGGGATCGAGATGGAACGCTATGGTGCTGGGATCTGGAAACCTCCGACGACGGCCCAGCGGCCGGCATGGATATCCTGCATTGGCACTTCAATGTCCGCCGGAGAGGCAAGTCTCAAGGCGCAGTTGCCGACTTCGAGGGCGCGGTGCAGGATTCCCGGCTCCACCACCGTGCGCTGGGATTGGATGACATTGCCGTGTCCCTGGTTGCTGCGGTCTACGCCCTGAAGCTGGTTGAGCGAGCATGGACGCTTGCCAGTAACAGCTCCGGTTGGGATCGCTCGTGGATCTCTGCAGAGGAACTCTCGCTGTTGCTTGGCGCAGCCCGGACACAGCTGGATTCTCCGATTGGCCGCAGGTAGCCAACGCGCATGGCGGACGTCAACAGGCGTAGGAACCGCGAATGGGCAGCATCGGTGCTCCCGGCCCAAGTGCATCCGAGGGAAATGGGTGCTGCGGTGGTTAGCCTGACCATGCGGGAACCAAGTAGTTGGGGACCAATATCGAGTACATGATCTGTCTGGCCACTCTAGGAAAAGACCGAGTCGAATCCTAAAATGAACACGGAATTGCACTTCATCCTGCTCTTGGGGAACTTGCAGGAAATGAAGGCAAATTATCACCGCACTGTAGGGGGCACCGGTGAATCTGATCCCGAATGTTCGAAAATTCCTGGGCGTGGCTGCAGCAAGCAGCATGGTGGGAATGCTGCTCGTTGCCGTACCGATGTCTGAGGCAGCCAACGCGGCACCACTTGATGGACTAAGCGAGGCAACTGCGGCTGCTTCATGCTGGGAGATCAAGCAAGAAGACAGCAACGCGCAGGATGGTTCATATTGGGTGATGACACCCGCCATGCATGCACCGCAACAGGTCTATTGCGATATGACCACCGATGGTGGCGGCTGGGTCTTGGTTGGCAAGGGACGCAACGGCTGGGCGACGAACTACGACGGCAAGGGACGCGAATCCGACTTGGCTACGGCCGGGGTTTCGCCCATGAGCTCGCACACCACACAGTATCCATCGACTCTGATTGACGGACTACTCAACGGCCAGCACGTAGACACCTTGGAAGAAGGCGTGCGCGTCAAGCGCGCCGCGTCTTCAGATGGCCAGTCATGGCAGGAAGTGCGCCTGGGCATGTCCAAGCTGGACGGATGGTCCTGGACGTTCGGCGCACTCAATGAGATGAACTGGTATGAATTCGACGGGACGCGCCGCTCCGGTGGCCGGACCAACGATTTCGGCTGGGACAGTGGCGCCAACCATGTGACAACTACTCCGATACCAAGCCAAGGATATTCAAGCGGATTCGCCTACGGCACTTCAGTTCCAGGCAGCACCAGCTCCACTTCCTACCTGTTCTCGCGTACGGAAAACCGTGGACCGGCCATTCCATATGCCGAAGTCTACGTACGGCCCAAAGTCATGACATCTTCAGCCGAGTGGGAGCGCATAGGGGATAGCGGTACCGAGGAATGGACGATTCCCTCGGGTGTGCGCTCACTGGCGCTTAACTCACCGTGGGGAGTTGCCGGACTGGGCCACAGCGCTCAGCGTGAAGGTGACGTCGAGGTCCAGGCTTTCGTGGAATCCAATGGCGTGGTTTACGTCGGTGGAAACTTCAAGTATGTGCAGAAGAGTGCCAACTCCACTGGCAGCGACAGGGTGGAACAGTCTTATTTGGCAGCTTTCAACCGCGATAACGGTGAATTGATCACCTCATTCACTCCATCCCTCAACGGCACAGTCATGTCCCTGGCGGCATTGCCCGATGGAAATATTGTTGCCGGCGGCACCTTCTCTACCGCCAACGGCGAGCCTAGCCGCATGGTGGCACTGGACCCCGACAGCGGAAATACCGTGTCCTCGTGGTGGGTGGAAATAGAGAACAACACTTCATCCGGAGTGACTATCAGGGGCATGGACATTCAAGGCCAATGGTTGTATTTTGGCGGCTCTTTCACCCATATCCGTGGTGGCAGCAGAACGGGCAACATGCTCTACTCGCGCAACGCGGCACGCGTATCACTCAGCGATGGAACCCCGGGCACCAACTGGAACCCGGAGTTCAACGGAACCGTCGTAGACGTTGACGCTTCGGAAGACGGAGATCGATTCTACGCAGGCGGATTCTTCACCACTTCGCGTCGAGTCCCGGCAGAAAATGCGGCAGCGGTGCTGACCAGCAGTGGAGCCTCCTTGGCAACTCCGACATGGAGTCCAACCTGGAGCAGTTCGAAGAGCTACCAGCAAGCGATTGCAGAAGTCGGGGACCGGGTATGGTCAGGCGGCTCCGAACACAGCCTATTCGGGTTCAACACCGCGACGTTTGAACGAGAACGCACCTATATCGAATACAACAAGGGTGACCTGCAAACTATCGCTACTGGCAATGGGAACTTCTACGCCGGCTGCCATTGCAACGAATACAGCTACGACGGTGCCTCGACCTGGCCGAGCTTGGGCAACTCGTGGTCCCGAGCGGATTCCATCGGCTGGATCGGAGAATGGGACGCGGAAACCGGCGACTACAATCCACACTTCACGCCGAATATGGCGATGCGTCTGGGGTCCGGACCGTGGGCTTCACAGGTTGACAGCAACGGAACGCTTTGGGTGGGCGGCGACCTGACAAGTGCCGCGGCTGAATCCTCTCAGGGCCGTTGGGCTGGTGGCTTTGCACGCTTCCCGAAGCTGGATTCCACAGCACCTAGCACTCCAGGGTCGTTGAGCATGTCCGCAGATTCCGCGGATACCGTGCGCCTGGCATGGGGTGCGGCCAGTGATGCCGGGGGCAGCGTCAGCTACCAGGTGCTGCGCGATGACCGGGTCATTGCGACCACGAGTTCCAGGGCGATGACCGTGGCAAAAGGCGGGGAGAATCGCTTCTTCGTCCGCGCAGTGGATGCCAATGGCAACCTGTCGGCCAGCACCGATGCGGTGAAGGCCAGCGGAGGCAATGCGGCGCCGGTGCCCGAGTTCGAGATCGAAGCTGCGGGCAAGACTGTTTCCTTCGATGCCAGCAGTTCCACCGATGACGGGCAGATAGTCCGCTACGCCTGGGACTTCGGTGATGGAAGCGAGGGACAAGAAGCGGTCGCGCAGCACGAGTATGCAACTTTTGGAAGCTATGAAGTGACCTTGGAAGTTGAAGACGAGCACGCAGTGGTGCGCAGCCTGACCAAGACCGTGGACGTGATCCCGGGTGTTCCCGCGGATGCCTATGGGGCCGAGGTTTACGATGATGAGCCATTGATCTACTGGCGTTTGGACGAGTCGAGCGGAGAGCGCGCTGATGACTCTGCCACCGGAGCGAACAGCGGAACCTACTTCGGATCCACCACCTTGGGCGAGCCACCGCTTTCCGATAATGTGCCGGGCACCTCGGCGCGCTTCAGCGGAAGCGAGAACTGGGTGGCTTCCAGCACCCGATTCGATCCTGTATCGGTCTACAGCCTGGAACTCTGGTTCAACTCCCAGAGCACATCCGGCGGCAAGCTGATTGGTTTCGGCAATACCGAGACTGGGCTGTCCAGCTCCTATGACCGGCACGTGTTTATGCAGAACGACGGAACCTTGAAGTTCGGCACCTATACCGGAGCCGAGAACGTGGCAGTTTCACCGCAGTCCTACAATGACGGCGCCTGGCACCATATGGTGGCTACGCAGTCCGATGCAGGCATGAAGCTGTATGTGGATGGCGCGCTGGTAGCAGAAAATCCACAAACACAAGCTGAAGGCTATTCGGGCTATTGGCGCATCGGCGGTGACCGCGTATGGGGAGGGGCTTCGAGCAACTACTTCGCCGGATCCATCGACGAGGCGGCGGTCTATCCGAAGGCACTGACACCGGAACAAGTGGTCGAGCACTACCGTATTGGATCGGGTGCACCGGAACCTGCAAACCAGGATCCCGTAGCCGAATTCACTGCAGAGGTGCAGGACCTGACGGTGAACGTGGATGCAAGCGCATCTACTGATCTGGACGGCGAGATCACGGAGTACTCCTGGGACTTCGGCGACGGGTCCGCTGGGACCGGACAAAGTGCGGAGCACGCCTACGCGGACTCCGGGACCTACGAGGTCACCTTGACGGTTACCGATAACCGGGATGGTACGGCGACCGCGACGCACAGCGTTGAAGTCCAAGCGCCGGCCAACCAGGATCCAGTCGCGGAATTCAACGCCGGAATAGTCGGGTTCGCCCTGCAGGCCGATGCCAGTGGCTCGCAGGATCCCGATGGACAAATCGTGGAATATGACTGGGACTTCGGCGATGGTAGCACCGCTACGGGTGAAACCGTGCAGCATGATTATGCGGCCGCCGGGTCCTACCAGCTGGTCTTGACTGTCACCGATGACCGCGGTGGAACCGCGACCAAGTCGCAGACCATCGAAGCTGAGGTGTTGGCCGATCCGCAGGAAAGTGAAGTGATTGCACTGGACGCCAATTGGTTCTGGTACTTCGACTTGGCCGCTCCGCCGACCGATTGGATGAGTGCCGGTTTCGACGCCAGCGGCTGGGAAGAACACCCCGCACCGCTGGGCTGGGGAAACAGTGCCATCGAAACCGACATCCGCCCGGATAACTGGGACGAGGGAAACGCGGTTCGCGGGCGGGCAGCGTACTTCGTCCGGGACTTCCAGATTGCCGATGCCAGCAAGGTCGTAGCACTGCAATTGGAATCCGTGGCCGATGACGGCGTGGTGATCTACATAAACGGAACCGAAGTGGCACGCAGCAACATGCCAACCGGAACTATCTCGTACTTGAGTTTCGCCAGCTCTTCGCGACGTTATGCAACAGCAATGCAGAACCCGGTCACAGTGGATGTGCCGCCGGATCTGTTGGTGGACGGCATCAACAGGGCTTCGGCAGAAACACATGTGAACTACCGGAACACTCCGGATGCCACATTCCATCTTCAGGCTACGCTCACAAGCCGTTGACCGGGTTCCGGGCAACCGGAACCTCGGTGGATGAAAGAGCACTCGCGCTTCCTTGCAGCCTCATTGGTTGCAAGGAAGCATCTTGCTGGCGTACACCCGCCGGCAAGCGGGCAATACTAGGGGGAGTATTGTGGAAATTGATGCGATATTCACGTTAATCATCGTGGGGTTGGTGCTGGTCCTGCTTGCGGCGACTCGGCTGACAGCGGACTTGATTTTGCTTGGCGCTTGCCTGGTTTTAATGCTTTTGGGGATTCTCGAACCGGTCGAAGCCTTCGTAGGATTCAGTAATCCGGGCGTGATTACCGTGGCTGTGCTCTATGTCGTCGCCGCGGGACTGACCGAAACCGGGGCCGTCCAATGGATTACGCAATACCTTCTGGGCCGGCCGCGAACGATTCGCGGAGCGTATCTGCGGATG
The DNA here is from genome assembly GCF_000197735.1 of Glutamicibacter arilaitensis Re117. Lineage (NCBI taxonomy): Bacteria > Bacillati > Actinomycetota > Actinomycetes > Micrococcales > Micrococcaceae > Glutamicibacter > Glutamicibacter arilaitensis. The sequence continues at coordinate 1,579,963 of NC_014550.1, forward strand.
CTGTTGCCGGTTGGTGGAATGAGCGGTTTCCTGAATAACACTACGGTTGTGGCCATGCTGATGCCGGCGATCCAGGAATGGTCGGCGAAACTCAAGATCTCGCCATCCAAGCTGCTAATGCCATTGAGCTACATGGCAATTTTGGGCGGTACGATGACGCTGATCGGAACGAGTACCAACTTGGTGGTCAACGGGTTGCTGCAGTCAGAAAAGGGAATTTCTCTGGGCATGTTTGATATCGCGGCGGTGGGTCTTCCTCTGACTATTGCGGGGGCGTTGTATCTGGCTTTCTTCGGAAACCGGCTCATGCCAGATCGCCAAGGAGCACTGGCGCAAATGGAAAGCGCCAGGGAATACGCGGTGGAATTCGAGGTTGCCGCTGGCGGCCCGCTCGCCGGAAAGAGCATCGCCGTTGCCGGTCTGCGGAATCTTGCACATGGGTATTTGGTTCGGTTGGAACGAGGGTCGCAGGAAGTCGTTGAGGTCGCACCGGAAACCATTTTGGAACCGTTCGACGTACTGACGTTCATCGGCGCTCCTGAGTGCGCTGGCGAACTGCGCGGGGTGCGCGGGCTCCACCCGCATGCGGGTGATGTCGGCAAGCTCAAGGTCAAGCATGACTACCGCCGCTTGGTAGAAGCCATTGTCGGCCCTGATTTCAGCGGCATCGGCCAGAGCATCAAGGACAGCAAGTTCCGTTCGAACTACCAAGCAGTGATCCTCTCAATTTCCCGCAATGGAGAAATGCTCCACGAGAAGATTGGAGACGTCAAGCTTCGCGTCGGAGATACGCTGCTGCTAGAAGCCGGTGCGGGTTTCGAGCGCAGATACCGGTTCCGCCGGGATTTCATGCTGGTCAGCGGCATCAGCCAGAGGGCCCCGGCCAACTTCCGCAAAGCGCCGTGGGCGCTGGGAATCTTGGGTGCCATGATCCTGCTGAACGCCTTTGGGGTGCTTGAAGTTATTGAGGCCGCAATGCTGGCAGGTGTTGCGATGATCGTGACCGGTTGCCTTTCCCTGGGAAACGTTCGACGGCATATTGATACACAAGTCATCATCGTCATTGCTGCGTCTTTCGCACTGGGTGCAGCCATGGTCAAAACCGGTGCGGCCCAGTACATTGCTCTGAAACTTCTTGGAGTTGGCGTCGGTCCTTGGGGAGCGCTCGCGTTGGTTTTCCTGCTGACACTATGCTTCACGGAGATGCTGACGAATAATGCAGCTGCAGTGCTGGTCTTTCCCATCGCGATGTCCGTCGCCGATACCGTTGGAGCGAATTTCATGCCCTTTGCCATCACCGTGATGGTCGCTGCTTCGGCCAGCTTCATCATCCCCATCGGATATCAGACAAACCTCATGGTCATGGGCCCCGGAGGGTACAAGGTCTGGGACTATGTACGGGCCGGTGTGCCGATGAGCATGATCACGGCAGTAGTCACGCTGAGCGTGGTCCCACTGGTGTGGCCGCTCTAGCGTGTACCGAACCGCCAGCTGTTCACATGCCCATGAAAGGAAAATGATAAACGGTTTTTAAAATGCGAAAAAAGAGGACATCGCATCACTGGAAATACGGACTCAAAATAATTGTTTTGAGCTGCTGATTCAACGCGCCAAATTTCGGGTAAGGACTAATTTGTACTCAGTGATCGATGAATTTTGGTGCGGCATATCCGGTGAGAAAAATTTCTGAAATTCTGGCATCCAGATTATTTTGAATTACCGACCGGTGCTGGTTCAAACCGGCTCTTCGATTTTTAGCGTGGTGACCCGAAAAAGAAGTAAGGCTCGCAGTCCCTTCTGCGAAAATGGATGTTGACTAAAACAATTCATACGCAAGGAACTACGAGCCGTGATCAAGGATACCGGCCGAATCGATGCTGCGTCGATTCTGTTGAACCTCACCGACTACCGCGTCATCACCGTGACTCAGGAACTTGCCGGACGGCAGGTACTTGTTGAGCCCATCGAAACCGAAGCCGCTTGCCCCTCCTGCGGGGTACTGACTACCCGAATCCAAGCAAGGCCGGTGCACCAGGTCAAGGACCTGCCCGCCGGCGGTGACGACCTGCAGGTGTTGGTACGCAAACGCCGCATGGCCTGCCAAGAACCTGCCTGCGAACGCCGTTCGTTCGTGCAAACCACCGAGCAACTGCCCTTCCGCGCACGGATCACCACCAGGCTCTCCCAACGGCTCGTGGACGAGATGAGCTGCGAACTGCGAGCCGTGTCCCGGGTCGCCGCAGCGCATGGGGTGTCATGGCCAACGGTCATGGCCCGACTGACCACCGTCGGTGAACTCGTCGGGAATGTGGACCGGATGTTCATCCGGCGCCTGGGCATCGATGAGCACCGGTTCCGCAAAGTCCGCTACGCCCTTGGCCGGACCGGGAAAGTCGTTCGGATTGAGCCGTGGTCCATCGTCTTCACCGATCTGGACACCGGAAAGATCCTGGATATCGTGGACGGACGCCGCGGAACAGCGGTAAAGAAGTGGTTGAAGAACCGGCCACGGTATTGGCGCCAACGGGTGCAGTACGTCGCGATCGACATGTCTGCCGAGTTCCGCAAAGCGGTGCGTGAGAATCTGCCCAAGGCGAAGGTCAGCGTGGACCATTTCCACGTGATCGCCCGGGCGAATCTGATGATCACCCAGGTCCGCCGCCGCCGTTCCCACGAAGTGCACGAACGCCGTGGCAGGGCCACGGATCCGGCCTACAAGTACCGGAAGCTACTAACCTGCAACTTAGAGAACCTGTCGATCAAGCAGGTGGAACGGCTGAAGCTGATCCTTGAATCAGACCCGGAACTCGGAGTGATCTATGGAATCAAGGAACACGTGCGGCAACTGCTGAAAACCGCTGATATCCATGAATTCCAGTCCCGGTGGGCGGTGCTGGAGAAATCAGTGAAGGCCACAAAAATGACCGAGGCGAAAACATTGTTCCGCACGTTGACCGCCTGGCGGCGGGAGCTGCTGGTGTTCGTACGAACGAGGTTGACCAACGCCCGGAGCGAGGCGGCGAACCTGACGGCGAAGAACCTGAAACGCATCGGTCGAGGCTATCGGAATCATGGTCATTATCGGCTTCGGATATTGTTGTACACGGCGGGCCTACGGCCGTGCTGAACATCCTGCACCACGCTTAACTTTTAAGAGCCTTCAAACCTCGATTTCGGTGGAGGTTGGAAGGATCGGAACCTTTAGGTTCCGATCCTTGGTTCGCGCACCTAGTGATGAGTCGAGCGGATAAGCTCAAGCACTTGGTCGCTGGCTGCTTCGATGCTTAACGTCGATAGATCCAGAGTCAGCGACGCGTCTTCTGGGACCTCATATGGCGAATCGATCCCGGTAAAATCCTTAACCAACCCTGCTCTGGCTTTTGCATAGAGCCCCTTGCGGTCGCGTGCTTCGCAAACTTCCAGTGGCGTGTTCACGTGTACTAGCACGAAGCGCCCTGCTTGCTCCGCTAACGCTCGCATCTGCGCCCGGGCCTGTGCAAACGGAGCGATGGGGGCACAAAGTGCAATCCCGCCGACCTGGCTGATTCGCGAAGCAATCCAGCCGATGCGAACTACATTGGTTTCCCGATCTTCAGGTGAGAAACCCAAGCCCTTGGAAACGAATCGACGTATGTCATCTCCATCCAATAACACTGCTTCGCGGTTCATCTCTAAATGAATGCGTTCCATGACACTGCGAGCCAAAGTAGATTTCCCGGAGCCGGACAGGCCACTGAATAGCACCACTAGACCTTGCTGAACCAAGCTTTCATCAGTAGGTTTTCGGAAATCGTAGAGCACCTCCATGACTGCCCGTTGTACTACCTGCTGCATGTCGGCTTCCTCTGGAATGATCAGGTGCCCAGCGCCTTGGGCGCCAGCAAGCAGTGCCGCATCGTGTAATTCCCGAAGCTGGTTTGGATAGTCCGTCTGGCTAGCACGCTTACTCGATGAAACCAGTACTAGGAAGGCTTGCGAAGCAACAGTTGATAAAGAAAGCTTATGGATCTCGGAAACAGTTGGCGCTTCCGAAAATAAGACAGCCGACTGCGTGGTCAGTGCGCTCGTTAGACGACTAGCTCGCCCTGGCCCATGCTCACTTCTTGCCAGCGGCTTCAGCTGTGCTACATCCAACGAGTTGTCACTGATGGTGGATGAAGGTCGTACTTCCACGCTGGCCAACGCAGTGCCATCGGGATCGGCCAAGAGCAACCGCCGTGAATTCGCCGAATCCGGATACACATATCCCGCGGCGCAAAGCCAACGGGCCAGGTCCTGCTGGTCTGCCAGCCCGCCTAGAGCCAGTTCAAGAAGGTCCAAAGCTGGCCCGTCAAGCTGGAGGACTGTTTCCAGCCCCTGAAAATTGTGAGTCTTACTCATACCGTCTCCCCAAAATATCGGCACAAATATCAGCGTAGATTCAAACGGTGAATAGTTCCAGTATTTCGTATTTTAAATTGCGCTCTGGAAACACTTCATTCTTAGGTTGAAATGTGGGTAATATGGCAGGACACCATGCGAATTATTGGGGTACGCTGGTGCTACTTGTTGGGGCAAGGAAAGGGGGAACCCGTGAGCGACGTGCAATTCGCTGCTGAAATTGCAAAGGAATCTGGACGGGTATTGTTGCAGCTGCGTGCTCAGGCGCGATCCAAGGCAATGACTGAGTCAGAGCTGAAGGTTGCTGGTGACCGCGCATCTCAGGAATTCTTGAATCGTAGGCTTGTCGAGAGCTACCCGGATGATTCGATTCTTTCGGAAGAAGCCACCGACGACTTGACTCGTTTGAGTAATGACCGTGTGTGGATCATCGACCCGCTGGACGGAACCCGCGAATATTCAGAAGGTCGTGACGACTGGGTCGTTCATGTCGCGCTCTGGAAATCCGGTCAGCTGGTTGTTGGAGCTGTAGCGCTTCCCGGCTTAGATGAGTTGCTCGTGAGCCGATCTGAACCCATGGGGGCATTGAATCGCGGAATGCGTCCGGTCCGTATAGCGGTATCGCGCACTCGGCCGCCACAGATCGTTGCGGAGCTGTCCAATCACTTGGACATCGAATTCGTGCCGATGGGCTCGGCTGGGTTCAAGGCCTGTGCTGTAGCACGCGGTGAAGTGGATGCCTATATCCACGCCGGTGGGCAGTACGAGTGGGATTCTGCTGCGCCTGTGGCTGTCGCAGCAAGCAGAGACTTGCATGTCAGCCGCATAGACGGCAGCCCACTGGAATACAATCAAGAAAATCCGTATCTACCAGACCTGCTGATCTGCAGGAAGGAACTGCGAGCCGCCTTGCTTGGGGCAATGGCCGGCATCACGTTGCAGACAACTTAATACGTTCATTAATTGAATTTGGGGGTTCTATCAATGAAACTGAAACAAGCCACAAGCATGCGATATCAGCTGGACCAGCTCTCAGCGCTAGAGGCTGAATCCATCTACATCATTCGCGAGGTAGTGGCCGAATTGGAACGGCCTGGCCTACTGTTTTCCGGGGGCAAGGACTCTGCGGTCCTGCTACACCTTGCAGCCAAGGCCTTCGCGCCAGCAGTTATCCCGTTTCCAGTAGTCCACATTGACACCGGGCACAATTTCCAAGAAGTCCTCGACTTCCGTGATGCTGAAGTTCTGCGCAGGGGAGTGCGTCTCATCGTCGGATCTGTGCAGGAAGCGATCGATGCCGGTGAAGTCGCCGAAGAGCGCAATGGATCCCGTAACCGCATCCAGACTCCAGTGCTGTTAGATACCATCGAGAAGCACCGGTTGAATGCGCTCATGGGCGGCGCCAGGCGCGATGAAGAAAAGGCCCGGGCCAAGGAGCGTGTCTTTTCATTCCGCGATGAATTCGGCCAGTGGGACCCGAAGAATCAGCGCCCCGAACTGTGGGGCCTGTACAACAGCCGGCTGAATTTGGGGGAGAGCATCCGTGTCTTCCCGCTGTCCAATTGGACGGAGTTGGACATCTGGCACTACATTGCACGCGAAAACATCCGGATTCCGTCCATTTATTACGCGCATGAGCGTGCGGTCTTCGACCGTAACGGCATGGTCTTCGGAGTTCACGAATTCTGTCTACCCATGGAACATGAAGCGGTTGAAATCCGCACGGTCCGGTACCGCACCGTGGGCGATGCAAGCCTGACTGCGGCAGTGGAATCAACTGCTGGCACCACTGAGCAAATCGTCGACGAAGTTGCCTTGACGCGCATCACTGAACGCGGAGCAACACGGGGAGATGACCAAGTTAGTGAAGCGGCCATGGAAGACCGCAAGAAGGAAGGGTACTTCTAAAATGGACTTGCTACGTATTGCTACGGCCGGATCAGTTGATGACGGCAAAAGCACCCTGATCGGGCGGTTGCTTTTTGATTCGAAGGCGATCTTCAGCGACCAGTTGGATGCGGTGGAGAAGACTAGCACCGAGCGCGGTTCCGAATATACGGACCTCGCCTTGCTCACCGACGGATTACGGGCCGAACGTGAACAGGGAATCACCATTGACGTGGCATACCGCTACTTTGCCACGCCTAAGCGGAAATTCATTATCGCTGATACGCCCGGGCACATCCAATACACCCGGAATATGGTAACCGGTGCTTCCACATCCGATCTGTCCATCGTCCTGGTCGATGCGCGCAAGGGCATGGTGGAGCAGTCCAGGAGGCATGCCTTCCTGGTTTCGTTGCTCAAGGTGCCTCACCTGGTCGTCGCGGTGAACAAGATGGATTTAGTGGATTGGTCCGAAGAAGCGTTCGAGGAAATCCGCAACGAATTCGCTGACTACGCGTCACGTTTGAACATCGCCGATGTCCAAGTGATTCCAGTATCCGCGCTGACAGGTGACAATGTGGTCAGCCGCTCGGAGAACATGCCGTGGTACCAGGGATCATCGCTCATGCACCACCTGGAGAATGTGCAGATAGCCAGCGATTCGAACCTAGTTGATGTCCGATTCCCTGTGCAGTACGTCATCAGGCCTCATAGCAACGACTACCATGACTACCGCGGCTATGCGGGCCAGGTGGCAAGTGGCGTGTTGAAACCCGGAGATGAGGTTGTCGTGCTTCCTAGCGGGCTGCCATCTACGATCAAAGAGATTTCCACGGCAGACGGACCTGTTGAGGCAGCCTATCCGCCGATGTCGGTGACCATCCGCTTGAATGACGATGTGGATGTCTCGCGAGGAGACATGATTGTGCGTCCCAACAATCAGCCAATGGTCGCCCAGAACTTCGAAGCCATGGTCTGTTGGATGAGTGATCGTCCAATGCGCGTGGGACAGAAGCTGGCGATCAAGCAAACGACTAAGTCTGCACGGGCCCTGGTCAAGGGTCTGCGCTATGGCTTGAACATCAACACCCTGCACCGGGATGAAGAGGCTGGCAGCTTGTCTTTGAACGAAATAGGGCGCATCACAATGCGGACTACGCAACCGTTGTTGGCTGATGCTTACCAGCGGAATCGGACTACCGGCGGGTTCATACTGATCGATGAGATGACCAATGACACGGTTGCTGCCGGCATGATTATCGAGGGCAGCTGATTCTGTTGTCCTCGGTACCTTGTGTGCCGAGGACACCAGCGGATCCTGCGCAGAAAAAGGGGAGATGCGTAGCGGGGTTTGGTGATTGATATGTCGGCTTCTTGCCTGAACTGCCATTGCGGGTTGGACGTCCGCGTCCGACAGCCGCTCGAGTCATGGGGGAACTCGTAGCCTTCTGAAATGCATTTTCAGGACCGAGCGCGATGCTCAGAGACAACGCACCGGGCTTGGTGTGATTGCCAAATCACGGCGGGCTGGTGAACAACTTGTATTGGGGAACAAGGGGGTAATGAGATGAGTGGTTTGCTGTTTGTAGGGTCTAGTGGAGGCCATCTAGCGCAGATGCTTTCAATGGCTGCATGGTGGAAAGAGCGTGAAAGGTCTTGGGTTACCTTTGATACGCCAGATGCAACGAGTGCGCTTGCCGGGGAACAAGTGGCCTGGGCGTATCACCCAACCACACGCAATCTCTGGAATACGGTGCGTAACCTGTGGCTGTCTTTCAAGGTTCTGCATCGCCAACAGCCTGAGGCAGTCATCAGCACCGGAGCTGGGGTAGCGCTGCCGTTCTTCCTCATGGCCAGATTGAGAGGCATTCCTACAATTTACGTCGAAGTTTATGACCGCATTGATTCGCGAACTCTGACTGGAAAACTTTGCCGTCCGCTGTCCTCGGCATTTTGCGTCCAATGGGAGGAACAGCTTGAATGCTATCCGGGCGCGACGGTGATCGGACCATTGCTATGAACGAGAAAACAGCGGAATTCATGATCCTAGCGCTGGTAGGAACCGATCATCACCCCTTTGACCGCATGGTGGAGCTCGTGGATGCGTTGCAACAGGCAGGGGAGCCGGGGCGTAATGGCAGGAAGTGTCTGATTCAGTTTGGAACATCGAGTCCACCTCGGTATGCACAAGGCATGGATTACCTGCCGAAAAGCGATGTGCAGAGGCAAATAGATCTCGCAGATCTAGTGATTTGCCATGGTGGACCATCAACCATCGTGGAGATTCTGCGCAGTGGTAAGCGACCGTTGGTAATAGCTCGCGATCCACGCAAAGGGGAACACGTTGATGGTCATCAGCAACGGTTCGCCCGGCACATGGCAAATCAGGGACATATCGACTTGGCGGATAGTGCATACGACGTCGAGCAATTGCTGAGTCATGCAGCTTCCACCACGATCTCAGCTTCCAACGCCAATGTATCGCTACCGTCGCCAGATGCTAGTGCTTTGCTCTTGGGTGCTCTGGTGGATGGCCTCATCGCCGAAGGTAAGTCTTATCGGATCTGGCATTCACGGCGAAACGAAAGCAGAGCCTGACTACCTGTGATGAACTGCCACGAGGTCAGTCCCATCCCTGTGCGAAAGCGGTCTAAGACAGAAGCTAATTATGCTGGCGTTCGGATGAAATGAAAGCTTGAGATAACTGGGATAAACGACGATGCAGCTACTCGAATGCAATTAGTGATCTGCACCACTGTGAACTAACGTGTGGTCGTCAAGTAGTCATCATATCGAATAAGTGAAAGTTTTCACAAAGTCGGATTTTCCCTGCGTAACATGCGTGAATTCAAGGGAAAATGGGGGATGCATAGCGCTACTCTGGAAATGTAGGCAGCGAAAAACAGCTGCTTTCATGCCACCATCAGCCCAAGAAATCGCAAAGGTGCCACACCCGTGTCTGACAACAAGCCAATCGTACTTCTGGCCGAACAACTATCCCCAGCAACTGTTGCTGCACTCGGCCCCGACTTTGAAATTCGTCAGACCGACGGAGCCGACCGCTCCCAGCTGCTCGAAGCCATTGCCGACGTAGATGCAATCCTCGTCCGCTCTGCAACCCAGGTAGATGCAGAAGCAATTGCCGCAGCCAAGAACCTCAAGGTCATCGCCCGTGCCGGCGTAGGCCTGGACAACGTAGACATCAAGGCAGCCACCCAAGCTGGCGTCATGGTAGTCAACGCTCCAACCTCCAACATCATTTCCGCGGCTGAATTGACCGTGGGCCACATCGTGTCCCTGGCACGCCGCATCCCCGCAGCCAACGCATCGCTGAAGAACGGCGAATGGAAGCGCAGCTCCTTCACCGGCGTTGAACTCTTCGAGAAGAAGGCCGGCATCATTGGGCTCGGCCGCATCGGCGCCCTCGTGGCCGCACGCCTGCAGGGCTTCGGCATGGAAATCGTTGCCTACGACCCATACGTCACTCCAGCTCGTGCCGCGCAGCTCGGTGTCACCCTGCTGACCTTGGATGAATTGCTGGCCGAAGCTGACTTCATCACCATCCACATGCCAAAGACCCCGGAAACCTTGGGCATGCTGGGCAAGGACGCATTCACCAAGATGAAGAAGTCCGCATACGTGGTCAACGTGGCCCGCGGTGGCCTGGTGGATCAGGATGCGCTTTACGAAGCATTGAAGGATGAAGAGATTGCAGGCGCTGGCATTGACGTGTTCGTCAAGGAGCCAAGCACCGATCTTCCATTCTTTGAATTCGAGAACGTCACCGTCACCCCGCACCTTGGCGCATCCACCGATGAAGCACAGGAAAAGGCCGGCGTCTCGGTAGCCAAGTCGGTTCGCCTGGCACTGGCTGGCGAATTGGTCCCGGATGCTGTGAACGTTGCTGGCGGTGTCATCGATGAGAACGTGCGCCCTGGTATCCCGCTGATTGAGAAGCTGGGCCGTATCTTCAACGCATTGACTTCCGGCTCCCTGACCAGCATTGACGTTGAAGTTGCCGGCGAGATCGCTTCACTGGATGTCAAGGCTCTGGAGCTTTCGGCACTCAAGGGCGTTTTCATGGACGTAGTCTCTGATCAAGTCTCATACGTGAATGCACCGGTCTTGGCTGAGCAGCGTGGTGTTGCTACCCGACTGATCACCACCCCTGATTCGCCTGAGTACCGTAACCAGCTGACCATCAAGGGTTCGACCAATGAGGGCACCCAGCTCGCTGTGGCAGGTACCTTGACTGGGCCTAAGCAGATTGAGAAGCTCGTGGGCATCAACGGCCACGAGATCGAAATTCCTATTTCGGATCACATGATCGTGGTCCGCTACGCGGATCGTCCAGGCGTCGTTGGCTCGCTGGGCAATGTGCTGGGAGAGCAGGGCGTCAACATTGCAGGTATGCAGGTATCGCGCGATGAGAAGAAGGCTGAAGCACTGGCTGTCATCAACATCGATTCTGCGCTGCCACAAGGCGTGCTAGACGTTGTAGGTGCAGCGATTGGTGCGAGCGTTGCGCGCGAGATCAACCTGGCCGACTAATATTTAGCAAACGTTCGTCACGAGGCATAGGCGACCGATCTCGACTCAACTGATTCAGTGAGCTCGGGATCGGTCGCTTTGTGGCACCTCAAGAAAGGTCACAAAGCTACAGGAGCGTTCGTAACGAGAACCATTTGGCTCCGATGTTCGCGGGTTTGTTACGCCATGACGATTCTATCGTTACGAAGCATGCCATGCGCTAAAGCCGGTCGTTACCAGTTACATGACGGTTCTTACTCTTTCCATTGGGAAAGCACCAATTGCTGGCCATTCGATTTTCGCCTCATCACGGGGTTGACTTTGGACTGGTGGCCCGGCTTCAATCCCGGCCACCACGCTTGTTTCATGAAGCTGAGTGTTTCTCTCGTTGTGCGATGCATCAATGGAACGTCCTACCGTATCGCTGCAAAGGAGCTAGACCAACAAGCTTATTTCCTAGCGATCACGGTATTCGCTTTCACGGGTGAGCTTGCCAGGCTGATCAGTGGTTGTCCGGCGGTCAGCATCCTGGGATTGCCATTCAACCCACGTGCAGGCAATGGATTCCATTCTCGGAATGGAGACAAACCAAGGAAGCCTCGATCCCGATGATCGGAGACTTGCAGGCAGGCAGTGGACATGGACGGTGTTAGGGCTCCGAGGATTATATTCGGTCCGGTGTGTTGCGGCGGTTGGCACAAACGGGGAGAACCAATTTTCGCGTAGAGCGCGGAAGTCAACGCGTGCAAGAGACTAGTCAGCACAGACAAACCGGTGTAGGAGACCATTTCTTTACCGGTGAGTAGGATTCGGACAGCGTGGGAAGCATGAGTAGAATGGTTCACAGAAATGGTGAACCGTGATTTTGGTGATATGGAATTTAGAGACTCCTATTATCCCAAGTCGGGGTCATCTTTTCGTTTTGTTGCCTGTTAATGACGTGCCCGTCATGAAGCTGCCGGGCTAGCTCTGGCATAATTATCCAATAATGCATAGTCAACCAAGTTCAAGCATTGAATTTTCTACCTCGTCGAACGCGCTAAGGAAATGATGACAGCTTTCAATACTGACGGACAACTTTTCCACACGTACTCAACAGTTTCCACGAATGATTTGAGCGACCAAGAGTTTCTTGGGCAGTTGCTCACAGGTTCCCTGAAGTTATTACCTCATCGGTCAGTGAACCTTGGACAAACTATCGTGTGGGACTCAGACCCACTCAATGATGACAATTGGAGATTTCAGTTCCATTGCCTCGTATGGTTGGATCGCTTACGTTCCGTTTCGATTACTGAACAATCAGATCGGGGGCTAGAACTTTATGAGAAGTTGCTCAGATCTTGGATTGTGTCTAACCCTACAAGTAGTCCAAAGGATGAATATGCTTGGTTCGACATGGCTGTTGGCATGCGAGCAATTGTTCTTTTGATGGCGGCGAAGCATTTTGATAACCCCGATTGGATAGTCGAGTCGATCCAGACACACGCCACTCATTTAGCAGACCCTGCCAATTACGAAGGACGTGGCAACCATAGTCTTCATCAGGACATGGGACTGATTGCTCTCGCTCAGTACTTAGATCGTTCTGACTGGATCGAACTCGCTAAATCCAGGATATTGAAGATGTTAGACGAAGCCATTGACGAACAAGGTGTGTCTCGCGAGGGGTCAATCGACTATCAATTCCGTAATTATCGATGGTACGAAGAAGCATTCACAAGAATGAAAGCTGCTAAAGCAGATCCTCCGCGAGAAAAATATGAGCTTCTGTCAAAAATGACTGAATTCATGGCGCATGCCACGAGCCCGAGTGGTTATTACGCAATGTTGGGCGATACTGTCTACCACAAGGCACCGCGAATACAAGACACGCCATCTGATTGGACGCGCGACGTTTCCTTAGCGCCTGCGGATAAGTCTAGGATTTACGATTCAGGCTATGTCTTCGCTCGTGCTAGTTGGAGTCATGTTGATAAGCGGAGTAATTCATATCTAACACAGCGGTTTGGGCCAGGTAGGTCCTCGGCCGTGCATGGCCACGAAGATGCCGGCTCGATAACTTTGGATGCTTTTGGTGAACGCCTGCTTTGTGATTCGGGCTTATTTGCCTACGAAGCAGGTGAGGAAAGGCTATACTTCCGAGGTCGAGAGTCTCATAACGTTATCGACGTGGAAGGACGTAAATACTATCCAAGTGCCGATTCCCCGTTGGTCCATAGCCACCAGACTAATGATGTAATGCAGACCACGATCAGAATCCAAGGTCTTCAAGGTGTCGTTTGGTACAGAACTATGGCTTATTTTCCGAATGACGATTTTATTTTGATAGATGATCGAATCACCAATACCTTGCCTGGCGAAATTAAACAGCAATGGAACTTGCCGAAAGATTCAGTAATTCGATCCTCGAAGAAAGACGGCTATGAAAGCGTTAGAACGACTTCAGGATCGGAAATTCGAATTTATTGTCTGAATTCTGAAGTGAGTACCGAGTTCGTTAAAGGAAATCGAGATCCTATAAGTGGGTGGATTTCTGATGAGTATAGAGTTAAAGCTCCATCTCCGAAACTCTCTTATATCCAAGAAGGGAAGTCGGTCAGATTTACCAATTTAATTGAGTGGTCAAACACGAAGTCTCCCTTCTGGTCGAATAAGCTTTATACAAAGCGATCCAGTAAGTCGTTCGTAATCTCTCTCATGAAAACAAATGAGTTAATTGAAATTGACATGGAGAGCGAGAATATTTCAATTAAGCGGACAAAGAAGTGAACGTTTTTCGTGTTCATTTGGCCTATGTTACTTGACGCCTGAAATCAGCAGAAGTGCAAATTGTCGGGTCTTGCAGAGCCGCGGATAATTCGGTTTGATTTCCACGCTTGCTTGTACAGCATCTCTATTTTAGAGCCATTCGTAGCTTGTCAGACCTGCGAATGGCGCTAAATTCACTCTTCGATTTTTAGTATGGTGTCCCCGAAAAAGAATTTGGCTCGCAGTCCCTTCTGCGAATAAGGATGTCGGCTAAAAAAATTCAACCGCAAAGAACAACGAGCCGTGACCAAGGATACCGGCCGAATCGATGCTGCGTCGATTCTGTTGAACCTCATCGACTACCGTGTCATCACCGTCACCCAAGATTCTGCCGGACGGCAACTACTTGTTGAGCCCGTTGAAACCGAAGCCGCCGGCCCTTCGTGCCGGGTACTGACTACCCGGATCCACGCCAGACCGGTGCACCGAGTCAAAGACCTTCCAGCCGGCGGTCCCTGACCCTTCTATATTTGTCAAGCCGGTAACACCTCCGGAATAGCGGCATTGAGGATCCGGTAGATCTTCCTCGCGAGGTAGCGTTTGATGCATCGGCGGATCTCCCGAAGGCTCTTGTGTATAGCAGACGCATTTGGTAGCGTATGTGCGCGTATCGGGTGTGAAATTTCGTGACTTCGTGGACACTGAATCTCGTCACTTCGTGGACAATGGATCTCAATACTTTGTACACAGCTACCGGCGGCTCCCCTTCGAGCGCCGCCGGCAACAGCCAACTACCGATAATCAAAGACCTCGGGCATGTCTTCTTCCCGCGCCTCGTACTGGGCCTGGTACTCGGCGACCTTCCGGCTCCACTGCTTTGTCGGGTTCGCCAAGCGAATTCCCCTGATCGAGTACGAGGACACAAACCGCCGATGAACACGCAACGCCACCATGGGCAACGGGAAACTCAGCACCACTTCCGCGGTATCGGGATCCGACAAGATGAATTCGTCTTCGGTGATGGTCCTCAGGAACTGGCGTCCAGCATAGGTCTGCGGCAGGGAGATCTGCTTGCCACGATAATAGGCTTGGCAATTATCCTTATTGACCCGCACTAGTAACTGATGGCTTTCCCGATCCATGTCAGGCTCGTGCTGCTCCGTGAGCTTCTTCAGGATGTCGCCAGTTTTCGAAACGACAACATCCGCGCGATTCGCCGCCGAGCTTCCGATTCGACGCTTCATCAGGTATTCAGCGGCCTTCGCTTCCAGCACCACCATCGAGATCGGCTCGGTTGCCGGCGTGTGCTCCAGCAGCTCCCAGGCCTTCTGCGGGGTTGCCTGGTTCAAGGATTGATGGGGCCGGCGCTGGTTATAATGCTCACGATAACGTCGAAGCAGCTTCTGCACGTCCGCAAGATTTTGCGGCCTGTTGGCCTTGAGGAACTGCTGAAGGGTCTGGTGCGAACGTTCATTCTTGCCCTGAGTCGTCGGCCTGCCCGGCAACCCCGTGATCGGCATTGTTCCCTGGGACGCCAGATAGGCTTCCACGATGCCGATGGTTCCGCCGCGAAGCTGATTGAACGCCTTGGAGTTATCGCTGAGGACTTCCTTGGGCGGCCCGTAGTCATTGATGGCACGTGCGAGCACCTGTTGCGCGTCACCGCTGTTCTCATGGCGTGCGTACGCGCTGGAGCCCACGTCGAATCGGGTCGCATCGTCAATGAGCTGGTAGACGGTCACCACCTGATCGGAATGGGTTCTGAACTCGAACGCGTCGAGTTGCCACAACGCCATGGCAGCAGAGCGCGCGAAGGGAACGTACGAGGATTTCGGGCGCTTGCGCGGACTGCGCTCAACATGCCCCACACTGGCCAGCAGCCGCGCAATGGTCGCCACGGACGGGATCTGGCCACCAGGAAACTCGTCCAGGATGGTCGCTTCGTAATGGATGGTCTTCGGTCCGTAGTCCCACCCATCCTTTTTGAGTTCCTTGCGGATCCTGACCAGCTCATTGATCACGTCGGGACCGTAGCGTCTGGAGGGTAGTTTCGGGGCTCTGGAGCGCGGGTGGAGCGCGCCGGCTGATTCTTGTGTGGCTCGTTCGCGGATGCGGTAGAAGATGCTTCGCGAGATTTTCTGGGTCTTGCAGAATTCGCTGATGCTCAGGGCCTCGGGCTGTGTGGGATCGAAACTGATGATCATCGCGCGCAGGCGTGGAGAGAGTGCGTTAGGCATGCGATTGAGCGTGCCAGAAAATCACGTCTCGAATGTCCACGAAGGTATGAGACATCGTGTCCACGATGTCATGAGATCGTGTGTCCACAAAGTCTTGAGACAGGACAGTGCGCGTATCGGGTAGCACCAATGTAGGGATCGGGTAGCGCTTTTCGAATGTTGACGGCAAGATGATCCTGACATCTACGACACCGAAGTCGTGGCCGTCGAAAGGAATCACCCGTCATGGCTGATTACCGCAAAATCATGCTCCTGCTCTTGCAGGGGCGTTCCTACCGGCAGGTGCACACGCTGCTGAATTGTTCGCATCGTACGATTTCCAAAGCTCGTCAGGTTTTGGACGAACAAGGGTTCACCACACAAGCTCAGCTCAAAGAGCTCAGTGATGAAGACCTGGAGCGCTGCTTCACCGATGGACGCAGAGCTGTGTCCGCGAGCTTCGTCCCGATTGATATCGAAGCGGTGATCAAAGCGGCTCTTCAAGTTTTAGCGTGGTGAGCCCGAAAAATAAGTAAGGCCCGCAGTCCTCTGCGAAAATGGATGTTGTCTAGACAAACCATCAGCAAGGAACTACGAGCCGTGTTTAAGGATACCGGTGGAAACGACGCTGCGTCGATTCTTCTCAACCTCACTGACTACCGCGTCATCGACGCAACCCAAGAACCAGCCGGACGACAAGTCCTTATCGAGCCCAAAGCCACAGAGGCAGCCTGTCCAACTTGTGGGGTGATCACCACCCGCATCCACGCCAGACCAGTGCACCGGGTCAAAGACCTCCCAACCGGTGGCAACGACATTAAGGTCCTGGTGCGTAAACGCCGGATGGCCTGCCAAGAGACCGCCTGCGAACGCCGCTCGTTCGTGCAAACCACCGAACAGCTACCGTTGAGGGCCAGAATCACTACCAGGCTCTCTCAAAAGCTCGTGGACGAGATGAGCTGCGAACTGCGAGCCGTGTCCAGGGTCGCTTCTGCGTACCAAGTTTCCTGGCCAACCGTGATGGCAAGAGTGAACATGGTCGGTGAGCTTGTAGGCAACGTGGACCGCATGTTCATCCGCCGCCTCGGTATTGATGAGCACCGTTTTCGTAAGGTCCGCTACGCACGCGGCCGCACCGGGAAAGTGGTCCGTATTGAGCCGTGGTCTATTGTCTTCACCGACCTGGATACCGGAAAAATTCTAGATATTGTGGACGGACGACGCTGTGCAGCGGTGAAGAAGTGGTTGAAGTCCCGGCCACGGTACTGGCGTCAACGAGTACAGTACGTGGCCATTGACATGTCTGCTGAGTTCCGCAAAGCGGTGCGGGAGAACCTGCCGAAAGCAAAGATCAGCGTGGACCATTTTCATGTCATTCAGCGGGCGAATCTCATGATTACTCAGGTGCGCCGGCGTCGCTCCCACGAGGTGCTCCAGCGCCGAGGAAGGGCCGCTGATCCGGCCTACAAGTATCGGAAACTGTTGACCTGCAATTTGGAGAACTTGTCGATTAGGCAAGTTGAGCGGCTGAAGTTGATCCTTGAAGCAGATCCTGAGCTGGGCGTGATTTATGGGATTAAGGAACACGTGCGGGAGCTGTTGAAAACCAGGGATATCCATGATTTTCAATCGAGGTGGGCGGTGCTGGAGAAATCGGTGAAGACAACGAAAATGGTGGAAGCGAAGTCGTTGTTCCGGACGCTGACTGCGTGGAGGCGCGAGTTGCTGGTGTTCATTCGTACGCGGTTGACGAATGCTCGGAGCGAGGCGGCGAACCTGACGGCGAAGAACTTGAAACGGATCGGTCGGGGTTATCGGAATCATGGTCATTACCGGGTCAGGATATTGTTATACACGGCGGGGCTACGGCCGTGCTGAGCATCCTGCACCACGCTTAAACTCGAAGAGCCACTATATTGAAGCGGCTCTGGCGTTTTAGTTAGGCGCTCATCCCAAGATGATGGATATACTTGGATAGCCATTCTCTAATCTCATTTTGGGAGTACTTCGTGTCACGCAGTTCGTATGTGAAAATCGCCGCAAAGCTAGCACCTGTAGCTGCCGTCGCATTATTTTTGACAGCAGGCGTAGTATCGCTTTTCAGTTTGCGCTTTGCGCTCTTAGCTCTGTCTGTTGGCCTCGCAGCAACAGTGGTTAGTTCATTGCTACGTCAGAAACAGTCTCTTCATGACACTCGTACGGTCGTGCGTCAGGAACTTCGTGGTGTGAGTCTTGGAGCGGCACCAAGCGCTGATGCTTCGACGAATGAAGCGTCAAAGCGACTCGTTGATATTGCTGACAAGTTGTCGCGTGAGCAGAGTCCGGTCGCGCGCGAACTGCATATCAAAACTGTCGAAGAAATTCGCTTCCTTCAAGCTCAACTTGATTCGTATTTCAAAGGCGGACAGCAGAACTAACTGCGAGTCAACTAAATATATGCCGTAATTTTCGGCAGTTTTGATACTCAGGGAGAGCACTACATGAACGCACCTATCGTTAGAATTCTTGATCATGAGATCTCAAGAACGATCACCCCCCAGGAATCGGGTACTTCCCGAGGGTCAAGGGGAATAGATAACGCCGCTGAAATCACCCGAGCGCTTGAGGCTGCTTCATTTCTCAATACGCCAGGTAATTTTGCGCTGGATCTATCTTTAGGGTCAGCAGACTATAGTGAGATTTCTTTGAATTCTTGGAGCGTACGACATCGTTTCCTAGCACTAGAAATCTATCTCCGTGCTTCAGTTATTGCACTAGTCGAAAAGGTCGGGCTTGATACTTTCGATGATTCGATCGTGTTTGCCACCGAGGGTCCCACGGCTGTGCGTGCAGCTGCCGAGAAATACATTGTGGATATCAGATCGCTTAGCCGTGCTCGACGCTTCGTTACAGCTAGCACGTCGCATGTGTTTCTCTCAATTGAATCGGGCCTATACGAAGAAATTAAGAGTTTTCGTTCGCGTCTGAGCAAAGACGACAGCATTCGCTTTAATGACTTAATGGCAACTGCACCAAACCTTGAGATTGACTGGGCGCAATTAGTAGCTGAATCGAACGCGTTGGCAGTTCTATACAACTTTTCTCCATACACCGACACTGGCGCGGTAGTCGCTTCCAAACGAATTCGAGCTAGCGGCGACACATACGATGTTATCGCTTGTAGCTTCGCGCATAGGAAGAAAATCGACAGCACGATTGATCGCATAGCCGCGCCTTATGTAGCCAGCAAGCAGTTTTTGCCAATGGTTCCCTCCTGGGCAACTTGGAGTGCCTTTAAAGCTTATGCCTTGAAATCCAGTAGGATCGCGCAGAAGAACATTGACTCAGGTAAGAAGTATGAGTATCTCTATACCCGTGCAATGTGGGCGCCTTCGCACTACGCTGGGCTGTTACTGAAGAAAGCCAATCCGACGTTGAAATGGGTGGCAGAGTTCTCCGATCCATTGTCGTTGGATGTTGAGGGGTTGCCACGTGGTGGTGCTCCGCTGGATGATGATTTTGTAACTGACCTGGTCAAACCTATCGAAGAATCATTTGGTCCGATTCCCATGAGCGAACGAACGATCTTTGCTTTGGCTGAACTGATTGCGTACGCTCATGCAGACGAAATCGTGTTTACTAACGAACATCAGAAAACTACAATGCTTGCTCATATCTATAGCGATTCACTGCGCGCAAGGGTAGCGGCCAAGTCACTTGTAAGTAATCACCCAACGCTGCCATCCGAGTTCTATGAAGCTGAACAAGTCGATTACTCTGTTGATAACTCCAAAATTAATCTTGCCTATTTTGGTGAATTCTACGCTACGCGAGGTCTCACTGAAATAACTACCGCGATTCGTATGCTTCCTGCAGAATATCGTCATTTAATCCGCTTGCATGTTTTCACAAACTACATTCCGGTTAGTGGCTCAGGTTCCAGACCACGCGGTATGTCGGCCAAAGCCTACAATGACCTTGTTGATAGAGCCATTAACGGTGTGGGAGCACATGGCATCGAGAATCAAGTGACGCTCAATGGTTCATTGCCCTATTTGAAATTCTTGGCTATTACGAAAAACTTCGATTATCTGCTCGTAAACGACGCGCGCTCCGGTGAACATCACGAAGTCAATCCCTATCTTCCTTCCAAATGGAGCGATTATGCGGGCTCCGCAGCAAAGTCTTGGGCCTTTGTGGAGGACGGAAGCAGTTTGTCTCACAAACCAGCAACGATCCACACACCACTTGGTGAAGTGCAAGCAATCACAAGGGAACTCCACCGGATCATCATTGAAAAGCTAGGAGCATAGTCATGGGTTTAACTCCTCCAAGCGACAACGGATTGAACGAAGTCCTTACCAAGATTGGACGCGCATCAACTCCTCAGGTGCCGCACAACTCTCTGGGCCTTACTTTGCCGCGTGCGCTCCGGTGTGAAAGCTGGTTGAATCAGAAAACGGATTTCTTCGGTGTGATTAGTGGCTATCTGTCCGAAAGTCTTCAAGAGCGCGATTATACAGTTGTGACGGCTACACCAGGCCTCAGTCATCATATAATGCCGGAGAATTTTGCAGGTGTCGTCGTTATTGATCGCTTAGCTTTCGATGAGGGGACCTGGTTCGGGGCAATTTCGGAGACAGCGGCTACTTTGCGGGAAGAGGTTTACGAGTTGTGTCGTAAAGCTCGGCAAAATGGTATTCCGGTTTGGTTCTTGGACCGACCAGCAACCACAGAACCTTTTGGCATAACGAGAATCAAGAGCGCGAGTGATGTCGTCATGCCCATTATCAATCCCGAAGAATTTGAAGAGGGTGCAAAGATCTCCGAATCTTTCACTTTAATTATGAGTCTTGTGGAAGCGCGCTTTGCATCGGAGAACTACAAATGAGCTTAAACCGAAACAATATGGATGAATCTCTTTCCGCGAAGACAATTCTCTGTGTTATTGACGAAGAATCGACAAATCCCCAGGTCTATCGTCGGCTAGTTTCGACGCAGCTTAGTTCTCTTCGAGACATGGGTGCTGAACTTGTATTGTTGCACGTTGATGGACGAGCTGAATTGCTCCCCGCTGAGTACCGTTCGTTGGACGCAGAGTTACTTGTTGACAAGCCTATCGAAGGAGAATCTGATAATCAGCGTTCTCGTAAGTTGGCTCAACGTGCCGTCAAACATGGTAAGGATTCTCGCTACGATATCGTAATCGGATTCGGCTGGACACTGAGCCGTCGAGTTGCGGGTGGACAAGCCTTGTCCAATAAATTCTGGTCAGTTGTTGACGATCCAACCGAGTCAATTGATCGATCTGCATGGACTAATCCAACTATTGTCGATGCTTTGTATCGAGGCTCTCGCAAGGTCTTTGTTTTTAGTGATGAACGCCGATCGATCCTTGAAAATACGTCGAACGCTGCGAACGGCCGCACGTACCTGCCGGCCTTACACGCCTACCTTGATACGAGTGCTTTAAAAAAGAAGACTTATGAGCTCGGAGCGGCCACTCGCGTAATCCTACCTGGACTGACACAACCGGCTCATTACATCGATCTGCTATCTGAGCTATCAGAATTAGCGAAGTCTGGTCGCTCCTCCTACGAATTTTTATTTGATGGTGCCGAGGAGACTTGGGGTGAACTGCAAAATGCGCCGACGACTGCCGTCGCTGCTGCAATTCCGGGCCTAAAGATACTTCGAGGTCACGAACGATTCGACGGTGAGCTTACGCTTGGGCTCGTTCCAAATACTGCGGGAGAAGAATGGCTTTCGTCCTTCCTCATCGGAGAATATCTCCGTCATGGGGTAGTGCCAATTTCTCTTGACCGCTTCTTGTCACTAGACCATGGGAATCCCGCAGAAACTATTTCGGTAGCCGACGAACTTTCTCATCTGACAATTGACGTTGAGCGACTTGAAGATGCCAACAGAGTCATCGCCGCTGCTAATTTAGACACTGTTGGCGGACGATCCGTTGACGGCAACGAGACCGCTCCGCGAAAAGTCGTATTGGCTGGAGCCGATTTCAAATTTGCTGGTGACTTAGTAGAGTTACTTAACGAATCTCCCGACTTCGACCTTAAAATCGATCTCTGGGCAAACAATTCCCATCCGGACCCGACTCAGAGCACACCGTTTGTCGAATGGGCGGATATCGTTATTTGCGAGTTCGCCAGCTTTAATGCCATCTGGTATTCACAGAATAAGCGTCGTAACCAGAAACTCATCGTTCGTATGCATGGCTATGAATTGCTTCAGCCATGGATTGATCAACTTGCAATCGACAACGTTGATCAAATTGTCTTCGTCTCCGAATTCTACCGTCGTAAAGCGATCGAAACGAAGGGTTGGGACGAATCCAAAACTTCTGTCATTTCGAATACAGTTGACTTTGGCGACTTATCGCGACAGAAGTTGCCCGGTGCAGAATTCCATCTTGGGATGGCAGGGTACGTACCAATTTTGAAGCGGCCTGATCGCGCCTTGGATTTGCTCGAAGAACTGCTGAAACACGATGATCGGTTCGTCCTCCATATGCGGGGGCATGAACCATGGAACTATCAGTGGGAATGGAAAAAACCTGCTCATCAAGCCGCTTATCGCGATTTCTACTCTCGTATAGCAACGGATGAGAATTTACGTACTCACATCTCGTTCGAGTCTTTCGGCCCGGACATGGCTGGATGGTTCAGGAAAATCGGCTGGATGCTATCGCCGAGCTATCGTGAAACTTTCCATCTGGCTCCGGTTGAAGGCATGGCAAGCGGTGCATTGCCAGTTGTTTGGGAACGAGATGGCGCAGACGAGATCTTCCCTGCCGACTATGTTGTATCTGACGTTACTGAAGCAGCTCAACTTATCCTCAGTACTATCGAGGACTGTGGGGCGTATGAGACGCGTGCGTTTGAAATACAAAGTTTTGCTGCTCGTTATTCGAGATCCACAGTAAAGTCCGAATGGATAGAGTTAATTCATTCAACGGCCGACATGGAGGTAGAAGCACGTGGCACTTCTGCGTCTCCTCATTCCAGCCTCGAAGCCCTGATCGAACGGCACGAATCCAATAGTTCGGCGACTAGTTTACTGAACGCTGTCTCCGAAGCCTGGAGGATTCGCGATTACGCGACTGCTATCTCTTTGCTGGATGCCAACATCAAGCTGACGGCAAATGACACTGGAGAGTTGAAACAATGGGAGCATTGGGTTCGTGGCACGTTCCAAACGGCAATGAATCTCGAATCTGTATTACTTAAATCTGTCGACGGTTGCGTTTATCATCCAAGAAATGATCGCGCCGTTGTGGTGTCTAGTGAGCAGGCCGGAGCAGTAATATTAAAGTCTGCCGTTGAGGGGCTAGACACAAAGTCAATCGGCATTAAACTTCCCGTACCAGGAATCGAGCTAAGCCACGACAACGATTTGTCGAATGCCTCCGCGGTTTCAAAGGACTATCTAGTCAAATACGATGGGACCTTGCGCAGCAACTATTACTTAGTTCAGGCGGCATCGGAAATCGCTAGTATTTTCAGAGATACTTCTGCGCGCGTAGCTGTAGCTAACGGCGGGTTCTTTGAGTCGTTGGCCACGTTAGTCGCGGCACGTCGAGTAGGTATTCCTTTCATTTGGGCACCCTCAGCGAGCACGGATGCTGCCGAGTTCTTTAGTGCGTTTGATGAGATTCGTAATGACGATCCAGTTCATGAGATCTACCAAGCGATCTTGGAGAACACGGATGCAATACTTAATTCCCAGGACCATAATGTGGTTCTGGCGTCTCTGAAACACAAGATTCCGGTATTTGATTCTATTTCGGTTGAAAACCTCGAATCAGTGATTGCCCAAAAGGGCATTAGGCCGCAGGGAACGCAGAATAAGCTCTCCATTGCTTATGCTGGTGACGGCACGAGTGTCGACACTTTGTCTATCGTGGCGCATGTTGAAGTCTGCACAAGTGACAACGTACTACAAGTACTTGACACAGCTCCTGACGTTTTTGTGCTTGAATTGGCAAGTGGTAACGTTGCGCCTCCTGCATATGAAAAATCAGCCAATTTCGCAGATACCACGAATTTACAACAGATTCAAAAGTCGATACTGCATTCACGGGTTATGGGCGCCCGATCAGTCTTCATCTCCCATAACGATCCAGAGGCGCTCGGTCTTGGTAAAGAAATAGCTCGGAAATGCGATGTAGTTGTATCAAATGATCGCAAGTCGCTCATTTCGTACATGCGCTTGAATCCGAACTCCAATCAAATGGCTGCAAACATCTCTGGTGGTAGACGAACAGCAATCATTCCGAGCATCCCGTCACGAAACATCAAGCCGATCACGCCCTGCGAAGACGGAAGTCTATATCCAGCATCATTGGAAGACGGATTGGTTGCCGGTCGCCCTGTAGTACCTGCTTGGACTTCCGGTCTAAGCTGGGTGGACTCTTCGCAAATTGGCGACCACGACGCCGTGCTTCGGTATGAAGCTACCGGAAAACAAGAAGACGGACTTGCGTCTTTGTGGGCGAATTGCGTGGAGCTCAGCCAAGGTCGCAGTGGACTTGATTTCGCTGTATCTGTTCTCCGCACAGCCGGTTTTCCCGTAATTCACCCACGAGGTGAAACATCGAAACCATTTGGCCAACGGTTGACGGTAAATGCTGACACTACCACGCAGTTCAAGCCGGAAATCGTAGTTAAAGACTCTGTAATTTTGGATGATGGGCTCAAACGTGATCTCGTTGCTTTGTATCGCGTTTCTGATGCGCAGAGGATTGTGGTCGAAACGGGAGCTGACAGTGCTCAATCGATCACTATTACGTCGGCAAATGGTCACGAAAGCGTGGTATCGCGGGCAAGGCGAACAAACCAAAAAAGTTTGAAATCGGCTAGTTTGTCAGAGTTCAGCGATTCTGGCGTCTCGATTGTAGTTGCTACATACAATGGTGCCGCGCGACTGCCGCGGTTATTGAGCACCATTTTGAAGCAGCGGCTACCGTTCTCTTTGCTGGAACTGGTCGTCGTTCCTAATGGTCCCGATGATGGAACTCAAGATTTACTGAGAGCTTGGAGCGGAGAGCATCCTGACATTTCGTTAAAGATTCTTCCTGTAGAAGAAGCGGGTGTTGCCAAAGCACGCAACCTAGGTATAGCAAACGCGTCGAGGCAGTACATAACCTTTGTCGACGATGATGATTATCTGGAACCGAACTACTTGCTTTCCCTCTATTCGCGTGCCGATAACAACACTGTTGTGCTTGGAAGGCTGTCGGATGTCGATGAGGAGACAAACGAGATCGTCCGCGACACGACGACAAACAGGCGAGTTACTGAACTTTCTGGAAGATTATTGCCTCTGGCACAGCGTGCAGGTGCTTTGGGCATGAACGGCGCTAAGCTCCTTCCAACGTGGCTGACTCGTGAATGCACCTATGATTCATCGTTACGCAGTGGGGAAGACGTGGCCTTCATGGCTCAGCTGCTAAGGAAGCCAGGTATATTCGTGACATCTTCGGCAGACGTCGGCGAAGCGGACTATATGCGGGTCATGAGGTTCAATTCGATTTCTCGACGTGAGGAGACCTTCGAATTCATGGTTCTTGAACGGTTAGATGTCCTGGCGCTTCTTCATCGAACTTGGGAACAGAGTGAATACAAGGGTGGAAAGGGCACGATACAGTATTTGGCCACGGGACAACTCGGCTTCATGAAGCGCTTCGTTCTGGAGAGCAGGAGCATCGCGGATTATGAGCGAACACTTCACGCCATTGAAGAGCGTAATATGGATTCGTTAGCAATCCTCCAGCCGTTACTTGCTAATCTGCGTTCGGCAATAAGCGATCCCATGTCGTTGAATGACGGTAAGCGAATTTCGCTAGCACGCGAGTAATAGTGCGAACCGCAGTTTAGAGTTGCTGCAGATGCCTGCTTAAGAATTCTGCAGCAACTCATTGCATTGCTTAGCGTCTGACCCGATTCAAAACCGAGAGAATTTTCAACGAGGCATGAAACTTACATCGATAGAACTTCGTCGTGCATTATGGCATTTGAGAACCGGTGGTATTTCTCAACTGCGAGAATGGTATGAGCGGGAGACGTATACTGCTCGGTCGAATGGGATCAGAGGTTCTCGTGCGAGTTCTTTGGAAAATGAACTAGGTCTTCAATTCCCGGTCATGGTCTCCGAAGACCGCCACCGACCTGTACCTGTAACAAATGTTGCAGTAATTTTGGATGATTTCAGTGCAAAAGCATGGGCTCCAGAATGGAACTGCACATTCATTACTCCTGAATCGTGGAAGCAAGATCTGAAAAGCCAGAAATTCGATTTACTCTTTGTAGAATCTGCCTGGGCAGGAAATAAAAAATCTTGGCAGTATCATTTGACAGGACCAACGGCGCCCCGGCCTGCATTTGTTGAGATGGTGGAAGGCTTCAAACAGCTTTCGATACCTACTGTCTTTTGGAATAAAGAGGATCCACCGCATTTTGCTGATTTTCTGGAGACAGCAAAGCTCTTCGAACATGTCTTTACTTCTGATTCAAGATTAATCCCCGAGTATCGCAAAGAACTGGGTCACGACCGCGTGTCAGCTCTGAGTTTCGCCGCCCAACCTGAGTTCCATAACCCCGTCCGTCCCTTGAACCAAGAACGTCGAGACGTTGCCTTCGCCGGTATGTACTTCGCCGACAAATACCCCGAGCGTAAGGAACAGATGGACATAGTCCTGGGGGGAGCGAGCGATATTTCCTCACGTTTGTCGACAGGGCTTGACATCTTTTCCCGGCAGCATGGCGGGGATAAGAAATATCAGTTCCCAGCGCCGTATGACAAGAATGTCGTGGGCTCACTGGATTACGAGAAGATGCTTTCTGCGTATAAGTACTACAAGGTGTTCCTAAACGTGAATTCCGTTGTCGATTCCCCAAGTATGTGCGCTCGTCGCATCTTCGAGATCACCGCGGCAGGTACTCCAGTAGTTTCTGCGCCAAGCGCTGCAATAGAAAATTTCTTTTCTGCTTCTGAAGTTCTTCAGGTATCCAATAGGAAAGAGGCCTCGGACGCAATCCGTAGCTTAGTACGAAGTCCAGAACTTCGTGATCGCATGGTCCATATGGGGCAACGCCGGATTTGGCAGAATCATACCTATGCGCATCGTGCTATTCAGATTGAGCAGCAAGTTGGGCTACAAAATTCTGATAACCAGCCGTTGAGGATGACCTCTACACCCAACGTCACCGCGATCGTATCCACGATACGTCCGCATCAGTTGCACCACATATTTAAAACTGTAGGAAAGCAAAGAGACGTTAATGTTGAGCTGATCCTTGTTACTCACAAGTTCACGCCTGATTACAATGAATTAGCTTCATATGCTCGTGAAGCAGGAATATCTGAGTACCGAGTCCTGGAATTGGGAGAGCAAAGCACATTAGGTGACTGCCTTAATGCTGCTGTATCCGAAGCCTCAGGTGATTTCATCACCAAAATGGACGATGATGACCTGTACGGAGAGCATTACCTCTTTGATCAAGTAGCATCATTACGATTCAGCGGTGCATCCGTGGTTGGAAAGCAAGCACACTATATGTATCTGGCTGATTCAAACGCGACATTGCTCCGGTTTGCGGAGCGAGAACATCGTTTCACTGACCTTGTCATGGGTCCAACGATGTTGGGGCATGCTTCCGTTTTCAAGGAAACGCCATTTAAAACTCGGAACCGTGGAGAAGATACGCGATTCCTGAAAGACATTGTTGAACGTGGTGGGACGATCTATTCAAGCGACCGATTCAACTTCACTCAGATGCGCGGAAGCGACGGACAGTCTCATACATGGGACTTGAGCGACGCTGAGCTTACTGCTACGGGGAGTATTCAGTGGTTTGGGCGCAATGAAAACCACGTGTTTTTCTAAGAGAGCATGATAGTGCAGATAGTTCGAGCAAGGACGAAAGGGTGTAATCGATGAGAATCATGCTTCTTACGCACTCGTTTACCCCTGAAATCTCGCCACCTCAGCGACGCTGGTCTATTATCGCTGACGAGTTAGCCCAATTGGGACACAGGGTCACAGTAGTGACTCCGAAATCAGATCGAATTGCGACAGAGAGCCAACGTCTTCTGCTCAGTAATGATCGTGTGAAGCTGCAAAATTACCCCTCGATGCGGCGTTCTCGGACGATGCTGGGAAAAGTGGTAAAGCACGGAGTGGATGCCATAATCAGTGTCCCTGCCGCCTTCCTTGGACAAAAGCCTGACGTAATCGTTGCTACTGTGCCCGCGATTCCAACACTTATTGTCGGTTACATCGCAAGTCAATTGCGGAGAGTCCCGTTTGTTGTTGATTTGCGTGATGCCTGGCCCGACTTACTGAGCGAATCGCAAGTCCTGAAACTGCGGTGGCTGGAACCGCTCATATCGAAATTTATCAGTTTTGTGGTGAATAGAAGTGACATGCTGATAACCGTTACCCATGGTCTAGCTGAGAAGATGCAGAGCAATGGAGCTAAGAATGTCGCGACTATTTCTAATGGCGTTGAAACTGAACGGGCCAGTCTCCCAATAACCCCGCGCGCACATAACGACGAATTTCATATTCTTTATCTTGGAAATATTGGACGCAGCCAGGGTCTGGAAACCGTCATTCGTGCTATGACACAAGTCCCGGATAATGTTTATCTACGCGTGGTCGGGCAGGGGACTGAAAAAAATAAGCTGGTTGAAATGGCCGAAACGCTTGGCATCAACGCAGAGTTTCTTGATCCCGTGTATGGGCGAGAAGTGTTAGAAAATTATTCTTGGGCGGATACGTGTCTGGTCTCACTTCGGTCTGACTGGCCGAGTTTCAAATACACGGTGCCTTCGAAGCTATACGAGCTTCTATACCTCAATCAGCACGTGACAGGGCTAGTGCAAGGGGAAGCCGCCGGGATTATCAGAGCTTCAGAAGCGGGTATTGTAGTAGAGCAAAGTGTCCCAGCGCTGGTCGAGTACATTAATCAGATGGCTGCGAATCCGGAATTTTTGCGCACAGAACGTCGAGGGACAGCATGGGTTCTAGAAAATGGCTCATTACGCAAGTCTGGCCGTGAGTACGCCAGTATCCTGAGCGAAGTTATTGAATCGAAGTCCAAGAGATAGAGCAAGTCTGTTGAATCTGAAAGTTATTCCGAACGCAATCAACACGGCTAATCTGGTTATTTCAAATATTGCCGACGATCCGACTTATTTTGCTTTGCAGATTGGTCGTCGATTCCGTGGAAATCCAGTTATTCGCCTCGTGACCAGCTATCTGGATAGAAACAGTGCACCTGTAGAGCAGCGAGCGCTGGGTGCGATGCTCAACGATGACAGCAGCGGATTGCGAGCTGCGTGCGGAGAATGGCTCGGCATGGAAACAGAATTGCCATATTCCGTTTTCTTGGCGAATCTATGTATTGCTTCAGGCGAATGGCACCTGGCAGGCATGTTGCTCGACGGTGATTCCAAATCGAGTCGGAAGATCAGAGCAAAGGCACGCTTAATGTGGTCATTGGGACACATGACGAATGCGATCGAGATTTTGGAGCTGATCGGCCGCGGCAGGCAACTCAGTCACTACCGATCAGAACTGGCGACCTTCCAAGGTCTGGCACCAACAATCTCAGCCCAAGCACAAAGTAAGTCCACATCGAGTGAATTTCGGAGTGTCTTATACGTAGCGACTAATTCGCTGCCCCACACGGGAAGCGGGTACGCTCAGCGCACGCAGTCGATTCTAAAGTCGTTGTCTGGCAAAAAGTGGAACGTCAAAGCGCTAACTAGGGTTAACTATCCGATTAACATCGGTAAGCTAACCGCAGGCAAATCCGATGTAGTCTCCGGAATTACTTACGAACGTTGCTTGCCGTTCCCCGCAAAACACGATTTCGCCGGCAGAGTCCAACAACAAGCGGATGATCTCCTGGCTAGGGTGCTTAATGATCGTCCGGATGTACTGCATACGACCACTGACTTCTCCAATGCACTAGCGGTTCGGGCCGTTGCCGAAGCGACAGGAACTCCATGGATCTACGAAGTTCGTGGGCAATTAGCTGATACGTGGCTCTCGACACGGCCAGAAGATTCAAGAAGCTCTGAACGATATCGGCTTTTTGTGGAGCGAGAGGCTGATGTGGCGCGGCATGCGGACTACGTATTCACGCTTGGAAACGAGATGAAGCAGAATTTAGTGCTTGCGGGTGTCGACGAGTCCAAGATCTCGTTATTGCCCAATGGGATTGGAGAAGAGTTCCTTCAACTTCCTGTCAATCGAGAAGATGCGCGAGGACAGCTCGGTCTGGATTCAAAAGCAATATATGTAGGCACCGTCAGTAGCTTGGTCCCATATGAAGGGCTGTCCACGGTCGTCGAAGCAATTGCGAAGCTGGCAAGCGAACATTCTAATCTTCGTTTACTGATCGTAGGAGACGGCACGGATAGAGAAAACTTGATCCGACTCGCTAAGACGCTTGGCATCGAATCTCGCTGTGAATTCCCAGGACGCGTTGCCCGTGAAGTTGCGCATCTTTACCACGCATCGCTGAATGCGTTTGTCGTACCACGCGTGGATTCAGCGGTAACCCGATCGGTCACACCACTGAAGCCTGTCGAAGCCATGGCCTCCAGCGTGCCCGTTTTGGCCTCGAATCTCCCGGCCTTGAGCGAATTAATCACCGATGGTGAGAGCGGCCACTTGATTGCAGCGGAAGATGTTTCCGAGTGGGCTGAGGCAATCGAGAAGTTAATCCTTAATCCTGAAAATGCAGAGCTCATGGGCAAGTCAGGACGAGAATTTGTGTTAGCCAACAGAACCTGGGACCAAAACGCTCACCACATTGTCGAAGTTTACGAGCGAGTAATAAATAAAGCGCTGTGACAATGAGACTGTCCCTGTTCACAGGCATGAGATATGATTCTTGAGGCTAATCCTTAGTTTTCTTGGCTATAGGATCAGTTTGCAGGCCCTTTCGTAGGGAAAACGCTCGTACCAGAAGGAAAGTCACTTTAGTGAACAACATTAAAGAAGTCGCCGTAATCGGTTTGGGTTACATCGGATTGCCAACCGCGGCAATTCTTGCCTCGAAGGGCATTACCGTAAAAGGCGTAGATGTAACTCCTCGCACTGTAGAAGCCGTCAACAAGGGCGAAGTACCGTTTGTGGAACCAGCGTTGGGCGAGTTCGTATCCGCTGCTGTAGCTGCGGGCACTCTGTCTGCAAGCTTCGATACCCCAGAAGCTGAAGCGTACATCGTAGCCGTTCCCACTCCATTCAACGATGACTACACCGCTGACCTGTCTTACATCGAGGCAGCCGCTGAGGGTATCGCTCCAAAGCTGAAGGGCGGCGAACTGGTTATCCTCGAGTCGACTTCGCCTCCAGGTGCAACCCAGCACCTCTTCGACTACCTGCTGAACAAGCGCCCTGACCTGAAC
Organism: Glutamicibacter arilaitensis Re117; assembly: GCF_000197735.1. Classification (NCBI taxonomy): domain Bacteria; kingdom Bacillati; phylum Actinomycetota; class Actinomycetes; order Micrococcales; family Micrococcaceae; genus Glutamicibacter; species Glutamicibacter arilaitensis. The sequence continues at coordinate 1,611,150 of NC_014550.1, forward strand.
AAGGAAAGCCTGCTTGTAGCACACTGCCCAGAACGCGTACTTCCTGGCTACGTCATGGAAGAACTGGTTACCAATGACCGTATCGTTGGCGGCATCACCCCTGAAGCTGCAGACAAGGCAAAGGCTCTTTATGAGACTTTCTGCCAGGCAGCCATCCTGACCACGGATGCCGTAACCGCCGAAATGGCGAAGCTCGTTGAAAACTCTTTCCGCGACGTGAACATCGCCTTTGCCAACGAATTGTCGGTTATCTCTGACAAGCTGGGTATTGACGTATGGGAATTGATCTCCCTTGCAAACCGTCACCCACGTGTGAACATTCTCCAGCCTGGTCCAGGCGTAGGCGGTCACTGCATTGCAGTTGATCCATGGTTCATCGTTTCGGCGGCTCCTGAAGAATCCAAGTTGATCCGCATGGCTCGCAACACCAACGATGCCAAGCCAAACTGGGTTATCGACAAGGTTGTAGAAGCTACCAAGGCTCCTTCGTTCAACGGTAAGGTTGCCGTTCTCGGTTTGGCTTTCAAGGCCAACATCGATGACATGCGTGAATCGCCATCGATCGCTATTGCCCGTAAGCTGGCTGAGAGCAACCCAAGCATTGAATTCTTGGCAGTCGAGCCACATGTTGACGCATTGCCTAAGAATCTTGCAGGCATCGACAACCTGAAGCTCGTATCCACAGAGGAAGGTCTAGAGTCGGCAAGCGTAATCACTTTGCTGGTCGACCACGATCAGTTCAAGGCTGTACCAGCTACCGCGCTGGCCGGTAAGGAAGTCATCGACACCCGCGGTCTCTGGCGTTAATTTCCGAGCTGACAAGGTTTATGTCTATGAAGAAGATCATGCCAATCTATGGCACTCGTCCCGAGGCCATCAAGGTTGCGCCGATCGTCAAGGCTTTGAAAGAAGCTGACGAGTTTGAGTGCGTAGTTGTTGTTACTGGACAACACCGCGAAATGCTGGATCAGGTCAACGAACTCTTTGGCATTACGCCGGACTATGACTTGGACGTTATCCAGCCTCGCCAGACTCTGAACGGTCTGCTCACCAAGACCATCGCTGGGTTGGATGAGATTTTTGAGAAGGAAAAGCCGGATGCAGTCGTCGTCCAGGGCGACACCACGACCTCGACTGCTGGCGCTATTGCTGCATTCTACCGTGGTATCCCAGTGGTTCACGCGGAAGCCGGACTTCGCAGCTACGACATCTTCTCTCCGTTCCCGGAGGAAGCCAACCGTAAGCTGACCAGTCAGATTGCTAGCCTGCACCTTGCGCCAACTTGGTTGAGCAAGCGAAATCTCGAGCGCGAAACGTTCAAGAGCAGTGACATCGTCATCACCGGCAACTCCGTGATTGATGCGCTGTTGACGGTTGTCGAAAAGAAGGTTCCTTTCTCGGACGCCAAGCTGGAAGAACTTGTTTCTTCGGGGAAGCGAATCGTTCTGGTTACGACTCACCGTCGCGAAAACCAGGGTGAACCTATGCGCGGCATCGGCCGTGCACTAGCGAAGCTGTCCAAGGCTGAGCCCGACGTTGAATTCATCTTGCCGTTGCACCGCAACCCTGCTGTTCGCGAAGCCTTGCTTCCGGAGATTGACGGACTGTCGAACGTAACGCTTACCGAGCCATTGGCTTACGGCGAATTCACTCGTATCATCGATGCATCCAGCGTTGTGTTGACTGACTCCGGTGGAGTGCAGGAAGAGGCGCCAAGCCTTGGCAAGCCGGTTCTCGTGATGCGTCTGAACACCGAGCGTCCTGAAGCTGTGACTGCTGGTACCGTACGACTGATCGGCACCGATGAGAAGCGCATTTTCGATTCGGTAACCGAGCTCTTGCATGATGAAGCTGCTTACAACGAGATGGCTAACGCTGTTAACCCTTACGGTGACGGCAAAGCCTCCGAGCGTACCGTGGCTGCAATCGCAGAATTGCTTGGTGTAGGTTCCCGCATTGAGGAATTCGACTCCAAGCTTTCGGATCCAGAAGACATGATGCGCGCAACCAGCATCTAGTACAAATTCAAAAGACCAGTTCAACGTCCGTTGAGCTGGTCTTTTGAAGTTTAACTCGCCTGGTGCCATACGCGGTACCCGCAACCAATATGGTTTGCGTCGTTTTATCAGTACGATCGAATCATGATGAATCAAACAGCAATATTTATTGACGCCGGATTTCTACTCTCACTAGGCGGTCATCGTGCAGCCGGAACAACCTTACGCTCAGCATTTACAACACATTATGAGTCGCTGGTGCGTGGAATCGTGCAGACAGTCAAGAAAAATACTGGTCTGAATAATCTTCGTGTTTATTGGTACGACGCTTCGAAAGATGGCCTATTTACTGAGCAGCATAAGCGTATTGGCCTGATACCTGGTGTTAAGGTCCGTTTAGGCCGTATCTCCTACAACGGTGAGCAAAAAGGAGTTGATCTTAGACTGGCCTTGGACCTGGTAGGAGTAGCCCGCAACAGGTCGGCTTCAATTGCCTACCTGGTTTCAGGTGATGACGATCTAGCTGAGGCCGTTGAAGAAGCACAAGACTTAGGGATGAAAGTAGTGCTTCTAGGCGTGGCTAAATCCGATAGTCGTCTTGGTGTTGCTTCAGTTGCCGAACATCTGGCTTTGACTGCTGACTACATTGAGACTATTTCTGATCAGCTGCTGGATAGTGCGTTTACCAAGGTCCTCGAATGGGATAAGAACCATTCGGCGAAAACTTCCTTGATCGCTAATGCTTCTACGGCGGATCAATTAAAGCCAACGGGTAAGCCGTTGGTTCCCACGCCTGCTGTCATGGCGCAGAAGCCTGTTAGTAAACCAATTCCAGACCGTGAATCAGAGCCGTCAGTTGTATATTCCAGCGGTGGCGAAGGTTCGGGCTACCAAGGTTCGGCTGCCTATGAACAAAAAGAGCTGAAAGTTGCTGAAGAAATTGGTGCAAAGGTAGCTGAATCCTGGCTTGCCTTCACTACTCAGTCAGATGTTCTTGATTTGGTAGCTGATAAACCACAACTGCCGCCTGAAATCGACAGGACTCTGCTTAAGGATTGCGCGCAAGTATTAGGGGAGTGGAAAACTGATCAGCAGACCATCCGCCGTACGCTTCGCGGTGCGTTCTGGGAGTATCTGGACCGGATCATGTGACGAGTCAGTAGCATCCATAAATCCGCTATCAGACGCAAGCTAAGGTAAATTTAACTCGTGACTTCTCAGCAGAAACCTTTTTACATCACCACGGCCATTTCCTACCCGAACGGCACTCCGCATATCGGGCACGCCTATGAGGTAGTGGCCACCGACGTTATGGCTCGTTTCAAGCGCCTCGACGGTTATGACGTATTCTTCATGACCGGTACCGATGAGCATGGGCAGAAGATGATGCAGACGGCTGAAAAGCTCGAGATCACTCCAGCCCAGCTAGCGCAGCGCAACTCGGATGCGTTCCAGAGCATGAACGACGAGCTGGGCACCAGCTATGACCGGTTCATCCGCACTACCGATGCAGACCACCACGCAGCCGCCCAAGAGCTCTGGCGCCGCATGGAGGCCAACGATGACATCTATCTTGATAAGTACGCTGGCTGGTACTCCGTACGTGATGAAGCATTCTACACCGAGGAACAAACCGAAGTTCGTGAAGATGGCATCCGCTATGCCGCTGAAACCGATACCGAGGTTACTTGGACTGAAGAAGAGTCTTACTTCTTCCGGCTGTCGAAGTACCAGGACAAGTTGCTGGATTACTACCGGGACAACCCTGAATTCGGTGCACCACGTTCGCGCTTCAACGAAGTAGTTCGGTTTGTGGAAAGTGGATTGACGGACCTTTCCATCTCCCGTACGACCTTCGACTGGGGAATCCCAGTTCCTGGCAATGAAAAGCACGTCATGTACGTGTGGGTAGATGCCTTGACCAATTACCTGACTGGTGTTGGTTTCCCGGATGTTGACTCTGCTTCCTTCAAGAAGTACTGGCCGGCCGACGTTCATGTCATTGGTAAAGATATTTCGCGTTTCCACGCAATTTACTGGCCTGCGTTCCTCATGTCCGCGAAGCTGCCTTTGCCCAAGCGCGTCATGATCCACGGTTTCCTGCATAACAACGGCGTGAAGATGTCCAAGTCACTTGGCAACACGGTGTCGCCTGACGATTTCGTAAACCGTTATGGTTTGGACCAGGTGCGTTACTTCTTCCTTCGCGAAGTGCCTTTCGGTGCAGATGGAAACTACAACCATGAAACCATTGTTGCCCGTATTAACGGCGACCTGGCCAATAACTTCGGTAACCTTGCTCAGCGTTCGTTGTCGATGGTTGCCAAGAACTGCGGGGGAGTAGTTCCGACCCCCGCCGAATTGTCGGAGGCCGACAACGCGATCTTGGATGCCGCTGGCCAGCTGCTGGAGATCAACCGTGAGGCATACTCGCGTCAGGAATTCAGCAAGGCACTAGAAGCTGTGTGGCATGTTCTGGGCGACACGAATGCCTATTTCGCTGAGCAGGAACCATGGAAGCTGAAGAAGACCGACCCAGAGCGTATGGCTACGGTCTTGTATGTGACCATTGAAATTGTCCGCAAGGTAGCGTTGCTGCTTCAGCCTGTATTGCCGCAGGCAATGACGTCCATGCTCAACGCATTGGCCGTCGGTGAAGGTTCGGCACGCAACTTTGAATCCTTCGACAGCGCACTTGTTCCGGGAACGGAGCTACCTGTTCCTTCGCCGGTGTTCCCACGCTACGAAGAAGAGAAGTAAAGTCTTCCTTTACAGATGAGGTGTCCTGCTCGATTTAATATCGAGCAGGACACCTCATTTTTTATCTGGCTAGGCAGTGACTACTCCAGTTTGATACGCAATAACTACCGCTTGGACCCGGTCGCGAGCTTCTAATTTTGCCAGAATGTGTCCCACATGGGTTTTAACGGTAGCTTCTGACAAGAACAGTTTTTCCGCGATTTCCGGGTTGGATAAGCCTACCGCGATCAAGCCGAAGACTTCCCGCTCACGGGGAGTCAGGGATTCGACGGCAGCAATTAGATGTTCGTCGTGCTGCGCTGCATTCTTCTTGAGCATTGGTGTCATATGATCCAGCAATCGCCGAGTTGTCGAAGGAGCGATGACTGCATCTCCACGGTTGACGGTACGCACGGACTCCAATAGTTCTTCTGGGGGAGCATCCTTAAGCAGGAAGCCACTAGCTCCGGCTTGTATGGCCCTCAGTGCGTATTCATCCATGTCGAAAGTTGTTAGCACGATGATCTTAGGGCCATCGGCGGCTTTCTTCTCAGGATCCAGTAGGCGTTCAGTAGCTTCAATCCCATCCATTTCCGGCATGCGAACGTCCATCAGGATGACGTCTGCCTGGGACATCAACGGTGCTGCCAAGGCATCACGCCCATTGCCGGCTTCAACGATGACTTCCATGTCATCTTGTGAATTGATGAGCATTCTGAAGCCACTGCGAACTAATAGTTGATCATCAACCAGAGCGACTTTGATGGTTTCGGTGTTAGGCATTGTGTATTAGTCCTCGGAGTAAGGTATTGAGACTGAAACGGCGAATCCGCCACCGGACTGGGGGAGCGCACTGCAACTACCCTCATATAAAGCTACTCGTTCTCGCATTCCCAGCAGGCCCTGGCCGGCGCCTTCAATGACAACGGAACCGGCACCGCGGCCATCATCGATGACACTTAGATTCAAGCCGCGAGATGTCCATTCAAGCTGTACTTGCGCTTTAGCCTCTGGCCCAGCGTGTTTGATGACATTCGTCAGCGACTCTTGGACACAGCGATAAATCGTGAGTTCTGCGCCCGCGGGCAGTTCTTTGCGTGGGGTACCTGTGATCTCGAACTGTACGTTCAATCCGGAGACCATGGCACTTTCTACTAGTTCAGAGACATTCGCCAGTGACGGAAGCGGCCGGTTGTCCAATTCCTCATCCTTGCGCAGTACACCGAGCAATCTGCGCATTTCCTTCAGCGATGCGCGGCCGGTATCTGAGACAGTCTTCAACGTCTCAATGGCAATCTGGGGATCCTTGGCAGCCGCATAACGTGCCCCATTGGCTTGCGTGATAATCACCGAAAGCGAGTGTGCCACGATGTCATGCATTTCGCGCGCAATATGATTTCTTTCGTCGGAAGCGGCCAAAGCTCGCTCGATAAGGCGTTCCTTTTCAAGCCGTTCGGCATGTTCTCTCAGGGACTTCATTGCCAGCCTCCGCGTGCGCGCTAGATCTCCAAAAGTCCATGAGAGGGTGACGACTAGTGCAAGTCCTACGAAGGAGATCATCATGTCGAAGGTGAAAATTGACTGTGGGTATGGGGAATTGCCTGCTGCCGAGAACATGCTGAACGTCGCCAATAAAGCTCCGAACAAACCCAGCCCCAAGGTGAAGAACGATTGCCATCGTTTTCCATAGACCGCCATGGTGTAAACCATGATCGGTACGGAGACTTGCGAGAACAAGATCAGTCCGTCAAAGCCGAGCTGCAGCAGATGCCCCAAGGCAACCACCAAAGTGACAGCCCAAGGATATCGACGACGCGCCATTAGCGGGGCGGACTGCACCAGGGAGAGCGTCAAGATGGACAAGACTGCCGGCGTCGACATCGAAGAAGCAAGGCCGAGAGCCGCTGGAATGCAAAACAGCGTGTATAGAAGTCCAGCGATGAAATCTACGCGTCCGGGATTCTCGCGGATCCAACCGTCAATTCGACGGTGGGGATTGGCAAAGATCAAGTGCTCCTGCAATTCGACGTGTCGGTACTTATGGATCCATATTGCAATGCAAAGAATCTGTTGATCTAAGGCTATAGGCATCAGTGAGGGTTTTGCCTCATGCCCAGGGTGGAAATAGTCGCCAGAAAACATCTTTATCTCATAATTTGAGATGAACTCTCAAATGGCGGACGCAACTCGATAGAATCTGTGGCATGGGAAATTTAATTGATATTGCGGTCATTCCGGGTGACGGTATTGGCCCAGAAGTTGTTGCCGAAGCAGTTAAGGTTCTGAACTTTGTCACCAATGGTGGCAAGAATGAAATCAAGCTGACCAACTACAAGCTTGGTGCCGAGCACTGGCTGGAGACTGGGGAAACGCTTCCGGAAGAGACGCTGGAAGCCATCAAGAAGCATGATGCAATTCTCTTTGGTGCGGTGGGTGCTGCCCCAGGGGATACCAGGATTCCATCTGGGATTATCGAACGCGAAATGCTCTTGAAGCTCCGCTTCTCGCTGGATCATTTCGTGAATCTGCGTCCAGCGAAGCTTTACCCAGGAATCGAGAGCCCGCTGGCCAACCCAGGCGAAATTGACTTCGTCGTGGTTCGCGAAGGAACTGAAGGCCCATACGTAGGCAATGGCGGTTCGGTTCGCACCGGTACGGCACATGAAATCGCGACCGAAGTCTCGGTAAATACTGCCTATGGTGTTGAACGCGTTGTCCGCGATGCGTTCCGCCGCGCCTCAGAGCGCGAACGCAAGCACGTCACGCTGGTGCACAAGCACAATGTCTTGGTGTACGCAGGACATCTGTGGAAGCGTACCGTCGAAATGGTTGCGCAAGAATTCCCTGAGGTTGCCCACGACTACTTGCACGTAGATGCAGCGACCATCTTCCTCACCACGGATCCTTCGCGCTTCGACGTGATTGTGACCGACAACCTCTTCGGTGACATCCTCACCGATCAGGCTGGAGCCATCACCGGTGGCATCGGTCTGGCGGCCAGCGGGAATATCAACATGGACCGCACCTACCCGTCGATGTTTGAGCCGGTTCATGGTTCTGCGCCAGATATTGCAGGCCAGCAGAAAGCGGATCCAACGGCGGCAATCCTGTCAGTGGCCTTGATGCTTGAACATCTTGGACTGACGGAAGAAGCTCGTACAGTTGAGCAAGCTGTTGAAAAGGAGATCACTTCGCGTCAGGAATTGACCGATAATCGCACCACAAGTGAAATTGGCGATGCAATTGTCGCGTTACTGGCATAAGCTGAAAGTGACGTTTCTGGTTAGCCACTAACCAGCAGCAAATCCACGAACGGGTGTTCCGCATAGGCGTGGAGCATCCGTTCTCTGTTTATTGAACTAGGAAGTCCAAGGTAGATGGAATTCACCGAAAATCTCTCAACGAATCGCAAGAGCGAGCAGGAGCGCGCCGAAATCTTGGCTAACCCTGGGTTTGGAGACTTCTTCACTGATCACACCGCAGTCATTGACTGGTCGGCAGACGCTAGCGGACGCAACGGTGAATGGCATGACGCTCGTATTGAGCCATACGGCCCTATCGCCATGGACCCAGCTGCCTCTGTACTGCACTACGGCCAGGAAATTTTTGAAGGCCTCAAGGCTTACCGTCACGCCGATGGTTCAGTTTGGACATTCCGCCCGCATGCCAATGCTGCGCGCTTGAACAAGTCGGCACAGCGTCTAGCTCTCCCGCAGCTTGATGAAGAAGTCTTCGTCGACTCGCTGCGCAAGGTCGTCGCAACGGACATTGAGTGGGTTCCCTCCGGTGACGGCGAAGCCTTGTACCTGCGCCCATTCATGATTGCTACCGAAGCATTCCTGGGGGTGCGTGCAGCTCGCGAGGTCTCCTTCCGCGTCATCGCTTCACCTGCCGGCAATTACTTTGGTGGCGAGCTCAAGCCGGTTGCCATCTGGGTATCGCAGAACTACGCCCGTGCAGGCCGTGGCGGCACTGGTTCGGCTAAGTGCGGCGGCAACTACGCTGCGTCGCTGGTAGCCCAGCTGGAAGCCGAGGAAAACGGATGCAAGCAGGTCCTGTTCCTCGACTCGTTCAATGAGAATGCAGTTGAAGAGCTCGGTGGCATGAATGTCTTCTTCGTCACCAAGGACCACAAGCTGATTACCCCAGCATTGACCGGAACCATCCTCGAAGGCGTCACCCGTTCATCGGTTATCCAGCTTGCCAAGGATCGTGGCATGGTCGTTGAAGAGCGAAAGATCACCCTTGATGAGTGGCGTGAAGGCATCGCCTCAGGCGAGATTGCTGAAGTTTTCGCATGCGGCACCGCTGCGGTAATCACTCCAATCGGTCTGCTGAAGAACGGCGACGAACTCATCGGAGACGAGAACGCTGCAGCTGGTGAAGTGACGATGTCCATTCGTGAAGAACTTCTGGGAATTCAGCTCGGAACCGTTGAAGACCGTCATGGTTGGTTGGAGCGTTTGGCATAGAAACTTCTTAAACCACTACGATAGTCTCAAGACACTAGTCTTGAGACTATCGTTTATCCCAAGTAAGGATCAGAATGCACGTTCTAGTTACGGGTGGCGCTGGCTATATTGGCTCCCATACAGTTCTCCTTCTGCTGAATGAAGGGCACACCGTTTCGGTATTGGACAACTTTAGTAATTCGTCTCCAGAGTCGCTACGAAGAGTGCAGAATCTTACTGGAAGAGAAGTTGCGGTTTATGAGATGGATTTACTCGATCGTGAACCATTGATGCAACTGGTGAGCCAGCTCAGCCCGGATGCTGTGGTTCATTTTGCCGGTCTCAAGGCAGTCGGAGAATCCGTTTCAAAACCGTTGCAGTACTATCGAAATAATGTCGTTGGAACGTTAAATTTACTTGATGCTATGTCCGCGACTGGATGCACGAGTCTTGTATTTAGCTCGTCAGCTACGGTCTACGGTGAGTCCACTGAACTGCCGTTGGTCGAGACCACCGCGCGAAGTGCCACCAACCCTTACGGTCGTACAAAGCTCCACATTGAAGAGATGCTCGAGGAACTTGCCGCATCAGATCCCCAATGGTCGATTGCCACTCTTCGATACTTCAATCCAGTTGGGGCTCACGAATCGGGACAGATCGGTGAGGATCCTCAAGGGATACCCAACAATTTGATGCCCTTCGTTGCCCAAGTAGCCATTGGTAAGCGCGATAAAGTGAACGTCTTCGGAGCCGACTATGCAACCGCAGACGGAACTGGTGTTAGGGACTATATACATGTAATGGACCTCGCCGCAGGTCATCTCGCTGCCCTGGATTACATGAGTAAACATAACGGTGTAGGTGCGTGGAACCTGGGTACTGGGCAAGGCACATCCGTTCTAGAAGTTGTACAAGCTTTTTCGCGAGTCTCGAAGCGCGATGTTCCTTACACCATCGTTGCCCGTCGTTCTGGTGACGTTGCGGAAAGCTATGCCCATCCTGAAAAGGCCATGCTCGAATTGGGTTGGAAAGCTGAACGCGGCCTAGAACAAATGGTGGAAGATATGTGGCGCTGGCAGGAACAAAATCCAGATGGTTACATTCGGGCCACTAGTGATAAAGATTAATTTTAGACGCTGTTCTTGCGGTCCAATGACACTGAACTAGCAGGTAGTGTGGCACTGCACTCTTCAGAATCCAATGGATGAAGGAGAGTGTTTTTGCTTTCGGCTAAAGGAACTGGCTAGCGCAGTAATTAAGCTTCAGAAGTAAAGGAACTAATGCCAGTTACGGACCCGGTAGAGCCTAGTAAAGTTCCAAGGAGAAGAATTCTTGGTCTTGCGCTGCTCGGCGGCGCGGCAACAAGTTTATCGATATTGAGAGCTCCACGTACTGAGCTGTCAGGCTTGGAACCTGCACCTATCCCTAGGGCTGAACTGACGAGGCCGGTCCCGAAAGATCAGCGATTGATCGGTAGACTCAATGAGGGGCTGCCTACCAGAGGTTACTTGGAGAAGCATGCTCACGCATTCTCCACGGTTCGAGTCTTAGACGTAGTTGAACTGCCTGGGCTTGGTGAAACGGCCCCCTGGCTGGCAGTCGCAATTGTTGGAACAACCAATGAACTTCAAATAGTTGATCCTTCCGACGGGAAAATACTGCACGTATTGGAAATTCCTAGTGAGTACGGAACTGGCTTGGAATCTTTAGTGTGGGACCCTCAGCGTAGAAGACTTTATCTATCTATAGATTCGACGTTAATCATGTGGGATTCGAACAACCCTAAACATGTCAGAAAATTTGCGCAAATCGACGGTGCGACGGCGCTATATTCTCTCGATGTCGATCGATCTGGAAATGTTTTTGGTGGCACGTACCCGTTAGGGGCTGTCTTCAGGGTTTCTAATAGTGATAAATCGGTACGAATTTATAAACGTTTTGCCGATGATTCTGATTATGTTCGAAATATTGCAGTGGACGAAAAAGGTAATGTTTGGGCTGGCACGGGCGCAAGTAATCCGCGCCTCTTCTACCTGGATGTAACCAGCGATCGCGAGCCGAGTCAATTTGACCTTCCGAACCGCGTACACAACGGATTCGTCAGCTCAATCAATCTATTTGGTTCGAAAGTTGTTATCTCGGCTAGTGGCGTAGCTCCACAAATGGTCTTCGACCGGAAATTGAATGCTTGGATCGCCCCGATCGACGACATGTGGACTCACCGCCAGATTTCTCGAGTCAAAGATGGACATTTCTTTGCTCTAAGCGCCAACAAATTGATTAGAATATCGGTGGACGACTTCAAGGAAGAAATGATTTCTCCTATTTCTACTGTCACTCCGTTCTGTATTTCTAATTTGGGTAATCGTGTGATCGTCTATTCCCAGGAAGACGAATTATTAAATCTTGAGATATATAACGTCGAATCTGGTGAATTGGAGAATCGTCGAGGAGTTAACCTCAGTCCCAGTTCTTTCAAAATTCAATCTGTTGTCGCTTCCCAGAACAACGAATTATATCTTGGCGGATATAAAGCGAAAGGAATTGCCTCTTTCTCACCCTCTAGTGGGAAAATCTGGAATTCACCTTCAGGTGAAACACTGATTCAACAGATAGAGGGAATGATTCCATTCGGAGATAATCGTTTGTATATCGGTTCATATCCGGGAGGCGATATTATTGGCTCTTCAAGTTTTAGCGTGGTGAGCCCGAAAAATAAGTAAGGCCCGCAGTCCTCTGCGAAAATGGATGTTGTCTAGACAAACCATCAGCAAGGAACTATGAGCCGTGTTTAAGGATACCGGTGGAAACGACGCTGCGTCGATTCTTCTCAACCTCACTGACTACCGCGTCATCGACGCAACCCAAGAACCAGCCGGACGACAAGTCCTTATCGAGCCCAAAGCCACAGAGGCAGCCTGTCCAACTTGTGGGGTGATCACCACCCGCATCCACGCCAGACCAGTGCACCGGGTCAAAGACCTCCCAACCGGTGGCAACGACATTAAGGTCCTGGTGCGCAAACGCCGGATGGCCTGCCAAGAGACCGCCTGCGAACGCCGCTCGTTCGTGCAAACCACCGAACAGCTACCGTTGAGGGCCAGAATCACTACCAGGCTCTCTCAAAAGCTCGTGGACGAGATGAGTTGCGAACTGCGAGCCGTGTCCAGGGTCGCTTCTGCGTACCAAGTTTCCTGGCCAACCGTGATGGCAAGAGCGAACATGGTCGGTGAGCTTGTAGGCAACGTGGACCGCATGTTCATCCGCCGCCTCGGTATTGATGAGCACCGTTTTCGTAAGGTCCGCTACGCACGCGGCCGCACCGGGAAAGTGGTCCGTATTGAGCCGTGGTCTATTGTCTTCACCGACCTGGATACCGGAAAAATTCTAGATATTGTGGACGGACGACGCTGTGCAGCGGTGAAGAAGTGGTTGAAGTCCCGGCCACGGTACTGGCGTCAACGAGTACAGTACGTGGCCATTGACATGTCTGCTGAGTTCCGCAAAGCGGTGCGGGAGAACCTGCCGAAAGCAAAGATCAGCGTGGACCATTTTCATGTCATTCAGCGGGCGAATCTCATGATTACTCAGGTGCGCCGGCGTCGCTCCCACGAGGTGCTCCAGCGCCGAGGAAGGGCCGCTGATCCGGCCTACAAGTATCGGAAACTGTTGACCTGCAATTTGGAGAACTTGTCGATTAGGCAAGTTGAGCGGCTGAAGTTGATCCTTGAAGCAGATCCTGAGCTGGGCGTGATTTATGGGATTAAGGAACACGTGCGGGAGCTGTTGAAAACCAGGGATATCCATGATTTTCAATCGAGGTGGGCGGTGCTGGAGAAATCGGTGAAGACAACGAAAATGGTGGAAGCGAAGTCGTTGTTCCGGACGCTGACTGCGTGGCGTCGGGAGTTGCTGGTGTTCATTCGTACGCGGTTGACGAATGCTCGGAGCGAGGCGGCGAACCTGACGGCGAAGAACTTGAAACGGATCGGTCGGGGTTATCGGAATCATGGTCATTACCGGGTCAGGATATTGTTATACACGGCGGGGCTACGGCCGTGCTGAGCATCCTGCACCACGCTTAAACTCGAAGAGCCATATTATTTCGATGAATATCCATGAACGATCCGTTGGTTCCGCTTATAAATTGTTATCCAGATTAGGCCGAAAGTACAAGCAATCACGGCCCTTTGGGTGGGCAGTAAATTCTAAGAATATATTTTTTGGAACGGTTCCAGATTACGGGCTTGCTGGGGGAGTCGTGGGAATGATTGATCCGGTCAAAGACGAAATCGTTTGGGTGATTGATGCGAAAGCCTCGGGAATTGCCAATGGTCATTCGATCGTTGGATTATGTGCAGACGATGAATATTTGTGGCTCTTCAGGAATAAGAGTGTAACCACCTGAAACCAACACCCCGATTCCCGGGCATGTCGCCGAGCACGAAAAAGTCGAGGTCTTCCAGAAGAATGGAAGTTACTACACTAGCCATTTTCGAAAGACCTCGACGTTGCTCAATCCTACCTTCACCGCACCAGACCTCACCACTTTCACCAATCTTGACGGCTTGGGACTGACCGCAATCGGGCAACACCTGAGCGCAGCGAAAGCCGAAATCCTCTGCCACGTCACCAACCCGATCCCTTGGTGCCAAACCTGCGGAGCAGCAGGCATTCCACGCGATACCGTCACCCGCCGCCTCGCCCACGAACCATTGGGCTGGCGTCCCACTGTCCTAGTCATCAAACACCGCCGCTACCGTTGCGCCAATTGCCAACGAGTCTGGCGTGAAGAGCTGTCCCAAGCAGTAGCGCCACGCCAGAAAATCAGCAGGACCGGGCTACGCTGGGCGCTGGTTGGACTGGTCTGCCACCACTTGTCAGTCTCCCGAATTGCCGAAGGCCTCGGCGTCACCTGGAATACCGCCAATGAGGCTGTGCTGGCTGAAGGTCAACGCTTACTGATTGATGATCCAACCCGCTTCGACGGGGTCAAAGTGCTGGGAGTCGATGAACATGTTTGGCGGCATACCCGAACCGGCGACAAATACGTCACCGTGATTGTGGACCTCACCGCGGTGCGTGACGGCACCGGTACCGCACGACTGATCGACATGGTCCCTGGAAGATCCAAAGCTGTATTCAAAACCTGGCTGGCTGATCAAGAAGAACAATGGAAACAGGGCATTGAAGTCGTCGCAATGGACGGTTTCACCGGCTTCAAAACAGCTGCCGTCGAGGAGCTACCCCACGCGGTGGAGGTGTTGGATCCATTCCATGTAGTCAAACTAGGTTCCGAGGCGCTGGACCAGACCCGGCAACGGATTCAACGTGAGCAACATGGGCGTCGAGGACGCAAGGATGACCCGCTTTACAAGTGCAGGCGAACGCTGACCACGGGACTATCCTTGGCTACGGAAAAGCAGAAGACCAAGCTTGAAGACCTGTTCAAGGAGCCGGAGTATGAGCCGGTTCAATTGGTCTGGAGCGTGTATCAGAAGATGGTGGATGCCTACCGGCAACCGAAGCCCGAGGTCGGACGGTGGGCCTTGGAGCAACTGATCAACGAAGTTGGCACGAAGGTACCGAAAGGGTTGCCGGAGCTGAAAAAGCTCGGCGGCACCCTGCGCAGGAGGAAGACGGACATTCTCGCGTACTTTGATCATATTGGTAGTTCGAATGGTCCTACCGAGGCTTTGAATGGCAGGTTGGAGCATCTGCGAGGTATCGCGTTGGGGTTCAAGAATCTGGCGCACTATATCGCCCGGTCGTTGTTGGAGACCGGTGGGTTTAGACGGCGTTTACACCCTCAATCCTGAAGAGCCATATTTGTTCGGTACAACCTCTGTTAGAAATGGATATGGCGTTCCGGACACAAAGGGTGACGGGCGTGTATTTAAGTTTCATCTGGCTTCGAAAAAAGTTGTTTGGTCAAGAACTCCGGTAAGCCAAGCCGGGGCGCTATATTCGCCGGTGTTACTCGGCGGCTGGCTTTTGATTGCGGATCATCAAGGCATTAAAGTTCTTAATAGGGAAACCGGATCATTAGTCGCGACTCACAATTTGAATCATTCTAACAACGCTGAATTTCGCGCTGGGTGGGCTGAGGCCAAGTTGGCTGTCATAGGAACCGGTGGGAAAATAGTTCATAGCGCGCACGGAAAATGCAGCATTGTGAATTTGCGTACTCGCTCTTACCATCGCATTGGCTCCGGTGACGAGAAGTTTGGGAATCGATTAACAGTTACGGCTGACGGATCAGTCTATAACTCGCTAAACCAAACCGATCTTGTGCAGCTGGATTTAGAACCGGCGCGTCAACGACCTAGCGAATAAACGGCATTACTATCCATAGCAACTAGTTTAGGCTTGTAGTCATGCGCATTGCACGATTTGTAGTAGACAGCGACCCCATGTACGGCGTTGTTGACGGTAACGACATCCACGTCCTTGCAGGGGACCCGTTCTTCCAAGGCATCAAGACCACCGGAACCACGCACTCCTTGGATGATGTGCGGCTGGTTGCGCCGATTATTCCTCGCTCAAAGGTTGTCGGCTTTGGCCGCACTTACCGCGAACATGCTAAGGAACTGGGAAATGAAGTTCCCGACGAGCCATTAATGTTCCTCAAGCCGAACACAGCGGTCGTAGGCCATGGCGACCCAGTTACCTTGCCAGCGTTTTCGGAAGAAGTTTCCTTCGAAGGTGAACTCGCTGTAGTTATCGGACGTATCTGCAAGGACGTACCAGCCGACAAGGCTCAAGACGTGATCTTTGGGTACACCGTAGCTAATGACCTAACTGCTCGTGACGCGCAGCGCACTGACCCGCAGTGGGCCCGTGCCAAGGGGTTTGATGGTTCTTGCCCCTTGGGCCCTTGGATCGAAACCGAAATTGCAGACCCGGATGATTTGGGAATCGTCAGCCGGGTTAATGGCGAGGTTCGCCAAGACGGCACAACCAACGACATGATCTGGCCAGTAAATGAACTGGTTGCCCGTGCTTCCGAAGCATTCACCTTGCTGCCAGGAGACGTGATTATGACTGGCACCCCTGCTGGTGTCGGTCTGGTTAACGCCGGCGACGTTGTCGAAGTAGAAGTTGAGGGTATAGGTTCATTGCGAACTGTCTTCCGCCGCTAGAAACGACAGTTGAAGTTTGTGAGGCTCTCGATCACTAATGTGATCGGGAGCCTCGCGCATTAACTGCAAGTTTCTGCGCATAAGGCATAGAATGAAAACATCATGACTGATCTATCGTTGATTCCCGTTGTTACCGAAGATACCCCGGTACGCGTCCGTTTTTGCCCATCTCCAACTGGTACCCCTCACGTAGGTTTGATTCGTACCGCCCTGTTCAACTGGGCATACGCACGTCACACCGGCGGCAAAATGGTCTTCCGCATTGAAGACACCGATGCCAAGCGTGACTCTGAAGAAAGCTACAACCAGCTTTTGGACGCCCTGGCATGGCTGGGCATTGATTGGGATGAAGGCGTCAACGCAGGCGGTCCACATGAGCCGTACCGCCAGTCGCAGCGCGGGGACATCTACGAGGACGTCATTGCCAGGCTTCGTGCTGCAGGCCATCTGTACGAGTCCTACTCGACCCCAGAAGAAGTTGAAGCACGCCACAAGGCAGCCGGCCGTGACCCGAAGCTGGGATACGACAACTTCGACCGCGAACTGACCGTTGAGCAGAAAGCTGAGTTCAAGGCCGAGGGCCGCGAACCGGTATTGCGTGTTCGCATGCCGGATCACGACATTACCTTCAACGACCTGGTACGTGGCGAGATCACCTTCAAGGCTGGATCCGTTCCCGACTATGTGGTGGTGCGCGCCAACGGCAAGCCGCTATACACCCTGGTCAACCCAATCGATGATGCGCTGATGGGCATTACCCACGTACTTCGTGGCGAAGATCTGTTGTCCTCGACTCCACGCCAGGTCGTCTTGTATGCGTTGCTGCACGATATCGGCGTTGCCCAGTACATGCCGCGTTTTGGCCACCTGCCATACGTTATGGGACAGGGCAACAAGAAGCTATCCAAGCGTGATCCAGAATCCAGCGTATTCTTGCACCGCGACAATGGATTCATCCCGGAAGGCCTGCTGAACTATCTCGCGCTTCTTGGCTGGTCGCTGAGTGCTGATGAAGATATCTTCTCCCGTGAACAGCTGGTAGAAGCCTTTGATGTAACGGACGTACTGTCCAATCCTGCCCGCTTCGATGTGAAGAAGGCAGAAGCAATCAACGGAACCCACGTGCGCATGCTCGAAGCACAGGATTTCCGTAATCGTTTGGTTCCTTACCTGAAGGCCGCTGGTCTGGTGGGTGAGGAGCTGACTGAACGTGAAAACGACATCCTGGACCAAGCTGCGCCACTGGTTCAGGAACGTATTGCCCTGTTGGGTGAAGCGACCGACATGCTTGAATTCCTCTTCAAGTCTGATGACAAAATTGTCATTGACGAGAAAGCACTCAAGGGAATGCCGGCCAACCTGGTTGAGGTTGTCGATGCTACTGTCCAGGGCCTCGAAACCCTTACCGAATGGAATGCCGAAACCATTCAGGCAGCACTGCGCACGAAGCTTGTGGACGAACTGGAACTGAAGCCTCGTCAGGCATTCGGACCAGCCCGCGTTGCTATCTCCGGAAAGCGCGTATCTCCACCGCTCTTCGAGTCCATGGAGATTCTTGGACGCGAGTCGAGCCTCAAGCGTCTGCGCGCATTTGGTGAGTCCCGCTAGCTATTCTCCGAAAGCCCAGTGAAAAGCACTTTGAACGCCTCGGATTGTTCCAGTCCTGTGAGCTGGTCCTGTCCGAGGCGTTTTCGTTGAGATTGTTGACGCACTCGTAGATGTGCGAACGGCCGCAATCCGCGTTTATCGTCCATATCCGAGCCGGAACTGGCGCATCTGTATCCTGAGCGACTGGCCGGGATTGAGCCAGGTTTTGCGGATGATGGTGCTTATGCCCGGGAAAGGTACATGGCTGGCGGGCTTATGTTCATGGGGCAGCGAGAAGTGCGGTTGCTGCGTGCGTGGAGTTTGGCAAGATTAACCGCGTCAAGCGGAGAAGCCTAAACCCCATTTGTGCCCCGTTCCTTGGCCGGCGCGCTGAACTAGAGGGTCTGCCGGCACAGGCGCTTTGCATAGGGGATGACCCTGTTGGCGGCTATCAATGTGCCGTTGACGCGGGACTCCAGTATTTTCTCACGGACAGTGCTTCACTTCACGAGAATTTCCCTGCTTGGCTAGTGGCGGATTTGGTTTGACTGGCAGCTGTTCTTTGCTGATTTTCCGCGGATTCTGCGTGGGGCACCGGTCGCGAGGCTCGATTTGTGTACTGAACATTAGGCCGGTATAGTTTTATCTCGTGCTACGGCAGTGGCCGGAATGATGCTCAGCTGAATTCCGGAAAGGCCAAGTCACAGTGGGATATGGTGTAATTGGCAACACAACGGTTTCTGGTTCCGTCATTCTAGGTTCGAGTCCTGGTATCCCAGCGCTTCACCAAAGAGATTTGGTGAGCTGAAGATTAATCTTCAGCATACGGCCCCATCGTATAGCGGCCTAGTACTCCGCCCTCTCACGGCGGCAACACGGGTTCGAATCCCGTTGGGGTCACCACAGTAAAACCGCGGAGAATTCCGCGGTTTTTGCGTTTCCCGGACAAAATCTGCATCAGGCTCGCGGGTTTCCCTGTTGGCATGAGGCAAGATAGTTCTCATGGAGTCGAATTCAGATCTGGCTAAGAGCTCAGGGCAGGAAACTGCCTCGCAAACCGAAATTGGCAGTGATTCCGCGGCGCGTTTGAGCGAGCTCCAGAAGCTGCTCGAAGAGCTTTCCTTTGTAAATGGCCAGCCACGAGAAGCCTCTGCGTTCGAAGAACTGCGCAACAAGGCATTGCATCAAATCTCGGACTACCTGATTCCACGAGTTTCGAATCTCGGCGCACCGCTTCTGGTGGTCGTCGGTGGCTCCACGGGCTCGGGCAAATCGACTCTTGTCAATTCCCTTCTGGGGGAACAGGTCAGTCTTTCCGGCGCTGTGCGTCCGACCACGCGAACTCCGGTCTTGGCTTTCAACCCTGTTGACCAATCCTTCTTTGAATCTGAACGGATTCTTCCCGAACTTAAACGCGTAGCCGGCCGTGGCTTCAATGCCGACGCCGGAGCAGCCAGTAACCACGCGCTGTTGATGACGCCCCGTGAGCAGGTACCACGAGGTTTGGCCATCCTCGATGCCCCGGATATCGACTCGGTTTCCGACGAGAACAGGGAATTGGCAGGCCAGCTTCTGAACGCAGCAGATCTGTGGATTTTTGTCACCACAGCTAATAGATACGCCGACGCTCTTCCTTGGGATATGCTCACCGAAGCCGGCGCACGGAAAATTACCGTCTGCGTCGTCTTGAACAGAGTGCCACCGGGAGCCGAAGACGATATTGTTCCGGATTTGAAACGCCTGTTAAGCGAGAAGGACCTGGATCCGTCGTTGCTGCATGTCCTGAACGAGACGCACCTGGATGACCAGAAATTGATTCCAAGTGAGCACGTGGAACCCTTGCTCGCGTGGCTGAACTCACTGGCAGCAGATTCCGCTAAACGGCAGCAGATTGCGGCCCAAACACTTGATGGCGCGTTGCGGCGCACCACCGCAGATGTCAGTGAGTTAATCGCTGAACTGCAAGAGCAGGAAAAACAGCTCGGTGAATTGCGAGCCCTTACCAATGAGCGCTTTGAGCAATCGCTGGCCAGAATTAACGATTCGCTCAATGACGGCTCATTGCTGCGTGGCGAAATCCTGGCCCGGTGGCAGGACTTCGTAGGAGCGGGCGAGCTGCTGCGCGGAATCGAAGGCGCCATTGGACGGATGAGGGATCGAGTTGGCGCATTTCTGACTGGTAGACCGCCAGCGACCCATCGTGTTGAACAAGCCATCGAATCAGGCCTGCACATGGTCTTCATTGCCGAGGCAACCAAGGCCTGCCATGACGTTGACAGATCGTGGAAGAACACGCCATTTGGCCAAGCGCTACGCTCTAATCTGCAATCGCCGCGCCCGCCACAGGATCTCAATGAGCAAACGTCGGAAAGCATCCGGCTTTGGCAAAAAGATGTCTTGGACATGATTCGCCAGGAGGGCGCCGGGAAGCGCAAGACGGCCCGCATGGCGGCATTTGGAGTCAACGGGGTGGCAGTCATCCTGATGGTCGTGGTCTTTGCGTCAACAGCGGGCCTCACCGGTCTGGAAATCGGTATTGCCGGCGGCTCCGCATTGGTAGGGCAGAAGCTGCTGGAAGCAATTTTTGGCGAGGATGCGGTACGTCGCATGGCCACCAAAGCCCGCAAGATGCTTGACGCCCGGGCACGGGATCTACTGGATAGGACCTCGTCGATCTACCTGGACGAGCTAGCTGCAAAATCGCAGCCGGAGCTTGCCGATCGATTGGGCAAGATTACCTCAGCCTTGAGCAGCAAAGGGGCTCACTAATGTCCGAGCGCAAGATTCTCAGAGCAGTCAGCGGTCTCAACTCGCAAATCAACAGCGTCGTGGAAGCGATGCAGCTTGCAGAACCATATCTGGAACCAGAAACCATCGATCTAGCCGCGGACGTTATCACGCGTGCTGAATCCCGGCGCCAGTTTTCATCCGAACATGTGGTTGTAGGACTTTTCGGTGCCACGGGCAGCGGAAAATCAACGATGTTCAACGCTTTGGTAGGACAGGAGTTGGCCGCCACGGGTGTCATCCGCCCGACTACTACTGATACTGTCGCTGCAATCTGGGAACCAGAAGGATCAAGTGAATTACTGGACTGGCTGGAAGTGACTACTCGTCACGTCATGGGCGATCAGGACAGCCGGGCACAATCTGGAAAGAAAAAGAAGTTCGACTCCGGTCTATTGCTGTTGGACCTACCCGACATGGATTCCACGGCAGTCGATCATCACAAGATTGCTGCTCGTTTGGTTGGCCAGGTGGATTATTTGGTATGGGTGCTTGATCCGCAGAAATACGCCGATGCGTCTATCCATCATGGATATCTCAATTCTTTGCGCAGCCAGCAGGGGAACCTGCTGATCGTCCTGAACCAGATTGACAAGATTGCAGAACAAGAACGCAAGCAAGTCGTCGATTCCTTGCGCGGCATCTTGGCAACGTCGGGTTTGGAGAACCTTCCCATCGTTTGCGCCTCTGCTGCCACGGGTGAAGGGGTCGCAGATGTGCATGCCAAGATTACGGCCGCGGCGAAAAACAAGGCACTTTCCACGCGTCGGCTCCGCGCAGACGTTGATCAAGTCATCCACCGCCTAAGTGAGGAACTCCAGGTGGAAAAGGTGCGCCTGCCTAGCCAGCTGCACCAAGCGGAGCTGGAGCGTGTGATCGCAAAAGCGCACGGCGCCCAGTACATTGCTGATGCAGTGGAGACCTCCTACCTGCTTCGGGGTGCTTCGCGAACAGGATGGCCTTTGACCACGTGGCTGGTGAAGATGCGCAACGATCCGCTGAAGCGGATGAATCTCGGGCGCCGGCATGAAGACCCGGAATTGTCCTTGACTTCGCGTCCAGAGCTTTCTGTCGCGGAGGCTTCGGCTATCGAACATGGCATCGACCAGTACGTTTCCGAGGCTTCCAATGAACTTCCGGAAAGCTGGAAAGAGCCACTGCGTGAAAAGGTGCACGCGAATACGGAGGTACTAGATGACGGTATCGATGCGGCTATAGCAGGCACGCCGCTAGGTGTTGAACGGTCATCGTGGTGGTGGCCGGTAGTTAAAGTCATCCAATGGGTGGCACTTGTTGCGGCCCTGGGCGGCGCCTTGTGGCTCGCGGGCTATCCGGTGGCTGGATACTTCCAATTCGACCTGCCGCAGGCTCCGCGGGTCGAAGGAATCGCTGTGCCGACGCTGCTGGTTTTCATAGGAATACTGCTGGGTATTGTCCTTGGCTTGGCTTGCTCGTTTGTCAACCGAATAGTCGCTAAAGTTAAGCGTAGGAAAGCGTTGAAGAACATTGAACGCTCGGTATCCCACTTGGTCAGGCAGGCCGTGATTGATCCTGTTGACCAGCATTTGGACACCTTCAATAGTTATTCAGCATTGATCACCTCAGCAGCCAAGAAAGCCGATTAGAACTCTGTGACTACAAACCAACCAAACGTCGATGCAACGGTAGGTGACCTTGGGGAACAAGGCATCCTGGACGCGATGTTGCCGCTGCTTGATTCTGAACAAGCAAGTCTCGGGCCCGGCGATGACGCAGGTGCGTTGCGCGTGCGCGGAACGGAAGTTCTCGTCTCCGTGGATACCTTGGTTGAGAATCAAGATTTTCGGTTGATCTGGCCCAGCGGGTTAGAGCACAGAGCCTATGACATCGGGTGGAAATCCATTGCACAAAATGTTTCGGACATTAATGCGATGGGCGGTGACGCTACTGGCGCCGTGATTTCTTTGTCCCTGCCGAAGGACACTTCCTTGGAATGGGTCAGGGACTTCAGCCGCGGCGTTGCCGAGGCGATACAGGGACTTGGCGCACAGGAACTTACCATTCTCGGGGGAGACCTCGGGAAGTCCCAAGAAATTTCCGTTACCACTACAGTTCTGGGCGAATGCGAGCATGGCAAGGTCCTGAGGAGCGGAGTCCAAGTTGGCGACCGCATTGCCGTGGCAGGACGTGTCGGTGCTGCTGGGGCAGGGCTTTCGGTCCTTGAACATGATCGCAACGAACAAGTCTGGAGTCGGGCGGTGCGCCGGCTGGTCCAGGCGCAGTGCCGTCCCGTGCCACCGTTGGAATCGGGCCCGCGTGCCGCGGAAGCGGGTGCTACAGCCATGATGGACATATCTGATGGGCTGATCCGTGACGCTGGTCGCTTGGCGAAAGCCAGCCATGTGAATCTCGAGTTAGAGTCTTCCGTGCTGCAGGATTATGCTGTTCGCTTGGAAGCCGCGTCAGAACTGACCGGCACCGATCCAATGTCGTGGGTATTGTACGGCGGCGAAGATTTTGGACTCCTTGCTGCCTTCCCAGAGGGACTTGAAATCCCAGAGGAATTCACCGTAATTGGTGCTGCCAAGCCGGCTAATGGCCGCCGCGCAGTAGTGAAACTTGATGGCAAGGTAGCAAAGCCCGAGACAGGCTTTGACCACTTCGGCTAGCTGCTCCGAACGTGCTTCATGACCTGGCTACGCGCGGTCATTCTGGATGCGCAGCAGTTCGGAAAGCTCGTGGGCGGCACTAGTCACGGCTTCGTGGTGAATCTTCCCTGGCTGGCGCGTGAGTCGTTCAATCGGGCCAGATAAGGACAGTGCGGCAATGACTCGCCCGGACTGCCCACGCACCGGAGCGGAGACGGAAGCGACGCCCGGCTCGCGTTCTCCCAATGATTGAGCCCATCCTCGCCGGCGAACACCTGCCAAGATCGTGGGGGTGAAACGTGCATGGTGCAATCCTTCCACCATGCGTTCATTGTCTTCCCACGCGAGCAGGATTTGGGCAGCTGAGCCTGCCTTCATGGACAACTGAGTCCCAACAGGAATCGTGTCACGCAGGCCAATGGGGCGCTCTGCACTTGCAATGCATACGCGGTAGTCGCCCTGCTTGCGGAAAATCTGCGTACTTTCACCGGTCAGGTCGCGAAGCTTGATAAGGACCGGCCCTGCGGCGCTAACCAGCCGGTCTTCACCTGCGGCACTGGCTAATTCCACAAGACGGTTACCCAATTCAAAGCGGCCATGCATATCGCGGCCAACCAATCCATGATGAACCAATGACTGGGCGATGCGGTGAACCGTAGGACGGGAAATTTCAGTCAGTTCCACCAACTGGGATAGGGAAGTGGGTCCATTCTCCAGAGCATTGAGAATGGCTGCTGCCTTATCGAGTACGCCTACGCCGCTACCTATTGTCATAGAACCAGTATCCTGTCTCAGCATTTGAGATTCAAGTCCGCATACTGGAAAAGTCGATCTATGAAGTGTCAAAGTTGGAGTATCAAATGTTCGTAGCTTGAGGAGTGTGTCGCATGTCCGCCATGCAGTCGCCCCAGACATTGGCAGAAAAAGTCTGGAATGCACATGTTGTGCGCCGAGGAGAAGGCGAAGGTGAAGCCCGCCAGCCGGATTTGATCTACATTGATCTCCACCTGCTGCACGAGGTGACCTCGCCCCAAGCCTTCGAGGGCCTACGCCTGGCTGGCCGTCCGCTGCGTCGTCCGGACCTGACGATTGCGACCGAAGACCACAACACTCCCACGCTGGATATTGACAAGCCCATTGCCGACCTGACCAGCCGCACCCAGATCCACACCCTGCGGGATAACTGCAAGGAATTCGGTGTTCGCCTGCACTCCTTGGGCGACAAGGAACAGGGCATCGTTCACGTGGTAGGTCCGCAGCTGGGTCTGACCCAGCCAGGCATGACTGTGGTCTGCGGTGATTCGCATACCTCAACCCATGGCGCCTTCGGAGCCCTGGCTTTGGGTATCGGCACCTCGGAAGTCGAGCATGTCATGGCCACCCAGTCGCTGAGCTTGAAGCCGTTCAAGACTATGGCGATTAACGTCGAAGGCACCTTGAAGCCTGGTGTTACCTCCAAGGACATCATCTTGGCGGTCATCGCCAAGATCGGTACCGGTGGCGGCCAGGGATACGTGCTGGAGTACCGTGGTTCCGCGATTCGCTCGCTGTCCATGGATGCCCGCATGACCATCTGCAACATGTCCATCGAGGCTGGCGCCCGCGCCGGCATGATCGCTCCGGACGAGACCACCTTCGAATACGTCAAGGGACGCCCGCATGCACCGGCAGGCGAAGACTGGGACGCCGCCGTCGAGGACTGGAAGCAGCTGCACACCGATGAAGGCGCGCGCTTCGACGCTGAAGTCTTCTTGAACGCAGACGAACTTGAACCATTTGTCACCTGGGGTACTAACCCGGGCCAGGGTGTCTCGCTGTCCGAAAATGTGCCTTCTCCGGAAGACTTCGAAGACGAGAATGACCGCAAGGCCTGCGAGCGTGCCTTGAACTACATGGGTCTGACCGGCGGCACTCCGCTGAAGGACATCCGTGTGGACACCGTCTTCCTGGGATCCTGCACCAACTCCCGCATGGAGGACCTGCGTGCAGCTGCTCAGGTCATCAAGGGCAAGGAAAAGGATCCTGATGTCCGCATGATCGTGGTACCCGGCTCGGCGCGAGTTCGGCTGGAAGCCGAAGCGGAAGGCCTGGACCAGATTTTCAAGGACTTCGGTGCTGAATGGCGCTTTGCAGGTTGCTCCATGTGCCTGGGCATGAACCCGGACCAGTTGGCCGAGGGGGAGCGCTGCGCGTCCACCTCCAACCGCAACTTCGAAGGACGCCAGGGCAAGGGCGGACGTACCCACCTGGTGTCGCCACTGGTGGCCGCGGCTACCGCAATCCGTGGAACCCTCTCGTCGCCTAGCGACCTCGTCAACGCACCGGCTTCGGTCTAGGAAGGATCACCGTCATGGAAAAGATTGTCAGCCACACCGGTATTGGTGTTCCACTGCGCCAGAGCAATGTGGACACGGACCAGATTATTCCTGCCGTTTACCTCAAGCGCATCACCCGCACCGGCTTCGAGGATGCGTTGTTCGCGGGTTGGCGACGGGATGAGAACTTCATCTTGAACCAGGAACCTTTCAATACGGGCTCCGTGCTGGTGGCAGGTCCCGACTTCGGCACCGGTTCTTCGCGCGAGCACGCTGTCTGGGCGTTGAAGGACTACGGATTCAAGGCTGTGATCTCCGCTCGTTTTGCCGATATTTTCCGTGGCAACTCGGGCAAGCAGGGACTGGTTGCTGCTGAAGTTGCCCAGAGCGACATTGAATTGATCTGGAAGGAACTGGAGAACAATCCAGGCACCACGGTCACCGTTGACCTGGAATCGCGTACGGTCCAGTGCGGTTCCATCTCGGCACCGTTCCAGATTGACGACTACACCCGCTGGCGCTTGATGGAAGGCCTGGACGATATCGGTCTGACCTTGCAGCATGAGGAAGATATCACCGCCTACGAAGCCAAGCGTCCTGCGCATAAGCCGCAGACTTTGCCGGCACGAACCGCAGGCTAAGCACCGAGTTCAAAGTAATTGGAATGGTCCGCTCATCCCTGACGTTGTTAGGGGTGAGCGGATTATTGCATTCCTAATGGAATGAATTTCGGCAGAGCATAATAGGTCTGTCTGAAAGCATGCTCACAATGTGTGCGCCACGAGATGATCTGGGCATACTGGCAGGTACAGAGGCGGTATGCTTACTTAGTCCTGCCAGTTCGAAAGCCTAGAAGCTTCGGCGGGCGATAACGACTACGCGATGAGGTAATTCATACATGGGTAAGATCCTGACGATCCATGGTGGTGTCCCGCTCAAGGGCACCGTACGAGTCGGCGGAGCAAAGAACCTAGTGCCAAAAGCCATGGTCGCGGCTCTGCTTGGCGATACCCCTTCGGTATTGCGCAACGTACCGGAGATCAAAGATGTAGCTGTCGTGCGCAGCCTCCTTGAAATCCACGGTGTCAAGGTTGACCAGGACCCTGAAACCGGCGATCTGACCATGGACCCTACCCAGGTCAAGATCGCCTCGAACCAGGCGATCGATGCCCATGCCGGTGACTCGCGTATCCCTATTCTTTTCTGCGGACCATTGATCCACGCCTTGGGCGAAGCGTTCATCCCGGATCTGGGTGGCTGCCGCATCGGCGACCGTCCGATTGACTTCCACCTGGAAGTGCTGCGCGACTTTGGAGCGATCGTTGACAAGGCAGCCGATGGCATCCGCATCTCGGCCCCTAATGGGCTGACCGGCGCCAAGGTTGAACTGCAATACCCAAGTGTTGGCACCACCGAACAGGTCCTGCTCTCGGCCGTTCGAGCCAAGGGTGTCACCGAGGTCAGCAACGCGGCCATTGAGCCAGAAATCCTTGACCTGATCTCGCTTCTGCAGAAAATGGGCGCGATTATCTCCGTGCACCGTGATCGCGTAATCCGCATTCAGGGTGTCGAGAAGCTCTCCGGCTTTGACCACTCCGCTATGCCTGACCGCAATGAGGCCGCTTCGTGGGCCTCTGCCGCGCTGGTCACCAAGGGAGATATTTTTGTTCAGGACGCCACCCAGCGCGACTTGACCGCTTTCCTTCACGTATACCGCCAAATCGGTGGCGAATTCGACGTCAAGAGCGACGGCATTCGCTTCTATCACCCCGGTGGAGATTTGAATCCGCTGATTTTGGAAACCGACGTTCACCCCGGATTCATGACCGACTGGCAGCAACCACTGGTCGTTGCGTTGACGCAGGCAAAGGGTGTCTCGGTAATCCACGAGACCGTATACGAGAACCGCTTTGGCTTTACTGATGCTTTGGTTCGGATGGGATCTACCGTCCAGGTGCACACTGACTGCCTCGGCTCCACCCCTTGCCGCTTTGGCCAGCGCAACTTCAAGCACTCAGCTGTAGTTGTGGGCCCTGCAAAGCTGACCGGTGCCGATATTGACGTTCCAGATCTTCGGGGCGGTTTCTCCCACTTGATCGCTGCCTTAGCGGCCGAAGGGACCAGCAAGGTCACCGGTATTGAGATCATCAACCGAGGATACGAGCACTTCATGGAGAAGCTGCAAGCCTTGGGTGCAAACGTCGAGCTGAGCAACTAAAAAAGGGGAACGGGTTCGTGGTAAAGATTCTGGCCCCCGGAGAATCTGCAAAGACTAAACGCGTTTTCTCAGTGTTGGCGGGCATTGTCCGTTCAGCTATGAACGCTTTAATTGGCAAAACGTGGAAGGGTTTCGAAGCCCTTCCGCAGGGTGGTTATATCCTTTGCCCAAATCACTTAACTGAGATTGATCCGTTGGTTGTTGGCCATGCTATTTACAGCAATGGCCGGCTTCCACGATGGCTGGCCAAGGAATCCTTGTTCAAGATTCCCGTGCTCGGATGGATGCTGCGCGAGACCGGCCAGGTACCGGTAGCGCGCAGCGCAACCAGCGCCGGTGAATCCCTGAAAGCAGCCAAAAAGGTTTTGGATGCTGGTGGCGTTATCGTTATCTACCCCGAAGGTACGCTAACCCGTGACCCTAATCTGTGGCCAATGGTTGGACGGACAGGTGCTGCACGTTTGGCCTTGCAGACCGGCGCGCCAGTGGTACCGATGGCTCACTGGGGCGACCAGGAACTTCTGCCACGCTATTCAAAGAAAATGAACCTGTTCCCACGAAAGCACGTCACCGTGTTGGCTGGGAAACCGATTGATCTTGAAGATTTGCGAGAAGTCCCGCGTACTCGTGCCGTGCTGGAAGATGCCACTGATCGAATCATGGATGCAATCACCGACCTGACTGCAGAACTGCGTCAGGAAGATGCGCCAGCTGAGCGCTGGGACCCCAGCAAGCACGGGCAGTCGAAAACCGGACGCAATTTCGATTCCCCAGAAAACTAACCACTTTGATCATCACCTTGCAGAGGACTGACATTGACTAAGCCGCTACCACGTAAAATCGCCGTCATGGGCGCTGGCAGCTGGGGGACTACCTTCGCCAAGGTGCTTGCCGATTCCGTTTCAGATCAGGGCATCCCAGTTCAGATTTGGGCGCGGCGCGAAGACGCAGCCAAGGAAATCAACGAACGCCACACCAATTCGCGCTATCTGCGTGAAACCAAGCTTCCTGCCAATATTTCGGCGTCCTCCGACGCGCAGGCCGTACTTACGGACGCTGATCTGGTGGTCCTGGCAATTCCAGCTCAGTCATTGCGCGAAGAACTGGCGAAGTTCAAAGAACTGCTTGAACCTGATGTTGTCTTACTTTCCCTGATGAAGGGTTTGGAGCGTGGCACGGACCTGCGCATGAGCCAGGTTATTGCGGAAGTTACCGGGTTGCCCTCAGCACAGATCGCAGTGCTGTCTGGACCGAACTTGGCGATGGAAATCGCCCGCGAGCAGCCAACAGCCTCCGTGGTTGCCTGCACTGATTCCGATATCGCGCAGTGGATCGCTGAACTGTGCTCCGCTTCTTACTTCCGCCCGTACACGAATGATGACGTCTTGGGTGTTGAACTTGGCGGAATCGTCAAGAACATTATCGCCCTGGCCGTTGGCATGTGTGATGGCATGGGCATGGGGGATAACACCAAGTCCACCGTCATCACTCGCGGCTTGGCCGAAACCACTCGCTTGGTCTTGGCCCTCGGTGGCCGGTTAGACACCTTGGCAGGTCTTTCTGGCCTGGGCGACCTTGTCGCTACCTGTTCTTCCTCGCTCTCGCGCAACAACACCGCCGGACGACTGCTCGGCCAGGGGCTCTTCCTAGAAGAGGTCAATGACCGCATGTCGCAGACCGCGGAAGGCATCAAATCAGCACGTGCCGTATTCGACCTTTCCCGAGCCCATAACGTGGAAATGCCGATTACCGAAGCAGTGGTGATGGTCCTGGAAGGCACCTTAAGCGTTGAGAACATGGCCGCACGCCTGTTGTCGCGTGAATTGAAATCCGAAGGAGAACGTCACTAATGACTGAACGCAAGCTACGCGTCCTCTTGCTCTTCGGCGGCCGTTCCTCAGAACACTCCGTTTCCTGCGTGACCGCTGCCGGCGTCATGCACGCCATCGACCGCGAGCGCTTTGAAATCGTTCCGGTAGGGATCACCCGCGACGGAGGCTGGACCCTGCTGGATGAAGATCCGGAAGGCTGGGCTCTGAACACCGGCAAGCTGCCGGAGATTTCCTCGGTGGATCATCCGGTGCACCTGTCTACCGATGCGCAGAAGACATCATTGCTGTCCTACTCGGATTCCGCTGTGGCGGACCTGGGCGAGATTGACGTGGTCTTCCCGTTGCTTCACGGTCCGTTCGGTGAAGACGGGTCGATCCAAGGCATGCTGGAAATGGCAGGCGTGTCCTATGTGGGCTCCGGTATCGCAGCCAGCGCCATGGGCATGGACAAGCACTACATGAAGGTGGTTTTCGAAGGGGCCGGCTTCAATGTGGGACCGTACGAAGTGATCACCAACAAGCAGTGGCTGCGTGATAGCGAAGCTGCCATGAAGCGTTGCGATAACCTGCAGTACCCGTTGTTCGTCAAGCCGGCCCGCGCAGGGTCTTCGGTAGGCATCACGAAGGTTGATGATCCGTCCGAGCTGCGTGCTGCTATTGAAATCGCCCGGGCCGAAGATCCCAAGGTGATCATCGAGCAGGGGATCGTCGGGCGGGAAATCGAATGCGGCGTTCTTGAAGGCCGCGGCAGCGGACCATCGCGCGCTTCATTGCCAGGAGAAATTGCGGTGGCGGACAACCTGCACACCTTCTATGATTTCGAAGCCAAGTACGTTGATGGAGCCGCAGCTGAGCTCAGCTGCCCAGCAAACTTGAGCGACGAAGCCACGCTCGAAATCCGCGAGCTGGCAGTCAAGGCCTTTGACGCCATCGACGCAGAAGGCCTATCCCGGGTTGATTTCTTCTACACTCCCGAGGGCGACTGGATCATCAATGAAATCAACACCATGCCCGGCTTTACGCCGTCCAGCATGTATCCGCAAATGTGGGCCAAGACCGGAATTGAATACCGTGAACTCATTGATGAGCTGATTGCCCTGGCGACCGAGCGGAACATCGGTTTGCGCTAGGCCAAAGAACAATGGTGAAACTTTGGGGTGTGTTGAATATTCAACACACCCCAAAGCTTTTGTCGAAGGGTTGCTTACAAGTTCACTGACTTGTCAACGCTGACGCACTTCTTAGAAGCTGGGATCTTCTGCGCAGCGTCCGAAAGCGTAGCGAGCACCGTACTTGACGGGATGACATTAGGGTCAAGAACAACTTCGGTCGCTGGCGTGCGGCCATAAGTGGTTAAAGTCCAAATACTTGTTGCTTCATCCTCATGGGCTACCCAATCAACTTCATTCACGGATACGCAAGGGTCAGTTGTTGGTCCTGGAACTTCGACACCGCAACGCAGGACAACTTTTGAAGGATCGCCCCAAGCTGCCGTCGCCTGGGATGTCGTTGAACGGCGTTCCGCATCATCGATGGCTTCAGGCAGGACAACCATCATTTCCGCACAAAGCGGGTTTGCTGCGTCTGGGGCAGCGTCTACGGAGGCAACTGATGCGCAGCCTGCAAGTAAGGGTAGTAATAAAGTACTGCTCATCACCAATGCCGAAGTTTGGGCTAGTTTTCGGTTAAGTTTTGGTGACAGTCGGGCTTTCGAGCTGATTTTAGACACGTTATAAGCCTACATGGGCAGTCTGAAAGATAAGATGTACAGAGTTGAAACTGTGAAAGGTAGCAAATGTCTTTTGAAGAGCATCCAGTGCGACCGCGCAAGAAGAAAAAGCGCACGGGTCGAGCCATTGTCTTAAGTGTGCTTGCCCTTGTGGTGGTCGCGGGACTCGTCGCCGGAGGTTACCTTTGGAACCTAGGCCGAACTTTCGACTCTGAAAGCAAGACGATTACGAACGCCTTCCCAGCGGAAGAAACTCGTCCTGAGGTCAAGGAAGAGTCCAAGGGAGCGGTTAACATCTTGTTGCTTGGTAGTGATACTCGTGCAACTCGCGACGCGGATGAAGACAGCGACGACTTTGGCACCCTGCCCAATGGTGGTCGCTCCGACACCATGATGCTGGTCCATATTCCTGCAGACCGCAAGAACGTGTTTGTCACCTCCGTCATGCGCGATACCTGGCTTGATATTCCGGGCGTTGGCACGGCCAAGATTAACCGCGCTTTTGCCAGCGGTGGCGTGCCAAAGGCTGTTGAAACGCTTGAAGGGCTCTTTGGCGTGCGTATTAACCACGTTGCGTCCGTCGACTTCGAAGGATTCAAGGGACTAACCGATGCAGTAGGCGGGGTTACCGTCAATAACCCCCGCGGGTTCAAGCAGTCGATTGTTAATGGCATGTACTTCCCAGAGGGTGTTCAAACACTGAACGGTGAACAAGCACTGGCATTCGTCCGCGAACGCAAGTCCTTCCCAGGCAGCGACTACCAGCGCGTCAAGAACCAGCAGCTTTTCGTCAAGGCGCTGCTCGGACAGTTGATGTCCAAGGAAACCCTGTCCAACCCGGGTAAGGTATCTGAAGTTGTTTCCCAAATTGCACCGTTTATCGCAGTTGACGAAACTCTGGATGCTGCCAAGGTTGCTTCCTATGCCTCTTCGATGCTGAACTTGCGTTCAAGCGATATGGAATTCTTCACCCTTCCCAACAAGGGCCCGGGACGTTCGGCCGACGGGCAGTCCATCGTTATTCCTGATATGGCAGTGATCGAGAAGTTTGGCAAAGCATTGCAAGAAGACAAGATGGCAGAGTTCGTAGAATCTACTGATTTGTCTCGCTAATTCCACCGAAGGACCAACTTTCCATGACTCCCCAAAAACTCGATACTTCGGTGCGTGCCATCAGAGAATGGTTGGCACAGAGCGTCAAGAGTCTCGGGAACCACTCTGACCGACTCAATGCTATAAATGTTTTCCCTGTAGCGGATGGCGATACCGGCAGCAACCTGTATCTCACAGCACGAGCCGGTCATGATGCGGTCAGCAAATTGGAAAGCGACGACATCGGTGGATTTCTAGAGGTTGCCGCGCGGGCTTCCATGGAATCAGCGCGCGGCAACTCGGGAACCCTTCTAGCCGTATTTCTTAGCGGTCTGAGCGAACCATGGATAGGGCATGATCGCCTGAACGCTTCGCTCTTAGCCGCTGGGCTTGAAAGGGCCAAGGTGCGTTCCTGGTCAGCGTTGAGCGAACCGGTTGAAGGCACCATGCTCTCGGTGATTAACGCCATCGCCTTGGCAGCTGGCTCAACGCTGGCTCACCTGAAGACTGATTTGGATAGCCGGGCAGCGCTGGACACCGTTCTAACGCAGATGGCACAAGCTGCACGGCTGGCAGTTAAAGGAACTGAAACAGAACTGCCGTCCCTAGTTGAGGCCGGCGTTGTAGACGCCGGCGCCGTTGGCATGCTGGTTATCATTGACGAACTCTGCGCAGCGATTCGAAATGATTCACCAGATTTTGAATCCTATGAGAAATTCCATGGATATCAGGTTCAAGATCCCCATGTTCACTTAAACAAAGATACTGAAACCGGCGTCGAGGTCATGTGCACCGTATCCCTGGACGCCTTAGGCGCGGCAACGCTTCGAGGTCAGTTAGACACTATGGGCAATTCGGTGATCATGTCACCGGTCAATCAGGTAGAAGATGACACCTACCGGTGGCGCGTACATGTGCATGTACCGGAGTCTGAAAGAGCATTAGAGCTGATCAAGAAATACGGTGACCCAGTAAATATCAGCGTCACCGATCTGTGCACTCACGATGGCTGAAACTACGCAGACCTCGTTTGAGAATGCAGAGCTGTCCGCTTACCTCGGAAAAAAGAACTCCGCTGCCCTGGAAAAAGCTTTTGGGTACACCACAGTGGGTGAATTCCTCTGGCATTTTCCGCGTCGCTATGTCGAGGTTGGAGAACTAACTCCAATCGCGGAGTTGCCTTTCGATGAACATGTCACGGTCGTTGCCCAAGTTGTGAACGTCAGCCAGCGTCAGATGCATTCGAGACGTGGTTTTATCTTTGAAGTAACCGTCAGTGATGAACTTAGTGCTGGCGGCCAAGAACTCAAGATGACCTTCTTTAATGGCTATCAAGCACGCACCGACCTGCATATCGGTACCATCGCGATGTTTAGCGGTAAAGTCAGCTGGTACCAAGACTACCTGCAGCTGAGCCAACCAGAATACGCAATCCTGGATGAAGCCTCACAGGCTGACCCTCGCCCTATTCCGATCTATCCGGCTTCGGCCAAGATGCCCAATAAGCGCATCAGGGATTTGATGGGCTTGCTGCTCGAACAATTCACAGATCAGAATATCCCCGAATTTCTGCCCACTGAAGTTCTAAGCTCTCGCCATTATCCGGTACGCCATCAAGCTTTCTTGGATCGCCATTTTCCTAAAGAGATCAAGTACGCGTACGTTGCTCGCCAGCGTTTTGCCTTTGAAGAAGCCTTTCTGCTGCAACTGGCGCTCGGGGAACGGGGCCGCCAACTGGGAGCACAGAAAGCTATTGCCCGTCCGCCTGCACCTGGTCGGCTAGCCGCCAAATTTGATGCTCAGCTGCCGTTCAGGTTAACTGAGGACCAGGTATTGGTCGGTCAGCATATCAGCGCGGATCTCGAGCAGTCGCATCCAATGCATCGCTTGCTTCAGGGAGAGGTGGGCTCTGGCAAGACGATTGTTGCGTTGCGTGCAATCTTGCAAGTGATCGATGCAGGGGGACAAGCAGCACTCTTGGCTCCGACGGAAGTCCTGGCCGCACAGCATTATGCTTCGATTCGCAAAATGCTGGGCAACCTCGCAGAGCCTGGGTTGTTTGGCGAAGGCGAAGGAACTGGAGTCGCGCTTCTGACAGGTTCGGCAAAAACTGCGCAACGTCGCGAAGCCTTACTCGGAATCGCCAGCGGTGAAACCGGACTGATCATTGGTACTCATGCCCTGCTAAGTGACCAGGTGCAATTTGCTGAACTGGGTCTTGTGGTCGTGGACGAGCAGCATCGATTTGGTGTAGAACAGCGTGATGCGTTGCGGGCTAAGGCAGGAGACACCGTTCCACATACCTTGGTTATGACTGCTACTCCCATACCGCGTACAGTGGCCATGACAGTATTTGGGGATTTGGAAACATCGACAATTAAACGCCTGCCCGCCGGTCGCGCACCGATCCAGACTCACATCGTGCCAATGCAGCTAAGCGGCTTTCGTGACAGGCTCTTCTCAAGAATCACTGAAGAAGTGCAAAAAGGCCACCAAGTTTATGTTGTGTGCCCAAGAATTTCAGATACAACTGCGGAACAAGGAGTTCTGCTGTCCACGTATGACGATTCTTCAGTCGGACAAACGATGAGTGTAGAAGCAATGCAAGAGATGCTCGCGGGCATGCCTGAATTTGCGGGGATACGTACCCAAACACTTCACTCGCAGCTAGACACAACTGACAAGCAAGAGACAATGGATTCCTTTGCACGTGGAGAGATTGACGTGCTGATTTCTACTACGGTCATTGAAGTTGGCGTTGACGTTCATAACGCGACGCTGATGGTAATTATGGACGCCGAGCGCTTTGGCATCTCGCAGCTGCACCAGTTGCGTGGTCGTGTAGGCCGTGGTGGTCTTCCTGGGACATGCTTGATGACCACATGGTTGGATGCAGACCATCCTTCGGTTGGACGATTGAAAACTATCGAGTCAACAACTGATGGATTTGAACTGGCTGAGGCAGATCTAGCTGAACGCAGAGAAGGAAATATCTTGGGCGTCCAGCAATCGGGCAGCAAGTCGTCATTGCGGGAACTGAGCATCATCAAAGACCGCTCGCTCATCGAGCAGGCCAGAGCCGATGTGGGTCTGGTCCTTGCCAATGGGAAATGGGGCACCCACCATCCAATGCTCCTGGCAGCTGCGGGTAGCTGGATTGATGAACCCACCAAAGAATTTTTGAATAAGAACTAGTTGGAGGTAGATCTAGGCAATGAGCCGTATTATCGCTGGTGCCGCCGGCGGACACCCATTGAAGTCCGTACCTGGTGATGCCACACGCCCAACAACGGACCGAGTCAAAGAAGCATTGTTCTCACGTCTGGAAAGCTGGGACATTCTTTCGGGCGCACGGGTGCTGGACCTCTTTGCCGGTTCAGGATCACTAGGAATCGAGACAGCCAGTCGAGGCGCGCGCCAGGTGGTGCTTGTTGAAAAGGCACCCAAAGCGGTTGCAGTCTGCCAGCATAACGCGGCACTGGTGAACAAGGTTTTGAAAACCAATACTGTGACCGTTCAGCGAGGGAACGTAGACAGTGTTCTAGATGGTTATTACAACGCAATATCGGGAGTTCCCAGCAAAACTTTTGATGTTGTCTTGATGGATCCTCCCTATCCGCTGGCTGAAGAAGAACTAGCCATCACGCTAGAGAAAATATCCAAAATTTTGGCCGAAGACGCCACGGTGATTATTGAGCGTTCCGCCCGTTCGCCAGAACCGGTATGGCCGAGCTCCCTGGAGAAGTTCGCTGACAAAAAATACGGCGAAACCCACCTATGGTTTGCAGAACCCGTCTAAGTCCATCGCATGACGAACTTCTGACGGGAATGGTCCCGCCGCTTGGCACTGTAGTATCTGGTCCTCATGGAACGCTTGAGACGATGCAGTGAGAATCATATTCCCAGGGAAGCGCTTGGTAAACATTTCTGGACTGGAACTTAGCATCACCGTCTCGAAGCTGCTACGTGCTGCTTCAACTTGAGAACACGTGAAATCCAACGGGGGATCGTCGCCAATGTTCACGAAGAGCAATCCGTCATTGGTCAGCGAATTCTTGAGTTCCGCGTAGTATCCGGCAGTCGTCAGATGCTCCGGTGCTTCAGGTCCGGAGAAGATATCCAATACGATGACGTCAAACTTTTCATCGGATAGCTGTTCGGCAAGCACGCTGCGTGCATCAGCGACAATTGGCGACAGCTCGCAGCCTAGAGGCAGAGGCAGATGCGTTAGGACGAAATCAAGTAGTTCTCGTTCAATATCTACAGCTACGTGGGTGCTGGATGGATAAATGACACTGGCCCAGCGGGCAAGCGTTAATGCTCCTGCACCCAAATGCAGCATTTTCAGTGGACGATTCTCCGGGCGCAAAACGGTCAAGTGATTGGCAATGCGCGCCAGATATTCGTAGAAGACTTCTTCTGGATGCGAAAGATTAACGTGTGACTGGGGCGCATCGCCAATGGCGAGAATCATCGATCCAGGAACTATGTCATCATCGTAAATCGTGGCATGCTCTTGGACGAACCCGAGCCATCGTTTAGCCAGTTTCTGAGTCATTTGGAAAGTACCTCTGGAAGCCGTTGCAAACGTTCAACGGCCGCAGAAATGACGTCCGGCTGTTTGCAGAAGGCAAAGCGTAACAGTCCTTGATAGTCATTTTGATTCTCTGGGTGCACAAAAACAGACATTGGTATAGCTGCAACACCCAATCGTTCGGGCATAACTCGTGCAACTTCTGCCGCGTCATTTAGATCAAAACTGCGTACGTCTGCAACTAAAAAGTAGGTGCCCTTAGGGCGGATAACGGGGATGCCTGCTTTTTCGAGCCCCGATGCCAGAACTTCGCCTGCCTGTCCGAGGCTTGCAGCGAAGTCTGAGAAGAAGCCATCGGAAAGTTGAAGTGCCTGGGCAACGGCGGGTTGGAATGCGGGGCCGGAAGAATAGGTGAGGAACTGTTTCACCGTACGAACAGCAGTAATCAGTTCACGAGGTCCAGTTGCCCAACCGACTTTCCAGCCGGTAAAGGAAAATGACTTGCCCGCTGACGAAATGGTAATGGTTCGTTCAAATCCTCCGGGCAGGGTAGCGATAGGAACATGCTGTACCCCAAAGGTCAGATGTTCGTAGACTTCATCGGCGATGATAATGCAGTTGTGCTGATGTGCCAGAGCGATGACTTCTTTGAGCACTGATTCATCAAGCACAGTGCCTGTGGGGTTGTGAGGATTATTCACGAGGATCACTCGAGTTTTGTCAGTGACCGTGCGTCGAAGTTCCGCTAAATCTGGTTCGAAGGTAGGCGCTTTGAGCTGGACAACCTTGTGTACAGCGTTGGCCAATCCGATCATGGCTGCGTAGGAATCATAATACGGTTCAAAAGTTACAACCTCATCGCCGGGTTCCAAAAAGGCAAGCAGGCAAGCCGCGATGGCTTCTGTTGCACCGGTTGTCACGACAACCTCGGAACCTGGGTCAATCTTCAGCGAATAGAAGCGTTCTTGGTGGGCCGCGATGGCTTCGCGGAGGATCGGGGTTCCTGAACCTGGTGCATATTGGTTTGCACCGTTTTGAATCGCTTCCACAGCGATTTGTCTGATTTCGGTTGGCCCTTCGGTATCGGGGAATCCCTGACCTAGATTTATGGCCCCGTGATGAT
This sequence comes from Glutamicibacter arilaitensis Re117, assembly GCF_000197735.1. Taxonomy (NCBI): domain Bacteria; kingdom Bacillati; phylum Actinomycetota; class Actinomycetes; order Micrococcales; family Micrococcaceae; genus Glutamicibacter; species Glutamicibacter arilaitensis. Next base: position 1,649,323 of record NC_014550.1, read on the forward strand.
TTGCTAGTGCGGTGATTTCTTCGAAGATAGTCACTCCAGGCTGGCCGGTGGAATCTAGTAGGTTGACGCTGTAAGCAGTCCGCTGCCAGGGAGTGAAATTATTGCTCATGGTTCCATTATCGTCTTGTGACTGGCGGATGTTAGGCATTAAGTCATTGAATCGTTACGAGACATTCACGCCAGATCGCATAATTGACAATAGTTCTTGATAGATTCAGAACATGCGAAGAGCGGTTTGCCCGGGTTCTTTTGACCCGATTCATAATGGACACGTCGAAATCATTGCCCGTGCGGCGAGCCTTTTTGATGAAGTGATCGTCGCTGTATCGACAAACTACTCCAAGAAGTATCGCTTCAGCGAAGACGAGCGTGTAGCCATGGTGGAAGAAACAGTCGGAGGCCTGCGCGGAGTTTCAGCCATGCCCATGGGGCAAGGACTATTAGCTTATTTCTGCAAGGAACAAGGAGCAGAAGCAATAGTAAAAGGATTGCGTAGCACCGTCGATTATGCCTACGAAATTCCGATGGCCACGATGAACCGGCATCTCACAGGTGTTGAAACCGTCTTTCTGCAAGCAGACACACGCTTTACTCACCTATCCTCGTCGTTGCTTAAAGAAGTGCAAGCACTTGGCGGGGACGTAGACGATTACTTCCCACGCGCAGTTATCAAGCGACTTCTGACCTAGTGAAAGCTCGACTAACTTGGTGCTCCCACAGCTTGTGGATAAAATGAAGCGTCCCCAGAATTTTACTCGAACAAACTGAATGGGTTTTTAAAATGCCAAAGTCGGCTATTACTAAGGCAGTGATTCCAGCGGCAGGCTTGGGCACTCGATTCCTACCTGCAACGAAGGCAATGCCTAAAGAGATGTTGCCGGTTGTCGATAAGCCAGCCATTCAATACGTAGTCGCAGAAGCCGTTAAGTCCGGTTTCACTGACTTGCTGATGGTTACTGGTCGTAATAAACGTGCTCTTGAAGATCACTTCGATCGTGTTCCGTCGCTCGAATACTCGTTAGAAGCGAAGGGCGACAAGAAGAAGCTTGACGCGATTCATGAGGCCACTCGCCTAGGTGATATCCACTATGTACGCCAGGGCGATCCACGCGGCCTAGGACATGCTGTCCTGTGTGCCAAGCAGCATGTAGGCAACGAACCGTTCGCTGTTCTATTAGGCGATGACTTGATTGACGAGCGTGACGAGCTGCTGTCCGTCATGGCCGAGGTTCAACGGAAAACTGGTGGTTCCGTCATTGCGCTGATGGAAGTGGAGCCGGAACAAATCAGTGCGTACGGATGTGCCGATGTCTCCCTGGTGGAAAGCGAAGACTTTGTTAAAGTCAACGCTCTCGTCGAAAAGCCCGAGATCAACGAGGCACCAAGCAACCTGGCAATTATTGGTAGGTACCTTCTTCATCCACGTGTGTTTGAAGTCTTGGAGCACACGGCACCCGGTCGTGGAAACGAAATCCAGCTTACAGATGCGTTGCAGATACTCGCTGCGGCACATGGCGAAGGCGCCGGAGTGCATGCAGTCATTTTCCGTGGACGCCGTTATGATACTGGCGACAAGCTCAGCTATCTGCAGGCAAATATTACATTGGCCGTTGAGAACGATGAACTGGGACCAAGTCTAAAATCGTGGCTCAAAGGATTTGTCAATCAGCTAGCGGACTAGCGTTTGGATAGAGGCTACTCAGGATAATCACATTTATCTTGGGTAGTCTTTTTCATTGCACGAAGTCACCCCGGTATGCCGTTGACTTTGGGGATCACTGCCCGGGTGGAGAAGGAATGAAGAAAGAGCAAGACCAAGACCTAATATTTTCGTCGCGAAGCGCACGGAATAGGCTCGAACGTAAGAAGAAGCGGACCCGCAGCATCGTCGTTTCCGTTGTCGTCGTGGTTCTGGTGGCGGTTCTGAGTGCCGGTTACGTTTTGTTTGATTTGCAGCGACAGTTCAACAGCAAATCTAATACCGTCGCGTTGAGCTTTTCGGATGCCGAGGAGCAAGCTCGTCCCATCAAAGATCCCGACGACAAATCGATGAACATCTTGTTGTTGGGTGTTGACCATGCTGACGAAGATACGACGCAGTCCGCTGCCTTGAACGAGGCGGTTTCACAGCGTAGTGATTCCATGATGCTTGTTCATATTCCAGAAGACCGGTCTCAGGTATATGTCATGTCGATGGTTCGAGACATGTATGTGGATATCCCAGGGTACGGAATGAATAAGCTCAATGCTGCAATATCCCTTGGTGGAGTACCGCTGCTGATGCAAACCGTTGAAGGACTCTTTGACACCAAGCTTGATCATTTGGCAATGATTGACTTCGAAGGGTTCCGTGAATTGTCTACGGCACTAGGCGGGGTGACTGTTGACAACGAGATTCCTTTTACGGCCAACGATACGGACTATTTTTACCCTGCTGGAGATATCACGTTGCAAGGTGATCGAGCGCTTCGGTTTGTTCGTGAGCGAAAGTCTTTTACCAACGGTGACTACCAGCGCGTCGCTAATCAACGTAAATTCATTTCAGCTGCGGCTAATCAAGTGCTGTCCTCAAATACGTTAGCTAATCCGGTGAAGCTCTATGAAATCGTCGACAAGGTTTCTCCGTATCTGACCTTCGACCAAAATTTCGATGCAGCAACTCTGGTCGGTCTGGGACTGCAACTCAAGAACGTAGATACGAAAAATATGAAAATGTTTACCATGCCAACTGCTGGGACATCTACTAGCGCAGACGGTCAATCAATAGAACTAGCTAGCGAACTCGCAATTGCTCAAATTAGCGACGCTTTGCAAACCGACAGGATGGCTAACTATCTTCAGGAAAACCCTCCAGAAACGCCCTGAGTTGCAGGTGTGGGATGAACAACACCATGCTGATGGGGAAAAGCCCGAAGAACAGCTTGTCATCTACTAGACTTTGAACATCTATGCTTAGCCGATAATGCATCAAAACGCATTCTAACAAGAGGACATATTTCGCATGACAGTTGCGGATGAAGCCGAAAAATACGGCTTGCACCGAGTTGGCGCAAGACCGACATTGGTCAATTACTTGAAGGAAACGTGGCAGCGCCGCGAGTTCATTTATGAGTTAGCGAAGGCTCGCGTTCAGTCGCAAAACCAGAGAAACCGACTTGGTATTGTCTGGATCGTACTGAAGCCTACATTTAACGCACTGATGTATGGCTTCATTTTTGGAATTCTCCAGGGCGGAAGCAGAGGGATCGACTATCCTGTTTTCGTTGTCATCGGAGTCTTCTTGTTTGAGTTCTTCTCAACTTCCATGACTGGCGGTGCGAAAGCAATCACCGGAAATAATGCCCTGGTCCAGTCTTTGTCTTTTCCTCGATTAGCTTTGCCTGTAGCGCAAATTACCCAGAACGTACTTACGCTCATGCCCATGGTTGTGGTCATGTTCATTTATGCGCTCATATTAGGAACTACGCCCAAATGGTCTTGGCTTACGATTATCCCAATTATTGCTCTGTTTACAGTCTTTAATTTGGGAGTGGCACTCATATGTGCGCGAATTACGGTGCATGTTCGCGACTTTACCCAGATTCTCCCTCTTATAGGTCGTGTCCTGTTCTATACATCTGGAGTGTTGTTTAGTGCTGAACGTCTGCTTAGCCACTGGCCGTGGATGATTGCGATCTTCGACGTTCATCCTGTCTATCAGACGCTTCAACTCGCACGTGGGATGATTATGAACGTGTCCGAGTATGATTCATGGGCTTGGTGGGTACTTACTGCATGGGCTGTTGTCACGCTGCTTGTGGGATTACTTTATTTCTGGAAGGCAGAGGAGCGTTACGGCCGTGCGAATTAGTTTCGATGATTTGATCAACCCTGAACTACATCCAGATTATGAACCTGCACCCATCTTTTCGGATGATACTTCATTCATAGATGTTGTTAAACCAGAAGAAATCAAGAACTCTCAACTCCAAGTTGACGAATCTCGTCAACCAGTCGTGATTGTAGATAATCTGCACGTCAAGTATGAAGTTTTCTCAAGTGGCAAGGCAGTTGGCAATGCTGGAGCACGACGATTATTGCAACCAAAGCTTAAGGGTGTGCGGACCGTTCATGCGCTAAAGGGAATTACCTTTGTTGCCTACGAGAATGAGTCGATCGGTGTCATCGGCTCGAATGGTTCGGGCAAATCGACGTTATTGAAGGCGATTACGGGATTGACACCTCCATCTAGTGGTGCCGTATACGCGCGATCGCGTCCGAGCTTGCTCGGCGTTGGAGCTGCTCTGATTCCAGACCTTTCCGGCGACAAAAACATTACGTTGGGTGGTCTCGCCCTTGGATATTCGCGCGAACAGGTTGAGGAAATGCGCACGGATATAACTCATTTTGCTGAGTTACAGGAATTCATCGATCTTCCCATGCGCACTTACTCCTCGGGCATGAGCGCTCGTTTGAAGTTTGCTATTGCGGCGTCTAAGAAGCACGATATTTTGATCGTTGACGAAGCTTTGGCTGTTGGAGACGCGAAGTTTAAGAAACGTAGTGAAGCCAAGATCAGGGAGATTCGCGATAGTGCGGGCACTATCTTCAACGTTTCACATTCCATGGGATCCATCAGAGAGACTTGCAATCGAGTTATCTGGATCGAAAAAGGTGTCCAAATGATGGACGGCGATCCGGACACAGTGATCAAGGAATACCAGAAGCATCTGAAAGCGAAGAAGTAAGGGCCGAATGACTGAATTTCCTGGCGTCTCTTATGTCATGCCTGTGCTCAATGAATCGGCGTATCTGGAAGAGGCAGTGACCTCGATCCTCGCGCAAGAGTATGCAGGAGAGAAGGAACTGGTCCTAGCACTGGGCCCCAGCCACGATTCCACTAACGAGGTTGCCAAGCAACTATCGGCAGCAGACTCACGAATTATTCTTGTTGATAATCCATTAGGCAGAACTCCGATCGGTCTCAACCTGGCCATTCGTGCGTCTACCTTGCCAATTGTTATTAGGGTTGACGCACATAGCGAACTTCCGAAGAACTATACGCAACGTGGGATCGAGACACTGTACCGCGTGAATGCCCACGATGTCGGTGGGCTAATGGACGCCAAAGGGCGCACCCCTATTCAGCGCGGCATTGCTGCTGCCTACCACTCGAAATTTGGTTTTGGCGGACCTGCCTATCATTCAGGCGCGCCCGAAGGCCCGTCTGAATCCGCGTACCTGGGTATCTTCCGCCGGGAAGTATTTGAAGAAGTCGGTTATTACAACGAAGAACTATGGCGCGCCCAAGACTGGGAACTTTGCCTGCGCATTCGCAAAGCGGGACATACGGTTTGGTTCGACCCCGAACTAAGAGTTGGCTACTACCCACGCGATAGCTTCAAGTCCCTTATTAGCCAGTCCATGGCTTCCGGGACTTGGCGGGCGGAAATTGCTCGGCGCTTCCCTGAAGGAAAATCGTTGCGCCATGATGTGCCACCAATCTTGCTTGCGGGCGTAGCGACGGGATTCGTTGCAGCAGTAGTAGAGCCGCTAACTAGAGAATCTGCACCCACCGGGCTGCGAGTTGTACTAAACGTTGCGAAGACAATCCCTGCCATCTATGCGTCCATTGCATTGGTTGCAGGATTAAGTAGTAACGCAAAAGGACTCAAGGATAAGTTGTTGGCCGCGTGTGCGTTCCCTGCGATTCATTTGCCTTGGGCAGTGGGATACATCAAGGGGCGCGTGTGCGGTGCAGCTGGCACCGTCGACAAGGGACGCGTTAAAAAATCATGATTGTCCGTCCAAAGAACCCGACGCTAGATCAACTACGCGAGGTCTGCCAGCCGCCAGAAGTCCGTGCCCGTAAGAATGCCGAGCATTGGACGGCAGAGCTGTACCTGCGTCATATCTCCATTTACCTCACTGCAGTCCTGGTACGTACGCGTATCAGTGCCAATGGGGTCACCGGCTTGATGATTCTAGCCGGATGGTGCATGTCTTTAGCATTGCTGATCCCTGGCATCTGGGGACCGTTGCTGGCAGTTACCTTGTCTCAGGTACAGCTGTATTTCGACTGCTCCGACGGTGAAGTAGCACGCTGGAGAGCAACGCAATCCCCACGCGGTATTTTCATTGACATGGTTGGACACCACACAACTGAAGCACTGATTCCAATTGCATTGGGCTATCGAGTTTTCAAGGAACTTTCCGCGGATAATTCACCCATCGAGCAAGCTTGGCCGATTTTGTTCATGTCAGCCTGCCTTTCGGTGCTCCTTGTCTTGAACCGGTCCCAATCTCTCATGGTTCATGCAGCCCGAGGTATGGCAGGACTTGGAAAGTTGCCGGATACTGCTGCCGCGAGATCGGTACCAACAACTTCACTTGTTGGAAAGCTGCGTTCCCTGGCTCGCTTCCTGCCATTCCATAAGCTGCTTCATGCGGTCGAGCTGTCTTTGATCATTCTTGGTTGCTCGATTATCTCTTTGATCGTGGGTACGCCGGGAATCGCCGAGAAGTGGATGATCTGGATTTTGTTGCCTGCGTGCGTCCTTGTGAACTTTGGACACTTCCTTTCTAATATGGCCTCGTCCCGCCTCAAGGCCTAGATTGGCCAAATTCGAATATCCCACCGTCCTAGGGGAGTAATGCCTGCAGAGACCAAACCGACCATCGGCGTAGTTGTATTGACCATGGGCAATCGCCCGGTTGAGCTCAAGCGTGCCTTGGAATCTTTGCTAGCCCAGCGATCTGTGGCGATTGATGCCGTCGTCGTGGGCAATGGGTGGGACCCAACGGATATTCCGGAAGGAATCAAGACCCATTTCCTTCCAGAAAATTTGGGTATTCCGGCCGGCCGCAACGCTGGAGTGAAGCAAATACAAGGCGAGTACCTGTGCTTCCTCGATGACGATTCATGGTTCATTGATGATGACTTCCTGATCACCGCTGTCGAGCGATTCAGGCATTATCCCCGGATGGGACTGCTGCAGCCGCGTATCACTGATCCAGAAAACGAGGACCAGAATCCTAGGCGCTGGATTCCACGCTTGAAGAAGCGCACGGCGCTGGAACCAAGCAAGGTATTCCATGTGGGGGAGACCTGCCTGGTGACTACCCGTAATATTTTTGATGCCACGGGCGGTTGGGCCGGCGGTTTCTGGTACGCACATGAGGGCATCGAACTTGCATGGCGTGTCTGGGACACCGGAACTTACGTTTGGTATGCCGGGGATATGCAAATCGGTCATCCGATCGTAGATCCACGTCGCCATGATGAGTTTTATCGTTTGAACGCCCGCAACCGGGTATGGCTGGCCCGGCGCAATTTACCACTGCCACTGCGTTGGGTCTATCCAACAACCTGGATGCTCATTGAGTGCCTGCGCCTGCGACGGAACAAGAGCGCCGTGGCACAATATATAGCCGGATGGCGGGCTGGCTGGGCAGGCAGCCCCTGGTATCGGGAACCACGCCCTAAACTTAGGTGGAAGACGATAGTTCGAATGACCCTCGCGGGCCGTTTACCTATAATTTAACGATGGACACTAGTAACCGCTAGCAGCTAACCCCTTAGCTTCTAAGTTGCTTTGAAAGGGACCAATGACTAAAACTGTTTTGACTTACGGAACTTTTGATCTGTTCCATATCGGGCACTTGAATATCCTGAAGCGCCTCAAGGCAAAGGGCGACCGCTTGGTAGTCGGCGTATCCACCGATGAGTTCAACGCGATCAAGGGCAAGAAGCCCGTAGTTCCATTTGAACAGCGTCTTGAGATCGTCCAGTCAATCAAGTACGTGGACCTAGCCATCCCTGAGGAAAACTGGGCGCAAAAGCGGAGCGACATCAAGAAATATGATGCCAAGGTCTTCGGGATCGGCGAAGACTGGAAAGGCCACTTCGACGACCTCGGCGATGAAGTGGAAGTCATCTACTTGCCGCGCACCGCAGGCATTTCAACGACCGAGATGAAGCGCGTACTCAGCGAGTATGACGAGCGCCATGTTGAATCCTTGAAGAACACTCTTGATACGCTCAGCCAAATTGTCAAGGAATTGAGCTAGAACATCGCAGGCGCCCTGTGTAGCCGAACAAACTTAAAAGGGGAAGATCATGCTCGCAGGATGGCGAGGAAGAATTGGTCGAGCTGTGCCTGAATCGATTATCAGCAAAGTTCTGGAGCGGTCGTTGGCGGCATCTTCCACAGACGTACAGCGCACAGCTCCAGATCTTCGCCGCAGCGCAGAGCACAAATCGATCGAGATTGCCAGCCGCAGAAAGATTGACTTCTCGCGAGCTTCAAAAGACATGCCGCTGTGCGTCGCAGCAAAGGACTGGCAGAGCCTGAGGCGGGATTTTGAAGCCTCGGGCATGATTGTGCGGAAACTGCATGGGCAGCATTCCTTCGCGGCGTCGGAAGCTTGGAGCGTAGGCGTTCAGTTGCCTCACTCGGAAAGCATCGCTGATCTTCGCGGAGCTGGGGCTATCTGGCAGGTGTTCCCAGGGCTGATCAAAGAACCTGTAGACGTACATGATTTTGGCGGAACCGTTGATGCGGTTTACACCTGGGTCGATGCAGAGGATCTGCAATGGGCTTCGGCCTATCAGGATGCCCTGGGAGCATCTGGCCGTGAAATGACCGACAGCTCAGTGAACAGAGCTAGGTTCCAGTCACACGATGAACTTAGATATTCTCTGCGCTCCTTGGAATTGAATTTGCCATGGATCAATAAGATCCATTTGGTCACGGCCGGGCAGCGCCCTTCCTGGTTAGTGAAAGAGCACCCTAAGCTGGTGCTTGTTGACCACCAGACGATCTTCAACGATCCAGAGTCTGATCTGCCAACATTCAATTCGCACGCAATTGAATCACAGCTGGTCAACATCCCAAATTTAGCCGAACATTTTCTGTATGTAAATGATGACGTCTTCTTTGGGCGCTACCTTTACCCCAATGCCTTTTTCGGCCCAGCAGGGCAGGCCAAATACAGCCTGAGTAGCTCGCATTTCGCGCAGGCTGAAGACCCTGGGCTCCCAGTCAATCAGGCAGCTGTAAATAACCGGAACGTTGTTGTCGAACGTTTCGGACGTACTTCATCGCATAAATTTCGGCATGTGGCCCACCCGCAACGGCTAAGCGTGCACCGCCAACTCCATGAAGAGCTCGAAGAGTCTATCGCCCGTGTCGCAGCGAATCGTTTTCGTTCAGAAAACGACCTGTCTATTCCATCTTCACTGGTCCACCAGTTTGCAGCGCAAATGGGTATGGGTTACCCGTCTTCAACTAGCTATCGGTATATCGACATTGGTTCCAAAGCCTCAGTGCTGGAACTGATGAGGCTATCTCGCGATAGGGGAGTTGACATGTTTTGTATTAATGAAGTTCTTGCGTCCAGCGATGCCGACAGGCGTTCAGTTCTGGCTCGGGAAATCCTTGCGAGCAAGTTTCCACTGCCATCGACATTCGAGTTGAGCAAGCCGGAATGATGAGTATCTTCACTGAAAGCGGCATTTCGCGGATCAGCTGAATCTGAGTTAGGAACCACTAAGATCTAATTGGATGTTGGTTTCAGTACGGATGACTACGGTAAGAGCTGGCACGCACAGTGATCAATGCACTTCAACGTGCGTCCAGCAAATACACTACGAAAGAGAATAATGCAGGAAAGCAGTTCGACGACCTACAGCGAGACGGTAGAACCAGTCATCTCGATCATTTCCGCGGTGTATAACGTCGCCGAGTATCTTCCGGCCTACCTCGGCTCCCTCGACGCACAGCTCGTGGATCCCAAAAAAATCGAGGTGATCCTCGTCAGTGATGGTTCACCCGATGAATCTGAACAGATCATTAAGACGTGGATGGCTACTACGCGTATTCCATCCTGTTTGCTGACCAAGGCCAACGGAGGGCAAGCTTCGGCCCGCAATCTCGGTTTGGAATCGGCTCGTGGAACTTGGGTGACTTTCTGCGACCCGGACGATTTTCTGGATCCAGCTTATTTGAGCGAAGTATTCGCCAATATTAAACTGAATGCCGACAATCCGCCGGCGATGTACGCTACGCGTCTTGTTAGCTATATCGAGGCCACTGATTCATATTCACACAGCCACCCGTTGAAGCGCCGGTTCCGAGACGGAACTCGAGTTGTTGATCTCAACCGATCGCCAGATTTCTTCCACATGCATGGGCCAACAGCTATCGTCAACCGGATGACCGCTGAACGAATGTCTTTGCGTTTTTCGGAGGAGCTCCGATTCAGTTTTGAAGACGCGCACTATGTCGCGAGCTATCTGCTGGATCAAGATGTTCCGAGCATCGGATATGTCGATACTGCGGTCTATAATTACCGCATTCGAGCGGCCCGTAACTCGTCGGTGCAGATCGGTGCGACAAAACCCGAAAAGTACACAGAGGTGCTTGAATATGGGCATCTGGACTTGATTGCTCAATGTAAAGCTGCCGGACATCCTGTGCCCAAGTGGCTGCAGTTCATGATGTTATACGACACGCTGTGGTACTACCGAGGCGACCGTCGAGTAGGTGCTCCTTCCAAACAGTTGACTGCTGAGCACTTGGAGATTTTCCACCGGAACATGTCTGAAATTCTGGCTGAAATCGACGATGAGTCAATCGGCGACTTCGAAGTCATGCCAACAGACCAGGAACTGCGCAATGCCTTGTTGCTCGGCTATAGGCACCCCAATTCCAGGCCGTCGCAGATCAACATCATCGAGCATGACCCGCAGCGGGAAATGACCCGACTGGAGTATCTCTACAGCGGTGCTCTTCCTCGGGAGGAAATCACTTACCGTGGACGTTTGGTCGCGCCAAAAATGGCTAAAAGCCAAGCTGTGCGCCTGATGGGCCGAGTGCTGTTCTTCCACCGTCACATCTGGATTCCATCGAACGGAACGTTCACCATCCATTTGGACGGTGTGATGACGCCGCTGGTATTTGGGCGTACTCCCCGGCCCGTATTTACGATTCGACCCATCCAAGTACAACGGCATTTCGATAAGGGCAGCGAGGAAACACTGCCCATCATGCGCGGGCGGCAAAACAGTAGTAAGTTGAAACGCGCCATTGGCCTGGCAGAATTCACGGTTAAAAACCGTGTGGCAGCAATTCGCAAGAGCCTCCCACAACGCAAAACCCCGTTGCAACGGCTGAAGGACTACATCGAATCCCCACGTGCTACCTATGTGTTCGGCGGGTCCTGGGTGCTAATGGACCGTCCAGGTGTTGCCAATGACAATGCTGAGCATCTTTATCGTTATCTGCGCGCCAAGAACCCAAAGATCAACGCATGGTTCGTGCTGGAGAAAGAATCAGCCGACTGGCAGCGCTTGGAAGACGAAGGGTTTAGACTGCTCGAATACGGCAGCCGAAGCCACTATGCAGCGCTGGGGCATGCAGTGGTTTACGCATCCTCCCACCTCGATCGATTTGTCACCAACCCGTTCCCGAAGGGGCTGAAGGTCCCTCAAGCTTGGAAGTTTGTTTTCCTGCAGCATGGAGTCACCTTGCATGATCAATCAGCTTGGTTCAATAGCAAGAAGATTGATCTGCTCATCACCGCTACGCGGGATGAGTACCAATCGATAGTCGGCGACGCGAACACCTACAAGTTCACAGCCAAGGAAGTTGCACTGACTGGTTTTCCGCGTCACGATGCACTGACGGCGTACGACCCAAGCAAATCGTTAAAGCGGGTTAAAACCGTCGTGCTTTCGCCGACTTGGCGAGCTGGCCTATTGACGGTGGCGGACGAACGCGGAAATCGAGAGCTCCTTGAAGGCTTTGAGGAAAGTACCTACGCACGTTCCCTGTCAGCCGTCCTAGGTTCTGCCACGTTCATAGACGGCTTAGCGGATGTAATCACTCGGTAGTTTGTTTACACACGAACTCACCACATCGCTTACAACCAAACTCAGGACATCGTAGACACGCGGCATCAGCACATCGCTTACAACCAAACTCACAACATCGCTGACACCGTGCGCAACGAATCTCCTTAGCTAGGAAATGGCGTCGTCAGACGAATAGTAGATGTCCTCATACTCGATCCGCTTCTGAGTCCAGGCCGGCTCGGAAATTTTCAAGTCAAGTGAGACCAATGAGTGTTAACCAGCTTGCATTTCTTGTCCTTCCAACCGCTTCACCGGCTCATTGATCCACGCCGCTTCGGGCATCTGAAGCTTCTTCGGCAACCTGCGCCGCCCAAAACGCTCAGGATGCTCATCCCAAGCCCTCTGCAATGCAGCCAACCTCTGGTCATCAACATGCCCAGTCATCCCGAAATGAACATCAGCAGGCGTATGGAACCCAATCCCCGAATGGCGATGGTGCCCGTTATACGACTGAACAAACCGGTCCATGAAAGCCCGGGCATCAACAAGTGATCCAAACCGCTGCGGGAATGTCGGAAGATACTTCAAGGTCTTGAACCACGCCTCACTGAACGGGTTGTCATTGCTGACCTTCGGCCGCGAATGCGATTTGAGCACGTCCAAGTCCGCCAACAAAGCCGCCACGGGTTTCGAGGTCATCGAGGTGCCGCGGTCGGCATGCACAACTTTCGGCACCTGGTCTTTGGCGAACACCCCGGCAATGAAATCACGCGCCAGCTCCCCGGATTCACGAGTATGGACCTGGCAACCGACGATATAGCGCGAATAGATATCAATCATCACGTACGCGTCGAAATACACGCCCTTCGTCGGGCCGGCCAGCTTAGTGATATCCCAAGTGAACACCTCTCCAGGCTGATCCGCGACCAGCTCGGGGACCTTTCGTGCTGGATGACGGGCCTGTCGACGGCGTTCAGCCACTTGCTTCGCCCTCCGCAGCAACCGATACATGCTCGATACCGAGCACAGATATGTCCCTTCAGACAGCAGCGTGGCGTGGATCTGCTCTGGGGCTTGGTCCACGAACCGTTCGCTGTTCAGCGTTGCCAGAATCGTGGTTTCTTCCTGCGCGGTGAGCTTGTTCGCTGGTGCCGGGCGAGGAGCGGTAGCCCGCAGTGCTCGCCCTGCGCGGGCAGCGTTTTGGCGGCGGTTCATCGTCGCCCTACTGACCCCGGCCAGCGAGCTGGCCTGACGTGTTGATACCCCGCCGGTGACCAGTTGTTCATAAACGTGGGACAGGAGGTCCTGGGCTGCTATTTGGAATCCGCGCTCTTCGAGATTTGTTCCAAGAGCGCGTGTGCTTTTCCCATGATCTCCAACGCGGTTTGGGTGGTTGCAAGCTTCTGCTCGTTGGCAGCTAGCTGCTTTTTCAGTCGGGCGATTTCCGCTTGTTCCTTGCTCAGCCGGCTACTGGACCGGGCCGGGAAGCTGTTGCTGGTTGAATCTCCGAGGACTCCGGCGTCGCGTAGCCTGCGCCATTCAACGATCTGCGAGGAATACAAGGCGTTGGCGCGCAGGTAGCCTCGGCCCTCGCCGGTTTGGATCGCTTGTTCGTAGCCGTCGAGGTAAGCCAGTTTCTGGGCTGGGCTGATGCTCCTGCGGCGGGGCTGTTCTGGGCGCGAATCGATGGAGTCCATAGTTCCATTCTCCGGCATGTTCCCCGGGGTGGGGTGGATGGAATCGATGCTCATGATGGCGGTTGTACCTGTTCTCGCCCTGTCTGAGGGGAGGTTTACTTGCTATGAATCAGTGGTCTCACTCCAGCCTGACAGACAGGGGGCGCGGACGACCTTCTATGAAGCCATATCAAGTGGCCGGATTGGCGCCACCCATCAAGACGGACGAGTCGTTGAAAAGTCATCCAGAATTCAGTGAAGACATAGTCTTGATGAGTCACATCTTGGTGGGTGGCATCTATCTTGCCAGCGGGTCGGAATTTTTCAAGTCAAACGGTACCAACACGAGTCTAAATAACTATCAAGCAGCCTGAACTGCCCGATCCTTCGGATTGTTAATCCATGCAGCTTCAGGCATCGCCAAAATCTTCGGATCCTGCGACGTACTAAAGCGTTCAGGATGCCGCGCACGAGCCGCTGCCAGCGTTTGTGAACGTTTCGCAGCGACCGAATTAGCCAACCCAAAATGAACGTCCGCCGGCGTATGCAACCCGATCCCCGAATGCTGATGAGCATGGTTGTACCACTGCACGAATTCACTGATAAATAAGCGCGCATCACTCAATGAAGAGAAACGTTCAGGGAACTGCGGAGCATACTTCAAAGTCTTGAACAACGACTCGCTGTAGGGGTTGTCGTTGCTGACCCGAGGCCGCGAATGCGACCTAGTCACTTCCAAATCAGAGAGCAAAGCCGCGACCGTCTTCGACGTCATACTCGTTCCGCGGTCCGCGTGAACAACCAGGGGGATTCCATGGACGCCAAAGATCTCTTTCATCATCTCCACGGCTAGCTGGCCGGACTCGGTTGCGTGCACATGCGCGCCAACGATATACCGCGAATAAATATCGACCATCAAATAGCAGTCAAAGTACTTACCCTTCACCGGACCAGCCAGTTTTGTGATGTCCCAACTATAGACTTCACCTGGTGCATTAGCTTCCAGCTCTGGGATCGCACGCGGCTTATGCCTCGCTAAACGGCGGCGTTCCTTGACCAGCCGGTTCTCATTGAGCACCCGATAAAACGATGAAAGAGAACCCAAATATTGACCTTCATCGAGTAGCTTCGCATAGACCTGCATCGGGGCCATATCCACCCACTCAGGGCTATTCAAAGCACTTAGAATCGCAGCCCGTTCAACATGGCTGAGCTTGTTCGGTGGCGCCGGACGCGGAGTATCCTGCGGCTTGCTCGGTTTGCGGTTCATTGTGGTGCGTGAAACGCCCGCTATGACAGCGGCTTTCCGTTGCGGGATCTTGATGTCAAGCAACCGCTGGTACGCGGCTTTCATTTCTTCTTGGACTTCGCCTCGTCCTGCGACTCGTTGATGGCGTTCTCGAAGAACGCCGAGAGTTTTCCCATGATATCTAAGGCTTCTTCCGTCTGTTTCCGCTTGCCCTCACTCACCTCTAACTGGCGGCGTAGGCGGGCAATCTCGGCCTGTTCGGCGCTGAGCTTGCCGAGACGGGTTCCGGCTGTTTTTCCTTCGAGGACGCCGGCATCGCGTAGTTTGCGCCATTCGGTGATATGCGAGGAATACACGCCATGCTCACGCAGGTAGGCGCCGCCCTTCTGCTCGGTGATAGCTTCGTCGTAACCGGCAAGCAGTTCAAGTTTCTCGGTTGGGGTGAACGTCCTGCGTCGGGACGGTCCACCGGCGCGGGGTCCGGGATTAGTCATAGGACTATCTTGTCCTATGGTGGTTGTGGCTAGGTCAGGCATTGAGGATGATTTCCTGGTTCTCGCCCTACGTGCTGGAGTGGATTTGCTGTGTGGCGTTGGTACCGTTCCAGCCTGACACGTAGGGATATTCCGAGTTCCTACAGGAGACTAGGGCATAATGGGCAGTTGAGCCGGCCTTCGAAAGGCACACGTTTCATCGTCAAAACAGGAGAAGCATAATCTACATGGAAAAGTACGACAGAAATCCGCTCGTTTCATTTGTTGTATCTGTCTACGGGGTAGCGCAGTATTTGCCGGATTTTTTGGATTCCCTGATCCAGCAGTCTGCTGATATACGCCGTGTGGAACTCATCTTTGTCAATGACGGTACGCCTGACAACTCAGTCGAGATCATTGAGGCATGGATTGAAAAGAATGACGTTGTAGCAAAGGTGGTATCGAAGCCCAATGGTGGCCCTAGCTCAGCCCGAAATACAGGTTTACAGCATGTGTCGACAGATTGGGTCTCTTTCCCAGATCCCGACGATGTTCTTGTCCCTGAGTACTTAGAGACAGTCTTAGACACCCTCGATACCAAAGACGGTACGAGTACCGATCTAATCGTCACTAATCTTCAGTTCATGGATGACTTGACGGGTGAAGTAACCGATACGCACCCACTTCGAGTGCGATTCAAGAAAAAGAGTCAGACAGTTGAACTGAACCGGCATCCGGACTACATCCATTTGTCAGCGGCAACTGGTTTCTACCGTATTGCCACGATTCGACAGTTAGAAATCGAGTTCGATTCACGAGTAAAGCCAAACTTCGAAGATGCGCACTTTACCGCTAAGTATTTAATGGGTGTTACCTCGCCAAAGGTAACCATGTTGCGTGAAGCTAAGTATTGCTACCGTCGTCGGAACGATGGATCCTCTCTCGTGCAGACTAGCTGGCAAAAGCCAGAAAAATATATAGATCTGCCAAAGTACGGATACCTAGCTCTGCTTCAAGAAGCTAAGGAAAAACTAGTACGTATCCCTGAATGGGTTCAGAACGTAGTTCTGTACGACATCTTTTGGTACTTGCGCGAAGATGACCGAATGCATTCCGCGACGGCGAATATTGATCCGCAGCTCGCCAAGGAGTTCCACACGTACTTGGAACAAATCATTGCGCTTGTTGACGAACATGTAATTGCAGATTTCCGCGTGGTTAAGACGAATTGGTACCACCGACAGGAACTGCTGCAGCGTTTCAAACCTAAGCCAATTCAGTACACTGATGTTTCCGTAAACGCTCTAGATGTTGATAAGCAAATCGTACGCGCTAGGTACTATTTCTCCGGCGAACTACCCGTTGAGACGTTCCGAGCACGCGGATTTGAAATTCAGCCAATTCATGCCACTGTTCAGAAATACACACTTTTCGGTGAAATCATGATGTACGAGCGTATCGCGTGGTTGCCAGCCACCGGTACTTTGTCACTTGACCTGGACGGTCATCGTATTCCTCTGTCTCCAGGCGGATTCCCTGATGCTCCTTATCGGTTGCCTGCGTCCAAAATTTGGCGACAGCTCAATAAAACAGCTGTCCCCGTAGTTGGGGAACCGACTTTCCAAGATTCGGGTAATGCTGGTTGGCGCAGGGAACTGCTACGAAGCTCAAAGAGAGCTTTGAAAGATACCGTTAAGTCGGGCCTGCGAAAGTACGACAGCTGGACTGTCGACAATACGGTGCGTTCGCTCGAAAGCGTTATTTCCCGCGAGGGGAACACAGGAGGAGACTCCGTTGTAGACCTTTTCGGTAAGGCACATGGCGCCGGTAAGAAATTCGTAGATTCTTTGCAGGGGGACTTCGACTCGTTTGATAAGTTCCAAAGAGAAGTGATCCTTGGTCTTTCGAAGAGTTCTAAGATAAGTTCTCTTTTCAAGAACTCGTGGACGCTGATCGATCGAGATACTGAAGCGCACGACAACGCTGAACACCTGTACCGTTACTTGGCGAAGCAGCGTCCAGATATCAACGCGTGGTTTGTTTTGACGAGCGATTCAAGCGATTGGCAACGCTTGGCTAATGAAGGCTTCAAGCTGGTTCCGCACGGATCGATCGAACATCTGCTTCTATTACTTTGCACCACGCACTTGGTCTCTTCGCAGGTGGATCACTACATAGTCCACCCGTTCACCCCCAAGTTGTATAAGGCCTTCCCATGGAAGTTCACTTTCCTTCAGCATGGGGTCAGCAAAGACGACGTTTCCAGATGGCTCAACCGAAAGCCAATTGACTTGCTCATCACCGCGTCGAGTCACGAGTATTCTGATTTTGTAGATGACTTCGGTCCATATCGGTTCAGCAGCAAGGACACCGTTCTTACCGGTATGCCTCGGTTCGACAAACTCTTTTCCGATGCGTTGGACTTGCCAGAGTCAGACAGGAAGACGTTACTAGTGATGCCGACTTGGCGTCGTTGGCTGTTGGGTGAAGCTGTTGACGGTGGTAACTTGCGCGAAACCCTCGCCGATTTCTGGGAGTCAACGTATGCTGAATCGTGGGTAGGATTCCTGCAATCAGACGAATTGCGTGATTTCGCGGAGAAGTTTAATTTGAATGTTGCCTTCATGCCTCATCCAAATATGCGTCCGTACCTCGAGGATTTCAATCTTCCTGAGCACGTAACTGTCTACAGCTACCTGGATACTGACGTTCAGTCGCTTCTGGTCAAGGGAGCAGTGTTGGTCACCGACTATTCATCGGTTGCTTTCGACGGCGCATATATCGGAACCCCAGTCATCTATTATCAGTTTGACCGGGACGAGTTTTTCTCCGGAAACCATGTATTTAGGCAGGGGGATTGGAGCTATGACGATAAGGGCTTGGGTCCTGTCACTGTGTCGCAAAACGAGCTATTCGCTTCTCTCAACGACATCGCGAACAACGATTTCCACCCGGTAGAAGAGTTTAGCGAACGCGTACATCAGACGTTTGCAGACCCAGATGCGGGATCATGTGAAAGAGTGACCGCTGCAATCGAAAATCTTCGACGTCCGTTGACTTATGCAGAGGCCTATCTACGCATAACGGAGCAAAACTAATAGTTTTATTCCACTTTTGCGCACTTCGGTGGATGCATCCAATGCCTGAATTAGTCGTTGAGAAATAACTTGTAGCCACGACACTAATTCAGTTTCTGGTACATCTATCTCGTTTTGCAGTGGCTAGCCGTTGGTCTCGATTTTTCGGGGCCAACGGCTGCTTTGCTACAACTAAAGATTTCTGATTTCCAACCGTAGGCGCCTTAAGGCATCCGAGGGTACATGATCTTTCGTGATGGAAGCGGGTGGTTGGGTCCCCAGAGAGTAGTCCAGTGACTATGTGAGTACTCGTGTCCGACCATGGACACAGGAGGAATCACAGAAACAATGGCACGCAGACACACACCAGACCAGGTCATCGCTAAAGTCCGTCAAGGACAAAAGATGCTCAACGACGGACACCCGATGATCGAGGTCATCAAGGAACTTCAGATCACTGAAGCTACTTGGTACCGCTGGATCAACCAGTACGGGTCCGAGAAAAACGCTGAAGCCAGCAAACGTACCAAGGAGCTAGAGAAGGAAAACGCGCGCCTCAAGAAGCTGCTCGCTGATCAGATGCTCGCCAACGACATCCTTACTGAGGTTGCCAAGGGAAAATTCTAAGCCCCGAACCACGCCGCCGTGCTGTACGGATGGCGATGAAAAAATTCGGGGCGTCCGAACGCTTCGCTTGCCAAGTTCTGGGCCAGAACCGCTCTGCACTACGTAAGAAAAAAAACACCGATGAGCTTTGACGAAGCGCAGCTACGAGCCGGCTTGAGGGCTGTCGCGTCTAAGCATCGGGTCTGCTGAAGGTTTGGTTGACACCAAGGTTTACGCTGCCAGAGCGACAGACTCGATCATTGTAGCCTCGAATTGGATCGGGGTCATTCTCCCCAAACCTCTTTGCTTACGCTTGCGATGATACTTCCCCTCCAGCCATCCAATAATGGCCAGACGAAGTTGTTGGCGGGAGGACCACCAACGGCGGTCCAGCACATTCTTCTGCAACAGACTGAAAAACGACTCCATGGCCGCGTTGTCGCCGGCTGCCCCGACCCTGCCCATCGAACCGACCAACCCGTGACGTTCGAGAGCCTGCGTGAATTTCTTAGACCGGAACTGGCTGCCACGGTCGCTGTGGACCTTGACCCCGCGCGGGTGGCCACGGTGCGCCACAGCCATTTCCACGGCGTT
This sequence comes from Glutamicibacter arilaitensis Re117, assembly GCF_000197735.1. Classification (NCBI taxonomy): domain Bacteria; kingdom Bacillati; phylum Actinomycetota; class Actinomycetes; order Micrococcales; family Micrococcaceae; genus Glutamicibacter; species Glutamicibacter arilaitensis. The sequence goes on from NC_014550.1 coordinate 1,668,834, forward strand.
GACGGCCAGGTGGGCCTTCATCCTCGAATCAATCGAGTACCCCACGATTCTGTTGCTGAACACGTCCTTAATCGCGCACAAATACAGCTTTCCTTCGCTCGTGTGGTGCTCTGTAATATCGGTCAGCCACAACTGGTTAGGCTGGTCAGCGGTGAAGTTCCGCTGCACCAAGTCGTCATGCACCGCAGGGCCCGCCGGAACGTGCTTGCGCTGGCGTTTGCTGATCACTGAGCGGATCCCTGCCTTGCGGCATAACCGCCAGACCCGGCGCTCGGAGACCTGGTATCCGGCGTCTTCCAGATCATCGGCCAACACCCGGTACCCGCCCTCGGGATCTTCCTCATGAAGCTCATGCAGTTTGCCGATCAACTCCCGCTCTTCGATTTCCCGGGCTGAGACAGGGCTCTTCAACCACTTGTAGTACGCCTGGGTGCTGAATCCCAAGACCCGACACGTCACCGCCACGGAAATTTTCAAGTCAAGTGAGACCAATGAGTGTTAACCAGCTTGCATTTCTTGTCCTTCCAACCGCTTCACCGGCTCATTGATCCACGCCGCTTCGGGCATCTGAAGCTTCTTCGGCAACCTGCGCCGCCCAAAACGCTCAGGATGCTCATCCCAAGCCCTCTGCAATGCAGCCAACCTCTGGTCATCAACATGCCCAGTCATCCCGAAATGAACATCAGCAGGCGTATGGAACCCAATCCCCGAATGGCGATGGTGCCCGTTATACGACTGAACAAACCGGTCCATGAAAGCCCGGGCATCAACAAGTGATCCAAACCGCTGCGGGAATGTCGGAAGATACTTCAAGGTCTTGAACCACGCCTCACTGAACGGGTTGTCATTGCTGACCTTCGGCCGCGAATGCGATTTGAGCACGTCCAAGTCCGCCAACAAAGCCGCCACGGGTTTCGAGGTCATCGAGGTGCCGCGGTCGGCATGCACAACTTTCGGCACCTGGTCTTTGGCGAACACCCCGGCAATGAAATCACGCGCCAGCTCCCCGGATTCACGAGTATGGACCTGGCAACCGACGATATAGCGCGAATAGATATCAATCATCACGTACGCGTCGAAATACACGCCCTTCGTCGGGCCGGCCAGCTTAGTGATATCCCAAGTGAACACCTCTCCAGGCTGATCCGCGACCAGCTCGGGGACCTTTCGTGCTGGATGACGGGCCTGTCGACGGCGTTCAGCCACTTGCTTCGCCCTCCGCAGCAACCGATACATGCTCGATACCGAGCACAGATATGTCCCTTCAGACAGCAGCGTGGCGTGGATCTGCTCTGGGGCTTGGTCCACGAACCGTTCGCTGTTCAGCGTTGCCAGAATCGTGGTTTCTTCCTGCGCGGTGAGCTTGTTCGCTGGTGCCGGGCGAGGAGCGGTAGCCCGCAGTGCTCGCCCTGCGCGGGCAGCGTTTTGGCGGCGGTTCATCGTCGCCCTACTGACCCCGGCCAGCGAGCTGGCCTGACGTGTTGATACCCCGCCGGTGACCAGTTGTTCATAAACGTGGGACAGGAGGTCCTGGGCTGCTATTTGGAATCCGCGCTCTTCGAGATTTGTTCCAAGAGCGCGTGTGCTTTTCCCATGATCTCCAACGCGGTTTGGGTGGTTGCAAGCTTCTGCTCGTTGGCAGCTAGCTGCTTTTTCAGTCGGGCGATTTCCGCTTGTTCCTTGCTCAGCCGGCTACTGGACCGGGCCGGGAAGCTGTTGCTGGTTGAATCTCCGAGGACTCCGGCGTCGCGTAGCCTGCGCCATTCAACGATCTGCGAGGAATACAAGGCGTTGGCGCGCAGGTAGCCTCGGCCCTCGCCGGTTTGGATCGCTTGTTCGTAGCCGTCGAGGTAAGCCAGTTTCTGGGCTGGGCTGATGCTCCTGCGGCGGGGCTGTTCTGGGCGCGAATCGATGGAGTCCATAGTTCCATTCTCCGGCATGTTCCCCGGGGTGGGGTGGATGGAATCGATGCTCATGATGGCGGTTGTACCTGTTCTCGCCCTGTCTGAGGGGAGGTTTACTTGCTATGAATCAGTGGTCTCACTCCAGCCTGACAGACAGGGCCACAGGAATATGTTTCCTACCTGTTCTGGCGGCTAATTCTTGGACGAGCCGGCCCATTATTTTGGGGAACGAATATGCGACTGGGAAAGGTAGGCTGCGGCCTTGCGCAGCACCTCGTTCTCCATTTCGAGCTCCCGGATGCGTTTGAGCGCTTGGGACATTTCCTTGCGTTCGTCAGCATCGGAGGACGGTGTCATTCCGTGGGATTGGTAGCGGGCATCGCGGACCCAGGTTTGCAGGGCTGTCTTTGAGACTCCCAGATCCGCGGAGACTTGCTTCTGGGATATCCCCGATTCGACGAGAGCGACGGCGTCCTTCTTGAATTCTTCGGTGAAGATTCTTGGCATGGTTTTGTTCCTTCGTTTGAGCATAACCATAGCTGGGTTATGCGGTCGAAGTGTCAACCAAACCTTCAGCAGACCCATCCAACGTGGGGATGGCGCAAAGCCCGCTGGCACTTGCTGGCCACCGAACGATGGAAAGACACTGTCTTGAACAGCAAGCGCATCCGACGATTATGGCGAGAAGAAGGCTTGGTCTGTAAGCCCAAGCGTCGAAAGAAGCGGCGCACCGGCCCAGACGCTGGGGAACAGAATCGGTTGACCGCCGAGTACCCGATGCATGTACTGAGCTTTGATTTCCAGTCGGATGTCACCTCTTGTGGCCGTCATATCCGGTTCTTCAATGTCATTGATGAGTACACGCGGACCGCTTTGGCGATCAATCCCCGCAGGTCTTTTAAAGCTGCTGATGTGGTGGCTGTTTTGGAGGACATCATTGATGAAATTGGGATCCAGCCAACGTTTGTGCGGTGTGATAACGGGCCTGAGTTCACTGCTGGCGCGCTGGTGGATTGGTGCAACACTGTGGGGGTGTCCACTGCGTTTATCGATCCGGGCTCACCTTGGCAGAACGGTTTTATCGAGTCGTTCAATGCGCAGTTCCGGCGTGAACAGCTTTCCGGGGAAATTATGGACACTATGGTGGAAGCGAAGTATTTGGCTGATGAATGGAAAGACATTTACAATCATGAGCGTCCGCATGGGTCTTTGGATGGGTTGACGCCGTCCCGGTTTTGGGATGAGTGGGTTAGAGAGAATCAGTTAGCTATCGCATAGCTGCTGGATGCTTAAAGGGACCCAACCACGGGGACGGCTGTACCATCCTTGACCCGCATTGCCCGGTATCATAATCGCAGTTTAGGGATCGTCGTCTATCGTAGTTAACTTCTTCGGTATCCTCTGACTCTCGGAGACGAACAACGCGAGGTTAAGATATCGTGTGGGTCTTGTCCGTTTCTATCTACTGATATGAACCTTTGTAGGATCCTAAATCGCGGCTCTCTAACCCAAGATTAAAACTGTTACCCTCGCCGACCATTGAATGACAAATAGAAAGATTGAAGTTCAAGACATGCAGAAGCAACTACCGAAACCATCGTTAACGAATCTAAAGACTGCGGTTAAGAAGACACTACCGGTAGATTTTTACATCAAGCTTAGGTCTGCAGGATTACGTGGCCTCGAAAGTTACGGTGTTGCTGAGAGACGTCTAAAGCTCTTCCTACACCGTGATCGGAACGTGAATTTCATCTGTGACGTACGCAGCTACAAAGGACTACAGTGGAAAGTTGATACACCTGTCCTTCCCAGCACAGTCGCAAAAGAGTCATTCGATCTAGTGACCAAAAAGCTTAACGACGCTGGAATACAGTGGTGGTTTATTGGCGTTGATCAATTTCAATCCGGCATCGTAGCTTTGAGAGACGATGAAAAATCACGTGCTCGGAAGGTGCTTAGCGGAATCGACGACGGTGCGCCGGTATACGCAGCAGGCGAAGATGGAACTACCGTTTTGCCGGTGTCAACACTTGCCAGCAATAGCGTCTGGGATGACCAAAACGTCATCTCGATTTTTAGTCCTCGGTGTTTCAATGACTCCACCCTGCTATTTGGTGCTGAAAGAAATTGCCAGATCGAGTTTTGGAAGTTTGAACCTACTGAGGCTGGAGTGCGTGTAACAGCACCGCGGGAGAACAGAGCCTCTCGGCTACTATCCCAGTCAGACGTTGAATTTAAAGAAATTGAGACTCGTTTTGGGAAAGTACCCACTCCCAAAGTACTGACTCAAACTATGATCGATGACATCACTTTTCCGATCGATGCGGTGTACACATGGGTAGACGGTGAAGACCCAGCGTGGTTAGAGACCAAACGTCGACGCGAGTCGGAGCTTTCTGGCGAGGAATATCACGAGGAAGCGAACCATACTGCGCGTTTTCGTTCCCGCGATGAATTAAAATATTCGTTACGGTCACTTCAAATGTTTGCACCGTGGTTCCGCAAAATTTTCATAGTGACTGCTGGACAGGTACCTGCCTGGTTGGACACCAGCGACCCTCGGATTGTGGTTGTTGATCATCGTGACATCTATCCAGCTGGAGAGTATCTCCCAACCTTTAACAGCAACTCGATCATTTCGCGGTTACATCACATAGACGGATTGAGCGAGCACTACGTCTATATCAATGACGATGTCTTCTTTGGACGAGACCTTGGCCCCGAACGATTCTTCACCCCAACGGGAATCGCGAAAGTTTCACCTTCCAATAATCGGCGGCCATTTGGTGAGGCCACTTTGTTGGACGAGCCTCATTTCAACTTAACCCGCAACATTCGGCGTTTACTTCAAGAGCGATTCAACGTAACTGTTTCGCGCGCGATCAAGCACACCCCTCACCCACAATTGAAGTCTGTGCACTTCCAGATGGAAGAGGAATTTCGGGATGAGTACGAAAATACTTGGGCCAGTCCATTCCGTGACCATCGAGACATCGTCGCGGACCAGCTGCATCATTACTATGCGCAGATTACGGGTAGAGCAATCACCACTGGCCTGAGATATCACTACATCAACATCCGTGACAACAATTACCGTTTGGTTATGGAAAATACTTTGAGGTTGAGAGATCGTGATACCTTCTGCATCAACGATGCGCCGGTCGCTGGCGCCACTCCTATCGACGATGAGTTCGTGAACGACTTCCTCGAATCATATTTTCCAGTCAAATCTGATTTCGAGAAATAAGATTCTTCGACGAACCAGGCTAGGGATGTCGTCTACGGACCAGGGTTGATCTGACGAAATAAAACAAATAGCACGCCAGTACTATTGGCAATAGTCCTTTGTTAGCAAGTAGCGATCTTTCGTACCGTTAGAACGGCTCGTTCAGTCTCGTCGGTAGCCCGTCGACCACCTGCCTGTTCGAGTAATACTTGTCACAAGCGTCGGTTCTGTGCCTTGAACGCTGTTTGTCAGTTTGAGTTCTCCGGTTGTTTCGGGATAGGATGAAATGTCGGATTATGTTCTATAGGAGTCGTCATTAGCGAAAAGCGTTCTGATCGGTCGTCACGCGACGCACTCGATCGCAACTCGCCACTGGTTTTTTCAACCAGAGATCTGGGCCGTTCGCCTGGTTCGATGCATATTCTAAATGAACAAGTTCCGGCTCCCACTGATGTGGGAAATGCACTCATCGGTATTCGTGGAGGATCTGAGCTTGACTTAGATCTTCGCCTTGAATCCGTACATGAGGGAATCCTGGTATCGGGTACCGCTACGGCACAAATTGCTGGGGAATGTGGACGATGCTTGGAGCCTATCGAGTACGATTTCGAGGCTGATATTCAAGAACTCTTCTACTATGAAGAGAGCGAAGAATTCGAAGACGATGACGATGTGGACCAGTATTGGGTGGTCGATGACTTGATTGACATCGATCCGGTATTGCGTGGTGCAGTAGTAACTGCCCTGCCTTTCCAGCCGGTTTGCAAGAAGGATTGCTTGGGGCTCTGCAGTGAATGTGGAATTAGCCTCAACGATGATCCTGAGCATCAACATGAGATCCTGGATCCACGTTGGGCAGCGCTAGCGCAGCTGTCTGACAATGTCGCATCAGATGCGACAAACGATAAAACGTCATTCAAGAGAGAAGAGAAGTAGTCGTGGCTGTTCCAAAGCGGAAGATGTCCCGTGCGAATACTCGTGCCCGCCGTTCTCAGTGGAAGGCTACCGCGCCGAACCTGGTGAAGACCGTTGAAAACGGTCGCGTAACCTACAGCCTGCCTCACCAGGCTAAGGTTGTCACCGACTCGGCTGGTACCGAATTGTTCCTTGAGTACAAGGGCCGCAAGGTCGCAGACGTCTAAGACATGTCTTCTAAAGAAGAACTAATGAAGCGTCTCGGAATCAATATTGATTCCGAGACGTTTCGTCTTGCATTTACCCACCGATCATATTCATATGAACACGGTGGTATTCCAACGAATGAGCGGCTTGAATTTCTAGGCGACTCCATTCTTGGCTTCTGCGTTGCAGAATACCTCTACGCTAGCTTCCCGGATCTTCCGGAAGGTGATTTGGCTAAGCGCCGTGCGGCGATTGTCAGCACTCGTGCGCTGGCCATGATTGCCCGTGATCTCGAAGTTGGCGAACACCTGTTCCTTGGCCGAGGCGAATCACAGTCCAATGGCGCAAATAAGTCTTCGATTCTAGCTGACACCATGGAAGCAATTCTTGGTGCCACGTACCTGGTCCAAGGCATGGACGAAGCTCGTGCCTTAGTACTTCGATTTGTAACTCCATTGCTTGAAGATCCTCGCTTGTTGGGTGCAACTACAGACTGGAAAACCGTTATCCAAGAAGAAGTCGCGTCCCAAAAGCTTGGTGAAATGTGCTATGAAGTCACCGGCTCTGGCCCAGACCATGCACGTACCTATGTAGCTAAATTGTGCATTGGCGCAAAGAGTTACGGTGAAGGACATGGTCCTTCGAAGAAAGAAGCTGAACAGGAAGCCGCGCATAATACTTGGCTTCTGTTTCACCCTGGCGAAGTACTTCCCAAGGGATAGTCAGCGTAACCATGCCTGAGCTACCTGAAGTTGAAGTGGTCCGTGAAGGACTGGACAAGTGGATCCGCGCTCGGACGGTGCAATCCGTTCAAGTCCTGGACCCTCGTTCAGTGCGTCGCCACATTGATGGCGTAGATGACTTCGAGCAGACTTTGACTGGGTGCACTATCACTTCGGTGGTGAGGCGTGGAAAATTTCTTTGGATGGACCTTGAAGGTCTAGAAACCCCAACAGCACTCGTTGCACATCTCGGGATGAGTGGACAGCTACTGGTGGAAGAACCCGATGCGCCAGATGAGAAACATCTTAAAGTCAGGCTTTCGCTAAGCCAAAAATCTGTTTTCCCTAGAGAGTTGCGTTTCGTTGATCAGCGTATCTTTGGTGGAATGTTCCTTTCCCCATTGGTAGCGACTGCGGATGCGTTACCCGCCGGCGCAGGGTCGATTAGGGCTACAATTCCTGAAGCTGCTGCTCATATTGCGCGAGATGTGATGGACCCTCACCGTGCCCCAGAGGACTTGTACGTTTCGCTTCGGAGGCGAACGACTCAGCTCAAACGGGCCATCTTAGACCAAGGGATTATCTCCGGTGTGGGAAATATCTATGCTGATGAGGCTCTTTGGCAAGCGGGCCTTTCAGGATTACGGAATACCGCAACCATTAGGCGTCCAGAGGTAGACCGTCTCAACGACGCCTTGGTTGATGTAATGACTCGCGCCCTAGCTGCTGGCGGAACCAGCTTCGACTCGCTTTACGTCAACGTCAACGGAGCCAGTGGATATTTCGCGCGGTCGTTGAACGCGTATGGGCGAGAAGGAAAGGCCTGTGCCCGCTGCTTGGAAAACGGACGGGATTCTTTGATTAGGCGTGACCCATTTATGGGACGATCTTCCTACAGTTGTCCGGTATGCCAACCGCGTCCGCGAAAGCGCTGAATTTCAACCTAAAGTTTTAGAACGGAAAAGCATCAGGTCGATCACTAGTGATTGGATCTGATCCTCTTCCGTATTGTTCACAAATTTGCCCAGTAGAACAGATTCTGAGGGTTCGCCTAGATCATAAAACTTCTGGGTCGATGGTGTGTCATTCCAACCATGTCCGTGATCGCTAAAAAGGCAGCCGGCGCTGCAACCAGGCTAGCTATGCTTTTGCAATACCTGTTCATTGAACGGTGCCCAAGCATCTACGGCCCATTGACCGAAATTCTTGTCGGTCAGAGTGACGCAAGCCAACCCATGCTGTGGATCTACCCATAGGAAGGTTCCCGACTGCCCAAAATGCCCAAAAGTATCAGTTGGGTGCGAAGCGCCAGTCCAATGAGGGCTTTTCGTTGAACGAATTTCAAAGCCGAGGCCCCAATCGTTTGGATTTTGTCGGCCGTAACCTGGTAAAATACCTGCCAGATTTTCAAAGTGCACACGTGTGGCATCAGCCAATGTTTCTTTGGCCAAGATTGTTGGATTCAGTAACTCAGCTGCAAACTTGGCAAGGTCGGCTGCCGTGGACCGACCATCCTTTGCACAACTACCGGCAATCACGGTGTTGTTCATTCCTAATGGAGCGAATACTGCTTCTTGAGCATACTCTGGCAAGGAAATGCCGGTTTGGGCTTCCAAATGCTCCGCGAGCTTATCGAATCCCGTATTCGAGTATCCACGCTTGGTGCCCACAGCAAAGCGGATTGTCTCACTGTCAAAGTCATAGCCTGCAGTATGTGCCAGTAAATGATGAACTGTTGATCCCTCGGGGCCTGCCGGCTCATCGAGTGAAATTGCTTCTTCTTCTAGCGCCACGAGGAACGCATAAGCGCTGAGCAGTTTAGTCACTGAAGCCAAGGGGAAGGCATGTTGAGTATCGCCATGCTGGTCAATGATCTGGCCAGATACGTCAACCACCACGCTTACCGCATGCCCGGACGGCCACTGGTCAATCTGTGTCAGAACGCTCATAGAATGATCTATCCCTCGATTTTCTTGCTGAGATTTGCGAGCAGAACCAGAGAATCCCCACCATGCTTCGCTAGAATTACGACGTAGGGTTGAGTTTAACTGGTCAAACCAACCTTAGCGACCTGACCCAAACTTAGGAACTTCACGCCGTGCATCTTAAGACTCTCACCGTTCGCGGATTCAAGTCTTTTGCTTCAGCGACCACTTTTGAGTTTGAGCCAGGCGTGACAGCGGTGGTGGGACCAAACGGTTCCGGGAAATCCAACGTCGTAGATGCGCTGTCCTGGGTGATGGGGGAGCAAGGTGCCAAAACGCTCCGTGGTGGCAAGATGGAAGACGTCATCTTCGCTGGTACTTCCGGACGTGCGCCGCTAGGACGTGCTCACGTTTCCCTGACCATCGATAACACTGATGGTCAGCTTCCCATTGACTACGCTGAAGTTACAATCTCACGTACCTTGTTCCGTGCCGGTGGTTCAGAATACGCGATTAACGGCAGCTCCTGCCGCCTGCTGGATATCCAAGAACTGCTTTCGGATTCTGGCCTTGGCCGTGAAATGCACGTCATCGTAGGACAGGGGCAGCTAGACCGGATTCTTCATGCCACGGCTGAAGACCGTCGAGGATTTATTGAGGAAGCGGCGGGTGTACTTAAGCACCGCCGACGCAAAGAAAAAACACTTCGCAAGCTTCAGGCAATGCAAGGCAACCTGGATCGACTTGAAGACCTCAGCAGCGAGGTACGCCGTCAGCTTGCCCCCTTGGGCAGACAAGCCAAAATTGCCCGCCGTGCAAAGACAGTTCAGCTGGATGTTCGTGATGCAAAGTCACGATTGCTCGCTGATGACCTCGTGACGCTGAATAATAAGCTTGCCCAAGACATCGATGATGAATCAAGAATTCAGGCTCAGCAGGATGACGCGAATGCTCGTCTGGAGCGGGGTAGAAAACACCTAGCCGAATTGATCTCAAAACTAGAGCTGCTCAGCCCGCGTCTCGGTACTGTGCAAGAAGCATGGGTGTCGCTGAGCACTCAGGCTGAACGATTCCGTTCCCTTTCCGCGTTGGCGCGAGAACGTGGAAAGCTACTGCAGAGCAACGAGACACACTTCGACTCAAGCCGAGACCCGCAGCGCCTTGAAGCCCAAGCTGAGCGTATGAGCGAAGAACTCGAAGAGCTGGAAGAAGCTTTGGAGGACCGCCACGAAATCCTTGCTGAAGCTGTCGAAGCCAAAGAGCAAGCAGAAGAAGCGTCCCGTGCCGAGCAACAGCGGATGGCTACAATGCTCCGTGCAGCAGCTGACCGACGCGAAGGCATGTCGCGACTTGCCTCGCAGGTAGCCTCGGCACGTAGCCGTGTGGATGTCACTCGCGCCGAAATTGGCCGGCTACAAGAAAACGCGCAGACCTTTGATTCTGATGTGGAATTGGACCAACGGTCATACATCCAGATTTCAGCTGACCTTGAAACTCACATGGGCGCTGAAGCACAGCTGAATTCAGCTTTTGAATCGGCGGAAAACGCTTTTAGCGTGCTTGATACTGCCCAGCGCAATGATAATCAACGTGAGCGAGAACTTTCTGTACGAGTTTCGGGTCTTTCTGCTCGCCTTGAAGCCCTGAAGCTGAATAGCAAGCCAAACGATCAGTCTGCCAAGCTGCTGGAATCAACTTCTGCGCAGCTAATGGGACGTCTCGGTGAGCTGCTGACGGTTAGAGCAGGATATGAACAAGCTGTGGCCTCGATTCTGCGAGATAACGCTGAAGCGTTGGTAGCAGAAAACACCTCAACTGCGCTGAACCTTGTTGCGCAGCTGCACTCGGAACAAGCCAGTGCCATTTTCCTGCACACGGATATTCAAGCGCCGCTCAATGCAATGCCGGTAATTCCTGATGCCGTCTTTGCCCGAGAAGTTGTGAGCGCTCCAGCAGAACTTGATGCCTTGCTGGAGCGACTATTTTCCGGTCAGTACATTGTTGAAGATCTTGGCCAGCTGCAGGCCATTCTTGACCAATATCCTTCAGCTCAACTAACAACGCTAGAGGGAATATCTGTCAGCGCAGCTCGAAGCGCAGTGGGGGATTCAGCTAGTGCTTCGCTAATCGCCCAGCAGGCATTGGTAGAGCAGACTACTGCCGAGCTGCAATCCTGCCGGGAAGAACTCGGCGCCATAGAATCACAGCTTGCCCAGCGCGGTCCCCAACTATCGATTGCTCAACAAGCACGCGATGAAGCGGCATTTGCATTAAATGAATCTGACGCGACTATTGAAGAACTTTCTTCCTACCTTGCTCGGCTGGGGGAGAAACTGCGAACGACGCAGGCCTCCAAACAGAAGCTGTTGCTCAAACTAGAGACGCTCAACGAAAAATTTGAGATCGAGCAGGAATCTCTGGAAGAGATTACCGAGCGTATGGAGCTGGCCTCTACCGAGCAAGACGATGAAACAGTTGATGATGCAGGGCGGGCAGTCCTAGTTGACGCTGCTGCTTCGGCACGCCAGCAGGAGCTGGAAGCACGTCTTTCATTACGTAGTAGCGAAGAACGCGCGGTAGCACTGCGCTCTCGCATCGAGGGGCTGCGTCGTACAGCTGCGGCTGAACGCAATCACCGTGAAGTGGCAGCCCGCCTAGCGGAACAGCGAAAGGCTCAGGCTGCTAACGCTAATCGTGTTGAACAGGCTGCTGAGCGCGTATTGCGTTTCATTGAAGTCTCTACTTCAATGGCAAGTCAGGAGCGCGACGAGCTTTCTGTCAAGAAGACGGAACTCGAATCGATGATCGGCAGTCAACGTACCGAAGCGGAACAGCTATCGGCTGAACTGACGCGTCTGGCTGATGCCGTACATCGTGATGAGATGGCTCGCGCTGAATTGCGCATGCGTATCGAAAACTTAGAGACTAAAGCGTTGGAGGAGCTGGGCTACACCCCAGATCATCTGATCGCTCACTTCGGTCCGGACCAGTTGATCCCTGAGGCTCTTGACGAAGATGATAAATGGGGTTCACTGCGTCAGAACGTAGATGAAGATGGTAATCCGATTGGAACCAAACCCTACGATCGCGGTGAGCAAGAAAAACGCCTGAAGAAAGCAGAGAAGGATCTTTCTGCTCTGGGTAAGGTCAACCCGTTGGCGCTGGAAGAATTTGCTGCGCTTGAAGAACGCCACAAGTTCCTATCCGGGCAGTTGGAAGATCTCAAAAAGTCTCGTAGCGATCTCCAGCAGATCATCGTTGATGTAGACTCCCATGTCGAGAGAGTCTTCACCGAGGCCTATGAAGATACCGCGGTACAGTTCAAACGCATTTTTGAACGGCTATTCCCTGGGGGAGAAGGACAGCTTGTTCTTACCGATCCAGGGAATATGCTCGCCACAGGTATCGAAGTTGAAGCACGCCCTGCAGGTAAGAAAATTAAACGACTCTCTCTACTCTCTGGCGGTGAACGCTCGCTAACCGCAGTTGCTTTGCTGGTGGCAATTTTCAAGGCACGCCCTTCACCGTTCTACGTGATGGATGAGGTTGAAGCCGCCCTGGATGATATGAACTTGGGTCGTTTGATCACGATTTTTGAAGAGCTACGTGAATCTTCGCAGCTGATTGTGATTACTCATCAGAAGAAGACCATGGAAGTTGCTGACGCGCTGTATGGCGTGACCATGCGTGGAGATGGTGTTTCAACTGTCATTGGTCAGAAGATGGATCGCGCCCCAGCTGAGTGACTGTCTGGTGGGGAAATATCCCAGCGGCGTTGCTAAAGGCTCAACACTGCTGGGATATTTCATTTTTCTGCTCGTTAGTCATTCACGGTGACTGGTTTGATGGTCTTAGGAACCAGCAGCCAGGCGATAACGCCTACCAAACCAACAATTGCAGAAATGTTGAAGGCTAGCTGGAAACTAATGAGGTCAGCCATCGCGCCTGCAAATAGTGGACCAATGATGGACCCAAGGTCGGTGCACATTTGGAACCCGGCAAGTGCCTTGCCGCCGTTACGGCCTGAGCCAATGACGTCAGCAACGGTTGCCTGCTGTGCTGGTCCAAGTAGCCCGCCACCCAAACCTGCCAAGACTGAGAAAACCACGAATCCGACTAAGGAAGTCGAATATCCCATAGCGCCAATGGATAGCAGCAAGACGCTCATGCCTACGATCACCGGAAGCTTGCGTCCGATACTGTCCGTCAAACGTCCGGAGAACACCAAAGCGCAACCGTTGCCAATGGCAAAGGCAGTCATCGAAATGCCGGCTGCAGTCGCGCCCATGGATTGGCCAAAGACTGCCAGGGCAAAGAGCGGGATCATGCTATTACGGACACCAAAGGCTAACCAGCCGTAGCTGAATCCAGAGAATAACGCAGCACGGTACGCGGGGGAGGCTAGCGCCTCACGGGTGGTGACTACCTCAATGTCAGAATGTTTGGTTCGTGGATTAGCAGCGTCCGAATCCAGGTCACGGCGTCTTCCCAGTGCCATGTAGACCACGCCGGCTGCAATGACCAACGCCGTGCCATAAATGAGGAAAGGGATACGCATTCCCAAAGGTGCCAACAAGGTACCCAATACTGGGCCAAAGACGTTGCCTAGCAAGAATGAGCCTGCATAGAGGCCAGAGATACGTCCGCGTGACTTATCCGGAGCCAACCGGGCAATGAGTGCCATAGCCGAAATGGTGAACATGGTGGAACCAAAGCCACCAAGGCCACGGGCAATCAATAATTGCGTGTAATCCTGTACTACCGCACAGAGCAAGGTGGAGACGGCCACCAAAAGCACACCGGTGACATAGATCTTTGGTTCGCCGAGTTTCCCAACAAGCACTCCCGCAACGGGCGCAAAGATCAGGCGGGTAAAGGCAAAGATACTGACAATGATTGTCGCTGCAGCATTGCCCACGTTGAAGCTCACCGCGTACTGCGGCAAGATCGGGGCAATCAACCCGAAGCCAAGCGCGATAATGAATGCCGCAACAAGCAGCACTCGAATCTCTTGGGGGATCGGTGGCTTAGCTTTGCGGGTAGGTGTCAATGACATATCTATATAAGTGATGGTTCTGCTATCGCTGCGCAGTAACCCTCAGCCTTTCTGCAACAGGTTATGGGCCAGAATGCCCACCTAGCAGTCTATCCCTGAATCAAATACTGTTCCCGCTAGTTCTACCTGCCACATAAACCCTAAACGCGTGCAGGTATGAGACGATTTAAAGCGTGACTGATTTGCTTATTACAATTATCATCGCTGTCGCGGCTGTCCTCATTGTGGCTATTGGCATCATTGCCTTCGTCGCCAAGGGCCGCAAGCCAAAGACTCCGTACACCTCAGAGCGGGACTTAGATGACCTGCCAACTGGCCAGAGCGCTGAGGGCGATACTGATGCCGCAGCATCGGAGGCCGGCGCCACCGATGTAGCCGTAGCGGTCGAAGAGCCTGTCGCACCGGCTGCCCCGCAACTCGATGTACCTGAACCTGTTCAGAGCCGCCTGGCTCGCCTGCGCGCACGCCTGACCAAGTCCAACAACATGTTCTCCAAGGGCCTGCTGGCCCTGCTCTCCCAGGACTCGATTGACGAGGATGTCTGGGAAGAAATCGAAGAGAATCTGCTGATGGCAGATCTGGGCACCGAACCTGCCTTGGAACTTGTTGACGCACTGCGTGAACGCGTGAAAATTGAAGGCAGCACCGACCCAGCACGCGTCAAGGCCATGCTGCGTGAAGAACTGCTCAAGCTCGTGGATCCAACCATGGACCGCAGCTACCTGCCAGCACCCCACCCGGACCGCCCAAGCATCATCATGGTGGTAGGCGTCAACGGTGTAGGCAAGACCACCACCATCGGCAAGCTGGCTCGTGTATTGGTAGCAGAAGACAAGGACGTGCTCCTTGGCGCTGCTGATACATTCCGTGCCGCTGCAGCTGAACAGCTGGCCACCTGGGGAGACCGCGTGGGCGTGCCTACCGTACGTTCAGACATTGACGGTGCAGACCCAGCATCTGTAGCTTTCGAAGCCGTATCTGCCGGTATTGACCAAGAAGTCGACATCGTCATGATTGACACCGCGGGACGCCTGCAGAACAAGGTCGGCTTGATGGATGAGCTGGGCAAGATCAAGCGCGTGGTGGAGAAGAAGGCTGCCATTGATGAGGTCCTGCTGGTCTTGGATGCAACCACCGGTCAGAACGGTTTGCAGCAGGCCAAGGTCTTCTCGGAAGTTGTCAACGTTTCCGGAATCGTCTTGACCAAGCTGGACGGCACCGCCAAGGGCGGGATCGTTGTGGCGATCCAGCGCCAGCTCGGCGTTCCGGTGAAGCTTGTTGGTCTGGGTGAAGGCCCAGATGATCTGGCACCGTTCAATGCAGAAGATTTCGTAGACGCATTGCTCGAAGGCTAAGCGTAGCGCCTGCTACCGGTGAACTCCCTGTCATGAATCCCATGGCCGGGAGTTCGCTGTTTAACCGGTGTTTCCCGCACCGCGCGGCAGAGGCAGCACGTTGCTTGCTGAAGATCCTTGTAACTGAGGATTTTCTTGGTCAGTGCAAACGCTCTTCCAATAGAAAGAATCCGGTAGAAGAGAACGCGTTTGCAGTTTGTGCTCATGATTCTCCGGCGCCGCACGTAGATCTGAGAGCCATCGCAATAGATAGCGTGGTGCCGCAGCACTGCTGGGGCACCGCTTGTCCAGCTGATCTATCTGAGTTGATATTTCATGCGCTCGCAGGCTTGCTGGTTTCCTCCTGAATGATCATTCTCGCTGGATGCACGGCTGGGAAGGCGCGGGACTCGCGGATGCTGTTTCGGCCGCATGAACACCAGCCCCCCGGTGAATGATCGCCAAAGCCTCGCTTTGCCGTTCTAGCGCGGTGCGTTGCGTCCGGGACGGAAGGCCGAGACGCTCGGCTCTCCGGGCAGCCAGAAGCGCCAAGGAAATTCCGGGCCGCCCGCAACCCCGGCCACGCCCACGCGCGGGCCCGCCATGATGTCCTGCGCCGGCTGTTCCGGCCGGAAGATCCGGAACGGCGCAGCGAAAAGATCCCGCCCGTCATGGGCCTCGCGGGTGATGCCCAGCGCCGTAGCCAGGTTGCCTGGACCCCGGGCCAGCTGCGGCTCCTTGAGCGGGCTGGCGCCTTCCTGCTGCGGGCGTTTGGCGTGGCGACGCGCAGCGGCCAGCGCAACGCCGTCGACCACCTGACCGGCGCGCACCAGCACCCCGGAAGCCGTGTCAGCCGGCGAGCACACCAGATTCAAGGCAAAGTGCATGCCGTAGCTGAAGTACACGTACGCATGGCCTGCTTCCAGGAACATCGATGCATTGCGCTGGGTCTTCCGGTCCTTGGAGTGGCTGCCCGGGTCATACCGGCCGGCAGTCCCCACGCCCATATACGCTTCGGTTTCCGTGATCCGCACGCCCACCGCACCTTCGGGAGAATCCACTTCCAGAATGGCCCCGAGCAGTTGCGGGGCGACATCTACGGCATCAGGCAGGAAAAAAGAACGGTCCATGGCCCCAGTATGCCAAGCGAAGCTACAGCGTCCCTGAATGCCAGCAAGTTCAGCGGCACCTTGATCTGGAGGAATCCCGGCAAAAGCCAGCATGTCCGCCCCGCAACTCCGCTGGCATCTTGCGCTGATGGCGCTGCGGGGCCGCTTGATTCCTGTGGCACAGATAGCGCAGTGAATTCTTTGAAACGATCGCGAAACATTAACGAGAAGCAACCGTTACCCCGCGAGTCATCTTGATACACAGCCGAAACGAAGCAGCCAGTGTCCGGAAACATCTGCGGCGTTGAATAGTCATAACAACACCGATACACCGAACACCTTGAGGGGATGTGGTCCAGATGGAATTGGATGTAGCCAATTTATGGATCCTGATAGCCGCCGCACTCGTACTGCTGATGACGCCAGCACTGGGGCTTTTCTACGGCGGCATGACTCGCGCCACCGGCGTAGTGAACATGATGCTGATGAGCTTCTCGGCCGCGGCGATCACCGCGGTGGTCTGGGTGCTCTGGGGCTACTCGTTCTCCGCCGGGGAACCAGCCATCGCCGGAATCGTCGGCAATCCAATCAGCGACTTCGCCATGCACAACACCGAGCAGTCCGAATTGCTCGCCGCCGGATTCGCCGGTACCTTCGCCATGATCTCGGTAGCCATCATCTCCGGAGCCATCGCCGACCGTGCCCGCTTTGCGCCATGGCTGTTCTTCGTCCCGCTGTGGGTCACCCTGGTGTACGCACCGGTGGCCTTCTGGGTCTGGGGTGGAGGCTTGCTCTCAGCAGACGGATTCCTGGGCAGCATCTTCGGCGAAGCCATTGACTTCGCCGGCGGCGCAGTGGTCCACACCAACGCAGGTATCGCAGCCCTGGTCCTGGCCCTGAAGCTGGGCCAGCGCCACAACTTCCACGACCGTCCGCAGCCGCACAACACCCCACTGGTCATGCTCGGTGCCGGTCTGCTGTGGTTCGGCTGGTTCGGTTTCAATGCCGGTGCGGCGACCACCGTCGAGCAGGCTGGACTCATCTGGGTCAACACCCTGGCAGCTCCGGGTGCAGCCGTCCTTGGCTGGATCCTGGTTGAAAAGCTTCGCGGTTCCCGCCCCAGCTCGCTGGGTGTCGCCTCCGGTCTGGTGGCCGGCCTGGTCGCCATCACTCCTTCCTGTGCAGATGTGGCCCCGTGGGCCGCGATGCTGCTGGGCGTCCTGGCTGGCGCCGGTGCAGCCTGGGCAGTGAACCTGAAGTGGAAGCTGGGCTACGACGACTCGCTGGATGTTGTCGGCGTGCACCTGGTCGCCGGCTTGATCGGAACCCTGTTCCTGGGCTTCTTCGCCCTGCCAACCGAGGAGAGCGCTGGCGGACTGTTCTACGGCGGAGGCGTTGCCCAGCTGATCGCCCAGGCAGCCACCCTGATTGTGGTCATGGTCTTCTCCGCGGTGATGACCTGGGTCATCGCCACGGTCATTGGAAAGTTCAGCCCATGGCGTGTCGCGGCAGATATCGAAATTGCCGGGATCGACGAGGCGGAGCACAACGAAAATGGATACCAGCTGGTTTCCAAGTAAGGAGCGGAATCTGGAAAATAACGCAACACAAGCACGAGGGGCAGGGCGTTTCTGAAACGTCCTACCAGGACCGCCGGTGGGCCATGCAGCCACCGGCGGTCCTGGCGTGTTCACGCCCGGTGGCGGGCACATGTGTAAATCATGGGAATCGCCTAGTGCGCTGGCATCAGCGGTGCACCGGCCCCTAGCGTGGCATTCACCAGCCGATTATTCCCAAGCAGCTAGGAGAGTGCCATGGCCAGCGAACCAGAACAGCAAGCAAGCCCGGGAGGGGAACCGGTGTTGTCCGGCCCCGGCCAGGACAGCGAATTCCTGACCACCAACCAGGGAGCTCCCGTCAGCGATACCGACCATTCGCTCAAAGCCGGAGAGCGCGGGCCCACCTTGCTGCAGGATCACCACCTGCGCGAGAAGATCATGCATTTCGACCACGAGCGGATTCCGGAGCGCGTGGTGCACGCCCGCGGCGCCGGTGCCCACGGCTCCTTCATCAGCTACGGCAACGCCTCCGAGCTGTGCCGGGCCGATTTCCTCAAGCCCGGGAAGCAGACCCGGGTCTTCGTGCGGTTCTCCACCGTGGTCGGTTCCCGCGGCTCGATGGACACGGCCCGCGACACCCGCGGCTTTGCCACGAAGTTCTATACCGAAGAGGGCATTTTCGACCTGGTGGGCAACAACATCCCGGAGTTCTTCATCCAGGACGGCATCAAGTTCCCGGATCTGGTCCATGCCGCGAAGCCGCACCCGGATGTGGAGATCCCGCAGGCGCAATCGGCCCACGATACCTTCTGGGATTTCGTCTCCCTGCATACCCCTGCCCAAGCCCACGTGATGTGGCAGATGAGCGACCGCGCGATACCCCGCTCGCTGCGCATGATGGAAGGGTTTGGCGTGCACACCTTCCGCATGGTCAACGAGGCGGGCAAAGCGTCCCTGGTGAAGTTCCATTGGAAGCCCAAGCTCGGCGTGCACTCGCTGGCCTGGGAAGAGTCCCAGCTGGCCGCCGGTGCGGATCCGGACTTCCACCGCCGCGATCTGGCCGAAGCCATTGACGCAGGCGCCTACCCCGAATGGGAACTGGGCGTGCAGATCTTCCCCGATGACGGCACAGCGGTCTTCGAAGGCATCGACCTGCTGGATCCGACGAAATTCGTGCCAGAAGAACTGGCCCCGGTCCAGCCGCTGGGCAAGATGGTGCTGGACCGCAACCCGGAGAACTACTTCGCGCAGACCGAGCAGGTGGCCTTCCACCCCGGCCATCTGGTTCCGGGCATCGATATCAGCGATGACCCGTTGCTGCAGGCGCGGCTCTTCTCCTACCTGGACACCCAGCTAACGCGCTTGGGCGGGCCCAACTTCGCGCAGATCCCGATCAACGCTCCGGTGTCCCCGGTCAATGACATGTTCCGCGATGGCTTCCACCAGCACCGGGTGCCCAAGGGCATCGCACCGTACAAGCCCAACTCGCTGGATGGCGGCTGCCCCTACATGTCGCAAGTGGTTTCCGGGCAGCAGCCTCCGCTGGACTTCCCGCAGCCGGTGCCTGAAAGCAAGAAGGTGCGTTCTGAGCCTGCCAGCTTCTCTGACCATTACAGTCAAGCCCGCTTGTTCTACATCAGCCTCTCGGCCGTTGAACGCGCCCATGTGCAGCAGGCCTACTCCTTCGAGCTGGGCAAGTGCACCGATCCGGTGATCCGCCAGCGCCAGGTGGAATGCCTGGCCAAGATCGATAGCCAGCTGGCCGCCGGCGTCGCCAAGGCACTGGGCTTGCCTCAGCCGGCAGCCATGGAGCTGGCTGACCCGATAGCCAGTCCCGCGCTTTCGCAGATCGGGAAGTCCTGGCCGGTGGACGGGCGCAAGGTCGGGGTGGTGTTCAATACCGGCAACCACCAGCACGTGCCGGGAATCGCCCAAGCGCTGGCCGAACGCGGAATGTCCCCGCTGCTGGTCTCGGCCTCGGGCGGCGAAGTGGCTCCCGGGTTGCCCATTGACCGCACCTACCTGACGGCGCGGTCCATCGAATTCGATGCGCTGGTGCTCATCGGCCCGCTGCCTCCGGCCCCTGATGCTTCGGTTGCCTTGGATGCCAAGGCCGGTGCCGCCGGCGCGGGCGGGGTTCCCCTCGACCCGCGTCTGGCATTGCTGGTGACTGAGGCCTACCGGCACAACAAGGCCATCATCACCCTGGAAGGGCTCTCCGATGGCCTGCTCCAGGCAGTCGGCCTGGAAGATGATGCCCCGGGCATTGAACTGGTCCAGGTAGACGGGGTTGCCGACAGCGCTCAACAGCTGCTGTCCACCCACCGTGCGTGGGAACGTTTCCCGGTCAAGGACTAGCGCACCCAGGCGGGCGCGGCGCGGCCGGTGCATCAGCTGGTGCGCCTGCGCGCCGGCGCTGCCCGCTGGCACAAGTAATTGTTGAGGAGATTTGCACATGACTTCAGAATCCGAGAGCCATGATGGAAAAGGCAGCGCGGGCGCAACGGCTGCGAAAGCCAGGCGTGCTCCGGCACCAGATGCCCGATCCAAGCCCGATTCCCCACCGGACATGCACCCGCGGTCATGGAAGTACGCGGCCGGGCGATCCATCAGGGAATTCTCCCGGAAGAAATGCACGGATCTGGCGGCATCGCTGACGTATTTTGCGATGCTCTCCATTTTCCCTGCGCTGCTGGCCGTGGTTTCCTTGCTGGGAGTTGCCGGCCAAGCGGAAAACATGACCCGCAATATCCTCTCGCTGATCCAGGAACTGGCCAGCAAGGAAGTGGTCGAAACCCTGCGCCAGCCCATCGAGCAGCTGGCGTCGGCCCCGTCGGCAGGGCTGGCTCTGGTAGCCGGTTTGCTCGGCGCCCTGTGGAGCGCTTCAGGCTATGTCGGAGCTTTCGGGCGAGCCATGAACCAGATCTATGAAGTTTACGAAGGCCGTCCGTTCTACAAGCTGCGTCCGCTGATGCTGGCGCTGACCCTGGTGCTGCTGGTTGCCGTATCCGTGCTGGGGATGCTGCTGATCGTCTCCGGCCCGCTGGCCCAGGCGATCGGGAACGTCCTGGGACTGGGCGAAAGCGCCGTGGCCATCTGGAATATCGCCAAATGGCCGGTGATTGTGCTGTGCGCGATTGTGCTGGTGGCCGTGCTCTACTACGGGGCGCCTAATGTGAAGCAGCCGAAGTTCCGCTGGGTCAGCCTCGGATCGGCCATCGCGCTGCTGGTGCTGGCGGTGGCTACCGTGGGCTTCTTCTTCTACGTCTCGAACTTCGGCAACTACAACAAGACCTACGGCGCCATTGGCGGGGTCATCGTGCTGTTGCTGTGGCTGTGGATCGCCAACCTCTCGCTGCTGTTCGGCGCGGTCTTCGACGCGGAGGCCGAACGCGGACGCCAGCTGCAGGCGGGAATCGCTGCCGAACGCTCGGTCCAGCTTCCGCCACGGGATATCAAGGCCAGCGTGAAGCAGGCAGAAAAAGAAGAGCAGGACATCAGCGACGGACGGGCGCTGCGCTTCACAAGTGAACTGCAGGCCGAGGAGCAAGCCGATCCGCAGCCGGGGCGGAGCCCGGAGCGCTGAGCGGCAGCCGAAGCTGGCAATCATCTGGGTGCGCCTTGGCGCGGGCCGGCACCTCGGTAGCGTGGGATACGACCGGAAAATTCCAATTCAAAGGAGCTGAATATGGCCAACGAAGAGGCAAGCAAGGTTATCGGCATCATTAAGGACCTGCGCATTGCAATGGTCTCGACACACAGCGCGGGAAAGCTGGCCAGCCGCCCGTTGACACTGATTGAAGCCAGCGAGCAGGGAGAACTCTGGTTCTTCTCCACCGCGGATTCTGAAATTGTCCACGAAATCCGGGCCCAGGGATTGGTCAATGCCGCGTTCAGCGGATCCAAGGCGTGGGTCTCGGTCAGTGGGCAGGCGCAGGTGGTGCAGGATGTTGCCAAGAAGAAGGAACTGTGGAATACCGCAGTGGAAACCTTCGCCAGCGAAGGCCCGGAATCTGCGCAGACAGTGCTGCTGCGCATCGATGCCGACTCCGCTGAATACTGGGAGAACCCCGGCGGGGCAGCGAGCCTGGTGGCCGGCTGGGTGAAGCAGAAGCTCACCGGAAAGCCAGCCGAGCCAGGGGATTCGAATACAGTCGAGTTGTAGTCCACCGGAAACCGGCATCGGCCGCTGCTCCTGATTGAAGGAGCAGCGGCCGTTTTTTTGTGCAGGGTGCCTAGCACACAGCTGCGCCCCATGGATTTGCATCCATGGGGCGCAGTTGGCTGAAGGGCTTAGGACAGGTCGTCTCTGACATCCTTGGCGGCGTCCTTGACGTGTTCTCCTGCCTGCTTTGCCTTGGCTGCGGCCTGGTCCTTCATGCCTTCAGCCTGCAGCTTCTCATTATCGGTGGCATCTCCGTAGGCTTCCTTGGCCTTTCCAGATGCTTCCTGGGCCTTGTTCTGGATCTTGTCTCCAATACCCATGATTCTTACCTCCTGTGTGGATCTGGTTACTGACAATTTGGACTATAGGCCAGTTTGCAACCAGGGGATCCGCAACTGGATGTTTGCTTGCGGCCAACTTTGCAATTCATCAAGAAGGTTGCTTCGCGGTGCTGAAGCGGATTAGGGAACGCTCCCAGTTATCCGGCCACATTCTATGCAAGAGCTTTTGGGCCGCGCATGGTCCAGTTCTATCTGAGAACACCGGTGGCACTACTTGGCCGCATCACCAGTACCGGCCTTGACTGCGTCACCAGCATCCACTGGGGAGCCTTCCGGCTGGGTCTGCACGCCCTGCGGCGCCGTCGCGGCCAAACGCTGGTGCTTCTCGATCTTCTCGGCCTCGGCACCGCTGATGGCTTCGCCTCGGGCCACCATGCCGGCGGTATCGGAGAGCGGAACCTGCTTGAGCAACAGCGCCAAGGCGAAGGCGACGACCAGGAACGGGATCAAGTACCAGAAGACCGGTGCCAGCGAACTGGCGTAGGCATCCACAATTCCATCCTGCAGCGCTTGCGGCAGGGAGGAAAGGGTTTCCGGGTCAAGGGTGGCCGTGGCCTGGCCGGCATCGGCGGCACTTGCTCCGGCGCCGGAGAAGACATCCATGAGCTTTTCGGACAGGCGATTGGTGAACATGGCTCCGAAAATGGCTACGCCCAGCGAAGCACCGACTTCACGGAAGTAGTTGTTCGTGGAAGTCGCGGTACCGACCATCTCCGGTGCCACGGCGTTCTGCACCACCAGGACCACGACCTGCATGATCAAGCCCATGCCTGCACCCAGCACGAACAGGTACGTGCAAACTAGCCACAGCGGGGTCTGCGCGGTCAGGGTGGTGAAGGCCAGCATTGCCACCGCGGTGATGGCGGTGCCTGCGATCGGGTAGCCGCGGTAGCGGCCGGACTTGGAAATCGCCATACCGGAATAGATTGACGTGCCCATCATGCCGACCATCATCGGCAGCATCAGCAGCCCGGAAACCGCGGCCGAGGTGCCCGAGGACATTTGCAGGAATGTCGGCACGAATGCGATCGCCGAGAACATGCCGATGCCCAGGGTGAAGCCAATGGCGGTGGCATTGATGAAGACCTTGTTCTTGAACAGGCTCAGGGGAATGATTGGATCCTCGGCCTTGGCCTCAACCAGGACGAACAGCATGGCCGCAACCACCAGGCCGGCGCCCCAGGCCCAGGTCTCCAGCGCGCTCCAGCCGTGGTTGGCCG
Source organism: Glutamicibacter arilaitensis Re117 (assembly GCF_000197735.1). Lineage (NCBI taxonomy): Bacteria > Bacillati > Actinomycetota > Actinomycetes > Micrococcales > Micrococcaceae > Glutamicibacter > Glutamicibacter arilaitensis. Next base: position 1,692,517 of record NC_014550.1, read on the forward strand.
AGCCTCCGAAATCGGTGAAGAAGATCAGGCAGGTCGTGGCGATCGACAGCAGCAGCACGCCGAAGACGTCGATTTTCCTCTGCGACTTCTTGGAAGGCAAGGTCAGGGTGAACCATGCAATGGCAAAGGCTGCGATGCCCACGGGGATGTTGATGTAGAAAGCCCATTGCCAGGTGAGGTGGTCAACGAAGTAGCCGCCCAGCAACGGTCCGCCTACGGCGGCCAGGCCGAAGATGCCGCCCATCGGGCCCATGTACTTGCCGCGGTCGGAGGCCGGGACGATGTCTGCGATGATCGCCTGCGAGAGGATCATCAGGCCGCCGCCGCCCAGGCCCTGCATGGCGCGGAACACCACGAACATCCAGAAACTGGTGGCGAAGGCAGCCCCGACGGAGGCGAGGGTGAACAGGGCGATGGCAATCAGGAACAGGTTGCGCCGTCCGAGCACGTCGCCGAACTTGCCGTAGATCGGCATCACGATCGTGGTGGCCAGCAGGTAGGCGGTGGTGATCCAGGCCTGGTGCTCGACGCCGCCGAGCTGGCCCACGATGGTGGGCATGGCTGTGGAAACGATGGTCTGGTCCAGCGATGAGAGCAGCATTCCTGCGATCAAGGCCGAGAAGATGATCCAGATGCGCCGCTGGGTCAGCACCAGCGGACCATCGGCCGGGGTTTTCCGGGAACTGGTAGAGGTGGTCATTGCAATCCTTGCAAGATATGTATTGGGATGTGTGGGGTTATTCGGACGCGCGGCGCAGGGGCTGGCTCAAGACCTGCTGGCCTTGGGCGATGTGCTCCAGGAAGAGGTCTCCCAGAGAGGATTCGCCGGATCCTTCGACGTAGCGCTCAATGGCTTGGATGGTGGCAAAGTGCAGGGTGTGTATCACCAGGGGCAACGCCGGGTGGTCGGGTTCCACGCCTTCACGCGAGGCGATGCGTTCCAGGAATTCGGCGACTTTTTTCGGCCCGGATTGCACCATGTGCTGCAGCAGCTCTGGCTCCCGCCGGGCTGCGGCGAAGAATCCATGGGTGCTGACAATGGCTTTTTCATCGAAGCTGAGCTGCTCCAGGACCAACGCCACCAAATCAGCGAGCAAGGTCGGTGAGATTCCTTCGATTCCCTCGGGCCGGGCTGCCATGAACCGGTCGATGGCACCCTCGGGCAGTTCTTCGGTGCCATGTCCGAAAACTGCATCGAGCTTGCCTGGGAAATAGTTGAAGAAAGTCCGGCGGGAGATCCCGACACGTTCGCAGGCCTGCTCGATCGTGAAGCCGTTGAAGCCGAATTCAGCAGTCAGGTCACGGCAGTGGCGGGTAATGGACAGCCTGGTTTTCTGCATGCGACCGCTGAGCGTCGGCGTACTTGCCGTGGGCTCATCGGATTTGTTTGCACTATTTTCCATAAAGTGTAGTTTTGCACTTTAATCCCAACGGTGCAAATTCGATGGATGCGGCGCAGCGTGGTGCGTGCGGGCCCTGCGCGCATCGCCATTTTTCTGCGCTGGCTCACCGCGCAGCCGCACTACCCGGGCATCCGCCACTGGGTTCAGGCAGGGAGCGAAAGCAAGCGATTGCCACAGGGCGCACGCTTGGAAGTTTTCCAGCCGAGGCGCAGCTCTTGCTCCCGCTGTTTTCCAAGAATTGCAGCTGCACCCGGCGCGATGTTCCCGCGGTTATCAGGAGCCATTCAGCTGGGCCGAAGGTGGAATGGCTGTCACTTAGACTGGCCGAAAGTTCAGAGCAAAGAAGGAGGCCTGATGGACCAGCAGCCGGTCTCATTCAGTGCTGCGAACCAAAGATCTGGCAGCAAAAGCGCTGAAACGTGGTGGAACGGCGAAGCAGCGGTGCGTGCCGCCGCCGTACGCTGCCAGGGCAACCCCGAAGCGATGTTGCGCGCACTTCAAAGCGCACAAGGAGCACCTCCAGCACCGGCAGCCGGGGATACCCGGCGGCTCTGGGAACTGCTGGCCTCCGTGGCGGCCACCGACTTGGTCGCGGCCAGGACGCTGGAACCGCATCTGGATGCAGCAGGAATCCTCAGCCAAGCAGGCATTGGCTGGGAGGACGGAACCACCTGGGGAGTATTCGCCGCGCAGTCGCCCACAGCCAAGCTGGAAGCGGCCCGGCTTCCCGGTGGTGGATGGATGCTGAACGGCACCAAGCCCTGGTGCTCGCTGGCTGCACAGCTCTCGCACGCCCTGGTCACCGCCGGCACTCCGCACGGAGACCGGCTGTTCATGCTCTCCTTGCGCCAGACCGGGGTAGAACCGGCAACCGGGTGCTGGGTCAGTCGCGGCATGGCGCAGCTGCCCAGCGGCGCGGTGGACTTTGATGCTGTGCCGGCCCAACCGGTCGGAGAAGCCGGCTGGTACCTGACCCGTCCCGGGTTTGCAGTTGGCGGGGCCGGCGTGGCCGCCTGCTGGTTCGGGGGAGCAGTGGGAATCTACCGCCATTTGCTGCGCAGCGCCCAAGCGCGCACTCCCGACCAGCTGGCCCTTGCCTGGCTTGGCGAAGCAGAGCGCCTGCTGGCCGGGGCAGCCGCGATCCTGGAACATGCCGCCGGGCTTGCCGATGCCGGTCAATTGGATGCCATCGCCGCCCACCAGGTCCGCGGACAGGTAGCCGGGGCCTGCACGCGAATATTGCAGCTCAGCGGCCAAGCCACCGGACCCGGCCCGCTGACCGCAGATGAGGAACATGCTAGGCGCGCAGCAGATCTGGGAATCTACTTGCGCCAGCACCACGCGGCCCGCGATGACGCGGCGCTGGGCCAACTGGTCCTGGATAGCGCCGCCACGGCAGGAAGGAGCCCATGGTGAGCTTCACGCATCGAGAGCCCGGAACCTGTGCTGCCCGCTGGCAGCAGGCAGGACTTGAGCAGATTTCCGCACTGGAACCGGAAAAGCTGTTCAACGCGACCACATCGGTGATCGTGCTGGCTGCCCACCCGGATGACGAGAGCCTGGGAGCCGGAGGACTGATCAGCATGGCGCTTGAACGGGGCATAAAGGTGCACGTCATCGCCTGCAGCTTCGGTGAAGCATCGCACCCGGATTCCAAGACACACACCGCCGCACAGCTGGCCTCGCTGCGCAAGGCGGAGCTGGCTCAGGCCATGGACAGGCTGCAGCCGCAGGGAACGCACGCCGGGAAGCTGCACCTGCACTGCCTGGGGTTGGGCGACAGTCAGCTGGAAACCCAGCAGGAGCAGATCCGCGCGGCCCTTGAGCAGCACGCCGGCGAAGGTTGCCTGATTGCCAGCACCTATCGCGGCGATGGGCACCCGGACCATGAGATCCTGGGCAGGATCGCGGCAGCCTGCGCCGCCGCGCACGGTGCATGCCACCTTGAATTCCCCATCTGGTACTGGCACTGGGCGCAACCGGGCAGGCAGGTGGGCTGGAAGCATTGGCACCGGCTGGCCTTGGATGCCGCCGGCGCGAAGGCCAAGGGACGCGCTTTGGAGGCGCACCGCTCCCAAACCCTTCCGTTATCCGACTTGCCCGGAGATGAAGTGCTGCTGGGCGCAGGGTTCATGCAGCACTTCTCCCAAGGCGCGGAGATCTTCCGTGCCACTTGGCCGGGCCACAAGGACGCCGCGTCGGCTCCGGCCACCTTCGATGAGCTCTACTCTCAGCGCGAGGATCCGTGGGAATACCGCAGCAGCCGCTACGAGCAGCGCAAGCAGCAGATCCTGCTCGCCTCGCTGCCACGGGTAAGGTACGGAGCGGTCCTGGAACTGGGATGCTCCATTGGGGTGCAAAGCGCTGAACTGGCCCGCCGGTGCGCAACGCTGCTGGCCGTGGATGCCAGCGCCACGGCACTGGCCCAGGCCCGGGATGCGGTGGCTTCAATGGATCATGTCACCTTGCTGCAGGCCACCGTGCCCGAGCAATTTCCGCAACTGGAACCGGGCAGCGTGGAACTGGTAGTACTCAGCGAGATCGGCTATTTCCTGGCCGCGGACGAGCTGGATCAGGTGCTCGCCGACAGTGCAGATGCGCTGGCTGCCGGCGGAGAGCTGGTGCTATGCCACTGGCTTCACCCCATCGAAGGCTGGCCGCTGGACGGTGAAGCGGTGCACCGCATGGCTTCCGGGCTGGGGTTCGAGCGCATCGTGGAGCATCGGGAGGCGGATTTCCTGCTCGAAATACTACGCAAGCCAGCTGGTGCCCATGGGTAGGGGCCTGGCGGGGATGGCGGTGATCATCCCGGCCCATGATGAACAAGAGCGCCTGGGCTGCTGCTTGGATTCGGTGCGCGCGGCTATGGACCATCTGGCCGGTGCCTGCCCGCAGGTCGAGGCGATGGCCATTGTGGTTGCCGACAGCTGCAGCGATGGCACCGCGCAGATTGCCCGCCGGCATATCAGCGAAGACCCGCGGATCAGCTTGCAGCAGGTTGGCTACGGCAATGTCGGAGCCAGCCGGGCGGCCGGCGCACGCTACGCGCTGGCTGGCTTGGGTGAGCGGATGGATCCCGGTTCCATCTGGCTGGCCAGCACCGATGCGGATACTTCCGTCCCCGAGAACTGGCTGGCGGGCTTTGCCGAGCTTCACGCCAGGGGAGCAGATGCGGTGGTTGGAACCGTGCAGCCGGATCGCGGGGAACTCGATGAGGACCTTTTCAACCTGTGGCAGCAGGCCTACCATCCGGTCGAAGGGCATGGGCACATCCACGGGGCGAACTTCGGGGTGAGCGCCGCTGCCTATCTGGGGGTCGGGGGCTTCGAGCCGCTGGCGGCCCATGAGGACGTGGCGCTGGTGACGTCCTTGCGCCGCGCCGGTTACCGGGTGCAGGCCACGGCCCGGATGCAGGTACTGACCTCGGGGCGCTTGCACGGCCGGTTGCGCGAAGGTTTTGCCGACTACCTGGCCGGGTTGGATCACCAGATGCTGCGCGCCCGCTAGCGCAGCCCAGGGGATTGATGGCCTAGGGGCACAGGAAAAGCCCCCAGGGAACACTGCGGATACGCGTGTTTTCCCTGGGGGCTTCTGGCCGTGGTGGCGGTGCTGCTATCAGGAACTGCTGCCCGGGTGCTGCGCGGCGTACTTGCCGGCGAGCAGCTCGGAGTTGAATGCAGGCACCGCGTGGGCGACCGCACTGTACTGCCAATACTTCACGCGGAATGAGGTCATTCCGTTCTGCTCGGCTTCGTCGAACAAATCCTTGATCTTGGTGCGCGGTGCGCTGGGCCGAACCACTTCCAACACCGGTGAAGGCTCGGATATGTGCAAGAACTTCAGCTCGTCGGTTTGGGTTTCAACCATTGCGACCAGCACTGGACGCCTATGTACTGAAACCAGGCCCATCACATCGTCGAGCGGTTCCAAGGGCTGGGTCATGACTACTGGCATTCCCTGGGTCCAACCGTAGTTGCCTAGATGCCTTCTACCCTCGCGTGAGCCCAGAAGTTCTGCAACGCGTAGCGCTGTCTGGGACCTGACTAGCCTTCCTGGCATGTGAACTACCCTCCACTTCTAGACGATACTTCTCAATTCAACTGTGCGGTTCTCCATCCCCTCACTTCTCGTCGTTGCCCAAGAAGGCATCATGGGCGATGCGGCACGTGGTGGGGACTTGAGAAGAAATTATCATTGGCACGCCAACGAGTTGTGAAGACGCCCGAATTTTCAGGTAATTCTCAGGCTTTATTAGCTACTAGTCAGTAGATCCGTCAGGTAACTGAGACTTTTCGTAGCACGCAGCGGGATTTGCCAACGTCCATCCCTGGAAAATCGACCCCACGGCCGGTAAACAGAAGGCGCAGGCGAGCCAGGCAGTGGATCAGTTTTTGCGCAGGTCGTCCAGCGCACGGTGCGCCGCATTCCAGCCAGCCATGCCGTGCACTCCACCGCCCGGAGGAGTGGAGGAAGAGCACAGGTACAGTCCCGGCACGCCCAGCGAATAGGGATTGAGCGAAGGGGTGGGGCGGAAGAACTGCTGGGTGCCGGCTAGCGAACCGCCGCCGATATCCCCGCCCACCAGATTCGGATCCCACGCCTGCAACTGCGCCGGGCCGGTGTCCACCCGGTGCATGATCCGATCCCTGAAGCCCGGCGCGAACCGCTCGATCTGCGCATCGATCAGCGCTCCGGCATCCCCGCCATAGCCCTGGGGCACATGGGCATAGGACCAGATGACATGCTGGCCGGCCGGGGCACGGGAAGCATCAGCGCTTGAAGGCTGGACCACCATCACGAACGGGCGATCGGGCATGCGCCCGGATCCGACCTGGTGCTCGGCCTCGGCCAGCCGCGCGGCGTCACCGATCACATGCACCGTGCCGGCCTGCGAAGTGCGCGGATCGCGCCAGGGGATTGGGCCATCGAGCAGGTAGTCCACCTTGTAGGCCGCGGTGCCGTAGCGCCAGCGCTCGAACCGCCGGCGCAGGTTTCCGGGCAGCTGGTTGCCAGCGAGCTGCAGCACCTGGCGTGGGGTGAGATCCAAGAAGGTAAGCTGCGCCTCGGGGAGCTGGGCGAGGCTGGTGATCTGGTGCCCGGTATGGATCTGCACGCCCAGATCATCGAGCACCCGCAGCAGTGCCTCGATGATGCTCCCGGTTCCTGCCCGTGCCACTGGCCAGCCCCAGGACTGGCCCAAGGCTCCAAAGAGCACGCCGAAGCCCGAGGTGAACGGATGGGACAGCGGCAGCATGGAGTGCGCACTGGATCCGGCGAACAGCGCCGCGGCCTGCTTAGTCCTGAAAGCCGCCGCGCCCAGCACCTTGGCCGGAGGCAAGGCGCGCAGCCCGAACCGGGCCATCAGGATCGGATGCGGCGGGATGCCCAGCAGCGGGCTGGTGGCATTATCCAGAATCTTCTGTGCGTTGCGCACCAGCGGCTCATGCAGCAACCGCCAGGCCCGCGCATCGGATGGGAACTGCTCCATGGTTGCTTCCAGATCCTGATGCAGGAACACCGAATCAGCGTCGTCAAGCGGGTGGGCCAGCGGATAGTCGTGGAAATCCCATTCCAGCCCATGGCCAGCCAAGTCGAAATGCGCGAAAGCGCGGCTGCCATAGGCGAAGGGGTGGGCCGCCGCACCCAGATCCGCGATGGTGCCCTCGCCCAAGGTGCTGCCAGAAGCCGCCGCTCCGCCGGGATGCGGATTGCGCTCGAAGACCTGGACATCCCAGCCCTGTTCGGCCAGCACTGCCGCGGCGATCAGCCCATTGGGTCCGGCGCCGACAATATTCGCCTTGCCGGTCTTCAAGGGCGGCCCTCCTTCCGGCCGTGGTGAACTTGCGGGGCGAAACGCTCTGGCCAGGTCTCATCGCTCAGTGCCTTGAGCTGGCTGATCTGCGATTCTGCGCGATGCGACAAATCCTGTAGCAGCTCCTGGTCCAGCCGCGGATCATGCGGCAGCATCAGCAGCATCGTCTGCCACATGCGCAGCTTCGCGTTGAGCAGGCCGGTGAGCACATCGAGCTGCACCTGCGCGGCGGCCAGCTTGCGCATGCGCAGCGGATTAAATGGATTGACGTGCCCGGCGAGCTTTGCCGCCGGAGCCAGCAAGCGGGACATCGGCCGCTTGGTGCAGCCCAGCTGGTCCATGATCCGCTTCAGGTCATCCTGGTCGGCTTGGACCTGCTGGTGCAACGATTCGAAGCGCTTGGCATACGCAGTGTCCGCCCAGGTATGGTGGGCGGCCTTGAAATGATTCAGCCCGGATTCGGAGCCCAGCAGGTGTTCGCTCAGGTACCGGTGCATGGTCTTCTGGTCAATACTGGTGCGCGGCATTGGCTCATCCTCGTTTAATGTCATGGTCGCTTGGAGTGCTGCTGAGTGAAACGCTAGGGCACCATCAGGCACCGGCCAATGGGCGTCAGCTGATCTGCAGGTTGCACCCAGCAACGGGGAAACTGCCCGACTGGGCAGTCAGGAGAATTGAACGGTCGCACCAGGTGGGCGGCGTCGCGCAGCACCTTCCGCGGTTCAGCGCTCCAGGGATGCCGGAGGCGCCAAATGCTTGAGTACTGCATGGTGCAGGCGGACATCGGAAAGCAGGCGGAAGTGGCCCAGTGTGGGCAGTTTGATATTGGTGGCACCGGCTAGGTCGCAGCCACCTGGGATATGCGGGTCGAAGCTGCTGTAGATGGAGATGATCTTCGCATTCACGCTCAAGTTAGCCGAGAGCTTGAGCAATCCCAGGTCGTTGGGGGATAGCGAGCGCAAGGAACGGATGGGGGCGTAGCGCGCATAGCGCGACCCGGAGAACGGGGTGCTGATGGCAATCATTTTATTGACCCGGTAGCCCTGCAGCGAGGCGGCCATCAGGTACTTGCCGATCAGCCCGCCTTTGCTATGCGCTACCAGCACAGCATCTTCCAGCTGCATCTGTTGAAGATAGTCCGAAACCACCTCGGCCATCTGCGGTACCGAGCCACGGTTGTACCCCAGCTGCGGGATGACATGCACGCTGTGCCCTGCTTGGCGCAGCACTTCGGCCAGCGGGAACATGAATTTCCAGGGTTCCCAGATCCCGGGGATCAGCACCACCGGTTGGAGACGGGATACGCCGCCAGTGCGCAGGCGCTTGGCGGATGCGGCCGGCAACATGGAGCGCAGCTGCCAGGCTCCGGCGTACAAGTAGTCCTGCGCCCATGCCGCGGCCAGCTCGGTTCGCCGGGCAAGAGTACTGGCCAGGGCGGTTTTCTCCACCTGTATTCCTTTGCATTGTGCGGTGCTGCTGGAAACCGTTGGGACAGCAATGCGGTCCCAACAGCAATATGACCACAGACCTCGTGCTCAGCCCGGCAACGACATTGCCCGGCGGTGATAATAGCCCTCAGGTGAATCGGTCCACGAAGTTTTGACCACATCCGGCGCGCAGACGGTTAGCCGTGCGCCTGATTATTGATATTCTTAGGAGTTGAGTCCTGTGCGCTGTTGATGCGCACCACAAGACCTATCGAAAGAAGTGCCCGGCACGTGTTCAATTCACTTTCCGATCGCCTGACAGCAACCTTCAAGAACCTGCGCGGCAAGGGCCGCCTGACTGAAGCGGATATCGACGGTACCGCACGCGAGATCCGTCGCGCCCTGCTTGACGCCGACGTTGCCGTACCGGTGGTCCGCGGCTTCGTAGCCCAGGTGAAGGAACGCGCCTTGGGCGCCGAGGTTTCCGAGTCGCTGAACCCGGGCCAGCAGGTCGTCAAGATCGTCAACGAGGAACTCGTTGGCATCCTCGGTGGCGAAACCCGCCGCCTGAACCTGGCCAAGAACCCTCCAACGGTGATCATGCTCGCCGGCCTGCAGGGTGCCGGCAAGACCACCCTGGCCGGCAAGCTGGCCAAGCACCTGAAGGCTGAGGGGCACACCCCGATGCTGGTGGCCTGTGACCTCCAGCGTCCCAACGCAGTCAAGCAGCTGCAGATCAACGGCGAACGCGCCGGCGTTCCGGTCTACGCACCGCACCCGGGCGTCTCCTCGGAATTCGACACCCCCACCGGGGATCCGGTAACCGTAGCCCGCGACGGTGTCGCCGAGGCCAAGGCCAAGCTGCATGACATCGTCATCGTGGATACCGCCGGCCGCTTGGGCGTGGACACCGAGATGATGGCCCAGGCCGCGAACATCCGCGCCGCCATCAACCCGGATGAAGTGCTCTTCGTCATCGATGCGATGATCGGCCAGGACGCGGTCAACACCGCCCAGGCTTTCCATGAAGGCGTGGACTTCACCGGCGTCGTGCTCTCCAAGCTTGATGGCGATGCCCGTGGCGGTGCGGCGCTGTCGGTAGCTTCGGTCACCGGCAAGCCAGTGATGTTCGCCTCCACCGGCGAGAACCTGGACGACTTCGAGATCTTCCACCCGGACCGCATGGCTTCGCGCATCCTGGACATGGGCGACGTGATGACGCTCATCGAGCAGGCCGAGAAGAACTGGGACAAGACCGAAGCCGAGCGCATGGCGAAGAAATTCGCCGACCAGGAAGACTTCACCCTGGACGACTTCCTGGCCCAGATGGCCCAGATCAAGAAGATGGGCTCGATGAAGAAGCTGCTGGGCATGATGCCCGGCGCGCAGATCTCCCGCCAGCAGCTCGAGCAGTTCGACGAACGCCAGATCGACCGCGTTGAGGCCATCGTCCGTTCGATGACCCAGCACGAGCGCGTGGCTCCTAAGATCATCAACGGCTCGCGCCGCGCGCGTATCGCCAAGGGTTCGGGCGTTTCGGTCTCCGAGGTGAACCAGATGCTGGAGCGTTTCGCCGAAGCGCAGAAGATGATGAAGAAGATGGCTGCCGGCGGCGGCATCCCGGGCATGCCGGGGGCCGGCAAGGGCGCTGCCCGCAAGGCGAAGGCCAAGGGCAAGGGCAAGAAGCAGCAGAAGTTCGGCAACCCGGCCAAGGCCGCGCAGGCCGAGCTGGAGGCCAAGAACAAGAAGGCCGCAGCACCTACCGGAGCTTCCTTCGGCCAAGGTGCCAACCAGGACTTTGATCCTTCAAGCCTGAACCTTCCAGCAGGCTTCGAGAAGTACTTGGGCAATAAGTAGCCGATAGTCTACACAGGGCGGTGACCAGCGTTTACGCTGGTCACCGCCCTGACTGTTTTGCCTGGAGCGTTCCACACACATAGCTGACCGCATCGGTTGGCGATGGCCCGGACGCTGAGAGCGCCCACGGGGGCGGCCGACTCGCGAATAATCCCGGCGGGGTGACCCGGGTTGTGGGCAAGACCAGTGATTTCATTTGATCTTCCTGCCCAACGGCGCGCGCTTCCCCGATGGCGTCCGATGCCTCTGGGCCAGTCGCGAGAATTCGGGTGGATTCTCAGCGGTGAAGCAATAGCCGCGCTCACCGCTCCCTTCGGGATGCGGCAGGCGCGGCTATGGGGCTAGCAAGGTGCTTATCTGTTGGACGCCGCAGTGGCCAGCGCTGGCTTGACACCTTTTGTTGGCAGAGAATAGCGTGCAGTTGCGGTGTTCTGTGATTGCATAGCAGCGCACGCGGGAATTTTGTGGGCTACGGCCGTGTGCTTCCAGAACTTCATGCGGAACTCAATCATGAGGTCCGTCCCGAGGCGGTCAAAGAACTCTCCTACGGTGAGCCGATCTGAAGATGGCTTCGCCACTTGCAGGGCGGGTTGCGGTACGGTGACATGCATCAACTGCAACTCATCAGTTTGCGGATCGAGCATCGCTACCAGCACCGCACGCCCATGGATCGAGACCATGCCCATTGCATCGTTGAGGGATTCAGCTGGCTGCGTCATGACGATGGGCATTCCCGGAGTCCAGCAATAATCGGCTAGGTGGGCCTTGCCTTCACGGGTGGCGAGAAAATCAGCGACTCTGATTGCTGTCTGTGTTCGAACGATTCGACCTGGCATGTTAGATACTTCCCTTTCTTGCACTGCACATGAATGAAAATACTGATGCTTCCAGGGTCCGGGAGGTTATGTTGGCCTCGCACTGGACCCTGGTTTTAACGGTGGATTCTTCTTGCTAGGGGCCGGAGCTTCTAGGCCATGCTCAAAATCGAAGGTTGATCTTCCACAGCCATTCGCGGCCCGCTGGCCTGCTCGGCGGTGAATGGATGGTCCAGCCAGCTCTTGGGCAGCCCAGCGGGGTCTGCGTGTTCGGGGGATGCCAACAGGTTTTCCCTGCCGGCGACGGCGAACTGCAAATTCCGCACTTCAAACCGGACGCCGAGGTCCTTTTCCATCTGCGGCAGCAGAGTGCCGTTGGCGTACTGCATCAGATCAGACACGCTGTCTTCACTTTTCGAAGTGCATGCCAAGTTGACGGTCAGTTGATCTGGTGATCCGGTGATCGTGCAAATCGCTGAATGCACAGTGTCCTTGTTCTGGCACTGCTGGGAACCGAAGGCTGCGATCTTGTGAATCCGCGCCTGCCAGGCCTTGGCTTCGCGCGTGGTTTTTTCTAAGGGAACTGCTAGGGGCTTATTCATGTTCCGCTCCGATGATCGTAGCTGTTTCGTAGTAAGATATATGTAGGTAGGCTAACTATTAGCTAGGCTACATTAATATTTTCAAATTATGCAAGCTGGACTTCAAATAAGAGTGGATCCTACTTTTGGAGTTCACGGACTCGGCGTTGATATTGGGCGAAGGGAGTTCCCATGAGCAGTTTTAGAGCCAGCGGGTATTGGTACGACGAGGGCAGCTCGGTGCCCCAGGCCGTTGATTTGCTTAATCTCATGCGCAGGTACCGTGAGGCAGAGCGGAGCATGCGAGCACAGACTCGCGGTTCGATGGGAATGAACGAAACCGACATGTCTGCGCTCCGATTCCTGCTGGCAGCCCATCGCAAAGGCAAGATTCTCCGCCAGCGTGACTTCGCTGAAGAATTGTGCATCTCGAATGCATCTGTTTCGGCTTTGATCGACCGATTGTGCCGTGATGGCTACGCAGATCGTGTTGCACATCCCGCAGATCGTCGGTCCGTGGGCATCGTGCCCACCGAATACAGTGATACAGAAGTACGCGGAACGCTGCATAAGATGCACGAGCGAATGATCGAGGCGGCCGGTACGCTTTCCGAGAGCGAGCGTCTTGCCACGGCAAAATTTTTGAATGCCATGATCCGCAGTGTTCAGATCACTGATGAGCCAGGGCATTCCGCTCTGCGCGACTCAACGATGCCGCAGAGCACTGCATCTTCTCGGCAGGGGCATGGCACATAGCGTCAGCTCCTGCCCGTGGGGTATTTGGTTGCATTGGAAGGAAACGCTTGAAAGGTGACCATGTTGCTTCCTGCAGGTTGTCTCATTGGAAGAACGTGTGAGGCATCCAAGGTTCTGTCACCGAGTTCCTGAGTAAAACATTGTAGCCGCTGCCCTGCATCGCTCCTGCACATAAGTTCGGAACAACTAAAAAATTCCGCCCGTCTAACAAGTTAGGAAGATTCGAATGCCTCGAAAGCATATTGATGTCAGCGTCAGTCACGATGAGTTCGAAGATCTGAATAACGCTTTGGAAGACCATCGCGATAGTTTCAAGCAAATGGCTGAGGAAGCAATCGGCGGTTTCGGCTTAGAGCCCGAATATTGGGCAGGCCGGGCGCAGGAAGTCGAACGCCTGCGCAAGACGGTTCATGAACGCAGCACCGAGGAACGCGAACCGCAGGAGGGTGCCGATCCTGGTTCAGCACGAGGCCATGATTTCGAGTCCGATTCCCGCGAATAAGCCTCGTATGCGGATAGGGCGCGTTGGACTTCGAATGCGAAGGGGAATAGCCGCTGCGAGTCCATAATGGGCTGTTGCCGTGGAAGCGAGCAAACAACCAACGGGCAGGAATCATAGCCGGGATATGCCTTAGTCGAACCGTGTGGAGCCAATCCGCTTACCCATCACCGCGTCCACGGTGCCAAGTAGCAACTCATCGAGCCAGCTGGTCACGCTGTTGTTAAGGCTCTAAGCAGCCTGGCATGTTAGCGGTGTACTCGACGATGACTGGGGTAATCTCAGCCTATGATTGATTTATCTCTAAATCCAATCAATCAAAGGGGTTGCTTTTCGTGGATTCAACTGAGTTCAATTACCTCAACCTGGAGTTCATCTTCATGGGCGATAAGCCCGAAGTGGCACAGCTGGTACGCACCGCGCTAGCCGACCGCCGCCTGCTGGGCTTTATCGGCGGAGCTGTTGAGCGTGAGAATTCAACTCAAGTCACCGCCGAAGTGGCCACGGTAAGCGAAGCCCGTGATGCGGTGCTCTACCGCATTGATGCCAAGGGCAAGCTGCGCGAAGGGTCGCGCGTGACCAAGCTGGTCCACGAATTGAAGAACTCCACCGGAGCAAGCTACGTGTTGGTGGATGGGGATGAGATTGATGGCCCGACTCCGGATGATGAGGTCCTTGGGGACTTCGGCAGCACCAACGAGCTGCTGCACGGTCCCAAGCTCAAGGGCTCAGAGCTTGTGCTGGCAGCAGGATTCGCGGATAACGAGATCACTGTGTGGGACAGCGCCTCGGGACTGATGGCAATGCTGAAGGAACCTGTCTATGCCCCGAACATCTCGCGCTCGAACCGCCCGTTCTTGTCTTTGACTCGAATGGGTAATGTCATTTCGGCAAGCATTGAAGCCAAGGGATCACGCCGCGATATCTTCAGTTCCTCGCTGGGTATTGTGCTTGATCTGGAGCGCACGCCAATCCTTGAACCAGTTGCCGGTTCGCCGGCAGCATTACGGCTTGAGGAGCTAGAAAGCCTGCTCTATGGCTACGGTGAAGAGGATACCGAGCTGCTTGAAAAACTGATCTCAGATCCTGCGGCCCGTGCAGAAGCCCAGCAGCTATTGGCGCACTCTGCGGATTTGAAGGATTTGAAGCGTCTGCTTTCGCTCTTCGGGTTTGACCCGCGCAGCGTGGATTACCTCACCGGGCGCCCGCTGCCCGAAGACCGCCGAGTACTTGCCACCGGCAACCCGATCAAGACCCTGAGGGCAGCGTTGGCTGAGCAGGAACGTGAAGCCAAGGGAATCGAAAGGTTGCTGTACCGCCACAGTTGGAATCCCAAGGCGCTCATTGGCTCTGGCATCGCGGTGCTCGCATCCGGTTTGGTGGCGCATCAAGTTCTGGCACGCAGCCAGAAGTTCGAGTGGCTGCCCAAATCAGCACGCCAAGTCCTGATGGCGGCTTGGTATGCCGATGGCGCGTTCTACCTGGGCAAGGGAATCATTGACGCGCTGAAGGCCAAGCGCAGCAACTGAACGGCCAAAGAATTATAGATAGCGAGATGGGTCGCAGTTCATTTGAACTGCGACCCATCTCGCTATTTTAAGCGTTCAGTCTCTGGAGGTTCCCGCTAGCCCCAATACCGTTTACTTAGTGCATTCATGTGTTAATCTGCTCCCATGGCACGCAGCGGATGGATGAAACCCGTAGAACCAACACGACTTTCGGACCACGTCTCCTTAGGCGTACTAGCGAAGGTTTTCCCGCCTTCGCTGGTCAACGAGGTGGTCACCAAAGTCGGCGCCGGCGAGCAGCGCTCACGCCTGCTGCCCGCGTGGATGATGGTCTACTACGTGATGGCCCTGGCCTTGCATGCTGCAGCTTCCTACGAGGAGGTCATGCGCAACCTGCTCGGCGGTCTGCAATGGATTTCCCACCGTACTAGCGAATGGAGCATGCCTACCAAAGCAGCCATTTTCAAGGCCCGTACCCGTCTGGGCGCACCGGTGATGATCGAGCTGTTCGACCAGGCAGCCAAGCCCTTCGGGCTTCAAACCCCACGGGGGTTCCTGGCCGGGTTGCGCCTGGTCAGTGTGGACGGGACGACCATGGACCTTGCTGATACGCCCGCCAACGAGCGGGCCTACGGACGACCGGGAACGAACACCGAATTCAAGAGCGCTTTCCCTCAAGCACGACTCCTGGGACTGGTGGAATGCTCCACGCACGCCATTATCGGCGCGGTGACCGGGCCTTACACTACCGCGGAAAACGACATGTATCCCGGGCTGCACCACAAGCTGGATTCGAGCATGCTTCTGATGGCTGACCGCGGTTTCTTCAGCTACCGATCTTTCAAGGACAGTGCCGCAACCGGAGCCCAATTGCTCTGGCGGGTGCGCGGAAACATGGTCCTTCCCGTGCATGAGGAATTCGAAGACGGCTCGTACCTTTCTGCCGTCTACGAAGGGACCAAGGAACGCCGGAACAACGTGGATCCCATCCGCGTGCGTGTGGTGGAATACGCGGTCGGTGACGGAGAGAAGACCAGTGAATTCCGGTTGCTCACCACAATCTTGGATCCCGGTATCGCCTCGGCGCGCGAGCTGGCCGAGGCTTATGCGAAGCGATGGGAGATTGAGTTGTGCTTCAAGGAAATGAAAACCCATCAGCGCGGGCCTTCGGTGGTGCTGCGGTCGAAAACCCCTGAGGGCGTCCTTCAGGAAATCTATGGGTACCTTTGCGCTCACTATGCGCTGCGCACGTTGATTGGCGAGGTAGCTGCAGAGTTTGACGAGGATCCGTTGCGGATCTCATTCACCCGTACGTTACGGGCCGCCCGGCGTTCGATGGCCACGCGGCCCGGTTTTTACCCCTGAAAATCTGCGGACATCATTTGCCGCGTTCTGTTCAGAACTTCTTCACGAGCTATTACCCGAGCGTCGAGACCGGGTCAATCCACGTGTGGTGAAGCGGGAGATGTCTGGCTGGCTGGTGAAGAAAGTCCCGAAACCCGTTAAGTAAACGGTATTGCCTTTAGCTGGCAAAACGTTCAATAGATTAAGGCGGGTGGCGTGATTCATTTTGCTGGTGTGCCAGCTTCGTCACCGTGAGCGTAAGGCAAGTAGTCACCGGAACCGTTGTCGACGATCGCGGTCAAACCACCCTTGGTGGGCGCGCAACCTTCTATGGGCCGCAGGTTCGGTTGGCAGATGGAGGGGACACAGCGGTTCCATCAACTACGGTGTTCGAGTTCAATGCGGATTGAATGAGCAGCCCTGAAAACTACGCTGCAGAACACATATCAGGCAAAGCTCAAAGGCGGGGTCGAATATTGATTACTGCGCTGTTGTCGGATCATCACTTCAGATGGCACGGTCCTGGGGATTTGAGTTCTGTCATTCATTTCGCCGGTCGGACTGCCAGAGGACACAGTGATATCAGATGATTGTAATCAGTGTCACGCGTGTTTCTTGAATTCATGCTGATGTAAACACCACTACTCAGCTCTGAATGCGAGCCAATCATCTATGATGGCTCTTCAGGATTGAGGGTGTAAACGCCGTCTAAACCCACCGGTCTCCAACAACGACCGGGCGATATAGTGCGCCAGATTCTTGAACCCCAACGCGATACCTCGCAGATGCTCCAACCTGCCATTCAAAGCCTCGGTAGGACCATTCGAACTACCAATATGATCAAAGTACGCGAGAATGTCCGTCTTCCTCCTGCGCAGGGTGCCGCCGAGCTTTTTCAGCTCCGGCAACCCTTTCGGTACCTTCGTGCCAACTTCGTTGATCAGTTGCTCCAAGGCCCACCGTCCGACCTCGGGCTTCGGTTGCCGGTAGGCATCCACCATCTTCTGATACACGCTCCAGACCAATTGAACCGGCTCATACTCCGGCTCCTTGAACAGGTCTTCAAGCTTGGTCTTCTGCTTTTCCGTAGCCAAGGATAGTCCCGTGGTCAGCGTTCGCCTGCACTTGTAAAGCGGGTCATCCTTGCGTCCTCGACGCCCATGTTGCTCACGTTGAATCCGTTGCCGGGTCTGGTCCAGCGCCTCGGAACCTAGTTTGACTACATGGAATGGATCCAACACCTCCACCGCGTGGGGTAGCTCCTCGACGGCAGCTGTTTTGAAGCCGGTGAAACCGTCCATTGCGACGACTTCAATGCCCTGTTTCCATTGTTCTTCTTGATCAGCCAGCCAGGTTTTGAATACAGCTTTGGATCTTCCAGGGACCATGTCGATCAGTCGTGCGGTACCGGTGCCGTCACGCACCGCGGTGAGGTCCACAATCACGGTGACGTATTTGTCGCCGGTTCGGGTATGCCGCCAAACATGTTCATCGACTCCCAGCACTTTGACCCCGTCGAAGCGGGTTGGATCATCAATCAGTAAGCGTTGACCTTCAGCCAGCACAGCCTCATTGGCGGTATTCCAGGTGACGCCGAGGCCTTCGGCAATTCGGGAGACTGACAAGTGGTGGCAGACCAGTCCAACCAGCGCCCAGCGTAGCCCGGTCCTGCTGATTTTCTGGCGTGGCGCTACTGCTTGGGACAGCTCTTCACGCCAGACTCGTTGGCAATTGGCGCAACGGTAGCGGCGGTGTTTGATGACTAGGACAGTGGGACGCCAGCCCAATGGTTCGTGGGCGAGGCGGCGGGTGACGGTATCGCGTGGAATGCCTGCTGCTCCGCAGGTTTGGCACCAAGGGATCGGGTTGGTGACGTGGCAGAGGATTTCGGCTTTCGCTGCGCTCAGGTGTTGCCCGATTGCGGTCAGTCCCAAGCCGTCAAGATTGGTGAAAGTGGTGAGGTCTGGTGCGGTGAAGGTAGGATTGAGCAACGTCGAGGTCTTTCGAAAATGGCTAGTGTAGTAACTTCCATTCTTCTGGAAGACCTCGACTTTTTCGTGCTCGGCGACATGCCCGGGAATCGGGGTGTTGGTTTCAGGTGGTTACACTCTTATTCCTGAAGAGCCTCTATGATTTGAGAAGAATAGGAATCTATTTCTGTATTAGTTCTTCTGCAGCAGAGGTTGGTTGGCTGAATGTCACGACGTTCGTTCATGATCACTTGGATAATTGACGAGAAATTCGGGGGATTGACGACTGCGTGCTTGCAACGTGCTAGTAGCTTCGCAAAGAAAGATGGCAAGTCGAATGTTGTAACATTCGCTTATACGCAACACCTCAATTCTACGGTTGAGCGATTGCGCGGAATCGGGCTAATTGCTTCTGGTGTGAAGGTTCATAACTTGTATTCCGACTATGCCTCCAGAGTCTCGCACCCGCCGGTGAAGAAGCTGGCCGCAAAGGCGGAAGGCATGAAATGGTCTGTGGAGCCAGTAGAGTCCCAGGTTAATGATGCCGGGATCTTCAAGCATGTGTATGCGCACACGGACGATTCCGCTTCCTCGAGGATCATCTATTCTCGACCGGATGGCTCCAAGTTCATGTCTGATGCGAAATTCGTGGTTGGTGGTGAATCAAAACGAGAAATCGCGATATTCAACGGGGCAGGTGAGGTCCTCAAGAAGTTCTCATCCGCCTCATCGCTGTACCGACATTGGCTGACTGAAATTGTCGGATATGAAGAGTCGATCGCTGTATTCGACAGCAGCTTTGTAGCCTCAATGATGGGACCATGGCGTGCGCCGAAGACAACCAAAATGTTTGTCTTTCATTCGTCACATGTTGTGGCCGGTGCTGAACCGGAAACGGGTCCAGTGGTACCAAAGCATCAAAAAATTGCAGCAAACGCCGATAATTGGGATGTTTTCGTATTCCTCACTCGGCAACAGGCTGATGATTTCAACGCGCGCTTTGGCCACGAATCTAAGTCTGTAGTTATCCCGAACATCATCAAGAGTTCCTCGCTCAAGAAATTCTCTCGTCGTAATGACCCTAGGCAAATCATTTCAGTGGGAAGCCTCGACAGCAGAAAACAAGTAGATCATGCTATTCGCGCAGTCCATGAACTAAAAGAATTGGGGGTCGACTGCAAGCTCACAATCGTTGGAAAGGGCCAAAAGCAGCAAGAGTTGCAATCCTTGGCAAAGGAACTCGGATTATCTGACCGTATTGAGTTTGCAGGGCACGTAGATGACGTACCGCGGCGACTTGCAAATAGTGGGATCTTGTTATTCACAAGCAAGCTGGAGGGCCAGGGGTTGGTTCTCTTGGAGGCGCAATTCCATGGCTGTGTGCCTATTTCGTATGACGTTCGATATGGCCCAGCGTCTGTGATCGATAGCGGTGTTAACGGGCTGCTCGTTGGACCCAACGATATTCACGCATTGTCGTCGCACGTTGCGTCACTGATTGATAATCCGAAGGAATACAAGCGGCTTTCCAAGCAGGCCCACTCATCGGCCAAGCGTTACGCTCGGCAAGACTTGACCAATCTTTGGATCAAGGCGGCAAAAAACGCAAGGTAGCCGACAGTTCGTGAGCTTAACAGCGACGGATAGCTAATTTCGCTGAGAATACCTCTCGCGCCACTTTACCTTTGGCCATTGACTGCGGGACGAATCTCACTGGAGATCGGTGGATTGAGTACCGCACGCGTTGTAGCCGAAGAAACGCATTCCTTCAGTTATGACAGCCCTTTTCCCTACCGAAATATCACCGCGGGAACGAAGGCGGGAAGGATTCCGTCGCGTTGCCGCGAAGAGAAGAACAGAAGCTCAAATCAAGGCCGACCTGCGCCTCTCTGAAGCAAGGTGTTTATCTAACCACCTAAGTTGAGCACCTAAATAAATCTGGGAAAGTGTTGTCAAATTGTAACAACACTAATCAGAGCGCAATTACCTTCCCGTTGGTGCGCAGGTTGATGTTTCCTTGGGAATATACTTAAGTTTGAAATTCATTGAAGCCTAGAAGGTTTCACTATCAACGGGAATCAAATGGCACTGTTTAACCGGCTCTTCAGAATTGAGAGTGTAGCCACCTAAACCCAACACCCCGGATCCCGGGCATGTCGTCAATGCATTAAAAAGTCGAGGCCTTCCAGAAGAATGGAAGTTACCACACTAACCATTTCTAGAGACCTCGACTGTGCACCATTCTATCTATACCCCCGCAAATCTCACGACTTTCACCAACCTTGACGGACTGGGACTCACCGCCATCGGGCAGCGCCTCACGCCGAAGAAAGCTGAGATCCTCTGCCAAGTGACCAACCCTGACCCATGGTGCCAAACGTGCGGAACGCCCGGAAATCCACGCGATACCGTCACCCGGCGCCTGGCCCACGAACCGTTCGGATGGCGGCCCACCGTCCTGGTGATCAAGCACCGCCGCTACCGCTGCAACCACTGCCAACGAGTCTGGCGTGAAGACCTCAGCCAAGCGGTAGCGCCACGACAGAAAATCAGCCGGACCGGGCTACGCTGGGCTTTGGCCGGGCTAGTCACCCAGCACCTGTCAGTCTCACGGATTGCCGAAGGGCTCGGTGTCACCTGGAATACCGCCAACGAAGCAGTGCTGGCCGAAGGCCAGCGCCTGCTGATAGATGACCCAACCCGGTTCAACGGAGTCAAAGTGTTGGGAGTTGATGAGCACGTGTGGCGGCATACCAAAAGTGGAGACAAGTACGTGACGGTCATTGTTGACCTCACCCCGGTGAAGGCTGGCACTGGCACCGCACGATTGCTCGACATGATTCCCGGACGTTCCAAGGCCGTGTTCAAGACCTGGCTTGCTGAACGCGGTGAAGCATGGAAAAACAATGTTGAGGTGGTCGCGATGGACGGGTTCACCGGCTTCAAAAGCGCTGCTGCTGAGGAACTGCCCCAAGCCGTAGAAGTCTTGGACCCTTTTCATGTGGTCAAGCTCGGCTCCGAGGCGTTGGACCAGGCCAGACAACGAGTTCAGCGTGAACAATATGGGCGGCGTGGCCGGAAAGATGATCCGCTGTATAAGTGCCGGCGTACGCTGACTACAGGTTTATCGCTGGCCACAGAGAAACAGAAACAGCGCGTTGAAGACCTGTTCAACGTTGCGAAGCACGAGCCTGTGCAATTGGTCTGGAGCGTTTACCAGAGGATGGTTGATGCCTACCGGCAGAAGAAGCCCGAGATCGGGAAGTGGGCCATGGAACAACTGATCAACGAGATCGGTACCAAAGTGCCGAAGGGTTTACCGGAGTTGAAGAAACTCGGTGGTACGCTGCGCAGGCGGAAACCGGATATCCTCGCGTATTTTGATCACATTGGCAGTTCCAATGGGCCTACTGAAGCACTCAATGGGCGGTTGGAGCACCTGCGGGGTATCGCTTTGGGGTTCACGAATTTGACGCACTATATCGCACGGTCATTGTTGGAAACCGGTGGCTTTAGATCGCGTTTACACCCTGAATCCTGAAGAGCCGTTTAACCCGGGTATTTCATGAAGGCCGGTAGTCATTAACTGACTTAAAAGATGAAAAGGTGACCTGAACTGGGAAAATGGGAGTGTCTAATCTTCCAAAATACCCGTTCAAAGGATCACCTTTTCAGTGAACCATTCTACCCACGTTTTCCCTGCTCTCTCGACCCAACTCACCGGCCAGTCCCTGGTCTCTCATGCAGGGTTGTCGGTGCTGACCAGTTTCCTGAATGCCTTGGACTTCCGCAGCCTCTGCGAGGACCGGTTCAGCCAGTTCGTGCCAGCCACCGCTACCCACCGTCCAGGCAAGATCCTCGGAGCACTGGCTCTATCGTTGGCGGCCGGCGGTGAACAAGCCACAGATATTGACCAGCTACGCACCGCACCAGAACTCTTCGGCTCCGTAGCGTCGGATGCCACGGTCAGCCGATTCATGGGCCGGATCAAAGAACAGCCAGAAGCTTTCTCCTACGGGTTCGCCACCATGACCCGGCGCCTGCGCTCCAAAGTCTGGAATGCGGCCGGGCCGCGGAATCCCGCCCGGCTGGCTACGGCAGCCAATCCGCTGATTATCGACATAGATGCGTCGCTAGTGCATGTCCATTCCGAGAAAGAATCCAGCGCTGGGACGTATAAAGGCGGGTACGGTTTTTCACCGATGATCGCCATGGCCGACTACGGCAAAGCCCACGGCACCGGCGAAGTCCTCGCCGTGCAATTGCGCCCGGGAAACCGGGGCGCGAACTCCGCCACCTCGCATATCGAGGTGCTCGGCCAAGCGCTGGCTCAGTTGCCTGATGATTTCTATGACGAGCACGGGAACCTTCGTGGTGAGAAGATCCTGGCCCGTACCGACAGTGCTGGGTCGTCCAGGGATTTTTTGCACCACCTGCATTCTCTGGGGCTCCAATTCTCCACGTCGTATTCGCTGCCGGTTCTCAAGGAGCGGTTCATCCGGTGGATCGATCAGAAGAAGTACTGGGAACCAGCCCTGGACGCTAACGGAGATCAGCGTGATGATGCATGGGTGATTGATGCAACGAACGTCTTGGAGTTGAGGCAATACCCGCCTGGAACTCGGATTTACCGGCTCTTCGAGTTTAAGCGTGGTGCAGGATGTTCAGCACGGTCGGAGGCCCGCCGTGTATAACAATATCCGAACACGGTAATGCGCATGATTCCGATAACCCCGCCCTATCCGCTTCAAGTTCTTCGCCGTCAGATTCGCCGCCTCACTCCGAGCATTCGTCAACCGCGTACGAATGAACACCAGCAACTCGCGCCTCCACGCAGTGAGCGTCCGGAACAACGACTTCGCTTCCACCATTTTCGTTGCCTTCACCGATTTCTCCAGCACCGCCCACCTCGATTGAAACTCATGGATATCCCGCGTTTTCAGCAGCTCCCGCACGTGTTCCTTAATCCCATAAATCGGCTCTTCAAGTTTTAGCGTGGTGAGCCCGAAAAATAAGTAAGGCCCGCAGTCCTCTGCGAAAATGGATGTTGTCTAGACAAACCATCAGCAAGGAACTACGAGCCGTGTTTAAGGATACCGGTGGAAACGACGCTGCGTCGATTCTTCTCAACCTCACTGACTACCGCGTCATCGACGCAACCCAAGAACCAGCCGGACGACAAGTCCTTATCGAGCCCAAAGCCACAGAGGCAGCCTGTCCAACTTGTGGGGTGATCACCACCCGCATCCACGCCAGACCAGTGCACCGGGTCAAAGACCTCCCAACCGGTGGCAACGACATTAAGGTCCTGGTGCGCAAACGCCGGATGGCCTGCCAAGAGACCGCCTGCGAACGCCGCTCGTTCGTGCAAACCACCGAACAGCTACCGTTGAGGGCCCGGATCACCACCAGGCTCTCTCAAAAGCTCGTGGACGAGATGAGCTGCGAACTGCGAGCCGTGTCCAGGGTCGCTTCTGCGTACCAAGTTTCCTGGCCAACCGTGATGGCACGGCTGAACTTTGAAGGTGAGCTCGCCGGTGACATTGACCGGATGTTCATCGGCAGGCTCGGTATTGATGAGCACCGTTTTCGTAAGGTCCGCTACGCCCGAGGTAGCAGCGGGAAAGTAGTCAGGATTGAGCCGTGGTCCATAGTCTTCACTGATCTGGATACTGGGAAGATCCTCGATATCGTGGACGGACGGCGAGGTGCTGCGGTGAAGAAGTGGTTGAAGTCCCGGCCACGGTACTGGCGTCAACGAGTGCAGTACGTGGCCATTGATATGTCTGCTGAGTTCCGAAAAGCGGTGCGGGAGAACCTGCCCAAGGCAAAGATCAGCGTGGACCATTTTCACGTCATCGCGCGCGCGAATCTCATGATCACCCAGGTGCGCCGGCGCCGTTCCCATGAAGTCCATGAACGCCGAGGCAGAGTGGCTGATCCGGCCTACAAGTATCGGAAGCTATTGACCTGCAATTTGGAGAACTTGTCGATCAAGCAAGTTGAACGGCTGAAACTGATCCTTGAAGCAGATCCTGAGCTGGGCGTGATTTATGGGATTAAGGAACACGTGCGGGAGCTGTTGAAAACCAGGGATATCCATGATTTTCAATCGAGGTGGGCGGTGCTGGAGAAATCGGTGAAGGCAACGAAAATGGTGGAAGCGAAGTCGTTGTTCCGGACGCTGACTGCGTGGAGGCGCGAGTTGCTGGTGTTCATTCGTACGCGGTTGACGAATGCTCGGAGCGAGGCGGCGAACCTGACGGCGAAGAACTTGAAACGGATCGGTCGGGGTTATCGGAATCATGGTCATTACCGGGTCAGGATATTGTTATACACGGCGGGCCTCCGGCCGTGCTGAGCATCCTGCACCACGCTTAAAATCGAAGAGCCCATAAATCACGCCCAGCTCAGGATCTGATTCAAGGATCAGTTTCAGCCGTTCAACTTGCTTGATCGACAAGTTCTCCAAATTGCAGGTCAATAGCTTCCGATACTTGTAGGCCGGATCAGCGGCCCTTCCTCGGCGCTGGAGCACCTCGTGGGAGCGACGCCGGCGCACCTGGGTGATCATGAGATTCGCGCGCGCGATGACGTGAAAATGGTCCACGCTGATCTTTGCCTTGGGCAGGTTCTCCCGCACCGCTTTGCGGAACTCAGCAGACATGTCAATGGCCACGTACTGTACTCGTTGACGCCAGTACCGTGGCCGGGACTTCAACCACTTCTTCACCGCAGCACCTCGCCGTCCGTACACGATATCGAGGATCTTCCCAGTATCCAGATCAGTGAAGACTATGGACCACGGCTCAATCCTGACTACTTTCCCGCTGCTGCCTCGGGCGTAGCGGACCTTACGAAAACGGTGCTCATCAATACCGAGCCTGCCGATGAACATCCGGTCAATGTCACCGGTGAGCTCACCTTCAATGTTCAGCCGTGCCATCACGGTTGGCCAAGAAACTTGGTACGCAGAAGCGACCCTGGACACGGCTCGCAGTTCGCAGCTCATCTCGTCCACGAGCTTTTGAGAGAGCCTGGTGGTGATCCGGGCCCTCAACGGTAGCTGTTCGGTGGTTTGCACGAACGAGCGGCGTTCGCACGCGGTCTCTTGGCAGGCCATCCGGCGTTTGCGCACCAGGACCTTAATGTCGTTGCCACCGGTTGGGAGGTCTTTGACCCGGTGCACTGGTCTGGAGTGGATGCGGGTGGTGATCACCCCACAAGTTGGACAGGCTGCCTCTGTGGCTTTGGGCTCGATAAGGACTTGTCGTCCGGCTGGTTCTTGGGTTGCGTCGATGACGCGGTAGTCGTTGAGGTTGAGAAGAATCGACGCAGCGTCGTTTCCACCGGTATCCTTAAACACGGCTCGTAGTTCCTTGCTGATGGTTTGTCTAGACAACATCCATTTTCGCAGAGGACTGCGGGCCTTACTTATTTTTCGGGCTCACCACGCTAAAACTTGAAGAGCCGATTTACCTGCGTGCTGAGCCCTTGCATCCGGGGGCGAAAGCGAACTTGTTCGACACGGACGGGAACCGAGTCACCGCGTTCTTGACCAATGCGCCGCGGTTCAACGTCGCGTTCCTCGATGCCCGGCATCGGGCGCGGGGCAGGTGCGAAAACAGGATCAAGACGTTGAAGAATGCGGGGTTGGGCAAGCTGCCGTATTGGTCTTTCGCAGCGAACCAGGCGTGGGCGGACTTGGCGATGTTCGCGGTGAATTTGGTGTCTTGGCTTCAACTTGCTGCGCTACCTGGCGGGCATGAGGCCGGCTGCTGGGATTTGAAGCGGTGGCGGTACCGGCTATTTTCAATGGCCGGGAAAGTCGTCACCGGCGGCCGGCAACGCCGGCTGCTGATCGCCGAGAAGGCGCCTGAAGCGCAGCTGTTATGCCAGTTGCAGAAGGGTATCGGTGAGTCATTCCAGCGGTGGCGGCACGGCGAGCTGGCCGCCTGAACTGGTGATTGTTCTGTTGTTTATTTGGTTTCGAAAGGCCAATTCAGTCCAGATAAGTGGAGCCTGGCACCCAGCGCTGGTGTTTCGGCGCTCTTTGGCGTGGGCGGAATCAGTAACGGCCGCCGGGAATCCTGGGTATCGGATTTCGGTGGCCGTCAGAGACCTCATGAAAAATCTGGGTTAAACGCAATACCGTTTACTTAGTGCATTCATGTGTTAATCTGCTCCCATGGCACGCAGCGGATGGATGAAACCCGTAGAACCAACACGACTTTCGGACCACGTCTCCTTAGGCGTACTAGCGAAGGTTTTCCCGCCTTCGCTGGTCAACGAGGTGGTCACCAAAGTCGGCGCCGGCGAGCAGCGCTCACGCCTGCTGCCCGCGTGGATGATGGTCTACTACGTGATGGCCCTGGCCTTGCATGCTGCAGCTTCCTACGAGGAGGTCATGCGCAACCTGCTCGGCGGTCTGCAATGGATTTCCCACCGTACTAGCGAATGGAGCATGCCTACCAAAGCAGCCATTTTCAAGGCCCGTACCCGTCTGGGCGCACCGGTGATGATCGAGCTGTTCGACCAGGCAGCCAAGCCCTTCGGGCTTCAAACCCCACGGGGGTTCCTGGCCGGGTTGCGCCTGGTCAGTGTGGACGGGACGACCATGGACCTTGCTGATACGCCCGCCAACGAGCGGGCCTACGGACGACCGGGAACGAACACCGAATTCAAGAGCGCTTTCCCTCAAGCACGACTCCTGGGACTGGTGGAATGCTCCACGCACGCCATTATCGGCGCGGTGACCGGGCCTTACACTACCGCGGAAAACGACATGTATCCCGGGCTGCACCACAAGCTGGATTCGAGCATGCTTCTGATGGCTGACCGCGGTTTCTTCAGCTACCGATCTTTCAAGGACAGTGCCGCAACCGGAGCCCAATTGCTCTGGCGGGTGCGCGGAAACATGGTCCTTCCCGTGCATGAGGAATTCGAAGACGGCTCGTACCTTTCTGCCGTCTACGAAGGGACCAAGGAACGCCGGAACAACGTGGATCCCATCCGCGTGCGTGTGGTGGAATACGCGGTCGGTGACGGAGAGAAGACCAGTGAATTCCGGTTGCTCACCACAATCTTGGATCCCGGTATCGCCTCGGCGCGCGAGCTGGCCGAGGCTTATGCGAAGCGATGGGAGATTGAGTTGTGCTTCAAGGAAATGAAAACCCATCAGCGCGGGCCTTCGGTGGTGCTGCGGTCGAAAACCCCTGAGGGCGTCCTTCAGGAAATCTATGGGTACCTTTGCGCTCACTATGCGCTGCGCACGTTGATTGGCGAGGTAGCTGCAGAGTTTGACGAGGATCCGTTGCGGATCTCATTCACCCGTACGTTACGGGCCGCCCGGCGTTCGATGGCCACGCGGCCCGGTTTTTACCCCTGAAAATCTGCGGACATCATTTGCCGCGTTCTGTTCAGAACTTCTTCACGAGCTATTACCCGAGCGTCGAGACCGGGTCAATCCACGTGTGGTGAAGCGGGAGATGTCTGGCTGGCTGGTGAAGAAAGTCCCGAAACCCGTTAAGTAAACGGTATTGCCGCTAGCCCAGACTCTTCAACTCCGGAAAATCCGTGTCCCGGTATTCGCCGCTGGGCTTGGCGCCTTTGGCCTGCTGCTCTTCCTCGGCCAGGCGAAGTTCCACACGGCGGATCTTGCCGGAAATGGTCTTCGGGAGCTGGGAAAATTCGAGACGGCGGATCCGTTTGTAAGGGGCCAGCTGCTCACGGCAGAACCCGAGGATGTCCTTGGCAACCGCCGCTGAAGGCTCGACATTCGCGGCCAGCACCACAAATGCCTTGGGTACCGAGAGCTTGAGCGGATCCGGTGATGGAACCACCGCTACTTCGGCAACCGCTGGATGCTCCAGCACGACCGATTCCAGCTCGAAGGGGCTGAGCTTGTAATCGCTGGATTTGAAGACGTCATCGGCTCGGCCCACATAGGTCAAGACGCCTTCTTCATCGCGCTCGGCAATATCGCCAGTGTGGTAGACCCCGCCCCTCAGGGCTTCCTCGGTCTTCTGCGGATCGGCAAAGTAGCCTTTCATCAAGCCGGCAGGCTTGGGATCCAATCGCAAGCAGATCTCGCCGACTTCAGCCAGTTCTCCGGTGGTCGGATTGCGCAGCTCCACCACATAGCCTGGCATCGGGCGGCCCATTGCACCGACTTTCACCTCGGTGCCCGGGGAGTTGGCGATCTGCACCGTAGTCTCGGTCTGGCCGTAGCCATCGCGAATCACCTGGCCCCACGCCGTGCGCACCTGGTCAATGACCTCGGCATTCAACGGCTCTCCGGCCGAGACCAGCTTGCGCGGGGGAGTCTTCAGTGCGCTCAGGTCTGCCTGGATCAGGTAGCGCCAAACCGTAGGCGGTGCGCAGAAGCTGGTGACGTTCTCGGTGTCCATCTGATTCATCAGGGCCAGCGGATCAAAGCGATCATAGTTGTAAACGAAAACGGTGGCTTCAGCGATCCACGGACCGAAGAAATTGGACCATGCGTGCTTGCCCCAGCCGGGGGAAGCGACGTTCAAATGAACATCTCCGGGCTCCAAGCCGATCCAGAACATGGTTGCCAGGTGGCCGATGGTGTACGAGGTGTGGGTGTGCTGGACCAGTTTTGCCAACGACGTGGTGCCCGAGGTGAAGTAGAGCAGCATGTTTTCATCGGCCAGCGTTGGGCTCTGAAGGCTGAATTCAGCTGGCGCATCGAAGGACTTGGCGTAGTCCAAGGTGTGCTCGGTTGCCTCGCCGCGTACCTGGACAATCCGGTAGTCTCCTGGCACGGTGTCGAATTTGGCGACGTGTTCATGGCTGGTGATCACCCAGTTCGCGTTGCCGCGCTCAATGCGGTCGGCAAGGTCTGCGCTGACCAGCTGGGTGGTGGAAGGGATGATCACCGCTGCCAGCTTCATGCCCGCGAGCATCAATTCCCACAGGGCCACCTCGTTGCCGAGCATCAGGATGATCGTGTCCCCGCGTTGCAGTCCTTCGTCGGAAAGCCAGCGGGCCACTTGGGTAGAACGGTGCGAGAGCTGCGCCCAGCTGTAGCGAGCTGTACTGCCATCTGGTTCGGTGAGGATCAATGCTGGCTGATCAGCCCGCTTTGGGTCCTTGGCTACGGCATCAAACCAGTCATAGGCGAAGTTGAAATCGGTGAATTCCGGCCAAGTGAACTCTGCCCGTGCCCGGTCGTAGTCATCGCGTGCTGCCAGCAGCAGATCGCGTGCGGCCCGGAACTTATCGGTATTGCTCATTGGAGTCCTTTGCAAGCGGGGCATCGGTGCCCAATAGAATTCGTCGGTCGTCAGTATCCAAATATACTTCAGTGACCAATTTAGACGAATTGTTGCGACATCATGCGCACCATTGTGGATTAATGTCTCCAATATTGTCGTGAATCAGATACAGCGCCGGTCAGAATGCTGAAAATAACCGCTTAGGGCCAGTTCCCGGTATCGCCACCTGCACAGCGGCGATACCAGGATGGCGGCTCAGTTCATTAGGTTCGGGAAATCGGTGTCCTTATATTCGGTTCCTGCCGGGGCGCTTCCGCCATGGCGTTGCTCTTCTGCTTGGCGCAGCTCCACACGGCGGATCTTGCCCGAGATCGTCTTGGGCAAATCCGCGAATTCGATCCGGCGCACGCGCTTGAAAGCCGAGAGATGCTCGCGGCAATAAGCCAAAATCGATTCGGCCAATTCCGGGCCCGGCTCATAACCGCCAGAAGCAACAATGTAGGCCTTGGGAACGGTGAGTCGCAGTTCATCCGGTGCCGGAACCACTGCCGCTTCAGCGACCCCTGGGTGCTCGATCAATACCGATTCGAGTTCGAAAGGGCTGATCTTGTAGTCACTGGATTTGAACACGTCATCGGCTCGGCCCACATAGGTCAGCACGCCGCGTTCGTCCCGTTCAGCGATATCTCCGGTGTGGTAGACCCCGTCGCGGAAGACTTCGTTGGTCTTTTCCTCGTTTTCGAAATACCGCTTCATCAGACCCAGCGGGCGCTGGGCGGTGACCAGGCAAATTTCACCCAGATCTCCTTCTTCTCCGGTGGCTGGATCGCGCAGCACGATCTCATAGCCTGGCATGGGGCGCCCCATCGCACCGATAGTGATCTGCTCGCCCGGAGGATTGGCGATCTGCACGGTGGTTTCGGTTTGCCCGAATCCATCGCGGATCACTTGGCCCCAAGCTTTATTGACCTGGTCAATGACTTCGGCGTTCAGTGGTTCGCCGGCCGAGACGAGCTTCTGCGGCGGATTCTTCAGTTCGCTCAGATCCGCTTGGATGAGCAGGCGCCACACGGTGGGTGGTGCGCAGAAGCTGGTGACATGCCGGGCATCCATCTGGTTCATCAGGGCTGCCGGGTCAAAGCGTTTGTAGTTGTAGATGAATACCGTGGCTTCGGCGATCCATGGGGTGAAGAAATTGGACCAAGCGTGTTTCGCCCAGCCCGGCGAAGCGACATTCAAATGGATATCGCCGGGTTCCAGCCCAATCCAGAACATCGTGCTCAAGTGCCCTACCGGGTACGAGGTGTGGGTGTGCTCCACCAGCTTGGCTTTCGAGGTGGTGCCGGAGGTGAAGTAGCGCAGCAAGGTTTCATCGGCACGGGTGGGGGAGTCTAGCGAAAATTCAGCTTCGGCGTGTGCACTCTGGGCGTAATCGAGAATGCCCGGTGCAGGCTGACCGCCAATTTGGATCAGCGTGTAGGTTCCGGGTACCGATTCGAATTTGGGGATCTCGCTTTCATTGGTGATCACCCACTGGATATGTCCGCGTTCAATGCGGTCTCGAAGATCGGTGGGTGTCAGCTGCGTGGTGCACGGAACCAGCACCGCACCCAGCTTGATCCCTGCCAGCATTGATTCCCATAGTTCCACTTGGTTGCCCAGCATGATGGCGATGGAATCCCCGCGTTTTACCCCCTGGTCGCTAAGCCAGCGGGCGATTTGCGTGGACCTGCGCGAAAGCTGCGCCCAAGTGCGCTGTGTTGAACTGCCATCCAGCTCGGCAATGATCAGCGCGGGTTGATCGCGGCGTTGCGGATCCTTGGCCACGTGATCAAACCAGTCGAATCCGAAGTTGAATTCGCTGAATTCTGGCCAGGTGAACTCTGCGCGAGCCCGAGTGTAATCCTCACGCAGTTCCAGAAGCCGGTCGCGGGCTGCTCTGAATTCTTCGGTAACGCTCACAAGTAACCTTCCGTAGCTTTGGGTAAGCCACCAAAACCCATGGTGAGGTGGATCACTAGCCAATATACTTGGAAGTCCTAGTTCGTGGAAGAGCTTGCTTCGCTTCAGGTCGTAGATGCCAGAACGCGCCCCGCATGGTGATGAACCGTGCAGGGCGCGCACTGTGCTTGGCCATCCTGCGGCCCCTAATGGAGCGAGTGAACTAGCCGCAAGGTTTCCAGGTTTTGCCACCCGGGGCATAGCAACGCGGGCCGGTGTAATTCTTAGGCACGGAAGGCCTCTTCGGTTCGATGCGTCGAGGCGTCGTCGTCCGTGGCTGAGGCGTGCTCCGGCGCTCTGCCGCCCGACGTTCGGTTGCCCGACGCTCGGCAGCTTGCTGGGCAGCCTGCCGCTCAGCGGCTTCTTGAGCTTCTCGCTTGGCCTTTTTCTCTGCCTCGCGTTTGGCCTTTGCCTCAGCTTCCTTCTTCTTTCTCTCTTTTCCTTCCTTGACTAGTTCGCGGTGCCGCTCAGAATGCTGGCCTTCCAGGTCCTGGGCCTTCTGCACCGAGCTGTCTAGCTTGCTCAGTGCGTTGGGGAACTTCTTTGCCAGCAGGGCATAGGTCACCGGGTGGGTGTCCGGCGTCAGGGACTTCAAGCTCTTGCTGACCAGCAGTCCTGCGGCCGCGGCGGCTGCCGCATCTGCCGCCATTGACTCGGCTTCTTCGACAGTTGTTGCTGCTTCGCTTGGCACTTGGTCGAGCTCTGTGAGTGCGTTGCCAACTTGTGAAGGGATTGCGCATGAAACTTCGGGGCTGAAGAGCCCGCTTGTTTGGGCTTCGGCTTCGAGCTGGCCGGCCAGAACCTCGTCGTAGAACTTGGTGTTCGGCTCGTACTTCACTGCGATGCCCAGTCCGGCCGCTGCGATAGACCGATTGATGAATTCGTCGTCTTTGTAGACGGCCGCCAAGGTGCGCCCATATCGGTCTTCCCGTTCGACGTCATACTGCAACTCGACCTTATCGCCGGGCTGGAGCAACGATTCCAGGTGTTCGGAGGCCTCTGGCCCGAGGCACTCAACGGCCTTGCTGGGGTCGACCGTTTCAGGAGTATCGATATTCAGCAGGCGCACGCGCGTCTGGGTGCCGGCTATGGTCATGTCTACGGTATCGCCGTCGATGACCCGAGTGATGACTCCATGCTTGTCTGACTTATAGGTCGTCGCGTAGACAGCACCTCCGGTGATCAGTGAACCGGTAAGGGCAATAGAAATCCATGCACTTGATTTCTTCAATTCTGGATCCTTGTAGTGCGAGTGATTTTCCCACGAGTGGCTCGTGGGAATGTGGTGACGTATTCAAGGTACCCATTTATGTTGAAGATACGAATTTATCGTCCCGTATGACTTAGTCGAGAGTGCAATAGGTGCTTGCACCTCAGTGCTATCCATCGCTCTGGGTGCTAATGCATGGCTGGAAGTAGGGCTTGTGGGCGTGGAAACTGTTCTCGCGCGGCCATTGGGGCAGGATGGGTGAAGGTCGGGTTGTGACTAGCAGTTTTTGCTTGATTGCCCGTTGGGCGCTTCACAATTGGCCCTTGGGTTCACTCGCGAGCCGAGGTGCTCGCGCGAAGGCTTCTGCTCTAAGGGGTTGTCATTCACAGGCTTGCGGTTAGGGTTGACGCGCTTGGGCTGATTCTCCGGCTGGCTCTGTTTCTTGCTTTTCCGCGGAGAATTGGTGTGGGACTTTTTGGGCCTTGGTTCTTCGGCCTTTGATTCCTCCGGGAGCTGCGTCGGTGACTGCTTGCCAGCTGCTTTCCTCCCGGCATTTACTTTCTTGCTGGGGGTGGCAACTTGCTGTTCGTGCTGGATTTCCAGGTCGGCGGTTTGTTCAATGGTCTCGGCTAGATCCTCCAGGGCTGGTGCCAAGGAATCTTCGGCGAGCGCCGCACTGACTAATTGTTCTTTTCGATCTTGAGCTTGCAATGCATCAGCCGCGGCGCGGCCTGCAGCTGCCTGCTGTGCGCGTGCATCTGCTTGCTCAACAGTCTGGCCCAATTCAACGGGTACGGAATGCATTGCCTTCATCGCGTCATTGATCTGAGCGGGGATGGTGCAGGCGATCTTCGTGCTGAACAGCCCGCGCTCAGCGGATTCGGCTTCCCGCTGGGCTTGGCTCACCTGTTCGTGGAACTTGGTGTTCGGATCGAACTTGATAGCGATACCGAATCCCTGTGCGGCAATTTCGCTATTGATGAGCTGATCGGCTTTATAGACCACTGCGAGCGTCTGGCCCTCATGATCTGTGCGCTGAGCATCGTGTTCGAGGGTGACTTTTTGCCCTGCTGGCAGTGTGCGCTCAAGGAATTCGGCCGCTTCTGGACCGAGGCACTCAGCGCTTCGCTGTGGTTGCTTAGTCTGGGGTGTGGCGACATTCAGCAGCTGGCTTCGTGTTTTGGCGCCAGAGACCATGATGTCCACGGTGTCGCCATCAATAACCGGGATAACCGTTCCGCGATGCTCTGAAGCGCTGCTGCTGGTAAAGGCCGTTGCGCCGACAGCCATCGCGCCTGCGACGAGGAGGCTGACTCCGATGGCCTTCTTGGTCATTGCTGCATATCCCTTGGTGCGCGAGCGGTGAGACCCCGGGCTTGTCCTGAGGGGTTGGTTGTACCTTCAGGCTATCTAGATGGAGTGAGGTTTCCAAACCAAGGGCATTGTGAGCGGCTAAACACACTTGATTGCTTGAAGCATCAAGTAAATTACGGTAAGCTGATAATCAATAAGCAATCGAGGTACTTGGGAAAGGAACTTGCCATGACACTTCTGCAGCAAGACAAACTAGCGGCCACCACCCACATGAACGCCGTCCAGCTCAAGGTTGGCGATATGAAGACCATGAGCGAGTACTACCAGAAGGCCTTGGGCCTTGAGATTCTTGACGAATCTGCTGCCGGTATCCGCCTGGGTCGTGGAACTCAGGAACTGGTCAACCTGCGCAACGCGCCGGGACTGAAGGTGCCATCGCGCAATGAGGCAGGCCTTTTCCACACCGCATTGCTCTTCGACACGAAAGCCGACCTGGCGGCCACGGTGCTCTCGGCAGCCCAGTTTGATCAGACCCGCTTCGTAGGCAGTTCCGATCACCTGGTATCCGAAGCCTTCTACTTCACCGACCCTGAAGGCAACGGCATCGAGCTGTACTGGGACCGCCCGCGCGACACCTGGAACTGGAACGATGGCCAGGTTGCCATGGACACCGTCTACTTGGATCCAAACCAGTTCCTCAACACCCATTTGACTGAGCGGGCCATTGCCCAGCAGCGCAACGCAGCTGCAGATGTCGGACACGTGCACCTGCAGGTGGGAAATGTGGCAACCGCCCGCAAGTTCTATGTGGACACTCTGGGATTTGATGAAACCACCACGCTGGGCGAACAAGCACTGTTCGTCTCGGCTGGCGGCTACCACCACCATATGGCCATGAACGTATGGAACTCGGCCGGAGCAGGACCGCGCAAGGACACCTTGGGGCTGGGCGAAGTGCTGATCAACGTTCCAAGCGAAGAAGAGGTAGGCAAGCTGGCCGAACGCCTGAACTTCGCGAAGGTGGGCAACCACCACACCGGAGCCGAGCTTCGATTCAAGGACCCGTGGAATAACGAACTGCGCGTCGCCGTGGGCTAAGTCCCAAGCGGCCCAGAACTCCGATGCCCCAGGGAGCTCGCCGATCCGGCGAGCGCCCTGGGGCATTGCGCGTATTCAGGAGGCATTAGCCGCGGTAGCTTCGGTGCTTAGGCCTGCAGGTGCTCGGCGATGTGCTTGGCAGTGAGCGGTTGCGTTTGGAATGGCTGCAAATTACCCGCGGCCGCTTGGCCAATGACCTGTTGGGCGAAGATGGCCGGGTTAGCGACATCCAGATGGGTCAAGTCCTTCGGTGCATACTGCCACCACTGCGAAGACTGCAGTGCTTGTACTACCTCGGTTTCGAAGCGGTCGCGGATCTTCTTCGCTGGCAAACCTCCAACAACGGTGTAGGCCGGTACATCCTTGGACACCACGGAGTTCGAGGCGATCACGGCCCCATCGCCAATGGTGGCTCCGTGGCCCAAGGTGACTTTTTCACCAATCCACACGTCATTGCCGATGCTGATGTTCCCCGGCTTGTAGCTGAAGTCCGCTGCGTTCAGCTCGACCCCGTGATCAGCGCTGTAGGTCTGCATCAGCAGCCGCTGGTTATAGAACACCGGACTGGTCGAGGCCCACTCCAGCGGGTGCTTGGCACCCATCACTTTCATCCCCTTGGCAATGGAAGTGAAGCGCCCAACGGTAATGGTCTTATTGAGCTTTGAATGCGTATAGGAGAAAGCTCCCATGCGGGGCAGGGCGGTTCCGCTGGTTCCCCAAAAGGTAGTGTAGGGATCCAGTGCGAGGTCCGGTTCGTAGCTGATCCACGCATCAGGATCGTAATTGGTACCGGTTTTCTCAAAGTCCTCCATGCCTGGAACTGTCATGAGAATCCGGTGGCTGATGAGCAATGGGCGCAATTGGGACATCTGAATTCGCATGGAAATCAGCCTATGTTGCACAACTTGGAGAAACTTAGGGGTCTGCCGTATTGCCGCTGTGCGCTCCTTGCTCCTTTGATTAGCCCCTGCGGTTGAAGGAGAGGTTCTTATGCTTGGTGAAGTACGGCAGGATCTTCGACTCGGGCAGTCCCAAGCGCTTGAGCTGCATGGCTTTGCCAATGCGCAGTCGCAGGTTCATATCCACCGCGGCATCTTGTTCCTGGGTTTCGCCCAAGAGTGATGGTTCCAGGTCAAAGGCTGCGAGCTGTTCATCCACGCTGGAAGCGGCCACGCTCGCGATTTCCTCAGTGCTCCGGCGGTTGATGAAGACCAGCTCAAAGATTGCCGGCTCTGGCAGGTCTTCGAGTTGCGCCTGATGTTCCACCCGAACATGCAACCGCTGTCCGTCAAGGAAATCAACGCCGCGCAGTTTGGCTTCAAAGTGCGGGACGCGGTTCTTCGCGCCAAGGTTTTTGAGCATCTTGGTCAGTGACAAGGTTTCTTCCCAACGTGAGACGAGATCGCGAGATTGGTACTCGCTGGCAAAGGTGCGGGCGTTTTCTGATAGCTCGGCGGCCAGGATTGGATCATCCATTAGCGACTGGACCCGATCAGCCATAGCCTGGATATCGCCATGGGGGACGAGGAAGCCATTATGGCCATCGATGATGCTATCCGAAGGTCCGAAGTTGATGTCGAAGGACACCGGGATGCATCCTTGGGCCTGGGCTTCGAGGATGACCAGAGCCTGGCCCTCATTGGTCGAGGTGAACAATTGGGCCGTGCAAGAAGCGAAGTGCCGTGGCAGCTGGTCGGAGTAGCCGTGGAACACCACATGCGCTCCCAGCTCAAGCTCATCAACTTTTTGAACCAGAGCCTCGGATTGGTTGCCCTCGCCTACTATGTGCAGGGTCGGCTGCTTGCCGCGGCGTACCAGCTCGGCAATGACCTCCAGCGCGGCGGCGACATTCTTATTCGGGGTCAGCGAACCGGCGGCAATCAGATTCAGCGGACTGCGCTGCGGTACCGGGGGCTGTACCGCCGGAGCGTTGAGTGGGTTGGGAATGACAAAGGTCGAGTCGGTTTCACCGAAGCGGTCAACATAAGCCTTGCGCTGGGCACGGGTCAGGAAGACGAACCCATCCCAGGTTGAACGTTCAGCGATGATAGGCCCGTGGCCCTTGGACAGGTGGCCGCTGGCAAGATCCTGCCCCTTGGCCACGTGGACGCTGTGGAATGCGAAGATCTTGGGTACATGTATCGGCGTCCACGAGGCAAGCAGCTTCGCAGTGAATTTGCTGTCGACCACTACGAGGGAATCCGGGTGGTCCACGATCTGCGTCAGCCAGTGGCGGTAGAAAGCCGCAGCGCTGGGAAAGCGCGCCACCAGTATGCCGCTGCGGTCAAAAGCCTCCACGATGCGCCGGGGTTTCGTATCCTCGAAGCTGGTATCGGTTAGGAATACCGTGCCGTCGCCGCGGTAGTAGGTCATCCGGGTGATCTGCTCATCTGGCCCAGCCGTGCTGTGCTCGCAGAAAAGGGTGCCATTGTCACCGGGAAGGTAAACCTGTTCAGTGCCGGTGAAGTCTTGGTGCTCCGGTTCGCTTGCCGGCTCAGGAATGCTGGCTTGCGGATCCAGTTCATGCTCCGCCAAGAACGCATAGGGGTTCAGTACGTGCACCTTGGGGGACAGCTTGCCGCGCTGCACCAACTCAGCGGCGATCTGGTCCAACTGCGGGCTAGGAGGGAAAGTCACTACCGCAGCTGAACCATAGCGTTCGGCGAAAGCGGCCGCGCGCTGGATGCACACGGTGGTCATGCCACCGAATTCGCGTTCCAGCTTCCATGTCACCATATAGGCGTTGAGGTGCTGCTGCGTGCTGTCCACAGTGAAGATTCCTTAGGTTGAACACGGGGAAGTTAGTTTCGCTTCAAGAAGTGGTAATACCGACTCCCACCAAAAGGGTACCGGCTGAAGCTAGGCAGGGGCTGGGCGTGGGCCGTTGTGTTGCTCTCAACTCGCTTTATGATGCCGGTTCTTGATCCAAGGCAAAGAATTCGAGCAGCACGCTATCTGGCAGGCGCCGGCCGGTACCGATAAACACCTTGTGGTTGACCCATGCGAAATCGCTGTCCACCGGTGCGGTACTACGTGGGGAGAAGCAGAATTAGATGTTCTGCGCCGGAACTTCTTCTCCGCCCACCAGCTTGGCCAGATCCCGGGCCGAGCCGGTGCGCAGAGCCTGGTTAGCGGCAAAGAGGCGCGTACCATCTTCCCGCTCCAAGATATACATCGCTTTCAAGTACGCTGTCGTGCCCAGCGGGTAGAGCTGGACGTCCGCCCCTGCAATCAATACTTTGCCGGTGAATCATTCACCCAGCACGGTGCCACCGGTAATCGGCACCACCCTGCGCTCGCCAACAATGGTGGTTCCGATGCTGATCGCTTCGCCAACCTGAACCGTGACGGAAGCAAAGAAGGACAGTGTTGGCGGTTGCAGTGCATTCATGGTCCTGTTTCCTTGCTCCTCGATGCTCTTGTTGTGCTCAGTCCAGGACTCGCCGCAAAAGCAGCGCACGGCAACCACACGTCCACTTCCACCATCTTGGTGAGATGCCGGCGGGAATAGGTGCGCTGCACCTTGCTCTTCTGCGCAAAACTTCCTATGGTTCAGGTTATGGGGTACTTTCCCCAAATTTGTTGGAGGCCGTTAGCGTCTCCGGTAAAGGACGGCACGTTATGTCGAGCAAATCCCCACGTAAGGGCGAAGCGAAAAAACCTGGCAAGAGCATCAAGGAGAAGCGCGCTGAGAAGCGGCTGAAGCACGCAGAGAGCGTTATCGAGCCAGTGCGCAAGACTGCCAGATAACCACAGATTGACACCGGCCCCCGATTATTGAGGGCCGGATAACGAGTTCGAGTCCCTGACCTACGGCGAATTACGCCGGGTCAGGGACTCGAACTCGTTTAATGAGGTTTTTCGAGCTCAGCCTATGGCAGCTGCGCGTCCACCTCGAAGTGCTCTGCTACCTGGGTGATGACCTCGTTGGCGCCCTGCAACGACACCGAGGAAAGGAATACGGAGTCATCGACCTGCATGACTTCGCCTTCCAGCTTTTCCCACAACGGGTTGGAGGTGAACTTCTGTTCCTGCGCGCGCGAGGCATCGCCTTCGGCTCCCTCGGGAGCCCACGTGGACTGGAAAATCACTTCGGCGTCAGCCTTGAGGATTTCCTCGGGTGACAGCGGCACGAAGATGGACTCGGTGGTGTCCGGCGCATCCTTTGGGCGCGGGATTTTCATGTCGACCATGATCTCACCGATAAAGGAATCGGTGGCGTACAAGCGGGCGGTGTCCTCGCCAGCGAAGCGAAGCAGGGAGTAGGTGGTTTCCGGCTTCGTTTCCAGGATTTCCTTGCCCACCGCTGCGGCGCGGGCTTCATAGCTGGCTACCGCCTCTTCAGCTGCTTCCTTCTTGCCCAGCGCTTCGCCGAGCAGCACCACGTTCTCCTTCCAAGTCGGTCCGGTGGACTCCGAGAAGATGGTCGGTGCGATTTTGTTCAGCTGGTCGTACATGGCGCCCTGGCGCACATCGGCGGAGATGATCACGTCCGGCTCGGCGGCCAGCAGCTTTTCCAGGTCCGGCTCGGTGATGGTGCCGACGTTTACGGCCTCATCGGTGAACTTAGAGGTATCTCCGAGATATTCGGGGAACGGGTTAGTGCCCTTGCGGTATTCGGTGTAGGCCACCAGTTCGGCGCCCAGCAGGATGGTGGCATCCACGTAGGAAGGGTCCAGTGCGGCCACACGCAGCGGGCGCTGGGCCAGCTCGGTGGTGCCGCGGAAATGCTTGATGCTGGCCGGGAAGTTGGCATCTTCCTGTGCAGAAGTGCCGGCGGATGGCGCCGGCTCAGTGCTTGGAGCCGAGCTTGCGCAGGAGGCCAGGGCCAACGAGGCCGCGGCTAAGGCGGCGGTGAGGGCGAGGATGCGAGGCGATTGCATGCGAGTGCTTTCCGTGAAGACGATTTACTATTTATCGCGCGATGTAATTTTGCTCGACCTATTTAGGTAAGGGTAAGCTGAGTGCGCGAGAAGAACACTAGCACGGATTCTGCCACCGAGGTCAAGTCCCTGCGACATAAACGATTCGCATCATCCGCACGCACCCGCCGCACACCTCGCGGACCGAGAAAGGCCCCAGATTATCGACCGCATGACACCGCGCATCAGCTCACTGCTGATCCTGGCCGCCGGCGTGGGCGCCGCCATCGGGATCAGCCTGTGGATCGGCAGCACCACCTCCAGCTTCGCCGAGCTGCGCCACGCACTGCTGGCTCCCGACGGGCAAGTCTCCGATATCGCGATCCGCGAGATCCGCTGGCCGCGCACCGTCACCGCGCTGGCCGCCGGGGCCGCCTTGGGCATGGCCGGCACGCTGATCCAGGGCCATACCCGCAACCCGATCGCCGAACCCGGATTGCTGGGCATCAACCAGGGTGCGGCCCTGGCGATCGTCTCGGTCGTCGCATTCACCGGACCACTGCCAGCCTGGACCCAAGCGCTGCTGGCCCTGGGCGGGGCGCTGGCCGCGGCCCTGCTGGTCTTCGGCATCGGGCGCATCGACGGGCGCGGGGGATCGCCCATCACCTTGCTGCTGGTGGGCGCCGCGGTCACCGCACTGTGCGCCGGGGTAGTCTCGGCCATCGTGCTGCTCAGCGAAGCGGCACTGGAGACGTTGCGCTTCTGGCAGGTGGGCTCAGTAGTCCAAGGCTACGAATCCTTCCTGTCGCTGTGGCCGCTGCTGGTGGCCGGCACCGTGCTGGCCCTGGCCAATGCCCGCGGGCTGAACGCCCTGACCCTGGGCGAGGACTCCGCGCGCAGCCTGGGAATCACCGCCCTGCATGCCAGATCCCTGGGACTGGCCGCGATCGTGGCGCTCTCCGGGCTGGCGGTCACCCTGGCCGGTCCGATCGCCTTCCTGGGCCTGCTGGTGCCGCACATTTCGCGGCGCATCTTCGGCGCCGACTACCGCTGGATCATTCCCGGCTCCGCGTTATGCGGTGCACTGCTGCTGTGCGTGGCCGACGTGCTGGGCCGCATGCTGGCCCGCCCCGGGGAACTGCCCGTAGGCGTGGTCATCGCAATGCTGGGCGCACCATTCTTCATCTATGTGGCCCGGCGCCGCAAGGCGGTCACCGTATGAGCACCCAGATGATGCACCCATCGGCTTCGGCCCTGCGCGCCAAGCGCACCCTTGCCACCGGCGTGCTGTTGCTGACCGTCGCCTTC
Source organism: Glutamicibacter arilaitensis Re117 (assembly GCF_000197735.1). Taxonomy (NCBI): domain Bacteria; kingdom Bacillati; phylum Actinomycetota; class Actinomycetes; order Micrococcales; family Micrococcaceae; genus Glutamicibacter; species Glutamicibacter arilaitensis. The sequence goes on from NC_014550.1 coordinate 1,733,522, forward strand.
GCCGCGTTCTGCGTGCACCTGGCCATCGGAGGCACTCCGATCCCAGTGGGCGATGTGGTGGCTACGCTCTTCGGCGCGGCCCCCGATGCCCGCACCGAATTGGCCATCCTCGAATTCCGCCTGCCGCGCAGCGTAGCCGCAGTGCTCGCCGGGGCAGGCTTCGGCGTCGCTGGCGCACTGACTCAGAATGTCGCACGCAACCCGCTGGCCAGCCCCGACGTCCTCGGGGTGACCAACGGCGCGGCCCTGGGCGCGGTATCCGTCCTGGCGATCGGCGTGCACACCGGCGGACGCTCCGAGCTGCTGGTGCACTACGGACTGCCCATCGCCGCCACCCTGGGCGGACTGATGGTTTCCACCTTGGTCTTCGCCCTGGTCTGGCGCAGTTCACTGGAAAGCAACCGGCTGGTGCTGGTGGGCCTGGGCTTCAGCGGGCTGTGCGCCGCACTGACCTCCTGGATGCTGACCCTGGGCGAAATCTACAACGCCCAGCAGGCGCTGACCTGGCTGGCCGGGACCGTCAACGCGATTTCCTGGGCCGATCTGGCCATTGCCCCGGCGATCATCGTGCCCGGACTGATTCTTGCCATGCTGCTGCGCAACCAGCGCGAAGTGCTGGCCCTGGATTCGGATACCTCCCGCGCACTGGGCATGAACCTGGGACGCGACCGCGTGCTGATGCTCGCGCTGGCCTCGCTGCTGGCCATCGCCGCCACGGTGATCGCCGGTCCGTTGGCCTTCGTCGCGCTGGCCAGCGGGCATGCCGCGCGGCTGGTGGCCCGGGGCACCATCCCGCCGGTGCCCCACGCCGCATTGATCGGGGCGATCTTCGTGCTGCTTGCCGACCTGGTTGCGGCCCGCGCCTTCCCGGTGATCCTGCCTGCAGGGGTAGCCACCGCGGTCATTGGTGCGCCGTATTTGATTTTCCTGGTGATCCGCCAATCCAAGGTGCGCCAACGCGGCTAGCAGGTTATCCACACTCGGCGGCTTGCTTCAGCTGGCAGATGGTCACTGGACCCATGGTTGGTCCATGAGCATCCACCAGCTAGTTGCCGCGAGCCAGACTCTGCGCGAGGCCCTGACCGGGTCTTTGCCGCGCGCAGCGGCCCAAATGCTACTTGAGCTGATGGCATCTTGCTGCGCACTGCTGGTCAAGCTCTCGGTGTCCCTGCGCGAGATTGATGACCCGCGGGTGGCGGCGGCCCACGCAAGGCTGGTGGAAACCATCTACCGCTACACCCTGAGGGAACAACTGCACAGCGCCATCCACCTGGAATCCACCGGCGCCCACATGCTGGAGGATGAAGAGTTGGTGGCGGTCGCCGAATCGCGCAGCAGCTTCGCCGTTGGCGCCCGCCAGCATTCAGGACGGGCCCACTATCAGAACACCGGGGAGTTTCTGGCCACTTGGCTGGGACTGAATTCCCATGAAGGGCAGAACCGCGTGCGCGATGCGCACCTGCTCATCGCCCGCCGCCTGATGGATGGCAGCACCATCGCGCCGCGCATGAACCAGCTGGCCACGCTCTATACGCAGGCGCCAGCACTGGACCCGCGGCTCGTTGCCCGTGTCGCCCGCGCACTGGATAAATTCGAACCTGCAGACACCTGCTTCCAAGGCCAGCCGCTGGAACCTACCGCCAGCAATGAACAAGGCCAGCTTCTGGAACACCTCGCCGCGGAACTGCTCCAAGAACCAGACCGGGCCACCCGTGAATCCAAACTCGCCGCCCTGCTTGCTACCCAGCGCAAGGCCCGCAAGAAAACCAGAAACCCCGAACCGGGAATCTACCCCCGAGGAACGGTGGGTGACTGCGACAAGTACGAGCTGTATGTCGCCGGCACCCAGCGAGAAGAATTCCGCTCCACACTGGCCCAGGCGGATAACCCGCGCACCAACGCCGGCAAAGCGGCCCGCTCAGGCGAATCATCGGATGGCGTTGACATGGATTACGGGGCGGAGGAAAGCGGCAGTCAGGGTGAAGCGCAACCGGGCCAGAACGCCGGGGATCCTGCAGTCGATGAATTGTTCAGCAGCAAGGAGCCGCCACCGCCGTGGGCCAGAGAAGACCGAGGAACATTCTTTGGGCAGCAGTCAGCCGAAGAGCCTGAAGCTGAACAGCCAGCGCACGGCGCAGGCGAAGCAAACCCTTCGAGGAACCTGGATTCGTCCCTGCTTGGTGATGGGGAAGTACCCGTGGCCCAGCGACGGTTGAATGCACTAATGGCTGCACTTAGGCGACGTTCCACCGGCAAGGCTGCCAATGGCATTACCCCGAAGATCGGCATGCTCATCCAGCTGAGCGACCTGCAGGATCTTCGCGAGGCAAGCAAGCTGCGCGCCACCACCGGGCATGGGCTGAACCTGGATTCCGTGGACACCGCGCAACTGATCTGCCAAGGCGAGATCTACCGGGTGGTCTTCGGCCCCGACGGGCAACCGCTGGATGTCGGACGCAAGGAACGCTTCTTCACGGACGCCATGAAACGCGCGATCTTCGCCCGCGACCGTGGTTGCATCGTCCCCGGATGCACCGCGCCACCGGAAATGATCGAATACCACCACGACAATTGGTGGGAACGAGGCGGATGCACCTCTGTGCGCAATGGCAGTTGTCTGTGCCGACGGCACCATCATGCAATCCATGCCGGCCTGATTGGGCTGGTCACCGTCGGAGGGTTGGCACACATCATGCTGCCCAAGCATCTGGATCCGCTGCAAATACCGCGAAGAAATAGTGTTCCGGTGGCCGCCTGAGCACCGGAACCATGAACTGCTCCACCTGCCGGCTTGGGAAAGAAGCTATGGGCGCGAGAGCGCCACCTTCAGCCCGAAACCGATCAGCACCGTCCCGGTGATCCGGTCCATCCAGGACACCGACTTCGCTGAGCCCAGCCAGCGGCCAGCGATCCGAACCCCGTACACCAAGGCCACTGCCCACACCAGAGTCAGTGCAACATGCACCGCCGATAGCCCCATGCCCATGAGCAGGGCGTTGGTGCCCGCCGGGGTGAACTGCGGGATCGCCGCGATATAGAAGACGCCGATCTTCGGGTTCAGCACGTTGGTCACCAGCCCAGTCAGGTAAGTTCGATAACTGCTTTGCGGCATCGGGATCCGGGCGGCCGGCGACCGCTTCTTCTGCAGGCTCCGGTAGATCATCTGCCCGCCAAGGAACACCAGGTAGGCTGCACCGGCATAGGTTAAAACCTGGTAGGCCAGATTCGAAGCGGCCAGAATCGCCGACGCGCCAGCGGCCGCGGCCACGCCCCAAACGAACACTCCAGTGCAAATCCCCAGCGCAGCCAGCATCGCTTCACCGCGTCCACGGGTGATAGCTGAACGAAGAATCAACGCGGTGTCAACACCTGGAATCAATGTCATCAAAGCGGCAACGACACCGAAAGCCAGGAAAGCAGAAGGAACGGTCATACAATTAATACTAGGAGCTTCATCTCGGCGCGGTTTCCAAGGTGAGCAAGCTCATGATGATTGCTCGACGCGCGGTGCCGGATAGAGTTGGCCAGCGCGCATGCTCTCTGGCATAATTGCAGGGTACTCGATTTGCAGTGGACCCTCTCTCCGCTATAAATCCTGTCCTTTTAGAGTCTGGTAAGTAAGGCCTGCCCCACAGGTGCTAAAAATCGGATTCGACCATGTTGAGAAACAGGAGACCACAAAAGTGGCCGTAAAGATTCGTCTGAAGCGCTTCGGTAAGATGCGCGCACCTTTCTACCGCGTTGTTGTTATGGACTCGCGCGCCAAGCGCGATGGCCGTGCCATCGAGGAGATCGGTAAGTACCACCCAACCGAGAACCCTTCGGTTATCGAGATCAACTCGGACCGTGCACAGTACTGGCTGTCCGTTGGCGCTCAGCCAACCGAGCAGGTACACGCACTGCTGAAGATCACCGGTGACTGGCAGAAGTTCAAGGGCATCGATGGCCAGGAAGGCACCTACAAGGTTGCCGAGCCTAAGCCAGCATTCGTTGCTCCGGACAAGGGTTCTGTGATCCTCCCAGAGGCAATCACCAAGAAGGCTGAAAAGCCAGCTGCTGAAGAAGCAGAGGCCGAAGCTACCGAGGCTGAGTAACAGTGCTCGTTGATGCGCTAGACCACTTGGTACGCGGGGTCGTCGAAGAACCGGAAGACGTCAAGGTTGCCTTGAAGTCCACCCGTCGCGGCGACCTGCTCGAAGTACGTGTGAACCCTGAAGATCTCGGTCGTGTGATCGGACGACAGGGACGCACTGCTCGGGCACTGCGCACCGTGTTGGCAGCGTTGGCCAAGGAGCCGGTACGTGTCGATGTGATCGACACTGACCGACGCCGAGGCTAAACAACTTAGAGGTCTGACTTTTAAGTTGGCTTCGAAACGAAAGGAGTTTCCGTCCTAACTAGTGACGGGAGCTCCTTTCGTGTTTACCCCCAGATTTTTATTCCAGTCTCCCGGCACACCGCCACAGAACACAGTGCAGAAAGAGCAGCAGAATATGCGATTGCAGGTTGCCCGCATCGGCAAGCCCCACGGCATCCGTGGTGAAGTCACCGCCCAGGTTATGACCGACACCCCGGACGAGCGCTTCACCTCCGGTGAAGAACTGATCGTCGTGGACGGACCGGTCAAGACGCTGACCGTGAAAAGCGCGCGCTGGAACAAGACCATCCTGCTGCTCTCCTTCAAGGAAATCAACGACCGCAACCAGGCCGAAACCCTGCGCGGCGCCCGTCTGGAAATTGACGTTTCCGAAGAGCCAGAAGATGACTCCGATGAATGGTACGAGCATGAACTGCTCGACCTGAAGGTCATGCTCGACGGCGAACAGGTCGGTGTCATCACCGCACTGCGCACCAACCCAGCCCAGGACCTGCTGGTGTTCGAGAACTCCGAAGGCCAGGAAATCTACCTTCCCTTCGTTGACGAATTCGTGCCGGAAATCGACCCTGAAGCCGGCATCGTGGTCATCACCCCGCCTGCAGGCTTGCTGACCTTGAACAGCGAAGAGTCGGAAAACGACGAAGAGGGAAGCAAGTAAGCCATGCGTCTTGATGTCATCTCGATTTTCCCGGAGTACCTGCAGCCGCTCTCGCTCTCGCTGATCGGACGCGCCGCAGAAGACGGCATCCTGGATCTGAACGTCACCAACCTGCGCGACTTCGCCACCGACAAGCACCGCAAGGTCGATGACACTCCTTATGGCGGCGGAGCCGGCATGGTGATGATGCCAGAACCTTGGGGCCAGGCACTTGACTCGGTGCGCCCGGCAAATGCTGCCGGCGCCAAGCCGACCTTGATCGTCCCATCGCCGGCAGGAACTGTTTTCAACCAGCGGATGGCTTACGAGCTGGCAGAAGAAGAGCACCTGGTCTTCGCCTGCGGCCGCTATGAGGGCATTGACGAACGCGTTATCGAATACGCGCACGAGAACTTCAACGTCATCCCGGTCTCCATTGGAGATTACGTGCTCAATGGGGGAGAAGTAGCCGTCATGGTGATGGTGGAAGCCATCGCCCGGTTGATCCCTGGAGTCATCGGCAATCCCGAATCCTTGGTCGAAGAGTCGCACTCCGATGTACTGCTGGAATACCCGGTCTACACCAAGCCTGCTTCATGGCGCGGCCGCGACGTTCCCGAGGTGCTGCTGGGCGGCAACCACCAGCGCGTGGGACGCTTCCGCCGCGATGAGCAGATCAAGCGCACCGCCGTGCGCCGTCCGGATCTGATCACCCAGCTGGATGCCGAATCGTTGAACCGCCGCGACCGCGATGCGCTGTGGCACAGCGGATTCGCGCTGGTAGACGGTGAGATCACCCCGAAGTCCAAATTGGACTGGGCCACCGGGGCCGGCACCGAAAAGGACTAAGAGGCCAACATCACCTGAAAGTCATTTCGGGCAGACTCGCATCGGCTTCGCTGATACGGCATAATTGTTTCTTGGTGTGTTTTTGTTCGACTCCTGCCGCAGGGGGAAGTTCGAGCCATAGGAAACCACCGCACCGATTGCTAGAGGCAATTGGTGGTACAACGTTCCGGGGATTTCACTGGCCTAGGCCGGTGTCGGACCCCGCTACGAGGATTCGGTGACCTGCGGCATTGATCCTAGGAGATGCACCATGCATATTCTTGACTCTGTTGACTCAGCTTCGCTGCGCTCTGACGTTCCTGCCTTCGGCGCAGGTGACACCCTCAAGGTGCACGTCAACATCATCGAAGGTAAGAACTCCCGTGTTCAGGTCTTCCAGGGCTACGTCCTTGGTCGCCAGGGCCGCGGCGTAGGCGAGACCTTCACCGTTCGCAAGGTTTCCTTCGGCACCGGTGTTGAGCGTACCTTCCCAGTTCACTCCCCAATCATCGATAAGATTGAGGTTGTGTCCAAGGGCGACGTACGTCGTGCAAAGCTGTACTACATGCGCGATCGTCACGGCAAGGCTGCACGCATCCGCGAGAAGCGCGACTTCGGCGCAAAGAAGTAATCTGCGTTCTTCTATGAACCAGATTGCACGCACCGAGCGAGCAACATCGAAGCGCCGGGCCTTTTCATGGGTCTGGCGCTTCGCTGTACTCGCCATCATTCTGGGCCTGCTGGCCACCATCTTGATCCGCGCCACGGTGATGGACGTCTTCCATATCGAGTCGAACTCCATGGAATCCACGCTTAACCCTGGCCAGAGCATCGCAGTGGACCGCAGGGCCTACGCCGAAAGCGCACCGCAGCGCGGGGACGTCATCGTATTTGACGGCCGTGGATCCTTCCTGCCTTACGCGAAAGCCAGCTTCGCCGATGATCTGCTCAACGCGTTCAGCCTCACCGGCAGCAACAACAAGTACGTCAAGCGCGTCATTGGCGTAGGCGGAGACACCATCGAGTGCTGCAGTGCAGACGGGCGCCTTCTGGTCAATGGCGAACCGATAGATGAGCCGTACATCTTTGCCGGGGATGCGCCCAGCGAGCAGAAGTTTTCCGTAGCGGTTCCCGAAAACCGATTGTGGGTCATGGGGGACCACCGTTCCACTTCCAAGGATTCGCGAGCATTACTCGGGGCCAGTGGCGGAGGAATGATCAGCATAGACCGCGTCACAGGCAAGGCCACGCACGTAGTCTGGCCACTGGATCAGCGTTCCGAGATCGAATGACACGGTGAAACAAAAAGAGATTTCGCTAGCGTCGAATGGGTAGAACTACCCATTCGGCGCTATTTTTCTATGCGCATGTATTTTATTTCGAACGTAAATTTCGACACGCCTGAAGCTGTGCAGATGATGTGCAAATTGTGCGGTGGCACTCAGATATCACCAAGCTGACTAGGGTGTAGAAAGAGTAGTCCAATCTTAAACCAACTCTACTGACGCGTAAGTTGTGACCTGATAGGAATGGTTCATCGTATTATGACTAGGCCAAACAGGAAGTGGAATTTGTATTTTCGTTGGATTCGGTGGTTGAAAAACAGTGGCGCAACCAAGTAGTGTTTCATTTTGGTAACAACACCTGTGCCTATGCGCACGTCCTGGGGTAGGGTCGGCGCGGGCACTCGCACCATAAATCTGGGAGAAGCATTAATGCCACATCCAAAAAAGAAGACTGCGCAACGCGGCATCGTTGCAGCAGCCGCGACCGCCTTGGTGGTCGGCTCTAGCTTCATGCCGGCACTAGCGGCGCCGACGGCTTCCGAGTCGCCATCTGCGCCTGCAACGGCTGACGACAATGTTTCCGACACTTCGGGTTCAGTGGATACCACTGGCCTGGCTGAAGCTATTGAACGCGACCTGGGCGAAACCCCAGAAGAGTACTTGGCAGAAGCTAAGGTTTCGGCCAAGGCCAGCGACATTAAGACTGCATTGCGCGAGGCCAAAATTGACAGCAACGTTGTTGTCAAGGACGGCGTTGTCGTCGTGCAGGTTGGCAAGGGCGATCTGAGCGCTTCGAAGAAGGTCATCGCCGAAGTTGAAGCTGCTGAGACTACCGTAGCTGGCGAGGAGGTAGTCCAGGCTACTGCTACTGCTACCGCAGAAGCTGCAGAGGAATCTGTTCCTGCCGCGGTTGCGCCAACCGAGGCCACTAAGAAGGCTGAAAAGGTTGAGAAGAAGTCGGTAGAGCCTTCAGCAACGGAGAAAGCGACCGAAAGCGCAGCTGTCGAATTCGAAACTGAAGAAGTCTCGAGCATTGACGAAGTTCTGAAAAAGCTGAAGAAGACTGCTTCACCAGAGGCTCTGAAGGAACTTACCTCGGTCACCATTGATGAACACGGACAGGTTATTGTTCGTGCTGGTGAAGCCAGCAAGACCAAGTCAAGCGAAGCTTCAGAATCCGCCTCGAAGAGCAACCACCCGGAGCTTTCCCTTACAGAGGCAATCGAACGCCTTGACGGTGCCAAGCTGAAGCTGTCAAAGGATGGCGGGCCGGCCACGCCAGCTGCTCTTGAAGATGTTTACGGTGGCATGGGCTACGCCACGACCGCTGACGGAGATTACTCCGGGTCGTTCGGCATCTGCTCCGTGGGTTTGAATGCTTGGAACGCAGAGGGTGAAGACGCAGTCATCACCGCCGGTCACTGCACCACCGACGGTTCCATGAAAGACGTCAACATCCTCGAACACGACGCGATTAATAAGCCTTCGGCAATTGGCATTGACCTTGGAACCTTCGGGTTTAGCCAGTTTGGTACCGCTGGCAACGGTGGCCACCCGTGGAATCCTGAAGAAGCAGGCGACTGGGAAATTGGCACGGACATCGCAGTCATCGATGCTATCAACCCAGCAGCAAACCTTCATCCAGCAGTCACTAAGTGGCCAGCTGGCGTGGATGAGCGTGAAGCGACTATCAATATCACCAGCGCTGGCGCAGGTGTCGTTGGTCAATCCGCATGCAACTCCGGCCGAACCACCGGCTGGCAGTGCTCCGAGCTTTTGGAAGAAGGCGTCTTCTTCGTCGGCGGCTACGATGAGAACGGCGAACAGACCGATCAAAGCGTTCGTACCGTTTGGGGCTACACCGGTGCCAACCCTGAGGGGAACACCCTTCTCCCAGGCGACTCCGGTGGCTCTGTTGTTCAAGGCACACGAGCAATCGGTGTCAACAGCGCCTACGGCGCAGGCGTGGCTCTCTACACCTCACTGGTGGATGCTCAGGCAAAGACTCCTGTTAAGGATTACGCTGTGAAGCTGTTCATCTCGGCTCCACAGATTACCGCGGACAACGGCACGGAAGTTGAAGCTGGCGATGCAATTACCGGCACTGTTGCCAATGCAGCAGATGGTACCAAGGTAGACATCATCGTTGAAGGCAAGGTTATCGACACCGTCACCGTTAAGGCTGGCAAGTTCTCCTTTACTGCGCCAGAAGAGCTAGGCGAGTTCAGCTTCACCGTGCAGGCAAAGAACGGCTTTGACAAGTCGGCAACGACTAACGCGAACGTAGTTGTCATCGCAGCTCCAACGCCAACTTCGACTCCTACCGAGGAGCCTACCGAGGAGCCAACTTCGACTCCTACCGAGGAGCCTACCGAGGAGCCAACTTCGACTCCTACCGAGGAGCCTACCGAGGAGCCAACTTCGACTCCTACCGAGGAGCCTACCGAGGAGCCAACTTCGACTCCTACCGAGGAACCGACTGCGGAGCCAACTTCGACTCCTACCGAGGAACCGACTGCGGAGCCTACCGAGGAACCGACTGCGGAGCCTACCGAGGAACCGACTGCGGAGCCTACCGAGGAACCGACTGCGGAGCCTTCGGAAAGCACGTCGCCATCGCCTTCCGAGGACGAAACTGAGAAGCCATCGACCTCGCCTTCGGCAACCGAAGATGACAAGTCGGAAGCTCCAAAGGATCAGAAGGACGATGAGCCAACCAAGTCGGTTACTCCGAAGGAAAACCCTAAGGACGACGACGCACTGGCAGATACCGGTTCGAACAGCGTTCCGCTGATCGCCGCCGGTGGCGCAATGGCCTTGGCCGGCGCAGCCTTCCTGCTGTTCCGCCGCAGCGCACGTCGCCAAGGCTAAGGGAATCTTTCCCGGCAGGACAAGTTCCTGCTGAAAGTGCCCCGCTACTTTGGAAAAAGTAGCGGGGCATTTTCACTTGGTACACATGTAGCTCCGTGCTTGCTCTACGAATCGGGTATTAGTGTCATAGCTAGGATCGTAGTGGCCGCGCGAATATCACCGAGGTGTAATTTATGAATTTCCAGTTTAGAACTTCACGCACTCCCATGGTGCTGGCCTCCAGTGCCACAATAGCCGCCTTGATGCTTACCGGCTGCGGCCAGGAACCCGCACCGGGTGCGCAGACTTCTACGTCTGCCGAAGCCTCCGAATCCGCCCAGCAATCCGATAATACAAATGGGAGCACCGTGGACCAGGACGAACTGTTGCAGATCAATGATCAACTATCTGAGACTCTGGGCGATGAATATGTCCAGGGATGGGTCAAGGATGGCCAGCTAAATGTTTCAACCACCAACGAGAAACAGCTTGACGCCATTGAAGCGGCAGGGGCGGTAGGCCACTTGGTCCAGTTCAGCAATGAAGAATTGCGTTCAGCCATCCAGGAAATTATGAAGTGGCAGGGCAAGCAGGAAAATCCTGTACGCAGCGCCATTCACGCCTATACCTTGAACCCGGAAACCGGCGGCATCACCCTGTCGGTCGACAAGAGCCAGCTTGAAGAAGTGCAGAAGCTGATTGAAGCCGACCAGCCCGTTGGCGACATCCCAGTGGATTACAAATCAAGCGGTGGCATAATGACGCCGGCAGCAACACAGTAGAAGAATATCTGCACGAGCAGATACGCAGCAATGGCCAGTCCCTTTCGTCGGGTCTGGCCATTGCTGGGTCCAGGGGCAACTGGCCGTTGCGGAGCAATGATCAGTTGGGTCTTTGCTGGCACGTAAGATAGGGATCAGACGCAAGCATGGAAGGTACTAATCGAATCGTGAGCGCAGCATCAGCCGAGAATCCTCAAAGCAGGGGACCGCTTTATAAAATATGGCGCTTCGTCCGCGAGATTGTCATCATCATCGCGATTGCCTTGTTGCTCTCGTTCGTGATTAAGACTTTCTTCTTCCGTGCCTACTACATCCCATCGGGCTCCATGGAACACACCTTGGAAGTCGATGACCGGATCTTCGCCAATCTCATGGTTCCCGGCCCATTCGAGCTGGAACGCGGAGATGTCGTTGTATTCCGTGACGACCAGCAGTGGCTGCCACCGCTGACCGAGTACCCCACCGCATTCCAAAATGTGCTCTCGTTTGTCGGTGTGCTTCCAGCGGCCGATGAGCAGTACCTGGTCAAGCGCATCATCGGCATGCCCGGTGACACCGTGGAATGCTGCACCGCAGAAGGTGCCATCACGATCAATGGCGAGCCCATCGACGAGCCGTACATCTATGACGGAGACAGCCCATCAGATATGGAATTCAAGGTGACCGTCCCAGAAGGAAAGCTCTGGGTGATGGGCGATCACCGTGGCGCCAGCGCGGATTCCCGCTTCCATGCCGATCGCCAAGGCGGATTCGTCGACATTGAATCCGTCCAAGGCCGCGCTTCGGTGATCTCGTGGCCTACTTCGCGCTGGGGCACCATCGACTCCCATGAAGAAGTCTTCGCCAATGTCCCGCACGCAGTAGCTAAGTAGAGTACCTTTCCATGGCCGATTCCAAGAGCAAGGCAACCACACTCGAACACGAGCGCGCCCTGGCCGCCAAGCACGGCGTCCGCTATATCGCTGCCGTCGATGAGGTGGGACGAGGCGCGCTGGCTGGTCCGATTACCGTCGGAATGACCGTGATAGATATCCAGCAGGTCACCGAATTCCCTGCGCTGCGCGATTCAAAGCTCCTGAGCCCGGATACCCGGATGGCACTGGTTGACCCAGTGCGCCAATGGGCCGTTGGCTACGGCGTGGGGCATGCCTCGGCAACTGAAATCGATGAGCTCGGCGTCACTGGCGCCCTGCGCCTGGCTGGATCGCGGGCCATGGTGCAGTGCGCCATCCAGCCCGAAGCGGCACTTCTGGATGGCAGCTACGACTGGCTAACCGCGCCTGAACCGGATCTGTTCGATATCCTGGCCGACGACCGCGAGCCCGTTGGCCTGCGTATCCCGGTGGCTACCATCGTGAAGGGCGACATGACCTGCCAGGCGATTGCCGGGGCTTCCATTCTGGCCAAGGTCGAACGCGACGTGATCATGGTTGGGCTGGCGACCGAGCACCCGGACTTCGGATGGGAGATCAACAAGGGCTATGCGACCGCCGCGCATCGTGCCGCGATCGTCGCCCAAGGTCCCTGCGACTACCACCGCAAGAGCTGGAACTTGACTTCGGGTGCTGATCAGGCCCAAGGTGAAGCCACGACAAAGAAAGCAAAGTGATGGCTGCCGACGACCTGGAAAACTACGAGTCCGACATGGAACTGCAGCTATACCGCGAGTACAAAACCGTGGCGGGGCTGTTCAATTACGTGGTCGAGACCGAACGCCGCTTCTACCTGGCCAACCAGGTGGACGTGAAAACCCTGAGCAACGCCGGGGAAGTCTACTTCGAACTGAACCTCACCGACGCGTGGGTGTGGGACATCTACCGGCAAGGGCGTTTTGTGAAGTCCGTGAAGGTGCTGACGTTCAAGGACGTCAACGTCGAGGAACTGAATCGTGACGAGCTGCAGATCCCCAAGGAGGGGCTGGACTCCTGAACGAATCAGCGTCTAATTAATCAAAGGCCGGCGCCAGTCCACATGAGTTGGACCGGCGCCGGCCTTTGCAATTGAGGTCCGCAGCCCCAGACTTACTAGGAAGCGGTCATGCGCTCGACGATGTCGGCGTGCTCTTCCATCCACTGGCGCACCAGCGGCTCGTAGTCATCAGTGTCGTTGTCTACGAACAAGAGCTTCTCAAGGGTGTATAGCTCGTCCAGGCTCAACTTGAAGCCGCCCATCCAATCGGCAACCTCAGGGAAATCCTTGGCGAAGCCGGCACGGGAGTAGTTGTGGATGCTCTCGGTGTTGCCCAAAGATCCCTTTGGATCTTCCAGGTTTTTCACCGGGAACGAGGAGTAGGCCCAGTGTGGTTCCCACAAGGTCACAACGATGTTCTCGCCGGCATCGGTGGCGGTTTTCAGCTCGGTGAGCATGGCCGAGGTGGAGCTGGTGACGAAGTCCATGTCCTCCAATCCGTAATCAGGGATCACCGACTCCTCCATGGTGCGAGTCAGGCCAGCGCCTGCCTCGATGCCCACGATTTTGTTGTTGAACTTGTCGGCGTTGGCGGCCAGATCTTCCAGGGAATCGATCGGGGCGTCTTTGTTGACGGCAACGGTCAGCTTGGATTCGTCATTCCAGGCGCCCAGGTCCTCGATATCGGTCCCGAACTTGTCCAGGTAGTCCTTGTGGGTGACCGGCAGCCACACGTCGGTGGTCAGGTCGTAATCGCCCGAGGCCAGTCCGGAGAACAGTGGGGCAACGTCGGAGTATTCCAGGTTGACGTCGTAACCTTTGTCCTCCAGTACGGCCTTCCACAGTTCGCTGGTGGCAATGCCCTCATCCCAGCCGTTGAAGACCGCGATGGTTACTTCCTTCGACGCTTGTGCGTCGCCTTCGCCTCCGGCATCGCTGCTGGAGCACGCGGTAAGTCCCAATGCCGCAGTGGCGGCCAGTGCGCCAAACTTCATAATGGTGCGATTCATGATCTATCCCTTTCCATGGCGCTGGTCTTTCCAGTCGCCGTCCGACCCCGGGGATCCGAAGCCGGTGGCGGAAGTCGAGCTTCCGCCCATGCTCGTTGCGCGTTGCCCTCAGGCGGCCAGCTGCTGCTCCCTTGCGGTGCGAGCGGCCTTGCGCTTCTTGGCGAACAGCGCGAACAATCCAGATTGCCGTCCGAAGGCGTTGGTCAGCCGGTCCAGGATCATCGCCAGGATGACCACGGCCAGCCCGGCTTCCACGCCCAGCGCGGTGTCCAGGCGGGAGAGCGAGCTGATCACATCGCCACCCAGGCCGCCGGCGCCGACCATTCCGGCGATCACGACCATGGACAGCGAAAGCATGATGACCTGGTTAACGCCGGCCATGATGGTGGGCAGTGCCAGCGGAAGCTGGATTTGCCGCAGGATACGTCCCGGTGAGGAGCCGAAAGCCTGCCCGGCCTCAACTACTTCGCTATCCACCGAGCGGATGCCCAGCTCGGTGAAGCGCACGCCAGGGGCCAGCGCGAAGATGATAGTGGCCACGATGCCCGGTGCTACGCCGACGCGGAAGAGCATCAGCGCAGGGATCAGGTAGACGAAGGCCGGCATGGTCTGCAAGAAGTCCAGCACCGGGCGGACAACCTGCGAGAAGCCGTCGGATTTCGCGGCCCAGATGCCCAGCGGAAGCGCGATCAGCAAGGCCCAGAAGGCGGCGACGATGACCAGCGCCAGGGTGCTCATCGCATTTTCCCACTGGTCCACGCCAACGATGACCAGCAGGCCCAGCACTGCGCCGAGCATGAATTGCCAGCCGCGGGCCAGCAGTGCGATCAGGCCGATCAAGATGGTTACCACAGCGAAACTCGGGGTAGAGAGCACCAGGTAGAGTCCGTCGTACATCTCTATGAAGATCGTGCGCAGCACCGAGAAGAAGCCGTCGAGATTGGCAATGATCCAGTCGATGGCATCTTCGGAGACGTCGCCGATCGGGATGCGGAAGTTGTCCATTAGTTCTTCTCCGGTTCAATCTGCAGCACCGCGTCAACGATGTCGCTGGGCAGCGGGCTGTCGAGCACGCTGATTTCCTCGGTCTGCGGGGTGGTGGAAGCAAGTGCCGCCAGCAGGGTCACCCGCGGGATGACTCCTAGCAGGCGGTTCTCGGCATCGGTGACGGTGACGGGCAGGGGAGATTCCACGGACGGGACGAACAAGTCGATCAGCGCCGTGTCTGCATCCACCGTGGACAGCGCGGAGATCTTCGAGCTCAGCGAGCTTTCGCCGCGGCGCACCAGCTTGAGCGCATCGCGGTCGGTGATCATGCCGAGAACCTTGCGATCCCGGCCCGTAACGATGGCCGCCGAGGCAACGGCGTCGCGCATCTGCCGCAGGGCGGCGCGCGGGCCGGCGTTTTCCTGGATCACCGAGCGGCCAGGAACCATGACCGAGGCGGCGGTGAGCACGCGGGCGCGGTCTACGTCCTGCACGAACTGCTCGACGTAGTCGTTGGCTGGATCGGTGAGGATCTCCTCAGGAGTGCCGATCTGCACGATGCGCCCATCGCGCATCACCGCGATGCGGTCGCCGAGGAACATGGCCTCATTCAGGTCGTGCGTGATGAACACGATCGTCTTGCCCAAGGTGGCTTGGAGCTCCACGAGTTGTTCTTGCATTTCGCGGCGGATCAGCGGGTCCAGCGCGGAGAAAGCTTCGTCCATGAGCAAGATCTCGGTGTCGGCCGATAGCGCGCGGGCGATGCCTACGCGCTGCTGCATGCCGCCGGAGAGCTCGCTTGGCATCTTCTCGCCCCAGCCGTCCAATCCCACCAGCTTCAGTGTTTTGGCGGCGGTGGCCAGTCGTTCGGCGCGTCCCACGCCCTGCTGCTCCAGCGGGTAGGCGACGTTTTCGAGCACGCTGCGGTGCGGAAGCAAGGCGAAATGCTGGAACACCATCGAAACGCGCTTGCGGCGCACTGCGCGCAGCTTGGCCGGCTGCATCCCGGTGATTATGTCTTCGCCGAGGCTCACGGTGCCGGCACTGGCTTCCCACAGGCCGTTGAGCGTCCGGATCAGGGTGGATTTTCCGGATCCTGACAGGCCCATGACAACGAAAATCTCCCCGGTCTTGACTTCAAAGGACGCGTCGATGACTGCCGCTGTATTGCCCGAGGGCAGCTTCTCACGCGGTGTCCCGGATTCAAGTTGCTTGACCGCGTCTTTCGGCTTGCGACCGAAGACCTTGTAAAGCCCTTCAACCTTCAATGCGATATTGGTGGTCATTGTCTCCACTGCCCATCTGCCCGAAGGCATTGGCTGGTAATGGACCAGCATGCAGGAATTGTTCCATCTGCAATTCGCGCCGTCCGAGGAAAAGCATTCCGGACCGCGCAGGTCCTGGTTCGAGTGTTATCGGTGATCGTGTCGGACGCGTCGTCACCGATTGCCCACCCTAGCAAAAATGCGCCTCTGGGCGGGGCCAACTCTTTGTATTTCGAGGTCTGAACCCCCTTCCGCGACCTATTCTGCCCCGGAATTACGCTACAAACCAGATGTTATGCAAACGTTATTAGATCTTTGCAATTCATCCATAATTCGAGTGCAACGCCCACCAAGGCAATAACCTCGCCCATTGGCCGCTGGGAGAAATCCCGTCTACGTGAATCTACCCAGAAATAACTGTCTGGCACCATGCATTTGCTTGCCGAATCCAACAACTTTTGAGGGCTCTTCGAGTTTAAGCGTGGTGCAGGATGCTCAGCACGGCCGTAGCCCCGCCGTGTATAACAATATCCTGACCCGGTAATGACCATGATTCCGATAACCCCGACCGATCCGTTTCAAGTTCTTCGCCGTCAGGTTCGCCGCCTCGCTCCGAGCATTCGTCAACCGCGTACGAATGAACACCAGCAACTCCCGACGCCACGCAGTCAGCGTCCGGAACAACGACTTCGCTTCCACCATTTTCGTTGTCTTCACCGATTTCTCCAGCACCGCCCACCTCGATTGAAAATCATGGATATCCCTGGTTTTCAACAGCTCCCGCACGTGTTCCTTAATCCCATAAATCACGCCCAGCTCAGGATCTGCTTCAAGGATCAACTTCAGCCGCTCAACTTGCCTAATCGACAAGTTCTCCAAATTGCAGGTCAACAGTTTCCGATACTTGTAGGCCGGATCAGCGGCCCTTCCTCGGCGCTGGAGCACCTCGTGGGAGCGACGCCGGCGCACCTGAGTAATCATGAGATTCGCCCGCTGAATGACATGAAAATGGTCCACGCTGATCTTTGCTTTCGGCAGGTTCTCCCGCACCGCTTTGCGGAACTCAGCAGACATGTCAATGGCCACGTACTGTACTCGTTGACGCCAGTACCGTGGCCGGGACTTCAACCACTTCTTCACCGCTGCACAGCGTCGTCCGTCCACAATATCTAGAATTTTTCCGGTATCCAGGTCGGTGAAGACAATAGACCACGGCTCAATACGGACCACTTTCCCGGTGCGGCCGCGTGCGTAGCGGACCTTACGAAAACGGTGCTCATCAATACCGAGGCGGCGGATGAACATGCGGTCCACGTTGCCTACAAGCTCACCGACCATGTTCGCTCTTGCCATCACGGTTGGCCAGGAAACTTGGTACGCAGAAGCGACCCTGGACACGGCTCGCAGTTCGCAGCTCATCTCGTCCACGAGCTTTTGAGAGAGCCTGGTAGTGATTCTGGCCCTCAACGGTAGCTGTTCGGTGGTTTGCACGAACGAGCGGCGTTCGCAGGCGGTCTCTTGGCAGGCCATCCGGCGTTTGCGCACCAGGACCTTAATGTCGTTGCCACCGGTTGGGAGGTCTTTGACCCGGTGCACTGGTCTGGCGTGGATGCGGGTGGTGATCACCCCACAAGTTGGACAGGCTGCCTCTGTGGCTTTGGGCTCGATAAGGACTTGTCGTCCGGCTGGTTCTTGGGTTGCGTCGATGACGCGGTAGTCAGTGAGGTTGAGAAGAATCGACGCAGCGTCGTTTCCACCGGTATCCTTAAACACGGCTCGTAGTTCCTTGCTGATGGTTTGTCTAGACAACATCCATTTTCGCAGAGGACTGCGGGCCTTACTTATTTTTCGGGCTCACCACGCTAAAACTTGAAGAGCCCTTTTGAGCAATATTTCTCGCGGTTTTTACGAGGAGATTTCAGGAGTTTATCCCGATATTGCTAATTGCAGTTATCCACAGACGGCGATTGGATCCCGGCTGCTCTCGATCATCGCTTCGAGGATTGAAGTATCGATCAGATTGCATAACAAGGAGAGCCACATGCGTACCGCAAGTCAACGCCTCGGAGCGGCCGGCGAACTGGCCGCTGCCCGCTTTCTTCGTGAAAACAACTATGAAGTGCTCGATCGCAATTGGCGTTGCCAGGCAGGGGAACTTGACTTGGTGGCGCGGGCCGGCAACGGCCAGCTGGTCGCCATCGAAGTCAAGACCCGCAGCTCCCAGCGTTTTGGCACCGGCTTCGATGCGATCAATGCCGCCAAGTACCATCGGCTGCAGAAGCTGCTGATCTTCTGGGCGCAGGCGCACCGGATGTTCATGCCCCAGTTGCGCGTGGACGTCGTTGAGGTCTATCCCACCGCTGGCGGGTTCGAATGCCAGTTGCACCAAGACGTGCGCTCATGAGCACCGCGCGCACCAGCGCGGTTGCGCTGCATGGGGTCAGCGCCTCGCTGGTAGAAGTAGAAGCCGATCTCGGAAACGGCATCCCCGGCTTCACCATTCTGGGCCTGCCTGATGCCTCGCTGAATGAGGCACGGGAACGTATCAAGGCGGCGGCGCGGAACACCGGCATTCCGCTGGCCAACCGCAAACTGACGGTTAATCTGTCCCCGGCGACCCTGCCCAAATACGGTTCCGGCTTTGATCTGGCAATTCTTGTCGCCGCGCTGGCTGCCGATCACCAGTTGCTCGCCAGCCCCTCCACGCTGTACCTGGCCGAGCTTGGACTGGATGGCACTTTGCGTGCCGTTCCCGGTGTTCTGCCCGCAGTTCAACTGGCCAAGGAACATGGATTAGATCGTGTCATTGTGGCTGAAGCCAATGGCAATGAGGCACGGCTGGTTGAGGGAATCGAGGTGAAGTCCGCCCGGCATCTGGGGCAAGTGCTGGAATTCTGTGGCGCGCAGAAGGAACTGATCACTATGCATTTGCACCACCCGGGCCCTGCCGTCGCCCCTGCGCAATCCACTCTGGCCAGCACCAGCCATGACGAGGCAGACTTGCAGCTGGTCAACGGCCAGCAGGAAGCGCGCCTGGCTCTGGAGCTCGCAGCTGCCGGGGGACACCACCTGATCATGGTCGGTCCGGCAGGCGCCGGGAAAACCATGCTGGCCAAATGCCTGCCCACGATCATTCCCCCGCTGGATGACAGCCAGGCCCTTGAGGCCACGGCAGTGCATTCCATTACCAGCGGTGCAATGCACGAGGTCAACCAGCTGCAGCGCACCCCGCCCTTCGTCGCACCACACCACACCTCTTCGTTGTCGGCGCTGATTGGCGGTGGAACTGCGCAGCTGATCCCCGGGGCGATAACGCGGGCCCATCACGGGATCCTGTTTTTGGACGAAGCCGCCCAGTTTAATACCGGCGTACTTGACGCCCTTCGCCAACCCATCGAGGAAGGCTATATAAACCTGGCCCGGGCCAGAAGCCATCAGCGATTGCCCGCCCGATTCCAGCTCATCCTCGCATCCAACCCCTGCCCTTGCGGGAGGAATTTCGGGACGGGAACCGGCTGCACGTGCACGCCCATGGCCCGCCGGCGCTACTTCGCCAGGCTATCCGGGCCCATTCTGGATCGCGTTGACCTGCAAGTTCGAGTGAATCCGGTACACCAATCGCAGCTGTTGAGTACCGCGCAGAATGAATCCAGCGCCATAGTTCGAGAACGAGTCCGCACAACAAGGGAACGCAGTCAGGAGCGGCTTCGCCCCTTCTCCATTAGCTGCAATGCCCAAATTCCAACGCAAATACTGCGTCATGACCTGAGATACCCGGCAAAAACCAAGGCCGCTTTGGAACAACTTGCTGCTCGCCGCGGGCTTTCGGCCCGCGGTATCCACCGTCTGCTGCGGGTGGCCTGGACAGTCGCCGACCAACAACAGCACACAGCTCCCACCGAGGACGACTTGGCCGTTGCAGCGCATCTGCGCCAAAGTCTTGAGAATAGTTAGGCCATCGAATGTCCATCAATTTAAATCCTGTTCCAGTGGGCGATCGCACGAATCAGGAACGGCTGACATATGCGCACTTGAACCAGCTGATTGAGCCCAACGACTACACCGCGAGTGCCCTGCTGGAACTCATGAGCCCCCAGGAACTGCTTGCACTGATTCGAAGAGCAGACTTCGTGCCATGGGGGCTCAAGCCCCAGGTTGACGACATCCTCGGGGTGAAGACCACCTCGAATATGGCGCAGGACCTGAAATCCGCACTGACTCGTTGGCGCAAGAGGCTGCCGCTGAGCAACCCCGTGGCCGCATTGGATACCGCGGCCCGGCATAATGGAGGGCTGCTGATCCCAACGGACACAATGTGGCCAATTCAGCTTGACGACCTCAACCTGGGACGGCCCCTGTGTCTATGGTGGCGGGCCAGCGATCCCCAGCTCCTTGCCGGAGCGCAGGTAGCGAAGAATGTAGCGATCGTCGGCTCTCGTGATGCCAGTGACTATGGCGACCAAGTGACCTTCGACCTTGGCAGGGCCCTTGCCACGCATGGGTACACCATCGTCTCCGGGGGAGCCTACGGCATCGATGCCAGCGCCCACCGGGCAGCTCTGACAGTTGAAGACTGGGCCTACTCGAACCCGCCGACCATTACCGTGATGGCCGGCGGTATCGATCGGCTCTATCCATCAGGCAATAGCAACTTGCTCAACCAAATTGTCGCGCGGGGCGTCCTGCTGTCGGAAGTCCCGCCGGGGACCACATCAGCTCGTTTTCGATTTTTAAACCGCAACCGGATCATTGCCGCCTTGAGCAGGCTGGTTATCGTCACGGAGGCACGACACCGCTCTGGAGCGCTGAATACAGCCAGCCATGCGGTTGAGCTAGGTCGCGAAGTCGCAGCCGTCCCCGGAAGCGTGTTCGCTCCGAATTCCGCCGGCTGCCACCGGCTGATCGCCGAGGGAAGCGCCGCGCTGCTTGCTTCACCGCAAGATGCCCTCGCTCTCGTCGGCGCCGACCGCAGCACCCAGGCTTCACGCGTGGATCAGGTGCCCCGGAGACCAACAGATCAGCTGGGCCGCGATGAAGGCATGGTCTACGACGTCATGTCGTTTTCCAAGTCGCTGCTGGTTGATGAAATTTCAGCGCGCAGTGGTGTGCCGATGATTCAAACGCTGCAGGCGGTAGCCCGCCTGGAGGCACTCGGGCTGGCCAGCACCGATGGCCTATCGTGGAAACTGGTCTACCAGGGCAACTAGCTGCCTTCGGGTAAGCTCGGTGGTGATGAAGCACGATCCGGTCTCGAAGCATTCCACCGGCCCGTCGGCAAAATTCTCCGAACCCGTGGCCGACTATTTGGAGTACCTGCAGCGCGAACGCGGCCGCAGCGAAAATACCCTGCGCGCCTACGACGTAGATCTCCGAAACCTCGGACAGTTCCTCAACGAACACGCCGGGGATCCGGCATTGAAGCAGATTTCTGTCCAAATGCTTCGAGACTGGCTGGCATACCTGCATGAGTCCGAAGTTTCTCGGACAACATTGGCCCGCCGCATCTCCGCGGTGAAAAACTTCTTCGCTTGGGCATTGAAGAACCACCTGGTTGAGAATGATCCGGCCTTGCGATTGGCAGCACCGAAAAAAGAGCGGCGGCTGCCGCACATACTTCAGCCCAGCCAGATTGACAGGCTCCTGTCGGAACATGCTGGTCTTACAGAAGAAAACGAGGCAGCCAGGCAGAAAGGCGATGGAACCGACCAGGATCCCAAAGCCAGGGCGATCCAGTGTCGAGACAGGGTCATTGCAGAATTGCTCTACGCTTCGGGACTGCGTATCAGTGAGCTGGTTGCCTTGGATATCTCAGACATCGATTTCGAGCGAAGGACGTTGAGGGTCCTTGGCAAAGGCAACAAGGAGCGGATGGTGCCCTTCGGCAAACCTGCCGAGCGGGTGATTATTGAATGGATACGCTCCTACCGACGAGTCGTGGCCGCAGAGCAGGCGGAGGACGCCTTGCTGGTCGGAGTTCGCGGTTCCAGGCTAAATGTTCGACAGGCGCGTGAAGTCATTGCCAGCGCCCTGCGCTCACTTGGCGACACCTCCGCCAGCGGGCCACACGCCTTACGCCATACAGTCGCCACCCATTTGCTCGATGGAGGCGCTGACCTGCGTGCGGTGCAGGAGTTCCTCGGGCACGCATCGCTTGCCACTACCCAGCTCTATACGCATGTTTCCGTGGATCGATTGCGGCAAAGTTACCGCCAAGCACACCCTCGGGCCTGAAGATTTTCGTCCAATCTGTGAATTTAGCCCGCCTGGGTAGCGAAAAGTGCTGTTCATCGGGCAAAATAGAACTATCGGCGGCGATAGCACCAGTTCGATGTTGACGTAGGGGAAGACGATCAACACCGCAACGGAGGATGGCATGTCTACACCGATGACCAGAGGCGTGATATTTGTACATTCCGCCCCTGCTGCACTATGCCCGCACCTGGAGTGGGCAATTGGGGCCGTGCTCGGAACTCCAGTCAAGATGGACTGGACCGAACAGCACGTCGCACCCGGATTTTGTCGCGCCGAAATTGAGTGGGTTGGCCCTCAGGGAACTGGCGCACTGCTCACCAGTGAAATGCATGGATGGCAGCATCTGCGTTTCGAAATCACAGAGGATCCAAGCCCTGGCGCCGACGGCAGCCGTTGGTCCGTAACTCCAGACTTGGGGATCTTCCACGCGACCGTTGATGTTGCTGGCAACATCATGGTCGGCGAAGAAAGAATCCGCTGGGCCTATGAAAAGGGCGATGGAAACCCGTCAATTTTCTATCAAGAAATGTCCATCGCATTGGGCGAAGCCTGGGACGAGGAACTCGAGCCTTTCCGCCATTCAGGCGATGAAGCACCTGTACGATGGCTCAACCAGGTGGTTTAGCAACTGGTTTTAATGTCTCTGGGTGAGTTTACAACTGCACTCAGATAGACCCCGGTGGTGCGGGGTTGTTACCACGAGAAGTGGGATTCCATATTGGGATCCCACTTCTTGGTTTTACCCTGAAGACATAGTCAGGCGCGCGCTCAGGATGCTAGACTCATTGGCGATGAAGACCAGTCAGGCTCTAGGCAGCCATTCCCGGAACGGCTATCTGGTCGTTCCCTGATCCGCGGACCACCCTTTCACCGGAAGATTTAAGCTACAGAATTTTCGGACATATTTTGAAAGGGACAGATGACCGCGCAATTCAACCACACAATTATCGCTTCAACGGATCCACAGCGCATGGCAGAGTTTTACACTGACTTGCTCGAAGCGAAGCCCGCCCCCAGTTGGGGGCCATTCTGCAACATCAGCCTTGACGGTGGGGTGTTGCTGCAGTTTGCGACGGCACCGATTGATTTTCCGCCTCAGCACTATGCGTTCCTGCTCAACGAAGCGCATTTTGACCGCGCTTACCAAAAAATTTGCGCAACGGAGCACGAGCATTGGGCCGATCCGCAACGCCAGCACCCCGGAGCAATCAATCATGAGCACGGTGGCAGGGGAGTCTATTTGCTAGACCCATCGGGACATTATCTGGAACTGATCACGAAGGAATACATCCCGCGATGAGGTCACCGGACGACGTCGAAAACATTCTTCTGGATACCATTCGAATATGTTTGTGAATCCACGAGCTTGAGCTTTTGCGCGTCCATGCTTTCCTGGCTGAACAAGCGCTTGCCTGCACCGAGCAGGACCGGGAAAACCAGGAGGTTGTACCGGTCAATAAGCTGGTGCTCTTGGAGGGAACGAACCAAGGTTGCCGAACCATGGATGCTGATGGGTCCACCCTCGCCCGCGCGGAGGCGTGCGACGTCGGAGATCGAACGCAGGATGGTTGTCTCGCCCCAGTTGTCTACGGGGTCCTTCTCGGCCAGCGTTGTGGAAAGCACGTATTTCGGCATGGCGTTATAGTGCGGAAATTCCTCGGTCATCGATGGCCAGATGGGGGAGAAGGCCTGGTAGCTGATCCTGCCCAGCAACATGGCTGAAGCTTCAGCCTGTTCGGTGCCCTTCAGTTCGTATGCGGCTGGATCGAACTCGACACTATTCATGGTCCAGCCGGAATTGCGGTATTCGGGTTCGCCGCCCGGAGCTTCAACGACTCCGTCGAGCGAGACAAATGCGGTTGCGATGAGTGTGCGCACGAGGGTGGCTCCTGAACTGATCGAAGTAACAAGTTCCCACGCCAGGTGGGCGGATCTTGAGCGTAACAAGCACAGGTGCGATCAGACAACGCTTTGCCGAAGAAGCCAGAGAATTAAAGCAGGATGGGCTGGTCCAAGGAATCCCTTGGACCAGCCCATCGGCTATTTGGTTGCACGCAACCGGGATATTGCTAGACGCTGCGGATTGCGACGACTGCGTTGTGGCCGCCGAAACCGAAGGAGTTGTTCAGCGCAACGATGGTGCCTTCAGCTGGCAGCTGTGCAGGCTCGCCGGTGACGACCTTCAGCGGGATCTCTGGATCCTGGTTGTCCAAGTTGATGGTCACCGGAGCCTTGCGGTTGTAGATCGCCAGTGCACACAGCACGGACTCCACAGCACCGGAAGCACCCAGCAGGTGGCCCATCTGGGACTTGGTTGCCGAAACCCAGACATTATCCAGGTGATCACCCAGGGCGTTCTTCAGCGCAGCGTACTCTGGCTTATCGCCAACCGGAGTGGAGGTCGCGTGCGCGTTGACGTGGACAACGTCCTCTGGCTGGATACGGCCATCGAACATCGCGGCCTTCAGGGCACGGGTAGCCCCGGTGCCTTCCGGATCCGGTGCGGTGATGTGGTGCGCGTCGGAGGTCACCGAGGAGCCGGCCAGCTCAGCGTAGATGCGAGCGCCACGGGCAATGGCGTGCTCTTCAGCTTCCAGCACCAGTGCCCCAGCGCCTTCGCCCATCACGAAGCCATCGCGGTCCACGTCGTAGGGACGCGAAGCCTTGGTTGGATCATCGTTGCGGCGCGAGAGAGCGTGCATTGATGCGAATGCGGCCATTGGCATTGGGTGGATCGCAGCTTCAGCGCCGCCAACCATCACTACATCGGCCTTGCCCGAGCGGATCAGCTCCAGGCCCACGTGCATGGCTTCGGTACCCGAGGCGCAAGCGGACACTGGGGTGTGCGCGCCACCGGCTGCACCCAGATCCAGCGACACGGCAGCTGCTGGGCCGTTAGGCATCAGCATTGGCACGGTCATTGGCAGAACGCGGCGTGGGCCCTTTTCGCGCAGGGTGTCCCAAGCGTTGAGCAGGGTCCAAACGCCACCGATGCCGGTTGCGAAGGCAACGGCCAGCTTGTTCTGGTCCATCTCTTCCTTGACCAGACCGGAGTCGGCCCAGGCTTCACGGGCAGCAACCACAGCGAACTGGGTTGATGGGTCCATGCGCTTGGTTTCTGGGCGGGTGAGAACCTCGGTCGGCTGCACAGCAGCGCGGGCGGCGAAGGTGACAGGCAGGTCGTATTCCTTAACCCAGTCGTCTTCCAGGGTTACGGCGCCGGAAACGCCTTTGAGGGCGTTTTCCCACAGGGTGGGAACATCCCCGCCGATTGGGGTGGTGGCTCCGAGACCGGTGATCACTACTTTGCGCGCCATCATCAAACTCTCTACTGTGCGGATAAGAACTATGCTTTGAAATTCAGGGGGCCGGCTTGACGTACCGGCCGGTGTGCGCGGCTTGCCCGCACAACGGTCTGGCGATGAACGCCAGGAAGCTTAGGCCTGTGCGCCAGCGATGAAGGTGACGGCGTCGCCGACGGTCTTCAGGTTCTTGACCTCTTCGTCAGGGATCTTAACCTCGAACTTTTCCTCAGCCTCAACGACGATGGTCATCATCGAGATCGAGTCGATGTCCAGGTCCTCGGTGAAGGACTTGTCCAGCTGCACGTCTGCTTCGTCCAGGCCGGTCTCGGAGTTGACGATTTCGGCGAGGCCCGCCAGGATTTCTTCGTTGCTAGCCATGGATGGCTCCTTTTCTTCTTAGCCGGAGGACTCCGGTCATTTTTGTGGCCAGTACCGGATCCTGTTTTCCAGGAACCGGCTCCGGCCGGCTTAATGAAACTTGGGTGGTGCATCAACGATGCGCGGCACGTTTCGTCGGTTTAAAGCTTAGGCCAGAGATGCGCTTGGCAGCCGCAACATGACGTTCCCGGCGTGCACAATCTTTTCAGTGGCCCCGCATGCCTAGCTGGCGGTGTGCTCGGCGATGAACGCCTGGGCAGCTTCCAGATCCGCAGGGGACTTCACAGCCAGGGTCTTTACGCCCTTCAGGCCACGGCGGGCCAAGCCTACGAGGGTGCCAGCTGGCGCCAGCTCCAGCACGCCGGTGACGCCGGCTGCTGCCAACGACTCCATGCACAGGTCCCAGCGGACCGGGCGGGAGACCTGGGCTACCAATGAATCGAGGTTCGCCTGGCCATTGGCAACAGCTTGGCCATCGAAGTTCGAAAGCAGGGTTGCTGCCGGATCCTTGGCGATGAGGGTGTTGGCAAGTTCCTGCAGGGTGCCGACCGCTGGCTGCATGTGAGCGGTGTGGAATGCACCGGCAACCTTCAGCGGGATGACCCGGGCCTTGGCTGGCGGGTTCTCGCCCAGGGCAGCAAGCTGCTCAAGGGTGCCTGCGGCTACGGTCTGCCCGCCACCGTTGGCGTTTGCTGGTGTCAGGCCCAATTCTTCGAGCTTGGCCAGGACCTCTTCAGGGTCGCCGCCAAGAACAGCGGCCATGCCGGTCGGGGTGGCTGCGGCGGCTTCTGCCATCGCATTGGCGCGCACCTTCACGAAGTTCATCGCGTCGGCTTCATCCAGCGCGCCGGCCAAGGCCGAGGCAGTGATCTCGCCGACTGAGTGTCCGGCCACGATGACGTTTGCCGGCAGCTGCTGGCCGAAGAGTGCACGGGCCGTGATCAGGCCGGCGGCAACGATCAGCGGCTGGGCGACGGCGGTGTCCTTGATGGTCTCTTCATCAGAAGTGGTGCCGTGGGCAGTGAGGTCGCGCTCGGTGATCGAGCTGAGCGCCTGCAGATGCTCGGCAACACCGTCGACGTTGAGCCATTCGGTGAGGAAACCTGGGGTCTGGGAGCCCTGTCCAGGGCAAACGATTGCTAACACTCTTACAGCTTTCCAAATATTGGGAGCTTTTGGCTCTTCATTTGAGTACCAAGCTCGTGGTGACTGTTTGTAGGATCTCTACAAAAGCTTAGCGTATCCAGAAGCTGGATTCCGCTGAAATGCGCGATCAACTCGGAATTAACCGTGCTGGCAGCTTGATGCTCTTTGGTTGAAGCCTACAAGTTCGACTCGTGAAGCCGTCCAAAGAGCAATGCGGTTTGCAGGACAAAAGCATCGCGTGGAACCAACGGATCCCACCCGGTGACCTCGCTGACCCGCTTGAGCCGGTAGCGCACGGTGTTGGCGTGGACGAAAAGTTCGCGTGCGGTGCCTTCCAAGGAGTGGCCCAGCGCCAGGTAGCTGGAAAGAGTTTCGGCCAAGCCATTGGAGGCCTGCTGCAAGGGCCGGTAGACCTGCTCGATCAAGGCGGTGCGGGCCAGCTCATCGCCATTGCAGGCGCGCTCTGGCCACAGGTCATCGGCGCCGATCGGATTAGGCGCCTGCGGCCAGGCCTTGGCGGCGCTGAATCCTGCCACTGCCGAGGCAGCTGCCTGATGCATTTCCTTGACCGTGGGTGCCAAGGGGGAGTAGACCACGGGTCCGGGTCCGAAGAACCGGGTGAGGCGGCTCAGGTCGGCTTCATCGAATTTGGTATCCGAAAGCATCAGCACCGAACGATCGCCGAGCACCCCCACCAGGGAATCGCGCGAGTAGCGGATGGCCATGCGGCGCAGAGCCGAAACGAAGGTGGCGGCATTGGAGGACGGGGTGGTGCCCACCAGGATGCGGATGTTCTTCTGCGACTTCCAGCCGATCGCGGCAATCCGCGAGGCCAGGGAATCGTGGGCTTCGCCATGCAGCACCGCATCGACCACGTGGGCTTCGAGGCGAGAGTCCCATGCGCCGCGGGTTTCAGCGGCGCGGGCGTAGACATCAGCGGCGGCAAAGGCCACTTCACGTGAATAGCGCAGCACCGCTTCGCGCAGGGCGGCCTGTTCTGCTTCGGGGGCAATATCCGGGACCTGGGATTCGACGACTTCCACGATGGTGCGCAGCAGGCCCAGGGCTTTTTGCAAGGAGATGGAGCGGGTCAGCTCGGTGGGAGCGGCACCGAAGACATCGGTGACCACCCAGGAGGGGGTGGAGGAAGGATCTTCGTACCAGGAGACGAACGTGGAGATGCCCTTTTGGGCGATCAGGCCCAGGGCCGCGCGCTCATTGGGGGCCAGGGAACGGTACCAGGGCAATTGCTGGTCCAGGTACTTCAGCGCGGTGGTGGACAGCACGCCAATATGGTTTTTGAGTCGCTTGAGCGTTGCACTGCTGGGGGCCGGGGATTGGCTGGGGCGATTCTTCGGAGCTGCTGCGGCATCCATTTCAGGACTCATGGTTTCCAGCTTAGTTTCTTTTCCCTGCCGGTGCCCTGTGCAGAGGGTAGAGGTGAGATTAAAAGAGCCAGCTGCCCGCCTGCGAATTGCTTCGCAGGCGGGCAGCTGGTCAGCTGGACTTATCCCGCTTCGCTTAGGCGTCTCCGCCAGCGTTGCCGGACTGGCCGGCGTTCGGGTTGTTCAGGTCGTACTTGGCGTGGGCCTTCACTGCGGTGTCCGCAGGGATTTCGCCACGCTCTACCAGCGACTGCAAGGTCTGTACTACCAGCGAGTGCGCATCGATCTTGAAGAAGCGACGGGCTGCCGCACGGGTGTCCGAGAAGCCGAAGCCATCAGCACCGAGGGTGTGGAATTCACCTGGTACGTATGGGCGCAGCTGTTCAGGCACGGCACGCATGTAGTCGGTGGTCGCGATGACTGGGCCCGGGGTGGACTCCAGCTTGCTGGTCACGTACGGGGTACGGCGGGCCTTGGAAGGATCCACCAGCACCTCGGCGTCGGCGCGCTGGCCGTCGCGGGCCAGTTCGTTCCACGAGGTAACCGACCAGACATCGGCCGATACGCCCCACTCGTCGGCCAAGATGGCCTGTGCTTCCAGGGCCCATGGCACGGCCACGCCGGAGGCCAGCAGCTGTGCGCGCGGGCCGTCGGTGGTAGCTTCCTTGAGCAGGTGGATGCCCTTGATGATGCCTTCCACGTCAACGTTCTCCGGCTCAGCTGGCTGGCTGATTGGCTCGTTGTACACGGTCAGGTAGTACATCACGTTTGGATCGGCGTGGTTGCCGCCGTACATGCGTTCCAGGCCGGAGCGCATGATGTGCCCGATTTCGTAACCGTAGGCAGGATCGTAGGTGATCACTGCCGGGTTGGTCGAAGCCAGGATTGGCGAGTGGCCATCGGCGTGCTGCAGGCCTTCACCGGTCAGGGTGGTGCGGCCGGCGGTAGCGCCGATGATGAAGCCACGGGTCATCTGGTCGCCGGCAGCCCAGAACTGGTCGCCGGTGCGCTGGAAGCCGAACATCGAGTAGAACACGTAGATCGGGATCAGCGGTTCGTCGTGGGTTGAGTAGCTGGTGCCGGCAGCGGTGAATGCTGCGACGGCGCCGGCCTCGTTGATGCCCGGGTGGATCAGCTGGCCCTGAGGGGATTCCTTGTAGGCCAGAACCAGGTCGCGGTCTACGGACAGGTAGTTCTGGCCGCCTGGGTTGTAGATCTTCGCGGTCGGGAAGAACGAGTCCATGCCGAAGGTACGCGATTCGTCGGGGACGATCGGCACGATGCGGTGGCCGAATTCCTTGTCGCGCATCAGGTCCTTGAGCAGGCGCACGAAGGCCATGGTGGTGGCCGCCTGCTGCTTGCCCGAACCGCGCTTGGCGATCGCGTAGGTCTTATCGCCTGGCAGGGACAGCTTCTTGGAAGCTTCCTGGCGGCGGGTAGGAACCGAACCGCCAAGAGCTGCGCGGCGCTCCATCATGTACTTGTACTCAGCCGAATCCTCGCTTGGGCGGTAGTACGGAGGAGTGTAGAGGTCAGCTTCGAGCTGCTCATCGGTAATAGGGATGCGCAGGTGATCACGGAACTTCTTCAAGTCTTCCATGGTCAGCTTCTTCATCTGGTGGGTCGCGTTGCGAGCCTCGAAGTGCGAGCCCAAGCCGTAGCCCTTGACGGTCTTGGCCAAGATGACAGTTGGCTTGCCCTTGAACTCGGCGGCTGCCTTGTAGGCTGCGTAGACCTTGTGGTAATCGTGGCCGCCGCGCTTCAGGTTCCAGATCTCGTCGTCGGTCATGTCGGCAACCAATTCCTTGGTTTCCGGACGCTGGCCGAAGAAGTGCTCGCGAACGAACGCGCCGGACTCGGCCTTGTAGGTCTGGTAATCGCCATCCGGGGTCTGGTTCATGACGTCAACCAGGGCGTTGGTTTTGTCGGCTTCGAGCAGGGCATCCCACTCGCGGCCCCAAGCAACCTTGATGACGTTCCATCCGGCACCGCGGAAGAAAGCTTCCAGCTCCTGCATGATCTTGCCATTGCCGCGAACCGGGCCGTCAAGGCGCTGCAGGTTGCAGTTGATGACGAAGTTCAGGTTATCGAGCTTCTCGTTGGCAGCAAGCTGCAGGAAG
Organism: Glutamicibacter arilaitensis Re117; assembly: GCF_000197735.1. NCBI lineage: Bacteria > Bacillati > Actinomycetota > Actinomycetes > Micrococcales > Micrococcaceae > Glutamicibacter > Glutamicibacter arilaitensis. Next base: position 1,764,039 of record NC_014550.1, read on the forward strand.
CCGCGCGACTCTGGCTCGTCCATTTCGCCGTCGCCCAGGAAGGCCCAGACCTGCTGGTCGGAGGTGTCCTTGATGCCGCGGTTCTGCAGGTAGCGGTTCAGCTGTGCCTGGTAGATGGCGTTAGCTGGGCCGATGCCCATCGACACGGTCGGGAATTCCCAGAAGTCAGGAAGCGAGCGTGGGTGCGGGTAGGAAGGAAGCGCATGGCCTTCCTTCGACTTTTCCTGGCGGAATCCGTCCATGTCCTCTTCGGACAGGCGGCCTTCGAGGAACGCGCGGGCGTACATGCCCGGGGACGCGTGGCCCTGGAAGAAGATCTGGTCGCCACCGCCTGGGTGGTTCTTGCCGCGGAAGAAATGGTTGAAACCTACTTCATACAGGGTCGCTGCACCGGCGTAGGTGGAGATGTGTCCGCCAACACCGATGGCGGGGTTCTGAGCGCGGTGCACCATGATGGCTGCATTCCAGCGCATGAAGGCGCGGTAGCGGCGCTCGATGGCTTCATCGCCCGGGAATTCTGGTTCCTGGTCAACAGGAATGGTGTTCACGTAATCGGTGGTGGTCACGTGTGGCACGCCCACGGACTTGGCACCTGCGCGCTGCAGCAGCGAGCGGATAATGAACTGGGCACGCTCGGTGCCCTGGCTCTCTACGAGCGAGTCAAACGAGTCCATCCATTCCTGAGTTTCCTCAGGGTCCCGATCGGAGAGCTGGTAAGTCAGCCCGCTACGGATCTGGGAGATGTGTTCCTCTACAGCCACGGAAGCTCCTTGATTGAATTGCGGCTCCATCGCTTTGCAGTTATCCACTGCGGTGCAACGGTATTGGGACAACGGGTGCAGTAACACTGGAGTGATGTGCACTGTCGGTTCATATGCAACTCTAGTGTTAAAAGCACCGGTTTGGTGCCTTGATTTCCAGCAAAAACAGGCATAAAACATACATTTGAAGTGACTTGTGCAACCTTGTAGTAGGTCTATCTCCCACACACTCATGTGAGTATGGTGCGGGTCACGTCGATCTGGGTTATATTTGTTCGGCGTGTTATCGCTGCAGCGCTTGAACGGAACGGCAAAACCGTGTTTCGTTGGTAGTAACGCTTTGCACCAGCAGGAGGAATGAAGTGAGCGACGCCGTATCGGCAAACTTGGAGCCCGCCAAAAAATTGGGCTTCGCTAATGAAGACCTTATTCAGGAACTGGGTTACGACGATGACGTGGATTACGATCTGCGTGACTCAATCGAGGACCTGATTGGTTCAGAGCTGCTCACCGAAGAGGACCATGACGTTGTCGACGCAGTCATTTTCTGGTGGCGCGACGGCGATGGAGATCTAGTTGACGCATTGATGGACTCGCTGAACTGCTTGGACGAGAACGGCATTATTTGGCTGCTCACCCCGAAGCAGGGTCGCGAGGGACATGTATCCCCAGCACTTATCCAGCAGGAGGCACCAACCGCCGGCCTGCATGTAACTACTAGTGAAGGCGTTTCGGAGGATTGGTCCGCAATCCGCCTCGCCCCACGTAAGAAGAACTAATGATCCAAACAGGTTCACGCCTGTTCGACTTCTCGCTGGAAAATCAGTACGGCGAAACGATAACCAGTACCGGGCTGTCTAGCGGCCGGGTGCTGGTTGTCTTTTATCCCTGGGCGTTTTCGCGGGTATGCGGGTCGGAACTGGCAACACTCCAAGAGCACTACGAATTTTTTGCACGGCATCAGGTACGCATCGTGGCCATTTCGGTGGACCATAAATTCACCCTGCGCAACTATGCGCAGTCGCTTGGCCTGGACTTCGAGTTGCTGGCTGATTTTTGGCCGCATGGGGCGGTGGCGCAGCAAGCCGACGCCTTTGATCGAGATCGCGGGGTCGCTGCCAGATTGTCGCTGTATCTAGTTGACGGTGAAGTTCGCGATATTTTCCGCAGCGAGATGACGCAGCCAAGAAGCATTGATGACTACAAGGCGGCTGTGGAGCGCGGCGTTTAGCGCGCCCAAATATGCTGTGCTCCAGCTCACGCAAAAAAATGACTCCTCGATTTGCCCGAGTGCGAAAACCTGTGTACAGTTATTCCTCGTTGGCTTGCAAAAGTGAACATGGTAAGGGCCTTTAGCTCAGCTGGTAGAGCGTCACGTTTACACCGTGAATGTCATCGGTTCGATCCCGGTAGGGCCCACCAAATAAGAATCCTCGATCCATTCGGATCGGGGATTTTTTGTTTCCGGCAGGCTATTTTCCAATCGGACAAATCCTGCGGTGCCCAATGATGCCGGCTTCATGAGATATTTGATCCTCGGTGAAGCTGAACTTCTTGGCGTCCTCACCCGAAGCCATCATGGCTGGATCGGTGGCTTTTTCATTGCGCTTGGAAATCCAGGTATATGGTTACGCTGCATCGGCGGGTGCACCGAAATTGCCAACCTAGTGGAGCGATTTGGCGCCGCCGTCATCCATGGCCCAGCGGATGATGATGACGCCGTCTTCGACAACCGTTTCTTGGTGAGTGAGATCGCTCATCGAATTGCTTTGCTTCCGGCTGCCGGCCAGGCCCGAAGATTTTGGTGCCTCGTGTTCTTCGGCGCAGGCCCTGGCTGGTGCCTTGGAAGGGATGGTCCCAGGGGTGCAGCTTGAAATGAGCGGGCATAGGGCAAGGCCGGCAGCTGCGAATCTCTTGTTCATGCCACCAGCCTCTCCTGTGCCTGCGGCGGAACAGAATGTTGATTTCCCGATTGGCCCATTTGGTGACGCTCGGCACTCTTTTGTGAAAACCTCCATTTCAATTTGCCAAGTCAGTTCGGGATGCACTAGATTATTACTTGTTGCAGAGGACGAATGAGGGAAAGAAACTTTCCAAGTTCACACGCTGCAGGAGGGCCTTTAGCTCAGCTGGTAGAGCGTCACGTTTACACCGTGAATGTCATCGGTTCGATCCCGGTAGGGCCCACCAAAACGAAGACCGCTTCAAGAACTCTTTTCAGGGTGATCGAAGCGGTCTTCTTCGTTTTCCGGCCGGTGCCAGCCAATCGCCGAATGCCAGCGACAGTGCGAAACTGGATTCATGACTGCACCAGAAGAAAACCTTTGGCTCGCCACCGTTCGCAAGAACCCGGACCACTCGCCGAATTTTGCCCAGCGCTGGCGCACGCTTGCTGCAGAAGGCCAGGATATTTTCGGGGAAGCTCGCACCGTTGACGCGATGGTTGCCCGAGGCAGCAGGATCCTGGATGCCGGATGCGGGACCGGGCGCATCGGCGGCTGGCTTTCCGAGCAGGGGCACCAAGTGGTTGGAGTGGACCTCGACCCGCATTTAATCGATGTTGCGCGCGTGGATTACCCCAAGGCCCAATGGCAGGTCGGCAATCTGGCTGATTTCACCATCGCTGGCGCAGCGGGGGAAAGGCAGGAATTCGATCTGATCGTTTCTGCCGGTAATGTCGTCACCTTCCTCTCCGAATCCGAACGCCTGCCGGCACTGCAGCAGCTGCGCGAGCAGCTGGCGGCAGACGGGCGCATGATCATCGGATTCGGCTCGGGACGCGGCTACGCGTTCGATGACTTCGAGGCCGACGCACGGGAGGCCGGGCTGGCACTGCAGCAGCGCTATTCGACCTGGAACTTCCACTTGCCTGCCGACGATTTCCTGGTGGCCGTGCTCGGGCGCAAATAGCGGCAAGCGCCAAACCAGCCACTGCAGGAAAAAATCCATTTCGATTCCATGCTAAGTGCGAACGCCCCTGAAGGACCCTTGGCCTGCGGCTTCTCACGTTGTCCGAAATGGGCGGGGCGCAATTCTGCTCAGTTGCCAAAACACGCCGCTTGCGCGAAGCGGACTCTCGCGCTATCTTGAACTTTGTAATGCAAAGTGGTTTTCGTCACGGACTGCTTTGGGGCTCGGAGGCGGAAATCGCCGAAGGAGGAAGGGCATCATGGAAAACGGGAACAGCAACGAAATCGACCCGGCCCGCATACTGCGAGGAATCGAATCGGACGCACAGCAAGCCCGCGAGGGCATGAGCCCGAACCAGCAGCTGCTGTTTTCCATCTGGGGCGTTGCCTGGATCATTGCCTTCCTCGGCCTCTACTTCGCACTCGCGCCGCAAGGCGCGCCGCTGCTGCCAGCGGCGGTTGGAATCGGCACCGCAGTTGCCTCATTCCTCATCGCGATCGTGATTTCCGCAGTGCATTCGGCCAAGCGCGGTTCGGGGACCAGAGGGCCGTCGATGGCGCAAGGGGCGATTTACGGCAACACCTTCAGCCTCGGCATGATCATCACTGCCCTGCTCGGATGGCGGCTGCATGCCGAGGGGCTGAGCTCAATGGGCATGGCGACTTTTGCCCTCGCCGGCCTGTGCCTGGTGATCGGCGTGCTCGTGGTTGCCGGATCGGTACTCTTCAACGACCGGACCCAACTGATCTGCGGGGCTTGGATCCTGGCCATTGCCCTGCTTTCGCTGGCGGCACCGGCGCCGCTGAACCTCTTGGCCGGAGCGGTTGGCGGTTTGGGGTTCATCGTGCTGGGCCTGCTGCACGGCAGCAAGCCGGAACTGGTGTCGGGAGCGTTGATCCGGGGTGGGCATGCAGGAGCTTGACCCGCTTATCCACGCCCAGGCGCGGCTGAGGACCATCACGGTCCTGGACACCTTGCGTGCCGGGGATAGCATCTCGTTTCCCAAGCTGCAGGGGCTGCTGTCGATGACCTCGGGAAATCTGGCCACGCACTTGCGCAAGCTGGAAGAAGCTGAATACGTGAAAGTGGATAAGGTCCTGGAGGGGCGGAGCCCGGTCACCTACATTGCCCTGACCCGCACTGGGCGAACCGCCTACGAAGAATACAAGGAACAGCTGCGCGCATTGCTGGACACGGTTTGATCGTTGGCCGAACCCGCAAGCCTACGCCGAATTGCGTGGAGGGGGAGGAACCGGGAGAATCTGCCAGCTAATGCAGAGGCCCAGGACAGGTGATTCACCTGCGCGGCCCACTAGGCTGGGAAAGGTACGCTGTCGAATCAACTGCAGAAGGAGATTTTCCAATGGGCCTAGGCGATAAGATCCAGAACAAGGCGCAAGAAGTTTCGGGCAAGGTTAAGAAATCCGTAGGCGATGCGACCGACAATGAGCGCCTGCAGGCTGAAGGCGTGAAGGACCAAGCCGCTGCGAAAGCCAAGCAGGCCGGCGAGTCAGTCAAGGATGCGGCCAAGGATGTTCGCGACGGCCTGGACAAGTAGCAACCTGCACACCGGAACTTAAGCAGCAAAGGTGCCCGCGAATTACGCGGGCACCTTTGCTGCTTCTGCATGGAACGCTGCCAGGGCTACTTGGCCTTGAGCCTCCACAGCGAAGTGACTTCCTTCGAACGGGCCGCATGCAGCACGTCCTCGGCATCCTGCGCGCGGTGGTGCCTTGGCGCGGTGTCGATCTTGTCGATGACTTCCAGGCCTGCCGCCTCGATGGCCTCCAGCAGCAGCGCGCGGGTGCGCAGACCCAGCAGCTCGGCGAGATCCGAGATGATCAGCCATCCTTCGCCGTTCTTAGTCAGGTGGCCGGGCAATCCGCGCAGGAACTGCATCAGCATCTTGCTCTCCGGATCGTAGATCGCCGCGTCCAGGGTGCTCGGCGCGCTGCCCGGCAGCCACGGGGGATTGCACACAACCAGCGGTGCCCGTCCTTCGGGGAACATGCTGGTCAGTTGCGCATGGGCGGCAGCGGAGATGCCCAGGCGCGCGAAGTTGTCGTTGGCGCAGTCCACCGCGCGCTGGTGGATGTCGGTCCCGATGACCTGCTTGACCCCGCGGTGGGCCAGCACTGCCGAGAGCACTCCGGTTCCGGTGCCGATGTCGAAAGCCAGCGAGAGATCCTCCAGCGGTGCAACCGCGACCAGATCCACATATTCCTGCCGGGTGGGCATGAACGTCCCGTAGGCCGGATGGATCTTCGCTCCTAGCGCGGGGACCTCAACACCCTTCAGGAACCACTGGTGGGCGCTGAGCATGCCAGCTAATTCCTGCAAGCTGGCCACGGCGCGGTGGCCGGCCAGGTCCGCGGCCTGCTCGTAGCCGAATGCAACCGCCGGTCCGACGATCGGCGCCCGGGGCAAGTCCAGGACTGCCAGGCCGTCCTCGGCTTGGAAATCCAAGGGAACCAGGATCAGCGACAGCATCCGTGAACGCTGGGCCCGGGCCTGCCGGATGGCGTAGAACTTCTGCGCATCATCCAGGACCTTCTTCTTGGCCTTCGAGCTGCCTGCCTTGGCCGCGTTGGCGGCGGCCATGCGCCGGTCCATGGCAGCGAGCAGCTGCTTGGCGTTGTGGAAGTCGCCGGTCCACAGCATGGCCGTGCCGCGGGCGGCATGGCGCATGGCCGCATCTGCGCTCAACCGGTCATCGGCCACTACGATTTGTGCTGGTGCCCGGCGGGAATTGGCGGACATCCAGATGGCCGTGGTGCTGGTTCCTTCGTGGTCCCAGGAAACAGTTCCAGGGGCGGTGGCGGAATGGGAAGCGATGGGATGGCCTTGTCGATCAGCGTTGCTCAAACGCATGGCAACCGCGCATGAGCTGTACCGTTGCGAGGGGCTGGACTTCCAATTCTACCGGTCCCGGCCAGGCTAGCTGGCTCAGCGCCTGGCGCGCAGCTGTTCGAGGATCCTGATCACCGGAATCGAGCTGTCCGATTCGGCTGCCAGCTGCCGGGCAATTCGCCGGGCGCCATCGGCCAGGTCCGCATTGGCCAGGACCCCGGTAATCGAGGACGCGAGCCGCTGCGCAGTCAAGTGCTTGTAGGCAATGGGCTCGGCAGCCGAGCCGAGCCGGTGGATGCGCTGGGCCCAGAACGGCTGATCGGTGAAGACCGGAACCGGAACTGCTGGGACGCCTGCCCGCAGGCCAGCGGCCGTGGTGCCAGCCCCGGCGTGGTGCACGACGGCCGCCATCTGCGGAAACAGCCAGTGGTGCGGTACCGCGCCGATGCCCAAGATTCCGGGTTCGTCGATTTCCGCTTCCCCTTGCACGATGGTGCGCCTTCCGGTGCGCCGGGCAACATCCACGATGAACTCCGGTTCCAGCGCCTGCGTGCTGCCGAACCCAATGAAGACCGGAGGCTGCCCGTCGTCGAGGAAATCCAGCAGCCGCTGCGAAGGGGTCCACCCGGGATCAGCCGCCGGCCACCAGTACCCGCAATTGACGATCCCTTCGTGCCAATCCGCGCTGCGGGGAACGATCGCTGAACTGAAGCCGTGGAGAATCGGGTTCCGGTGCTGGCGGCGCAGGCGTTCGGAGGACGCCCGGCTGCGCGCGGGCAGTCCCAGGGATTGGCGCACCCGCTTTGCTGGCGGATCATAGGGCGCCTTGGAGGCGGCGAAGAGCTGGCCCAGCACCTTGTTGCCCAGCGGCCCGAAGCTGCGCGATGCGCCCAAAGCCATGGGGGAGTACGCTGCGCTGGGTTCGTTGGGCTGCAGGTGCCCGCCTATGGCAGGGATGCCCATGGCTTCGGCCACATCGTAGGCGTAGGGCGCTACCGCATTGGCCATGATGATATCGGCGCCGTGCTCGGCCGCGGCCATCGTTCCGGAGGCGGCCAGTTCGAAATAGTCCTGCAGCTCCCGGAGGTACCGGCGCAGGTCCTTGGGGCTGGCTTTGGCACCCGGCGCTGCCGGGTTGACTAGGGCGCGCATGTCCCCGGGCAGCTCCCGGAAGCGGCAGCCTGCCGAAACCACAACGTCCTGGTATGCAGGGTTCGCCGCGATAGCCACGTCGAAACCATGAGCCGCCAGATTCTGGCCGAGGCCGGCCATCGGCGCGACATCGCCGTGGGTTCCTGGCGCGATCATCAGCAAGCGCATGGGTCCTCCTGTAGAGTTAATTGCGAACAGTGTTCGCGGTTAACTATACAGCCAGAGAGCGGCGCGTGACGCGCCCTGCAGGAAAGGACAAGTGATGGCCGGCAACCAGCCTCGCACCGGGCCCAGGCCCCGGCACTCCCGGGCCAAGATCGCCCTGGCGGCGATCGCGCTAGCCGATGCCGAAGGCATCGGAGCGGTGTCCATCAGAGCCGTTGCTGCAAAGATCGGAGCCGGAGCCGCCTCCCTGTACCGTTACGTTCAGTCCCATGAGGAGCTCACCGGCCTCATGGTCGAGCAGATCAGCGCGGAATATGAACTGGAATCGCTGGCCGGATCCGCTGCCCAGCAGCTTCTCGGCCTGGCCACCCAGGGCCTGCAGATCATGCGCCGGCATCCCTGGGTCCCGGCGCTGGCCATGGGCAAGCCGCCCATGGGCCCGAACGCCTTGGCCTACCTGGAACGCGGATTAGCCGCCCTGGAAGGCAGCGGGCTGGAGGCAGGGGCCAAGCTGCATTGCCTGGCGATGCTCAACGCCATCACCGCAGCGTTCGCGCTGAATGAGCAAAGCGAGCAACAGCCCCAAGACCCGGCGGCGCTGTTCGCGCAGCTGGAAACAGGCCGCTACCCCCACCTGTCAGCCGCGCTGGGCCAAGCGGCAAGGCCCGTGGACCTGCAATATGCCTTCGAGAACGCGATCATGAACTATCTGCGTGGTGCCGGTGTTATTCCCGACTAGCCAAATGGCCATTCTTTGACATCTTCTAGGCGGTGCAGGGGCAATATGGAAGCATGAATCCATAGCATTATTGCCTAGATCCAGGAGCTGAAATGCCCGCGCCCAGCGAAGCAAGCATGAAAGAAATCCACGAGCTCATCGCCGTGGACACCACTAGCCGCGACAGCAACCTTGCGCTGATCGAGAATGTCGTGAAGAAGCTGGACGCATATGGCATCAGCTCGCAGCTGATCCACAACGAGGAGGGCACCAAGGCGAACCTGCTGGCCACCATCCCGGCCGCCGATGGATCCGTCCAAGGCGGTATCGTGCTTTCCGGGCACACCGACGTAGTTCCGGTTGACGGGCAGAACTGGAGCAGCGACCCATTCGATGCCCAGGTACGAGGAGACAAGCTCTACGGCCGCGGCACCTGCGACATGAAGGGCTACCTCGGTGTGATCCTGGCCAAGCTGGATCAGCTCACCAGCGCCGAGCTGGCCGAACCGATCCATCTGGCCCTGTCCTACGACGAGGAAGTCGGCTGCGTCGGTGCGGTATCGCTGGTGCAGAAAATCGTCGATGACGGTTTGGCCCCGCGCGGTGCGTTCGTCGGAGAACCATCGAGCATGCGCGCGATCCGCGGACACAAGTCCATGAACGTGTTCCGTGCCGAATTCAACGGCGTGGCCGCTCACTCCTCGCTGCCTTCCGAAGGAGTGAACGCGATCTCCTACGCACTGCGTTTTGCGAACTTCGTCGAAGAGGTCTCCGCCGAGCTGCGTACCTCGGGCCCGCGCGATGAGGCCTTCATCGAGCCGACCACCACCATGAATGTTAATAAATTCGATGCCGGCATCGCGGTGAACACGATTCCTTCCGAAGCAGTAGTGTACTTCGAATACCGTTCGCTGGCTGTGGTGGACCGTGATGCGTTGACCGCGCGCTTCCGCGAGAAGGCCGCCGAGCTGGAAGCTGAAATGCGTGCGCAGAATCCTGCCTGCTCGGTCAGCGTCCAGCAGCAGGCTGGAGCTCCCGGGCTGGACACGGCACCGGGCGAGGAAGTCGTTGCCCTGGCTGCGGCCTGTGGTGCAATTGCCACAGACGAAAAGGTCACCTACGGCACCGAAGCGGGCCTTTTCTCCGCGGCCGGCATTCCCACCGTGGTATGCGGTCCTGGCGATATCGCCCAGGCGCACGCACCGGATGAATTCATCGAGCTGGAGCAGATCGTCGCGTGCGAGAGCTTCATCGATTCGCTGATTGCGCAGCTGAGCTCATGAGTACTCAAGCCAAGGCAACGCCTGAATAGATCTCCAAAGCACGCAAGGCGGTGATCTCCAGTTCCATCGGCGCGGCGCTGGAATGGTTCGACATCATTGTCTACGCCACCTTCGCCACCACCATCGCCAAGGTGTTCTACCCGGAATCGGATGGAACATTTGCGCTGATCCTGACTTTTGCCACTTTCGCGATTTCCTACCTGATCCGCCCGCTGGGCGGCATGGTGCTGGGCAGCTATGCGGACCGCAAGGGACGCAAGAACGCACTGACCCTGACCTTGGGCCTGATGATGCTGGGCACGCTGATCATGGCCGTAGCCCCACCCTATGAAATGGCTGGTGTGGCAGGTGCGCTAATCATCTTGCTTTCGCGCATGATCCAGGGATTCTCTGCCGGTGGCGAGTTCGGCACGGCCACTGCATTCCTGATTGAAACTGCACCGCATAAGAAGGCGTTCTACTCGTCGTGGCAGGTGGCCAGCCAGGGTGCATCGATGCTGCTGGCCTTGGCTTTCGGCTACTTCCTGACTACGGGATTGAGCCAGGAAGCCCTGGAGAGCTGGGGCTGGCGCGTGCCGTTTTTCGTTGGCCTGCTGATCGGGCCGGTGGGGCTGTATATCCGCGCCAAGCTGGAGGAGACCGAGGAATTCATTTCGGCCCCCAAGGAGAAGTCTCCGCTGGGCACGCTGTTCGCACAGCACTACGGCCGCCTGTTGGAGGCCGCGGCAACCATTGGCGTGGCGACCATGTCGGTGTACATGATCCTGTACATGCCGACCTTCGCAGTGACCAACTTGAAGATCCCTGCGGATGCGGCCTTCCTTGGCGGGATCTCGGCGGGCATCATTACCCTGTGCGGTGTCCCGCTGGTGGGGCACTTGGCTGACCGCGTGGGCCCGGCCAAGGTGATGACCTATGCGGCCATCGCCGCATTCGTGCTGGCCTACCCGCTGTTCAAGCTGATGACCTCGAGGCCGAGCGTCATCGTGATGGTGATTGTCATTGCGGTACTCGGAATCATCATGTCCTTCTACTTCGGCCCGCTGCCGGCGTTGCTCTCCAACCTGTTCCCGGCGGCCATCCGCGGTTCGGGACTCTCGGTGGCCTACAACGTCGGGGTGACCCTGCTCGGTGGCATCGCGCCGCTGGTGCTGACCTGGTTGCTGGATGTCACCGGATCTTTGGATGCACCGAGCCTGTACTACATGGCAATTTCGGCAATTTCGCTCATTGGCCTAGTTGTGGTGCGAAAGCGCTACGGACAGCGCTAGAACCTAAGTAATTAGACAAAGAGTGCCGCAAGCTTGGTTTCCAAGCTTGCGGCACTCTTCTGTTGCCCGATTCCAGCGGCCTACAGGGCGACCAGAAGCACCGCTGTCCAGTGGCACAAGAACGCAACGATGGTGCAGGCGTGGAACAGTTCGTGGAAACCGAAGATCTTCGGCAGGGGATTAGGACGCTTGGCAGCGTAGAAAACCGCGCCTACCGTATAGGCCAGCCCGCCGGCAAGAATCAGGATCATCACCGCAGGATTCGCTGCCCAGAACGCTGGCAGCTGCATGAGCGCGCCCCAGCCGAGCAGGATGTACAAGCTGACACCGACCCAACGTGGAGCGCCGGGCCAGAAAGACTTGATGGCGATGCCTGCCAGCGCGCCGGCCCAAATGACGGAGAGCACGATGATGGCTTGCTTGCCCGGCAAGGTCAGCGCAGCTACCGGGGTGTAGGTGCCGGCAATGAGCAAGAAGATATTCGCGTGGTCGGCCCGGCGGAAAAGTCCCATCACCTTGTCGGTCCAATTGCCGCGGTGATACAGAGCTGAGGTGCCAAAGAGCAGGATGGAGCACAGGGCGAAAACCGCCGTGGTCCATTCGGCGAGCCGTCCGTTGGCCAGCACGATCAGCACGAGGTTCATTACGATCACGCCAGGGGTCGACCAAGCATGGATCAATCCGCGCCACCGGGTGCGCTCGGTGCCAATATGCGAAAAGGCGGGAGCGGTTCGCCGTTGTGAATTGGGGTTCAGTGGTTCCGTAGCCATGTGGTCCTTAAATGTCGTGCGCAGGGCACAGGGCCCATCATTGGATTCTACGATATCCAGCTGTCCGCGTGCTGCATGAGCCCACGCAAAGATTCCCCCGATAGAATGCGGATATGGCAGATGAGCAAGAGATCACCGAACACCTGAAAACCATTGCCGACCTCAATGAGCCTGGTCAAGCGCTGGCCAATGACTCGCCACATATCTCGGTACGCAACCCGCAGTGGTTCCACGAATTGGCCCCGGGAAAGTGGGAGGCCATCGGGCAACGCGAGCAACTGCACCGCAAACTCATTAGCCAGCAGCTGCGTGAAGCGCACGGCGCCAAGGCGGAGTACCAAGCGGTGGTGCTCGCAGGTGCCCCAGGAGCTGGGAAGAGCAGCCTGCTGCGGCAGGTGCTAGGGGATCAGCAAGATCGATACGTCGTGATCGACGTTGACGAGTTCAAGGAACTCTTGCTGCGCGAAGCCCAAGAAGATGGCAGCTATGAGCAAGTCTTCAAGCCGCACGAGGTCCGCGAGCTTGAGCAGCAAGGCGAACAATTCTTCCCCATGGACATGGCGAGCCTGGTGCATGAGGAATCCTCGATGCTCGGTGACCGCCTGCGGGCCGCCTGCCTGGATAAAGGGCTGAATGTGGTGATCGACAAAGTCCTGTCCTCGACCGAGTCGGCGCGGAAACTGGCTGGGCAGTTGGAAGAAGCGGGATATGAAATTTCGTTGATTGAGGCCTATGCTCCGCAGGAAGTCTCAGAAGAACGGATCATCGAACGCTGGGAAGAGCAGCAAGAGGCGTCCCTGGATGGAGAAGATGATCTTGGTGCTCGTTGGGTCCCCGAAGAATTTACCGAAAAGGTCTTCGACGCTCCGGGCCAGCGCTCCCGTCCGGCTGTCGTCGCCCAGATGTTCGCGCGCAGCTGCCCTGCGGTTGTGAGTTTCAAGCTGTTCCATACTGCGCTGGATCAGGGGTCGAAGACCGATGGCAGCCGCCTGCTTTTCGAATTACGACGAGAAGCTGTAGGGGCCCAGCTCTTGCCCGTTAAGTAGAAAACCCACCGGCAACAGCGATAAGTGCTGTGCCGGTGGTTTAGCTGCCAGTATCCAGGGGAGTACTGGTCAGCGGGCCGTACTATGCGCGTCTCTTGGTGATGAATCCCCAGATAATCAGGACGATGAGCGCGCCGCCGATGGCAAGCAGCCAACTTGAGATCGAGAAGAACTCGTCGACGCCTTCGCCAAATATGGCACTTCCGATCCAACCGCCCAGGAGTGCGCCGACTACGCCGAGGACCAATGTTGCGATCCATCCGCCGCCTTGCCTGCCGGGAAGAATTGCTTTTGCGATGGCTCCAGCAATCAAGCCCAAAACTATCCATCCAATGAATCCCATGATTCGCTCCAATGGTAAGACTTCCTAGTGGTCGGGTTTGAGCCACTTAAACGAGACAATACATGTCTTTGAGCAGGGGTTCTATGGGTAACCCGATGAAATCTAGGGTTTTAACAGGCTAGCTTCAATCCCCAGTTGAAGGATGTGCCAATTTGGAGCAATTTACGCACTTTGACGTGGTGCTTTGGGGAAAGCGGCCGAGCTGGCGGATTTTCCTGTTGACAGCAATGCCCGCCGCTTCTAGTCTGGATAAATCATACTTTATGGCTTCAGGTAACTCTTAAGTCAGATATTAGGTTCACGTACGACGGAGTAAAGCATGAGTGAACAGGTCCCGCCCATTGTTGTAATGGGTGTTTCAGGCACTGGCAAGAGCACCATCGGGCAACTGCTCGCTGACCGGCTGGATCGCGAATTCATTGACGGTGACAACCTGCATCCGAAGGCCAATAAGGACAAGATGGCTGCAGGGCATGCGCTTGACGATGCAGACCGCGAGCCATGGCTTAGGGTCATCGGTGCCAAGCTGGCTGAAAGCAATCAACGCCAAGCTCCACTGGTCATCGCCTGTTCGGCACTCAAGCGCAGCTACCGTGATCTCATCCTCACCTTGGAACCAGCCACCATCTTCGTTCACCTTGCCGGCGTGCCAACTTTGATTCGGGACCGAATGTCGGCCCGCTCCCACGAATACATGCCAACCAGCCTGCTCGATAGCCAGCTGGCTACCTTGGAGGCACCGGACCAGGATGAGCCGGTGCTCAGCGCAGATATCACCGATACACCAGAGCGCATTGTGCGCCAGCTGATCTCCCAACTGTCCTAAAGCAAGATTGCTTTCTGCAACCTGCAGACCATCATTGGCATAAGCCACCCATTGATCAAGGAAGACAATGACAACAGAGCTTGAACTGAACTGGACGCTGGGCACGCCCGGCCTCCTGATGCTGGCGGTAGCAGCAGTAGCCTTGCTGCTGGTGCTGATCATCCGCTTCCGCGTCCACGCATTCTTGGCACTGGTTCTCACCAGCTTGCTGACAGCTGTGGCCTCCGGCATCCCTGCCGAATCCGTGATCACCACGCTGACCAGTGGCTTCGGCTCGACCTTGGCCAGCGTGGCGCTGCTCGTCGGCCTGGGTGCGATGCTCGGACGCATGCTGGAAACCAGTGGTGGCGCCGATGTGATGACTAGCTGGCTGATCTCCAAGTTCGGAGAGAAGCGCGCCCCGCTGGCACTGTCAGTGGCCTCGCTGCTCTTTGGCTTCCCGATCTTCTTCGATGCCGGCCTGGTTGTCATGCTGCCGATCATCTTCACCGTCGCCCGCCGACTGGGTGGATCCCTGCTGCTGTACGCAATCCCGTCAGCCACCGCGTTCTCGGTCATGCACGTCTTCGTACCACCGCATCCGGGCCCCGTGGCAGCCTCAGGCTTGCTTGAAGCCAACGTCGGCCTGGTGCTGGTGCTCGGCTTGATCGTAGCCGTCCCGACTTGGTACGTCGCCGGTCACCTGTTCGGCAAGTTCGTCGGCAAGAAGTTCGACATCCCGGTACCAAACATCCTGGCCGCAGCGCTGGGCAACGGAGCTAATAAGAACGACTTCAAGTCCTCGCCATCGGTGGGCACCGTCTTCAGCCTGTTGCTGCTGCCGCTGCTGCTGATCTTCATGAACACCGGACTGAACATGCTTGGTTCTGCCGGGGTAGTGGATCCGGAAGTTTCGTGGGTTCGCTGGCTGCGCCTGCTGGGTGAAACCCCGGTAGCACTGCTGATCACCGTGCTGCTGGGCATGTTCCTGCTGGGCTTCCGGAAGGGCAAGGACAAGACCCTGACCGAAACCATCGTGGATTCCGCGCTGGGTCCGGTCTGCTCGATCATCTTGATCACCGGCGCCGGCGGCATGTTCGGTGGAGTGCTGCGTGCCAGCGGTATCGGCAACGCCATCGCGTCCTCGCTTGAATCAGTGGGCATGCCGCTGATTGTCGCGGGCTTCCTGATCGCGGCCATTGTCCGCCTGGCGCAGGGTTCGGCAACCGTTGCACTGACTACCGCAGCGGCCATCGTGCAGCCAGCGGTGCTGGCAGATGCCTCGCTGACCGTCTTCCAGGTCGCCACCATGGTGCTGGCACTGGCTGCTGGCTCGGTCTTCGCCGGCCACGTCAATGACTCGGGCTTCTGGCTGATCTCCCGCTTCCTTGATATCGATGTGCCAACCACCTTGAAGGTCTGGACCGTGGGCCAGGCACTGGTTTCGGTCGTCGGCTTCGCCTGCGTCATGGTGCTCTACGGTCTGGCGACCGCGCTGGCCTAGCACCTTTGCTATCGACCCCTGGTATGAATAGTTTTCCAAACCAGGGGTCGTTTTCATGCACTGCCGATGAAATTCTGCGTATTGGTGAAGGCGTTTTCTTAGAATAAGATTAGTTTGACGCTTCAATAGAATACTGATGCTCATATTCTCGTTTCCTTCAGAATTGAAGGCATAGTGCGCAGATGCAAAATAGAAGTCGTCGTCATCAAATCTCGACGTGGATCGTCCGTTCGGTTTACACCGGTAGCGACCGGTCTGCGAAATCTGAATATGGGGGAATCATGGCTCCAGAGAACAACGTCGCCCGCAAGGGCAAGAAGCCTTTGGTGATCGGGTCGGTAATCGCGCTGGTTGTGGGACTTGCAGGAGGAACCGGACTGGGTCTGGCAGTTGCAGACCCGACTGACTCGAAGCAATATATTGAGCAGTCGGAATTGCTGCAAGCGACTGAAACTGAACTGGTTGAAGTGAAGGGCAATATCGACGAGCGTGAAGCCAACGTCAAGACCCGTGGCGAAGAGCTTGATGTGCGGTCGGGGGAGTTGGATAGTCGTTCATCCGATCTGGACAAGCGCGAGAAGAGTGTTGAAGCAGAGTCTGCAGCAGTCTTGGAACGGGAAAAGACCGTCGGTCTTGTTGAAGAAGAGCAGAAGGCAAAGTCAATTGGTGATGGCGTATATACCGTCGGAACGGATATTGAGCCTGGCACATACCGCGCAAAGGAAGAAGTGGAGACGAACTGCTTCTGGGGAATCACTAAAGATGGTACCAACGGTGAAAACTATATTGCTGCCGGAAACCCGCTTGGTGGTCGCCCAACGGTCGTGGTGAAAAAGGGGCAAGTTCTTCACCTGAGTTATTGCGGAACCTTCGTGCGTCAGTAACTGAAGCCTATAAACCGTTAAAAATGGGCTAAAAAATCCGCCGGGGCAGCGATCTGCATCGCTGCCCCGGCGGATTCGCATTTAAAAAGGGAATGCCGGTTTACTGGGCGCTCTTGGCCGGGTCCACGAAGAGCCGTGGAGCGCCTTCCCAGAGGCTGCAGATTTCGTTGTGCGTGCGGCGCATGATGCTTTCCATATTCTTGCGCGCGCTGGCTGAATCCGAGTTGGAGATCGCATCGGCCACCGACTGGTGCCAGAGCAAGGCTTCCTCATGCGGGCGTTCGGGCATCAGGCCCAGTTCGGTGCGTCCACGCAGGATCGTGCCGATCGGGGTGGCCAGGTTGGCGAACATTTCGTTGCCCGACGCTGCGAGCACCACGGCATGGAAGCGGATATCCAGTTCCAGGAAGCGTCGCAAATCGCCTTGGCGTCCGTAATGGTTCATTTGCGCCGAGAGCATCATCAGTTCTTTGCGCATCGCTTCGGGGGCGACTTCGGCTGCCAGCTCGGCGGCCATCGGCTCCACGGAGATGCGCAGTTCAGTCAGCGAGCGAAGCTGTGCGCCTTTATGGTCGCTGGCCAGCCGCCATCGGATCACATGATCGTCATAGGGATTCCAGAGTTCGGCCCCAAGTACTCGTATGCCAACCCGTTTGGTGCTGGTGACTAGGCCGCATTGGGCCAAAACACGGATTGCTTCACGAATTACCGAACGAGAGACCTGGAGCTTCTGCTCGAGCTCAGCGGCGAGGATGATGGAGCCACGGGGGATATTCCCGCTGACGATGCGAGAGCCGAGGTGCTCAACCACATGAGCGTGCAGACTAGTTGCCATGGGCTCAGTTTAGCCAATGACTTGCGCCAGAGCAGGTTATGGCGAGTCATTCCGCGAAATAAATATGGTTTAAATTATGCGATTCACTGTAAAACACCGGCCTCGCCCTTGTAGGATGGAAAAGTCACGTGGCCGTGAATCAGGGATCGTGACTCATCCGGTCTCTGCTTGGCGGTTCAACTCCCCGTAATCGATGGAGACTTATTTTTATGCCTGCACAGATTGGTGTCACAGGTCTGGCCGTCATGGGCGCAAACCTCGCCCGTAATTTCGCTCGCAACGGATACACCGTCGCCCTGCACAACCGCTCGGTTGGAAAAACCGATGCCCTGCTTGAAGCTCATGGCGATGAAGGCGATTTCATCCGCACTGAAAGCCTGGAAGAGCTCGTCGCAAACCTTGAAACTCCACGCCGCGTGCTGATCATGGTCAAGGCTGGCGGTCCAGTGGACTCTGTCATCGATCAGCTGGTGCCACTGCTTGAAGAAGGCGACGTCGTTATTGACGGCGGCAACTCGCACTACACCGATACCCGCCGCCGAGAAGCAGCCCTGGCAGAAAAGGGACTGCACTTCGTAGGCATCGGCGTTTCCGGCGGTGAAGAGGGCGCGCTGCTTGGCCCATCGATCATGCCAGGCGGCTCGGCTGAATCCTACAAGTCGCTGGGCCCAATGCTGGAAAAGATCTCCGCCAAGGCTGATGACGGCGCACCTTGCTGCGCTTGGATCTCCACCGACGGTGCCGGTCACTTCGTGAAGATGGTCCACAACGGCATCGAATACGCCGACATGCAGGTTATCGGCGAAGCCTACGACCTGATGCGCAGCGCGGCAGGCATCGAGCCAGCAAAGCAGGCGCAGATCTTCAACGAGTGGAACCAGGGCGAGCTTTCCAGCTTCCTGATTGAAATCACTGCTGAAGTACTTGGCCACACCGACGCTGCCACCGGCAAGCCGCTGGTAGATGTCATCCAGGACTCGGCCGGCCAGAAGGGCACCGGCCGCTGGACCGTGCAGTCCGGCCTGGACATGGGTTCGCCTGTTTCGGCCATCGCCGAATCGGTCTTCGCCCGTTCGCTGTCCAGCCAGCGCGATATCCGCGCCGTAGGCCAGGAAGTGCTCACCGGCGAAACCGCCGAGGTCACCTTGCCAGAGAACTTCGTTGAAGACGTGCGCCAGGCACTGTTCGCTTCGAAGCTGGTTTCCTACGCACAGGGCATCGACATGCTCACTTCTGCTGCCGGTGAATACAACTGGGAACTCAAGCTTGATGAGATCGCCGGCTTGTGGCGTGAAGGCTGCATCATTCGTGCCGCCCTGCTCAAGGACATCACCGCCGCATACTCGGCAGATGAAAAGCCATCGAACTTGCTGTTCGCCCCGGCATTCGCCAAGGCCATCAACGACGCAGTTCCAGCATGGCGCCGCGTGGTTTCCGTTGCCGTGCAGCTGGGCATCCCCGCACCGGTATTCTCCTCGTCGCTGGCTTACTACGACGGCCTGCGCCGCGATCGCCTGCCAGCAGCCCTGACCCAGGGCCTGCGCGACTACTTCGGTGCGCACACCTACCGCCGTACCGATAAGGAAGGCACCTTCCACACCCTGTGGAGCGGTGACCGTACCGAAATCGCAGCCGAGGACACCCACTAGGCAGCATCTGGGCGCTGCAGTTCTAAGCAACCCGGCAGAAGAGTCCGTGCATTCCGTTTGGAATGTGCGGGCTTTTCTCGTTTCCTCCCGAGGCGCGCGGTGCTATTGCGCAGGCAAGGCCAACTGCCGGGCGTGGAAAGCGAAGTGCCGGCTGGGGTAGGCGTAGATCTGCTCCACGGACATCGCTGGGGTGAAAAACGGATCCCAGCGGTCGGGGAAATCCGTTCGGCGTTGCAGCGATGCCGTCGTTTCGGCCGCCAGCCAGGCTTCCAATGCGGCGATAGTGCGCTGAAGCTTGAAGGCCATGCGCCGGTGGTTGTACACGGCAGCCGCGGCGCAGGAGCCGAGGTAATTGACTGGGTGGGACAGTGCGGTGCCCGCATTGAGCAGACGGCAGAAGGCCGACCGTGCCGATGGCGGGCAGCGCACCAGCACATGCACCAGGGGCAGCAGTGCGCGCACCACCATGTACCCGAAAACCATATGGAACAGCAGCTGCTCATTGGTCCACCGGGTGCCGTGGCTGCGCCGTTTCAAGTCGCTGGCGTTCGCCGCCACGAGGAAGCTGCGCAGCATCTGCAGATCGTGGTGGTAGTCCTCGGCAATGCGTGTTCGTCCCCGATCCATGTCCCCACCTCGCAGGCTGCTGTTCCGGCCGGCCCCGCCACCGGCGGTGCCCATCGTACGCTTGTGCGGCTCGGCGTGCCTAGTGCCCGGGTTCAACGCCGAGCAGGTTTTCGGCGCAGTGCAGCAGGCGCACCGCTTCGTGTGGGCTGATCCGCACCAAAGCGAAGGCGGCAACTACCAGGCCGGTTATGGCTTCAGCGAGCACGCCGCGGCGTTCGCCGGCCAGCTCCGGGCGTGCGGCGTGCAGTCCGCGGTCCAGTGCCTGATGCAGTTCATCGCGGTAGTCGCTGATTACGGAGGCGACTTCCGGATCCGCTGCCAGCGGAGCGCTGGCGGTGTTGATGAGCAAGCATCCGTGGGCTGCCGGCAGGGATTCTGGCTTGGCGAAAACCTCCGCCAAGGAGCTCAGGTACTCTTCCAGGGCACTCGGGGAGACGTTGCCTGCAAGCAGGGGTTGCAGCCGCGGGCGCACAATTTCGTTCAAGTAGCTGTCTACAACTGCGTCGAAGAGTCCGCGCTTGGATCCAAACGAGTTGTAGATGCTTGAACGGCTCAGGCCGGTGGCAGATTCAAGTTCCGGTATGGAGCTGGTTTCATAGCCCTTGGACCAGAAGATGGAGCGCGCCTTTTGGATGACTTGTGCCCTGTCAAATGCTGATGTTCTTGCCATCACACTCACCTTCCCTTTTCGTAACAACCATTTCAGTATATATTGAAATGGTCGTTACAGAATAGTTCCCAGCCCCGCACCTAGGACAAGCCATGATTATTGCCGCACTGATCGCCGCCAGCATTGCAGCCTTGCTGCACGTCTATATCTTCTCCATGGAATCCTTGACGTGGACCAGCAAGCGGACTCGAGCTGTATTCAATGCCACCGAAGAGGAAGCTGAAGCTACCCGTGAGATGGCATTCAACCAGGGGTTCTACAACCTCTTCCTGGCTCTGGCATCCCTGATCGGCGTTCTGCTAGTCGCCCTGGGGAATCTGGCCATCGGCGCAACGTTGATCTTCGCGGGAACCGGCTCGATGCTAGCCGCAGCGGTAGTGCTTGCTGCCGGCAGCCCCCGCAAGGCCACGTTGGCTGTACGCCAAGGCCTCTTCCCGCTGCTGGCTGTCGTGCTGCTTGGACTCGGCGTGGCCATGGGCCGCTAACGATGACTAACTGAATTTTCGAAAATAATGAGAACTGAAAGACCTGGTAATCATGACTGACGCAATCAGCACACAGATCCTGCTCGCCTCGCGCCCAACCGGCTGGCCGACGCAGGACAACTTCACCACCGTGAAGCGCGAACTGGCAGACCTCAAGGCCGGCGAAGTGCGCGTGCGCAACGAATTCGTTTCCGTTGACCCCTACATGCGCGGACGCATGAACGATACCCGTTCCTACATCCCGTCATTCCAGATTGGCGAGCAGATCCTGGGCGGAGCGATTGGCCGTGTTGTCCTTTCAGCAGATGAAGCACTGCCAGAAGGAACCTTGGTTTCGCACCAGCATGGCTGGTCGGACCTCGTGCAGGCCGAAGCCGCCAGCTTCAAGGCAGTTCCGGACCTGCCAGGAGTTCCGTCCTCGCTGCGCCTGCATATCCTGGGCATGACCGGCCTGACCGCCTATGTCGGCTTGAGCCACATTGCCAACTTGGAAGCGGGGGACACCGTCTTCATTTCCGGCGCGGCCGGCGCCGTGGGTACTGCGGCCGGGCAGATTGCCAAGCTGATGGGCGCCAAGCGCGTGATCGGTTCGGCAGGCAGCGCCGAAAAGGTTGAACTGCTGACCAGCAAATACGGCTACGACACGGCCTTCAACTACAAGGACGGCGATGTCCGCGGCCAGCTGGCTGCCGCCGCACCGGAGGGCATTGACGTGTACTTCGATAATGTGGGCGGGGACCACCTGGAAGCGGCACTTGCTTCATTCAACGACGGTGGCCGGGCCGCGCTGTGCGGCGCGATCTCCAGCTACAACACCAGTGAAGTTCCTGCAGGCCCGAACAACATGACCAACATGGTGACCCGTGGGCTGAAAATGCAGGGCTTCACCCTGTCGAATTACCTTTTCCTTTCCCCGGAGTTCGGCGAGCGCATGGGCCAGTGGTTCGCTGAAGGAAAGATTGCCTATGACGAGACCATCGTTGAGGGCATTGAGAACACCGTGGATGCCTTCCTGGACATGATGCGCGGTGCAAACACCGGCAAGATGCTGGTGCGCATCTAATACGCCAACCGAATTTGCTCCGGTCCGAACCCCATTTGCGGGGTTAGGATCGGAGCATGAACGGATTTGCGGGTGGACTTGGCTGGTGGCTGGCAATCCTGGGTTCGCTGTCCCCAATTTTTACCGTGCTCATCGCGGCGATTGGCGTGATCCTTGCCCTGCGCACCCTGAAGCTGCGCTCGAAAGTGGATATCGCCGGGCAATGGTGGGTGCGAGTCCAATACGCCATGGACCGGTGCTTGTCCCCGGACCTAACTGAACAGAATGTCGGCATCACGATGCTTGACTACCTGCAGGGCCAGAGCGAGCCGCCTGAGCAACTGGATGAAGAACAGCGCGAAGCCTGGTTACGTGCCCATAGGAACAGCTGGCGGGTGCAACCCGAAGATCTCGCGTTGATCCATGAAGTGGTCAAGGAACTGGCACTGGGCAAATCGGCAAAGCTCGCTGCCGCCGGAATCCGCGCGGAGCACGAGCACGATCGCGAATACGACACGTTGCTGCGCCAAGCAAAGCTGGTACAGAAACTAGAGGCCAAGCTCGGCATAGCCCAAGACCCGGAGATCTCGCGGATCCTGGCCCAAGACTAGCTATCGGACCATCCGGGCATCGGTGATCTTCGGCGCCATCGGGTCATCCTCGGTAACGCCATCAAGAGCGAATCCATTGCGCTGATAGAACCTGATGGCTCGGGGATTCTGCGACTCCACCCAGAGCATTGCCGGTTCGCCGCCTAAGACTGCGTCCAGCAGCGCCTGTCCGGTTCCATCGCCATGGAAGCCCTGCAGTACATAGAGGTTGTAGAGCTGGCGGGAAACGCTAGACGGAATCCCCTCGGTATTTCCTGTTGGAGCAGCAGAGAAAGCGAAGCCGACAAGCTTGCCATCGGCATTTTCGGCCAACGAAATCCTGAACAGTGGATTGGGGTCAGCTAGTACCTTGTTCCACATCTGCAGCCGCTGTTCATCGTGCGCCGAGTCGAAGAAGCCTTCGGGCAGTAAATCCGAATAGGTCTCTTTCCAGCAAGCCACATGCAGCTTGGCCAATTCGTGGGCGTCGGCAGGCGTTGGCGTTCTGAGTTGTTGAGCCACACTTATCCTTTGCTGTATTCGGCCAGGTGGACTCCGGTCAGGGTACCGGAGGCAGCAAGATCCTTCGGGGTTCCTTCAAAGACTATGCTCCCGCCCTCGTGTCCAGCCCCCGGGCCAAGGTCAATGACCCAGTCGCTGTGGGCAACGACCGCAAGGTGGTGCTCGATGACAATGACGGTGTTGCCTTCATCAACCATCTCATCGAGCAGGCGCAGCATGTTCTGCACATCGGCCATGTGCAAGCCGGTGGTCGGCTCATCCAGGATGTAGGTGCCGGCACCCTGTCCTAGATTGATGGCCAGCTTGATGCGTTGGCGTTCACCACCAGAGAGCGTATTCAAGCGCTGGCCTAGTTTGAGGTAGCCCAGTCCTACCTGATTGAGCCGCGCAAGGACGGGCTTGGCTTTGGGCACGTTGAGCTGCGCCAGTGCTTCTTCCATGCTCAAATCCAGTACTTCAGCAATGTTCAAGCCATCGAAGGTGTATTCCAATACCTCTGCGGTGTAGCGCTTTCCGCCGCACTGTTCGCACGGCAGGGCAACACCGGCCATGGAAGCCAGATCGGTATAGGTGAAGCCAACTCCGTTGCACCCCGGGCATGCCCCAGCCGAGTTGGCACTGAATAATGCTGGCTTGACCCCGTTGGCCTTGGCAAAGGCCGCACGGATCGGATCCATGATCCCGGTATACGTGGCGGGGTTCGAACGACGCGATCCCCGGATGGCGCTCTGGTCCACCACGGCGACATCTTCGCGTTTGGCGATCGTGGAATGGACCAGCGTGGATTTGCCCGAACCGGCCACACCGGTGATCGCGCACATGACTCCGGTGGGGATATCCACTGATACGTTCTTCAGATTGTGCAAGGACGCGCCACGGATTTCCATTGCTCCTTGGGCCTTGCGCGGGTTCTGCTTCAAAGTGGCACGGGTATTGAAGTGCTTTCCGGTCAAGGTATCACCGGCCAGCAGCCCGGCCACGTCGCCGCTGTAGCAAACGGTGCCGCCGTGCGTACCGGCTCCCGGGCCCAAGTCGACCACGTGGTCCGCGATTTTGATGACCTCGGGCTTATGCTCCACCACCAGTACGGTATTGCCCTTGTCGCGCAGGTTGGCCAGCAACCCGTTCATCCGCTGGATGTCGTGGGGATGCAACCCTACGGTGGGTTCATCAAAGACATAGGTGACGTCGGATAGCGCCGAACCCAGATGACGGATCATCTTAACGCGCTGCGCTTCGCCGCCAGACAGCGTTCCTGCCGGGCGGTCAAGGGAGAGATAGCCCAAGCCCAAATCCACCATGGACTTGAGCACTGCCTTCAAATTCGCAATCAGTGGTGCGGCATCCTCGTGCTGGACCTTTTCCAGCTCGTCGAGCAATTCGGTGACCTGCAGTGCAGTCATGTCCGCGATGCCCCGGTCATTGATTTTCGATGCACGCGCTTTTTCGCCCAGGCGGGAGCCGTCGCAAGCAGAGCACGGGGCAGTCGTGGAGATCCGCTCGATCCATTCGCGGATGTGAGCTTGCTTGATCTCGCGCCCGGAATGGATGTAGTTGGACTTGATGCGCGTGATCAGTCCCGAATAGCTCATGTTGGCCCCATTGAGCTTTACCTTGCCTGCTTCTTCATAGAGCAGGCGGTCAAGCATCGGCTTGGGCATATCGCGCAGCTTCAAATCCAGATCAGGCTCGGTGCCTGCAGTCAGTGTCTGCCACAACCACGCGCCAGGAGCGAAGTTAGGTGCCGTGATGGCCCCCTCATTCAGGGTCTTGTCCCAATCCAGCAGCTCATCAAGGTCAATGCTTGCTTCGGTGCCAAACCCTTCGCACACCGGACATGCACCTTCCCCGAGATTGAACGAGTACGCACCGGCTCCGCCAGCACTGGGGGTGGAATACCGTGAGTACAGCACGCGCAAGAGCGAATAGGCATCGGTTGCCGTGCCAACGGTGGAACGCGAATTCGCGCCCATGCGTTCCTGATCAACCACGATGGCCGCAGAAAGATTTTCCAGCACCTCGACATCAGGCCGGGGCATCGATGGCATGAAACTCTGGATGAACGTCGTATAGGTTTCATTGATTAGCCGTTGGGACTCAGCGGCGATTGTGCCGAACACCAGTGAGGACTTCCCCGAACCGGAGACGCCGGTGAATGCGGTAATGCGCCGCTTGGGGATATCGACGTCAACACCCCGCAAGTTATTTTCACGGGCTTGGCGGACTCGAATCTTCTCATGGCTGTCGGCTGGGTGCTGGCTCATAAACCAAGCCTACGCAGAAAATAGTCGCCAGACACGTGCGCACTTGGGCAAGCTTGCAATTATGGCCGGACACGGTGGAGGATCAAACTACGAAAGAATCCACGATTCCCATGCGAGAGCGGAGAAAGCCATGTCAAACAGACCTCGGAAACTAGTGAAGCTCGGCCCGCTGACGGTCCTGTTCGGGTGCCTGGCGCTCGCCGGTTGCGGCAGCACCACCGCTGGCAGTGCCAGCGAAGAACCTTCAAGCCCGACACAGTCCGCTTCGCTGGAAAGCTCCTCACCACAGGCCTCGGCTCCAGAAGCAAGTACTTCGCCTACGGCTGCTGCAAGCTCCAGCGCGGCAGGAGAGTCTGAGCAAACCGAAACCATCGGGGGCCAAGAGCTGGGCAAGCTGCCTTCAAACGCCATTGAATACGCTGATGCCTTGGTGGTTGCCTGGGGCAACGGAAATGAAGCGCAGATGCAGCAGCTGGCCACAGCGCAGGTAATTACCTCCCTGACAGGGCATTCGAAGGAGGGCGGAGCCCACTGGTCACAAACCAGCAGCGATGCTGGAGCCGGATCGGTATTCGTGAGCTATGAAAATACCGAAGATGGATCGGTGCTCAATCTTCGTGTGCAGAACCAGGTCGTGGGCCAAGGCCATGAACAAGGGGTCGTCGAAGCGAACTTCGAGTAAGCCAAAAATTCTTCACCTGGGCGGGACTGCTTAATTGGGCAAACCCGCCCTGCGGTGGTTAAATCGCCGAAAATTCAATCCGGGATCAACTTATTCGCCACGGTTCGAACGAGTTGGAAGTTCTTACAGGTTCTTGCTCTAAAACATTCGGCAAACGAGCGTTTTCTCGTAACACATAAATAATTCACAGGATTTCGGTGTACCGAAATTTACGTCTACCATGATTGAGGCGTGTGCCACGACACATCTGTGGCCGCCAACAGAGCGCTCCGAACCCCAACCGTTTAAAGGACCTCCATGAAGCTGCTTAAAAAAATCCCACTGCTCGGCTGGGTGCTCGTTGCCATCGTGCTCGGTATCCTTCTGGGTCCCGTCATGCCCGTATGGCTTGGAAGTCTCTTCCTGACCTACAACTCGATCTTCTCCGGATTCCTCGGCTTCATCGTGCCGCTGATCATCTTCGGTCTGGTTGCCCCAGCGATCGCTGAGCTCGGCAAAGGCGCCGGCAAGTGGCTGGGTATCACTGCGCTGATCGCGTACACCTCGACTCTTTGCGCTGGCTTGCTGGCTTACTTCGTCAGCCGCTGGCTCTTCACCAAGTCGCTGTCCGGTGGCGGCGTGGAAGAAGTCGGCGGAGGCGAAGGCTCCGGCTTCGCACCGTATATCTCGCTGGTCGGCGAAGCTGGCGATGGCGCCACCGAAATCGTGCTGACCCCGCTGATGGGTGTCATGACCGCGCTGGTGCTCGCCTTCATGCTGGGCCTGGGCCTGACCGCCTTCCGCTCCACCGTGCTCTTCCGCGGCACCGTCGAATTCCGCAGCATCGTGGAAATGGTGATCCGCAAGATCATCGTCCCGGCTCTGCCGCTGTTCATCTTCGGCATCTTCCTGGATCTATCCGCTGCCGGTGATGCTGTGGTCGTCGTGCAGAAGTTCTTGTTCGTCGCCGTGGTCTCCTTCGTGCTGACCCTCGTAGTGCTGCTGGTGCAGTACACGATTGCCGGCGCCATGAACAAGCGCAACCCGCTGTCCGCGCTGTGGGGCATGCGCAATGCCTACTTCACCGCATTGGGTACTTCGTCTTCGGCAGCCACCATTCCAGTGACGCTGGAATCGGCTAAGAAGAATGGCGTCTCCGATACCGTCGCAGGCTTCGTGGTGCCACTGTGCGCCACCATCCACCTGTCCGGTTCGATGACCAAGATCACCTGCTTCTCGATCGCAGTGCTGCTGCTGACCGGCGGCGATGTTTCCTTCACTACGTACTTGCCGTTCATCTTGATGCTCGGCGTCATGATGATCGCGGCTCCTGGCGTACCAGGTGGCGCAATCGCTGCCGCCGCTGGCCTGCTGACCCAGATGCTGGGCTTCGGCGAGGTCGAGGTCGGCCTGATGTTCGCTGCCTACATCGCACTGGACAGCTTCGGCACCGCGACCAACGTGACCGGCGACGGCGCGCTGGCCATGATCATGCACAAGCTGACCAAGGGCAAGCTTGGCGCCCAGCCCCAGGATCCTGAGGACGAGGTCGTAGAGCTGGCCGATGGCACCGAAGCTGCGGACCACAAGCTGGCCTAAGAAGTTCCCTGCACTCGCATCAGCATCGATGCCCGGTACCGCCTCTTGATCAGGCCGGCACCGGGCATCGGTGCTTTTCTTTGCCTGAATACTTCAGGGCAAGGCAAAACCCGCCCTTCGCTCAAACCTTGATCGGTTTGCGCGAAGGGCGGGTTTTGCCTATTGGCCTATGGCCTGGAAAGCACTAGATCCACATGGCCGGATCGATGTACTCTGCCGGGTCCACCGCTGGCTTGCGTTCATCAGGACGGCGTTGGCGGTTCTGTGCCGGGATGCCGGTGACGATGGATCCTTCAGGTGCATCCTTGACCACCACAGCGTTGGCTCCGATGGCTGAATCGGCACCAATGGTAATTGGGCCCAAGACCTTTGCCCCGGCACCGATGACCACGCGGTCTCCGATGGTCGGATGGCGCTTGACCTTGGCCAGCGAACGCCCACCGAGGGTCACCCCGTGGTACAGCATGACGTCATCGCCGATTTCGGCGGTCTCGCCAATGACGATGCCCATGCCGTGGTCGATGAAGAATCGGCGGCCGATGGTGGCACCTGGATGGATTTCAATGCCGGTTAGTGCTCGGTTTGCCTGGGACAGCAAGCGGGCTGGCCACTTCAATGAGGGGTTCTGCCACATCTTGTGGGCCAGGCGGTGCATCCAGATCGCGTGCAGTCCGGAATACACGAAGAAGTTTTCGGGATCGCTTCGCGCTGCTGGATCATGTTGGCGTGCGTTGGCCAAGTCCTCACACAGGCGGGAGAAAAAACTCATGAATACTACCTTAGTGGTTTCGGTTCGCTCCGGGAGAACCCGAAGATGTCACACAGCAAATCGGCGCGAGCTGCACCATTCAAGGATCTGCCTATAGACCCAACGGTGGCTCGCGCCGATTTATTCTGTTTGCGCAGATTCAATTAGCCGCGGATGTCATCGAACAGCAGGGTGGAGATGTAGCGCTCACCGAAGTCAGGGATGATTGCAACGATCTGCTTGCCGGCGTTCTCTTCGCGGGCTGCGATCTGTACCGCACCCCATACAGCGGCGCCAGCGGAGATGCCGCCCAGGATGCCTTCCTTGACACCCAGTGCGCGAGCGGTGGAAACCGAATCCTCGATGCTGGCATCCAGAACTTCGTCGTACAGCTCGGTGTCGAGAACCTCTGGGATGAAGTTCGCGCCCAGGCCCTGGATCTTGTGCGGGCCTGGCTTGCCGCCATTGAGGATTGGCGAATCCTTTGGCTCAACGGCCACGATCTTCAGGTCAGGGTTCTTTTCCTTCAGGTAGCGACCTGCACCGGTGATGGTGCCGCCGGTACCGATGCCGGCAACCAGAACGTCGACCTTGCCCTCGGTATCAGCCCAGATCTCTGGACCGGTGGTGTCTGCGTGTACCTGTGGGTTGGCGGTGTTGGCGAACTGCTGTGCCCAGATGGCGTTCTCGGAAGTCGCTACGATTTCCTTGGCCTTCTCCACTGCACCGCGCATGCCATCGGCACCCGGGGTCAGTACGATTTCAGCACCGAAAGCGCGCAGCATGACGCGGCGCTCGGTGGACATGGTCTCAGGCATGGTCAAGATGACCTTGTAGCCGCGGGCTGCGCCAACCATGGCCAGGGCGATACCGGTGTTGCCGGAGGTACCTTCAACGATGGTGCCGCCTGGCTTCAGTGCGCCGGACTTCTCTGCTGCATCAACGATGGCTACGCCGATACGGTCCTTGACCGAGTTAGCTGGGTTGTAGAATTCCAGCTTCACAGCGATGTTGCCTGGCAGGCCTTCACCGACACGATTAAGCTTCACCAGTGGGGTGTTGCCAACGATCTCGGTGACGTTGTTGTAGATCTTGCCCATGTTGTATGCAATCCTTACGTGACTTTATGCAGCCGCATTTATTTGCGACGAAAATATGTCAGTACCAAGCTAAAACGCTGGGCACCGATGAGGTTCACTTCTAACCCTAATAGGCAAAAAGCCTACCTATGCTTCGTTTAGCCATTGAGCGTAATATTTCCTGACTTTTACAAGCTTCGGATCGATAATTACTCGGCAATACCCGACTTCTTGGTTCGCAGAGTAGTAATCCTGATGGATTTGTTCCGCCGGGTAGAAATCTTTCGACTCCTCCATGGTGGTCACGATCGGGTTCGGGTATATGCCTGCAAACTTTTGTATCGATTGCTCGAAGAGCTCACGCTGCTGATCATCCAGCGGGAACATCGCCGAACGGTACTGGGTTCCCACGTCATAACCTTGACGGTTCAACGTGGTTGGGTCGTGGACCGTGAAGAACATGTCCAGAATGATCTCTTCGGGGACCACCGCTGCATCGAAAATAACGGCAACGGCTTCTGCATGACCTGTCATACCACTGCAGACCTCTCGGTACTGCGGATCAGCAGTGTGCCCGCCGATATAACCGGAGATTACGGCGTACACCCCGCGGGTGCGTTGATACACCGCGTCGAGACACCAGAAGCATCCTCCGGCTAAGACAAAGGTGGTTAGTTTGGTGCCCTGTACTTCGAGGGACGGGCTGAATTGATGAGGCGATTGAAGGCTGAGAATACTCACATTGTTCACAACGTTGCGGCGTTGCATTCTGTTCCATCCTCTTCTACAACGCGTAGGCTGGAGGTATGCAGAGCAAGGCAAATAACTCGCAAGACCTGGGGAAGAACAATGATTCCGCAGAGGCCGCAAAGCTCAAGCCCGTTGCCGATGAAAAGGTCGAACAGCCGGTAGGAGAAACCCCTGCTGTCGAGACTACTTTGGGTAATGTGCTTGAAGCTGTCGAAGAACTTTGGCCGAAGTCATTGGCTGAAGGCTGGGACGCCGTAGGCCTAGTAACTGGTCGAACCAGCCAGAAGATTTCAAAGATCGTCATGGCTGTAGATCCGACGCTAGAGGTGATTGAAGATGCGATCAAGCGTGGGGCTGATCTGCTGATTACTCACCACCCGTTGCTTTTGCGCGGGGTTACCCAGGTAGCTGGTACCAGCTTCAAGGGCGAAGCGATTCACCGCTTGATCGAATCAGGTACTGCTTTACTGACCGCACATACCAATGCCGACAGTGCTATCGGGGGAGTCAACGACGCGCTGGCCGATGCTTTCGGACTCAAGGGCTGCGTGCCGCTGGTCGAATCTAAGGACGGACTTCCGGAAGAAGGCTTGGGCCGTGTCGGGTTCTTGGAGAAGCCGATGAAACTCGAAGATTTCGCTGAACGTGTCTACACCGTATTGCCAGCAGTTGCCGGTGGCGTACGTGTTGCTGGTGACCGTACCGGGATCGTCCGCAAAATTGCGCTCTGCGGGGGAGCCGGCGATTCCCTGTTTGATGCAGTGCGTTCACACCAGGCCGACGTTTATGTCACCGCTGATCTACGCCATCACCCAGCAAGTGAAGCTCGTGAAGCTGCCGATGGTGGTTTCCCGTACCTTATCGACGTTTCACATTTCGCTTCGGAATGGGTCTGGCTTTCGGCCGGCGCCCGTGCCCTGGGAAATGTTTTGAAAGATACGGGTCATGAAGTAGAAATCGAAGTTTCTCAAATAAATTCGGATCCTTGGGACTTTGTCCTGACCCCGTAGTCAGCGCATCTTATGCTGCATCATCTAGAAATCTGGGTTGAAGATTTAGTAGCCAGCACCGCCTCTTTGGGCTGGCTACTAACTCGCCTTGGCTACCGGCTTGAATCGCAGTGGGCCGATGGTGCCAGCTATGCGCAGGATAAGTTCTACATTGTCTTGGAATCTGGTCCGGATGTACGTAAGCAGGCCCATGATCGCCTGGCACCGGGACTGAACCATCTGGCATTTTCTGTTGCAACTCGCGGCGAGGCGGAAATGATCGTTCGCGAGGCGCTCGAACACGGATTCACGTTGATGTTCCCGGAAAAGCACCCCTATGCCGGCGGGCCAGAGCACTATGCAGCCTATCTAGAAGATGCTGCAGGGTTTGAAGTTGAGCTCGTAGCGACCCAGTAATGAGCATTCGGTTCGTGACGAAGTCCTAGCCCCTGGGCGATGATTCCTGAACGTTAGGAACCGGTCATTCGTTTACGGCGAGAAAACCTTGTCGCGAACGCACCGAGTGCGAACACCGCCACCGCGATCAAGAGTATCCAGGGGTCGGCTCCGGTATCGGCCAGGTCGAGGGGAAGCTGTTCCGGCGCGGGAGTCGGAAGACCGCTTGTAGGCAGCTGCGTGATTTCCACCTGTACCTCGATGGCTTCACCCTGTGATTTTTGGTAGCTCATGCGTTGCTTTCCTGCCGAGCCTGCTCGGCTCCGTCGCGTCGGGCCTGATCCAGTAATTCGTCCATGCGTTCGGTCTGCTTGGTTTTACGTCGGCGTAAGCCCAAGAAGCAAAGCGTCGCGCCGAGCAGGACAAATAGCTGAGGTAATGGAAGAGTCCAGACCCATACTTTTTCGGTGCGCAGTACCTGTTCGGCGCCACCGTTATCCGTCCCGGTGACCTCCAACGTTACCGGGGTGAGAAAGGTGGGCCAGCTCTGATCCAGCTTCATCGTTACCTTCGCCCCGTCACCGGGTAACAGCGAGCCGGACTCTAAGCTTTGTCCCTCGGCATTTTGGAAACTAAAGAGGGCGCTTTGGGGCTGTAACTGAAGATTCCCGTCGTTATGAAGCCGAAAATCTGCGGTGATTGACCCGGGCGCAAAAGGATTCCACGACTGTTTGTAACCGGTGTGAAGTTCTTGCACCGCCAGCGAGGGATTCAGCTCACCCTCAACTCGGGTGATCACACGAAAACCGATGCGGGATTCAACCCCGAGACTGGCGCCGTCGGCTGATTGACCGATACTCGTGGTTGATGAGGCTACTCCGGCGGCGTGATCACCTGGGGTGGCATTTTCCGGAACGGTCACGGTAAACCTGACGTTTTCACTCGCTTTGGGTGCTACCGTGATCTCCTCCTGGATGCTGATCCAGGTACCTGCGGCCTCGGAAGGTTCATCTGAGGCGAGCATGTTGAAGCGACCGGTGTCGGTGAAGTAGCCATCGGCGGCCTGCAATCCAAAGGTTGCTTCCTGTGCGCTGTGATTCTTCACCACCAACTCACGCTGCACACTTTCCCCGGGTTTCATATCTAACTCAACCCATTGTGTATTGCTTTGGTTTTCCTCCGGCAGCGGGCTCATGGACCACGTGATGGGTGCCTGCTCGTCGGAGGGAGTGGGGCTGGCGGCAGCTGGCAGTGCAGTGCTGAAACCAAGGCCAGCGGCGAGCATCGTTGTCAGCGCAACGCGGGTGAAAGTACGGGGTGTATGAGACATGTCTATCCAATGGTGGTGAAGTGATTCGGGCGGTCGATGACCGCCCGAATCACGGTAGTACTAACTGATTACTCGAAGAGCGACAGGGTCAGCTTAGAGCTGTAGGAGCCTCGCTCCACGTCGGCCGGAGTGCGCAGGTAGAGGTCGGCATTCGCAGTCCACGAACCTTCCTCAAGCAGCTCGTTAGAATCCCAAGCCATGGCCAGCAGTTCCTGGTCAACCAAGCCAACATTGTTGTTTCCAGAATCCAGAACGGTGTCCACGGAATCGCCTTCGGTGACGCCGCCGCTGGTTCCACCATCGATCAGTCGTGGGGTCCAGCCCAGGTGCTCGGCACCGATGGTTTCGCCGGTTTCGCTGCTGAAGGCACTGGCGGTACCCAATACGTACCAGTAAGCACCTTCGGCGACGTCTTCAGCCGCACGGGTATCGGTAACGCTGACGGTAGGCAGGGTACCGGTGAACTGACGGATCAGCTCGTCGGAGCCACTTTCCACCAAGGAGGTGGAGCTGGCGCCAGCTACCGTCATGGCCAGAGCGCCAGGTCCCTCTAGCTCGGCGATCTTGACATTGACATCAATTTCATTGCTGCCGTGTTCCACAGGGTTTGCGATCGCCGCGGCGCCCACACCCAGTAGGAGGGTGCAGCCGGCGGTGAGCGCTACTGCGCGGGGTAATACCTTGTTCTTGCTCATGATCTGTAAATGATCTTTCTACTGAAGAATGTGCGGGGAATTAGCAGCCGGTGGCTGCGAAGTCGACCTTCTGGGTGCTGCTGGTGGTGCCATCGGATGCTTCAACACTGATGGTGCCTTCAGCGAGCTCGGCCTGACGGGTGGAGAAGGCTGCGGTGCCCTTCTTGCCGCTATTGACCTTGTTGAACTGCTTGGTGCCAAAGTCGCTGACGATCTTCAACGAAATTGGACCGGCCTCACCATTGGTGGCTGCCACGGTCAAGGTGGCCTTGCCGGCTAGGCAACGCACAGAGGTGTTCACGTCCACGGCCAGAGCCGGCTCAGCTTCCTCTGGTGCCTTGACGCCAGCCTCGGTAACCCACTTGGTTCCGGCTTCATCCTTGGTGACGGTGAATTCGTCCCACAGGTCTCCAACAGCAAGATCGGTGGTCGAGGTGCTGGTCTTTTCAGCCACGTAGGACTTGTAGGT
The DNA here is from genome assembly GCF_000197735.1 of Glutamicibacter arilaitensis Re117. Taxonomy (NCBI): domain Bacteria; kingdom Bacillati; phylum Actinomycetota; class Actinomycetes; order Micrococcales; family Micrococcaceae; genus Glutamicibacter; species Glutamicibacter arilaitensis. The sequence goes on from NC_014550.1 coordinate 1,797,901, forward strand.
CAACGCATCCTCGGTTACATCGATGATCTGGTAGGTGGTGAAGCCACGGCCGCGCAGTACCTGGGTGGCGTCGTTCTGGGTCCAGACATTGTCTGCAGCCGGGGCAAGGTCGTAGTGCTTGGCACCGGAGTTGGAAACGACGTACACCGGACCGTCGGTAACACCCTCATGTTCGGTGGTATTCGAGTTGTGGTAACCGCGAGCGTAGACGTGGTCGTGGCCCATCTGCACGAGGTCGATATTGTGCTTCTGGAAGACCGGAACCCAGTGCTCACGCAGCACCGGCTCATTGCGGCCGGCGGAAGCCGAGTAGACCGGCTGGTGGAAGGTGACAACGTTCCACTTGGAATCGCTATCTTCTAGGATGTGGTCCAACCAGGCGGCCTGGAACTGAACCCAAAGCGAGCTGACATTACCGGCCGGGCAGTCACTGCCTTCACAGGCCGGCAGGTTATCCGGAACCAAGAAACCAGTGCTACGGGTGGCGTTGATGGTAATGAAACGCACGCCCTGGTAGTCAGTGAAGTAGACGGTTTCCTTGGCGAATTCGGTCCAGTGCTCGAAGAGTGCGCGGTACTGGATGGCCTGTGGGGTGTCGCCCACGGTCAGCTTCGCCAGTTCGCCGGCGGTCTCAACGCTTGGGTTGTTGCCTGGGTACTCGAAGTTGGCCTTCCATGCCAGAAGCTTGTTATCTCCGGAGTACTCGTGGTTACCCGGAGCTGCCATCACGTTGGTGGTCGCGCCGGAATCCTTCATACCTTTGAACCAGTTGGTCCACTCGGTCTCGTTGCTGCCGGTGTTGATGAGATCGCCCGCGTGTACCGATCCCACAATATTTGGGGCGGCGGCCATGGCCTGCTTAACAACCTTTGGCCAGGTAGTATCCAAACCGATCTGTGCATCGCCAAAGTAGATGTACTGGAAATTCTTTGCGTTCGGATCTGCGGTCTTAAAGGTGTACCACGGGCTGTAGGAGCCCGCGTTACCCACCCGATAGGTGTAGCTGGTTGCCGGGGTGAGACCGGTGAGCTCTGCCGAGAAATGTGGCAGCGGGTTGTTATTTACCCGATCCACGAAGCGTGCGTCGATGCTGCGTACTTCGGTGCCAGCGGTTTCGCGGATCTCAACCACGCCGGTTTCCTCATTAGCGATTCCACCGAGCCAGGAAACGTACTGGGAAGTTTCCGGGGTTTCGGTCGGGGTGAGGATAACCCGCGATGGTGGTTCATGGTGCTCGGTGGTGTGCAGGCTCAGCTCTGGGAAATCCAAGTAGATGTCCGAGCTGACTTCACGGTCCTGGTGCAGGCTGACGGCCACAGTATTTTCTCCGTCAACCAGCACATCGGCTGGAATACGGAAGGTGCTGGTGACCGGGTCACCATTGGAACTACCCGCGTATTCCTGGTTGTTTTCGCCGGTGAGGCGATCGTCGAGAAAACCGGCAACCTTGGTGCCATTAACCCAGATGACTAGGGCATCGTCGTAGGTGGCTTCGCCGCTGAGTTCTACATACTGATCCGCTTGGCCGGCTTCAAGATCGAAGCTGGTGCGGAAGAAGTAGGTAGGGACGGTAGTCTTGCCCTGCTCGGGTAGATAGTGGTTCAGCAGAGTCTTAGGGGTGTAGGGGCCTACCGCACCCAATGAGCCGTTCTTGGCTCCGAAACTTCCCTTTGCGTTCTTCCATGTACTGTCATCGAAATCATTTTCGGTCCAGGCATTTAGCGAGCTAAGGCCAGCGGCTGGGTCGCTTCCATCGTCAAGGAATTTCCACTCGGTATCAGCAGTGGTGATGACGGTCTGATCTTCAATGTCAGTTTCAGGTGCAGCCAGTGCCGACTGGCCAGTAATAACTGTCGTTCCAAAAAGTGCCAACGCCATTGCGCCGACACCCGTTCGTTTAAGCCACGTTGTGGCTCGAGGATCTTGTCGCATCTCAACCTTCATCGCACGTTGTATAGATGATTCCCTCTCAGGTCGTTGAGGGGGCGTAATTCATCTAAGGCGATGGAACTAACCAGCTGGGTAACACCTAGTAAACGGCTGATTAATCTATTGGAAGTTGATGAACAGTGGGCAAAGTTGAGTTAATTCTTCGTTTGCTCATTCGGCCTGGCATGCCGTGCTTAAATCTTCGACGGTGTGGTGCGACTCAAAGGCACACCTTTGGATTGCCAGGCCTTCGGGCAACCCAAGGTGTGAATCCACGCGACGGTGGCAGTTCCTACGAGGCGGTGGTGAACTTATGACCTTCAGACAAAAGAATGTTTAGTGCAACGCCCTTCTTATCTTCGACCAATGAAGCTTCCCACTTGCTCTGGATCAAGGCCAGTAGTTCGTCTTTGTTCGTTGGTGCAACCGGCTGCTGGACCAGGAAACGGGCCACCTCACCGCGGGTGTGCTTGGCGAAGTGTGAAACTACTTTAGGTACTCCGTTGCGCAACTGGAAGACATTGACCGCAACGCTGTTGTCATTGGTTGGCTTATAAGCCGCAGCGTAGGTGCTCGACCGTGCATCAACGATCAGCTCATCCCCGGCGGCCGCATCTAATACGGGGGTCAGGCGTTTCTTCCACCAGCTGGCAAGCTTGCCCAAGGGTTCGAGCTTGACCGACATGGATAGGCGGTAGGGCGGAATGCGATCGGCAAAGCGAACGGCTCCCCACAGGGCGGAGATCACCAGGATGGACTCATCGGCTCGCTGCTGTGCGGCCTCATCCAGACTTGCGTAGTTCAAAGCTTCAAAGAGCACACCTGAATAAATATCGTGTGCTTTGGCGGCTGGTTCGGTGTGCAGAGAAATATTGCGAGCCACTTCATTGGCCAAGGTGGCGCCGACACCGAGGATCTCCATGGCGTCCTCGCGGGCTGACACCTCGGTCAGCGCAGCAAGTACCTGAGCGCGCTGCTCAGCAAGCTCCGGAAATGAAAGATCTTCGAATTCAAAGGGTGAGCCTTCGGTGTGGGCGTTCTTACCCTCGGAAGGCGGCAACAAAATAAGCACGCTTTCCAGCTTATCGGAAGATCATTCTTCTCCCCATCTGGGCAGTAATCTGTAGCTTTGGGCTTGTCAGTGTGTTCAGAGGCTCATGGTCACGGTCAGCGCAGGTGAACTTACGGGGCTAGAATAGTAACTGAATGGGATGGCCAGACGGTCGCGTGGCAAGTTATTGTCCCGAGGAACGTCCGGGCTCCGCAGAACAGGGTGGTGGGTAACGCCCACTCGGGGTAACCCGCAGGCTAGTGCCACAGAAAATAGACCGCCAGGTTTCCTGGTAAGGGTGAAACGGTGGTGTAAGAGACCACCAGCGCCCCAAGTGATTGGGGCGGCTAGGTAAACCCCACCCGGAGCAAGGTCAGACAGACTGCGTTACGAGGGCTGTTCGCCCCATGCAGTCGGGTGGACCGCTAGAGGCTGTCGGCAACGGCAGTCGTAGATAGATGACCGTCCCGCTTCGGCGCGACAAAACCCGGCGTATCGGCCATCCCATTCACACTCTTCCTTCCCGCGATTGCGCCGGCATCAGCCCCTAATGCGCTGGTGAGATGATTCACAATCCGTAGCTCTCAGAATTTCTGCGCACGGTCTAGAATGGATCATGTACTTACGAGGATGATCCTGTTACCTCGTACCACCGCAAAAGCAATGGTGCTTCCCACGGTGCCAACCGACTTTATGGATCTGCGAGTCGGCTGAATTGGAAGGATTTTCTGTGACCCAGCAGTCTGTCGTTGCCCAGCAAGAATGGAGCGGGCGCGAAGAGCTCGCCGAGGCCATGATCCCACTGATCGGACGTCTGTACCGCAAGAACAATGTGGTGACCTCCGTCTACGGCCGCAAGCTGATCAATCAGTCCGCCATTGACATCATCAAGGCCCACCGCGTGGTGCGCCGCATCGATGGCGAAGAACTTGACCTGAATGACACCAAGGCCATCCTGGATGCCATCGAGACCCTGAATGTTGGCTCGGTTGCCGTTGACCTCGGTCGCGTGAACAAGAAGTTCAAGGAATCCGGATCCGCTGATCTGAACGCATTCCTCACCGAAGAATTGGGCGAGAAGGTTGGCCAGGCTGGCGCAACCGACGCAGAACCACAGGACGTAGTGCTCTACGGCTTTGGCCGCATCGGCCGCCTGCTGGCTCGCATTCTCGTCGAGCGTGGCGGCTACGGCCTGCGCCTGCGTGCCATCGTGGTCCGCAAGGGCTCGGATGATGACATCGTCAAGCGCGCTTCGCTGCTGCGCCGCGACTCGGTCCACGGCCGCTTCGAAGGCTCGATCACCGTTGATGAGGAAAACAGCACGATCCTCGCCAACGGCACCCTGATCAAGGTCATCTACTCGAACGACCCGACCACCGTTGACTACACCGCACACGGCATCGACAACGCCATCGTGGTGGACAACACCGGCCGCTGGCGCGATGAGGCTGGCCTGTCCCAGCACCTGCAGGCCAAGGGCGTTTCCCGCGTCCTGCTGACTGCACCGGGCAAGGGCGATCTGAAGAACATCGTCCACGGCATCAACGATTCGTGGATCACCGCAGATGACAAGATCGTCACCGCTGCATCGTGCACCACCAACGCCATCACCCCAGTGCTCAAGGCCCTGAACGACAAGTTCGGCGTCATCCACGGGCACGTCGAGACCGTTCACTCGTTCACCAACGACCAGAACCTGATCGACAACTTCCACAAGGGCGAGCGCCGCGGCCGTTCGGCAGCGCTGAACATGGTGATCACCGAAACCGGTGCCGCCAAGGCAGTAGCCAAGGCCCTGCCGGAGTTCGAAGGCAAGCTGACCGGTAACGCCATCCGCGTACCGACCCCAGATGTCTCCATGGCGATCTTGAACCTGAACCTGGAAAACGAGACCACCAAGGAAGAGCTCAACGCCTACCTGCGTGAAACTTCGCTGACCTCCAGCCTGCACAAGCAGATCGACTACATCGATTCGCCTGAGGTTGTCTCCACCGACTTCGTTGGCTCGCGCCGAGCCGGCATCGTTGATGGCCTGGCCACCATCGTGACCGGCAAGAACGCTGTTGTCTACGTTTGGTACGACAACGAGTTCGGCTACTCCTGCCAGGTTGTGCGCGTCATCGAATCGATGGCCGGCACCCACCCAGCAGCAGTTCCAGCTTTGAAGGCTGAAGCCGTCACCGTCTAAGACCTTCCCGGTTTTATGCCAAAGGGACCTTCTCCAACGCTTTACGCGTCGGAGAAGGTCCCTTTGTGGTTCAACGGCTGCTAGCTCGCGATGGATGAGGAACTATTCTTCGCCTCGCGTGAGCGCTGGGCCCCGTCATCGGCAATGATGGTGCCGTAGACCAGCCCCTGGCCGATAGTGGGGCCGGCGCCCGGGTAGACCTCGCCGAAGATATTCGAGGCAGTATTTCCCTGGGCGTAGAGACCTTGGATCGGCGAATCATCTTCGCGCACCACTACGGCCAAGCTCGTCGCCCAGGATTTCGTGCTGGTTGACCAATGGGTCACCGGGCGCCATGAACCGGCGCAGCCCTTGGCAGAGCTCTTGCGCAGGTACCTTGCGTCCCATGGGCCAGCAACCATCCGCTACGCTGCCTGGTACTCGGGGCAAACCCTCAGCGATATGCGAGCAGCCAGCTAGACATTGGCAGAAGATCTCATCCGCGTAGGCAAGGATGAACGCGGTGAGGACTCCTGGGTGATAGCCCAAAGCCTGGCACACGTAGTACTTCAGCCGGAGCGAGTATCCTAGCTACCGTTGCGCCTGCGTGGACCCTTCGATGAGTACTGCCTGGGCTATGGCACGCGCACCCTGGTAGCTGATGAGCAGATGACAGCGCAGATCCTGCCGGGCAAGAACGGCATGTTCCTACCCTTCTGTCAGCAGGAGGGAAGGGCAGCAAAGATCTTGAATGCAGAAACAGCGCCGACCGATAGTATCGGTGCGGCGCTGCATCAGCGGTATCTGGACTTCAAGACCGCCCGCTAGACGGCCAAGTCGCTAGTGGCCGAATGGATCCTCATCGGTACCCGGCAACCAGGTATTGCCCGGTACGCCCCAACCCAGAGCTTTCTTGGCCTTCTTCCAGCGTTTCTCCCAACGTGGCTGTAGCTTATCCACGTAGAGGTAGCCATCAAGATGGTCGTACTCGTGCTGCATGATGCGGGCGAACCAGCCATGAGCCTCGAAAGAGATCGGATTGCCGAACTCGTCAAAGCCTTCCACCTTCGCATAGTCTGCGCGCTGCAGCGGGTAGTTCAAGCCGGGAACCGACAAGCAGCCTTCTGAGTCCTCATCAGGGTGCGCAGGAGCCTGCGAAACCTTGGAGAGGGTCAGCTTCGGGTTGATCACCACGCCACGTTCGGGCGCATCGTCCTGATCGGCGAATACGTAGGTGAACATGCGCAGGCCCAAGCCGATCTGCGGAGCTGCAAGGCCGACGCCATGCGCTTCATCCATGGTCAGGTGCATATCGGCAACGAGCGCGCGCAACGCGTCATCAAACTCGGTTACCTCAACGGCACGCTTGTGCAATACCGGTTCGCCGTAAACAGTGATCTGCCGAATAGGCACGTGATCAGTTCCTTTCAAAAGTGCTTAGAGTGCTCGTCCAATAGTTTCACGCATGATCTCGCTTGTGCCACCGAAGATGGTCAGCAAGCGCGAGGCAGTGAACGACTGGGCAATCGGGTACTCCATGATGTAGCCATAGCCGCCATGCAGCTGCAATGCCTTATCGGAAAGCTTTTTCGCGCTCTCACTAGCCCAAAGCTTCACCTCGGCGGCATCGGAAGCATTCAGCTCACCCTCATTGAAAGCCAGCACCGCACGGTCAACGAAGCTCTGGGTGACATGCGCCTCAGTTTTCAAATCAGCCAGCTCAAAACGCGTGTTCTGGTATTCGGTGAGTACCTGGCCGAAGGTCGAGCGGTTCTTCGTATGCTCAAGCGCCTGCTCGAAGGATGCAGAGCAGATCGCCGATGCGGCCACGGCGAGAGCCAAACGAGCCTGGGGCAGCTGCGCTTTGACATAGGACAGGCCCTGGCCGACTTCGCCAACAAGATCCGTCGCAGAGACGCGGACCTCGTCAAAGAACAGCTCAGCGGTATCTGAGGCGCGCAAGCCCATCTTGTCGAACGGCTTGCCGTTGCTGTAGCCCTCGGAACGCTCAACCATGAACAGCGAGAAAGAATGCGCGCCGGCCCGCGAGCTCTCGCCATCGGTACGCGCAAGCACTAGAGACGCATCGCCAAAGGCCGCATTGCCGATGAAGGTCTTCTGCCCGCTGATCAGCCAGTCATCGCCATCGCGCACCGCCTTCGTGCGTACGGCACGCAGGTCAGAACCCGCGCCAGGCTCGGTCAGCGCGCAGGAGGTGATGGTAGAGCCGTCCACCATGCGTGGAAGCCACTTGGCCTTGAGCTCGGCAGAACCGTAGGACAGCAGATAAGGCAGCACCAGATCGTCATGCAGGTGGAACGCCAACGCCACGGCCAGGTGCCCGGAACGCACGAACTCCTCATCAAGCACTACACGGAAACGGTAGTCATCAATCCCCATGCCACCGAATTCTTCAGGCACGGCAAGACCTAGCAGGCCGTTCTCGCCGGCAGACTGCCACACCTCGCGAGGAATCTGGTGGTCCTTCTCCCACTGAGCGTATTTGCCGGAAATCTCCCGGGCATTGAACTCCGTAGCCAATTCACGGAACTGCTCGTGGTCCTCTTCAAAGAGCGCGCGTTTCACAGGGGGAGTACCTTTCGGTAGAGGGGCGGGGCCTAATTTGGGGCAGGCCAGGAACATCGACCTGCCCGACTGTTCACTTCCATTATGGTCTTACCCAATGACATGCGCCTATTTGCGGCCGAGTATCTGTTGCCCACGTCATGTTTGAAGCAATAAGTCTCAAAAAACACGGGTGTAGACTCCTCGCAGCCAGTGATTCGAACATAACTTCGAATATTGTCGAGGATCTGGTGTCACAAAGCTTAACGACAAGGTGCCAGCATCAAAGATGCTGGCACCGGTCTGTATCGGTGGGAGTCATCTGCGCTCATTGCGAGTGAATGCAATCTAAATTCCCGTGATCCGCTCCATCAACTACTGTGATTCCCCCAAGAGCCCACCGCATTGGTAGATCGAACAAGAATCATCCTATGGGCAAGTATGGACATCTAAGCTGCAAAACTGGGTGACTAGGTACGTCATCACTCAAAAACAGGTAGGGCTAGAGTATCTTCTGCGGCCTGGAGCACTCCAGCATCCGTCGCGACACGCTCAGCCAGCAGTTGCCGACGGTCCGTGATACCCAATTTCGCGTACGAGCGCTGCAAATGTCCCTCCACCGTACGCGGCGACAAAAACAGCTCCTGGGAAATCTCGTGATTGCTCGCCCCCGAAGCGGCCCTGATGCACGTTGCATATTCACGAGCCGTCAACAGCGATTCATCAACACGAGCCCGACCCAATGCCGACGTATTAACATGTTCCAACGGCTGGGCGATGTCGACCGAAAGTCCCAGAAGATGGCTGGCCACCGTGCGCCGCCCCAGAACCCGAGCACGCTCCGAAGCACTCGCCGCCAGCTGGGCCGCCAGCAGCAGCTGCCCTCCCTCGATATGGGCCTGCACAAGCTGTCCCACATTCAGTTCCGCTGGATCCTCAAGCGCCGTCTGGTAGCCAGCCAGCGTCGCCGCCAACGGTCCCTGCACCTGCAACGCAGCTTCCGACAGCCGTGACGCATCGGCCAACAGTCCGCACTGCCATGCTTCGAGCAACAGGCGCATCACCAGGTTCTTACGCCCGAAGGACTCGGCCTCAGCAAGCAGCTTGTGCAATAAATCCTCAGCGGCCTGCTCGCCTTCAAGATCCAAAACCACCGATAGGAGAGACCGTTCGGCGATCGGACGCAAGATCTGCCCCGAAACCTCAGGCTCCGCACGCGACATGTCCAGATAGTACGACGCCTTGGCCCGGTCGCCCAGCAGAGATGCAGCATACGCGGCAAACGCCGCGGCAAAACCCTTGACCAAATACGGGTCGCCTACCGACAGCAAACCTATCGCCTGCTCCAACGCCGCCAAGGCCTGTGAAGCCATCCCGGACTCCAGATAGCCCATGCCGATGCCCACGATGACGTTGCCGTGATCGACGTTTGCCTCCTTGAGGTTGTCACCCACCGTCAACTGGGCAAACTGCGCAGGATTCATCCCCAGCGCGAACGCCATCGCGGGGAACGCGAAGAGCAACTCGGAGCGTACCGAGGCAGACTCCGTTTTCCACTCCGGCGACGACGAGATCCGGACGTACTCGGCCATCGCCTCCTCGGCCGACCCGGAGTGCGACTTCTCGATCAGCACATGGGCCAGGCATGAAGCCCGACCTTCACTGCGCAGCTCGGGCATCGACGCATACTGGCGCAACGAGGCGATATCAACAACCTTGTTGGCCCGCGACCGGATCAGCAGCAAGTACGCGGCAATGCCCGGTGGATCGCCAGGCCGGGGTTCCAGGATCTGTTCAGCCAGCTCGAGACGCCCCAAACTCGCATACGCGATCTTGGCAGCGATAAAACGAATCTCCGGCGACCCCGTTGGCAGATGATCCTGCAGCAAGGCCAACGCGGCCTCCGGCTTGCCAAGTTCATACAACGCATCCGCTCGGGCAATCAGCAATGATTCCAGCTGGTCGGGGGAGTCGACCCGCTGCTGGTCCAGCAAATCGGTCAACGCGATCACCTGCGGAAACTGCCGTGCGCTAGTCAACTGCTCGACATCGGAGAGCAACTCGCGAATCGGAACGGTCAGCCCCATATCCAGCCGATGCCGGGTGAACCGGCTTCGCGACTCCGCGTCGAACAGCTCCCAGGACAGCTTCTCGTCGATGGTATTGATATGCCGGCGCAGCGTGGACGAATCGAAACTGCTGAAAACTAGCTGAGAGGACAGGCCCGCACCGAGCCGGACGTGCTCCGTGCGCTCGCCGGTGACAGGGTTCTCCGAAACAAAATCGAGGCGGACCAGACCGGCGTCAATGGCATCGTAGATTGACTGACCCATGAGTTTGCGGGCAATCGGCAGTGGGAGCGGGCCGGTGACTGCCAGGAGCTCGAGAGCTTCCCGGACGTCCTCTGGCTGGTTGCTCAAGCGGGCGTTGATGAGGTCTGTGGTGCGCTTTCCATGCGGAGTCCAGCTCCGGTTCAGCGTCCAATAGTCCTGTTGCTTGCTCAGCGCCCCGGTCGACTGGGCATCCAGTGCCAGCTCGCGCAAATGCAGCGCATGCCCGCCGGAGAACTCCAGCAGCGAAGTGACGGCGCTCGAATTCACCTCGCCACCGAGGACCTCTGAAAGCATCACGCCCGCGTCGTCATAGGTGAGGGGCCCGAGTTCCATGCGCATGAAATTCGGGGAGGAAATCATGGATCGCAGTTCCGAAGGCATCGCGTGAACCGCTGTCGTGGCGACGACCAGGCGAATATTGCCAGCCGTGGCGAACTGCTTGAGAACTGCGGCGCTTTGCTGGTCTACGTATTCCGCCTGATCCAGGAAAATCCACTGGGTGCGGTTGCTGGTGGCTCGGCCGATGCCGGTAACGAGTTCAGTGGGCGATGTCCCTGTCGAACCGTGGGGCAGCTGGGTTGCGAGTACGCTCAACGTGGAAAAAGGAACCGAGCTCAGCGCCTGGGAGCCGATGATCCAAATGAAATTGGATTCGATGCGATCCATCAGTTGCAGTGAAAACGTCGTGCGTCCGGTCCCGACCTCGCCAATAATGAATATCGGGCCGCCAGTGCGGGCTGCTGTGAGCGCGGTGTTCAGGGCTTTGACACGGGAAGGCAGTACTTCTCTGCGTTCCATCTGGAAGCCAGGCATCTTATTAATATCGAACTCCCAGGTTGAGCCAGTCAAGTAGCGTTCCCTCTCAACTCGAGTAGTTTTGAGGGTATGCAAAAGTGACATTACTAGCAATAATGCCCCGGTCAGCAACGAAGATTTTCCGGGTATTCGACAGATGCGAAAATGCGGACATACGGCTCAAATGTTTGTAGCTATAACGCCGTGCGTACGACGGAAGATGAAAATCCCCACTCGATCGAAACAATTTGGCTCTACTGCGTAATAATCCAAGAGGAACTTGGTCTTTGTGGAGTTAGTCCACAGGCAGCGTTGCCAAAATGTTGCTGTCAACTGAACCAATCGAGTTACTCGAACCCCTGCATCAGCACTTAAAGCATTTCCAGAGGTGTTTGACGCTTGGGTGGTGGATGCGCGCGATGATCGAGGTCGAGATGGTGGTTGGAGAGCGCCAGCGGCGTTGCGTTTTCGTCAACATGCGCTGTATTCGATGCTTTCGGGATGGCGATGGTCCGGCCGTCTCGGATGGCTCAGGCGATCAGGATCTGGGCAACGCCGGCTCCAAGCTCCTCCGTGACCTCGAGGAGTTCAGGGCTTCCCAGAAGCTGGTCTTGTGCGATGGGGCGACTAAGTGCCAATGAGCTGGCTGATCCCGCGAATCGGGAACGTTGTTCGAGGATAGTCGTACTCGGAGAATCGCGCCTAGTCGGGCCGACGGAATGCTGCGAAATTTTGATGGGTGACGTACCGGAATGAAAACGAGGTGCGAACCTCGACTGATTCAACAGTCAAGGGTTCGCACCTCGATAATGGGGTGAGTAACGGGGTTTGAACCCGCGACCTTCTGGACCACAACCAGACGCTCTACCGACTGAGCTATACCCACCATGTTTACTTCGATACTAGTCAGAAGCGATAGCTCTGAAGATTTCGTACCGGGCAACGAGAATTACTATACACGTATTCGAACCAGAAATTCCAATCCACTGGGTGCCTTCTGCGGGATTGTGACGGGATGCTCATTTTTCAGTGTTCAGAACTGGTGGCGTACCGCTGAACTGCAATTACTGGTAGATCCCCGTGCCGAATTATTGCCATTTACTGCGCTACCTGAGTCCAACGTTTTGGCAAGAGGGTCAGGTATGCCGACGCTCCATGGTGGGTATAAGGGCCGTCGTGGATCGAATCAACGCCCCTCTCGGTCAGGCTGTAAGTGAGTCAACCACGACCCACCACTGACCAGAAGGAACCACCATGAGCACCGTCGGCGTCACCCGCGAAGAAATCAGGGACTACGTCCACCAATACAACCTGCAGCCCCACGGCACCCGGACTGCATGGCTGCAGCAACAGCCCTTCTCCAGGGCCACGTTCTACCGCTGGAACCAGCTCGTCTTCGAAGGGGACCTCGACCGCAATCTCGTTCCACGAGATCATGGACAGATGAACACTACCCCGAGCCAACGCTCAGCCTTCGAGCAAGCCCGTGCCAAGGAACAAGCAGAACACGAGGACGAGCTCAAGGCGCTGCGTGAACGCGTCCGCCAGCTCGAAGGAACTAACGAGGCCCTGGGAAAAGCTATCGGGCTCTTGCACGCGTTGAACGAGCAAGAGCCCGCCACGTCAACGACGGACGAGCGCAAGAATTCATCGCCACGGAAAACGAACTGATCCGAGCCCTAACGAGCCTTAACGGTTCGCAACGCCAAGCCCTCAAAGTCACCGGTCTTTCCCGTTCGACCTGGCACTACCGGAGCAGTCCGAGGCCCAGGGCAACGAACCCGATCCACCAGGCGGATCGCGCCTATTCCACCAGGATCAGCCCCGGGGACTGTGAGCGCATCGAAGAGCGTATTCTTGCCGGGTGGGCCGAGGGGAACTCGGTGGACCATTCCTTTGCCACAGCCTGGGATGAAGGACTCATGCTCGCCTCGCGGCGCGCATGGTGGCGTATTGCCGCAGCGCTCGAAGAGCAGATGCTCCGCCCGAAGGTGCCCACCCGAAAACAAAACCGCACAACACGAGGACAAAAGCCTGTGTTGAAAGCCACCGGTCCTGGGCAGATCTGGTCGTGGGACATTACCGACTTGTATTCGCCGTATAAGAACCGCGTGTTCAAGGCCTATTCGATCATCGATATTTTCTCCCGGCAGATCGTCGGGTACCGGGTGGAGGAGCGCGAAGCGGATCATCTGGCCGTGGAGATGTTCCAAGACGCTTTCAAAACCTACGGCGTGCCCCATGTAGTACATGCCGATTCTGGGCCGGCCATGAAGTCCAATGCCTTGAAAGACGCGTTGGAGGCCAAAGGTGTTGAGCTGAGCCATAACCGGCCCTACGTATCGAATGACAACCCGTTCAGTGAGTCCGGATTCAGGACGATGAAGTATCGTCCCGATTATCCAAAAGTATTCTCCGCGCTTGCCGATGCGCGAGCCTATTTGGATGGGTACGTGCCGTGGTACAACGGGCAGCACAAGCATTCGGGGATTGCTTTGTTCTCTCCGGCGCAGGTCCACGACGGGTCTTGGGAGCATGTTTGGCAGGTGCGGCAGCAGGCATTGGAGGATTATTACCGGTTGCATCCGGCACGTTTTCATTACCGTCCGGTGACGCCTGCGCCTGCGGGGGTCGTGGGGATTAACCTGCCGTCAGAAGAGGCGGGTGTTGCGTTGCAGGCAGCTTAGTGACTCCACACAGCTTGACATTTTTCGCGCCTTCAAGGGATGGTGGAAGAAGTTGTGGATGTTGATGAACTTTGGGGGAGCATTGGATTCCGGGCGGCGATTTAACTCAGGGCTTGGGTCGCGAGCGGCACTTCTGTACTGAACGACGGCTGCCTCGGCCTAGGTGAAGTAGTTGGGTTGCTCCGATGATTGGCTGGCAGCAGGCATGCCCCTGGCTCGGTGGCTATGATACTCAACGCTTGGGACGTCACGATCGGCGGCATCCAGGGCCGGCTCATCGGCAAAAATCACTCGGGTAAAGCAAAAGACCCGATTCAGAATTTTCATTCCGAATCGAGTCTTTTCTCTTGGGGTGAGTAACGGGGTTTGAACCCGCGACCTTCTGGACCACAACCAGACGCTCTACCGACTGAGCTATACCCACCATGTTCACTTCGATACTAGTCAGAACGCTTTTGCGAACCGTCTTTGTATCGGGCAACGAGAAATACTATACACGCAATTTCCGGTTCGATGCCAATCGGAAAGCCCCTGGAGCACTGTGCAGTGCATCACCCATGCTCCAGAGGCTTTCGCCTGGCAACTAGCCGGCGTTCTGGCTGATCTCCGTGGCGATCTTCCGGGCCTCATCGGAGGTTGGGCCCGGAGCCGGAACCATGATGGCATCGCGGTAGTAGCGAAGCTCATTGATCGAATCCTGGATGTCACCGAGCGCCCGGTGGTTTCCGGTCTTAGCTGGTGCGCTGTAGTGCGCCTTCGGGAACCAGCGGCGGCTCAGTTCCTTCAAGGTCGACACATCGATAATTCGGTAGTGCAGGTGCTCGATGACCTCAGGCATATCGCGTGCCAAGAAGTTCTTGTCGGTGCCTACCGAGTTGCCGCCCAGCAATGCCTTGTTGGGTTCCGGAACGTGCTTCTTGATGTAGTCGATCACCAAGCGCTGCGCTTCATCCATGGCGATGCCGTTCTCCAGCTCGGGCAGCAAGCCGCTGACCATGTGCATGTTGCGAACGAAATCATCCATCTGCGCCAGTGCTGCCGGCTCAGGCTTGATGACTACCTGAATGCCTTCATCGACGATCTGAAGATCCGAGTCGGTAATGAGTACTGCTACTTCGATCAATGCGTCATTAACCAGATCCAATCCGGTCATCTCGCAATCGATCCATACAATTTTTTCTGAATTACTAGCCACGTAACCAATCTACACTTCAGTGAACGCTGTGGGGGAGCGCACCTTGGCAACGGGGCAGAATAACAGTGTCTCAACCGGATTGTGCGCATTGTCAATGCTAAAATCATCTGAGATTTCCGGCTGTTGAAACGCCACGCCTGCAAGGGCAAAGCAACTACGACGCTGGCTTAATTACTCTCGAACTCAAGTCCGCTACAGCCCGAGGTGTCAGTGTGTCAGCCAGCAAGCCAGCAGTGAGCTCTCCGCCCTACGCTGGAGTGAATAGGACCATTCTCAGCGGCGTCATCGGCTCATCCCTGATCCTCTTCGGGTCCTTCGGCACAGGTTGGCTGGCCAGCGTATCCCCGCTGAACCGCGACCCTTTCTTCATCATGCTGCGCACCGAACCAGCAGGCGTGATCACTTGCGTCGTCCTGCTGGCACTGGGCTGCTGGATCCTCTTCCGTTCCTGGTGGCGTCTGGGACAGAAGCTCAAAGGCTGGGGCGAAGGCTCGCTGACGGTGGTGCGCAAGGCAGTCTGGCTGTGGAGCATCCCGATGCTGGTCACCTTGCCGATCATGAGCCGCGACGTCTTTGCCTACATTGGCCAGGGCCGGTTGGTAGATGCCGGACAGGATCCCTATGTAGACGGAATATCCTCGCTGAACAACTGGTTCCAGCTGGGAACCGACACCATGTGGGCCCAGGACGGAACTCCCTACGGCCCGCTGTACCTGAGCATTGAATGGCTTGTAGTCAATATTGTTGGAGGCTCCACCGATGTGGCCATCCTGGTCTTCCGCGCCATTGCCTTCATCGGCGTGCTACTCTGCCTGCATTTCGTGCCGAAGCTGGCCGAACTGCATGCCGTGCCAGGGGCCAAGGCCACGTGGATGACCGTGGTCAACCCGCTGTTCCTGGTGAACTTTGTCGCCAGCGCCCACAACGACTCGCTGATGACCGGACTGGCCGTATGGTCGGTCTACCTGGCGTGCAAACGCTACGGCTTCTGGGCCATTGTCGTGCTCGCAGCCTCGGTAGGCGTCAAGCCAATCACCTTGGTGCTGCTGCCATTCATCGGCCTGCTCTGGGCCGGCCCTGAGGCAAAATGGCCGCGCCGGATCCTGTACTGGTTCTACACCGGCATGCTCTTCCTGGCCTTGATGACTTTCGTAGGCTGGCTCAACGGCTACTGGTTCGGCTGGCTCTCGGTCATGCTCAACTACACCGGTGCCGGTTTCTCGATCTACGCACCACTGGGCCTGGCGACTATTGGCATCCAGAACATCTTCAATTCCTTCGGACTGGAATCCGGCGGCGTGCTCGACGTGGTCAAGACCGCTGGCCGTTTGGTCGGTGTGGCCATCGCCTTCATCTTGATGTTCCGCGGAAAGTATTCGCACCTGGTCCAGCGCATGGCCATCGCCTTCGCCGCAATTGTCGTGCTCTCTCCAGTGATCCAGCCGTGGTACCTGCTGTGGCTGCTGCCGTTCTTCGCAGTCACCGGCCTGCGCGATGACTGGCAGATGCTCTGGCTGCATCTGACAACGATCTTCTTCCTGGCCTATCAGGCCGCCGACCAGATCTTCGTCTGGCAGTTCCTGCAGGAGTCCTTGGTGCCGCGGATCCAGATGATCTCCTGGTGCATTTCCATCGCCTGCGCCGTATACCTGGTCTTCTTCGATCCCAAGACCAAGAACATCTGCCCTGACCTGCTCAGCTCGACCAACTGGCTGAAGAGAACCAAGGAAGCCTAGTGGAAGTGCAAGAGCGAAAGCTCGAAGCCAACCGCCTGAGCCTGCGCTCCTTGGCATGGCAAGGTTTCAGCGCTTCGGCGCTGGTCACCATTGCCTCCTGGGGTGTCGGGTGGTTCCCGCGCAACCAGCTTTCCCCACTGGCACGCACCGGGTTCTTCATCGAATTCCGCACCGATGCGATCGGCGTGATCAGCTGCATCGTGTTGATGGCACTGGGCATTGTCTGGCTGACCCGATGCTGGATTCTGGCCCGCCCCTGGGTGCAAACCGCCGGGGAGATCACCGGCCGCCAGCTAGCCAGGATCCTTGCCATGTGGTCCGCACCGCTGATGCTCAGCTTCCCGATCCTCAGCCGTGACGTCTACTCCTATCTGGCCCAGGGCCGGATGCTGCATGCGGACAAGTCGCCCTATGCTGAAGGCATCTCCGCGCTGCCGGGCTGGTTCGACGGTGGATCCGATGGCCTGTGGGCGCAATCGCCTTCGCCCTACGGACCGTTCTTCCTGGTGATGGCCCGCATCATCTTCTTCGCCTCGAACGGCATTCCCGAGGTCGGGGTGGGACTGCTGCGCATCATCGCGGCACTGGGAGTCTGGGGATGCTATCACTTCACAGCCAAACTGGCCCAGAAGATGGGACAGAGCGCCGATTGGGCCAACTGGGCCATCGTGGGCAACCCGCTGTTTTTGCTGACCATGATCGGCGGCGTGCACAACGACGCGCTGATGATTGCCGGTGTTTTCAGCGCCTTCGCCTACGCCTATGATCGCCGGCCGATAGCGGCCACGATGGCACTGGCCATTGCTGTCTCGGTGAAGCCGATCGTGCTGCTGGCCCTGCCGTTCATCGGGTTGATCTTGCTGGGCAAGAACCCGACCATGCGCCAACGCTGGAAAATCTGGGCCAAGGTAGCGGCCATGTCCCTGACCTGGCTGCTGCTGATCGGGGCAGTCACCAACCTCTGGTTCGGCTGGCTGCTTGCAATGTTCACCGCCGGGGATGCGGCCTTCCCGTATGCGCCGGTGGGGCTGATCGGCTGGCTGGTGAGCAACCTTGCCGGAGCGCTGGGCGGAGATATCTCGCTGGTCAACTCCATCGTGGTGGGCATCTTCCAGGTCATTGCGCTGATCATCATCGCGCGCTTGGCGCTGGCAAAGGACATCTCCAACCCGGTACGCCTGGCAGCTTGGGCGCTGTCGGCCGCAGTGCTGCTGGCGCCGATCATCCAGCCTTGGTACATTCTGTGGCTGATGGCCCTGTTCGCCATTTCGCACAGGGTCTCCTGGGGATCGGAAAAGCTGATGATCCATGTCTCCAGCGTGATCCTGGTAGCCGTGTTCGTGGACCAACTGTCCATTGAGCAGTGGCATTCGGCCTGGATCATGAAATCGCTGGCCGGGGTGCTGGCCCTGGGGCTGTTCATCGGCCTATTCACCGCGGATCGCAAAACCAGGCATGTGCTGCGCGGACCTAAAGCATAGCCAAGGTCACATGGCCCGGCACAGCTGCTCACAGGCTTCATCCGCTTAGATAGAAATATGCAAACGATGTTCTGGCCCGCAACTATCGCCATCCTCGGTGGTGCGCTGTTCTTGGGTGCTGCCGGCATCTTCCTGCTTGCAGTCCAGTACCGGCGCCACGGCCGGTTGTCATGGCGCCGGACGATCACTACGTCGATGGCCGCTGTGTACGGGTTCGGCCTGTTCAGCTACACCATGCTGCCGCTGCCTGAAACCCGCGACGCCTATTGCCGTCCGGGCGTGGCCATCCCGCAGCTGGTCCCGGGCCGGTTCCTCGATGATTTCAAGGCGACGATCGTCGAACGCGGGCTAACTGGCTTTGCCACCAGCTTCACGCTCTGGCAGGTGCTGTTCAACATCATCTTGTTCATGCCGCTGGGAATTCTGGCGGTGCGCTGGCTTCGCTCAAACATCTTCACCGGGCTGATCCTGGGCTTCGCAGCCTCATTGGCTATCGAGCTGACCCAGTACACCGGCATCTGGGGTCTGTACACCTGCGCCTACCGCGTGGCTGATGTCGATGATTTGATCGTGAACACCACCGGTGCGCTGATGGGCGCCATCATCGCCTACCTGCCAATCTTCAAGTTCCTCTCCGGCCCGGTCGAAGCAGACGCTGCAACGGCTCCGGCACGTGCGGTCACCCGTTCGCGGCGGATCCTGGCTAACATCTTCGACGCGGCAATCACCACCGGAGTGCTCTTCGGCGTGACCGGCGCCGTGGAATTGCTTGAACGCCTGGGTGGCCCGGTGCTTGATGCACAGTGGAAGAACTTCTGGATCCCGCTGATCGTGGTCGCGTTCACCTTCTGGTTGCCTTCCCTGGCTCCAGGGCGAGCCAGCTTGGGCCAACGCTGCGCGTGGCTGATGCTCACCGATGGGCAAGGGAATCCGGCAAGTGCCAGCCGGGCTCTGCTGCGCAGCCTGCTCGGGTTCGGAGGAATCAACTTCCTTTTCCACATTTCAACCAATTTGGGCGAAATTACCGCCTACCCGCTATTGAACATGCTGCTTGTGATCTATATCGCGCTGAGCGCTTTCTACTTCATCTTCGAGGCCAATCACCGCGGGCTTGCCGGAAAAATCAGCTCCACCGGTTTCATTGACCGCCGAGCCCTTTGAATCAGCACACCCCAGCAGTGCACCTCGCACGCTAAAATAGAACGCGGTGGTCTGCGCCTTGTGTGCGGTCCAGCAAACTCGCGTTTGAAGACATACCGTTATAGCTCAAAAGTTAGGTCTGCTCAGCAGCATGGAAGATAAGAAACCAGAGATCCCGGCCGAACCGCATCGCGCCGTACTAGGCACGGCCGTTGGCGCGACGGTCCTCATTGCCGTGGGCGCATTCGTGCTCTCCTTCGCTGCCCTGACCGACTTGGCAGAACGCTCGGGCATCAGCCCGCGCCTGGCATGGATCTGGCCGATCATCATTGACGGCATGATCGTGGCAGCCACCGTGGCCATCGTGGCCCTGAACGGCTTCAACCGCAAGGCCATGATCTACCCATGGTCGCTGCTGTTCTTCGGCGCGATCGTATCCACCGCGGCGAACTCCACCCACGCAATCCTGACCGTGGACTCCATTGAGAATGGCGTCCCGCCACTGGTTTCGGCGCTGGTGGCCGCAATGCCGCCAATCGTCTTGCTGGCAATTACCCACTTGACCGTGCACATGTACCAGAAGAAGTCCGAGGCTGCGAAGTTGCGCGCTGAACTGGAATATGACGAAGCGCAGGAAAACGCCGAGAAATACGGTGTTGCCTACGACGATGGCTACAACGCGGCCCTGACCGACACCAAGACCGCCGAAGATGAGCGCCTGTCCCAGCTGGAGCAGGAACACCAGGATGCGCTGGCCCGTGCCCGCGCCGAAGGAATAGCCGCCGGCCGCTCGGACTCCAAGGTGACTCCGATCAAGTCCAGCGCCCAGCCAGCACCTGCCAAGCCAGCCAAGGCCGCAACCGCACAGCCAGGCGAAGACAAGGCACCATTGTTCGACGACATGGCCAAGCGCCTTTCCCGCCCATAAGCTTGCAGGCACACCCGGCCGGTAAGGCCAGATGAACATAAGGACAGCATTTACACTTTCGCTTTAGCACTCAGGAGGCATCAATGATGGATCCAGCTCAGGGCCAGGAACACGACGAATTTTCCGAACAGATTGCGGCCGCCGTTGAGCAGTACAAGTCTGTTACCGGCGAGCTGAATACCGTCATGTCGGCCATGAAAGCGAAGATCCGAAGGTTGTTTGCCAACTCCGAGGTGCAACCGCTATTCATCACCGGCCGGGTGAAATCCCCGCAGTCCTTTGCGGCCAAGGCCTCGCGCCAGCTGAAAGAGAATTCCGAGACCGCACCGGTCTTGGAATTCCCCAATCCGCTACGCGAAATCCATGACATGGTGGGCATTCGGATCATCGTGATGCTGCCCCATGAAATCCAGCAGGTGGCCAGCCTGATCAAGTCGCACCGCGACTCCTTCGACTGCCGCAGCGACCGCGAGAAGGATATCGGTTCGGTGGAGTCCGGAACCTACGGCTACTCCTCGCGCCACCTGCTGCTCAAGACCCGCAGCGAACCAATCGTGCGCAAGTTCCAAGAAGCCTTGGGCAAGCCCGTGGTCGCCAGCGGCAATTTCGTCTTCGAAGTGCAGATCCGCACCGTGCTGCAGCATGCCTGGTCCGAAATGGAACACGACATCCGCTTCAAGCATCCTGGCGAAGCAGCCTGGAACCCGCAGATCGACCGGCATTTCACCGCCACCGCGGCGATGCTGGAAACCGTGGAAGACTATTTCACCGATATCGACGAGCTGTACCACCGCCTGAACGGCTACCACGACCAGCAGGGTGCTGGATCCGAGCCGTTGACCGGCGAGAAGATCGGCGAAATCTGGCAGACGCTGCTGCCGCACGTTGACCGCAAGCGCGATGACGATTGGTCCTGGGCCGCCGAGCTGCTCGGCTCCCATGGCATCGACCAGACCTGGCAGCTGGCGCAGCTGCTGGACGCGAACGTGGTCACCGATGTGCGTGCCGCCTTGGACCACCGCTACTCGCCGGGTCCGGACCGGTTGCTTGACGACGTGCTGCTCTGGCGCTTCGGCAAGGACCACATCGACAAGACCAGCGGCGGGGACCTGCGCCGCGAAGCTTCCTTGCGCCGCCGCCTGATCCAGATGATGGACTACCGCTCGCAACCCAGCACCAAATAAGCATTGGATATCGAAGCCTGCACCACCACTGACGTGGACGGTGCGGGCTTCGGTGCTTCTAACAGCACAACAAGTCAACTGTTAGTTTGTGCACGTTCGGCCAGCCAACTGGTTGTTGGCCGGTAGACTAGTTAAGTTGCCCAATTTGTGGGCCGCAAAGTTTTATGTACCCGCGTGAAAGGGCCACACCATATGATTTCCGTAGCCAACCTTGAGCTACGCGTCGGCGCCCGCCTGCTGATGGACGAAGTAAACTTCCGCATCGACAAGGGCGACAAGATCGGACTGGTGGGACGCAACGGTGCCGGCAAGACGACGATGACCAAGGTCCTCGCCGGCGAGACGCAGCCGGCCGCGGGCGAAGTGACTTTCAAGGGCTCCATCGGCTACCTGCCGCAAGACCCCAAGACTCCGGACATGGAGCAGCTTGCGCGCAACCGCATCCTCGGCGCCCGTGGCCTGGATGTCGTCGTCACCAAGCTGGCCCAGAACCGCGAGGAAATGGCCAGCGAAGACCCGGCCGTCTCGGCCAAGGCCATGCGCCGCTATGACCGTCTGGAAGCAGAATTCATCGCTGCCGGCGGCTATGCTGCGGAATCCGAAGCAGCAGCTATCTGCGCCAACCTGGATCTGCCGGACCGCATCCTGGACCAGCCGCTGCGTACCCTTTCGGGTGGCCAGCGCCGTCGTGTGGAGCTGGCCCGCATCCTCTACTCGGATGCCGAGACCCTGCTGCTCGATGAGCCGACTAACCACTTGGACGTTGACTCGATCATGTGGCTGCGCGACTTCATCAAGAACTACGCCGGCGGCGTGCTGATGATCAGCCACGACACCGGACTGATGGAATCCACCGTGAACAAGGTGCTTAACCTGGACGCCAACCGCGGCGTGGTGGATGTCTACAACATGAACTGGAAGCGCTACAAGCTGCAGCGCGAAACCGATGAGCGTGCCCGCAAGCGCGAGCGTGCCAACATCGAGAAGAAGGCTTCGGTTCTGCTGACCCAGGCCAACAAGATGAAGGCCCGTGCTTCGGGTGCTTCGGCGGCCCAGTCCATGCTCAAGCGCGTGGACCGCATGCTTTCGGGTCTGCAGGAAGAGCGTGCCTCCGATAAGGTCGCGGCTCTGCGCTTCCCGGATCCGGCTCCTTGTGGCAAGACTCCGCTGATGGCAGAGGGCCTGTCCAAGGCCTACGGCTCGCTGGAAATCTTCAACGATGTGTCGCTGGCTATCGACCGCGGTTCCAAGGTAGTGATCCTGGGCCTGAACGGTGCCGGTAAGACCACCTTGCTGCGCATGCTGGCCGGAGTTTCCGAGCCCGATACCGGCAAGATCATTCCCGGCCACGGCCTGAAGATCGGCTACTTCGCGCAGGAACACGACACGCTGGATCCCGAGGCTTCGGTGCTCGATAACATGCGCCGCAACGCGCCGGATCACCTGAACGACGCAGATGTGCGTTCGATCCTCGGCTCCTTCCTGTTCGTTGGCGATGACGTCACCAAGCCTGCCGGTGTGCTCTCCGGCGGTGAGAAGACCCGTCTGGCTTTGGCCACCATCGTGGCTTCCAGCGCCAACGTGCTGCTGCTCGACGAGCCGACTAACAACCTGGACCCGGCCTCGCGCGCCGAGGTGCTCGGCGCACTGTCCACCTTCCCGGGCGCGGTAGTCATGGTGTCCCACGATGAGGGCGCAGTGATGTCGTTGCAGCCTGAACGCGTGGTCATCTTGCCTGATGGCGACGAGGACCTGTTCAGCGAGGATTACCTTGAATTGGTTTCGCTGACCTAAGTCCTTACCAATAGGGATGATTTCTCATAGGCTTGGCACAACCCCAGCAGAAGGGATGTGCCAAGCCTTGAGTGCTTTAAAACGCAGATTGCCCGGGATCGCGGCCATGGCGCTGCTTGCCGCCAGCACGCTGGCCGGATGCTCCTCCCAGGTACCCGATGAGGTGAACGCCCAGTGGACGCTGATTGACCCGGCCGGGGTGAACGAATCGAGCACTTCCCTTCAGCTCGGGGTGATGGCGATAGCCTGCACGTCAGGGACTACCGGGGAGATTACCGCCACCGATGTCGAACTGTCTAATGACCAGATCGTCATCGGGATCGCGGTGGAACCGGCAGAAGGGGACACGCACACCTGCCCGGGCAATGAGACCGTGCCCTACACCCTTGAACTCGATGAACCGGTGGGGGACCGCACCCTCATTGATGCATCGTGTCTGGAAGGCATAGGACAAAAAACTACAGCTTGCCAGGACGGCGGAATACGCTGGAGCCCGCCGGCAGAACAAAGCTAGCAACTACCTGCATTAAGCAGAAGAACCGCGCGGCTGCTGGATCATTCCAGCTGCGGCGTGGTTCTTCGCTTCTCTACTGCTGCTTATGTCCACCTGGCGTGTTTTCCGCCTGGTCCAGCAACGCATCTTCGATGGCCTCATCGGTCAGCGTGCCGTCTCGGCGGACCTTCTTATCTGCCTTGATGCGGATCTTGCGCACCTTGTGCATCGGCTCTTCCAGGCCCAGCGCTTCGGCCTCAGCCCGTTCGGCGGCATCCTCGGCGTTCAGCTTCTTCTGCTGGCGGGCGGCATACCAGAAGCCTACGAATGCCAGCACACCGAAGATGTACCACTGGATCTCATAGGACAGGTGCGGACCCTCGTCCATATCCGGAGCATCAAGCTGCAGCGGAGAGGTGGCCGGTGCCGGATCCTCTTCGTACATCAGGCCGTAGGCGCCCTGGGCGATCGGGTAGTCCAGGTGCTTGGCGTAGTCCTCAAGCTGGATGGAAGCCAGCTGGCCCTCAGGTGCACCGCGGTCCAAGCGGATCTCCGCTGGCTTCATGCGCACATCGACGTTCACTTTGCCAGTTGGGGGAGCGGGAACCGTATCGGGGTGCCCGCCTTCCTTATTGCCGATGGGCAGGTATCCGCGGTCCACGATGACCGTTGTTCCCTGCTCGGTCTTGAACGGGACCAGCACCTCGTAGCCAGGACGTCCGGCCTTGATCCGGTTGCGCACGATCATGGTGTCTTCGGCAAGATATTCGCCGGTCAGTTCCGCTGTGATCCAGATCTTCTGCTCATCGAGGTGCTCGAAGTTCTCCAGCGCCTGCTTGCCGGTGACCGGTTCGGCGAAGTAGTTGCGGTTGACCCGCTCGATGCCTTCAAGAACTTCAGTACGCCGGTCGGACTGCCAGTTGCCCAAGCTGATGCACGCGGCGGCGAAGATCGCCACCAGGACAAGCCAGCCGACCCAACGGGTACTTGCCAGAAAACGGTACATCTAGTTGCGTTCTCCTTCATTGCCAGCCATTGGCAGTGTTTCCTTGTAGAGCAATCGTTCCTTCAAATACGTTTCAAGCCAATCGCGATGCTCTTGGCAGGCCAGCCAGATCTTGCGCCGCTCGGGCGTGTGGATCTTCGGGTTGTTCCACAGCAGCTGGTAGTCAGCTGCGTTGCGGCAGCCCTTGCGCGAGCACTGGATTTCAGGGGCGGCAGAAGAGCCGCCCAGCGAACCTAGCAGATCCACTAGTCCTCCTTGGGCGCAGAAGTAGTCGGTGGGCCCGAGGCATCGTCATCGATGAAGTTTCCGTCGATGACCTCAGGATCCTGGGCCTCTTGCGGTGCAGTTTGCTCCGGAGCGGCAATAGGCCGGGCATCGGGAGTCTTGTAGAACTCGGCAGGCGGTTCACGCTTGGTCAGATCTGCTCCGCCGTTGGCGATGACCACTGCAATGTAGGGAAGCACGATGGCCCCGGCCAGGAAGACCCAGCGCAGCCAGCCGTCGACGAAGAAGGCGAGGATGAAGCAGATCAGGCGCACCGTCATTGAAATCGTGTATTTGCGCACACGTATATCGCGCTCGGAGGTATGCGACTGCCGAGCTTCGGTGATGCGGTGAACTTCCGGCCGGTTAGAACCGTGATTCGTGGGCTGAGAGGACATGTAGAAGACTTCGCTTTGCACTGTGGGATCTGCTCCCATTGTCTCACCTGTGGCACGAAGAGTGTAATTTCTACGCGCTGTCGAAGCGGTAAAACTGGTCAGTAACTAATAGGATTGTTCACGGAGAAGCTACTTAACTAGGCAAAGTGCGTTTTGCGGCTGGTGAATCCAGGGATTTCCATGCCACGACAGTGAACGCATGAACGGAGAAATACATTGACTACGGAACCAACCACTGGCCGCAGCGTCCTCGTGACCGGCGGGAACCGGGGCATCGGCCTTGCAATTGCCCGCGCTTTCGAAGCCAACGGCGATAAAGTGGCCATCACCTACCGCAGCGGCGAGGTTCCCGCCGGACTGCTCGGCGTCAAGGCCGACGTCACCGACAGCGAATCAATCGACGCTGCCTTCAAGGAAGTTGAAGCGGCCCACGGCCCAGTCGAGGTACTGGTCGCTAACGCCGGTGTCACCAAGGACACCTTGTTGCTGCGCATGAGCGAAGACGACTTCACCTCGGTGATCGACACCAACCTCACCGGTGCCTTCCGCGTGATCAAGCGTGCCTCCAAGGGCATGATCCGCCTCAAGCGCGGCCGCGTCGTGCTGATTTCCTCGGTGGTCGGCCTCTACGGCTCGCCAGGACAGATCAACTACGCTGCCTCCAAGGCCGGCCTGGTGGGCATCGCCCGCTCGCTGACCCGCGAATTGGGCTCGCGCGGCATCACCGCGAACGTCGTGGCTCCAGGGTTCATCAACACCGAAATGACTGCGGTGCTTCCAGAGGACACCCAGAAGGAATACCTCTCCAACATTCCTGCTAACCGCTTCGCCGAGCCTGAAGAAGTTGCCAACGTCGTGCGCTGGATCTCCAGCAACGAGGCAGCTTACATCTCCGGTGCTGTGATCCCGGTTGATGGCGGCTTGGGCATGGGCCACTAGAAGTTTTAAAGCAAGAAATCTAAGGAGTATCACCATGAGTGAATTCAAGGGTGGCATTGTCACCGGATCCTCGCGCGGCATCGGTGCGGTTACCGCACAGCTGCTGGCCGAGCAGGGTATCGGAGTAGTCGTGAACTACCGTGCCAAGGCACCACGCGCCAATAAGATCGTCGCTTCCATCGAAGAAAAGGGCGGCAAGGCCGTAGCCGTGGGCGCGGACCTGACCACCGTCGAGGGCCCGCAGGCCCTGGTTGACGCGGCCGTAGAGAACTTCGGTTCGCTCGATGTTGTCGTACTCAACGCCTCGGGCGGCATGGAAACCTCCATGGGCGAGAACTACGCACTGCGCCTGAACCGCGATGCCCAGGTAGCGATGCTCGAAGCTGCGCTGCCGAAGCTGAGCGAAGGCGGCCGCGTGGTATTCGTGACCAGCCACCAGGCACACTTCATCAACGACGTATCCACCATGGACGCGTACGACGCAGTGGCCAAGTCCAAGCGTGCCGGTGAAGATGCGCTGCGCGAGATGATCCCGAAGCTGGCCGAGAAGAACATCACCTTCGTGGTGGTCTCCGGTGACATGATCGAAGGCACCATCACTGCCACCCTGCTCAACCGCATGGAGCCAGGTGCTATCGATGCCCGTCGCGAAGCTGCCGGCAAGCTGTACTCCGTGGAGGAGTTCGGCGCCGAGGTCGCAAAGATGGTCTTCGCCGACGTCGAGACCGGCCACACCGAGCTGGTAGGCGGCGCAGGAGACTTCCTGAAGGCCTCGGGCAACTAAAGCCTCCAGAGAGCTTCTGTAAGCTGGCGTCCGGCATCAGTTCGAGCCGGGTTCTCACGGTCGTTGCAACACCCTGATCAATCAGGAGTTGCAACGGCTGTCTCTCGTTTAACCCAGATTGATCACCTGGAATCCTTCTGGATCAAGCCCCAGGGCAAGGAGCGCTGATCATGGAAAGCTACGCACCAATGGCGTGCCGAAGTTTTCGCGGTACAGCAACAGCACCGGGTACAAGCAACTCACTGCGATGAAAGCGCTGAAAGAGCAGTGGTGTGCGCCTAAGATCGAGTCATACTGCCCGTTCGACTAGCGAAGGCCGCTGATGAATCTACGACGTACCTGCCGCATTGCCGCCGTTTCATTGGTTTTGCCGTTGGCTTTGGCTGCCGTTGGATGCTCAGCGGTCCATGAGGAAACCTGCGACGGCGGTTGGCCTGTCAGCGATCCGCAAACGGCTGTGCAGGGTCTGCTTGAAGCGGCGGAGAGTTCTGACTACGAGAAAGCGTGTTCAGTCATCAGCCTGAAGCTTGATGATGAGGCCATTGAAGAGCATTTGACACCGTTGAAAAGCGAAATGGATTCGAAGCAGGTCAGCTCGTCGAACTTCAAGATGCACAAGTATGAACGTGGCGGATCAGCGCATTTCTACAATGTCTATGCCGAACAGCCTGAAATGGCCATCGATATTGTCGTGGTCAATGTCGGCAAAGGATACCGAGTAGCCTTCGGCGAAGAGTAATGCTCGTCGGCCTGCAGGCACCCAGTGGTGTTCTTGTGGCATCCAGCTTTGCATCTGCCCTGCGACTGCGCAGGGTATGCAAAACGCCGGGCACTTCCTTTGGGGGAAGCACCCGGCGTTATTGATGGACTTAGTCCTTAGGCTTCTCGCCGCAAACGATCTTGTGCCATGGGCTGTAGGTCCAGCTCTTGGTCTCGGCTGGCAGCTTCTTGGAGCCATCGAAGGTCTCGCGGTAGCGGGTGATATCGATGCTGAAGCCCTTCTTGCCACCGGATTCGGAGACGCACTTCTCAGCAGGGTTATACTTGGTCTCAGGGTTGGTCAGGTTGTACTTGCCCGAGCTCTTTTGTGATACATCCCAGTATTTGGTGGACCATAGGCGGGTGTTGACCTTGTCGCCCGAAACCCATGCCTGGATCATCACGCCGTAGGGAGTGTTGTTCTCCCAGATCATGTCGATCTGGCCTTCCCACAAGGTTGCTTCGCGGCCTGCAGGGTAGCGTTCGAACCAGCGCGAGTGCGGCTTGTGGGTGATGTCGTCATAGCCGGCAAGGAAGCCGACGTTGTACATCTGGGTGGAGATCTGGGACAGGCCGCCACCGACAGCTTCGGTACTGAAGCCGCTTTCCACCACACCGGAGCTGAAGTAGCCATTGGCCACGGTGATTGGGCCCAGGGCCTCAAGCAGGGAGAAGCGTTCGCCGGGTTTGATGATGTCGCCGTTGACGCGGGCCGAACCAGCGTAGAGGTTCTTGGTGCGTACCTTATCCGAGGCAGGGTACGGGGTGGAGAAGGTAACGATCGGTTCCTTGATGCCCAGCTTCTTGGCATCTGCGGTGGTGAACTCCGCTTCGGTTTCGGTCATTTCCACGGTAGCCGTACGCTTCTTATCAGCGGTGGCTGCCAGCACCTTGGCGCCCAAGCCTTCAGTCTCCAAAGAGACGCCCTTGGAGGACTTCACGATGGAAGGCTTGCCATCCTTCAACACGATTTTTGCGTTCTCGGCAGTGCTGGAAAGATCAGAATTCTTGGTTGCGGCCTTGTACAGCTTCTTGTCATCCAAGGTGATCGCCGGGGCGCCGTCCTTGGGCGTGTAGCTTGCTGCCGCGACAATGGACTCTACCGAGATGGTTGCCTTCTTCTTATCCGAAGACAGGGTGACATCGTCCTTGAGCAGGGCCTTGATGTCCTTATCGTAGAAAGCCTGCAGGCTTTCTGCGGAAATCTTCGGCTTAGTTACTTCTGCGGGCAAGGTGAGCGCCGGACCGGCAATTTCCCATTCATCGGTGATCAAGCTGGCCGCTTCATCAGCCTTCAATACGACCCCGTCAATCGGCTTGGTCAGCTTGGCAGTACCGTCCTTGAACTCGATAGCGCCTTCGGCCAGCTCAGCGTTGGCTTTCTTAGCCAAGGCTTCGAGCTGGGTGGAAAGCATCTCCTGGTCCACATCAACGGCCGGGTCCACATGGACATCTCCGGTCAGGCGCTCGTAGAGCTCAACAGGGTTGATTTCGTAGGAAGTCAGGTCATTGATGGTTTCATCAACGTTCAGCGCCAGACCGGCCTTAGCCGGATCCAACGTGTACTTTTCGCCATTGACGGTGACGTCAATGTCTTTTTCAGCAAGGGGGAGTACCTCGCGTTCCAACTCGCTGCGCGCTTGGTCCTTGTTCATGGACCCGATGTTCACGCCTGCAATGGATGCGTTAGCTGGAACCTGTGAGCTGACATAGGCCGCTCCGCCGAAATACGCTGCGGCTATGGCTGCAACACAAGAGCCGGTAATGATCCAAGGCTTGGCCTTGCTCTTTGGCTTCTTCTTGTCCTGCGGGGAGTGCGTAGGCGTAGTTGAGGAACTGTCCGGGGAGGGGGTCTGCACTGGTCTAGTAGCTCTTTCGAAAGCGATAGGGGCTCGGCATCAGGCTCGGGGACAATTCCACAGGCCTTAAGACGCGTCAATAAAAATACTATCTGCTAGAACAACCGATCAAGATATCGAAAGCCCAGATCTGCAAAATCGTTATGCAGTTGTTGGATTTCACTAAGCCAAATCATCGAGAACTAGGTCAGCGATCACATCCAGCCAGGCAAAGTCCAAGCGGACATCTGCCTCGTTGCGCAGAGCAGGCTTCGCATTGAACGCAATGCCCAACCCGGACGCTGCAACCATCGCGAGATCGTTGGCTCCGTCGCCGGCGGCAATGGTTGCCTCCAATGGAATCTGGTGTTCCTCGGCCCAACCGCGCAGCATGGTTTCCTTCATTTCACGATCCACGATCTGGCCGTGAACGGTGCCATCGAGCACTGCGTCGGTGATGCCCAGGGTGTTAGCCAGCGCGTGATCCAGATCCAGCTGTGCAGCCAGCGGATCCAGGATCTGCTGGAACCCGCCGGAAACCACGCCCACCTTGTGCCCAGCGGCATGGAAGCGCTGGACCAGGCTCTGGGCGCCCTCGGAGAAGATGATGCGCTTGCCTACCTCGACCAGGACCGTATCTGGCAGGTCCTTGAGCGTTGCAACGCGCTGAATCAAGGACTGGGCGAAGTCCAGTTCACCGCGCATCGCGGCCTCGGTGACTGCGGCTACCTCTTTTTCGCGTCCGGCGTGGGCGGCCAGCAGTTCGATGACTTCCTGCTTGATAAGGGTGGAATCAACGTCCATGAGCAACAGCAGCTGGGGAGCATTGGTGAGTTCCGCAGGGACTGCCGCGAGGCACAAGTCGGCGTAATCAAGTGATCCGCCGGCCACTAGGGCATCGACGAATTCAGCGGCGGCCTGCTGCAACTGTGGATGGTTGGCCTGTTCAATCTGGAACTTGGCGACCAGCCGCTGCCCACTGGTTTTGATCGAGTTCTCATCTGCTTTGGAGATCAGCCCTTGTGCTGCCGCTTGCTGCAATACAGCAATGAAGTCGGTGCGGGAAAGTGCTGGACGGGAAACGAATACCAATGATGAAGCCATGCAACCATTTTTCATTGTTCTGTGCATTACGACCAAACATGACGTGCTTGCATATCAATTGGTTACCGGGAACCAGGGAGTCAGGTGCCTTTGCCGTTGAACGCAATACAGGTCAATCCGGCGATTTTTAGGCCTCGTTCGGCATTTCCAATTAGTGAAACAGGGGTGAAAAGTCTAATCTTGAATACCATGAGCGAAGTGCTAACTTTCAAAGATGTCAGCGTTGTACGCGGGCGAAAAGACCTGCTCAAGGACGTGTCCTGGGAAGTCAAAGAAGGACAGCGGTGGATTGTGATCGGCCCGAATGGCGCCGGCAAGTCGACCTTGATGAATATTGCGGCCACCCGGCTGCACCCTACCCGCGGTACCGCGGACATCCTTGGCGAGCGCCTGGGCAAGGTTTCGGTCTTCGATTTGCGTCCGCTGATCGGCCTGAGCTCCGCTCTGGTGGCCAATTCCATTCCAGCCAATGAAACCGCGCTGAACGTGGTGCTCACTGCCGCTTATGGCATGACCGGGCGCTGGCGTGAAAAGTACGAGAAGCTCGATGAGCGCCGTGCATTCCACCTACTGCACAACTGGGGCATGTCTACCTTCATGAACCAGCCTTTCGGCAAGCTTTCCGAGGGTGAGCGCAAGCGCGTGCTGATCGCTCGTGCACTGATGACCGACCCTGAACTGCTGATCCTCGATGAACCAGCAGCGGGCCTTGACCTTGCAGGTCGTGAAAGCCTGGTTGGCAAGCTGGCTGAACTGGCTGCCGACGAGGATGCGCCGGCTTTGGTTCTGGTTACCCACCACCTCGAAGAGGTACCAGCAGGCTTCACGCACATCATGATGATGCGCGATGGCCAGGTTGTGGCTGCCGGCGAAATCGAATCCACGCTGAACGAAGCGAACCTGGAAGCTACCTATGGCATGGCACTGAGCCTGCGCCATGAAGGCGGACGCTACTCGGCATTCGCACGTAGCTAACAGCAATATCTATAAGGGGAAAACTCCACGTGATCGAATTTTGGCGTGAAGCCCTGGTCTTCCTAGGCGGACTGTGGGCTGGAACTATCAACACCGTTGTCGGTTCGGGCACGTTGGTCACCTTCCCCATACTCGTGGCGTTGGGCACGGCTCCGGTTAATGCCGTGGTCTCCAATGCCATGGGTTTGGTTGCTGGCGGCTTCTCCGGTGCCTGGGGGTATCGTCGAGAAGCCGCCAGCGTCAGGAAGACGCTGCTCAAGCTCGTCCCAGTTTCACTGGTCGGCGGCTTGATCGGCTCCCTGCTCCTTTTGAACCTGCCTGAGTCGGTGTTCGGTGTTGTCGCACCGGTTCTGCTGGTCTGCGCGCTGGTGCTGGTGATCTTCCAGCCTCGCCTGTCCAAATGGGCCGAGACCCGCCAGGCCGCTTCCGGCGGTACGGACCCCGATGATGCGGACCGCGCTAAGATTCCGCTGATCCTGTACATCCTGGTGTTCATCATCGGTGTTTACGGCGGGTACTTCACCGCGGCACAGGGCGTGCTGCTCATGGCCGTCTTCGGCGTCTTCCTGCATGCCTCCTTGCAGCAGTCCAACGCCATCAAGGTGATCCTTTCCTTGATCGTCAATCTGGTGGCCGCCGCAATGTACCTGGTCATCGCCCCGGAACGCATTCACTGGATCATCGTCTTGCTGATTGCCGTCGGCTCGCTGATTGGTGGATTTGTTGGCGCCAAGATTGGCCGCAAGCTTTCCCCGGGCCTGCTGCGCCTGGTTATCGTGATCCTGGGCCTGGTCGCCCTGGGCAACATGCTCTACAAGTTGGTGTAGGTTCGTGCCTGAAATCCTGAATCCAGAACGGATCATGCAGGTCGCTGACCTGTCCGATGCCCGCCTTGATGAATACCTGCGGCTGTCCGAAGCGCACCTGCGGATGCGCACCGATGTCGAAAACGGCCTGTACATCGCCGAGAGCACCAAAGTAGTGCAGCGCGCGATCAATGCCGAGCACGTGCCACGCAGCTTCTTGCTGGCCGAAAAGCATTTGGATCAGCTGGTGGAAGAGTTCAATCGATTCCCTGACGCTCCAATTTTTATTGGCGATGATCGCCAGCTTGAGGACTTGGTGGGCTTCCACCTGCACCGCGGTGCGATGGCTTCGATGAATCGTCCTGAGCCGCTGGATCTTAGCCAAGTGCTTGAAGCCAGCTCGCGGGTTGCCATCTTAGAAGACATTGCCGACCACACCAACCTTGGCGCCATTATTCGTTCTGCTTCCGGGCTGGGCGTTGACGCGGTGCTGTTGACCCCTAAATGCGTGGATCCCTGGTACCGGCGCAGTGCGCGCGTTTCCATGGGCACGGTCTTCGACCTGCCTTGGGTGCGCATGCTTTCGTGGCCAGAAGATATCCGGACCTTGAAGCAGCACGGCTATCAGATGCTGGCCATGGAACTGACCGACGATGCGATTCCGCTGAATGAAGTCCAAATCACCGCAGGCCAGAAAGTCGCTATGATCTTGGGCAATGAAGGCCGTGGCGTGACCGCCCAAGCTCTGGAAGCCGTGGACCAGACGGTGATCATTCCGATGCACCGCGAGGTCGACTCGTTGAACGTTGGTGCCGCTAGTGCGATTGCCTTCTGGCACTTGTGCTCGGCGCCACGCTAAGACGGTTTCGGGGCTCAGGCAATTTGCGATAGGATGGACTGTCTGTGTATCGAGGTTTCTTCACCGAGCCTTGAATGCGGGCACAATTTCCGAGTAAGTAGCTGCTGGCAAAATCCAGTGGCCATTAACAATAAAGGTGTATAGCTATGAAGGCTGATATCCATCCACAGTACGGCCCAGTTGTCTTCAACGACCTGGCGTCCGGCGAAAAGATCCTGACCCGTTCGACCGCTAAGTCGGACAAGACCATCGAATGGGAAGATGGCAACACCTACCCAGTAATCGACGTCGAAATCTCGGCTGCTTCGCACCCGTTCTACACCGGCAAGCAGCGCATCATGGACACCGCTGGTCGTGTCGAGCGCTTCAACGCCCGCTTCAAGGGCTTCGGCGGCAAGAAGTAATAACTTCGCCCCAACGCAAGCTTATTACGGCGTGCTTCCTTCGGGAAGCACGCCGTTGCTGCTTTAACCAGCATTCGTGCCAGACAGAGCCGACTTGGGTGATTCGACCAGCTCACGCTCGGCGATAGAATGGAGGCATGATGCATCATGGCGAATACAAGGTAGTCGGTGGCAAATTAGTTGTTGTGGATTTGGATACCGCCGATGGCGTGATCACTGACGTTTCATTGAACGGCGACTTCTTCCTTGAACCCGATGACGCACTTGAAGACTTGAATGACGCGCTCCGCGGATTGCCGGTAGACGCCAGCAACAGCACCATTCGCGATGCAGTGAATCAGAACCTGCGCGAGGGTGCGGTGATGTTCGGCTTCGACGCTGACGCCGTGGCCCGCGTGGTGCGCCGCGCCCTGGGCCACGCGACCAAGTGGGAAGACCACGAATGGGAGATCCTGGCCCCGGAAATCATCCCGATTACCGAGCAGGTGGCCCTCGATGAGGTGCTTACCCGCCAGATCGCGAAGGGTACGCGCAAGCCGACCATCCGCTTCTGGGATTGGAACGAAGGCGCGGTAGTCATTGGATCCTTCCAGTCGCTGAAAAACGAAGTGGACATGGAACAGGCGAACAAGCATGGCATCCAGGTAGTCCGCCGCATTTCAGGCGGAGGAGCGATGTTCATGGAAGCGGGTAACTGCATCACCTATTCGCTCTACGCCCCAGAATCTCTGGTCGATGGCATGAGCTTTGCCGATTCCTACCCGTTCCTTGACGCGTGGGTTATGGAAGCCCTGGAGAGCATCGGCCTGAAGGCCCACTACAAGCCGTTGAATGATATTGCCACGCCCGCAGGCAAGATCGGCGGCGCGGCACAGAAGCGCCTGGCCAACGGTGCGATGCTGCATCACGTGACCATGAGCTACGACATCGATGCACAGAAGATGACCGACGTGCTGCGCATCGGCCGCGAAAAGATTTCCGACAAGGGCATCGCCTCGGCCGTCAAGCGCGTGGATCCGCTGAAGTCCCAGACCGAGCTGGAGCGCATGGAAATCATCGAGATCATGATGGACACTTTCGCCAAGCGCACCGGGGCAACCCGCACCCAGCTCGATGAAGCCTCCCGCAAGGACGCCCAAGAGCTGGCCGAGACCAAGTTCGCTACCGAGAAGTGGACTGCGCGCGTTCCATAAGCCTGCAGGTGCTCAACGCGGGTTGCGTGCCAGTGCGGCGTGCACCGCTTCAGCCGGTTGGCAGTGCAGTGCCTTGCCATGGCCGGGCAGGATCGAGTCGGCGTCGAGGCCATCGAAGGCCGTAAGGGCTTGATAGGCCTGCTGCCGCTCGTGGTGGAACATAGGGTGCAGCATCTGCGCCCCGGTGGTGGTACTGAGCGCGTGGCCGGAGATCAGTGCATCTCCGGAGATAAGTACCTTTGCATCCGGCAGGTGGAATGCGCTGTGGCCAGGAGTATGACCTGGTGTAGGCACGGCCACCGGTGCACCGGGCAGTGCGGCAAGTTGCTGGGTTGTCCAAATTTTTGCTTCAAGAACCTTGGTTCCCTCGGTGCCTCCGACAGTGAGTACATGGCGCATCCATTTGAATACCCGAGGCTGCCACGCGCGGACCAGGATTTGCACGGGGGAGACTTGGAAGCGTTCTTCCCCGGTCATCTGCGTATGCTCGGCGTGAGAGCTCAGCACCGGAACACATAATTCCGAGGCGAAGTAGGCTGCCGCTCCGGTGTGGTCCACATGCCCGTGGGTGATCAGCATGGCCGCGGCATCCTTGACCGAAAGGCCAAGCCGCCTAATTGAGTCGAGCACCAGCGGCACATCCCCGGGGTAGCCTCCGTCAATCACCGTGTAGACTCCATTGTCTTCCAAGATGATCCAGTTCGAGGCCGGACCTTCAACCATGTAGGTGCCTTGGGCATGCTCGGTGATGTGGAACTGATGTGGCAAGAGGACTCCTGGATCTATCAGGCGAAGTTCGCTGGCGGCGCGATGCCCTCAGTATGCCAGCGGGCCAGGCTCCGAGAAAGGGCCGGGTAAATGCACCACGCCCGGTTCCGCTTAGACGAAGCGGAACCGGGCGTGGATTGATCTCCCCAGAAGAATTAGCCTCTGGTGCGGCTGTAGGCCTGGGCCTTCAGCGAGCGTTCCAGCTCGGCACGTTCCTCCAGCAGGATGCGCTTCAGGGCCGTTGGCGCGCCTTCATGGCGTTCGAGCCAATTGGTTGAGGCAGCCAGTGCCTGGTTCTGCTCAACTGCCCCATCCAGATCCTGGTGGCCTGGGAATAGGCCTTCGATCACGCGGGTGGCGAATTCCATGCCCATGGTCTCGAAGACCGGAAGCACCGCGGCCCAGTAACGCTGTTCGAATGGTGCCAGCAGCGCAGCTGATCCCATGGTGAAGCCCAGTGCGGTGGCCGAAAGCGCATCGTTGGACAGCTCGCCCTGCTCATCGCGGGCCATCAGCACGGTGTCGAAGGCGGTTTCCTTCACCTGTGCATCCGGGCGTGCGGCCAGCGCGGTGCGCACCGCGTTCAGAGCCACACTGGTTGGCTTCGCTTTGGCCGCTTCATGCATGCGGGCCTCAGCAGCTTCATCCAGCCGGCCTGCCGCGGCCAGCGCAATGTAGGAAGCCCACAGCAGCTGCTCGTCTACGGTGACTTGGTACTGGTTCGGCTGCTCGCCAAGGAAAGCATCGATCACTTGGCCAGCCACTCCGGCGCGGGCCAAGCGGGCCAGGGTACGCGCGGTGGTGGTCTGCTGATCGCTGCCGGACTCGAATTCGGTCAGCCAGCCGGTGAGCACGCCAGCGGCGCGGGTGCGCAGTTCGGCGCGCAGCTCAGGGGCCGCATACTTGGAAATCGAGGTGATCAGCTGGTCGGTGAGCACGCCGAAGACGCCTGCGTCGGTGACCGTGTGCGCGTGGTCCAAAATGGCCTGCACATAGCTTTGGGCATCCAAGGTGGCTGAACGCACCGCATCCCACAGCGAAGCCCAGCAAGTGGCGCGCGGCAGCGAGTCGGTCAGGCCCGAGAGATGAGCGAGCAAGGTGGCCCGCGAAACCTGGTCGAACTCAATCAACGCATAGGTTTCATCGCCATCATTGGGCAACACCAGGTCCGGGACCTTGGAACCTACAAGGAAGTCCAGGGCTGCCGATTCGCCGGCCAATTCCACACGCGCGGAGTCGCTGCGGCTCAGCTTGCCATCGGCCAGCTGGTAGGCGCCCACAGAGAGCACATGCGGGCGCGCGATCTTTTCACCGGTGACCGGATCGGTGCCGGACTGGATCAGCGATGCGGCGGTAATGGTGCCGGCTTCATCGGTATCGTACTGCACGTGCAGCTTGGGCACGCCACTGGTCTTCAGCCACGCCTCGGCCCAGGCACCCATATCGCGTCCGCTGGCCGTTTCCAAAGCCTCGAGGAAATCATCCAGCGAGGTATTGGAGTAGGCATGCTTGCGGAAGTAAGCGCGGGCGGCGTCGCGGAAAGCGTCGGCTCCAACGAAGGCAGCCAGCTGCTTGAGCACGCTGGCGCCCTTGGCGTAGGTGATGCCATCGAAGTTCTGGTCCGCGGCCAGCAGGTCCGGGATGTCAGCGACAATCGGGTGCGTGGTGGGCATCTGGTCTGCCACATAGGCCCAGGCCTTGCGGCGGGCGGCGAAGGTGGTCCAGGCGGTGGTGAAGTCGGTGGCCTCGTCATTGGCCAGGGTGCCAATGTAGTCCGCGAAGGATTCCTTCAGCCACAAATCATCCCACCACTTCATGGTGACCAGGTCGCCGAACCACATGTGCGCCATTTCGTGCATCAGGGTGTTGGCGCGCTGCTCGTGCTGCGCCTCGGTGGCCTGGGAGGTGAACACGTAGCGTTCGGTGAAGGTGACCAGGCCCGGGTTTTCCATGGCGCCGAGGTTGTATTCGGGCACGAACGCCGAGTCGTACTTGCCCCATGGGTAGGGGTAGTCGAAGAGCAGGTGGTAGTAGTCCAGGCCCTGGCTGGTGAGCTTGATGATCTCTTCACCATCGAAATGCTTGGCCAGCGAGGCGCGGCAGGTGGCGGCCATCTCGATGCTCAGCTCTTCGCCGTCCTCCAGCTTCTGGATGTGCTCGCCGCGCACCACGTGGTACGGGCCGGCCAGCACTGCGGTGATGTAGCTGGAAATGGGGGGAGTCGGGGCGCAGGCCACGGTCTTGGTGCCGTTATCGTGCAGTACCTCATCAACGATCGGCTGGTTGCTGGCCAGGTGCCAGGCGGCCGGTCCGGTCAGGGTGAAGCGGTAGCTGGTCTTCAAGTCTGGTTGTTCGAAGCAGGCGAAGACGCGGCGGGCCTCGGAAGGTTCGAATTGGGTGTAGAGGTAGGTCTGCCCATCTTGCGGATCCACGAAGCGGTGCAGGCCCTCTCCGGAGCGCGAGTACAGTG
Source organism: Glutamicibacter arilaitensis Re117 (assembly GCF_000197735.1). Taxonomy (NCBI): domain Bacteria; kingdom Bacillati; phylum Actinomycetota; class Actinomycetes; order Micrococcales; family Micrococcaceae; genus Glutamicibacter; species Glutamicibacter arilaitensis. The sequence goes on from NC_014550.1 coordinate 1,835,946, forward strand.
CCGTACCGGTGATCTTCACGGTGTTGGGCACGTCGGTGCGCAGGTTATCCAGGTAGATGCGCGCGTCGAGCACGGCGCTGTCCAGGTCGACCGCGGTGCCGTTGACCAGCACTTCGTCCACGGATTCGTGGATGAAGTCGATGAAGGTCTCGGCCCGCTTGGAGCTGAAGTTCAGCGTGGTGATTGAGCTGTATCCGGAGGCGGAAGAATCGGTGGCGTTGGAGACATCGAGCTGGATTTCGGCGAAATGCCAGTCGATGTTCTGTGCGCGCCAAGCCGCTTCATCGCGCCTGAGGTTTTCATTGGGTGCATAGCGTTCTAATGTGTCCACCATCCCAGCTTAGCTGTGAAACGAATGCTTTAGGGTTTTATCTGGGAAACTTCTCGCTGGGCCAGCAGTGTGCGGATGCCGTGGAAGTGCCCGGAGATCAGCTCGCGGGCGGTGTCCACGTCCTTGCTGCGCACCGCATCGAGGATATCGCGGTGATCCTGGGCGGTTTTGTCCGGCTGGGTGTGGTGGTGGGAACCGCGATTTCCCATCCGGCCAGCATCACCGGTTGGTTCGACGCCGCCCTGCGCGCCTAGGCATTTTCACCGGGGCTGGTATCTGACCTACGCTTAAGCGCAGAACCTAATTCCTGCAGAATCGGAGATACCCCGTGGACGTCTTTATCAAAGGCCCTTCCAAGCGCGATGTAGCTGGCATGAAAGCGGCCTTCGGCGAGGTGGCGGCCGGAGACGTGATCTCGGTGCTGTACAAGACCACCCGCTTTGGCAACTTCCTGATCACTGGTGCCGCGCACGCCACCGTGCTTGATGACGTGATGGTCGGCGGGCTGAACGCAGCCGCGGCCAAGAAGAAAGCCAAAGACGCTGATGGTGGGGAAACCATGGCCCGCCAGCCCGATAAGGATGTTCGTGCCTTCCCTGCAGTCTTCGAGGGCGAATTCGCTCCCGAGGACATCGAGGTTTCCGAGCTGTCCCACGGCGACCTGGTCGTTGCATCTTTCAGCCAGGAACCTTACGGCGATTTCGTGATCACCGGTGTGGTCACCGAAGCAGAAAATGATCGCAGCTACCTGATGGTCGGTCCGTGGATCCTGCAGACCGCAGAAGAGGCGGCGCCGAGGCTGCTTTCGGTGCAGCGTGTGGCTGCCAATGGCACGCATGTGGCCCCGGTGCCTACGCTCCGCGGCTTGGTCGAGGTCGACGGCTTGTAACGAGCAAAGAGTCCGACAGGCCCCAGTGAATGAAATTATTTTTCATTCACTGGGGCCTGAGCTCTTATATGAGTCGTCGGGGCGCAGCGAACTGATTATTGCTTTTAGAACCTACGAGGCGCGCGCATGATGACGACTAACTTAGCCAACTGAATCGCCACGCGTTTCGTGCCGCTTTATCTTGGGCTTTCCAGACGGGCTCAGGATGAGTCTTATTTGTCCTTCCTAATCGCTACGATCCGGATATGGATAAGGTGATGGACTCAATCGGGCAGCTGCGCTCAAGCAGGAAGTTCAACTGGTTTAACGCCACCGAGCTTGATGCCCTCTTGGAGGAGGAAGTGGCCCCGGAGGAAATCTGGTGGGGCACTAGCCGGCATGACGAGTTGCATAAGCTCGAATCGGTGGCCCAGATCCCCTCAATATTGCGCATGGTCCTTGAATGGGGAGAAAACTATTCCTTTGAAAACGATCCGATGACCAAATATGCCCAGGGCACCAAGCTCGTCGACGGGAACTACACTTTGGAGCTCGCTGTCGTTGGCCATCAGGCGTGCAACATCAGGATCGGCTACGGTGCAGACCCGGACTGCCTGTCGAGCCATCCTGATGCGGACGTGGAATTCGAAAGCCCGCAATCCCTGAGCATCGCCCAGGTCACCGAAGTGCTCGGCCAGTGGTTGCTAGGCCGAGGTCTTCCCTCCGGGTATGGCGGCAGCATCCATATCTACGGGTAGCACCGAATACTGAAAACAGTAGTGGGAAACCTTCTGGCATCCTGAGTAGCAGGACAATGCCGCAATGCTGGCGAAGACCTTGCCGGACAAAACGGAGTTGATGATCTTAGGTCCTGTCCTCGACCCTCGGACCTCGCAGCCCTACGAAGACCAGACGCTTTAGCCGGCCCCTTCGCATTGGACCTAGCCACGCAGCACCTGGCCGATGATCTCCACTCCCTGGCTGAAGGCTCCGGGATTCGGGCCAGCAAAGTTCAACCGCAGATAGCGTCTGGTCGGCTCGGCTGGGAACCAGCTGTCGCCGGCCACGATCGCCACACCGCGCATTTCGCAGTCGCGCACCAGTTGTGCTGGATTAGCGGTATCGGGCAGCCGAACCCACAAATTCAGTCCGCCCTGGCGTTTGCCGCCGTGCAAGGCGGTGGTCTTGGCGGCCTGCACACAGCAGACCTGTTGCTCTTCGGCGCCGTACTGGCTTGCGCCATCGGCTACGCGGAAGGCGGCCTGCTCTCGCGCGAGCTCGGCTCGTGGCAAACAATCTCTTGGGCGCTGGCTCTCGCCGCTCCGGTGATGTTGACGCTCACCGCCAACTGAGCGGTGCAGCACCCGCCCACAGCAACGCCGGGCGAGTGGGTGGCCTTCGCCTATCTCGGTGTAGTGAGCTTGTTCCTGGGTTTCATCGCGTGGTATCGCGGACTGGCTATCGGTCCCATGGCGCAGGTCAGCCAGGTGCAATTGGCGCAACCGGTGATGACCATCTGCTGGGCAGGTCTGCTGCTGCACGAACGCATCGGTTGGCCTACCGTCGTGGGCGGTTGCGCGGTCATCCTCTGCGCATTGCTCGCCGTAAGATCGAGGAACCAACGCATCACCGAGGAGAACCGAGCATGACTTTGGCAGCGAAAAGTACCGCAGGACCAGCAACTGCGTGGACTGGGCTCAGCGCCTTCCCGCTTACGCCATTGCGAGATGACCGGCTCGACGAGGCGGCGTTCATTGGCCTGGTGCAGCGACTGGCCCGGGCCGAGGTGGATTCGATTACCGTGCTGGGCTCAACTGGTTCGTACATGTATCTGGATCGCGCCGAGCGACGGCGCGTGATCGAGTTGGCCGTGCAGCATGCGGATCGGATCCCGGTGCTTGCCGGCGTGGGTGCACTGCGCACTTCCCGCGTCCTGGAACATATTGACGATGCCCGGATCGCCGGTGCCGTCGGCGTGCTGCTTGCCCCAGTGGGCTATCAGCCGCTGAATGATGATGAGGTCTTCGCCTTGTTCAAGGCAGCCAGTGAACACAGCGACGTGCCGGTAATTGTTTATGACAATCCCCGGACCACCCACTTCTCCTTCAGCAATCGGCTCTACGGGAGGATCGCGCAACTGCCAGGGATCGTGTCAATCAAGATTCCAGGGGTTCCCGCCGATCCGGTAAAGGCCAAGGAGCATGTAGCGGCGATTCGTGCGGTGCTGCCCGAGCACGTGGGCATCGGTGTATCGGGCGATGCTTTAGGGGCAGCTGGCTTGATCGCAGGATGCAACGCGTGGTTTACCGCGGTGGGAGGAACGATCCCCGGCCCGATGGTTGGGATTACGCGTGCGGTGCAGGAAGGCGACCCGAAAAAGGCGCTGGCGATCTCGGCCAGACTGGAGCCGCTGTGGGAGCTGATGGCACAATGCGGCGGGAGCCTTCGGATCAGTGCCGCCATCGCCGAGCACTTCGGCTGGGTTGCTGAAAATTGCTTGCCGCTGCCGGTTCAGGCGGTGAGCCCAAAGCAGCGGGAACTGGTAGCCAAGGTGGTGGCCGACCTTTCTCTGGGGGCAAGCTAGTTTGCAAGTTGCCGAAAGGCAGCTGGGTTCTGGTTCGCCTCCCTCCAAGCACGTAAGCTGAAGCCCATCTTCGATCGAGAGCGAGCCGAGTCCGATGCCACGAATAATCCGCTTTGACCACATAGGCGTGACCGTTTCCGATCTTGATCTGGTCACCGAGTTCTTCACCAGCCTGGGGTTGGAAATTGAAGGCCGGGCCAACGGGCTTGAAGGAGAGTTCTTGGAGACCGTGTGCGCGGTGCCCGACTCGCGCACGAACATCGTGATGCTCAAGGCTCCCGGAACAGATGTGGGAATCGAGCTGTCCAGTTTTGAGAAGCCTGGGCATCTGCCGGGCAACCCTAAGGTGATGGCCAATGAGCTGGGTCTGCGCTCCATCGCCTTCGAGGTCGATGACCTGGATGCGATCCTCAACCAGCTGGCGGCCGATGGCTATGGCCTGGTCGGGGGAGTCGGCCAGTACCAGGGAGCCTGGAAGATGGCCTACGTTCGCGGACCAGAGGGAATCATTGTCGCGCTGGCCCAGCGTTTAGATGATTAAGCAGGCAGATGCCCGTACCCAAGAAGTTCTTGGGTACGGGCATCTGCCAGGCTAGGGGTTAGCCCTTGGGCTTCTGCAGCGACTTCTCGCTGATTGGCGCGTCATCGCTGGCGCGCAGCTTGCGGAAGTACTCCATGGCCTCGTCCTGGCGCTCGGCTTCGCCGCCCGAGGAGATGTCCGCACGCAGGTGGTCCTGGGTGTAGGCGAAGGCCTCGACCAGGTCCTGGGCATGCGGGCGCAAGCGGGCCAGCAGGCGATTGAGGTAGCCAGGCAGGGTGCGAGCACGCTGCATGGAGAGCAAGCCGTTGGACAGGTACCAGCCCAGGTCATCTTCGATCAGGCTCAGGGCGAACACATCGCGCAACCAGGTCAGCACCTCCTTGGTGGCCGCATCCGAGGTATTTTCCAAGGCGGCGGTGAACGCTTCCCAGCGCAATAGCTGGCCATGATCGCGGGCGGCGGAGATCAGCAGGTCCTGGTTCTCATTGAATGCCGCAGCGCCCTTGGCCTTGTCCTTGCCAGCAGTGCGCAGGGCGCCGGCAACTTCTGCCACCTTGGCCTTGATGCGCCCGGTGAGCAGCGCGCGCTGGTTGTCCGGGTCCTTGAAGAAGTTGGCGCTCTTGCGCTCATCGGAGATATCGGCGAAGGCCTGGCCGACGCTGCGCAAGCCCGAACGGTGCAGCGCAGTGGTGCCCACCTGCTTGGCCACGTACAGGGCCATCGCGCCGGTGTCGAGCTTGCGGAATTCCGCGGCGTAGTCGGTGAGCAGGCGCTTGCCCACCAGCTGCAGCAGCACGTTGTTATCGCCCTCGAAAGTCACGTAGACATCGAGGTCAGCGTAGAGCTGGGTGAAGCGATTCTTGGCGATGTACCCGGCGCCACCGCAGGCCTCGCGGGCCTCCTGCAAGGTGTCCAGCGCATCCCAGGTGCTCAGCGGCTTCAATGCAGCGGCCAGGGTTTCCAAATCCTGGCGGTCCGTGTCGGTGTCTTCGCGGCCGGAGAAGACCGCGTCGAACTTCTCCAGCAGCCCATCGTGGGCGAAGGAGGCAGCGTAGGTGCGGGCCAGGCGGGTGATCAACCGGCGCTGGTGGCGCTGGTAGTCCAGCAAGGTGGTTTCCTCGGTGTCCGAGGTGGAGTTGAACTGGCGGCGCTGGTTGCCGTAGGTGATCGCGATCTGCAGGGCGATCTTCGAGGCGTTGGTGGCGGCGCCATCAAGCGATACGCGGCCCTGGACCAGGGTGCCGAGCATGGTGAAGAAGCGGCGTCCCGGGGAGGGAATCGGCGAGGAATAGGTGCCGGTTTCATCCACGTTGCCGTAGCGGTTGAGCAGGTTGGTGCGCGGCACGCGGACGTTGGTGAAGTGCAGACGGCCGTTATCGATGCCGTTCAGCCCGCCCTTCAGCCCGTCATCTTCGCCTCCGATGCCTTCAAGGAAGTTGCCTGCTTCATCGCGGATCGGCACGTAGAAGCAGTGCACGCCGTGGTTCACGCCCTTGGTGATCAGCTGCGCGAAGACGGTGGCGGCCTTGCCGTGCAGGGCGGCGTTGCCCAGGAATTCCTTCCAGGCGGCCTTGAACGGAGTATGGATGACGAACTCATCGGTGGCTTCGTCGTAGGTAGCGGTGGTGGCAACTGCGGCCACATCGGAGCCGTGGCCGATTTCGGTCATGGCGAAGGCGCCGGGGGTGTCCAGGTTCATCGCCCCTGGCAGCCAGGCCTTGTGGTGCTCTTCGCTACCCAGGTGCAGGATCGCCCCGGCGAACAGGCCCCACTGCACACCGGCCTTGATCTGCAGCGACGGGTCGGCGGCGACCAGTTCCTCGAAGGCGGCGATGGAACCGCCGTGGTCATTCTGTCCACCGAATTCAGTGGGAAAGGCGCGCTGGACGGCTTCCTGCTGCACCAGGATGCCCAGCTGGCCCAGAACGCGTTCGCGGTGCTCATCCATGCCCAGCAGCGGGTCGCGCTGCAGCTGCGGATCCGCGGCGCGGGCGCGGGAGGCCTTGCGGATTTCGGCATAAGGACCGAAGAGCTGTTCGGACAGGGCGTTGACGTTGATGCGGTTCTCGCTCATGACGTACCTTTCATTCAATGGTGAGGCAGGGATGGATGCTGGTAATTCAGCGGGTCGTTGGTGCATTGGTGGAAGCGATGCCGTAAGCCAGCCAATTGGTCAGTTCTTCGGCCAGCGATTCCAAGCTCGGTTTCTGCTCCGAATCCGGTTGGCGCAGCCAGCGTTCGCCGGCGGCCCGAACCATGCCCAGGGCCGCGCGCGGCCACAGGTCCAAGGTGGCGGTGGTGGCTTGCTGGTCGTAGAGCCTGAGCAGGCGTTCACTGATCAAGGCGGAGGCTTCTTCGAAGAAGGTGGTCAGCGCCCCGGCTGCTTCATCTTCGGCCGAGCGCGGAGCGCTGGTGACGAAGAAGTAGAGGTTCGGGCTGTTGGTGGCCAGCTCCAAGTAGGCGGAGACCATGGCATGCAGCGCGCTTCCTTCATCTTCCTTGGCTTGGCCTGCGGCGATGACGCGTTTGCGGAAGTCGTTGATGACCATGGCGCTCAGTGCCTGGCGCAGGCCTTCCTTGTCGCCGAAGTACCGGTAGTACACCGGCTTGGAGGTCTTTGCGTGTCCGGCAATGTCCTCCATGGAGACCTGGGGACCGAGCTTGTGCACGGCTTTGCGTGCCAATTTGAGCAGTTCCTCGTGGCGCGCGGTGCGATGCGCTTCCCAGCGAGCTGCCCGGCCGTCGGTCTCGCGGTCGATTTCCTCAGTGATCTTGTTCACGTAACTCAGAGTATCATGTACTCTTGGTTACAGTAATACTTGTCACACCAGAATATTTGTAGGAGTTCAACGAACATGAGCCAGCCTTCTGTGCGCAACGCCGTGATCATCGGTGGCAACCGCATTCCCTTCGCCCGTTCCAACACCGCCTATGTGAATGCGTCCAACCAGGACATGTTCACCGCCGCACTCGAGGGCCTTGTTGCCCGCTACGGACTGCAGGGACAGCGCATCGGTGCAGTCTCCGGCGGTGCGGTGCTCAAGCACTCCAAGAACTTCAACCTGATCCGCGAATCGGTACTCGGCTCCTCGCTGGACCACGCCACCCCGGCCTACGACGTGCAAATGGCCTGCGCCACCGGCATGGAAGCCATCGGCTCGCTGGCCAACAAGATCAAGCTCGGCCAGCTCGACTCGGCCATCGGCGGCGGCGTGGATACCACCTCCGACGCGCCCATCGCCGTATCCGATTCGCTGCGCGCGATCCTGATGGAACTATCCCGTGCCCGCTCCACCAAAGCCAAGCTGGCCGCGTTGGCCAAGCTGCGCCCAGGCCACCTGGCCCCAGCGGCTCCAGGCACCGGCGAACCACGCACCGGACTGTCCATGGGCGACCACCAGGCGATCACCACCAAGAAGTGGGGCATCAGCCGCGAAGCACAGGATGAACTGGCCTTGGCCAGCCACAAGAACCTGGCTGCAGCCTATGATCGCGGTTTCTTCAACGACCTGATCACCCCATTCAACGGCCTGGCCAAGGATAACAACCTGCGCGCCGACTCCAGCATGGAAAAGCTGGGCAAGCTCAAGCCGGCCTTCGGCAAGAACCTGGGCGAAGCAGCGACCATGACCGCTGGCAACTCCACCCCGCTGACCGACGGCGCCTCGGCAGTGCTGCTGGGCAGCGAAGAGTACGCCCAAGCCAACGACCTGCCAATGCTGGCGAACTTCGTGGACTTCGAAGCCGCCGCGGTGGACTTCGTGCACGGCGAAGAGGGCCTGTTGATGGCCCCGGCCTACGCCACCGCCCGCATGCTCAAGCGCAACAACCTCACCTTGCAGGACTTCGATTTCTACGAGATCCACGAAGCCTTCGCCGGCACCGTGCTGTCCACGCTCAAGGCATGGGAAGACGAAGAATTCTGCCGCGAGAAGCTTGGCTTGGATGCCCCGCTGGGCGCCATCGACCGGTCGAAGCTGAACGTCAACGGCTCCTCGCTGGCAGCCGGACACCCATTTGCCGCCACCGGCGGCCGCATTATCGCCAGCACCGCAAAGATGCTGCATGAAAAGGGCTCGGGCCGCGCACTGATTTCGGTCTGTGCCGCAGGTGGCCAGGGCGTCGTCGCAATTCTGGAGGCTCGCAACTAATGGCAGACAAGTACATGGAACTGGTCAACACCGGGCTGACCAAGAAGCTGGCCACCATGCTGGGCCTGCCGCGTCCGCCTCGGCTGCGCCGCTACAGCCCGGATGCCGCGCTGCTGCCCGGCCCGGTACTGATCCTCGGCGCTTCGGCCAAGGCCCAAGACTTGAGCGACACCTTGGTCTCCTGGGGCCTGGATGTGCGCCGCCACGACGCCGGGGATGCCAAGCTCGGCGCTCTGGTCCTGCTGCTTGACGAGCTCGAGCGCCCCACCGACCTTTCGCCGCTGATGCTGGCGGCCGGACAGGCGGTGCGCAAGCTGCTTCCCGGTGCACGCGTCGTCGCCATCTCGCGGGAAACCACCGATGAAGATGCCCCAGCGCTGGCCGCCGTACGCCAAGGCATTGACGGTGCGGTGCGCTCCCTGGGACGGGAAATGCGCGGGGGAGCCACGGCCAACGGCATCGTGCTTGCCGAAGGCACCCACGTTGCCAGCCCTAGTGCGCTGGCCGCTGTGCGCTTCTTCTTCTCCGGACGCAGCGCGTATGTCGATGGGCAGTTCCTGAACGTGCGCACCAACGACGGCGTGCTGCCAGCCGACTTCGCCAAGCCGCTGGCTGGCAAGGTCGCTGTGGTCACCGGGGCCGCCCGCGGCATCGGCGCGGCTATTGCCAAGACCCTGTCCCGAGATGGCGCCCAGGTAGTCGTAGTGGACATGCCACAAGCCGGAGAAGCCTTGGCCAAGGTAGCCAACTCCATCGGTGCAACCACCTTGCAGCTCGATGTCACTGCGCCGGATGCCGGACAGCAGATCATGGATCACGCCATCGGCCGCCACGGCTCGCTGGATCTGGTGGTCCACAACGCCGGCATCACCCGCGACAAGCTGCTGGCCAACATGGATGCCGGACGCTGGGACTCGGTGATCGCGGTGAACATTGCTTCGCAGCTGCGCATGAACGAAGCCTTCCTGGCCGCCAAGCTGCCCGGGCTGCGCATCGTTTCGCTGGCTTCCACCTCCGGCATTGCCGGAAACCGCGGCCAGACCAACTATGCCGCTTCCAAGGGCGGGGTAATCGGCATGGTGCACTCCAGTGCCAAGCTGTTTGCAGAAATAGGCGGCTCTATCACCGCGGTGGCCCCTGGCTTCATTGAAACCGAAATGACCGCCAAGATCCCATTGGGCACCCGCACCGTGGCACGCATGGTGCTGCCTTCGCTGATGCAGGGCGGCTTGCCGGTAGACGTGGCTGAGGCCATCAGCTTCCTGGGATCCGATGCGGCAGCCGGGCTGAACGGCCAGGTGCTGCGCGTGTGCGGCCAGTCGCTGGTAGGTGCCTAGATGGGTGCGCAGATCGTAACAGCGATTCCCTCGATGGCCTCGGTTTATGCCAAGGCCGTCAAGACGCTGAACCGAAAGCCCAAGAACCCCGTGCTTCCCGATACGGTGCTGGTCTTCCAGGGTGCCGTCGCGGATCCGGTGAAACTGAGCGAGTACCGCAAGGCCGTGGGCGCGCCGATGACCGGTGTGCTGCCGAGCCTCTATGTGCATTCCTTGGCGTTCCCGCTGGCCATGAGCCTGATGGTGCAAGATGATTTCCCCTTGCCGCTGCTGGGCATGATCCACCTGACCAACCAGGTCGATGTGGTTGCGCCGCTGGCTGAGGATGAGGTTTTTGACATCGAGGTGCACAGCGAGAATCTTGTGGCTCATGCCAAGGGCGTGACCTGCGATCTCGTGGTGCGCATCGTGGTGGACGGACAGGACCGGATGCTGCTGCGCAGCACCTTCCTGGCCAAGGGCATGAAGCTTGCAGGCGAAGCTCCGCAGCAAAGAACCCAGGTGCCATTCTCCGCGCCGCAGCGTACCGCCAGCTGGAAGCTGGACGCCGGAACGGGACGACGCTGGGCTGCGGTGGCCGGGGACTACAACCCGATCCACCTCTCGGCACTCAGCGCCAAGGCGTTGGGGATGCCTGCGGCCATTGCTCACGGCATCTATCTGGCCGCCAGGGCGTTGGCTGGAATTGAACCGGCCCAGGGCAACTACTCATGGAATATCGAGTTCAAGACTCCGGTGGTCCTGCCAGCCAGTGTGGATCTGGCATTCGCCGCGCAGGCTGAAGGATTCACGGTGAACGCGTGGCATGCCCGCAAGGGCAAGCCGCACTTCGAACTCGAATTGGTTCGTACCGAGTCCTGAAGAAAACACGGTTGGCTGCTCTTGGTTTTCCAAGAGCGGCCAACCGTGTGCTTTAACCGCAACCTACAGTTGCGACTTGGCCATCCGATAGCTGGCCAGAGTCTCTACCGCCGCACGCTCCCAGGTGAACTCACCAGAATGTTCCAACGCTCCGTGGCCGGCCAAAGTGATCTGTTCGGGCTCGCGAGCTAACTCAATCAGCTTCGCTGCCCACAGCTGCGGATCGGGTTCGGGCATCAGCCAGCCAGATTTGCCATCGTGCACCGCGTAGCTCAAGCCGCCCACCGCGTTGGCCAGCACCGGGGTGCCGCAGGCCTGGGCTTCGGCGGCCACGAGTCCAAAGGTCTCCGAAAGCGATGGCACAGCGACCACATCTGCGTTCGAAAAGACCAGCGCCAGTTTTTCGGGGGATAGTGGATCGTAGAACCGCACGACATCGGTCAGCTCTTCGGCTGAGGCCAATGCCGGCAGGTCGTACTCAGTAGATCCGGAGAGCGCCCCGAACAGCGATGCGGTAATGCGCAGCTCGGGAGCTTCACGTCGGGCGATGCCCATGGCTTCAAGCAACAGGTGGGCGCCCTTAAGCGGTTGCATGCGTCCGGCATAGATCAGATGCAGATCATCCTCACCCAACGGCCGGCGCAGCTTGTCCTGGTTCGGGTGGAAAATACGGTGGTTGACCCCGGGCATCACGACATCAAGCTTGCCCGCAGGAACCGAGTAGAAACGGGCCAGTTGCTTGGCTTCCACCGGAGTATTGGCGATGATCCGGGCCGCTTCAGCTAGCAGCAGCGTTTCGGCGCTCTTGCGCTCGGCGGGCTCGCTGATCCCTGATTCATGTTCCTTGGCCGCCGCTGAGGTATGCATGGAGACCAGCAGCGGAACATTCCACTGGGCCGATAGCTGCAGCCCCACCATGCCCGAAAGCCAATAGTGCGCATGGATGATATCGATCTTCAAGCCCTGCAGATGTGCGTTGATTTCCTGCACGGCAGGATCGATGATCTGCGCGAGGTCTTCCTTGCTCAATTTCTGTTCTGCGGCGACCTGTACCTGATGCATCCACACGCCCTCACTGACCTGAAGCGATTCTGATTCGTTGGCGGTGCGGGTGATCATATGGACTTCGTGGCCCAAGGCTCCAAGCGCGTAAGAAAGGTTCTGGATATACACGTTCATGCCCCCTGCATCGCCAGAGCCGGGTTGCTGCATGGGAGAGGTATGCAGGGACAGCATGGCAATGCGCATTAGAGAGCTCCAGTAAGGCTAGGGGAGTGACGGAATTTTTCATTCAAAACTCCGCCTTTGATGCTATCAAGAAGCCAGGTCGAGCATCTTACTGTTCGCTGAATTCCAATGCTCCACCATCGATTGGCCTCCGTGGCCATCGTTCTCGCAGATGACCAGTTCGGAGTTCGGCAAGGCTTGATGCAGCCTCCACGCGGTGCGCACCGGTCCGGAGATATCGCTGCGTCCGTGGATCAGCACCGCCGGCAGATGCGCAATACCAGCCATGTTCTCGAGCAGTGGAGGATCGCAGAACCCATCGTGTGCCCAGAAGTGCGTGGTCAGCCTTGTCAAGGAATGACGCAATCGCTGGTCCTGCCAGCGCGGATCACGGATCACCTGTTCACTTCCCAAGGAAATATGGGTATCTTCCCACAGCGCCCACTGCTGCGAAGCGGCATCGCGAAGGGATAAATCGTCGCTGTTCAGCAGCTGCGCATAGGCTTCAACCAGCCGCAGGCTTCCGGCGGCATACCCGGGAGCATGCTCACGAGCGAATCCTGCCAGGCGATCCCATGCTTCCGGGAAGATGGCTCCTACGGTCTCGGTAATCCAGGTGACTTCTTCGCGGCTGGTACTGGTGACGGCAAAAAGCACCATGCCGATGACACGCTGTGGATGCGCTTGCGCATAGGCCAGTGCCAAGGTTGATCCCCAAGAGATTCCATTGAGAATCCACTTCTCAATGCCTAGGGAAATGCGAAGCTCCTCGATATCTGCAATCAACTGCTGCGTCGTGAAGCTGTGAATGCTGGTTTCTGCATCTGCCGCTGAGGGGATGGACCGTCCGCATCCACGCTGTTCGAGACCAATGAGCCTGGTACGAGCCAGATCCCATCGATTGCGATAGCCGCCAGCCCCAAGTGTGCTGCCTGGGCCTCCGTGCAAATGCAGCGCGGGGATGCCGTCAGGCACTCCGGATTCTTCCCAATACACGTGGTGCCCACCGGCAACGGGCAACAGTCCATGGAGCGCATCAGCATTCTGCGGGGCGGGGGATGTCATGTGAACAGCCTATGCCTGATGCGCTGATGCAGTGGAAGTGCACTCGCTCATCTCCAGACGGAACTTCTAATTAAGCCGAGTTCCTGCCGACAACGAATAGGCCCAATGAAGTTTTCCATCATCGAACGCAGTGCCGCGTATTTTATTGATCTGATGGAACCCGCAGAACGGGAGATCTGGGAATCTAATGTGCCAAAAGGAGCACTTGATACTGAGCTCGCTTAGGCTGCGCTGGGACTACTCAGCTTCGTTTTCTTGGCCAGCAAATAAATGGTGATCGTTGAAGGAACGAGAGCAGTTGCCATCGCTAACAAAACTCGCGCGCCCTGCGCCTTAGGACAAGGCCAGGTGCCCTCATACTGCGGCAACATCACGTATGTTTCTGGATATATGAAAATTCCGAAAGCCGATTCTTCCATGCAATTTGCTCCGTCGCCCTGTGTTGCGGGCGAGCTAAGCAGGTAAAGCGCGATTGCGTGAGCCACCCAGATAATGAAGAGGCCGGATAAGGCCATCGATTGATGGTTAGTATTCTTCTGCCGATATGCCATGAAGAAAAACGCAAGCAAGCTGACGCCAATAACTATGTACGACAAGTAGCCAATAAATTCGTTCAACTCTCCCTACTTATTATCTAGTCGTGAGATTTGGCGTACCGAACTATTTTGTAGACTCTATCCTATTTAGGCGTTGTTGAGTGACGCCGCAATGAGGATGCTAAGCCGGTGAGAGTTTTTCTGATGGCCGAAGAATTTGTCGAGCTTGCGTGGAATCGAACCACTTAGCTGAAGCAAAAATTTCTTACCCTTGGAGAATGAAGATCCGTAGCTAGAACGTGGGGTCTTCTTTTTAGTGGGGAAGACGGTAAGGGGCTCTAGAAAGATCTGGCGGTGCGGTGGCGTTAGCCCCCTGAACGCGTTGGGGCATGTGCCCAACTTGTGTAAGAAGACCTGCCGATTAAATAAAGAAATCCCCGGTTGACCGAAGTCAACCGGGGATTCTACCTGTGCGCGAAAGGGGACTTGAACCCCTACCCTCTAAACGAGGACTAGCACCTCAAGCTAGCGCGTCTACCTATTCCGCCACCCGCGCAGGTTGTCTGTTGTTCGCGTTGTTATCGCTGGCAACGAAGTAAAACTTTACCACCCTCAACTGGGGATTTCCAATCGACGAACTCTGGGTCGCTCTTGCGTGAAATCCCCGGAATTCCGCGGGAAAAGCGGGTTTGATTAGAGGTTTAAGGGCCAATATTCGAAATTCTGTGTCGAGCGTCACGGAAAATTGGTGCGATTTGCCTAGTGAAGTCCGGGTTTGGCTTCTTTAGTCGGTGTTCAGGCCCAGTCGCTCGGCCAGCTCCACGGCATCGAGCACCTCGTTGAAGACGGCACCACCAGGTTCCATCCCGCGACCAGCGGCCAAGCTGGGCAGGGCTACGGGTGAAAATCCCAGTGCTTGGGTAAGTTCACAGACCGTACCAGCATTCTCACTGCTGTCCGAGGCCACACCCAGGGCGCGCTGCGCGGCCTGCTTGGTTGCACGGTCTGCGTCCATGTCCCAATGGCTGATGTGATTCAAGGCCTTGACGACATGAGAGCTCTTGAAATGGGCTGCGATCGCTTCGGAACTGGACAAGCCGGCATCCAAGGCAGATTCAAACCAGTGGGGAAGGGGTTCATCTTCCCAACGGTTGGTCGCATCGATGAGCAGCGTACCTGCCAAGGAGGAGACATCAATATCATCGAGTTCTTCCTGCGGAACCATCAGCACCACCAGATCAACATCGTGCGCAATGTCCTCGGCCAGTACTCCGGTGGCGTGGGAGGCGTACTGTGCCAAGTGGTACTTCAGCATCCTTGGTGGCCGTGAAGCTGCAATATGCACTTCAATGCCAGCTGAAGCCGCTGCGCGGGCGAGGGCTGTTCCAGCGCGGCCCGCTCCAAGGATTCCAATCCGTTTGATGCTCATATCACCAGCCTAAACGCGAAGGCCGTGGTGGCATGCAATTTATTGCATGCCACCACGGCCTTCGCTGAAGCTCTAGGAAACTAGCTCCAGAGCGGAGACAGCGTCTTTATCAGCTGTTGTACGCCCAGAACGATGAATAGTACTGCGGTGATCGCCAGTGCAGTGTTGGTGTGCCAGCGGTTGGCCCACGCCTTTGGAATCCGCTTGCCGTTGAGCAGGCCCAAGAGGGTCACAGCGAGGAATGGCATGAACAGCGCACCGAGCACACCGTAGGCCAGGATCAACGCAATTGGCTTGTCCAGCAGGAACAGCACCATTGGCGGGAAGGTCAGCCACAGGACATAGAACTTGAAGTACTTGCCGCCGGTCAGGGTATCCGGGTGGTTTGCCGGCTTCTTGCGCATGTGGCCCCAGAAATCAGCGAACATCAGCGAAACACCATTCCATACGCCGATGATCGACGAGAAGGAAGCGGCCCAGAAGCCAATCAGGAAGCCATTGCCAACTACGGTGCCGTATTCGGCTCTCAGCACGTCGCCCAGTTCAAGCAAGCCCTTGTCGCCACCGGAGATGGTCACGCCAGCGGCGCGAACAACTTCAGCGCCAACGATGAGCATGGCAAGCACGAAGATACCGGTCATGACGTAAGCCATGGAGTTGTCGATGCGCATGACGCGCATCCACTTAGGGGTGTACCAGCCCTTTTCACGCAGCCAGTAGCCGTAGGCTGCCAAGGTGATGGTGCCGCCAA
This sequence comes from Glutamicibacter arilaitensis Re117, assembly GCF_000197735.1. Taxonomy (NCBI): domain Bacteria; kingdom Bacillati; phylum Actinomycetota; class Actinomycetes; order Micrococcales; family Micrococcaceae; genus Glutamicibacter; species Glutamicibacter arilaitensis. The sequence goes on from NC_014550.1 coordinate 1,851,627, forward strand.
CGCCGCCGGCTAATGCCAGAGTGTAGACCACGCCGCCCTCTGGAATCATCGGGATCAGGCCCTTGAGCATTTCTGGAATGTTCGGAACAGCGATGAATGCCAAGCCGACCACGGTGATGAACATGATGCCCACCAGCACGGCGGTGACCTTCTCGAAGAAGCTGTACTTGCCGAACCAGACCATCACGAAGCCCAGCAGGCCCATGATGACTGCCCAGATCTTCAGATCCACAGCCGGCATCAGCGCAGCCAGCGGGAGAGCCGCGGAACTCATTGCCGTCGCACCGTACACGAAGCCCCAGAGGATGATGTACGGACCGAAGTACCAAGTGGTCCACTTGCCCAGGGTCTTCCAACCCTCGAAAATGGTCTTGCCGGTTGCCAAGGTGTAGCGGCCGGCGCCTTCAACCAAGACGATCTTCAAGATCACGCCGACAATCACTGCCCACAGCAGGGCGTAGCCGTACTGGCTACCGGCTACCAGGGTGGCAACCATATCTGCTGCGCCAACGCCGGTGGCGGCAACTACGAGGCCGGGTCCGATAACTTTCCAGCGCGGTGGCCCGCCGCCGTCCAGGTCGGCGCGTGGCGCCTGGGTATTTTCGCTCATCTAGTATTCCTTTGACACAGTGCGAGTCCACCATGGACTTGCGTCAGCAGTGACGCGGACCACGGGGGTATGAGATCGTATTCAATCTTGGTAGTGATCTTCCTTACGGGCAAACTCCCAGTCAAGTACTAACACTTTCTTAGGAAAGCACGTGACGTGAAAAACACTGCGCGTTCCAATTGCTAGAATCAAGCAGTTACCTCCGGGCATTTGGCCCGGATCCGGACACCGAGGATGATGCCGTGCAGCTTTTGATCGTCGAAGACGACCAAGCCGTCGCCCACGCCCTTATTGACGCCGTACGATCGGCAGGCCATCAGGCAGAACATGTCAGCCGCGGAGCCGACGCCCTGTTGAACCACCACAATGCCCAAGTGATCCTTCTGGATCTCGGCCTGCCGGACATGGACGGGCTGGAAGTCCTGCGCAAACTGCGTCAGGTCAGCGAGGTTCCGGTGGTGATCCTTTCAGCCCGCAATGACGAGCGCAGTGTGGTGCGCGGCCTGCGCCAGGGTGCCGATGATTTCCTGGTAAAGCCCATCGGGCTCACGGTCCTGCTTGCCCGTCTCGAAGCGGTGGCTCGCCGCGCCAAAGTCGAGGTGGCTGAGCGTGCCGGAGTGTTCAACACCGGCGGGCTGAGCGTGGACGCCAGCAAGCATGAAGCAAGCCTGGATGGACGGGACCTGAAGCTCACGGCCAAGGAATTCGACCTGCTTGCCTTGCTCGCGCAGTACGCAGGATCCGTAGTGACCAGGGAGCAGATCCTTGACCACCTGTGGGGAGATGCGTTTATTGCGGTCTCACGCTCCTTGGATGTGCATCTGACCGGCCTGCGCGCCAAACTGGCAACACCCGGACTGATAGTCAACGTGCGCGGAGTCGGCTACCGGCTGGAAACCCGGAACCCATGAGACTGCGCGTACTGGGCATCGTAGGCACCTTGCTGCTGGTGATCGTCGGGATCGTCAGCGGCGTGCTGCTGCAAAGCGTCAGCCGTGACGCCACCGCAGATCTCCAGCTGAATCGGCTGTCGTCGCTGAACCGGTTCGTCCACCTCGCATCCCAGGCCGATCGTCGCAGCGATTTGTCGATGCTCCAGCTGGAAATGGATACCTACAGCCATCTCTACGGCGAGGGCCTGCTGGTCACCATCGGCCAGCAGCAATTGGTCTCCGGACCCATCGATCCGGCGAATCCTGAAGTCGCAGGCACCGTGCGCAACGCCGAGCTGAACCTGGGGCTGAACCAGATCCCGGCAATTGATCCATTCTCGAACTCATCCGCCTTGCTTTCCCAACCTTTCGGCAATTCCGCACAGGTACTGGGCTCGGTCACGATGCAAGTGAACTTGGAAACTGCGCGTGCCAAGGTGCTGGAAAAATCCAGCCTGTTGTGGCTGGTTGTCGTCGCCATCGGCGCCGGCCTGCTGCTCTTGACCAATCGCGTCACCTCGTGGGTGTTGCGTCCGGTGCACCGGCTCAACAATGCGGTCAACGATATTGCCCGACACCAAGCACCAGTGCGCTTGGAAGAACAGGGGCCGCCAGAATTACGCGAGCTCGCACGGTCCTTGAGCGAGATGGCCCGGACGCTGGCAAACAGCTTGAAGCAGCAGCAAGAACTCATCGCGGAGACTTCCCATCAGCTGCGGAACCCGGTGGCCGCCTTGCGCCTGCGTGTAGATCTGCTGAAAATCCGCCTGGGCGAAAGCGTAGACCTGGATGGAGTGCAGGCCGTTGAAAATGAACTAGACCGGGTCGAGACCTTGTTAGATGGGGTCATGCGGTTGGCTAGCGCGGAGCATCGGCTCACCGAGCAAAGTGCAGGGGAGTCGATGCTGCCGTCAGTTGAGCACGGCCGCTGCATCGATGTCGTTCAAATGCTGGCCGAGGAAGTGGAACGCCAAACTGAGGCGGCCCGGCGCTTCGGAAACCTACTGGTACTTGATCTCGACGAGGCGCCCACGGCACCAGTAGTAGCCTGGTGCAATGGGTTCGACCTGCAGCAGATGCTTGCAGAATTGCTGGAAAACGCGTTCAAATACGCTCCAGCTAGCAAAATTGTCCTGAGCGTGGCCTCAACGCCGAAAGCAATCGAAATCCAGATACAAGACCATGGAGCCGGCATGAGCGAGGCTGAACTTGCCAGGGCCGGAGAACGATTCTGGCGTGCTGAACACGTGCGCCAAAGCCCGGGAACAGGTCTGGGCCTGGCCATTGTGGATCGGCTGGCACGCGCCAACAATGGCGAACTGATACTCGCATCCGTTGCCGGAGCTGGATTGAAAGCGAGTATCATCCTGCCCCGCGCCGTACAACATGAGGCGGTGAGCCATGATTCGTGAATCCGGCATCAGCAGGAGGAACCTGCTGAAATACCTGCTGGCGCTTCCGGCAGTAGCAGCGCTGCCCGCACTGGCTTCCTGCAACCAGATGGCACAGGTAAGCCAGCTGAACATCGCCTCCGGTGAAGACGGAGGCATGTACTACCAATTCGCGTCATTGCTCTCCAAGGCTTTAGTGGAAAATGCTGTTGCAGAGCAATCGCAAGCGTTGAATACCCAAGCCAGCGCGCAGAACTTGAGCATGCTTGCAGGAAACAAGGCAGAATTGGCCTTGGTACTGGCCGATACCGTGGACCAATACCGCAAAAGCAACCAGCAGAAAACTGACGTGATGGCGCTGGGACGGGTCTACCAGAACTACTTCCATTGCATCCTGCGCCCAGACTCCGGCATCAAATCCTTGCAGGATCTAGCTGGCCGGACCATTGGCACCGGCGCCCCTGGTTCAGGAACCTGGGTGACCGGACAACGCATCCTGCAGGCCGCGAAGCTCAAGGGCACTGATAAGGCTCCGAAAGAACTGCAATACGGATACGTCGCGGGGCTCAAGGCCCTTGACCGAGGAATCATCGACGCATTATTCCTCTTTGGCGGGCTGCCAGTAACTTCACTGGCTGAGCTGGCTTCGTCGACGGATCTGGCTTTATTGGATGTTTCTTCAGTCCTGCCGCAGCTTCGCGAGCAATATCCGAATCTTTACGACCGGGTGGTCATCCCGAAGGCACTTATCGCGCAATCCCATCCGTAGACACCATCGGTGTGGGCAATCTGTTAATGGCCCGGGCAGATATGCCCGAGGAGCTGGCCGGGGCGATCGTGAAGCTCTTGGCGAACCACGCAGATCAGCTCATCCCGGAATCCAGTTCCGGCATTCAGTATTTGACCCCGGAAACCTTGATCAGTACCGGAAACCAGCCCTTGCACCCCGGAGCGCGCAAAGCCTACCAAGAGCTTCACGGCTAGGGTTTACGCACGTCAGCACAAGACGAAAGCGGTATTGAGCACTAGTGTGTAATGCAAAGTACTGTTGCGAGAGGATCATTTGGGATGCCCACCGTTGACGCGATTGCCGTGATGGAAAATGAAGCCGTTGAAATCTGCAGGAAGCTGATCCAGATCGACACGACGAACTATGGCGGAAATAAGGGAGCTGGCGAGCTGGAAGCCGCACGCTATGTTGCCCAACTGCTTCAGGAAGTAGGCCTGGCGGCCCAGATCTACGAGTCCGCCCCGGGCCGAGCCAACGTACTGGTCCGCATCCCCGGAGCCGACAGGACCTTGCCCGCACTGGTGGTGCACGGACACCTTGATGTCGTTCCGGCCATCGCCGAAGACTGGAGCGTGGATCCCTTCGGAGCTGAAATCATCGATGGAATGATTTGGGGCCGTGGCGCAGTGGACATGAAGAACATGGATGCCATGATCATCGCCGCCGTGCGCCACCTGCAACGTGAAAACATCACCCCGCCGCGCGACCTGATCATCGCCTTCTTTGCTGATGAAGAAGCAGGCGGGGACTACGGCTCAGGATGGATGGTCCAGAACCATCCAGAACTTTTCGCCGGGGCAACCGAAGCGATCAGCGAAGTCGGCGGATTTTCGGTGGAAATCAACGGCCGGCGCGCCTACATGCTGCAGACCGCGGAAAAGGGCATCGCCTGGCTGAAACTGACTGCCCAGGGAATGGCAGGGCACGGCTCGCAGCTGAACCCCGACAACGCGGTCACCGCCCTGGCCGGAGCAGTGCACCGCATCGGTGAACACCAGTGGCCGCTGTCGTACACCAAAACCACCCGGGCCCTACTTGAACAGGTCGCAGAGCTGGCCGGACTGGACTTCGATGAAGCCAACCCGGCCCCACTGCTCACGGCCATGGGCAACGTTTCCAGATTCGTCGGAGCCACCTTGCAGAACACCGCAAATCCCACGGCGCTGGAAGCCGGCTACAAGCACAATGTGATTCCCGGCCAAGCCCACGCGCTGATCGATTGCCGCACGCTGCCCGATCAGCACGAAGCCACCCTCCAAACCCTGCGCGAGCTGGCCGGGGAGCATGTGGAGGTATCCATGATGCATGAACAAGACTCCCTGGAAGTACCATTCGCCGGGCCGCTGGTTGAATCGATGGTCCAGTCCTTGCTGGCCGAAGATCCTGACGCGGTGGTGCTGCCGTATATGCTTTCTGGCGGAACCGATAACAAATGGCTGGCCAAGCTGGATATCACCGGATACGGTTTTGCGCCGCTGCAGCTTCCAGCCGAACTGGATTTCACCGGCATGTTCCACGGCGTAGACGAACGCGTGCCGGTGGACTCGATCAAGTTCGGAGTCAGAGTCCTGCACAAACTCTTGCAGGAATACTAGAACCCACAGTTGGCGCAGCCAACCTATTGAATATTCAGGAGCAGAACCCTTGTCCATTGAATCAGTGCTGACCGATCAGCTGCTTGAACGCTTCCGCACCCGTGCGGCCGGATATGACCAGGAAAACACCTTCGCAATCGAAGATTTCAAGGAACTGGTGGAACTGGGCTATCTCAAGGCATTGGTTCCGGTAGAGCGCGGGGGACTGGGCTGGGACTTTCAAATGCTGGCCCTGGCCCAACGCCGACTGGCTACCGCGGCACCCGGCACGGCTCTGGCCATCAACATGCACCAGGTGTGGGCCGGCGTGGCCTACCTGCTGAACGCACGCGCAGATGATCGCCTGAACATGGTCACCGATTGGATTGCCGACGGGGAAGTCATGGCCTTTGGCATCTCGGAACCGGGCAATGACGCGGTACTCTTCGACTCGAAGACCAAGGCGCGCACCGCCGATGACGGGTCGGTGGCATTTGACGGGGTGAAGATCTTCACCTCGCTGGCCCCGGCATTCACTCGCTTGGGAGTTTTCGGCAAAGACGAGGCAACCGGGGAACTGGTCCACGGATTTGTTGCCAAGGGCCCCGGAGTGAATTCACTGAACGACTGGAATACCTTGGGCATGCGGGCCAGCCAGTCCCACACCACCAAATTGGAAAATGCTGTGGCGCCGAGCCAGTGGGTGCATTCGCGGCTGCCGGTGGGGCCGAATGCCGATCCGCTGATTTTTGGAATCTTTGCCTCATTCCTGACCCTGACTGCCAGCGTCTATGTGGGTATCGCCGATCGCGCGGTCACCTTGGGCCAAGAAGCCTTGAATAAGCGGGTGCATCACGACGGCAGCAAGTATTCGCAGGATATCCGCGCCCGCGGGCTGCTGGCCGAATCGGCGATGCGCCTTTTGACCTTGGATGCCTTGCAGCGTTCGGTCGCCGGGGATTTGGAAGCAAAGGTTGATCACCAGAGCGCCTGGTTCCCCAAGCTGGTCACCTTGCGCACCGTGGCAGGGGATACCGCGCGGGAGAACATCCAGAGCGCAGGGCAGCTGCTGGGCGGCGGGGGATACTTCCGCGGCTCGGAATTCGAACGGCTCTACCGTGACGTTCAAGCCAGCTGGTACCACCCATCCAACGCCGCGTCGGCCGCGAACACCATCGCGTCCTGGCTGGTTGGTCCGCTGGAAAGCTAAGCTCAGGTGCCCAGGGTGCTGCGGATTCGCATCACCCTGCGGCGCAACCAGTACTTGTAGGCGCCGCCTTCGTAGCGGCAGGTGCGCATCAGCTCCCATTTGCCGTTATCGGCATGCTCGCGCAAGGCGGCGCGAGCCAGGTGCTTGGGCTCGCCGGGGAAGGACGTGATGACCAGATATTCGAAGCGCTGGTCATCTTCATGATGCAGGGCTGGCTTAATTCTTTCTTCGAGCATCTTGCCCCCTATCTAAAGAACGCGGTGCGTTGTAGCCTCAAGCTATGAGTACTGAACCGAGTTTTGCACTGCAAGCCCTTATTGCCCGCCTTGAGCAGCATCTTGCAATTGTGTCGCAGAGCCGCGGGGCTGGTGAAGCATCCATCGATGCAGCTTTTGGTGCGCTGGCTGATGCCTTCGAAGACTATGAAGATGCCCTCTACGATCAGTATTCCGAGCTTTTGCCTTTCACCATACCCTCGGATGACGAGTGAGTACGACCACGGAGTGAATTTTGCAGATTCCGTGTTTCTGAGTCCCGATAGTCGCCTAGGGTGAAGTAATGTCGAGGGGTGAATTGGTTTGAAGCAGCTTTCCTGGGATTGATCCAAGGCCTGACCGAGTTCCTCCCGATCTCGTCCTCAGCCCACTTGCGAATCGTTGGCGAACTCCTGCCCAACGCCCAAGACCCCGGCGCGGCATTTACCGCCATTACCCAGCTGGGTACCGAAACCGCAGTGATCGTCTTCTTCTGGCGTGACATCGTGCGGATCATCGGCGCCTGGTGCAAGGCATTGGTCGGCAAGATCCCGCATTCGGACCCCGACGCCAAAATGGGTTGGCTGATCATCATCGGCTCCATCCCTATCGCGGTGCTGGGCCTGCTGCTGGAAGACTACATCGATACGAACTTCCGTTCGCTGTGGATCGTAGCGACCACACTGGTGGTCTTCGGCCTGATCCTGGCCATAGCCGACCACTACGGCAAGCAGCAGCGCACCTTGGAGAAGCTGACCGTCAAGCACGGCATCTTCTACGGCCTGGCCCAGGCCATGGCACTGATCCCGGGCGTCTCCCGTTCCGGTGGCACCATCACCGCAGGCTTGCTCATGGGCTACACCCGTGAAGCAGCGGCCCGCTATTCCTTCTTGCTGGCAATCCCCGCAGTCTACGCCTCGGGCCTGTACAAGCTGGTGAAGTCCTTCGACGAACCAGGGGTGTACACCCTGGCGCAGACCGGTGTGGCCACTGCCGTGGCCTTCGTAGTCGGCTTCCTGATCGTGGGCTGGTTCCTGAAGTTCGTTTCCAACCACTCCTACAGCTTCTTCGTTTGGTACCGCATCCTGCTGGGTCTGGCGCTATTCGTCGCACTGGGCTTGGGCTGGATGGCCGCCTAAAAGCAAGCTTCCAAGATGTCCGTGGAACACTTCACGGACATCTTCTGGTTAAAGGGAATAAACCCAGCCCTGTTTCACTTGGAGTTAAGGGAAGTATTTCGTCGCATCTGCGAAAGGATGTTCATAAGTGCACGCGTGGAAAGACCCTGAGGTACCTCAGGTGGCTGGTTCGGCACCAACACTGGAACTTTTCAACACCGCCACCGGAACCCAGCAGGTAACCGCGCCAGCGGACCAAGCTGCCGCCCCGGCAAGCATGTACGTCTGCGGCATCACCCCGTATGACGCCACCCATATGGGCCACGCCGCCACCTACGTCACCTTCGACTTGGTGCAGCGCACCTGGCGCGATGCCGGACGCTCGGTGGCCTACACCCAGAACATCACCGATGTCGATGACCCGCTGCTGGAACGCGCCGAGGCCACCAACGTGGACTGGCGCGAGCTGGCCGAGTCCCAGATCCAGCTCTTCCGCGATGACATGGAAGCGCTGAACGTCATCCCGCCGCAGAACTACATCGGTGCCGTGGAATCCATCCATTGGCTGGTCCCGGTTGTCGAGCAGCTGCTCGAAGCGGATCTGGCCTACGTGGTTCCAGCAGGTGCCGACGGAGTGGAAGGCGATGTGTACTTCGATACCATGGGCGCGCAGAACGATGCCTGGAAGCTGGGCAGCGTCTCGAACTACGACCGCGAAACCATGCTCCGCTTCTTCGCTGAACGCGGCGGAGATCCACAGCGCGCCGGCAAGCGCGACGCGTTGGATCCGCTGTTGTGGCGTGCCGCGCGTGAAGGCGAACCGTCATGGGATGGCGGCAAGCTCGGTGAAGGCCGTCCCGGCTGGCACATCGAATGTTCGGTCATTGCCCGCAAGACCCTGCCGGCCCCGTTCACCGTCCAAGGCGGCGGCTCTGACCTGATCTTCCCGCACCACGAATTCTCCGCCGCGCACGCCGCTGCCGGCGATCATGCCGAACTGGCCCAAACCTACGTGCACACCGGCATGGTGGGCCTGGACGGCGAAAAGATGAGCAAGTCGCTGGGCAACCTGGTGCTGGTCTCCAAGCTGCGCGCGGCCGGGGTGGAGCCGGTGGCCATCCGCGCCGTACTGCTCTCCCAGCACTACCGCACCGACTGGTTCTGGACCGACGAGCTGCTTGCCGGCGCACAGCAGCGGGTGGCCACCTGGCGCAAGGCATTGGAATCTGCCAGCATGCAAGACGCCCAGCAGGTAATTGCAGGCATCCGCGAGCACATGGCCAATGACCTGGATGCGCCATCGGCGCTGAAGGCCATTGACCAGTGGGCAACGCAGCCTGCCAGCTCGCAGGGCGAAGGCGCTACGGCGCTGCGCGATGGCATCAACGCACTGCTGGGGCTCAAGCTCTAAGCATCTGGCAAAAAGTGTTCACGGGGTCCGGCTTCAGATATCGAAGTCGGACCCTGAGCCGTCTTTGCGGTACTTGCCGCGACGGCGCAGGTAGCGCTCGAACTCGCGGGCGATGGACTCGCCGCTGGCTTCGGGCAGCTCACTGGTATCCGTAGCCTGCTCCAGCAGCGCAACGTACTTGGCCACGTCCGGGTCCGCTGCCGCCAGCTCATCGACACCATGCTTCCAAGCCAATGCGTCTTCGCGCAGCTTCTGGTCGGGCACCGAGACCGGGATGATCTCCTCGAGCAGCTCGATGATGGCTAATTGCACCCGCGGGCTGGGGGACTGGGCCACATAGTGGGAGAGCTGCGCCCAGAGCGAGAGGCTGGGAATCCCGTACTGCTCAAACTGCACGCCGAGCACCGAAGGGATGCCCGTGGGTCCCTCATAGGTCGAGGCGCTGATCTTCAGATGCGCTTGGAGGCGCGGATCATCGCTGGCCAGCGAGGTCGGTACCGGACGGGTATGCGGTACATCGGCCAGCAAAGCGCCCAGGGTGATCACCGCATGGGCGTTATGGGTTTGGGCTTCCCTGATGATCCGCGAGCAGAAAGCCTGCCACTTGAACGTCGGTTCCACCCCGAGCACCACCAATAGGTCAGCTGCCGCGTTGGGCAAGAGGATCTTGTAGATCTCGGTGCGCGGCCACTGCACTTCCCGCCCGGTTTCGGTGCGCCGTGTCGTGGGCCGGGTGAACTGGTAGTCGTAGAAGTCGTCTTCGCCCACGGTCGCCACATGCTCATAGGCATTGGATTCCAGCAGCAGGCGGACCGCATCGGTGGCCGCCGAGCCGGCATCATTCCACCCCTCGAAGGCAGCCAAGACGATGGTGGGACGGATCTCATGCTGGGTCTTGGCGATATAGCTGTTCAGCGTCGGGGCGTGGTATTCCTCGTTCATTTCAAGACTCCTTAGCAGCACTGGAGCTCATCGGCGTGGCTAGCCGAAGCGGCTTAGCCCCACTCTTCCATCTAGAATGGACTCATGCCAAGCACCAGTTTTGACTTTGACGCCGGAAGCGAGAGCCCCGTCCCACACGCTGTCCTGTGGGATATGGATGGAACGCTGATCGATACCGAGCCCTATTGGCTTGCCGCCGAAGACCAGCTGGTGAGATCCCACGGCGGAACCTGGAGCCATGAACAGGGACTGGCACTGGTCGGCAACGCCCTGCCAGATGGCGCCCGCGCCCTGCAGCAAGCCGGCGTGAAGCTGGAAATCCGAGAAATCATCGACTGGCTCTCCGCGCAGGTTGTCGCAGGCATCCGCCGCGAAATTCCGTGGCGCCCGGGAGCGAGGGAACTGCTGGCCGCTTGCAAGGAAGCTGGCATTCCCCAGGCCTTGGTGACCATGTCCGAGCGCAGCATCGTCGATGAACTGATGCTCAACATCCCTGCCGGCACCTTCCAAGCCAGCGTCACCGGCGAAGAAGTCGAGCAGGGCAAGCCGCACCCTGAACCTTACCTGGCCGGCCTGGAACTGCTCAGCGAATACACCGGCCGGGACCTGGTACCGGCCAAGTGCATCGGTTTTGAGGATTCGGTGCCCGGCATCGCTTCGGCCTCGGCGGCCGGATTGCATGCGGTGCTGATTCCCAATGCCACCGATCCCGGAGCGGGCAATTGGCGCCGGATCGACAGCTTGGAATCCGTAGATGTGCAGGAAATGACTCGATGGTTGGTGCAGGTTAGCGCGTGAGCGACACTCAAGAAAAGTCCCCGGGAATCAAGCTGGGGCGTATCGGCGGAGTTCCGGTCTACCTGTCCAGCTCGTGGTTCATCATCACCGCGGTGATCACCTTCAGCGTTGGCATGCAGCTGGCGCGCGGGGGAGTCATCCCTCCGCTGAACGCCTACCTGATGGGCCTGTCCTGTGCGGTGGCCATAGCCGTGGCAGTGCTGATCCACGAGGTGGCGCACGCGATGACCGCGCGCGCCTTCAAATGGCCTGATGCGCACATCGTGCTCACGCTCATGGGCGGGCACACCCAGTTCGGTTCCTTCAAAGCCAAGCCCGGCGCCTCGCTTTGGGTGGCCCTGTCCGGTCCGCTATCCAACTTCGTCCTAGCCGGCCTGGGCTGGCTGGTCATGGAGAATATCCAGCTTGGCGTCTACCCGAACCTGCTGCTGGACTTCTTCGTCTACGCAAACCTGCTGCTCGGCGCCTTCAACGCACTGCCCGGACTGCCGCTGGATGGTGGGCGCCTGGTGGAGTCGATCGTCTGGAAGGCGACCGGCTCGCAATTCAAGGGCACCATCGCCTCGTGCTGGGTTGGCCGGGTCATTGCCGTAGGAATCGTCTTCTACTTCGTGCTGCTGCCATTCTTGCGCGGGCAGCAGCCGCAGATCATCACCGTGGTGGTCGGCATCATGGTGGCAATGTTCATGTGGCAGGCTACCACGCAGCTGATCGGTCACTCCAAGATGATGCTGAACCTGCCTACCGTGATCGCCTCGGATCTGATGAGCCCGGCCTCGGCCATGGTCTCCCATGCGATGGTTTCCGACGTGCTCAGCCGCAAGGCCGCCCGCGGGGGAGAAATCATCCTGGTTGATCCCAAGGGCATGCCGGTAGGCGTGATCGATGCTCAGGCTTTAGCCAAGGTGGATCCACGCCAGGGCGGCAACGTGCCGGCCTTGGCCGTCTCCCGGGCCTTGGGTCAAGGCGCCATTGTGGCCGAGGAATCAGATGGCCGTGCGCTGATCGACTACCTGGCCAGCGTTGAAAGCGCCGAATACGCGGTGATCAGCGCCAGCGGCCACGTAGTGGGCCTGCTGCACCAGCGCGAGATCATCAAGGCCGTCACCGGCCGCCGCAAGTAAACTTTAAACAGACTTCAAAGCACCAAGAAAAGGATCACATCAGTGAGCGAAGCTAAGAGCCAGGCACCCCACGGAGCGGCAGCCCGCCGCGGCCCATTCCGTGTAGGGGACCGCGTGCAGCTGACCGACGAGAAGCGCCGGATCAACACCATCACCTTGCAGCGCGGGGGAGAATTCCACACCCACAAGGGCGTGCTGCCGCACGAGGACATCATCGGGTTGCCCGAGGGTTCGGTCATCGAGAACATCGATGGTTTCCGCTACCAGGCCCTGCGCCCGCTGGCCAAGGACTTCGTGCTCTCCATGCCTCGCGGCGCGACCGTGGTCTACCCGAAGGACGCCGCGCAGATCGTGCAGTTCGGCGACATCTTCCCCGGCGCCCGCGTCGTGGAAGCCGGCGTCGGCTCCGGCGCGCTGTCCATCTCGCTGCTTCGCGCGGTCGGCGACGAAGGATTCCTGCACTCCTTTGAACGCCGCGAAGAATTCGCTGATATCGCACGCGGAAACATCTCGACGGTATTCGGCGGCGAGCACCCATCGTGGAAGATCTCCATCGGAGACTTCCAGGACCGGGTCGTTGAGCTCGAAGAACCGGGCAGCATCGATCGTGTGGTGCTCGATATGCTCAGCCCATGGGAATGCCTGGATGCGGTAGCTACCGTGCTGGCTCCGGGCGGGGTTTGGACCAACTACGTTTCCTCGGTCACCCAGATGTCCCGCGTGGTCGAAGCGATTCGCGCCTCGGGCCAGTTCACCGAACCTGAATGCTTCGAAACCCTGGTGCGTGGCTGGCATGTGGATGGCCTGGCAGTCCGTCCGGATCACCGCATGGTCGCACACACCGCATTCCTGATCACCTGCCGCCGCCTGGCGGACTCGGCCGATGGCATCCCCAAGGCCAAGCGCATCAAGGAGCACTCCTACTCGGATGAGGATTTGAGCGCCTGGACCCGCGATCACTCCGAAGAGGAGTGGACCGCCGAAGCCCTGGGCGAACGCGGCCTGTCGGATAAGAAGCTGCGCCGCGCCGCCCGCGATGCAAACCAGTCGGTACGCGTGCGCGCCGGCGAAGAAGGCACCGAAGACGCTGGAGCCGAAGCCTAAACGGGACCATGGTATTGGGAATTTTGTGTCTCAATATATGACATCAGGCCCCGGGTGTTCTGCGCTCGGGGCCTGCAGTTCCTAGGATGGAAGTAAGCCGGTGCGCCACGCACCGCAAAAAACCTCATCGGAGCAAAAACCGCTCTCGGTGACGTTGGATGTTGGAGGTTGGAACGTGAACGAAAATCGCGAGGCAGAGGAATTAGCCCAGCGGCTGCAGATGACCGAACGTCAGGTCAACGTGCTACGCGACAAGAATCGCAACCTCGACAAGCAACTGGCCGGGATCAGCGGGAACAACCAGCGCCTGGTCGCGCTGCTTGAGACCACTCGCGAACAGATCATCAACCTGAAGTCCGCGCTGGAAAAAGACGGCGATACCCCCTTCAGCCACGGCACCATCGTGGCCAAACACCCGCGTAAGCACCCTGAACCGGGGATGGGCATTGAATCCACCGGCGCCCAGTCGCTGGACGTGATCTATTCGGGACGCAAAATGCGCGTTTCGCTCAGCCCGTTGCTGGACTTCGACAAGCTGGTCATCGGCCAGCAGGTGCTGCTCAATGAAGCACTGGTCATCGTCGCAGCCTTGGGCTTCGAAGAAACCGGTGAACTGGTCACCGTCAAGGAAGTGCTGGAAAACCACCACGCGGTAGTCATGGCCCGCGCCGATGACCAGCGGGTCATCGAACTGGCCGGACCGTTGCGCGAGATGCACCTGCGCGTCGGCGACCAGCTGAGCATCGACGGGCGCACCGGTATGGCCGTATCCCGCGTGCAGCTGACCGACATGCAGTCCCTGGTGCTCGAAGAAGTCCCGGATATCGCGTATTCGGACATCGGTGGGCTGAACTCCCAGATCGAAGCCATCAAGGATTCGGTGGAGCTGCCCTTCACCCACCCAGAGCTCTACCGCGAACACGGGTTGAGCGCGCCCAAGGGCATCTTGCTCTACGGCCCTCCAGGTTGCGGCAAGACACTGATCGCCAAGGCCGTGGCACACTCCTTGGCCCAGCGCGTGGTCGAACGCAAGGAAGGTACCAATAACCGCAGCTACTTCCTGAACATCAAGGGCCCGGAGCTGTTGGACAAGTACGTCGGTGAAACCGAACGCCATATCCGGCTGATCTTTGCCCGCGCCCGCGAAAAGGCCTTGCACGGGGACCCGGTCGTGGTGTTCTTCGACGAAATGGAAGCATTGTTCCGCACCCGCGGCACCGGTGTCTCTTCGGATGTGGAAACCACCATCGTTCCGCAGCTGCTGGCTGAAATCGATGGCGTGGAGCGCCTGGACAACGTCATTGTCATTGGCGCCTCCAACCGCGAAGACATGATCGATCCGGCGATCCTGCGCCCAGGACGCCTGGATGTGAAGATCAAGATCCGCCGCCCCGATGCCGAAGGTGCAGCAGAGATCTTCAGCAAGTACCTGACCACCGATCTGCCGCTGCACCCCGAGGAGCTGGCCGCGGACGGCGAAGATGCCCGTGCCACCATTGAACGCATGATCCGCGGGACCGTGCAGGCGATGTACTCCACCGAGAAAATCAACGAGTTCCTGGAAGTCACCTACATCACCGGGGCCACCGAAGTGCTCTATTTCAAGGACTTCGCCTCGGGCGCGGTGATCCACAACATCGTGGACCGGGCCAAGAAGCACGCCATCAAGGCACTGATCACCGAGCAGCAGCGCGGCCTGAAGATGGAGTACCTGCTGCGTGCGGTACGCGAAGAATTCGCCGAACACGAAGACATGCCCAACACCACCAACCCGGATGACTGGGCCCGTATTTCCGGACGCAAGGGCGAACGCATCAGCAATATCCGTTCCCTGGTCAACCAGCAGGCCAGCAAATGAGCGCGCGTCGGCTAGTTGGTCTGGAAACCGAATACGGAATTATCCGCCCGAGCATGCCGAAGGCCAATTCCACGGTGCTTTCGGCGCAGATTGTCGATGCCTACGCGCAGCTGGTTGCCGAGCAGGACTCGGCCGCCAAGGCCGCCCGCTGGGACTACACCGACGAGTCTCCTTTGCAAGATGCCCGCGGCTTTGCCATGGACCGCGACCAAGCCCACCCCAGCCAGCTGACCGATGTTGAACCGGGGCTGGAGGACGAGGAAGGCATCTGGACCGCCGAGTCCATTGCCTTGGATGGCAACGACGCGCATGTGGGATCCACGCTGTACCAGGAGAAGGATTCCACCGATGTGGTGATGAACATGGTGCTGGGCAACGGCGCGCGCCTGTACGTGGACCACGCCCACCCCGAGTATTCCAGCCCCGAATCAATGACTCCGCGCGATGCGGTGCTCTGGGACCAGGCCGGCGATGAGGTGATGCGCCGGGCAGCTGCCACCGCGCAGCGCCTGGGCAGCGGTGAGCTGCTGCTGTACAAGAACAACACCGATAACAAGTCGGTCTCCTACGGGTCGCATGAGAATTACCTGATGCCGCGCGATGTCGAGTTCTCCTCGATTGCCAGCGGGCTGACCCCGTTCTTCGCCAGCCGGCAGATCTTCTGCGGGGCTGGCCGCGTGGGCCAGGGGATGCTCAACGAGCGTGCCTCCTTCCAGATTTCCCAGCGCGCGGACTTCTTCGAAGCTGAGGTGGGCCTGGAAACCACGGTGAACCGTCCGATCATCAACACCCGCGATGAACCGCATGCCAATTGGGACAAGTACCGCCGGCTGCACGTGATCATCGGGGATGCGAACCTGGGCCAGATCTCCACGCTGTTGCGGGTGGGCACCACCAATTTGGTGCTCAGCCTGATTGAGGCGGGGATGGCTCCGCGTTTGGAACTGGAAGAGCCGGTTGTTGCACTGCAACAAATCAGCCACGACCCGACCTTGAAGACCAAGGTCCGGTTGCGTGGCGGAGTTCAGCTGAGCGCCATCGAAATCCAGCGCCATTACCTGCAGGCGGCAGAAAACTATTGTGCAGATCGTGGCATCGATGATCCAGATACCACCGAGATCCTCAACCGCTGGGCCGAGATTCTGGATATGCTCGAGCGTGATCCGATGGAAGCAGCGGACCAGGTCGACTGGATCGCCAAATACAAGCTGATTACTTCCTTCACCGCACGCCACCAGCTATCGCTTGCCGATCCGCGCGTGGCCATGATGGACCTGCAATGGGCTGACCTGCGCACCGATAAGGGCCTGTACTACCGGATGGCTGAACGCGGAGCGATCCAGGGCCTGTTCAGCCAGGAACAGATCAACCAGGCGGTGGCCAATCCGCCGGAGGATACCCGCGCCTACCTGCGCGGCATGACCCTGCAGCGCTACGCACCCTTCGTGGTGGCGGCGAACTGGGACGCACTGTCCTTTGCGGTTCCCGGGGCCCGGAAGATCAGCCGGTTCCACATGCCTGAACCGCTGCGCGGAACCCGGAACCAGATTGGCGAGCTCTTCGAGGCGCAGCTGGAGATTGCGGAATTTATCGACGAATTGGCAAGGCGTCGCTAATCGGCGCAGAATAGGCATGAGTCCTGGTGCGTAATTCCGGGACGCACTACTTCTTAGGAGAAAACGATGACTCAGGAAAGCTTCTCGGCTCGCCGCAACACCCAGAACCAGCAGACCGAAGCAGAACAGGTCCAGGTGAACACCACCGGCCAGTCCGCTGGCGTCGATGACCTGCTCGATGAAATCGACTCGGTGCTGGAATCCAACGCTGAAGAGTTCGTTCGCGGTTTCGTGCAAAAGGGCGGCCAGTAAGCCCAACGGGCTGAAAGCATTGAAAGTCGAGTTCTGCCTCAAAGGCGCAGAACCGCAGTTGAGGGGAAGTAGCTACGCGTGGATCGCAGAATTTTCGGACTGGAAACCGAGTTCGGACTGAACTATGTCCCGTCCGATGGGCGCCGTTTGACCCCGGAAGATGCCGCACGGCACTTGTTCAAGCCCGTGGTCAGCTGGGGACGCAGCTCGAACGTGTTCTTGGAGAACGGGTCACGCCTGTACCTGGACGTGGGATCGCACCCGGAGTACGCCACCGCGGAATGCGACCAGCTCGAACAGCTGATTGCCCATGACCGCGCTGGCGAGGTGTACATGCTCGACCTGGTCGACCAGGCCGAAGACCAGCTGGCAGAAGAAGGCCATGAAGGCCGGATCTACATGTTCAAGAACAATGTGGACTCGGCTGGCAACTCCTATGGCTGCCACGAGAATTATCTGATTCCGCGAAAAATCGAGTTCAAGCGCCTAGCTGACATGCTTATCCCATTCCTGGTCACCCGCCAGATCTTGTGCGGTGCCGGGCATCTGGTCTCTGACGACCAGGGACAGGTCAACTACGCGTTCTCTCAGCGTGCCGACCACATGTGGGAAGGCGTTTCCTCAGCGACCACGCGTTCACGGCCGATCATCAACACCCGCGATGAGCCGCATGCCGATGCCGAATACCACCGCCGGCTGCACGTGATCGTGGGGGACTCGACCATGAGCGAGACTACCCAGCTGCTCAAGATCGGTGCCACGGACCTGGTGCTGCGGTTGATCGAATCCGGCGAGATCTACCATGATCTGCGGCTGGAAAATCCGATTCGTTCCATCCGCCAGATCTCCCATGATTTCACCGGCCAGAGCGTGGTGCGCCTGATGGGCGGCGACGAGCCGACGGCCTTGCAGATCCAATGGATCCTGTTCGAATCAGTCAAGGAATTCATTGCCCGCCACGGCGCTCACCATGATCAGGTCGATACGGTCTTGGAACTGTGGGAACGCACGCTGAACGCGGTGGAAACCCAGGACTTCTCCCTGATCGATAAGGACATCGACTGGGCCATCAAGCACAAGCTGCTGATGGGCTATGCACAGAAGAACTCCCTGGAACTCTCAGCTCCTCGACTGGCACAGCTGAACCTGACCTACCACGATATCGACCCGCAGCGCGGCTTGTTCCACCTGCTCAAGCGACGCGGCCTGGCTACCTCCGTGGTCTCGGACGCGCAGATCCTGGACGCGGTCAATAATCCGCCGGCCACGACACGCGCGGCGGTGCGCAGTAAATTCATTCGTGCGGCCAGGGCCAATGGCCGACGCTACAGCGCCGATTGGGTGCACATGAAGTATGAGGACGGTCCGGGCGGCATTGTGCTGTGCAAGGACCCGTTTGCAACGGTTAATGCACAGGTCGACGAGCTCATCGAACTCATGGGACAGCAGCTTTAGCTAGCTGAAAACAAGTATTTACACAGCAAAAACCTCTAAGCTGGACGCAGAACATTGCCCGCAGGTTCCATCAGCGGCGGCAATGCATTACCAGCTAGTCCAATCGGAAAGAAGATTCGTGCGAAAAGTTTTGGCAGTATGCGCCACCGCGTCCATCCTTGCTCTTGCGTCCTGCGGTTCGGGTTCGTCATCCCTGAGCGACATTGACGTCAAGCCAGCAGCAGATAACAAGACCGCACCGGAAGTCACCTTTGACGCTCCGCTGCTGACTGAGAAGGCAGAAGCCGTCACCGTGGTCGAGGGGGAAGGCGCCGACATCAAGGAAGGCGACACCATCCAGATCCAGTCGGGCCTGTACAAGACCATCGACGGCCTGCTGACCAACGAAAACTTCACTGCAGAACCAGCTCCCATGAAGGTGGACGCAACGCTCAAGGAGCAGATGCCTGAGCTGTACGAAACCCTGCTCAAGTCCCAGATCGGCGACTGGATCGCCTACGCGGCTATCGAAGGCGTCCAGCAGGCTGATGGCAGCGTATCCGAACCAGCAGAAGGTTCGCGTGCCGAACGGTTGATCGTGATCAATATTGCCGATTCCAAGAGCCCGAGCAAGGCACTGGGCAAGGAAGAGGTCCAGAAGCTCAAGGACGAGGGCAAGCTTCCAACCGTGAAGACCGGCAAGGGCGAACCGAAGATCACCATCCCGAAGGACACCGAAGCTCCAGCAGGCCTGGCAGTGGACATCCTTGAAGAAGGAGATGGCCCAGCGGTTGGCGCAACTTCCAAGGTCACTGCCCACTACCACGGCGTGCGTTGGGAAGACGGCAAGAAGTTCGACGGCAACTTCGGCAGCAAGGAAGGCTACGAAGCCGATATGGCTGGCGGAGTCATCGAGGGCTGGCTGCAGGGCTTCCAGGGTCTGAAGGAAGGCAGCAAGGTCTTGCTGACTATTCCTACCGACCTGGCCTACGGTGAAACTGCCGAAGCCCAGGGACGTCCTGCAGGACCACTGGTCTTCTACGTAGAATTAGACAAGGTAAGCGAAAGCAAGTAACAGAAAGGCCGTGACTATGTCGTTCGGAGAACGCAACTACGACCGCACCAAGCCAGAGATCGATTTCCCAGGCACCGACGCTCCTGAAGAACTGGTCATCACCGACCTGGTCGAAGGAACCGGCGCTGAGGTCACTCCCGGCACCACCGTTGAGGCGCACTACGTCGGTGTTGCCTGGTCCACTGGTGAAGAGTTCGACTCTTCCTGGGGCCGCGGACAGACCCTCGACTTCCCAGTGGGCGTCGGAATGGTCATCCAGGGTTGGGACCAGGGCCTGTTGGGCATGAAGGTCGGCGGACGCCGTCGCCTGGATATCCCATCGCACCTGGCCTACGGCGAACGTGGCGCCCCAGGTGCCATCGCCCCTAACGAAGCACTGATCTTCGTTGTAGACCTGATGGGCACCAAGTAATACTTAGTGCTGGCAAATGGCCCCGATAAACAATCGGGGCCATTGCTGTCTTAAAAGTCATCCTTATAGTCAAAAGTTGGTTAGTGTAGGCACGTGAGCACAAAGCAAACCTCGGGACCCAGCAAAGCAGAACGCTTGACCAGCCTGATTTACGCGCTGGCAACGACTTCTCGGAAGTTCAACGCTGAGCGCATCGGATCATATTTGGCGCCAGAAGGTTCCAAAGAGACACGCGAAAAAGCGTTGGATCGTCTTAAAGACGACATCCGCAATGACTTTGGCCTGCAGCTGAACAAAGAAGTGATCGATGGTGTCACCTACTACAGCATCGACACCACCGACTGGTTCTTGCCTCCGGTGGAATTCAGTCCTGCCGAAGCCGGCCTGGTGGCCTTGGCTGCGAGCCTGTGGAAGGACACCAAGCTGCAGTCCCTGGGACTCAACGCCGCAGCACGAGTGACCGGTCACGAAGGCGACACCTCACCGGTGGCATCCCTGGCTGGCTCGCTGGTCCCGCGCCTGTCCCTGGATGAACCAAACTTCCGCGAGTGCGCACTGGCAGTGTTCAACCACAACACGCTGAAGTTCGACTACAGGTCCTCCAATGGAGCACCGAGCCAGCGGATCGTGGACGTGTGGGGGATCGGGCAGCGCTACGGCAACTGGTACTTCACCGGCTATGATCACACGCGCCAGGACACCCGCGTCTTCCGGCTCTCCCGTGTGCAGGGAAAGTTCGTCAACTACCGCCATGGCTCCGGGGCTTCGGATCCGTCGTACCGTGCCCGCCCTGAAGATTTCGACATGACCAAGGTCTTGCAGGACTTCGATCTGCAAAATCCAGGCCTGGTGGCCACGGTCAAGCTCCTTGGCGAAGAAGCCATCCCTTTGCGCGCCCAGGCCGTGAATGGACGCAGCGACCAAGATGAGCTGCAGATCGGCTACGCGGATCCGCATTCCTTTGCCCAGCAATTAGCCGGTTATGGTCCAGCGGTTAAAGTGCTGGCCCCTGGCGAACTGGTCAACCAGGTGCGCCAGATCCTTGGCGACGCGCGCACCGCGCAGCTTGAACAGGGCACGAAGGATTCCTACGCCGATACCAAATTCCGTCCTCACAGAGCGACCGGTCGTGGAACCACAACGACTCAGGTCATGCGAAATATCGACATGATCCAGTACGTGCACGCCCACGGGATCGTAGAAGTTGAAGAACTGGCTCAACGCTATTCGATGACCGTGGCCAAGGTTCGTGAAGAGCTGGCCATGATCATGATGTGCGGTGTTCCGTACGGCCAGCACGATGAGCTGATCAACGTCAACGACGGCGACGTGGAATCCGATACCGTCACGATTTCCAATGCGGCGTTGCTGGCCGAGCCGCAAAAGCTCGCCCCACTGGAGGCCGTAGCCATCCTCGGCGGCCTCAACGCCCTTGCCAGTATTCCTGAATTCGAGCACCAGCAGGTACTCAACGCCGCTTTGGCCAAGGTCAATTCCGCAGTAGCACGCTTTGACGGATGGAACGGTGCGCTGGGATTCGCCCTGTCCAAAGCGCGTGAAAACGACATTCCGCAACAGCTGATCCAGGCGATCCGCGCCCAAGAAGTGGTTCGCATTGATTACTACTCGGCCAGGTCGCGGACCCACCAAGAACGCGATGTGGAACCGATCCGGCTCATTGAAGATGGTGCGGTTCAGTACCTGCGTGCGTGGTGCCGGAAACGTGAGAGCTTGTTAACTTTCCGGGTGGACCGGATGTTATGCGTGGAAAATGCAGGTGAACAATTCGCGCTGGCAGTGCGGCATGAAGACCAGCAAGATGTGCAGATTCGATACGAGTCGAGCGCTGACGATCTTGAGGTCATGGTGCATGTTGACGCGGAATTCTTGCCAGTTATTGAAGCTTTCCACCCGCTTTCCTGGTCTGCGGGAAAGGTCGGCGCTGGCTATTTGGCCAACGTCCGTTTCTCCGATCACCAAGTAGCTGCGCCGCTGGTGGCTCGCCATAGCGGTAAACTGACAGTGGTCTCTCCTGACGCTACGCGCGAACACGTAGTGAACTGGTTGGACGAGGCTATCCGATTGTATGAGGATTAATAAATGCTTCCTTGGTGGTTCTGGGTCCTTTTGTGGACTGTACTCGTTTTGGCGACGGTACTCGTAGCGGCCCTTGCCGGCTTCCGCTTGTTCAAGCGGGGTATGGCAGTAGTTGAGGGCCTTGGCGACGCTGCTGATCACATCAGCGCCGGTTTGAGCCAAGAAGGCACCGTTGTCCAGTACGCACCGAATCCACGGCGCTACCCCCACGGGACCGATGCTACGCATGCGGATCCGGAAGAGATCAAAACGCTTCGCGATCAGGGAAAAGCCGAAAGAATTGAGGCGCGTCGGGTACGTCGCGTTACACGTCGCGCGGAGCGCGGCCAAGCTCAGAACATGCGTGACCTACGGCTGTTCTGACGTAGACTTTATACAGAGAGAAGGGAATCCACATGATGGGTTTGCAGGGATGGCATATCGTCATCATTATCGTACTTGCACTGCTGCTTTTCGGCGCTCCAAAGCTTCCAGGCTTGGCTCGCTCGATGGGCCAGTCGTTGCGCATTTTCAAGTCCGAGGTTCGCCAGATGAAGGACGACGATCCTAAATCAGAAACCGTTGACGGCACCGTCAACGAACAGAACCCCAACGAAAAGAACAACTCGTAGACCTCTTCAGTGGCAACAAATAAAGACAAGACCCCTCGCAGCAAGAAGAAGCGGGTCAAGGACGCAGAAGGCCGGATGGCTCTTAAAGAGCATCTGATCGAAGCACGCAACCGTTTATTCAAGTCGCTCATTGCGCTGACCTTAGGTACGATTGCCGGCTTCTTCGTCTATGACTGGCTGCTTGCCTTGCTGATCGCCCCCGTGAAAGCGGCAGGCGGATCCGTAGTATTCACCGCGGTGATGTCTCCCTTCGACATCATGATCAAGGTGGCGCTATTCGTCGGCCTGATCGTTTCCTCTCCGGTGTGGCTCTATCAGCTGTGGGCATTTATCGTTCCAGGGCTCAAGAAGAACGAACGCCGTATGAGCTACAGCTTCGTTGCTGCCGCCGTACCGCTGTTCCTTGGCGGAGTCGCGATGGCTTACTTCGTCTTGCCTTTCGCACTGGAATTCTTCATCAGCCTGTCGCCGGAGAATTCAGATAACCTGCTGAACATTTCCGAGTACCTGCCATTTATCATCCGGCTGCTGCTTGCCTTCGGGCTGGCGATGCTGGTTCCGGTTTTGATGGTTGGCCTGAACTTGGTCGGCATCCTGCCGGCCAAGCTCATCTTGAAGCATTGGCGCATTACCGTCTTCCTCATCGCTTTGGTTGCCGCGATGGCAGCACCAGGCGGCGACGCGATCACGATGTTCGCGCTGGCCGGACCACTGTTCCTGACCTTCGCCGCAGCTACCTTGATCTGCCACTTCAACGACAAGAAGCGCGCAAAGAAGCTGGCAGCCCAGGAAGCTGAAAATGAGCGCCTGGCAGCAGGCGGCGTTGCAACAGACATCGACGCTCCGAGCACGATTGACGAACCAAAATCCCAGCTCTGACATAGGGCGAGAAAGTGAACGACCACAAGTGACTTCACCCGCGGAACGCTACGCGAATTCCAAGGCACGGCAGGTCGAAAACGGCACTGCACTTCCAGACTTCCGCGCAAGCCTCTCTTTCGACTTGGATCCATTCCAAGCCGAAGCTTGCCAGAAAGTCGCCGAAGGGCATAGCGTGCTGGTTGCCGCTCCTACCGGCGCCGGCAAGACCGTAGTTGGCGAGTACGCCATCTACCAGGCGCTGCGCGAAAACCGCAAAGCTTTCTACACCACGCCGATCAAGGCACTGAGCAACCAGAAGTATTCGGAACTGGTCAATCGCTATGGCGCCCAGAAGGTCGGGCTGCTCACCGGTGACACGTCGATCAACTCCGAAGCCCAGATCGTCGTGATGACTACCGAAGTACTGCGAAATATGCTGTACGCCGATTCCCAGACCCTGGATGGGCTCGGCTACGTGATCATGGACGAGGTCCATTACCTCGCCGATAAATTCCGCGGTGCCGTCTGGGAAGAAGTCATCATCCATCTGCCCTCCAACGTGCAGATCATTTCCCTCTCCGCCACCGTCTCCAACGCCGAGGAATTCGGCGGCTGGCTGGACACCGTGCGCGGTCAAACCGACATCATCGTGTCCGAGCATCGTCCGGTACCGCTGTTCCAGCACGTAATGGTGGGACCGAACGTCGTGGATCTCTTCGCTGAAGACGTCGCCTTCGACAAGGTGGCAGAAGACGATTCCAAGGCATCGGTCAACCCCGAACTGCGCAAGCTGGTGCGCACCCACAACTCTGGCGGGCGGGTTCAGCGTGGCCGAGGCCGCGGGGGACGTGGTCCTCAGCGCAGCGCTGGCATGGGCCATCGCATCAACCGGCCATCGGTTATCGGAAAGCTCGACCGCGCGGGTCTGCTGCCAGCCATTTTCTTCATTTTCTCCCGCAAGGGCTGCGATATGGCGGTACAGCAGTGCGCCATGGCCGACCTGCGCCTGACCACCAATGAAGAAGCAGCAGAAATTGCCCAAGCGCTGGATGAGGTTGCCTTCAGAATCCCCAGTGAAGATTTGGACGTGCTCGAATTCTGGTCGTGGCGCGATGGTCTGGTTCGAGGTTTCGCCTCCCACCATGCCGGCCTGCTGCCGATTTTCAAGGAGATCGTCGAAGACCTCTTTGCCCGTAACCTGATCAAGGTCGTCTTCGCCACCGAAACCCTGGCACTGGGCGTGAACATGCCAGCACGTTCGGTCGTGTTGGAAAAACTGGTCAAATTCAATGGCGAATCGCATGTCCAGATTTCTTCGGGGGAGTACACCCAGCTCACCGGACGTGCCGGGCGCCGAGGCATTGACGTGGAAGGCCACTCAATTGTTGTGTGGAATCCGGATCTGGAACCGGAAGCGCTGGCAGGCCTGGCCTCCAAGCGCACCTACCCGCTGAATTCTTCTTTCCGTCCGACCTACAACATGTCGACCAACTTGCTGGCGCAGTTTGGGCGCGAGCAGACACGACAGATTCTCGAGTCCTCCTTTGCCCAGTACCAGGCTGACCGCTCCGTGGTGGGCATGGCCCGCCAGGTTCGATCCAAGGAAGAATCCCTGGCCGGATACGCAAAGTCGATGGAATGCCATCTCGGTGATTTCACCGAGTACCTCAAGCTCCAGCGCAACCTGGCGCAAGTGGAAAAGAACGCCGCCAAGGACCGCCGCAATCAACGCCGTTCGGCGGCCGAGCAATCCTTGCAATCGGTAATCCGCGGTGATGTCGTGGATCTGCCAGGAGGCCGCCGCTTTGGGCGGGCCGTAATTGTGGAGCTGGATAAGGCGATGTACAACCCTCGCCACACCGTGCTCACCGAGGAAGCCCAGCTTCGTCGGATCTCCACCGAAGACCTCAATGGCCCGGTGCAGATCGTTTCGCGTATCAAGGTCCCCAAGGGCTTCACCGGGCGTGCTCCCAAGGAACGCCGTGACCTTGCCTCGTCGTTGCGCAATGCGATCTACGAGTCTCGTCCGCCGCGCCAAGATGCCCAGAGCTTCGACTTTGAAGGCACTGACTCTTTCGAGCGCGAAATCAACGAGTTGCGCCTTGAACTCAAGGACCATCCTTGCCACGCGTGTTCGGAGAAAGACCAGCATATGCGCTGGGCGGACCGGTATTGGAAGCTGAAAAAGGACACGGAAAAGGCTCGACGCGCCATCCGTGGACGGACCAACACGATTGCCACCCAGTTCGACAAGGTCTGCAAGGTGCTCGAGCAGTTCGAATACCTGATGCCTGCCAACGATGGTGAAGACTTCGAGCTGACCGGCTCGGGCCGCCGCTTGCGCCGCATTTACGGCGACCGCGACCTGCTCACCAGCCAGATCCTGGAAACCGGAAAGCTGACCGCGCTGAACGCCGAAGAGCTGTGTGCTGTCGTGGCCAGCCTGGTCTACCAGGCCCGGCGTGATGGGGATCGTGCCGATCCGAAGATGCCGACGAGCAAGATTGATGAGATCTGGAACAGCACCATTAAGATCTGGGGAGAGCTCTCGGATGCCGAAGAAGCCTTGAACCTGGATCCAACTGCTCCACCAGAATCCGGACTGATCTGGCCAATGTACAAGTGGGCCCGCGGCTCGAGCTTGAACAGCGCACTGCGCGGTACCGACCTGGCACCCGGCGACTTTGTGCGCTGGGCCAAGCAAGTTATCGATACGCTGGATCAGTTTGCCAAGAATACTGACCTTCCGCCCTTGCTGGTTCGCAACGCCTACAAGGCAGTTGACCAGATCAAGCGCGGGGTCGTTGCGTACTCGAACGTGCTGGATTAACCGGCAGCAGCGTTCGAAGAATTTATTAGTCAGTGCACGAGAAAAGGGAGACCCTGATGGCGAAAACACTCTACCGAAACGGTTCCATCTACTCGGCAGCCGATCCATTCGCGACCGCGATGGTCGTGGATGGGGACACTATCGCTTGGTTGGGCGGAGAAGACGCTGCCGAACGCCATGCCGGCACCGTAGATGAAGTCGTTGACCTCAACGGTGGATTGGTCGCCCCGGCCTTCGTTGAATCCCACACGCACCTGGCGGCTCTGGGACGCACGCTCTCGGGTGCTGACCTCGGTGCAGCATCGTCGGCTTCCTCGCTGCTGTCCCTGATCGCCGAGCATGCGCAGAACTCCACCAATATGGTGCTGGCCCAGGGTTGGGACAACTCGGATTGGGCCAACCAAGAGTTGCCGGCTGAAACCGATCTGACCAGCGCAGTTGGCGGCCGAGGCTACTACCTGGCTCGCCGAGATGTGCACAGCGCACTGGTTAACCAAGAATTGCTTGACCTGCTGGATCTGGGCCACCTGTCTTCGGGCACGATCGCAGGGGCTGACCACGATGCGGTCCGCGAGGCCCTGACCAAGACCCAGAAGGCCGAACAGGAATACCAGCGTCTTGCTCTTGAGCACTATGCTTCCCGAGGCTTCGCAAGCGTTGTCGAGATGGCGGCCCCGCACCTGGAGGGCCGTGAGGCCCTGGACCAGCTGCTTTCCATCGACAGCTCCAAGCTGCCGCAGGTCTACGCCTACTGGGGAGAGCTGGTGGCCGATGCCGATCATGCCCAGGAACTCACCGCTTCATTCCCTGCAGGCAAACTGCTGGGCTTGGGCGGAGACCTGCGGGTGGATGGCTCGCTGGGTAGCCACACCGCCTACCTGCGCGAAGATTACAGCGACAAGCCAGGGCAGCGCGGCACCCTGTACCTGAACCGTGAAGAAATCGCGGCTCATCTGGTCGCATGCAGCTCCCGCGGAATCCAGGCTTCGTTCCATGTCATCGGAGATGGCGCCCTGGACGAGGTGCTGGCAGGGTTCGACCTGGCTTCCGAACAGATTGGCATCGCCAAGCTGCAGATGTGCCGCCACCGCCTGGAGCACGTGGAGATGGTTGACGAAGCTACACGGGCGCGTCTGCTGCAGTACGCCATCATGGTTTCCATGCAGCCGGTCTTCGACCAAGCCTGGGGTGGCTCGAACGGCATGTACATCCAGCGGCTAGGCGAGGAGCGTGCCGCGTCGATGAACAACCTCTCGGCCATGCTCTCCGCGGGCGTGCCCATGGTGCTCGGCTCTGACGCACCGGTCACCGAGGTCGATGGCTGGCAGGTAGTTCGTGCCGGCATGAACATGAACAACACCGATGCCCGCATCTCGGCTCGTGCGGCCTTCCTGGCGCAGACGCGTTCGACCTATCGAGCCATGGGGGAGATGAACCCGTACGCGGGGCAGCTGGTCATTGGAGCGCCGGCAACTTTTGCCGTGTGGACTGCCTCTGAACTTGCTGTGCAAACGCCGGATGTGCGGATCAGCTCTTGGAGCACCGACGCCCGCGCAGGCACCCCGATGCTTCCGGTTGTTGATCAGGAGATTCCGCAGTGCTTGCGTACTGTACGCGCCGGCGTCACCCTTTTCAATGCCCTTGAGCCAAGCGAATCTGCCTGAAGTCAAACAAATGCTCAACAAGCAAAAGAAATTCACTAATTTTGCCCTGACTTGCGGACTCTAGGTAAAGCGTGAAGTCATTTGATGGTTGACAGCGTAGGTGGGTAAGCGACTAGGCTAGCCTAGGAACCTCTTCGAGAGGCACAAACATTGCGTTGGAAACTTCGCAATCTGAACAACGATCCTCAGTGACCTTAGATAACATTCTGTGCGCCTTGCGGTGTGCAGAATAGGGCCGAAGTCACTGAGGATCGTTCGTTAAAGCGGTGTCTGCAGTTCGCCGGCTGGTAAATCATGACTATAATTTGAGTTTGGACTAACTCTTTTCTGGCTCCGGAATCCGGCAGGACAAATCCGAAAGTATCCTGAGCAGACGAGAAGCTTTGTGTTGTATACCAAGAAAGGTGCCGCCGCGTGCGCGTCATTACAATCATTCCGACTTACAACGAACTGGAGTCGCTCCCGCTGACCGTAGGACGCTTGCGTACCGCAGTTCCTGACTCGGATGTATTGATCGTCGATGATAACTCGCCAGACGGCACCGGTGAACTCGCAGACAAGATGGCTGCAGAGGATTCGAACATCAATGTGCTGCACCGTACCGGCAAGGATGGCTTGGGAGCGGCCTACATCGCTGGTTTCGAATGGGCGCTTGCCCGCGATTACGACGTGCTGGTAGAGATGGATGCCGACGGCTCGCATATGCCAGAACAGCTGCCACGCCTGTTGGAAGCCAGCGCTGCTGGCGCCGACCTGGTGATCGGTTCGCGTTGGGTCAAGGGCGGCGAAGTCGTGAACTGGCCACTGCTGCGCAAGATCATCTCCCGTGGCGGCAGCTTCTACTCCCGCACCATGCTGGGCTTGCCGTTGCGCGATATCACCGCCGGTTACCGCGCCTTTAAGCGCGAAACCCTTGAAGCTATCGACTTTGATGCTGTTGAGTCACGCGGCTACGGCTTCCAGGTGGACATGACCTTCCGTGTAGCCATGCTTCGCAAGAAGATCGTTGAAGTTCCTGTTACCTTCGTCGAGCGCGAATTGGGCGCCTCGAAGATGAGCGGAAACATCGTTTTTGAAGCAATGTGGAATGTCACCCGCTGGGGCCTGGGTGCCCGCTGGAAGAAGCTGACTTCCAAGAAGTAGACACGAACTTATTTCTCTGGCGTGCAACGATCTTTCGTTGCACGCCAGATGAACTTAACCGCGATTTTTTCCAGTGGGGGAGAAGCACCCACAGGCTAAGCCAGTAGCAGATTAAAAGGGTGAGGGCTGGGTTGATAACCAATGGTTATCAACCCAGCCCTCACCCAGTCCCAGACGGCCATGCTAGAGCAGCCAAGCCGTCAACGCGGGATATTAGACAGCGTCTCCACGTGCAGTGCGTAGCTGCTGCAGGCGGTCTGCCAGAGTCTTTTCCAGTTCCTCTTCGGAACGGCGCTCAAGGAGCATGTCCCAGTGGGTACGAACAGGCTTTTCATTTCCTGGCTCTTCGGCCTTTGCCTCGCCGTGGACGAGCTTAGCTTCCTTACCGGTCTTGGTGTGCCAGATTGCTGGAATTTCAGCTTCAGCTGCAAAGACGACGAAGACGGTCTCGCCCTCTTCGGTACGGTATTCCACACGCTGACGGGCAGCCGGCTCCACACCTGCCTCAGATTCCATGCTCTGTGCACCCAGGCGCATGCCTCGTAGGCTGCGATCGCTCATGTTTTCCCTCCGCGATGATTGAAGAATTCGCTACACGTACCAACGTTTGGCACTCGGAAATAATTCCCTCCGACTAGAGGGGAAGATAATCCTTGGTACCAAAACATCCATTATACGCGTCTGCGGCGAGGTGCATTGTATGCACCTCGCCGCAGACGGCTATTCGGTTCTGAACCGGTGGCTACTACAGGCCGTTTTCAGGGGCCGATGGAGCCTCGGGAGCTGCAGGCTTGCTGCTAGCTCCGGATCCACCCAGTGCGCCGCCGATGCCCTTGAGCGCCTCGGTCAGCTCGCTTGGAATAACCCACAGCGTGTTCGAGGTGCCCTCAGCGAGCTTCGGCAGGGTCTGCAGGTACTGGTAGGCGAGCAACTCCTGGTCCGGCTTGCCGGCGTGAATTGCATCGAAAACCTTTTGAATTGCTTGCGCTTCACCATCTGCGCGCAAGATCGATGCCTGGGCATCACCTTCGGCCTTCAGGATCGAGGACTGGCGTGCGCCTTCGGCGGTCAGAATCGAGGACTGCTTGACACCCTCGGCGGTCAAGATTGCGGCACGGCGATCACGATCTGCGCGCATCTGCTTTTCCATCGAATCCTGGATGGAAATCGGAGGATCGATAGCCTTCAGCTCGACGCGTGAAACACGAATGCCCCACTTGCCGGTAGCCTCGTCCAAGACTCCGCGGAGCTGTCCATTGATCTGGTCGCGACTGGTCAGGGCCTCTTCCAGATTCAGGCCACCGACTACGTTACGAAGCGTAGTGGTGGTTAGCTGTTCAACAGCCTGGATGTAGTTGGCGATCTCGTAGGTCGCCGCACGTGGCTCGGTGATCTGGAAGTAGATCACGGTATCAATGGAAACTACCAGGTTGTCTTCGGTAATCACCGGCTGAGGTGGGAAGGAGACAACCTGCTCACGCAGGTCCAGCAGCGGCAGCAAACGGTCCACAAACGGGATCAGGATTGTCAGGCCGGGATTTAGGGTTCGGTTGTACTTGCCGAGGCGTTCAACGATGCCAGCACGTGCCTGGGGCACAATGCGCACGCTGCGCAGCAGGACGACAATCACGAAGATTGCCAATACGACAAGCACAATAGTCAAGCCAAAACCATCTGATTTCATGGTTCGTACTCTCTTTCCTTGTGCAGGGGTGATGAAAAATTGGGTGCGTCAGGCTAACTAGCCGTCGGCAGGGTCAGGAGACTTCGCTGTCAGGTAAGCGGTGGCTCCATCAATGCGTGAAACTACTGCGTACGTACCCGGATTCATGCTTGGAACATTTGCGTCGGCACGAGCAGTCCAGATCTCTCCACGGATCTTGGCCGAACCTGACATGCGCGAAGTTGGTTCAAGAATGAGCGCATCCGCACCGATGAGTCGTTCGATGTTGGTGCGGAATCCCTCGGGAGATTTCCGTAAGTGCTTGACCGCGATAGGCCGGACCAAGAAGATCATTAACAATGAAATGAGGCAGAAAACAAGGACCTGCAGCCACATCGGACCGTTGAGCAGTGCAACCGCTACTCCACCTAGGGCGCCAACGCCGAGCATGATGAAGTAGAGATCAAGTGAGAGCATCTCGATGATCGCCAGCAGTAAGAACAGTGCCAGCCAGATCACCCAAGCGTTGCTGATGATCCATTCAGCCGTTGTCATGGCATCCACCTAAATTCTGTTAGGACACTGGCCAGTAATAACTGGCCTTTCCTACATTCTGCCGTAGAGAGCACGATAAAGGTGTAGTCATTTTGGGGTATTTTCTAGGCCTGCGGAACAAATGCATGTACGCCAAAGGAGGCTGTTACCTGCTGGGGACCTAGTGCTAAGGCTTGCTGCTCTAGGGTCTCGGGGGAGAGGTGATGTCCGGCTGGCCCCATAAACGCAAGGTTAAAGAGATCTTCGCTCTGCAAGTCCATCTGGTAAGACAACTTCTGCGATTCGACATGTCGCAGTCCTTCGGCACCAAATTTTTCTGCCAGTGCCGCTTGCTTTCCCTCGGCGACGGAGAGCATGCCTAATGGTTCAATGACCTCATTCAGGTGGTCGGGTTCACCGGTCACTACCAGGCACAGTCCGTTGGGCCGCAGCACACGGCGGAACTCTGCCGGGTTATGCGGAGCGAAGCAGTTCAGAACCACATCGCGGGATTGATCTGCGGTCGGCAGCTTGCGCCAGACATCCCACACGACTGCCAGGGTTGCCGGAACCTTGGCCGCCTTGCGCATGGCGTAGCGGGAGATGTCCAGAGCCAAAGCATCGTGGCTTGGAGCAGGGGAGTGCTCCAAGATCTTCTCGAGGTAATAGCCGGTGCCGGCTCCCGCATCCAAGACATCGAGGGTGGAAGCCTCATGGTGATCATTGATCAGCTTAGATAAGGCCAAAACAAGTGGTTCGTAGTGTCCCTTGGACTGGAACGCATCACGGGCCTGGACCATGGCCGAGGTGTCTTCGAGGAAGTTGGTGCCCTTGCCGGTGAGGAAGTTGAAGTAGCCCTGTTTGGCGGCGTCAAAGCGGTGGCCGGATTCGCAGTTCAGGCTGCGGCGAGGCGTTTCATCCAAGCTCAGAGTCTGCTCGCAGACTGGACAGGTAATCGTCGTGGTGCCAGATGACATTAGAAGTTCAGAACCTTCTGTGCTGTTGCCACATCCATGCCTTCATGGCGCCACAGTTCAGTCTCATCAATCAGTGAGCGGGTTTCGGCCTTGTCGATGTACACGGTGCCCGACAGGTGGTCGGCTTCATGCTGCACAATGCGTGCCTGCCAGCCAGAGAAGCTTCGGGTAATTTCTTGCCCGTCGCGATCCTTGTATGTAGCACTGATGTCGGCAGGACGGGTCACGACACCTTGGAACCCGTCAAAGGACAGGCAGCCTTCATAGAAGACTGCCTCGCGCTCGGAAGCGGACACGTATTCCGGGTTGAAGATTTCAAAGTATTCCAGTGGCTCGCGCTCACGCATCGTGGCTGCTTCCTCGGGAATCGGATACAGATCTTCAAGTACGGCGATCTGCAACGGGATGCCTACCTGTGGCGCTGCCAAACCAACTCCAGGCGCGTCATACATGGTCTGGCGCATGGCCTCCAAGAGTTCCTCAAGCAGATCCGTTGGCAGCTGATTCTCATATGCCACAGCCTGCTGCCGCAGAACCGGATGGCCTAGCTGGACAATGGGCAATACGAGGTTTTCATCAGCACTGGACAAGACGTCGCGGACAATCGTCTCGATATCCTGTGCGGTGTACTCGGTATTCATGAGGAAGCGCTGGTCCGTTCGTATTCGTTGAGTTGCAGTTGAGCCAGACGCGAGGTGAGCCGGGCCTTTTCAGTATCGTGCAGCATATGCCCTAGGTTGCCCAGGTTGTCTGCGGCATACAAATGTACTTCCACGTTCTTGTCGTAGAAGATATCGATAAGGTTCGCCAGACGACGTTCCTCATCCATTGGCATGTTGGTACTAGCTGGAATCCCGGTGACATGCCAGCAAGAGTATCTTCCTGCCAATTCCAAATAGTCAGCGGTATTGCGTCGAGTTCGACAGATCTGATCGAAGGTGATCCAAATAGTCTCTGCGTTCAGATGCACGGGACCGATCTCGTCGTAGCCGATCTGGATCATCGTATCGTGTTCTGGCTGCGCAGCCGGGGTCTCGAAGAGGTTCAAGCTGCCCAGGCGATAGCCTTCGAGCACCTGTTGGGGATCAGCATCAAGTTGCCGGTAATCCACCTGATGATCAAGCGCGAAGATGACGAAGTCATTTTTGATTCGATCGATCGTTGGCTGAACGAGATGATGGAACGTGTCATCGTCCAACAGTTTCTCCGGACCATAGTTGGACGTGGTGATCAACTGGATCCGGTGTTCGGCACAATGCCGCACGAGCTTGGCCATGAACATGGCATCGCCTGGTTCGGTGCAATGGAACTCGTCGAAGACCAGTAGTTCTAGTCCAGCGAGTTCGCGCTCAAGTCCTTGCGCAAAGATTGCACCCAGCCGCTGGCCGGGGATGCGATTGGCGGGGGAGTTCAAGCGCTGGAAGAACTCGTGGAAGTGATAGCGTGCCGTGGTGGCAGGCGGCATCAGCGATACCAAGGTGTTCATGATCAGGGTTTTGCCGCGGCCTGGAGGTCCGTAGATATAGATTCCCGGGTGTGCGGCCGACTTCGACTTGCCCAGACAGCGATCAAGGATCTCAATGAGCTCGCGCTGAACAGGGTCTACCTGAATGTGTTGCTGCTCGAGTACTTTGGTAATTTTCTGAGCGTACTTATTCCTATCTGGAATGCGCAGCAACGGAGTAGTCATATCTAAATTTTGCCATCGACCAGGGACCTGACCAATCTTCTGTGATCCGATCGCCATCAAATTAGACCATCGGTAGACTCAACGACATTCTTCTTCTGCAGCTAAACGCCTAGTCATAGACGAATTACTTTATTTCGAGTTGGATGATTTATCCAAGGGGAGTGACGTAGGGAAACTCTGCGCGGACGGTTATTCCATGGGAATCTGGCGTATGCCTATCGCTTTATGTCGATCCGTGGCCATAATGGACACACCCACAGAGCTGGACCATACGAGATGATCTGCAGCGAAGCAGGTGAAGTTCGGAGAGGGAGTGCGTGAGATGACCAGCGAATTCATTGCCCACGTGGCTGAAGATGAGATCGTCTCCAGTGATCTTTTGGACATGTCAGTAACCGTACTTAAGACATTGTCAGATCCAGCGCGGCTCCAGATGCTTTGGGCATTATCTACGGAGGATCTTTCCCTGTCGGATTTGGCTCAATTGGTTGGCGTGAGCTCAACTGTTGCCAGCCAATTGCTGTCCAGGTTGCGAACTGCCGGCGTACTGCAAACCAGAAAGTCTGGACGCCACGTCATCTATTCCATGCATGATGAACGATCACGCGAGTTCATTAGGCAGACGTTGGACTTCGCTAGGCATCGGCTGGAATTGCAGGACAAGGCTTAGTTGATATATGGATCGAACGCGCGATAATCAGGCACTTCCGTACAGGTTATCTGTAAGCCGATAATCTACATTATGTAAAGTAATGGAAATCTGAACCTCCTCCGTGCGCTTGGAATGCCTTGAATACAGCAGAGTGCGTGCAGCTGTTGACCACGAGCGTGTACCCCGCGAACGAAGCTAGTTAGTCTGGTGCCTATGCCACTGCTCCGCAAAAGTTTCGACGTCCCATCTGGCACAGTCTGCCTGCAATGGACACTTGATGCATCCAGTGGCCTGATCTGGCGTGCGCTCACTGGCATTGAACCGTTGCAGCGCTGGCTCGGAACGCTCCTGAGTGGAACCTTCAGCATTGGCTCAAATGTCGAGATTGAGCATGCGCAAGACTACGTCTGCACCAGTCGAATCATCAGCTGCAAGCCTGGCCAATCACTCGAGATGACTTGGAAATTCCCCGATGAGGATCCTTCCCAAGTCTCGTTCACCATTGAATCAACGGCTGGTTCGCAAATACTGACCGTGCGACACATCGGTCTTACCAAAGAGGTGGGCGAATACCTCACGGGGTGGCAAACCCACCTTCTATATCTGGAGGATTTCCTGAACGGTACACCCAGACCGATGTCAGACTTCTGGGGTGAGTACGAACGGGTGAAGAACGCGCCTTAGCTCGTGTTCCACTCCCCTTATTTATCAGGTCCTGATAACCAGCTATGTGTTTCTGACCTTGAATCTGCCACCATCAGCAAGGACTAGCCCTATTATATGCGCGTGCGCTGCCTGGCAATCTGCTGGGGCCAGGTCCACTCTAGGATCTACTTCGTGCATGAGCTATTAATCTATTGAATCGTTGAAGTGTTTGTTGGACAGTGGTCCCTCCATGCACCCTTAGATTGCGCTTATGAGCAGTCCGGCTCGTTTCGCCGAGTTCGTGGGGCAGCAGATAGGCTAGTTCCTGGCTACTAAATGGTTCACTCCCCTAGTTTTCCAAGGATGTAATCCCCTAATGACTCCCAGCTCTCTCTACCGTACTGTCGCTCGCGCCGAAGCAGTCACGTGGACGATGCTCATCATCGCGCTAATTCTCAAATATGGTGTCAAGATCGGTGACTGGCCAGTGTCCATCGCCGGCTTCATCCACGGCTTCGTATTCCTGACCTACGCAACGATGGCCGTTCTGATCGGCATGAACCAGCGTTGGCGCAAGGGATTGATCGTCGGCGCTGCAGCAACAGCTGTTGTACCGTTCCTGACGATTCCTTTCGATAAATGGCTCGAGCGCAACGGGAAGCTTGAGGGGCCTTGGCGTACCGCGGCCACCGATCACCCTGATGATCGCAAGTGGACGGACGCCACTATGCGTTGGCTCGTTGCCCGTCCTTTGCTCACTACCGTGCTGCTCTTCATCGTGATCGTCGCGATCTTCGCAACCATGCTGGTCGTTGGTCCTCCTGGCGGAGAACACTAGCCACAGGCTAGCGGTCCCCTTCAATGGGCGTGAAATAGTCCTGCTGAAGGTCCAAGAACAATGGCCTGTCCAGGTACCGAATATCGGTGCCTGGACAGGCCATTTGCGTATCTCGAACCAACAGCCTGCGCGGTCAGTTGGATTTCTGCCTGATCAATGCAGGAATGAACCTAACCATCAGAAGCATGCCGAGCAGTTCAACAAGCGTTTGGGTGACCACAACGGTGGAAGCGAAAGCCAGTTCGACAGGCAAAGCCAATGCCAACGGCAGGACGACCAGGGAATTCCTCGTCACGCCACTGAAGGCAACCGCTCGCAATGACTGTATGCCGAGCTTGAATATCCGCCCAATGGCCCAGGCGATGAACACCATGAGCAAGATGAACAGCGCAAAAATCATGATGGCTTGGAAAAGGCTGCTTATCTGGGCGGCCACACCGTGGATTTGCGAACCGACGACACTGAACAAAGTTCCCATCATCAGGGGAACCATCAAGTAATCTGCCCAGTCCCCCACCACAGCAAATTCCGAATACTTGCGCGTAATCATCTGGGTGATTGCCGCGGCCGCCAGGGGAAGAACGATCAACCCCAGCAAAGAGCGCACAAACGGTTCGGGTTCGATCAATCCGGTGGTCGCCGGGCCGGCAAAAAGATACATGAAAACTGGCAGAAGCAGCACCTGCGAAACTAGCAGCAACGGAGTAGCTGCAAGTAGCTTGTGACTATCTCCGCCAGCAAGACCTGTAAACACGATGACATAGTCAACGCACGGGGCAAGAAGGACCAGCAGGACCCCGAACAGCAGTGCTTTGTCGTGGGCGATGAAGCGGGTTAGAGCGAACACGACTAGAGGTACTGCCACAAAATTGGCGAGCATCAGGGCGCCCATGAAGCGAATGTCGCCCAGTGCGCCGGCCAGCTTGGTCAGCGGCATGCTCAGGAACGTCGCATATAACAGCAGCGCCAGAAATGGATTGATCGCAGACTGCAGTGCCGGGGCAGCAGCTGGTAGAGCCAATCCGGTCAGAACACCAGCGGCAATAGCCAGGAGATAAAGCAAGATTTGGTGCGATTGCATCCTTGCGTACCCCGGCCAGCTGTTCATAGCTCCAATGCTAGGTGAAACGGGTGTCGGATCCTTAACCGCCGGCATGCTGCCTTAGTGGACTCCCGTCCTGTACGCGAAGAGACACTGCTAAGCAGAGCCCGCAGTTCTTCATCGGACTACGCGGAAACCTATGATGAGTACATGAAGGAAAGTATTCAAAAGTGGCCGCTCTGGGCTGCCATCGATTTGGTTCTAATCATTTTGTTCGCGCTGCTCGGACGCCGTGAACACGAACATGCGTTGAGCATTGTCGGCATCTTGATGACCGCGCTGCCGTTTTTGATTGCCTACGTGATCATGACCTTGCTCTCCAAGCCGAACAAGACGATCAATAAGCTCTTCCCTGTCGGACTGCTCGTATGGATCGGCACTGTGGCCTTGGGGCTGGCACTGCGCATAGCTCTTGGCTCCACCGCAGCTGTCCCGTTCATCATCGTCGCTTTCCTGGTGCTGGGCGCATTCTTGATGGGACGCCGCTTAGTCACCTCGCTCGTTGCCCGGAAGCTAAATAAGTAGCAGACCCAGCCCGTAGGAACCGGCTGCCACCAGGCCGCTGGAGAAGGTCCCCAGAATGAACTGTTCTGCCGCGCGGTGGTTCTTCAATTCCGAGAACCGTCCAAGCCCCTTCACGGCTAGCACGATGGCGATGCCTTCCGGCCAGCCTGCCCAGAGGCTTGCCACGATAGCGGTGCGTTCCAAGAGTCCGATCCACAGTCCACCACGCAGTGGCGAAGGGTCGGACTCTTCTTTAGCGAGCTCGACATCGTTTTTGGCAGCGAGCCGGAAAACGAGTTCAGTAAAGGGGCCACCGAAACTAATGGCGAATATGGAACTCAGGGCGATGGCGTAGACAGGCGCCAGCGGGCTCTGCTCCACCGCAGTCTGCGAAGCAGCTGCCAGCACGGCAGCGAGCAAGGCAAAGAAACCAGCCGCGACGGTGAGCCATTCGCGCGCACGAGCGCGTTTAC
Organism: Glutamicibacter arilaitensis Re117; assembly: GCF_000197735.1. Taxonomy (NCBI): domain Bacteria; kingdom Bacillati; phylum Actinomycetota; class Actinomycetes; order Micrococcales; family Micrococcaceae; genus Glutamicibacter; species Glutamicibacter arilaitensis. Next base: position 1,889,816 of record NC_014550.1, read on the forward strand.
CCATGGCATAGCCAAGGTAGGCACCGACGCACGCGATAACGGTCGCTAGGCTCAGACTCCCCCATGCGATCCAAACCATCTACTGCTCCTTAAGCATATTCAGCTGACGATTCAGCGACTTGGCAGCTTCATCCATCATCCGGTTCGCTTCAAACCATAGCGCCGCGGACAGACGAGAAGAGACAGCTTGCTGGGTGATTCCCAATTCTTTGGCAATCTCTTGCTGGGTCATGCCCTCATCGGCCAGGGTGCCAGCTTCCCACGCTGTGGCCCGGCGCTTGGAGACTATGCAAGCGGTCAATTGGAGCTCTGCTTCGAGCCGGGTAGCTTCATGCGATGGACCGTGGACCGCAAGGTGCGCATTGGTGTTCTTTGCGCGCTCTACCGCGACGCGGGCAAATTCAAAGGCCGGGCCGCGGCCGGCACGCGTTTCCTCAGGTAGTGGAGTTTCAACCTGGCCGAAGCCCAGTCCGACACTCCAGTCCCCCGAAGCTGCCATCATCACTGCCAAGCGAATGGCTTCATTCGCGTCATCCAAGACAGCCTGGACTTCGTCTCCGGCCGTACGCTGAAATGGACGAACCACGGATACCGTGGCGTTGGCTTGCTTGACTAGGGCCTCCACCTTGTCTTCAGTGGAACGGGAACGGCGCTGGTCAATGGTCAAGACAATCATGGAACAATTATAAAACATTGTAAGACTAGATACAAATTAAAACCTTTGTATATTGCTAAGCAGAGTGATTTTCCCATGCCTCTGATCTTCTGCTTTTCGACTAGAGTTGAGTACAGATCAACCGTCTCTTGGCAGGCGATAAGTTAGAACGGAAAGGGCACAGTGATGGTCACCGCATTCGTCATGATTCAGACGGCAACTGACAGTATCCCAGAGTGCGCACAGCAGATCTCTGCAATCTCGGGTATCAGCGAGGTGTACTCGGTCGCTGGCGACTGGGATTTGATTGCAATTGCACGAGTTAACAAGCACGAAGACCTGGCTGAAGTCATTGCGAACAAGCTATCCAAGATCCAGGGCATCCGCGGCACCCAGACGCATATCGCGTTCCGCGCTTACTCCGAGCACGATCTTGAAGCTGCTTTTTCCCTCGGACTAGGCGACTAGCAACAAGTACAAAAGCTAAAGCCGGCCTTTGGTTCACGATTGTAAAGTCGTGAACCAAAGGCCGGCTTTGTTGCCAGCCAGTTGGGGTTACTCCCCTACGATTGCCTGCGTGGTTGATGCCCAGGAATCCAAGGTTGCCTTCGCAGCTCCTGAATCAATGGACTGAGCTGCCTTCTCAATGGCCAGGCGCATGCGATCTTCGAAGCTACCGTCAGCGTCATTGGCGTAAGCGACCATTCCGGCTGCCGCATTGAGCAGAACGGCATCGCGTACTGGTCCGGTGGCTCCATCGACAATCTCGCGGACAACGCCTGCGTTATGTAGGGCATCGCCACCGCGCAGATCGTCGAGTGTCGCCCGGGCAATCCCCACGTCTTGGGCGTCAAAAGTGAATTCAGAGACTTTGCCGTCGCGAACTTCCCACACACGGTTAGGCGCGGTCGTGGTCAATTCATCCAGTCCGTCGTCCCCGCGGAATACCAGTCCACGCACGTTGCGGCTTGCCAAGACGCCGGCCATGATCGGTGCCATGGTCGCATCGGAGCAGCCGATCGCTGAAGCGCTTGGCAAGGCCGGGTTGGTCAATGGGCCCATGAAGTTGAAAGCGGTTGGTACGCGCAATTGGCGTCGCGCACCGGCAACGTGGCGCATAGAGGGGTGGAAGACGTTGGCGAAGCAGAACGCAATTCCAACCTTGTTGTACACCTCTACAAGGCGCTCAATTGGTACTTCCAGGCGGACCCCCAATGCTTCGAGGACATCGGCGGAACCGGACGACGAAGAGGAGGCACGGTTCCCGTGTTTAACGATGTTCACTCCGGCGCCAGCGCAGACCAGAGTGGACATTGTCGAGATGTTGACGGTGTTCTGACGGTCACCACCGGTGCCAACAATGTCTAAAGTTTGTGCATCAATACTCAAGGGGCGCGCATTTGCCACCATGGAGTCCACCAGGCCCGTCAATTCGGCGACGGTTTCGCCCTTGGAACGCAGTGCAACCAAGAAGCCGGCAATCTGTACGTCGCTTGCCTCGCCGGACATGATCTCATTCATCGCCCAAGCGGCCTGTTCGCGGCTGAGATCGCCACCGGTAATCAGGGTGGCCAATAGATCTGGCCACGTCGGGAACTTTTCGTTTACAAGGCTCGTTGACACATGAGAAAGCCTATCGAGATACCTGCTGGCTGACCCAATTCATGTCGTTAGATGATGTGGCTCAGATCGCTAAAAACGCCTTGTTTCTAGGGTTAAATAGGCCACATTTGTGTTGCGTATATGAATGTTTCGTAAGACTCGCCGGTTCAAGCTCTACGAATTGTAGAAAGAGTTTTCTCTGTACTTCCGCATGTTTCCGCGGATGTTGCCAGCATGTGGCGCAAAAAACCTCCACGAACCCGCTTTTGCATTGGTATCTGAGGGGCATTTAGAGACATAATGTCAGTGTGACAACTGCGACTCATGCCCCAAATACGACGGCGCCACATGCGCCGAACCGCCCAAACATGGTGTCGGTGGGAACGATGGTGTGGCTCTCCAGCGAGCTCATGTTCTTCGCCGCCCTCTTCGCCATGTACTTCAGCCTCCGGGCTGCCGCGCCCGAACTCTGGGCGAATGAAACTGCCAAGCTCAACGTACCGTTCGCGCTGGTTAACACCATCATCTTGGTGTCCAGCTCGTTCTCGTGCCAGCTAGGCGTGTTCCGTGCCGAAGAATTCAAGCCTCGCCGTACCGGCGGGATTTTCAACTTCAAGGAATGGGGAATGATTGAATGGTTCATTCTGACCTTCTTCCTTGGAGCGATCTTCGTTTCGGTCCAGGCCTACGAATACGCTGTCCTAGTTAGCGAGGGCGTGGCATTCAACTCGAACTCCTACGCTTCGGCCTTCTACATTACGACCGGCTTCCACGGCATTCACGTCGCTGGTGGTCTGATTGCATTCTTGCTGATCATTGGTCGTGCGATGCTGGCTAAGAAGTTTGGTCACTTCGAAGCAACCGGCTCCATCGTTGTGTCCTACTACTGGCACTTCGTTGACGTTGTTTGGATCGCCCTGTTCGCGATCATCTACTTCTTGAAGTAGCAACTTGAATTCATTAGTTGCCTCAACAAGAAGTTCGGCAACACCACACCAAAGAAACTAAGTGAGGAACCAGCAAGTGAAGGCTCTTTCGAAAAAGCGCCGCCACCCGCTCGCCGCTGTGGCCCTGCTTCTGTTCGGATTGCTGATTACCGGCAGTCTCTACACTGCAGCGGGTAACATCAGCGAAGCGAAGGCAGCTGAGACCACTACGGCATCGCAGGCCGATGTCGAAGAAGGTCAGAAGCTTTTCGTCGCCAACTGCGCTACTTGCCACGGCATGAATGCTGAAGGCTCCGACTCCGGTCCATCGCTGATCGGCGTAGGCGCGGCTTCTGTTGACTTCCAGGTCGGCACCGGCCGTATGCCAATGCAGATGCAGGGCCCACAGGCCCAGGTCAAGCCAGTACAGTTCGACGACGAGCAGATCTCCCAGCTGGCAGCGTATGTCGCTAGCTTGGGTGCAGGCCCAGCGATCCCTGATGAGGAATACCTGGACACCACCCAGGGCGACGCCGCTCATGGCGGCACCATTTTCCGTGTGAACTGCGCAATGTGCCACAACGCGGCTGCTGCCGGTGGCGCACTGACCCGCGGTAAGTTCGCACCAACCCTGAGCGGTGTATCCGAAAAGCACATCTACGAAGCGATGGCTACCGGCCCACAGAACATGCCCGTGTTCAACGACTCGAACATCACCCCTGAAGAGAAGCGTGACGTAATCACCTTCTTGAAGACCATTGAAGCCAATGGTTCTGCTGGCGGTGCAGCCCTGGGCTCCCTGGGTCCAGTTGCTGAAGGCCTGTTCACCTGGACCGCAGGTCTGGGTATCATCATTGCCTTCACCATTTGGTTGACCTCGCGTCCTTCCTAAGGCAAACCACGGCCCCGGCCGTAACCATCACTACGTACATAAATTCCTAACAGAAGGATGAGAGAGAAACATGGGCGACCATAGTCACGGCAGTCCCGAAAACTCGGGCACCGTTGCTAAGGCTGACGATGTAGCTCAGGATCGTTTCCCAGATCCGGGCTTACCACCGCATCGTCCGCGTCTCGCAGACCGCGATCCGCGCGCAGCCAAGCGACATGAGCGTCAAGTAGCGCTCCTATTTACCATCTCCATCATCGGCACGCTCTTCTTCTTCGTGGCCTACTTCGTCCTGGGCCACCTGGGCGAGATGACTTTCGCTGAACTGCGTGTGCAGAACGCTGCACTGGGACTGGGCACCGCCTTCGCGATGCTCGGTATCGGTGTAGGTATTGTTCACTGGGCCAAGACCCTGATGCCGGATCACGAGCTCATGGAAATGCGCCACGAGATCCGCTCGGAAGAAGATCGCCAGGATGCCGTTGAGATCATCGATACCGTACTCGAAGAATCCGGCATCAAGCGTCGTCCGCTGATCCGCAACACCCTGATTGGTGCCATCGCCTTGGCTCCAATTCCGGCAATCTTCATGTTCCGCGATCTGGACCGTACCGGTAACACCGCGCACCAGATGATCGATTCCCTGCGCCACACCATGTGGGACAAGGGCATCCGTCTGACCCGCGACCCATCCGGTACCCCAATCAAGGCTTCGGATGTGCAGATCGGTTCCGCATTCCACGTGATTCCAGAAGGTCTGAACGAGACCGAGCACCCGCTGAACGAAAAGGCCAAGGCCGTTGTTCTGCTGATGCGCATGGATCCAGCGGAAATGCAGATCTCCGAGGGACGCGAAACCTGGAACGTAGACGGCATCGTCGCCTACTCCAAGATTTGCACCCACGTTGGTTGCCCGATTGCCCTGTACGAGCAGCACACCCACCACCTGTTGTGCCCATGCCACCAGTCGACCTTCGACCTGACGCAGGAATGCAAGGTCATCTTCGGCCCAGCTGGTCACGCACTGCCACAGCTGCCAATTACCGTGGACTCCGAGGGCTACCTGGTAGCTCAGAGCGATTTCCATGAGCCAGTTGGCCCGTCCTACTGGGAGCGTGGTTAATCATGACGACGACTAACGAATACCAGGCATCGACCGCTACCGGTCGCATCGCCAACTTCGTGGATTCCCGCGTCGGCGCTTCGGGCATGGTCAAGGAATTCGGTCGCAAGATCTTCCCTGACCACTGGTCGTTCATGTTCGGCGAAGTGGCAATGTACACCTTCGTACTGCTGCTGCTCTCGGGCACCTTCCTGACCTTCTTCTTCGATCCGTCGATGGCTCACGTCATCTACAACGGCTCGTACGTACCGATGAAGGGTATCGGCATGTCGACGGCTATGGCCTCGACCATGGATATCTCTTTCGACGTACGCGGCGGCCTGTTCATGCGACAGGTACACCACTGGTCGGCACTGCTGTTCGTTGCTTCCCTGTCCGTGCACATGCTGCGCGTATTCTTCACCGGCGCATTCCGTCGCCCACGTGAACTGAACTGGGTTGTCGGCGGCGTGCTGCTGATCATGGGTCTTGCTGCTGGCTTCACCGGCTACTCCCTGCCAGATGATCTGCTTTCCGGTAACGGTCTGCGCATTATCGATGGCGTCATGAAGGCACTGCCTATCGTTGGCACCTACCTGTCGATGTTCTTCTTCGGCGGCGAGTTCCCTGGCGATGCCGTGATTCCGCGACTGTACTCGTTGCACATCATGATTGTTCCTGCGGTCATCATCTTGCTGATCGTTGTGCACCTGTTCATGGTCGTGACCCACAAGCACACCCAGTACCCTGGCCCAGGCCGCACCAACGACAACGTTGTTGGCTTCCCTGTTGGTCCGGTATACGCAGCTAAGGCCGGTGGATTCTTCTTCATCGTCTTCGGCATCGTGGCATTCATCGCTGGCGTGTTCCAGATCAACCCGGTATGGAACTACGGTCCATACGACCCATCCCCTGTTTCGGCTGGTACCCAGCCGGACTGGTACATCGGTTTCGTTGACGGCGCTCTGCGCTTGATGCCTGGTTACCTGGGCAACTTCAGCTTCGAGTGGATCATTCCGTTCCCATGGGGCGACAACACCCTGGTGATGTCGGTTCTGCTGCCAGCTCTGGTTCCTGCAGGCGCACTGTTCGCAGTGATGTTCGCGTGGCCATGGATCGAACGTTGGATCACCAAGGACAACCGCGAGCACCACTTGCTCGATCGTCCACGCAACGCTCCATTCCGTACCGCGGTTGGCGCTGCCGGCGTAGTCTTCTACTGCGTCATGTGGGCTGCGGCATCCTCCGACTTGATCGCGACCCACTTCCATGTGTCGCTGAACGACGTCACCTACTGGCTGCGTACGCTGTTCTTCCTGGGCCCAATCTTCGCTTTCTGGTTGACCCGCCGTATCTGCCTGTCGCTGCAGCGCAAGGATCGCGAGATCGTCTTGCACGGCCGCGAAGCCGGCATCATCCAGATGTCCCCTGAGGGTGGCTTCTCGGAGAAGCACGAGGAAGTTGACGTTTACAAGCGTTACCTGCTGACCAACTACGTTGATCGCCAGTACATTCCGGCTCAGCCTGATGCCGCAGGACACGTCTCCGGTTCGGAGAAGCGTCGTGCAGCAATCTCGAAGTTCTTCTTCGAAGATCGTGTTGCCCCAGTTACCCCATCGGAGCTGGAAGCTGCTCACGCAGCCCACGGCCACCATGAGGTCGAGGGTGACAAGCAGGACGCAGTTCAGAAGTAATCTCGACTCGCGTTAGTCACAAAAGGAGGGACACACCGCAAGGTGTGTCCCTCCTTTCGTGTATCCATCCACTGTTAGGCCTTACAAGCTCCGTTGGAAGCCCTTCAGTGGCGTAGCTGAACTCGTGCTCGTCGATAGCCAATCCATCGCCTTAGATCAGGTTCCAGCGCCGCATCGTCTTTACAGGCCGGTTCCACGCACCGCTGCACCCCCCTTGTCATTGCTCGAAAGCCAACCAGCGTCCCTGCACATATCGGGCCAAGGCGTTTCCAACCCTGCAACGAGGGCCGCACATGAACTTGGTTTCTGTCCAGGCGCTGGCTCCAGCGCTTCAGGCCAGGCGGCCCACTATGCACGCGTTGCTTGCTGGACGCTTCTACTCGCGGCATAAACGCAGAGGGAGCCAGTAGCGCGCTGTTGCGCACCTAGCGTTGCCGGATCAGCAACCCTCGGTAATGGAATCACCTGTTTGCGTGGCGGCTCACCAGAGTAGGCCAGAGTCATTTATGAACGCGCGGTCAAAGCCCGAGGGTTGCTAGAGTTAGGCGGGCTGAAACTGCAACCAGTGAAGAGCGCCAAACTCGAGGCGATCAGGGCGCTGGGAGACATAGCTGGGAGACATAGCAGGGCAAGTGGCTTCGATGGCTAAGACAGCTCACTCCCCTGTTCTCCACCCATCAGGATCGCTTGTGGAGCGCTCTGAGGAATGCGCTGGCCTAGAATGTGTCGGTGTACCGCGGTGTGCGCGTACCCACACGCTGCAGTGGCACGAAGAGCTTGTAACGGTCTGAACGGTAGAGCGACACCGAGTAGTCGGCGAGACGGTCGCCAATGTAGGCGTACCGAGTGATCTGTAGCAGCGGGAAGCCCGGTTCGACTCCCAAGAGCACCGCCTGTTTTTTGCTGGCTGCCGTGCTTTCCACTTGGTCCTCGCCCCACTCGAGCAAGATGCCATAGCGTTCGTGCAGCGCCTGGTAGAGCTTTGAGGGCGGTTCGCCATCCACGAAGCCTGGCACGAGGTCCGCTGGCATGTAGTTCTCATCCAAGCTCATCGGAGTGCCATCGGCCAGCAGCAGTCGCTTGAACTGGACCACGGGAGTGCCCTCGTCAAGCATCAGCTGCGAAGCCAGACTCGCCCCTGCCTTGATCTCCGCAAATTCCAGCACGTGGGCATCGGGAACCATGCCACGGCGCATCATGTCTTCAGAGTAGGAATGCAGGCGAACGCGCAGATCCAGTTTCTCGGGCACGACGAAAGTGCCGATACCCACTACGCGCTTGAGCACCTGTTCATCGACCAGGGCGTCGATGGCCTGGCGGATGGTCTTGCGCGCTACCGAGAAGTGTTCGGCCAGCACGCGTTCTGGTGGAAGCTTGTAGCCCGGTTTGCACGCTTCGCGTGCGTGGGTTTTCAAGATCTCCCGGATCTGGCGGTATTTGCTTTGCTTGCTTGTGGGATCAAGGTGCGCCTGGACATCTGGCTGCGGTGCGTGGCGCATGGTGCTTCTCCTCGAGCTAAGTTTCTTCACGGTTCGCCGTTGCAGAAAAACCGTTGTTAAAAGACTAACGGGGTGGCAAGCAAAATTGCTTGCCACCCCGTCAGGGTTACTGCTTAGTGAGCGTGATCGCCACGGCTGTATTCGTAAACCCAGCCGGTAACGCCAACGACTGCCAGTCCGGCGCCGATGAAGAAGACCCACCAGCCAACAGCCAGGCCAAGGAAGCCAATTGCTGCAGCCGAAGCCAGGACCAATGGCCACCAGCTCCATGGGGAGAACATTCCGATATCACCGGCGTTCTCGTGGATTTCGCCATCCACGCGGTCTTCTGGACGATTGCCAACGCGCTTGGCGGTGAACAGCAGGTAGCCGCCAACCATGAGGCACAGGCCAACCAGCATCAGCAGGGCTAGGAAGCCGACCCATTCGTTCCAGTTGGTCATGTAACCGTAAACGATGGCTACAGGAGTGAAGAAGAAAACTCCACCCAGGAAAATCCAGGATTCAACCTTCATCGTTACACGTCCTTCTGATCAGCTGGTCCGAAGATCTTCGCAACAGGTGCTTCCGGAGTAATACGTCCGGTCAGCTCCGGGTGGTGCAGGTCCAGAGCTGGACGCTCCGAACGGATGCGAGGAATCGAGTGGAAGTTGTGACGTGGTGGAGGGCAAGAGGTTGCCCACTCCAGCGAAGCGCCGAAGCCCCATGGATCGTCAACTTCAACCTTCTTGCCGTTACGGTGGGTAACCCACACGTTCCAGAAGAATGGAATCATCGATGCACCCAGGATGAATGCGAACACGGTCGAAACCTGGTTCATGGTGGTGAACCCGTCTTCTGGCATGTAGTCAGCGTAACGACGTGGCATACCCATGACGCCCAACCAGTGCTGGATCAAGAAGGTGCCGTGGAAGCCGATGAACAGCAACCAGAAGTGGATCTTGCCAAGGCGCTCGTTGAGCATCTTGCCAGTCCACTTTGGCCACCAGAAGTAGAAGCCAGCGAACATTGCGAATACCACGGTGCCGAAGACTACGTAGTGGAAGTGAGCAACCACGAAGTAGGTATCCGAAACGTGGAAGTCCATGACAGGAGCCGACAGGATAATACCGGTCAGGCCACCGAACAGGAAGGTGATCATGAAGCCCATGCTCCAGAGCATTGGGGTTTCAAAGGTGATCGAGCCGCGCCATAGGGTACCGATCCAGTTGAAGAACTTCACACCGGTTGGAACTGCGATCAGCATGGTCATGAAGCCGAAGAACGGCAGCATTACCGAGCCGGTGACGTACATGTGGTGTGCCCACACGGATACCGACAGTGCAGCAATCGAGATGGTTGCGAAGACCAGGCCCTTGTAGCCGAAGATCGGCTTGCGGGCGAACACTGGGAAGATCTCAGAGACGATGCCGAAGAACGGCAGCGCAATGATGTAAACCTCTGGGTGGCCGAAGAACCAGAACAGGTGCTGCCACAGTACGGCGCCGCCGTTATCAGGATCGAAGATGTGAGCACCGAAGCGGCGGTCGGCACCCAAAGCAAACAGCGCAGCTGCCAGCGGTGGGAATGCCATCAGGATCAGCAACGAGGTGATCAGGGTGTTCCACGAGAAGATCGACATGCGCCACATGGTCATACCAGGGGCACGCAGGCAGATGATCGTGGTGATGAAGTTGACGGCGCCAAGAATGGTACCAAAGCCCGACAGTGCAAGGCCGAAGACCCAGAGGTCTCCACCGATGCCTGGCGAGAAGGTGGTGTTCGACAGCGGAGCGTAAGCGAACCAACCGAAGCTAGCTGCACCCTGAGGGGTCAGGTAGCCGGCCAGAGCGATGATCGAACCCAGCGAGAAGAACCAGAAAGCCAAGGCGTTAAGACGTGGGAAGGCCACATCCGGGGAACCAATCTGCAGAGGCATCATGACGTTGGCGAAACCTGCGAACAGCGGGGTCGCGAACATCAGGAGCATGACAGTGCCGTGCATGGTGAACAGCTGGTTGTACTGTTCCTTGGTCTGCAGGATCTGCATACCTGGTTCGAACAACTCTGCACGAATCAGCAGCGCCATAACGCCACCGACGCAGAACAGGATGAACGAGCTGATCAGGTACATGTACCCGATCTTCTTGTGGTCGGTCGAAGTGATGTAGTCGACGAACAGACGACCCTTGGACTTCGGCACTACGGCTGGGGCAATCGACTTTGCGTCGTCAGTTGCATATTCAAACGTTGTCATGATTACTCTCCTTCCCCGTGCTCTACTACTACTCCGTTGACGACGTCAGGCTGACGATCGTACTCTTCACCCAGATGTCCATCTTCCATCTTGGCCAGCTGAGCCTTGAATTCAGACTCATTGACAACCTCGACGTTGAAGAGCATCTCCGAGTGGTACTCGCCGCAAAGCTCGGCGCACTTACCGTCGTAGCTACCCTCAACCTGTGGAGTCAGGTAGATGTAGTTGGTCTTGCCCGGGATCATGTCCAGCTTCTGCAAGAAGGCTGGAACCCAGAAGGAGTGAATGACGTCGCGGCTATTGAGCTTCAGGGTGACCGACTTGCCAGCTGGCAGGTACAAGGTTGGCAGTTCTTCGCGAACGCCTTCCGAGCCATCGGTGTTCAAGTGAGCCTGTTCGCCCGCGTAGTACTTCTCAGTTCCCTGGTAGCTGTAGTTGAAGTCCCAAGACCACTGCTTGGCTCGGACGTCTACTACAACCTCAGAATCAACAGGGGTGTTGATCTGCTTTTCCAGGTTGTTGTTAAAGCTAAAGAAGACCAGAACAAGGACCAAAGGAATGGCCGTGTAGAAGATCTCCAATGGCATGTTGTAGCTCAGCTGACGCGGGTAACCCGTATCGTTCTTGCGGCGGCGGTAGGCGATGACGCACCAAAGCATCAATCCCCAGGTCAATACGCCGATGACGATAACAGCGATCCACGAGTTAACCCAGAAATCCTGGATTGCGCCCGTGTGGTTAGTGGTGTCACGCTCCACGTTTGGGAGCCAACCGCGTTTTGCCTCCGCTGAACATCCCGTCAGCAGCAATGCGCCAGTGCCGACTAAAGCCAGTACTTTGGCTTTAGCGGACCCACGACTGCCGGTTCGGTCTTGCGAACTCACAGACGGCCCTTCCTCTTTGTTGGTGCAGAATGTGGTCTTCATAAGTCACCTCGTGTTTTAAACGAGTTGCACGGTGAGGTGGCTCACGAAGGGAAACATAGTTTTACTACTTAATGTAGAGCTTACCCTCTTTGGGGTCAGAATGCCGAAAAACGCCGCTGTACTAACGAGAAATTTCTTCAACGTTTGAACAGCGGCGTTAGTTCCCTGCGGCCTAGTGGAAGGAATCTCCACAGGCGCAGGATCCGGATGCGGCAGGGTTGTCGATGGTGAAGCCCTGCTTCGAGATGGTGTCCTCGAAATCGATCGAGGCACCTGCGAGGTAAGGGACGCTCATCTTGTCAACGATGACCTCAACGCCATCGAACTCGCGGACTGCGTCACCTTCGAGCATGCGCTCATCGAAGTAAAGCTGGTAAATCAGGCCCGAGCAGCCGCCTGGCTGTACGGCAATGCGCAGACGAAGATCATCGCGGCCTTCCTGTTCCAGAAGTGAGCGCACCTTCTCGGCTGCCACGTCGGAAATGTTTACCTCGTGGGTTGGCACCTCGGTTGGGTCGCCCTTGGTCTGTTCAACAGATGCAGTCATGATTTTCCTCCCATACTGCTCGATGCGGTACCATGTTCCAGCTTTGTTACTGGAACTGGTACCCCTGTTCTTGCTTCTATCCTACGTCGCGAAGCCTAGGATTTCTCCCCCTGCGTCACGTCGTATGACGCGGCTCATAGTCCTTCGGCGTTAATTCTGGCCAACAGCAACGCTTCAGCCTCAATGGCATGCTGGAAGTCACCTAAATGCAGCGACTCATTTGCCGAGTGCGCCCGGGAATCGGGATCCTCGACGCCGGTCACCAGAATCTGCGCCTTAGGGAAGACTTCGAGCAAATCACCGATGAATGGAATCGATCCGCCTAGTCCCATGTTCACCGGAACAACACCCCAGGGTTGTTCCAATGCCCAACGTGCGGTGTCATTTGCCGAAGCGTCAAGGTCAGCCTTGTAGGCATTGCCTGCTTCGGTAGCTATGAACTCGACTTCGGCACCGCGAAGGTCAACATTCTTCACATGTGCCTCCAGCGCCTTCAACGCCTCGGCCGGGTTCTGCCCTGGTGCCAAGCGCATCGATACCTTGAAGCGGGTAGCCGGCAGCAAGGTGTTCGACGAGTGATCAACACCAGGGATATCCATGCCAATCACGCTGAGCGCTGGTTTATTCCACAAGCGGTCGGTGATCTTTCCGGTGCCTGCGAGTTTGAAGGAGTCCAGAACACCTGAATCCCGGCGGAATTCGGCTTCATCAAAGTCAACTTCGGCCAAGTCATTGGCAACGAGGCCAGCAACGGCAACCGAGCCATCTTCGTTGTGGAAGCTGGAAATCAATTTGGCGGCCATGATTGGACCATCAAGTACCGGCCCGCCGAACATGCCGGAGTGAACGGCGTGGTTCAGCGAACGAACGGTGATCTCTGCTGCACACATGCCGCGCAGCGAGCTGGTCAGGGCCGGGGTGCCTACGGACCAGTTGGACGAGTCGGCAACGATGATGACATCTGCGGCCAGCTTGTCCTGATGGGCCTCGAGGAAGTTGCGGAACGAAGGGGAACCCGCTTCTTCCTCCCCCTCGAAGAAGTAGGTGACACCGACTCCGAAGTCGCCAACCAGATCCAGCACGGCGCGCATTGCTGCGATATGAACCATGATGCCGGCCTTATCGTCGGCAGCTCCACGGCCGTACAGCCGGTCCCCTACCTTCGTGGCTTCGAATACCGGGGTGTTCCAGTCGGCTTCATTGCCCGGAGGCTGCACATCGTGGTGCGCGTACAGCAAGACCGTTGGCTTGCCCGGTGCTGCCTTGCGCTGCGCAACGACAGCCGGTGCGCCCATGGCGCCGTTGTCTGCTGGTTCGCGCAGGATTTCCACGGTCTCCATGCCTGCGGACTTAGCCAATTCAGCTACGGTTGCAGCGGATTTCTCCAGGTTCTGCGGGTCGAAGGATTCCCAGGCAATGCTTGGGATTGCGACCAAAGCGGTGAGCTCCTCGAGGATCTTCTCGAAGTTTGTTTCGATGTGGCTTTTTAGCGCTGTGATATCGACACCGTTTGCAACTGCGTCGAAGGTAGTATTTTTGCTCATGTCTTCAGCCTAGCAATTCCTTGCGTATCGAATGTCACGCGGCTAACTTTTTCCGGCTAGAATAGAGGGGTGTTTGGACGTAAGAAGGATGAATCTAAATCCCCCGTAAATGTAGAGCCTGTTCAGCAGGCTCCGGAAACTACCGATGGCCGCAAGTCCGGTCCAACGCCCAAGCGCAGTGCGCAGCAGGCGAACCGTCAGCGCCCGTTGGTTCCTACCGATCGCAAGGCTGCGAAGGAAGCCGAGCGTCAACAGCGTATTGAAGCGCAGAACCGTTTGCGCATAGCCAACGAAACTGGCGATGAACGTTACCTGATGCCACGTGATAAGGGCGAACAGAAGCGTTACACCCGTAGCTTCATTGACTCCCGCTGGATGTTTGGCGAGTTCATGATGTTCATCATCTTGGCATTCCTGGTCATTTCATTGACCTTCCAGCGCAACCTGGAGATCCAGATGTTCGTGCAGGTTGCCCTGTGGGTTGTCATTGCATTGATCATCATTGAAGCAATCGTGACCACCATTATCTTGAAGAAGCGCCTGGTCGCTAAGTTCGGTCATATGGAAAAGGGCGTACGCATGTACGCAGCAATGCGCGGAATGCAGTTCCGCAAGTTGCGCCTTCCGAAGCCACAGGTCAAGCGCGGAGCGAATATCGACTAGTTCCACCTAGGCTCTGAAAAGGGACAAGCTCACACCTGAGCTTGTCCCTTTCTTGATTTTATCCGTATGCAAAATACAAAACTTAACTCTTGTATTTAAGGTTACAAATCTTTTGTTCTTCAGGCGGGTGCTCCTGCTCCGGACGAGAATTCTACGACCGCGGATCCCGTACTTTGGTCTTGTGGAGCTACTTACAAAGTCTGGACTTGCCATCACTTCCTAAAAACTCCTGCGCCACTACCCCACCGGCTTATCTTGTTCAGACTGCAGCGCGAGTGAGGAGGCTGAACCGCTCACGAGCCAAGCGCTTAAATAGATCTGGCCCCGAGCACTAGGTACTCGGGGCCAGATCTAAAGGCATTGCTTCCTAGATCAGGCGTTCCAGTTCCTTATTGATGGAACGAGCCCAGAATGGACCTTCGTAGAGGAACGCGGTGTATCCCTGGACCAAATCAGCACCAGCGTCCAAACGTTCTTTGACATCCTTGGCGTTTTCCACGCCACCAACGGCAATCAGCGCCATCTCGGATGGAACCAGGGAGCGCAGCTGGCGCAGTACTTCGAGCGAACGCTGCTTCAGCGGAGCGCCGGAAAGTCCTCCTGCTCCGATTTCTTCAACCTTCGATGAGTCGGTCTTCAACCCTTCACGGCCAATGGTTGTGTTGGTGGCAATAATTCCGTCCAGCTTCAATTCGATAGCCAGTTGGGCCACGTCTGCGACATCTTCATCGCTCAGATCTGGTGCGATCTTCACCAGCAACGGGATGTGACGGCCTGCCACGCTGTCGGCAAGCTGGCCGACCTCAGAAAGCAATGGGCGCAGAGTCTCCACGCTTTGGAGCAGTCGAAGCCCTGGAGTGTTCGGGCTCGAAACATTGACCACCAAGTAGTCGGCGTGGTTCGCCAAGTGGCGGGTCGAGGTCAGGTAGTCCGCCACAGCGTCCTCGAGCTCCACGACTTTGGTCTTGCCAATGTTCACGCCGATCACGGGACGTGTTCCGGAATAGTCCTGCTTTAGTTCCTGACGCGCCCCGGCAACGCGTGCGGAGACACGTTCAGCGCCCTCGTTGTTGAACCCCATGCGGTTGATGACCGCGCGGTCTTCAACGAGGCGGAAGAGCCGTGGTTGCGGATTGCCCGGCTGCGACTGGCCGGTCACGGTACCGATCTCCACGTGGCCGAAGCCGATGTCGCTCAAGGCGAGGATGCCGGTGGCACCCTTGTCGAAACCTGCAGCCAAGCCAAAGGGTGAAGGGAAATTAATGCCCATGACGGTGCGCTGGAGCTTGGGATCCGGAGCAAAGAACTTGCGAGCTGCCTTGGTCAAACCTGCGCGTTGCGCAATCTTGATGGCATTGAAAGCAAAATGATGAGCTTGTTCAGGATCCATTTTGGTGAACACGTGCTTGAAGACCAGTGGGTATATGCGCATGTAATCATTTTCCCGTGAAGAACCCGAAACAGACAACTTCTGATGGGTAGTATGCAAGATATGAAGGAGCCGATTTTCCTAGGAACCAACTCGTGGCCAGACTTTTTACTCTCCAGCGAGCCAAATGAATGGGTTCAAGATCCACTGGGCAAGGACTTCCAGCACCAGACTTTGGACTTCGGCACCGATGCCGAGGGGCCGGCAGTTGCCACGCTGGTTCGCTACCGCCCCACCGGCTGGCGCAACAGGCTTGGGCGCAAAGCCCAAGGAGTAGTGCTGAGCATCCACGGGTGGAGCGACTACTTCTACAATCCTGAGCTGGCCACATTCTGGCACCATCACGGCTACCATTTCTATGCGCTGGATCTGCGTCACCATGGTCGCAGCCTGCGCACCGAACATGAACTGCCGGGCTACGTCGATGATCTTGCCACCTACGATGAAGAGCTCAACGCGAGCATGGAGATCCTGCGTGCGGCTCATCCCGGACTGCCAGTAGTGGCCCAAGGCCACTCCACCGGTGGCCTGGTGCTCAGCCTCTGGCTAGCTCGGGCCAAACCCGATATCAAGGCATTGGTATTGAACTCGCCCTGGCTGGAATTCCAGGGAACGGCTTTCTTGCGCATTCCTATGCATGGGCTGATGGAAGCGATCACCCGCACCAACCCGCGGCGCAAGCTTTCCGGACCGGAATTCGACCATTACTGGATGTCGCTGAGCGACCAGGCGCACGGTCAATGGGACGTGCACCGGGTGTGGCGCCCGAGGATCGCCTTCCCCAATACCGCGGGGTGGCTGAAGACAATTTTCGACGGCCATGCGCAGGTAGCCAAGGGGCTGAAGCTACAGTTGCCGATCTTCGTCATGACCTCGGACCGTACCCACATCGGCACCACGTACTCCCCCGATATGCAGCACTGCGATTCGGTGCTCGATGTCCAGCAAACTCGTCTGAGGTCACTGAAGCTAGGAAGTTTCGTGACCCTCTGCGAAGTGCCCGGGGCCATGCACGATGTCTTCACCTCGGCCGAACCGGCGCGTGCGGCCGCCTATCGGGACCTGCACCTGTGGCTGCGCATGGTCGGAAGCACGCGCTGAACCTGCTCAGGCCTGCGGTTTGTCCACCGCGCCACCGTAGCGGCGATCGCGGCGGGCATATTCTTCTACGGCCCTGAACAAAGTACGGCGGTCAACATCTGGCCATAGTTCATCTAAGAACACCATCTCGGCGTAGGCCGACTGCCACAGCAGGAAGTTGCTGGTGCGCTGTTCGCCGCTGGTGCGCAGGAACAGGTCAACGTCCGGAAGCTCTGGTGCGTGCAGGTACTTGCCGATGGTCTTCTCGCCTACCGAGCTGGCCCGCAGCTTGCCTGCTGCTACGTCCTTGGCAATGGCACTGACGGCATCGCCCAGTTCGGCACGGCCACCGTAGTTCACGCACATGGTCAGCTGGCAGCCCTGGTTATCTTGGGTCAATTCCTCAGCGGCACGCAACTCGTTGATGACCGACTTCCAGAGTTTGGGCTCGCGGCCGGACCAGCGGATGCGCACACCCCAGGAGTTCAAGGTATCGCGCTGGCGGCGCAGCACGTCACGGGAGAAGCCCATGAGGAAGCGGACTTCCTCAGGGCTGCGCTTCCAGTTCTCGGTGGAGAAAGCATAGACCGAGACGTACTTGACGCCCAGTTCTACCGCTCCTGCCATCACGTCAAGCAGCGCTGCTTCCCCGGCACGGTGGCCCTCTGTACGCGGCAGGCCCCGCTGGTTGGCCCACCGGCCATTGCCATCCATGACGATAGCGACGTGTTCCGGTACCAGCTCGCGGGGAATAACTGGCATCTGCGGGTTCTGCGGATGCGCGAATGGTGCGACGGGGCCGCGACGGCCGGTGATCTTAGGAAGCTTCTTCAATTTCTCTCCACAAGACGTAGTGAATTTACTGCACGTTCCAGGTGCCACTGAAGGTAGTTGGCAACGATATCTGCTGCTTGCTTGCGTGCTCGCGGGCCGGCCTCGGCCACTGTGGCCCAGTCCCCCTCGAGCAGTGCCTGCAAATATCCAATGGTGATCGGGTGCGGCGACAGTGAGCCCGAGGGACGGCAGTTGGTGCAGACCACTCCGCCGAGCTGGACATGCACCGCCTGATGCGGCCCGGGGGCGCCGCAGCGCACGCAGCTGGTAAAGGATGGTGCCCAGCCAGCCACCGACAGTGCCCGCAGGATATAGGAATCCAGTACGGCACCGGAATCGACCCGCTGCTTGGACAGAAGTGCGATCGCACCGTGGAAGAGCTGGTACTGCTGCTGCGTGGAATCGCTTTCGGCCTCAAGCAGCTTTTCGGCAATCTCGGACATCGCATTGGCCACCGTGTAGCTGGGGTAATCCATGACCAGCAGCTGCCCATAGGAATTACGCAACTGGGCTTGGGAGACGATGTCGAGGTTGCGGCCCATGACCATCAGTGCGTCGACTTCCATGAATGGTTCAAGCGTCGCACCCATCCTTGAGGAGGTGCGGCGTACGCCCTTGGCTACGGCGCGGACAATCCCCTGGGGCGTGAGCAACGTGATGATCCGGTCGGCTTCGCCCAGTTTATGGGTACGCAAGACCAAACCACGGGTGTGGTAGCTCTTGGAAGCGAAACCTGATCTGGACACGGATAATATTCTCCCACCTTTGCTCCGGCAGAACGCAAAACGCCACGGCCAGCAGGGTGTGCTGGCCGTGGCGTTTTGCAAGCAGCAGGCTTGCGGTGAAGCCTTACTTGCTGTCGCGAATAGCGCGGTTGACGGCCGAAACCACTGCCTTCAACGCCGCGATGTTGGTGTTGGTGTCCAGGCCGATGCCCCACAGGATGCGATCGCCCACAGCACACTCGACGAATGCGGCCGCGCGAGCGTTGCCGCCCTCGGACATGGCGTGCTCGGTGTAGTCCAGCACGCGCAGGTCTACTCCGTCATCGTTGAGCAGCTTGACCAGTGCGGAAACCGGACCATTGCCCTGGGCGCTGCGCTCGTGCGCCACGCCGTCGATGATCAGCTTGGTATCGAGCTGGAATGAACCGTCCTCTGCCGAAGCCGCAGTAGCCGAAGCAATTTCGTAGTGGCCCCAGGTTTCCAGGCCCGAGCCCTCGGCTGCTGGCAGGTATTCGTCCTGGAAGACTTCCCAGATGTGCTGCGAGGAAATCTCGCCGCCCTCGGTGTCGGTCTTGCGCTGGATGACCCCGGAGAACTCGATCTGCGCACGGCGCGGCAGATCCAAGTTGTAGTCGTTCTTCAGCAGGTAGGCAACGCCGCCCTTGCCGGACTGCGAGTTCACGCGGATCACGGCCTCGTAGGAGCGGCCGATGTCCTTCGGATCGATCGGCAGGTACGGAACAGCCCAGACCAGGTCGTCGACTTCCTTGCCTTCGGCACTGGCCTTGGCTTCCATCGCTTCCAGGCCCTTCTTGATCGCATCCTGGTGCGAGCCGGAGAAGGCGGTGAAGACCAGGTCGCCACCGTACGGGCTGCGTTCTGCCACCGGCAGCTGGTTGCAGTACTCGACGGTGCGGCGGATGTGGTCCATGTCGGAGAAGTCGATCTGCGGGTCGATGCCCTGGCCGAACATGTTCATGCCCAGAGTCACCAGGTCCACGTTGCCGGTACGCTCGCCGTTGCCGAACAGGCAGCCTTCGATGCGGTCCGCACCAGCCAGGTAGCCCAGCTCGGCGGCGGCCACACCGGTGCCGCGGTCGTTGTGCGGGTGCAGCGAGAGGATGATCGAGTCGCGGTTGGCCAGGTTGCGGTGCATCCACTCGATGGAGTCGGCGTACACGTTCGGGGTGGCCATTTCCACGGTGGCGGGCAGGTTCAGGATCATCTTGTTTTCCGGAGTCGCCTCCAGCACCTCGGCCACGGCCTCGGAGATGCGCTTGGCAAAGGCCAGCTCGGTGCCGGTGTAGGACTCCGGCGAGTACTCGTAGGTGATCTTGGTGCCGGTCAGCTGCTCTTCGTACTTCTTGCACAAGCGCGCGCCCTGGACTGCGATGTCCACGATGCCGTCCTCATCCTGGCGGAAGACGACTTCGCGCTGCAGGATCGAGGTGGAGTTGTACAGGTGGACGATGGCCTGCTTGGCGCCTTCCAGCGCCTCGTAGGTGCGCTCGATCAGGTGCTCGCGGGACTGGGTGAGCACCTGGATGGTGACATCATCGGGAATGCCGCGCTCGATCAGCTGACGGACGAAGTCGAAGTCGGTCTGCGAGGCGGATGGGAAGCCCACCTCGATTTCCTTGAAGCCCATTTCGACCAGCAGGTCGAACATCTTGTGCTTGCGCTCGGGGCTCATCGGGTCGATCAGCGCCTGGTTGCCATCACGCAGGTCGACGGCACACCAGCGCGGAGCCTTGGTGATGTACTTGTCGGGCCAGGTGCGATCGGGCAGATTGACCTCGATCTGGTCCTGGAATGGAACATACTTGTGGATTGGCATGTTCGAAGATTTCTGCATGTTCTGCATTTCTGTGGGTCCCCTAGACAAAAATAGTGCTTAGTTTGTGGGGCCAGACAAGAGCTACTCCGCGACGAGGGGTCGGCCTGTAGACCACTAACGGTCCTTTGGATCCTCGTAGCGGCTGAGTAGTAGTAGAAGCTCGAAATGCACGAGTTGAGCATAACACCGTGCTTTGGAGCCAGGTGAAACTTGTTGCGGATTCATGTCACATTGTGGACAGATACGCTTCGCGCGATGGTGGACAGGAGCCGCCAGCGGGTCAAGAATGGGAGCATCGGCTGCGATCAGGAGGTCCGTGATGAAGGCCATTATTATCGGCGCGGGGATCGCCGGGCTCGTGGCGGCTCGGCAGCTGGGCCTGGCCGGTTGGCAGGTCACCGTGCTCGAGCGGGCTGAGGCGCCGCGGCCTGACGGCTACATGATGGACTTCTTCGGCCCGGGAGTCGAAGCCTCCGAACGCATCGGACTGCACCCCTACCTCGCTAAGGCCGCCTACCGGGTTCAGGCCGCCGAATATGTGGACGCGCACGGTACAACGACAGCCAGCCTCGATTATGAGAAGTTCTCGCAGATTGCCGGGGGCAATGTGCTCACCTTGCTTCGCCCGGAGATGGAAGCTGCGGCTCGTGCCGCGCTGGACGACGTGGAGCCGTCGCTGATCAGCCTGCACTACGACGTGCAAATTGAACAGCTGGAGGCGACCGGACAGCAGGTGAAAGTGCAGCTTGCCGGCTGGTCCCAACCGATTACCGGTGACCTGCTCGTGGGCGCCGATGGGATGCACTCCACGGTCCGCGCTGCGTTCTTCGGCCCCGAGGAAGCGTACCTGCACCACTTGGGCATGCGGGCCGCGGCCTTCATCGTCCACGAGCCGGACCTGAACCGACGCTTCAAGAATCGGTTCGTGATGACCGATACGGTGGACCTCGCCGCGGGTATCTATGGGCTGCGCACGCAGGAAGTGGCCGCGTTCTTGGTGTACCGCCAAGATACGGACACACCGCTGGGCACGACCAGGGATCGTCTGCGCCATGTCTTCGCCGGGTGCGGCGCGCACGTGGACCGGTTGCTGGAGCTGTGCCCCGAGGAACCCTATGACGATTCGGTCGCCCAGGTACTCATGGATTCATGGTGTGCCGGTCCCGTGGTGCTGATCGGCGACGCGGCTGCCGCGGTCTCGTTGCTGGCCGGGCAAGGCGGGGCGATGGCCGTATGCGCCGGCGCCGCGTTGGGCGATGCCTTGGGGCCTGTTACCGAGCCGCGGCAACTGCCAGCTGGCCTGGCCCGGTACGAGGCGCTCATGCGGCCCAAGATCGCCACCGCCCAGGCTTCGGGCCGGCGGGCAGCCAACAGTTTCCTGCCGCGCAACCGGATGGCCCTGTGGTTGCGGCGCAGCGTCATCAAAGCGACCAAGCTGCCCGGGATCGACCGGCTGGTGGCGCACCAGATCATCAAGCGCTTAGCGAAGTAGACGGTTATCCAGAACGTCCCCCGGAACCGGTCGGGTTCCGAGGGACGTGCACTACGCTGACGCTTTCTGGGTGCGCTGGGCTAGAAGCCGAGGCGGCCAAGCTGCTTCGGGTCGCGCTGCCAATCCTTGGCGACCTTCACATGCAGGTCCAGGTACACCTTGGTGCCAAGTAGCTTCTCGATGCCCTTGCGGGCGTTGGTGCCTACCTCGCGCAAGCGGGAACCGCCACGGCCAATGATGATGGCCTTCTGGCTGGAGCGCTCAACGAACAGCGAGACGTGGATATCGATCATCGGGTTGTTTTCGCTGCGGCCCTCGCGCGGAACCATCTCTTCAACAACTACTGCCAGGGAGTGCGGCAACTCATCGCGCACGCCTTCCAGCGCAGCTTCACGGATCAGCTCGGAAACCATCTTGGCTTCTGGCTCATCGGTCAGTTCGCCGTCCGGGTACAGTGGCGGGCCCTTGGGCAGGTGCTCGACGAGCACGTTGGCCACTTCTTCAACCTGGAATTCCTTCACTGCGGAAACCGGGACGATCGCGGAGAAGCCGTTCTCGCCGAAGGTCTGGGTGCCCATTTCGGCTACGGCGATCAGCTGCTGTGCCAGCTGTTCGCGATCCACCAGATCCGCCTTGGTGACCAGGGCGATGATTGGCTTGCGCTGCAGCTGTGCCAGCTGGGTGGCGATGAAGCGGTCACCCGGGCCGATCTTCTCATTGGCAGGGATGCAGAAGCCGATTGCGTCGACCTCGGAGAGGGTGTCTGCAACCAGGTCGTTCAGGCGCTGGCCCAGCAGGGTGCGAGGGCGGTGCAGTCCGGGGGTGTCCACCAGGATCAGCTGGGCGTCCTCGCGGTGCACGATGCCGCGAATGGTGTGGCGGGTAGTCTGCGGCTTAGCCGAGGTGATTGCGACCTTCTGGCCCACCAGGGCGTTGGTCAGGGTGGACTTGCCGGCATTCGGGCGGCCTACGAAAGAGGTGAAGCCCGAACGGAAGCCCTCAGGCCATCCGCTTGATGCAAGCAGGTTGTGGTTTTCACTCATGTGAGGAATCCTCGTCGTTCTCAATATGGTCGGATGCATCTGTTTCCAGATGCTCTACATGGATTTTTCCGATGCGGTTGCGGCGGCCAGCAAGGGCCACCACGGTAAGGCGCAAGCCGTGCACATCAGCAGTGGAACCGAGCACCGGTACCGATTCCAAGGCCTTGGAAAGCAGTCCGCCGACGGTGTCGACATCCTCTTCCTCGATGTGCATGTCAAAGTGGTCGGCGATATCGTCGATAGATGCCGCGGCCACGGCGAAAAGCGAACCATCAGGGTTCTGGATCAATTCGGTCCTCGAACGATCATACTCGTCATCAATTTCGCCGACGATTTCTTCGAGCAGGTCTTCCAAGGTCACTAGGCCCGCAGTTCCCCCATACTCGTCGATGACAATCGCCAAGTGGATGGATTCTTGCTGCAGTTCCTGCATCAAGTCGGCAGCCGACTTCGATTCAGGTACAAAACGCACCTTGCGCGCCAGCTGCGCGAGGTTCTCTGCTTGCTGCAGGCCGTGGATCT
Organism: Glutamicibacter arilaitensis Re117; assembly: GCF_000197735.1. Taxonomy (NCBI): domain Bacteria; kingdom Bacillati; phylum Actinomycetota; class Actinomycetes; order Micrococcales; family Micrococcaceae; genus Glutamicibacter; species Glutamicibacter arilaitensis. The sequence goes on from NC_014550.1 coordinate 1,913,061, forward strand.
CGCGGATCAGGTCCTTGAGATAGATGATGCCCTGGATGTCATCGGTGTCCTCGCCAATCAGCGGGATACGTGAGAAGCCGGAAGCGATGAACAGGTCCATCGCACTGTGGAATGAATGGTCTGCATCCAGTACCACCATGTCTGTGCGCGGCACCATCACGGATCGGACGCTGGTTTCTTCCAGGTCGATCACCGAGGAGATCAGTTCCGCGGATTCTTCGTCCAGGTCCTCGCCTTCCGAAGCGCGGTCCACCAGATCACGCAGGCGTTCCTTGCCCAGGTAGCCATCTTCATCCACACCGCCGGGGCTGAGCGCCTTGGCAATGGAAGCCAGCCACGTGGTGATGGGCCCGAGGATCAGGCGCAGGAAGCGCACCAGGGTGGCGGTGGACTGCACGACTTTCTGGGCGTTGGAACGGCCGTAGCGGCGTGGCGAAACGCTGACCAGGACGAATCCCAGGGCGGCCATGGCAATGGTGGAGATCATGCCGATCAGCCAGACGTTCTCCAGCCACTGCGAGACCAGCAGGGCCACGGCCACGGCGGACGCGGTCTCGAACCAGATACGCCAGAACTTCACCGACTGGGCGTGGGTTTCGGTCTCATCCAGGATCGCCGAGAGCGATTTGGAATTGGACTCAGCACGCAGGCGTTCTGCCGCGTGCCTTGATAATGCGTAGAAGGCTGAGTCTGCTGCGGTCAGCACGGCCGAGAAGGCCATGAAGACGAGGGCGAGAATCAGCAAAACTATTTCCACTGGGTTATTCCACCGTTTCCTTCGGCGCTGGGCGGCCGGTGTAGGACTCCAGAAGCTGTCGCTGCAAACCAAACATCTCTTCTTTTTCTGCTGGTTCCATGTGGTCGAATCCCATCAAGTGCAGCAGGCCGTGCGTGGTCAGCAGAAGGATTTCATCGTGGGTGCTGTGCCCGCCGGCTTTGGCCTGGGCTTCGGCGATGGAAGGGCAGATCACGATATCGCCTAGGATGCCGTTCTCCCCCGGTGCCCCGGCGGTCCCTGGACGCAGCTCGTCCATGGGGAAGCTCATCACGTCGGTGGGGCCTTCGAGGTCCATCCACTCCACGTGCAGTGCGCTCATGGCATCTTCATCGATGAAGACGACCGAGACTTCGGTTTCAGGATGCAAGAACATGGCCTGCAATACCGACTCGGCCAAGGCGTTGACGTCTTTGAGGTCGACCTCGTAGTCGGTTTCGTTATTTACTTCAATGCTCATTTGCTGCGCCGTCCCCGGTTGTGTTCTTTGCGTCGGGTGTCGTCCCAACGATCGTAGGCTGTGACAATGTCGGCAATCAGCCGGTGCCGGACGACATCTGAGGAGTCCAGGCGGCAGATGCTGATATCCTCGATGCCTTCGAGCACATCGCTGGCCATGCGCAACCCCGAGGTCGCATTATTCGGCAGGTCCACCTGGGTGACATCGCCGGTGACGACCATCTTGGAACCGAAACCCAGACGGGTCAGGAACATCTTCATTTGTTCGCTGGTGGTGTTCTGCGCTTCATCCAGGATCACGAACGCGTCGTTCAACGTGCGCCCGCGCATGTAGGCCAGCGGAGCGACCTCGATGGTTCCGGCTTCCAGCAGCTGCGGAATGGTTTCCGGATTGATCATGTCGTGCAACGCGTCGTAGAGCGGACGCAAGTAAGGGTCGATCTTCTCGGTCAGCGAGCCAGGCAGGAAGCCCAGCTTCTCCCCCGCTTCAACGGCAGGGCGGGTCAAGATGATGCGGTTAACCTGCTTGTCCTGCAAGGCGGCCACAGCCATGGCCATGGCCAGGAAGGTCTTGCCGGTACCTGCTGGGCCGATGCCGAAGGTAATCGTCGAGTCCTCGATGGCGTCGACGTAGCTCTTCTGGTTCACGGTCTTGGGCCGGATGGAACGTCCGCGGCCCGAAAGGATCTTCAACCCCAGAACGTCGGTCGGCGCATCCGGGTTACCGGCACTGAGCATCTTGATGATCTGCTCGATCGTTTCGGCACTCATGCGCGAACCGCGGGAGGCCAGCGAACGGGCTTCTTCGGTGACGCGCTGGGCCTTGCGCACTTGCTGAGGTTCGCCGACCAGAGCCAGTGACTGGCCATTGGGACGGAAGCTCACCTGCGGGTATGCGCCGGAGAGAATGCGCAGCAGCTCGTCGTTGGGACCTAGCGTGGCAATCATGAGCTCAGCTGTATCGAAACTGATGGTCAGCGAAGCGGATCCGTCCGCTGCTTTCGCGTTATTCTGTTCAACCTGCATGCAGTGCGTGGCGCCCCTTTACGAGCTTTGAAGTGATCGAGATTAGTCCTGCTTGCTATTCTATCCAGTTGCAGGCCAATCCGGAGATAATTCAGGTCTCAGCGTAAGCGAAAATACCTGAAAGTAGCATTGAATGCTACTAATCCGAGCAAGTCGCGAACATATAGATTTGGTTACGGATTAGTAAGTGGGCCCATTTTTCTCCTGTTCGGCCCTTCAATATGGCAAGCTGGAAAGCGGTTCTAAAGCCTTTGGGGCCAAAATAGCCAGAATCACCACGGATTGGTACGCATTGCAGTCAAGGAACAAGCAGAGGATTTCGCGCCGGATCGGCGTTGTCGGAATCACTGCCGCGCTCGTCGTCGCCGCAGGCTGCGGTCTGACGAATCGCGAGAGCTCCTATGAGATGCCTACCAGCGCAGCAGCTGAAACGCTGAACCTGCCCGATGCAACTGATGCTGGCGAAGATGTCGCGGTGTCAACCAAGCTGCCGGTCTACTGGCTGGAAAATACCGAATCCGGCGTGTTCTTGTACCGCGAGTACCTGCAGGACAAACGCCATCAGGAACCCATTGGCGATGCAATCTGGACGCTGCTCTCCGCAGAGCCAACCAAGCCCAAGCGCTACACGCATTTGAAGCCCACCGATGAAATCGGTGTCTCCATCAATCAGTCCAACGTGATCACGCTGGATCTTCCCGCCAAGGTCTTCAGCGCCCATCTTGACCAGGGCCTGTCCGAACGCGCCATCCAGCAGCTGGTCTTCACCGCTACGGCGGCTGCTTCCAGCACCGGCCTGCTCGCAGGCGATGGTGCTCCAACGGTGCGAATCCTGGTCGACGGGCAACCTAACGCCACCGTGTTCGATGACTACCAGCTCGCAGATGTATATGAGCGGGATCCCGAGTACATCGCTCCGATCTGGATCATCGATCCGCAGTACGGTTCCACCGTAGACGCGGGATCGATCAGGATTCATGGCCGCACCACCCAATTCGATGTTGGCACCTTCTATTCCTTGCAGCGTAAGGATGCCGACGGCAAGCTCTCGGTGATTACCGCCCAGAAGCAGGTCAATCCCGGACAGATCAAGGAAGATGGATCGTTCATCCTGACCACCGAATTGAAGGCCGGCTCTTACCTATTGACTTTCTGGGGCGTCGAATCTGAATCTGAACATCAGGTCGGCAAGGTCACCAGTAACTTCAAGCTCGAGTAGCACAGCCATGCGTCATATTCTCCGATGCCTCTTGAGCGTGACTGCCCCTAGCTAGCTGTCCGATGGCACGCCAGGCTTGATGGCTGAAGATCACCGCTCGATCGGTTTGCTCAGCGCCAGTCCCCGAAAATGCAGTGGCTTGCAGGAACCCCAGAGCAGATCCTTGCTGAATCTGCACCTCGTCATTTGCATCAAACCTGTGTTCTCGGCCAGACGCAGTAAAAAGAAAATGCTCCGCAACAGCTCTGCACTGACGTGCATTCGAGCTCTTGCGGAGCATTTTGATCTTTGCGTCCTAGATTTCGCCGATCAGGTGCCTGATCAATACCAGCGCGGCAGGTCCTGCGGTTGAAGCGCGCAGCACATGCTGGCCCAGCAGGGCTGCATGGGCTCCGGCATCAATGAAGGACTGCAGCTCCGTGTCGGAGATGCCGCCTTCTGGTCCCACGATCACGATGACTTCTTGCCCAGCGTGGGCCCTCGGCAGCCAGGAAATAACCCGCTCGGCTACGGAATTCTCTGCCTGCTCGTGGAGCACCAGAACCAGTGCCCCGTTGGCCACGTCGGCTGCAATCGTCTTGGCCAGCTCCTTGGAACCCAGCGGAGCAAGCACCTCGGGCTCGTAAGCCCGGCGGGACTGCTTCTGAGCCGAACGCACCTGAGCGCGCCATTTGGCCATGGCCTTGTCGACCTTGGCAGCATTCCAGCGCACGATCGAACGGTCAGCCTGCCACGGACGCACAGCCAGCACACCCAGCTCCACGCCGGATTCCACGGCCTGCAGGTCACGGTCGCCCTTGGACAGGGCCTGGACCAGTGTGACCGGGTGGTCGCTGATCGCTTCTTCGGTGCGTCGCAGAACCTTCACTGACAAAAGGTCCTTGGCGGTTGCGGTGACCTCCACGGTCAGGCGCAGGCCCTTGCCGTCAAGCAGATCCAGATGCTCGCCGGCGGTGACACGCTTGACGGTGACCGCGTGGTGCGCCTCGGCGCCAGCCAGTTCGAGGATGTCGCCAGGAGCCGCCTCTTGAGCCTGCTGCCCTTCGATGACGAAGCTATGGTTGCTCATGCTTAGCGCTGGTTCAGCTTCTCACGCAGGCGGGAGAACATGCCGCCGGTGTGCTCGACACGACCAGCTGCCATTTCCTCGCCACGCAGCTTAGCCAGCTGCTCGAGCAGCTCGCGCTGTGCAGCATCGAGCTTGGTTGGGGTCTCCACCTGCAGATGCACGATGATGTCCCCGCGCTTGCCGCCACGCAGGCGTGGTACGCCAAGCTCGGACAAGGTGACGGTATCGCCATCCTGGGCTCCTGGCTCCACGTTGATGCGCTGCTCGCCGTCGAAGGTTTCCAGCTTCAACTCGCAACCCAGTGCGGCGGCGGTCATCGGCAGGCTCATCTTGGCGTGCAGGTCGGTGCCGGCACGCTCGAAGACCTTGTGGCGGCGCACATCGACCTCGACGAACAGGTTGCCGTTAGGGCCGCCACCCGGGCCGGCCTCGCCCTGGCCGCGCAGCTGGATACGGGTACCGGAGTCAACACCGGCAGGCACGTTCAGCGACTTGGATACATGCTCTCGCACGCGGCCTTCGCCGTTGCACTCCAGGCATGGATCAGGGATGGTGGTGCCGAAACCGCCGCAGGCAGCACAGGTTTCCACGGTCATCATCTGGCCCAGGAAGGAACGTACCGGACGCTGGACCTGGCCGGCGCCATGGCAGATGTCGCAGGTGACCGGGCTGGTGCCCTCACGGGTGCACGAGCCGTTGCAGGTCTTGCAGGTAACCGCAGTTTCCATTTCCAACGGGTAGACGGTGCCCTTGACGGCATCTTCCAGGTCGATGGTGATGGTGATCAGCGCATCGCGTCCCGGCTGGGTACGCGAGGCCGGGCCCTGGGCTCCGCCGCCGCCAAAGAACTGCTCGAAGATGTCGCCAAAACCGCCGAAGCCCTGGCCGCCACCGCCGAAGCCTGGATGGCCATTGCCATTTTCGTCGCCCGTGGTGTCGTAGTTCTGGCGCTTGGTCTGGTCGGAAAGGACTTCGTAGGCACGGGTGACCAGCTTGAACTGCTCTGCAGCATCGTCGCTTGGGTTTACATCCGGGTGCAGCTTACGCGCCAACTTGCGGTAGGCACTCTTGATTTCCTGCGGGGTCGCGTCCTTGGCAACGCCTAGGGTCTCGTAATGCGAGCTCACGTTATTCGCCGTGTCCTTTCCTAAGAAACTTGAAAATCGGTAATACCGGGCCAGTGCCCAGCGAGGCTAGTTAGCCAAAATCTTCGACAGGTACCGTGCCACTGCCCGCACCGAGGCCATGGAGGTCGGGTAGTTCATCCGGGTGGGGCCCAGCACGCCGAGCTTGTTGCGCACGTCGGTGCTGTACGTCGTGGCAATCACGGCCGCATCGGAGAGCTGCCCGTAGTGGTTCTCCGTGCCGATGGCCACGGCCACGCCGCGCGAATCCGCTTCCAGCTCGGAGAAGAGCTTGAGCAGCACTACCTGCTCCTCCAGTGCTTCAAGTACCGGGGTGATGCTCAGCGGGAAGTCGCCCTCCACACGTGCAAGGTTGGCGGTGCCGGCCATGATGATGCGCTGGGCGTTGGCCGCCTGGGCCATTTCCTCCAGCGCGCCGAAGACCTGCTGCACCAATGGTTCGGCCTGGTGTGCCGGACTGACTTCGGTACGGTTGAGCTTGTTGGCAAGTTCTGCCAGCTGCACTCCCCCGAAGTTATTGAGCAGCCACTGCTTCAAATCATTCATCTCGTTATCCGAGTACGAACGCTGCACCGGCATCATGCGCTGATCCACCGTACCGTTGGAGGCGATCATCACCATCAGCACCTGGGTGGAGCCGAGGCCTACCAGATCCAAGTTCTTCAATGAGGCGGTGTCGTAATGCGGCACCTGTATCATCGCCACCTGGTTGGTCAACCGGGCCAGCAGCCGAACGGTGCTCTTGAGCATCTCATCCAGGTCCGTGGAGCGGTCCAGGATCTTGTTGATGGCGTCACGTTCAGCGCGCGAAAGCGGCTTCAGCTCGCCGATCTCATCGACAAAGCGGCGGTATCCCTTTTCGGTGGGAATGCGTCCAGAAGAAGTGTGCGGGGCTGCAATGAGCCCTTCTTCTTCTAGCAAGGCCATGTCATTGCGGATGGTGGCTGCGCTGACCCCGAGGTTGTGCCGATCCAATAGGGCCTTGGAACCCACTGGCTCGCGGGATTGGACGTAGTCCTCCACGATGGCGCGCAGAACGTCTAAACGTCGTGGCTCTGTCATCACAGCACCTCCTTGGAATCCTCGTGCCCGGCTTTGGCACTCTAACCTGTCAAGTGCCAAGTCTAATACGTTCAGCTGTTGCTAGCATTGGATTTCGAGCGTATTCGATCACAGCGAAAGGCAGTACGTGACTAATTACTCCTGGGGACCGCAAGATCTCAGTGCACCGGCACCGAAAAAACTCCGCCAGGTCCCCGTTGAGCGTGGCATGGTTCTTGAAGACGCCACCACCGGATGGGTGGGAGAAGTCATCCGTACCGAAAAAGCCGGCGGCATGCGGGTGATCGTGCTCGAAGACCGCCACGGCAAGACACGCTCCTTCCAAGCAGGGTTCGGCTTCTTCCTCGAGGGTGAAGCTGTGGAAATCGTGGAACCGGTAGCCAAGGCCGACATGCCGAAGAAACTGGTCTCCGCCTCAGGCTCACGGGCAGTATCCGGGCTGAAGGCCCGTGAAGCCCGCGCCAGCCGCATCTGGGTGGAAGGCAAGCACGATGCTGAATTGGTTGAAAAAGTTTGGGGCCATGACCTGCGTGTCGAAGGCATCGTTGTGGAGCCATTGCACGGCGTGGACGATCTAGCAGGGGCGATCCGTGACTTTGCGCCTTCCGGGCAGCGGCGTCTGGGGATCCTGGTGGACCATCTGGTCGAAGGCACCAAGGAATGGCATATCGTGGCCGAAGCAATGAAGGTTCCTGGGGCGGCGCAGAACGTGCTGATCCTCGGCCACCCGTACATCGACGTCTGGCAGGCGATCAAGCCATCCACCCTGGGCATCAAGGCGTGGCCGGTGATCCCCAAGGGCACCGAATGGAAGACCGGGGTGCTCAAGGCCTTCGGATGGCCGCATGCTACGGCAGAAGACATCGGTATCGGCTGGCAGCGATTGCTGTCCACGGTGCAGCATTACGGACAGCTTGAACCGCAGCTTCTGGGCAGGATTGAAGAATTGATCGATTTTCTCACCACCGAAGATTACGGTTTCCTAACGATTGACCAATAGTTAGACATTAGTTGGTGAATCTGCCTCGTCTGCTAGATGGTGGTCGCTATGATAAGAGAGACCACACTTAGCAAGACAAGGAATAATAGTGACATCACGCCAGACGAAACCATCGGAGAACGCACGCTTCGAAGGTTCCAAGACTTCTGCGTTGCCGCTGACTCCTTCTGAAGATCGCCAGTGGGCAACGATAGCCCACTTCGGCGCGATCTTGGGTTGCGTCCCTTCAGCGATCGTCTTTGCAGTGTTCCGCGACCGCGGTCCGTTCACTGCACAGGAATCCAAGGAAGCGTTCAACTTCACGTTTCCACTGACGATTCTTGCCATCATATTCAATGTGCTCATGATCCTGCCATTCATCGGCTGGCTCTTCGCAGTCCTGGCGGTAGCGTTATGGGTCTTTATGACAGTATCGGGCGCCCTCGCAGCCATTCAGGCCAACAAGGGACGCCCTTACCGTTACCCGCTGAATCTTCGTCTAATGAAGTAGCAGCGGCTATTCAGTTCTAGAAATCGAGAAGTTCTCGCACCACGAGGTCGGCCAAGAGCCGGCCTCGTTGCGTTAACACCAAAGTTCCGGCAAACGCAGCCTTAGGTTCAATCAGCTCATCGGCGATCAAACCGGCAACCTTCTTGCGTCCGGTCTCCTCCAACTCACTGATCTGCATTCCCGAACTCAGTCGGGTCAACAGCATGGTGCGTTCAAGCTGGACGGCCTGTGCATCTGGATATTCCCGTCCGTGCCCAGGCGAGATGCCAGCGTCGATGCGCTGCTGGTACGCAGCAGGATGCTTCACATTCCACCAGCGCAAACCGCCAACGTGCGAGTGCGCGCCAGGGCCGGCACCCCACCAATCCCCGCCCTTCCAATAAGCAATATTGTGCTGGCAGGCATTGGCTGGCTTCTTCGACCAGTTGCTGACTTCATACCAGGAGAAACCGGCAGCCGCGAACATTTCGTCAGCCAGCTGGTACTTCTCAGCATGGTCGTCATCATCAATGTTCGGCACTTGGCCACGGCGGATCTGCGCGGCAAGCTTGGTGCCTTCCTCGATGATCAGCGCGTAGGCGGAAATGTGGTCCGGTTCGTAGCTCAGCGCGGCTTCGATGCTGGTGCGCCAATCTTCCAGGCTCTCCCCCGGAGTGCCATAGATCAAATCGACGCTGACATCCAACCCTGCTTCGCGGGCCCATGCTACTGCTTGCGGAACCCGTTTCGGATCGTGGGTGCGCTCCAACACCTTGAGGACGTGCGGCACTGCGGACTGCATGCCGAAGGAGACGCGAGTGAAACCACCGTCAGCCAATTCCTGCAGGGATTCACGAGTCACCGAATCAGGGTTGGCTTCGGTAGTGATTTCCGCACCGGGCTTCAGGCCGAATTCTTCACGAATCTGCCCGAGCACCGAAACCAGATCACTGGCAGGCAGCAACGTGGGGGTACCCCCGCCAAAGAAGACGGTTTCAATTTCACGGTGCGGCTGGCCCGAACGGTCCATCACTTCGCGGGCGAAGCTGATTTCCTTGCTGACAGTGGCAGCGTAGGTTGCTTGGCTGGAGCCGGAGCCCGGCTCCGTGGCGGTGTACGTGTTGAAATCGCAATAACCGCAACGGACGGTGCAGAACGGAATATGCACATAAAAGGACATGGTCCGCCCCGCTGCCTCATGCGCGCATGAGGCAGGGAGCAGACCATCGGCCGGAGCCGGATCGCCGTCAGGCAGAACTGAAGGCATTTACTTCTTTTTCGGCTCGGCGGTGGACAGTGCGGCAATGAAAGCTTCCTGCGGAACCTCCACGCGGCCTACCATCTTCATGCGCTTCTTGCCTTCCTTCTGCTTCTCGAGCAGCTTGCGCTTACGGCTGATATCGCCGCCGTAGCACTTGGCAAGAACGTCCTTGCGGATGGCGCGGATGTTTTCACGGGCGATGATGCGCGAACCGATCGCTGCCTGGATCGGAACTTCGAACTGCTGGCGAGGAATCAGCTCGCGCAGCTTCGAGGTCATCATGGTGCCGTAGCTGTAGGCCTTGTCGCGGTGCGTAATCGCGCTGAATGCATCGACCTGTTCACCTTGAAGCAGGATGTCGACCTTGACCAGATCGGCAACCTGCTCGCCATCGGCCTTCCAGTCCAGCGACGCGTAGCCGCGGGTCTTGGACTTGAGGTGATCGAAGAAGTCGAACACAATCTCGGCCAGAGGAAGGTGGTAGCGCATTTCAACACGGTCTTCGGAGAGGTAGTCCATCCCGCGCATGGTGCCGCGGCGGGACTGGCACAGCTCCATAACCGAACCGATGAACTCACTTGGCGCAAGGATGGTAGCGGCAACCATTGGCTCATGAACTTCCAGGATCTTGCCATCCGGGAATTCCGAGGGGTTGGTCACCGTAATCATCTGCTTGTCTTCGCCCATGACTTCGTACACCACGTTCGGTGCGGTCGAAATCAGGTCCAAGTTGAATTCAGATTCCAGGCGCTGGCGGGTGATTTCCAGGTGCAGCAGGCCCAAGAAGCCCACACGGAAACCGAAGCCCAGGGCCACGGAGGTCTCTGGTTCATAGGTCAGCGCAGCATCGTTAAGCTGCAGCTTGTCCAGTGCGTCGCGCAAGACCGGGTAATCAGTGCCGTCCATCGGGTACAGGCCGGAGAAGACCATAGGCTTGGCCTCTTCGTAGCCACCCAGGGACTGGCTAGCTGGCTTGAGGAAATTGGTGACGGTATCGCCGACCTTGGACTGGCGCACGTCCTTCACGCCAGTGATCAGGTAGCCTACCTCGCCAACACCCAGGCCCTTGGTTGGCTCAGGGTTCGGCGACGAAACGCCGATCTCCAGCAGTTCGTGGGTAGTGCCGGTGGACATCATCTGGATCTTCTCGCGAGGAGAGAGATTTCCGTCGACAACACGAACATAGGTGACCACACCGCGGTAGGTGTCATACACGGAGTCGAAAATCATCGCACGGGCCGGGGCCTTCGCATCGCCTACAGGCGGTGGCAGCTGCTTGATGACTTCATCGAGCAACTCTTCAACGCCCTCGCCGGTCTTGCCCGAAACCTTCAAGACCTCTTCTGGTTCGCAACCGATCAGGTTGGCGATCTCAGCTGCGTACTTCTCCGGCTGGGCGTTAGGCAGGTCGATCTTGTTCAGCACAGGGATGATCGTCAGATCGCCCTCGATAGCCAAGTACAGGTTTGCCAGGGTCTGCGCTTCGATGCCCTGAGCCGCGTCGACCAGCAAAATGGCGCCTTCGCAGGCGGCCAGCGAACGGGAAACTTCATAGGTGAAGTCAACGTGCCCCGGGGTATCGATCATGTTCAGCGCGTACGGGGTGCCGTCTTCGGCTCCCCATGGCATGCGAACTGCCTGGGATTTAATGGTGATGCCGCGTTCGCGCTCGATATCCATGCGGTCGAGGTACTGTGCCTTCATGTCGCGGGCAGCGACAACGCCGGTCAGTTGCAACATCCGGTCGGCCAGAGTCGACTTACCGTGGTCGATATGGGCGATGATGCAGAAGTTACGGATGAGCGACGGATCGGTCGCGGCAGGCACCGGAGCGGTGCGGGCCAATGGAGACACCTAAACAGACCTCACTAGCTGACTAAAAGACATAGTTGGATTAGCTTCCATTCTGTCATGATTTCCGCGTCATCTCATATTTCGACAGCCTGAAACTGATAGTTTGTCGTGCATGGCACTGAATCCACAGAAGATATTTAGCATCGTCATGCGCGTGGTCAAGGAGATCAACAAGGTCCGCGCAGGTTCCACCGGCAATCGACCAGCCAGCAACCGAGGAGGCAGCAGCCCCCGAAGCACAGCTTCCCACGGCTCGTCTTCACACGCCGGGCGCGGCTCTTCAGCGGGCACCGGCTACCCAGGTGATTACCGTAGCGGGATTCACTTCGAGTACAACCCTTCGAAGGACGGCAATGCCGACCCGGGAGAAATCGTGTGGACCTGGGTCCCCTATGAAGAAGACTACTCGCAGGGCAAGGACCGCCCCGTATTGATCGTGGGACGCGATAACGGATGGCTGCTTGGCTTGATGCTCACCAGCAAGGACAAGAACAATTCGGATCAGCACAACCCGAATTACATGGATATCGGCACCGGCGATTGGGACCGCGAGCGTCGCCCGAGCGAGGTCAAGCTGGATCGCATCATTCGAGTTGATGAGCAGGCCGTGCGCCGTGAGGGAGCGATCTTGGATCGGGCGCGATTCTCGAATGTGGTGAACGTCCTAAACGAACGCGCATAAGCACTCGTTGCCAGCTTCCTTATCTGATAGTGTTAATCCTTGTGTGTTGCGCAGGTTGGGCAACACGCCCCCTTCGGGTCGCCATAGGTGCCCCACACCGCTCAGTCGATGGCCTGAAGGATGAACCCTCTACCGACCGTATAAAACGATAAACGAGAGAGTTTATTAAAGTGGCTAACATCAAGTCCCAGAAGAAGCGTAACCTGACCAACGAGAAGGCACGTCTACGTAACGTAGCTGTCCGTTCCGAGGTTAAGACCGTGATCCGTAACGTCAACGAGGCAGTAGTCTCCGGTGACAAGGAAAAGGCAACCGAGGCATTGCGCCTGGCTGGCAAGAAGCTCGACAAGGCTGTAAGCAAGGGTGTTCTGCACAAGAACAACGCTGCTAACCGCAAGTCGGCTATTGCCAAGAAGGTTAATGCCCTCTAAGCCGAGCTTAGACTTCATCATCTCCCCCGTACTCATTGAGTGCGGGGGTTTTGTTTTGCCCAGAAACCCTTGATATACGCTTGAAGTGTGAAACGGCAACGGGCACGCACGAACGATTCGTGCGTGCCCGTTGCTTGTTCCCAGTCGGCAAGACTCAGCGTCGTGGAGCCTTGCCCGCGATGAACATGATTGCATGTTCCAAGGCGTATCCCGGCGAACGGCTGCCGCCCTTGACCATGCGGTCCGTATTGGCGATTTCCTCTACGCACAGCGCAAGATCCCCGCGTTTCCAACCACGTGCCTGCTGCTGCGCCTGCTGAACCTGCCAAGGCGCCATGCCCAGCTCAGAAGCTAGGGAAGCAGCTGGCTCGTTGACCCCAGCGACCTTGGCTATCTGCCGCACCTTCATCGCCAAGGTGGCCACAATGGGAATCGGATCCGTACCAGTGCTCAGCGAATGGCGCAGCGTGCGCAACGCCAAGACTGCATTGCCGGAAATCGCGGCGTCGGCAACCTTGAACGCGGTCGCTTCAACACGACCACCATAGTATTTGTCGACCATATCCTGGTCGATCGTTCCGGTGGTATCTTGGATCAGCTGGGAGCAGCTCGATCCCAGCTCGGCCAGCGAATTGCCTACCGCGGCAACCAATGCTTTGACCGCATCGTTGGTGATTCGACGCTTAGCGGATTTGAACTCGGCCTGGACGAAGTCGATCTTCTCGGCGTCCTTCTTCACCGGCTGGCAGTTGACGATCAAGGCGCCAGCAGCTTTGATCGCGTCGAGCAGCTTCTTGCCACGGGTACCGCCGGAGTGATGCATGATCAGGACATTCTCTGGCGCCTGGTCCTTCAGGTAGGCCAGCGCATCCTTGAGGAAGTATTCGTTCATGTGGGCCAACTCGTGGACTTCGACCAAATTGGCGCTGGAGAACAGCGACGAGCTGGTGGCCAGCAGCAGTTCACCGGGTTCGTACTTGGCCGCGTCCAGGCGGGTATGCTGGATGTCTTCGCGCACGGCTGCTTGGGAACGCAGCAGTTCGAAGGCGCGGGAGGCCAGATAATCTTCTGAACCGCTGAGCAAAATCAACGGTTGCGGGCTGAGCTCCCGCCATGAGATACCCGGATTTGCTTGGGCGCGTGCCATCGAACTCCTTAGTGCATTGGTCGATATACCGATCCTACCGAACTGGAGTACCTAGTGAGGTACCCAGAACACCCTCAGTGGTAAATGTGAGCAGTACGGTACCGGATTGATCGGTCCGGAAAACCTCAGCCCCGATCTGCTTCGCCACTTCCAAGGTCTGCGGATGCGGGTGTCCATAGCTATTGTCTTCGCCCACGGAGATCAACAGCACCTGCGGATGGATCTGCTCAAGAATTTCGGTTCCACCGTTACGCGCCCCATGATGGGATGCCTTCAAAATCGCCGCGGGTCCTTGCGGATGCAGCTTCAGCAATCGATCCATCGCCTCGGTTTCCATATCGCCGGCGGCAAAGAAATCGACGATTCCGTTCTTTGTGGCAAAGCTGAAGCGCAGCACCAACGACGTATCGTTGGGTTCGGCAAACTGCGCGAACTTCGCCTCGGGTCCGATCACTTCAAAGCGTATATCCCCGGCAACTTGCTGCGTTCCCGGTTCCAGCACCTGCGCACCGGGCCACAGTTCCAGATCGAAGCCGGTGGATACCAAGCGCTCATCGATCTGCACGCCAGAATCTTCCAATTCCTCGACTCCACCGAAATGATCGTTGTGCGTATGGGTAATGAACACCTTGCTCAATGACTGGATCCCCAACCGATCAAGGCATGCCAGCAGTCCACTTTCCGGTGGGCCGGTATCAATCAGCCAGCCGCGGGCATCACCCAGGTTGATCACGAAAGCGTCGCCCTGGCCAACATCGCACATGGCAATACTCCACTGCGGGGGCACCTTTTCGCGGTAGAACAACGTCGCAGGCAGCACCAGCGCCAGCACGCAGACCAGAATCGCTCCCAGCACCCCCAGAGCGACCTGGCGTACCCGCAACTTCTCGGTCTCCCGCCCCACAATCAGCAACGTGCATAGCACCACTGCGAGCATCACAGCCAAGATAATTCCGCCCAGTCCCTCGGGCCAGGGCCGGGCAGCCCCGGGCAGTCCCGAGGCGAAATGGGCAACTTTGCCAATGGCTTCAGCCAGAAGGCCCGGCACCCAGATCAAGACGCCGGAAAATCCCGGCAGCGGCGTGCACAGCAGCAGGCACACCATGCCCACCGACGTAATCAGCGGCAACAGCGGAGCCACCAGCAGGTTGGTAGGCAGCGAGTACAAGCTGAAATTCGAATTCAACGCAATGATCACCGGCAGGCAGGTGAATTGCGCCGCGCAGCAAATTGCGGTCAGCTGGGCAAGGCACGATGGGAGGAACTGGGCAAGTATTTCGGTCAGCGCCGGTGCGAGCATGATGATGCCCAAGGTCGCCAGCACCGAAAGCGCGAAAGCCGGTTCAGCCCCCAGAGAGCGATCAGCTACCAGCAGCACCGTGCCGGTCAGGCACAGGATTCCCAAGGAGCCCTGGCCTCGTCCCAGCAGTACCGAAATCACCGCGATGCTGCCCATCAGGCTGGCACGAAGGACACTGGGATCTGGTCCGACAAACCAGGTGAACAGCCCCACCACGCCGATCGTCAAGATCGCACTTGGCGCCCGTGGAACGCTGAACAGCCGGAAGAGCACCAGCACGATCGCTGCGATCAGCGCGATATTCGATCCGCTCACGGCTGTCAGGTGGCTCAGGCCGCTGGTTTTCATGGCATCACCCAATGCCTCATCCTGCCCCGAGCGATCCCCGTAGAGCATGCCCGGAAGCAGTGCCTGCGCGTTGTCGGGCAATTGCCCCAAGCTGAGCACGAACCGTTGTTTGAGGAAGTCGGCGGCCGTAGGTTCAACCCAGGATCTGACCTTCGGCTCGCTGGCGGCCCGGGCCCACCAATCGAAGGAACCTGCCTGCGCTGCGTCCAAATCGAGGATCACCTCGAATTCCCCGGCATGAGCGGGCAACCCGTACTCAACGCTCAGGTACACCGGCACCTGGCATTGCACCCACCGGTCCTGGTTCCAATACCGTTGGATTTGCGCTGGACCGGCCGCCGACGCGCCCCCTTGCGCTGATGCCGGATCCTGGAAGCTGACCACGGCCCGTCGCTGCTGCTCGCTACCGGCTGGCAGCTGGCACGGCGGGTTGGACAGCCCCAGCATGCTCACGGCAATCAGCCCGAGCAGCAAGATCAGCGGACCGCTAAACCACGGTGCTGAATGGGCCTGGTCATGGCGGGCTCGAAGCAACAGTGCCAGCAGCAGCACAAGCAGCGCGAGCGAACACCACAACACCCAGGCCGGCAAGGTGAAATAGGCGGCGACCCACGCCCCGGCCAACAGCCACAGTCCGCGGAAGTCGGTGTTCACGGGACCACCAGCTCACTGAGCTGGGAAAGCAATGCCGGGCCGATGCCGGATACCGCGTCCAACTCTTCCACAGAGGTAAACGGGCCGTTCTTACTCCGGAAGTCGATGATCCGCTCAGCTAAGGCCGGGCCGATTCCCGGCAGCTCTTGCAGGGTTTGGGAATCAGCGTTGTTGATCGATATCTTCGAGCTGGAGGGCGCTGGTTGGGCTGAAGGCAGTTGTTCCCCCGGTGCAGTGCCGGGCAGGATGACCTGCTGTCCATCGACCAGCTTGGCGGCCAGGTTCACCAGCTGCGGTTGCGCGTGCTTGGACAGTCCGCCGGCAACGTCCACAGCATCGGTAATCCGTGAGCCTGCTGGTAGCTGGTATACCCCGGGCTTCTTGACCGCACCGACCACGTGCACCGTTACCCCGGGGCCGGTTGTGGTCGGCGACGCCGGGGTTTGCAGCGGATCGCGAGTCGGTTCGGAGACCAGCGGAACAGTTTCCAATTCCTGTGCCACCGGTGGCGGGGCGAGCAGGATGGAAATCGCAATCCAGGCGAGCACCACAATGACCAGCACCAGCACGGCCACGCGCGAGATCGCAAACCTGAGGCGACCGGGACGTGGCGCGTACTTGCTGAAGAAGTCGTGGCGGCCCATAGGCCACAGTCTGCGCTATTGGTGCTTTTCGGTATCCAGGAATGATGCCGGTTGTGGATTCAGCGGGGCGGCGCACACGCCAATCACGCCCATCCCGGTATGCGCTGCGAGCACCGCGGGCAGCGATTCGACGACCACCGGGCCGGAGCTGAATGGGGCCAGTTCGGTGGCGATCTCCACGGCCAGTTCTTCGGCGCCAAAATGCATGACCCCTAAGCGCACCTGGCCGGTGGCTTCGCGGGCGTCATGCAAGGCCAAGGAAACCAGCCGTGCGGTGGCGCGAGCGAAGGAGCGCGGCTTTTCCAGGGCGATAATCGCCCCGTCGCTGATCCCGAGGATCGGCTTGACGTTCAGCAAGCTGCCCAGCACCGAGGACAGCGCGCTGATCCGCCCGCCGCGGCGCAGCTGCTCCAAGCTGGGCACCGCGAAGTAGACGGTGTTGGCGGTAGCGGTCCGTGCGATCTGCTCGAGCATCTGCAGCGGCGCGCCGGCGGACCGGGCCTGCAGCACATCAGCCACGGCAAAGCCCTGCGGCAGGCAGACGGTGTTCGAGTCGATTACGGTGATCGGCGCGTCAAAACTGCGGGCAGCCAAGCGGGCGGCATCCACGGTGCCCGACAGCGCCCCGGACATGTGGATGGAAATGATCGATTCGCAGCCTGCATCCAGCAACTGCCGGTAGGCGCGTTCAAACTCTCCGGGGGCCGGGCGTGAAGTTTTCACCGCCTTGCCCATGGCCAGGCCCAGCAGCAGCGCCTGCAGGTCCTCGCCATGCACGTGGTTGTCCACGATGATCGGGATCGGCACTTGGATGAAGTCCGGCAGTGCGCGCAATTCCTGCGGCAGGCACGAAGCCGAATCGGAAACTACCCCGATCCGGGTACGAGAAAGCCCGCGCGGGGCCAGCCACTTGGGCAGCCAGCCCGCGCGCGAGCTTTTCTGTCGTTCAGTCATGAGCTGAGCTTACGGGGCGGGAACCACGTTCACGAGCTTCGGCGCACGCACGATGACCTTCAGCGGTTCCTTGCCATCGAGCATCCGGATCACCGACTCGTGGGCCAGGGCCTGCTCGCGCAGTTCGTCCTCGGTGATGTCTACCGAAACTTCCAGGCGGGCGCGGACCTTGCCCTTGATCTGCACGACCGCGGTGATGGTGTCATCGACCAGCAGCGACTCGTCCACTTCTGGCCACGCACTGGTGACCACCGATGGTGCGTAGCCCAGGGCTTCCCACATGTCCTCGGCGGTGTACGGGGCGAACATGCTCAGCAGCTGGGCGACGACGGTGGCCGCTTCGCGTACTGCCGGGTCGGTTGCGCCGGCACCGGAGTCGATGGTCTTGCGGGTCGCGTTGACCAGCTCCATCGTCTTGGCGATGACCACGTTGAACTTGCCCGAATCCAGCAGCTGCGCCGATTCGTGCACGGTGCGGTGGGTGACCTGGCGCAGTGCCTTGTCCCCGGCCGCGTAATCCGCTCCGGCTTCGCTGGTGGTGTCCTGGGCGATGCGCCAAGCGCGGGCCAGGAATTTCTGCGAACCCGATGGGGACACATCGGCCCAGTCCACGTCATCCTCCGGCGGGGAGGCGAAGATCATGGTCAGGCGCACGGCGTCCACGCCGAACTTGTCCAGCTGCTCGCCCAGGTCCACGCCGTTGCCCAGCGACTTGCTCATCGCCTTGCCGCCGTTCAGCACCTGGCCCTGGTTCAGCAGCGCGGAGAACGGCTCGGTCGCGTCGATCAGGCCCAGGTCGTGGATGACCTTGGTGAAGAAGCGCGAGTACAGCAGGTGCAAGATCGCGTGCTCGACACCGCCGACGTACTGGCCCACCGGCATCCAGTCGCGTACTGCCTTCGGATCGAATGGCCCTTCGGTGTAATCCGGGGAGACGAAGCGCAGGAAGTACCACGAGGAGTCCACGAAGGTGTCCATGGTGTCGGTGTCGCGCTTGGCATCCGCCCCGCACTTAGGGCAAGCCACGTTGACCCATTCCTCAGCTGCGGCCAGCGGGGAAGTGCCCTTGGGAGCCAGCTGCTCGCCGCGCAGGTTATCTGGCAGGCGCACTGGCAGCTGGTCATCGGGAACCGGAACCTCGCCGCAGTCAGCACAGTGGATAATCGGGATCGGGGTGCCCCAGAAGCGCTGGCGGGACAGCAGCCAGTCGCGCAGGCGGAAGTTGATGGTGTGCTTGCCGGTGCCGGCAGCTTCCACGATCTCAATGGCCTTGGCGATCGCCGCACTCTTCTCCAGCCCGGTCAGCTCGCCGGAGTTCACCAGCTGGCCTTCCCCGGCGGTGGCGGTACCGGTTTCGTTCGGGTCCTCTTCACCGGTGTCCACGACCACGCGCACTGGCAGGTCGAAGGCGCGGGCGAAGTCCAGGTCGCGCTGGTCGTGCGCAGGCACGGCCATGATCGCGCCGGTGCCGTAGTCGGCCAGCACGTAGTCGGCAGCCCAGATCGGCAGCTTCTCCCCCGAGAGCGGGTTGATGCCGTAGCGGCCGGTGAACACACCGGTCTTCTCGCGTTCGGTGGACTGGCGCTCGATTTCGCTCAGCGCCTTGACCTGCTCCTGGTATTCCTCCAGGGCGCCGCGGTGCTCATCGGTGACCAGCTCGCCGGCCAGCTCCGCATCGGCGGCGACCACCATGAAGGTGGCGCCGTACAGGGTGTCCGGGCGGGTGGTGAAGACCGGGATCTGCACCGCAGGCTTGGCGTCGGTGGCTTCGATCTCGAAGGTCACCTCGGCGCCTTCGGAGCGGCCGATCCAGTTCTTCTGCATCAGCAGCACGCGCTCAGGCCAGTGGCCCTTGAGCTGGTCCATGTCTTCAAGCAGGCGATCTGCGTAGTCGGTGATCTTGAAGTACCACTGGTTCAGCGACTTCTTGGTCACCGCGGTGCCGCAACGCTCGCAGGCGCCGTTGACGACCTGCTCGTTGGCCAGCACGGTCTGGTCCTTCGGGCACCAGTTGACCGGGTGGTCCTTGCGGTAGGCCAGGCCCTTGTCGTAGAACTTGTTGAACAGCCACTGGGTCCAGCGGTAGTACTCGGGATCCGAGGTGTGCAGGCGGCGATCCCAGTCAGCGGAGATCGCGTAGCGCTTGAAGCTGGCAGCCTGGGTGTCGATGTTCTTGTAGGTCCACTCCGCAGGGTGCGCGTTGCGCTTGATCGCGGCGTTCTCCGCAGGCAGGCCGAAGGAATCCCAGCCGATCGGGTGCATCACATCATAGCCGCGCAGGCGCCAGTAGCGTGCGACAACATCGCCCATGGCGAAAGCCTCGGCGTGGCCCATGTGCAGGTCGCCCGATGGGTAGGGGAACATGTCCAAGACATAGCGGCGTTCGCGGCTGCCATCATCGGCGGGCTTGAACACCTTTAGTTCGTCCCACACCGGAAGCCACTTGGACTCGATGTCCTTGAAGTCGTAGGTCCTGGGTTCGTTCGTCGATGATGTCACGCTGCTCTTCTCACACCTTTGCGGAAATATTTCCGATAGGAAAAACTTGCTATTGGTTCCAGACACAACAAAAGCCCCCAAATTTACACTCGGGGGTACGGCCAGCAGGCCGCGCTTAGACTAGGTTGCGCTGAGAATTCATATCGCGATTCTATCGCATATCCCCTGCCCACGCGCGCATCGATGAAGCGCAAGATTGAACACAGCGGCCAGCACCACGCTTGAGCGCTTATCCACATCCGGTCAGTGCGCCGCATCAAGCCGTTTGCAGTGTTCGATCATGGTGCCATGAGTACGCCGCATTTGATCGCCAGCATGCGCACCGCGTGTTCGGCAGCACTGCACTTCGGGCCCCAGCTGTCCGGGGCCGTGCTGCTGCGCCTTGGCTATCTGTGCCTGGCGCTGTTCACCGCCGTGGGCAAGGCCGTGCACCAAAGCGGGGATCCGCGCCTGGTTCTGGCGCAACTGCAGCTAGTCGAGCGGTTC
Source organism: Glutamicibacter arilaitensis Re117 (assembly GCF_000197735.1). Classification (NCBI taxonomy): domain Bacteria; kingdom Bacillati; phylum Actinomycetota; class Actinomycetes; order Micrococcales; family Micrococcaceae; genus Glutamicibacter; species Glutamicibacter arilaitensis. The sequence continues at coordinate 1,933,545 of NC_014550.1, forward strand.
TCGCAGCAGCTTCATCGCGACCAGCTCGCCGGGGCCCTTGATGCTCAAGCCAGCGGCGCGCACGCGCTGAGCTTGGAAAGCTACGCCGCACTGCGCCTGCCCGAAGATGATCCCCACGCCATCACCGATGACCTCTTTGCAGGTCCACCTCCTGTGGTCCAGGGACGCAGCTGCCATAAGAACGCGGAAGAGCTGCTGGCAGCCTGGCTGGGTATCGCCTACTTCGAAGCCCAACGGCGCATCGCCGACGCCCACCTGCTCATTGGCCGGCGCACACCCGATGGCAGCATCTGCGCACCGCGCTTCACCGAACTCGCCAAGCTCTATGACCAGGGCACCGCCAACCGACGCGCCATCGCCAGCGCGGCCCGCCGCTTGGAAAAGCTCGAGCCGCAGGACACCACTTTCGAGGGCACTGCTACCGAACTGGTGGCCCGTGGGGACGATGGCCGCACCTTGGATGAATTTGCGGCGCAAACACTGAAGGATCTAGGCCCCAGGGCGGCTCAAAAGAAGATCAATTCCGCCATCAAGACCTACAAGCAAACTCATGGAAAGCAGCTGCCACCCAAACTCGGATTCTTCCCCGGTCCGGTGGTAAACGGCGTGCACTTCTTCTCCCTGCGCACCAACGCAACCGACGCGCAGCTGATTCATTCTGTATGCTCCCAGTCCGGCAATCCACGCACCGAAGCCGGCCGCGCTGATCACCAGGCATCTCAAGAGCAGCCCGAGGGCGCCGGTGAGGATATTGAGCAGAACGACGAAGCTGAAGCTGGCACACAACAAGAATCCAGCTCGGCCTGCCAGGAGCCAGGCCCCGTACCGGAGTGGTTGCGCAGCGAGCAGCCTATGCCACCGTGGGCCGCAGAAGCATCAGAGGACGACGCCGACGAGCCCGACGGCGAAGAACACCCGCCCAATACCGAAGCGCACGATGATCCAGCCGCCGAACCTGATCAGCCCCTTCGCCGGCTGAACGCATTCATGGCGCTGCTGCGGGCCCCCTTTACCGGCGGCAAGCGAAAGGTCATCATCCCCAAGTGCGTTGTGTATCTGTGGCACGCTGACCTGCAGAACTTGGCCGATGCACACGGAATGAGCGCCAACGGCGTGGACATCCCACCCGGAGAACTGCGCCAGATGCTGGCGCGGGCAAATATCATCCCGGTGGTCCTGGGCGGCAACAGCCAGGTGCTGGATATGGGCCGGCGCATGCGCTATCACCAAGGGCCCATCCGGGAAGCGATCCTGGCCCGGGATCGTGGCTGCATCGTGCCCGATTGCACTGCGCCGCGAGATCAAGTTGAAATGGATCATTATCTCAAGGCCTGGTCTGAGGGTGGAGAGACCAGCGTGTACTCCGGTGCGGGCATGTGCACCAAAGATCACCACAAGCGCCATGCCGGCCAGCTCAAGGTTCTCGATGTCGACGGACTTCCCCACGTGCTTTTGCCCGAACACCAGGACCCCGAACAGATTCCGCGGCGCAACACCTACTGGGATGCGCGGCAGGCAGGCGAATCCCCCGCCCGCACCAACTCAGGTACGTGCGATTCTTGCAACGGCACCGCCCCTACCGGCGCTCCTAGAGCGCATTTCCCGGGGTCCGACGATGATAACGAGGATCCGCTGGCGTCTGACGGTGCCTGAATCAGACTCCGGGTTAAACCGCAAACGCTCGAACCACCATCACGGTGATTCGAGCGTTTGCGGTTTTCAGCGGATCAGCCCACCAGCGGCCTAGGCCTTGGTGTCTTCATCGACCCAGTCGAAGGTGCGGGTAACAGCCTTCTTCCACAGGCGCAGGCTGCGCTCACGCGTAGCCTCATCCATGGCTGGCTCCCAGCGCGTATCCTCGGACCAGTTCGCTTCCAGCTCGCCCAGATCCTTCCAGAAGCCAACGGCGAGACCTGCAGCATAGGCGGCACCCAGCGCGGTGGTCTCGGTGACCTTCGGACGGACCACTGGTACGCCTAAGATGTCGGCCTGGAACTGCATCAGCGCTTCATTGGCGACCATGCCGCCATCGACCTTCAGCTCGGTCAGTGGAACCTCGGCATCGGCGTTGACCGCATCCAGAACTTCACGGGTCTGGAAAGCCGTAGCCTCCAAGGCCGCACGAGCGATGTGGTTCTTGTTCGCAAATCGGGTCAGGCCCACGATCGCGCCGCGGGCATCCGAACGCCAGTACGGTGCGAACAGCCCGGAGAAAGCTGGAACGATGTACACGCCACCGTTGTCCTCGACCTTGGCTGCCAGCTCCTCGATCTCCGGAGCGCTTGAAATCATGCCGATGTTATCGCGCAACCACTGGACCAGGGATCCGGCCACAGCGATCGAGCCTTCCAAAGCGTAGACCGGTGCTTCGTCACCCAGCTTGTACGCCATGGTGGTCAGCAGGCCGTTGGTCGAGTTCACGATCTCGGTGCCGGTGTTGAAGATCAGGAAGCAGCCGGTGCCGTAGGTGTTCTTCGCGGTACCTGCGGTGAATGCCGCCTGGCCGAAGGTTGCAGCCTGCTGGTCACCCAAGATGCCTGCAACAGGAACCTCGCGCAGCAGCTGGTTGGTGTGCACGGTTCCGTAGACCTCGGAGGAGGAACGGATTTCTGGCATCATCGAGCGCGGCACGCCGAAGTCTGCCAGGATCTTCTCGTCCCACTGCAGGGTCTTCAGGTCCATGAACAGGGTGCGGGAAGCATTGGTCACGTCGGTGACGTGCACGCCGCCGTCAACGCCACCGGTCAGGTTCCACAGAACCCAGCTGTCGGTGGTGCCGAAGAGCAAGTCGCCGGCTTCGGCACGTTCGCGAGCACCTTCGACATTGTCCAGGATCCACTTGATCTTGGTACCGGAGAAGTAGGTGGCCAGCGGCAGGCCCACGGTCTGCTTGTAGCGTTCAAGTCCTTCATCGCCAGCCAGCTCTTCGACGATGTCCTGGGTGCGGGTGTCCTGCCAGACAATGGCGTTGTAGACGGCCTCGCCGGTGCTCTTATCCCATACCACCGCGGTTTCGCGCTGGTTGGTGATGCCGACAACCTCAATGTCGTGACGGGTCAGATTGGCCTTGGACAGCGCCTGGCCGATCACTTCGCGTACATTGTTCCAGATTTCAGCTGGATCATGCTCGACCCATCCTGCGGCTGGGAAAATCTGCTCGTGTTCCTTCTGCCCTACCGAGTGGACCTCACCGGCATGGGTGAAGACGATCGCACGGGAACTGGTCGTTCCCTGGTCAATGGCAATAACGAATTTTTCACTCATGATTAACTACTCTCCTTCTAGAAGATTGCCGCGGCAAACGCGCCGCCGACGATACCGCCGATTGCTGGGCCAGCTAGTGGAACCCAGGAGTATGCCCAGTCCGAACCGCCCTTGCCCTTGATTGGGAGCAACTGGTGCGCCAAGCGTGGAGCAAGGTCACGGAATGGGTTGATGGCGTAGCCGGTGGCTCCACCAAGGGACAGGCCGATGGCAACAACCAGCAATGCTACGGCCAGTGGGCCCAGCTGGTGCGGAGTCTTGCCCAGGCCAGCGATCACGAAGACCAGGATGAAGGTACCGAAGATCTCGGTGACCATGTTCCATCCGTAGGAGCGGATAGCCGGGCCGGTTGCGAAGACGCCCAGCTGGTTCCCGGCATTCTGCGGGTCATCAAGGTGCTTCTTGTAGGCCAGCCAGACGCCCACGGCACCAAGGAATGCGCCGATGAACTGCGCCAGGAAATACAGCAAGGTGTTGGCCAAGGTGATGGCAACTCCCGGAGCGTATTCGGTGACGTCGCTATTGACCATCAGGCCCAAGGTCACCGCAGGGTTCAGGTGCGCACCGGAAATACCGGCAACCCACACGCCGCAGTAAACAGCAAAGCCCCAGCCGAAGCTGATGGACAACCAGCCAGCGGCGCTACCTAATGTGCCTTTCAAGGCGACATTGGCGCAGACGCCGCCACCCATCAGCAATAGTACGAAGGTGCCGAGCATCTCGGCGAAAAACACGTGAGTGGACATCATTGACCTCTTAGGTGATTTCAACTGCCGGCAGCAATCTGCCGCCGGCCAAAAGCAGATTAATCCAGGAGAACTCCGTGGGAATCTGCAAGGACCGAGACAGAATGGTCGATCTCGGCTTGGATCTGGGACTTGTCCCAGCCCATCGGATCAGCGAGGCAGTTAGCGACCTCGATCACCAAATTCTTTGTTACCAGGCCACGGAAGGCCAGATTGGTGCGGCGGATGAAAACGTCGATCAAGCGGCCGACCTGCTCGTAGTTGGCCATGTAGGCCAATTCTTCGCAGCTCAGTTCCTTGGTGTGCTCCAGCAGGGTCTCGTTCTCGCCGATGGCCTCGAGCAGCGCGTCGGCGCCGGTTCCATAGCGTTCAAGCAAAATGCGCAGGCGTTCGCGTCCGGCACGGCTTTCACGTGCTGCGAACCAGGCGGCAACTTCGCCGTCGTTGCGTGGGAAGTTCTTGCCGCCGCCGATAGCCACCCCGGCGGTGGACTTCACTTCGCGGGCACCCAGGAATTCCAGGGCCTTGCCGCCCAGGTTTTCGCTCAGTGCGCGGAACGTGGTCCACTTGCCACCGATCAGCGAAAGCATGGTGGTGGTGTCTGTCAGGCGGGTTTCCTTGATCTGGTAGTCACGGGATACGAACCCTGGAGCGGTATCGTCGTGGCTTGGGAGCGGGCGGACGCCGGAGAACTTGTAGACGATCTGCTCTTCGGTGGCCTTGATGCCCGGGAAGACGTGGTGCACCAGGTCGAAGAAGTACTCCACTTCCTCATCGGTGCATACCGCTGGTTCGTTCATGTCGTGCTCGAGGTCCGTGGTGCCTACCAGCACGCGGCCTAGCATCGGGTAAATCAGCACGATGCGGCCATCTTCATGTTCGAAGAAGATCTCGCGGCCGCCGGTAGCGGCAAGCAGTTCCGGGTGGTCCAGCACGATGTGCGATCCCTTGGTGCCACCAGTCCACTTGGTTTCGCGTCCCAGATCCTGGTTGGTCATGTCGACCCATGCGCCGGTTGCGTTGATGATGACCTCGGCGTCGAAGTCGAATTCTTCGCCGGAGAGCACGTCGCGCAGCTTGGCGATGCCTGATTCGACTCCGGTCAGCTCAACGTAGTTGCTGGCTCGTGCCTGGTCGTTGGCGTTCAGCCCTTCGCGCAGCACATCCAGGGTCAGGCGTTCGGGGTTGTGCACCGAAGCGTCGAAGTAGGTGGCGGTGTACTTCACGTCATCGCGCAGTTCCGGCAGATCTTCGCGGGCGGCTTTGCCGGCCTTGAAGTTGTGCCAAGGGGTGTTGCGTCCGCCGATGCCAGCGAACACGTCATACATGATCAGCCCGGCCTTGATCAACGCTGCGCCGCGTTCGGTTGGCTTGCCGGACTTGTGGGTCAGGAAGCGCATCGGTGCGCTGAGGATGCCCGAGAAAGTGGAGAAGATCGGGATGGTGGTCTGCAGCGGCTTCACATAGTGCGGAGCGATTTCCAGCAGCGAGTTTCGCTCCTGAACGGATTCATGAACCAGACGGAACTCGCCGTTTTCGAGGTAGCGGATGCCACCATGGATCATGTGGGAGCTGGCGCCCGAAGCGCCCTGGCAGTAGTCGCCCCGCTCGATAAGCGCCACATCAATCCCCTGCATGGCAAGGTAACGGAAGGTTGCAACTCCGTTGATGCCACCGCCAACAACCAGAACCTTCGCCTGCGGACGTTCACGCAGTTTGGCTAGCTGTTCCCGAATCACGATTTGTGCCCCTTATGTAACTAGTGAATAAGTCTGAAGCTAGTCTTGTTACTAAACGGCAAATCGGTCAAACAAAATGCACAAACGTGCAGAAGTGGTCTGAATCATGATGAAATCTTCATCCGGCGGCACATATAAGCGGGGGCTGACTGGCACATCCGTGCAGAGCACCCCGAAAGCCAAGGACGCGCTGCGCGCCGCACAGCTGTACTACCTGCAGGATATGAAGATGGAAGTGATCGCCAAGGAGCTGGGAACATCGCGTTCCACAGTCTCCCGCCTGCTATCCCATGCCAAACGCACCGGCATGGTTTCCATCAGCATCTCCCCCAGCGCGAACATGTCCGCACTGCTGGGAAACCAGCTCTCCGAGCACTACGGCGTCAGCTTCAACGTGGTGCCCACCGACGGGAATATGGATGATTCCGAATTGCTCGCCCGGGTCGCCGCGCACGCGGCCTACCTGCTGGGCGGCATGGTTTCCTCATCGATGACCGTGGGCGTTGCGTGGGGCTCGACCATGCAGGCTGTGTCACTGGCGTTGGGCTCGCACCCAACCCACGACACGCAGATCGTGCAGCTGAACGGTGCGGCGAACCCGGTAACCAGCGGCGTGCGCTATGCCAGCGACATCCTCACCCGCTTCGGCCAGGCATTCACCGCCCGCACCGAGCAGTTCCCGGTTCCTGCCTTCTTCGACCGCGCCTCCACCCGTGAAGCCATGTGGCAGGAAACTTCCATCCGCCGCGTGCTGCAAGTTCAGAAGGAAATGAACCTCGCGGTCTTCTCTCTGGGATCGGCCGCCTCCGCGGTGGCTTCCCAGGTGTACCGCGGCGGCTACCTGACAAAGGCCGAAACGCAGGAACTGCACGAAATCGGCGTGGTCGGCGATGTGGCCACCGTGTTCTTCGACAAGGACGGGAACAGCTCCAATATTTCGCTGAACGCCCGTTCCACCGGCCCCAACCTCGAAGCCCTGCTCAAAGTGCCGACACGTTTTTGCGTGGTCGCCGGACGGGGCAAGCTGCAAGCCGTGCGCGGTGCGCTTAAAGGCGGGTTGATTACCGATCTGGTGATCGATGAAGGTACCGCACTGGCACTGCTGGACGGGTAGGGTTAAACCATGGCCCCACGAGAACAACGAGTGACCACCCACCATCTGAACGGTGCTGAAATTCGGGTCTACACCCACCTGGCCCAACAGCCTTCGCGGGCAGTGATCTACGCGGTGCACGGATTCCGCGGAGACCACCATGGACTGGCGCGCATCGTTTCGCACCTGGCGCACTACACGGTGATCGTTCCCGACCTGCCAGGTTTTGGCTCGTCCACCTCCATGGCGGACCTGGAACACGACGTGAACGGCTACGCGGCCGTGCTCGCGCAGCTCGCCCAGGAACTGCAGCTGGATTCTTCGGTGCACCTGCTGGGGCATTCTTTCGGCTCGATCGTAGCGGCCAAGCTGGCAACCACGCGCAGCTTCGCTTCGCTGATCTTGCTCAACCCGATCTCCGAGCTGGCCTTGGAATCAGACCAGGCGCTGCTGGCCAAGCTCACCAGTGGATACTATGAGGTATGCGCCAAGCTGCCAGCACGTATCGGCGAACCACTGCTGCGCTCGAAGCTGTTCAGCGACGCCATGAGCCTGGTGATGACCAAGAGCAAGGATCCTTCGACGCGCGCCTATGTGCGCGATCAGCACCGTGCCTACTTTGGCGGTTTCCATTCCCGTGCCACCCTGGCCCAGGCCTATCGTGCCTCGATCAGCGCTACTGTCGGGGACTACGCCCCGCAGCTCGACTTGCCCACGCTCATGGTCGGCGGAATGCAAGATGAACTGGGCACCCCGCAAACCCAGGAGGCCTTGCGGGCCCGCTTCGCCGATGCGCACCTGGTGATGCTGGAGAATGTCGGGCACCTGATTCATTACGAGAAGGCACCGCAAACCGCCGACGCGATCGAGAACTTCCTGCAGGAGCTGGCTGCCAGCTCCTAGAGCGCGTCGTCCGGATCGATGGCGATATTCACGACCGGGTCCTTGGCTGCCGACATGCTCGCGCGCAGTTGGCGCAGGGCCTTGGTTACTGCCGGTCCGTCGGCGTAGGAGAAGAACAGCACGTACCGGTGCTGCGCTGGCGGCCCGTCAATGACCGTCGGACCGTGTACTTGCACGCGCTGGCGGGTTTCGGGATCCAGGTTGGCGATGAGCCGTTCGGCTCCCAGCCCGGAAATGACCGCGCTGCGTACCGCCGGGGGCAAACCCACCTCCCGGCGTTCGGCCAATTCGCGTTCGGCAAAGGATGCCGGGTCGTAGCGCACCAGCGCGGCCCCGGCAGGACTTGGATTTCCGGTCAGCACCACTACCCCGCTGGAGCGGGCCATGGAGGCGGCGGTGAACCAGCGGGCGATGACTTCTTCGGCGTTGCGCAGCGAATCGTGGGCCAGCATCTTGTCGGCGTCAAGCAGCAGCACGGCGGCGTATCCGGATTCAGCAAAGGGTTCGACCCCTGGTGTTGCGACCACTAGAGCCGGTTTATCAGGGATTTTCTCCACCGGTTTAGCTCCGGTTGATGAAATAACGCTGACCTTGGGGAATGCTAGGCCGAGTTCTTCGGCCGTGCGATCGGCTCCGATGCTTGCGGCGCGGATCCGTGAAGAAGAGCAGTTCACGCAACGGTAGTCGTGGTACTGCTCGCCGCACCAGCGGCAGGCCACATGCGAACCTTTGCCTGCGATATGCAGCGGCCCTTGGCACAGCGTGCAACGGGCCAAAGTGCGGCAATCCTGGCAGGCCAATGCGGGCATGAATCCGGTGCGCGCCACCTGGACGAGCACCGGGCCGGTTTCCAATGCCTTGGTGGCTTCGCGCCAGGCCAAGGAGGGAATGCGGGCGCGGGCCAGCACCGGGTCGCGTTCAAGTTCGAAATCATTGGTGGTGGCCACGATACGTGCAGTTTGGGCACGCAAGATATCGCGTGGGACCTTCAGCTCAGTGGCCCAGCCGGTGGAAACCAAGCGCTGGGCTTCAACCGAGCGCGATGGCGAGGCGATGAGCAGCGAAATGCCGGCCAGGGTGCTGCGCAGCAACGCGACCTCGCGGCTGTGCTGGTAGGGGGCGCGCTGTTCGCGGTGCGACTGGTCGGCATCCTGCCAGAGAATGATCAGTTCCAGGTCCGGCACGTGGCACAGGGCTGCGGAGCGGGTGCCGATCACGATCTGCACATGCCCGCCGATGGCACGCAGGAAATTGCGGTAGCGCGGAGTCGGTCCGTCATCGGCCTGCAACTGCGCGTAGGAGTCAGCCCCGAAGTGCTCGTCCAGATAGCTGCCCAGCAGCAGCAGATCGCGCTTGTCGGGCACCAGCAGCAGTACGCGCTTGCCACGCTGCAGCACCGGGCGGGCCGCGTCCATCAAGAAGCCAGGCCACGCTCCGTAGAAGTTCGGCACCCAGGTAGCTACCGCGCGGAAGCTGCGCCCATCGGCCCAAGCCTGCAGCGCTTCTGGCCCGTGCTCGTAATGCTCCAGCTGGTTCGGTGCCTCGGGAAGTACCGGGCTGATGGTAGCCAGCTCTTCTTTTTCGACCTTGGCGGCGCGGGCGGGCACGGCCAGACGCACCACATCCCACAGGGTCCCGGAGTAGCGCGTGGCGATTGCTTGGGCTGCTTCAACAATTTGCGGATACAACGCCACCTGGGTGCTGACCAGCTTTGCCAGCGGGCGAAGCTTCATTTCCGGGGCGTAGTCTTCAAGTACTTCCACGATGAACCCGGAGAGCTGCTGCGGGCCAAAAGGCACTTTCACGCGCACCCCGGCCACGGCGTCCTGGGTCATCGAGGGCGGGATCTCGTAGTCGAAGAAGCGGTCCAGATGCGGGACCGAAGAATCAATCAGCACCCGAGCAACCCGCTTGAGGCGGGCCGGTTCGGGTGCTGAAATCAGGACATCTTGCTGCACTGAATGATCCTAGGCGTTAAACCAGTTGCGTAGTGCGTCTACGCGGTCCAGCTTCTCCCAGGTGAAGTCGTTGTCCTCGCGGCCGAAGTGGCCGTGGGCAGCGGTCTTGCGGTAGATCGGGCGCTTCAAATCCAGATCTTCGATGATGCCCAGCGGGCGCAGGTCGAAGACTTCGTTGATGGCCTTGGTGATCTTGGCTGGATCCACGGTCTCGGTGCCGAAGGTCTCCACATACAGGCCCACCGGGCGCGCAACGCCGATCGCGTAGGCTACCTGGACCTCGGCACGGCGTGCCAAGCCAGCGGCAACTACGTTCTTGGCGACCCAGCGCATGGCGTAGGCGGCCGAACGGTCGACCTTGGAAGGATCCTTGCCGGAGAACGCGCCGCCGCCGTGGCGGGCGAATCCACCGTAGGTGTCCACGATGATCTTGCGGCCGGTCAATCCGGCATCGCCCACTGGACCGCCGATGATGAACGGACCCGATGGGTTCAAGATGACCTTGGTGTTCGAGGTATCCAGGCCCGAGCGCTCCAGGATCGGAGTGACGACCTCTTCGTGCAGGTCGGCCTTCAGCGTTGCCAGCTCGTATTCGGCGGCGTGCTGGCTGGAAACGACCACGGTGTCCACCGAGACCGGCTTGTCGCCGTCGTAGCCGATGGTGACCTGGGTCTTGCCATCCGGGCGCAGCAGCGGCATGCGGCCGTTCTTGCGGACCTGGGTCAGGCGCTCGGAGAGGCGGTGCGCCAGGAAGATCGAGGTAGGCATCAGCGAATCGGTTTCATCCGAGGCGTAGCCGAACATCAGGCCCTGGTCGCCGGCGCCCTGCATGTCGCGCGGGTCCTTGGCGGTGCCTTCGCGGGACTCCAGCGAGTTGAAGACGCCGTCGTGGATTTCCTGGGACTGCTGGCCGATGGACACAGACACGCCGCAGCGCGCCCCGTCGAAGCCGTTGGCCGAGGAGTCGTAGCCGATGTCCAAAATGGTCTTGCGGACGATCTCAGGGATCTCCACATAGCCGTTGGTGGTCACCTCTCCGGCCACATGCACCAGTCCGGTGGTGGTCAGGGTCTCGACGGCGACCTTGGAGTCCGGGTCCTGGGCCAGCATGGCATCGAGGATCGCGTCCGAAATCTGGTCGCAAATCTTGTCCGGGTGTCCCTCGGTCACGGATTCCGAGGTGAAAAGACGAAGTTCAGGGGTTGTTGAAGTCACCGTATTACTCTATCTGGTCTGGTGGACCGGTAAGCAGATCTGGTACGTTTCGTGACCAAGCACCGCATGGCGCAGCTCACTTTGTTACCGCTGCATGACTTTATATTGCGTTTGAGATCTGCTCGATGACCACGCGGGCCACTTCGAGCTTGGAGCCGGAGGATTCGACCGCGGCGCTTCCATCGGCGAAAAGCACGTGGATGGCGTTGGTTTCCTGCCCGAAGGTCAGCGACGCTCCCACCTCGTTGACCACGAGCATCTCGCAGCCCTTGCGCTCCAGCTTGGCCTGGCCGTATTCCAGCACCGTGCCCTGCTCGTCCCCGGTCTCCGCGGCGAAACCGACAATGAATTCGGGCAATGCCGGTTCATCCTTGCGAGCTGCGACTATGTCGGCCAGGATGTCCGGGTTGCGCACCAGCTCGATCACCGGAGCCGAATGCTCGTCGCGCTTCTTGATCTTGGAGTTTTCGATGGTAGCCGGACGGAAGTCGGCGACCGCGGCGTTCATGATCAGCACATCGTTGCCTGGCGCGTGGGTGAAGACAGCTTCGCGCAGCTCCAGGGCGCTGGAGGCGTGCACCAGCTGCACCCCATGCGGGGCCGGCACTTCCAGATGGGTGGCGATCAGCGTAACCGTTGCACCGGCATCGCGGGCGGCCTGGGCCAGAGCGACCCCTTGGCGGCCTGATGAGCGGTTGCCCAGGAAGCGTACCGGATCCAGTGGCTCGCGGGTGCCGCCGGCAGTGATCAGCACCTTGGTGCCGGCCAATAGCGGTTCACTGAGCAGATCCTGCACGGAAGCAAAAATTTCTTCGGGTTCGGGCAGCCGTCCCGGCCCCGAGTCCTTGCCCGTCAAACGTCCCGATGCAGGTTCGATTACCCGCACCCCGCGATCGCGAAGGGTTTGCACATTGGCCACCGTCGCTGGGTGCTGCCACATTTCGGTGTGCATGGCCGGAGCCATGACGACCGGGGCGCGGGTGGCCAGCAGCGTGCCGGTGAGCAGGTCATCGGCCAACCCTGAAGCGGCCTTGGCCATGATGTCTGCGGTGGCAGGAACGATCATCACCAGATCGGCCTGCTGGCCCAGGCGGACGTGATTGACCGTATCGACCACGTCGAAGACGTTCGAGGTGACCGGATTGCCCGACAGGGCCTCCCAGGTCGCATTGCCTACGAAGTTGGCGACGTTTTCGGTGGGGATCACGTCGACGTGGTGCCCAGCTTCGCGCAGCAGGCGCAGCAGGAGCACTGACTTGTAGGCGGCAATACCGGCGGAGACGCCTAAGACGATTCGCTTCACGAAGTTCTTCCTCGAGTATTCGGTGCGGGAACAGTTGGGTTCTGGAAAGGTGCTTAACGAAAAAGAAGGCGCCCGCTTCGGGGCGCCGACTTTTCGATTAGTCTTCGATGACCTCAGCTGGAGTTACCTTCAGCAAGCTGTCGTCCAGTTCGCGCAGTGCGATGGTCAGCGGCTTCTCGTTCAGCTTGGTTTCCACCAGTGGGCCAACGTACTCGAACAGGCCTTCATTCAGCTGTGCGTAGTAGGCGTTGATCTGGCGTGCACGCTTGGCTGAGTTCAGCACAATGGCGTACTTCGAGTCGTTGGTCTCAAGCAACGAGTCGATCGATGGGTTAATGATTCCCTCTGGGTTGGACACAGGACTCCCTATTTGTCGTTCTTTAGCCCCATGAGGGCTACAAGCTCTTCGGCGGCACGTGCGACATCGTCGTTGACGATGGTCACGTCGAATTCAGATTCCGCTGCAAGTTCTAGTTTAGCGGTTTCTAGGCGGCGCTGCTGTTCTTCGGCCGTTTCAGTGCCGCGTCCCACAAGTCGGCGCACCAATTCGTCCCACGAAGGTGGGGCCAGGAAGACGAATTTTGCCTCAGGCATCGACTCCTTGACCTGTCGCGCGCCCTGCAGATCGATTTCCAGCAGGACCTTTTTGCCCTTCGCAACAGCATCTTCAACCGTCGAGCGGATCGTGCCATAGCTGTTCTGGCCATGGACAACGGCCCATTCCAGCATCTGGCCTTCCTCAACCAAGGCTTGGAAGCGCTCGGGGCCCACGAAGAAGTAGTGGACGCCGTCTTGCTCACCCGCTCGAGCGTTTCGGGTCGTTGCCGACACCGAGAGCCAGACATCTGGATAATTATCGCGGATGTAGGTAGAGACTGTGCCCTTACCTACTGCCGTGGGGCCGGCTAGAACAGTTACCGACGCAGCGGTCATTGACTACACTTTCGTTTTTGGCGGGCTTTGCTTGAAGTGCTCGGTGATTGCGGTGCGCTGCTTGCGTCCCAGTCCGCGCAGTCGGCGGGAAGGGGAAATGCCAAGACGTTCCAGCAAATTTGCCGCGCGTACTTCACCTACGCCCGGTACCGATTCCAGAAGATCCATGACACGCATGCGTCCCACGGCTTCATCTTCGTATACCAAGTCTAGTACCTCGGTGATGGAAATCTTGCCGGCACTGAACTCGGCCTTGATTTCCGCACGACGAGTGCGTGCGGCCAATGCCTTGGCGCGGGCGCGGATACGATCTTCGTCAGAGAGTTCTCGCAGTACCATCGTTCAGCCATCCTTCAGTTGTAGTGGACTAAGGCTTATGTTGAGAAACATAGCGAGCTAACGCTGCTTTTGCAAGACTAAACGCGTTGTGGCTACTAGAAACTCTAATGGCCACAACGCGTTTGTGTCACTTATTCAGTTTTTTGCTAGCGAGCTGCCAGCAATTCGTCGCGTACCCTAAGGGCCTTTTCGCGAAGAGCTGCCGTGCTTGGACCCTCTTTAAGAATGTCCCGGCTGCTTGTGCCCAACACCTGGCCGTAGCTGGAGGCGAATGACTTGGCAATATCTGCGGCCGTCGCCCCCTGCGCACCGAGTCCGGGAGTCAGCAGCGGAGCCTTGCTCGCTGCCAGATCAATTCCGAGTTTCGCCGGCGCGTCCCCGATGGTTGCTCCGACGACCAAACCAACGTGTCCCAAATCTTCTGCAGCGGCATTATCCGCTGTGACTTGGTCAATAATTGATTTAGCAACCGAGTTTCCACCACCTACGTGCTGGACAGATGGCCCTTCCGGATTGGAAGTCAGTCCTAGAACGAACACTCCCCTGCCGGTTTGAGCCGCCAGATCCAAGGCCGGACGCAGCGATTCATAACCCAAATATGGGCTCAGCGTCACTGCATCGGCAGCCAGTGGCGAAGCATCATCGAGCCATGCCGTAGCGTAAGCGGCCATGGTCGAACCGATGTCCCCGCGCTTGGCATCAGCCAGCGTCAGCAGTCCTGCAGACTTCGCGGCACTCAAAGTTTCTTCCAAAGCGGCAAATCCCTTGGACCCGAATCGCTCGTACAAAGCGACCTGGGGCTTGAGAATTGCCGCTGCACCGGCCATCGCTTCCACAACGGTCAGTGAGAAAGATCGCACACCCTCGGCCGTGTCCTCCAGCCCCCAGGCTTCCAGCAACGCTGGGTGCGGGTCGATCCCCACACACAGCGGGCCGGAAGCCTGCATGGCTGAACGAAGCCGTTCTCCAAATGGGATGGGCTTAGGCATTGCGCGCCGCGTTGAGGTTCGCGTCGTGCACCTGCAAGCTGGTGACGTCCCATGCGTATTCGCGCAGGGCGTCGATCGCCTGCACCGAAGCGTTGAACTCTGCCACGGTGGTGATCACCGGGGTGCCAACCGAGGTCGCAGCGGCGCGGATTTCGTAGCCATCGCCACGTGCGTCCGAGCCCGAAGGGGTATTCAGGATCAGCCCGATCTGGCCATCGATGATCAGATCGACGATGGACTCGCCGCCTTCGTGCAGCTTGCCGACCACCTGGGTCGGGATGCCGTTGCGGCGCAATACTTCTGCGGTGCCGCCGGTGGAGATGATCTCGAAGCCCTGGTCAGCAAGGTGCTTGACCGGAAGCACGATCGAGCGCTTGTCGCGGTTGGTGACCGAGACGAAGACCTTGCCCGAAGTTGGCAGCGGGTTGTTCGCGGCAGCCTGCGACTTGGCGAAAGCGGTGTCGAAGTACTTGTCGAAGCCCATGACTTCGCCGGTGGAGCGCATTTCTGGGCCCAGCAGCGAGTCAACGACCTTGCCCTCCGGGGTGCGGAAGCGAGCGAATGGCATGACTGCTTCCTTGACCGCGATCGGAGCCGAATCCGGCAGGTGCGCGCCGTCGCCAGTTGCTGGCAGGTAGCTGCCGCGCAGTTCGGCCAGGGTCTTGCCCACGCCGATCAGTGCGGCGACCTTGGACAGCTGCACGCCGGTAGCCTTCGAGGTGAACGGCACGGTGCGCGAGGCACGCGGGTTCGCTTCGATGACGTAGAGGATGTCCGAAGCCAGTGCGAACTGGATGTTGATCAGGCCGCGTACGCCGACGCCTTCGGCGATGGCACGGGTTGCTTCCTTCACGCGGTCGCGCACATCGGCACCCAGGGTGATCGGAGGCAGGGTGCACGCCGAGTCGCCGGAGTGAATGCCGGCTTCCTCGATGTGCTCCATGATGCCGCCGACGTACAGGTCGGTGCCGTCGAACAGGGCGTCGACGTCGATCTCGATGGCGTCTTCCAGGAAGCGGTCCACCAGTACCGGGTGGTCCACGGTGATTTCGGTGGCGTTGGTGATGTAGCGCTCGAGGTTGGCCTCGTCGTACACGATCTCCATGCCGCGGCCGCCCAGCACGTAGGAAGGGCGCACCAGGACCGGGTAGCCGATGGAGTCGGCGATGGCCTTGGCGTCGGCGAAGGATACGGCGGTGCCGTTCTTCGGTGCGATCAGCCCGGCGTTATCCAGCACCTGCTGGAAGGCGCCGCGGTGCTCGGCCAGGTCGATGGCTTCTGGCGAGGTGCCCAGGATCGGCACGCCAGCGGCCTTCAGCTCGGCAGCGAGCTTCAGCGGGGTCTGCCCGCCCAGCTGGACGAAGACGCCCAGCACGCCGCCGGTTTTCTCTTCAGCGTGGATGACTTCGAGCACGTCTTCCAAGGTCAGCGGCTCGAAGTAGAGGCGATCGGAAATGTCGTAGTCGGTGGACACGGTTTCCGGGTTGCAGTTGACCATCACGGTCTCGTAGCCCTCGGCGCGCAGTGCCATCACCGCGTGCACGCAGGAATAGTCGAACTCGATGCCCTGGCCGATGCGGTTCGGACCGGAACCGAGGATGATCACGGACTTCTTCTCGTGGCGTCCCAGTTCGGTTTCTTCATCGTACGAGGAGTACATGTACGGGGTGAAGGCCTCGAACTCGGCCGCGCAGGTGTCCACGGTCTTGTAGACCGGGCGCACGCCCAGCGCGTGGCGGATGCCGCGGATAACAGCCTCGGACTTGCCGGTGAGCTGAGCCAGCTGGGCATCGGAGAAGCCGTGGCGCTTGGCTTCGCGCAGCACATGCTCCGGCAGGTGCTTGTTTTCGGCCACCAGCTGCGCGACCTCGTTGATCAGCTGCAGCTGATCCAGGTACCAAGGGTCGATCGCGGTGGTTTCGAACAGCTGCTCGATGGAGACACCGGAGAACAGCAGGCGCTGGACCAGCGAGAGGCGCTCGGTCGAACCCTTGACGATCGAGGCCAGCACGGCTTCGTGCTCGGACTCCGGGATCGGCTCGAAGGACAGCTCCGAACCCTTCTGCTCCAGGGAGCGCAGGGCCTTCTGCAACGCTTCGGTGAAGTTGCGGCCCAGGGCCATTGCTTCGCCGACCGACTTCATGGTGGTGGTCAGGGTCCTGTCCGCAGCCGGGAACTTCTCGAAAGCGAAACGCGGAACCTTCACGACCACGTAGTCCAGGGCCGGCTCGAAGGAGGCCGGGGTCTTCTGGGTGATGTCGTTCGGGATTTCATCCAGGGTGTAGCCTACGGCCAGCTTGGTGGCGATCTTGGCGATCGCGAAGCCGGTGGCCTTGGAAGCCAGTGCCGAGGAACGCGACACGCGCGGGTTCATCTCGATGACCACGACGCGCCCGGTGTCCGGCTCGATGGCGAACTGGATGTTGCAGCCGCCGGTGTCTACGCCGACTTCGCGGATGACCGCGATGGAGATGTCGCGCAGCTTCTGGTATTCGCGGTCGGTCAGGGTCATGGCCGGGGCCACGGTGATCGAGTCGCCGGTGTGCACGCCGACCGGATCGAAGTTCTCGATGGAGCAGACGACCACGACGTTGTCGTTCTTGTCGCGCATCATCTCCAGCTCGTATTCCTTCCAGCCCAGGATGGACTCCTCAAGGAGCACCTCGGTGGTTGGCGAGTACTGCAGGCCGGCGCCGGCGATGCGGCGCAGGTCTTCTGGGTTGTAGGCCATGCCCGAACCCAGGCCGCCCATGGTGAACGAGGGACGCACGACGACTGGGTAGTTCAGCTCTTCGACGGCGGCGAAGGCTTCGTCCAGGGTGTGCACGATGACCGAGCGGGCCGATTCGGCGCCGCAGCGCTCAACGACGCCCTTGAACTTCTCGCGGTCCTCGCCCAGCTCGATGGCTTCGATGTTCGCGCCGATCAGCTCGACGTCGTACTTTTCCAGCGCGCCGGACTTGTCCAGCGCGATGGCGGTATTCAGTGCGGTCTGGCCGCCCAAGGTTGGCAGGATCGCATCCGGGCGTTCCTTGGCGATGATCTTCTCGACGACCTCGGGGGTGATTGGCTCGACGTAGGTGGCGTCGGCGAATTCCGGGTCGGTCATGATGGTGGCCGGGTTCGAGTTGACCAGGATGACCCGCAGGCCTTCCTCCTTCAGCACGCGCAGGGCCTGGGTGCCGGAGTAGTCGAATTCAGCGGCCTGGCCGATGACGATCGGACCCGAACCGATAACGAGAACTGATTTCAGATCGGTGCGCTTAGGCATTACTTGCTGTCCTTTTCTGCGGCGGAATCCAACGCGGTCATGAAGCGGTCAAAGAGGTAGGCGGCATCGTGCGGGCCGGATGCTGCCTCTGGGTGGTACTGCACGGAGAAAGCCGGGATGTCCAGGCAGGACAGGCCTTCGACCACGTGGTCGTTCAGGGAGTAGTGCGAAACCTCGACCTTGCCGAAGCGCTCTACCGGTGCGGTCATCGTGCCTTCGATTGGCGCGTCGACGGCGAAGCCGTGGTTCTGGCTGGTGATCTCAACCCGGCCGGTGGACTTGTCCATGACCGGCTGGTTGATTCCGCGGTGGCCGAAGCGCAGCTTGTAGGTCTCAAACCCCAGGGCACGGCCCAGGATCTGGTTGCCGAAGCAGATGCCGAAGTACGGCATGCCTGCATCGAGCACCGAGCGGACCAGTTCCACCTGTGCGGTGGCGGTGGCCGGGTCACCAGGACCGTTGGAGAAGAAGACGCCGGATGCGCCGGTGGCCTTGATGTCTTCCAAGGTGGCGTTGTAAGGCAGCACGTGCACGCGCAGGCCGCGTTCGGCCAGGCGGTGCGGGGTCATCGACTTCATGCCCAGGTCGATGGCGGCCACGGTGTGCTTGGCCTCGCCGGTGTAGCCGTGGTCGGCTGGCTCGACGATGTAGGCTTCGGAAACCGAAACCTCGGCCGAGATGTTGCGGCCGGCCATCGATGGCTGCGCCTTGACGGTCTCGATCAGCTCGGCGTCGGACTTCGCGGCGTCGTCGCCGGAGAAGATGCCGGACTTCATGGCGCCTGCTTCGCGCAGGTGGCGGGTCAGTGCACGGGTATCCACGCCCTGGATGCCGACGATGCCGTATTCGACAAGTTCTTCATCCAAGGTGCGTTCGCTGCGCCAGTTGCTCGGTCGTCGGGCCGCGTCGCGGACCACGTAGCCGGCGGCCCAGATGCGGGTGGACTCCGGATCTTCCGAGTTCACGCCGGTGTTGCCGATGTGCGGGAAGGTCTGCACGATGATCTGGTGCGCGTACGACGGGTCAGTCAGGGTTTCCTGATAGCCGGTCATGCCGGTGGTGAACACGGCTTCGCCTAAGGTGGTGCCCACGGCGCCATAGCTGCGTCCGCGGAAGATGCGGCCATCTTCAAGTACCAACACGGCTGGTAGGTTGCTCAGGGAATTCACTTATTTGTCTCCTGCTCGGCTTACGTCGACGTGCGACGCCAGCAACTGATAAATCTTTGGGGTGTCTTCGGAGTACCGCGGGCGGAATCCGGTGTCGAAGGTGAAGCCATCCTTGGTCCAGGTGATCACGATCAGGCCGTTCTTTTCCACGACCTTGCCGACCATCCCGTTGCTTCGCTTGACCTGTACGTACTGTTCCCACGGGATATGCACATCGCGTGCTCCGGATCGGATCAGGTGGATCCCGGCGCGCCCCAGTTCCAAGGTGGCGTTGGTGCGCACTCCCAGGTCGTGGACGGCGATGCGGGCCAGCCAGTCATCGAATTCGGTGGTGACCACGTACATGCCGGCGAAACTGTGCTCAGCCTGGTCCTCGAACGCCGCATAGGGCTCGGGGATCTGGGACTGGCGGGCCTTGAGGTTCCGCCATCCGACCAAGATCAGGGTGATCGCCAGGACGATCGCGAAGATCGTCCACAGTACCGGGGTCCAGGCTCCCTCAGGCATTGGCTGCCCTCGGGGTTCCCAGCTTGCCATCCAGTACGGTGGCGTGGCCGTGGAAGAAGGTGGCGCGCACCGAACCTGGCAGCTCCATGCCGGCGAACGGCGAGTTGCGGCCCTTGGTGGCCATGGCCGATGGATCCACGATCCAGCGTGCTGCCGGGTCCACGAGGGTCAGGTTGGCCGGTTCGCCCACAGCGATCGGGCGGCCCTGGTCGGCTACGCGGCCGATCTGCGCCGGAACTTCCGAGGTGATCCGCGCAACCGCGTCCCAGCCCAGCAGACCGGTTTCCACCAGGGTGTGCTGCACGATGGACAGTGCGGTTTCCAGACCGGTCATGCCCATGGCGGCAGCGCCCCATTCGCAGTCCTTGGCTTCGGAAGGGTGCGGCGCGTGGTCGGTGCCGATCACGTCGATGGTGCCATCGGCGACGCCGTCGCGCAACGCCATGACATCTTCTTCGCGGCGCAGCGGCGGGTTGACCTTGAATACCGGGTCGTAGGTGCGCACCTTTTCGTCGGTGAGCAGCAGGTGGTGCGGGGTGACTTCGGCGGTGACCTGGATGCCGCGGGCCTTGGCCCAGCGGATGATCTCTACCGAACCGGCGGTGGACACGTGGCAGACGTGCAGGCGGGCACCGACGTGCTCGGCCAGCAGCACGTCGCGGGCGATGATCGACTCTTCGGCCACCGCTGGCCAGCCTGGCATGCCCAGGATCGAGGAGACTTCGCCCTCGTTCATCTGGGCGCCTTCGGTCAGGCGCGGTTCTTGTGCGTGCTGGGCGATGACTCCGTCGAAAGCTTTCACGTATTCCAGGGCGCGGCGCATCAGCAGCGGATCCCAGACGCAGATGCCGTCATCGGAGAACATCTTCACCTGGGCGCGCGAGTCGGCCATGGCGCCGATTTCACTCAGCTGCTTGCCGGCCAGTCCGACGGTGACTGCGCCAACCGGGCGGACATCCACCCAGCCTGCAGCGCGGCCCAGTTCGAAGACTTGCTCGACGACGCCGGCGGTGTCGGCTACCGGGGTCGAGTTTGCCATGGCATGCACGGCGGTGTAGCCGCCCAGGGCTGCTGCCTGCGAACCGGTTTCCACGGTTTCAGCATCTTCGCGGCCTGGTTCGCGCAGGTGGGTGTGGGTGTCGACCAGCCCGGGCAAGAGCACGAGATTCTTCGCGTCAATCATCTGGTGCTGGTCGGTGGCTTCAATGCTGCCGATCTGCGCGATCTTGCCGTCGACGATGAGCACGTCGGTTGGTTCGCCGCCGAGGATGGATACCTGCTGGATTAAGTAGTTCATGGGTTCTTCCTTCAGATCAGGTCGCCGGAGAGGAGCATGTAGAGGCTGGCCATGCGCACGGCCACGCCGTTGGTGACTTGGTCGAGCACGGTGGATCGCGGCGAGTCGGCGGCTGCCGAGGAGATTTCCAGGCCGCGGTTCATCGGGCCCGGGTGCATGATCAGGGTTTCGGCGCCCGAGGCGTCCAACTGCGCCAGGCGTGCATCGTCCAGTCCCCAGTAGCGCGAGTATTCGCGGGGGTTCGGGAAGTACGCGGCGTTCATGCGCTCGCCCTGCACACGCAGCATCATCAGCGCGTCGATGCCCGACGCGATGACTGCGTCCAGGTCGTAGCTGATGGTGCATGGCCAGGATTGCGCGCCGAAAGGCAGCAGGGTCGGCGGGGCGACCATGGTCACTTCAGCGCCCAGGGTGTTCAGCAGCCACAGGTTGGAGCGGGCCACGCGCGAATGCAGGATATCTCCGACGATCGCGACCTTCAGCCCGTCCAAGCCGCGGCCTACCGGGCTGGTTCCCTCGCGCAGGGCCACTTGGCGGCGCAGGGTGAATGCGTCCAGCAGCGCCTGGGTGGGGTGTTCGTGGGTGCCATCCCCGGCGTTGACGATCGGCAGGCCGATCCAGTCGGTGGCTGCCAGGCGTGCAGGTGCGCCGGAGTCCGGGTGGCGGATGACTACCGCGTCGGCTCCGATGGCCAGCAGGGTCTGGGCGGTGTCCTTCAGCGATTCGCCCTTGGACACGCTCGAGCCCTTGGCAGAGAAGTTGATGACGTCGGCGCTCAGGCGCTTGGCGGCCGCTTCGAAGGAAATGCGGGTGCGGGTGGAGTCCTCGAAGAAGAGGTTCACCACGGTGCGTCCGCGCAAAGCTGGAAGCTTCTTGATGGCACGGGTTCCCGATTCGCGCATCTGTTCGGCGATATCGAGGATACCGATGGCTTCTTCGCGGCTCAAATCCGCGGTGGAAAGCAGGTGTTTCACGAGGCGCCCTCGATTACTACTTCGTTTTTTCCGTCGATTTCTGCCACGTGCACGCGGACCTTTTCGCTTTTCGCGGTCGGCAGGTTCTTGCCTACGTGATCGGCGCGGATCGGCAGTTCGCGGTGACCGCGGTCAACCAGCACGGCCAGGCGCACGATGCGTGGGCGGCCCCAGTCTGCCAGGGCGTCCAGTGCGGCTCGAATGGTGCGTCCGGAGTACAAGACGTCGTCCACGAGCACGACGACTTTGCCGTCGATCCCGCCAGCAGGCAGGCGTGTTGGAGCCGGGGTGCGGGTGGTGGAGTGGCGCAGATCGTCGCGGTACATGGTGATGTCCAGCTGCCCTACGAGAGTTGCAGGATCCAGATCGCCGGGGGCGGTGGCTGCGATGCGCGCTGCCAGGCGTTGAGCCAGCGGGTATCCGCGGCTGGGAATGCCCAGCAGCACCAGGTCATCGGTGCCCTTGTTGGCTTCGATAATTTCGAAGGCTACGCGAGTGAGTACACGTTCGATGTCTTCGCCGGTAAGTACCGTGCGGGCGGCATCTGGCACTGAATTTTCATCCATGCTGTGCACCTCTCCCTTCTCCGCCTCACAGGACGGGATTTAAAGGAATGTTGCTATCTAAAATTAGCACGAGCGCGAGCCGATTCCCTAGCGGAAACCTATGCATGGCACTGAATAGCCAGTGGGATCGCTCACAAGTATTCATTGGCCGACTGCCACCATCGGCAGAACCATGCACTTCCCGCCATGCTCCCCGGCAGCAGGCTCGTTGCTGTTGCGATCGGCACATCTGCAATGTGGCGTATTCGCGGGTTGGTTGCGCCGCTATTGGCCCACGCGCCCGTCGAGGCATTCGCGCAGCAGATCGGCATGCCCGCCGTGCCGGGCGTACTCCTCGATGCGGTGGACCATCAGCTCGCGTACCACGACCTGCTCCCGCCCAACGCGCTGGCCGAGGTCCTCGAACGCCTCAAGGAGCAGGTCGGTGGCCCGCTGCTCGCGATGCAGCACCACAAGCGCTTGGGAGACCTGGGCGTCATCGGGTCGCTCGATGTCGAACTCCGAGCCCGGCGGGCCGTAGATCCTGCCTTCGGGCTCGCCCTGGCTGATCCAGTTGCGCCAGTCCCGCTCCACTTCGCCCAGATGGCGCAGCAACCCCAGCAGACTGAGCGTCGAGGGCGGGACCGATCGTTCCGCCAGTTGCCGCGCGTCCAGACCCTGGGCATTTGAGCTCGATGGTCAGCCGGTAGTCGCGCAGAAAGCGCTGGCAAGTGGCCCGTTCCCCCACCGGATCGGCTTCGCCCGCTTCTCGGGGATCCTGGGCGGAGTCCAGCCACATGTCGGGAACTAGTACGGATTCGCTCCAGCGTTCAGGCACCTGGTTCATCCAGCCATCATTACCGCTGCGCCAGCGCAGGGCAATGCCGGGGCGCAAAAAAGCCTGGGCCGGAACCCCGTAAAGGGGTTCCGGCCCAGGCTCGGAATGAAGAGGATCGAATTAGTCGACCAGGGTGTCCTTGACGCTCTGGATGCGACCCAAAACGCCATTGACGAACTCTGGCGATTCATCGGTGGACAGCTCCCGGACGTTCACCACGGCTTCCGCCACGGCTACTGCATCGGGAACGTCATCGTTGTACAGCAGCTCCCAGACACCGATGCGCAGTGCGCTGCGGTCAACCGCTGGCATGCGCTCGATGGTCCAGTCCTTGACGTAGCTTTCGAGAACTTCGTCAATGCGGTCCAAATGGGCCATGACGCCTTCGATGATCGTCAGCGAGTACTCGTTGAGTACGATGTCCGAGTTTTCCCGTCGCGAAATGGCTACAGCCAGCGGATTAACATCGCGAGCTTCAGCCTCAAACAGGAATTCCAGGGCTCGACGACGGGCTTTGGCGCGTGCTCTCACTAGTTGACACGACCCAGGTAATCGCCGGTGCGGGTGTCAACCTTGACCTTGGTGTTCTGCTCAACGAACAGTGGAACCTGGATTTCCTTGCCAGTTTCCAGGGTTGCTGGCTTGGTGCCGGCCGACGAGCGGTCACCCTGCAGGCCTGGCTCGGTGTAGGTGATTTCCAGGATGACCGAAGCTGGAAGCTCCAGGTACAGTGGGCTGCCATCGTACATTGCGATGGTCAGTTCCTGGTTCTCCAGCAGGAAGCCCGCTGCGTCGCCAACGGTGGTGCCGCTAACGGTGATCTGGTCGTAGTCTTCCAGGTTCATGAAGACGTAGTCTTCGCCATCCTGGTAGAGGTACTGGTAATCGCGGCGGTCGACGGTTGCCAACTCGATCTTGGTGCCAGCGTTGTAGGTCTTGTCCAAGACCTTGCCGGACATGACGTTGCGCATCTTGGTGCGAACGAATGCGCCGCCCTTGCCTGGCTTGACGTGCTGGAAGTCAATGATGGTCCAAAGCTGGCCATCGATCTTGATGACCTGTCCATTCTTGATGTCAGTTGTATCCGCCACGGTTCCTCAATCCTCTATTTTCGCCAGCTAGCGCCAGCATTATCAAAAATCCATCTACAAGTTTACCCTACACGCCATGATGCTGTCAGGGTTCTGCACGGTGGTGCGCGTTACTGCGCTGCGCGTTCCTCGGCAATTTCCAAGCAGGTGCTTGCCGCGTTGATCAGGTACGCGTCATCATCCAATGCGATGCGCAGCTCCATTGCCTTGCGGAAACGGGTCGCTGCGGCCTTGAAATCGCCCTTCGCGAAGAAGGAGAGGCCAGCGTGGTGGTGCATCAGCGGCTCGTATGCGGTTCCGGCGAATTCCTCGGCCAGCTTGCGCAGGCGGTTGATCGCGCGATCAAAGTCACCTTGCATGCGGGTCAACTCGGTGTCCAGCACGCGCAGGTGCGCGTTGGTCGGCTCCACGAAACGCGATTCAGCGATCAGCTCGCCGGCCTTAGCCAAATCTCCGCGGGCCAGCAGGACCATCACCTGGTCAGTTGGGGAGCCGACCTGCAGCTGGCGCTCGGCAGCTGCCTCATCGGCGATGTATGGCTTCAGGGTCTGCGGATCGATCAGCACGCCGTCAACCGACGTGCCGACACCCTCGCGGTTTACCGATGCGACGTCAATGGCGTATCCGGTGTAGTCAACCATGGAATTACTCCCCGATTTCCTGGTAGGCGGCGAAGAGCAGCGAATTATCGGGGACTTCGTAGATGCGGGGCTTGCCGATGTCTTCGAGCACGACGAAGCGCAGCTGGTTGCCGCGGGCCTTCTTATCGCGCTTCATTCCATCAAGCAGAGCTGACCAGCGGTCATTGCGGTAAGTGGTTGGCAAGCCCAGGGACTTGAGGATCGCCACGTGGCGATCGGCCACCGCATCGGAGGTATAGCCCACCGAGCGGCCCAATTCAGCGGCGAACGCCAGGCCGATGGATACGGCCGCGCCGTGTCGCATCTGGTAGCGCTCGGACAGCTCAATGGCGTGAGCCAAGGTATGCCCGTAGTTCAGGAATTCGCGGTCGCCAGCCTCCTTCAGGTCGCGGGAGACCACCTCGACCTTCACGGCGATGGTGCGTTCAACCAGTTCGCGCAGGCGGTCGCTGGTTGGGTTGATGGCATCTTGCGGATCTTCCTCGATCAGTTCCAAGATGCGCTCGTCGGCAATGAAGCCGCATTTGATCACTTCGGCCATGCCGGTGACCAGTTCGTTCTTCGGCAAGGTGGCCAGTGCGTCCATGTCGGCGAGCACGGCAGCTGGCGGGTGGAATGCGCCTACCAGGTTCTTGCCTTCTGCGGTGTTGATGCCGGTCTTGCCGCCGACGGCAGCGTCGACCATGGCCAGCAGCGAGGTGGGGATGTGGATGACCTTCACGCCGCGCAGCCAGGTGGCCGCAACGAAGCCTGCAAGGTCGGTGACAGCGCCGCCGCCGACGGAGATCACGGCGTCGGAGCGGGTGAAGTCGTTCTTGCCCAGCACTTCCCAGCAGAAGGAGGCAACCTGGATGTGCTTGCCTTCTTCAGCATCCGGAATTTCTGCGGTGAGCGCTTCAAGTCCGGACTTTGCCAGTTCGTCGCGCACGACGTCGCCGGTGGCGCGCAATGCCCGGGGGTGGATCACTAGGACTTTCTTGACCGCTGGGCCAAGCAGTTCGGGCAATTGGCCTAAGAGGCCGTTGCCAACCAAAACAGGGTATGACTCCCCTGGGGTGCTTCCGGTGACCTTCATAGTGGTCGGTGCGATAGGCATCAGTCTAGTTCCTCCTGATGGTGCTGATTTGTCTAGCGTACGCGCGAGCTTGGCCAGAAGTTGCATCTCGTGAGGCTAATCACAGCTGGTCCAACTGCCCCAAAACTTCTTCGACAATTTGCAGAACGGACTTTCCGTCGACGATAACATGCACGTCAGCAAGCATTTCGTAGATGGCGCGACGTTTTTCATAAACTGCGATCCAGCTATTGAGCGCTTCGTCACCTGCCAGCAGCGGGCGGTGCCCATCGCCCTTGATGCGTTCGGCGGCGGCCGCCTCTCCCAGCTCCAGGTAGATCACCGTGCCGCGTGAGAGCAGCTGCTGGTTCTCTTCACGCAGCACTGCGCCTCCGCCAGTGGCGACCACTCCGGTGCGCAGCCGGCACAGCGCTTGGACTTCAAGATCGCGGAAATGCCCTTCGCCGTGCTCGGCAAAGATCTGGGCGATGGTGCCGTGATGGGCCACGATCGTCGCATCAGAATCTGCAAAGCTGGTAGAAAGGGCCGAGGCCAGTGACTTGCCCACGGTGGACTTGCCACTGGCCATCGGACCAATGAGGTAGATCATTGCAGCGCGCTTTCTAGACGCCGGTCGAACCCAGGTTGCCCGGGATGTTCGCCAGGTAGGAGTCGATGTTGCGCTTGGTTTCAGCCACCGAGTCACCGCCGAACTTCTCCAGCAGTGACTGGGCCAGCACCAGCGCGACCATGGCTTCAGCCACGACGCCAGCTGCTGGCACCGCACAGACATCCGAACGCTGGTGGTGCGCGGTGGTGTCTTCGCCGGTGGCGGTATCCACGGTACGCAGGGCACGTGGAACGGTGGCGATCGGCTTCATGCCTGCGCGTACGCGCAGCACCTCGCCGATGCTCATGCCGCCTTCGATGCCGCCAGCACGATTGGAATTGCGCTTGATGCTGCCATCTTCGGCGTGCACGATCTCATCGTGCGCCGCCGAACCGCGGCGGGCGGCGGTAGCGAAACCGTCGCCGACTTCTACGCCCTTGATGGCCTGAATGCCCATCAGGGCTGCGGCCAGGCGTGCGTCCAAGCGGCGATCCCAATGCACGTAGGAGCCGATGCCCGGAGGCAGGTTGTAGGCCAGAACCTCAACGACACCGCCCAGGGTCTCCCCTGCCTTATGCGCATCGTCGACTTCAGCAACCATGGCTTCGCTGGTTTCCTTGTGGAAGCAGCGCAGCGGATCGGCATCCAAGGCGGCAACGTCGGCCGCGGTAGGGATCGGTGCGTCAGCCGGTGCGGCGACAGCGCCTACGGCGGTGGTGTGCGAAACCAGTTCGATGCCCAGGTCGTTCAGGAACCGCGAGGCCACGGTGCCCAAGGCGACGCGGGCTGCAGTTTCACGGGCGCTGGCGCGTTCCAGGATCGGACGGGCGTCCTCGAAGCCGTACTTCTGCATGCCGGTGAAGTCGGCATGTCCTGGACGCGGACGGGTCAGCGGAGCATTGCGTGCCATCGAGGCGAGCTCATCGAGATCCACCGGGTCCGCGTTCATGACGCGTTCCCACTTAGGCCATTCGGTGTTGCCGATTTCGATGGCTACCGGACCGCCCTGGGTCTTGCCATGGCGGACACCGCCAAGGAAGGTCACCTGGTCCTTTTCAAACTTCATGCGTGCGCCGCGGCCATAGCCCAGACGACGACGTGCCAGTGCCTCCCGCACTGCTTCGCTATCCACCGATACTCCGGCGGGTAGTCCTTCAAGAATTCCAACGAGTGCCGGGCCATGCGATTCGCCCGCGGTCAACCAACGCAACATGTCATCTATTTTGCCATGACACGAAGTAATTACTGGTGTCGGGCCAGACCCAAAGAGTCATACATCGCATTTGTGACGTCCATGCGACGTGATTCATCCCAGCTGCCGGAGGCAAATAACCGGACCTGTTCCACCGCTTGGTGCACCAGCATGTGCAGTCCGGAAATCACCGTTCCGCCCCAGGCTTGTGCCAAGGCCGAAGGCCACGGATCGTAGGCGACATCCAGCAGGATTCCGCTTCCGGCACCGATTTTTTCCACCCATGCGTCGGCGGCACGCGGCGGCAAGGTGGAAAACACCAGCGGCATGGCACCTAGCGTGGAGGCCATGGCTGTGTCGATGGAAGAAATTTCGCGGACGCTGGTTTGCAGGCCCAGCGCCTTAGCCAATTGAACGGCGTAGGTGGCGCGTGAAGCGGAGCGCACGATCAGCGTCAGTTCCTTCACACCCAACTCTGCGGCGGCCTCGATGGCAGCCAGTGCGGTATTGCCCGACCCGAGGATCATCGCCTGGGTGCTGCCGGTGAGCCCGAAATCGGCCAGGGCCTGGACCAGGCCGTCGATGTCGGTGTTCTCCCCATAGAGCGTGCTGTCTTCGCGCACCACGATGGTGTTCAGCGCACCCAGGCGCTGGACCCGGGCCGAAAGCTCATCCATGTGCGGGACGAAGGCATCCTTCAGCGGCATGGTCACCGAGCAGCCAGCCCAATTTCCGTCGCGCAGGGAACGGGCATGGGCCTTAGCCTGGCCAGGTTCCATATCGATCGCGCTGTAGCTGATCGGCGCGCCGAGCAGCTGGTAAGCCGCCCGGTGCAGCACCGGCGATTTGGAATGGCTGATGGGGTGGCCCAGGACTGCTGCCTGCTTCATGAAGTCTTGCACTTTCTGCTGTTGGTTAGCCGCACGCTGGGAAGAGAACTGCCAGGCACATCGAATCGGCGCTAGCAGACATCCGGGTTCTGGTCGCACCAGGCACGGAATTCGGCCTGGTTGCGCAGATGCTCCTGGTAGTTCGAAGCGAACTTCGTTTCACCGGTTTCGATATTAACCGTCACCCAGTAGTAGTAGCCGTTGTCTTCGGGATGCGCTGCGGCTTCGATGGCTGCGTTTGCCGGCGAACCCAATGGGGTCGGTGGCAGTCCTGCATGCTCGTAGGTGTTGTACTTATTGGACGCGTCGGCCTTCTCTTCGGGGCTGAACTGCAGCGAGTAGCGCCCCAGACCGTAGATTACCGAGGAATCGACCTGCAGCAGGCCGTGGGTTTCCTTGTTATTGGGGTTCAACCGGTTTTCGATCGCGCCGGCCACCGTGGCGTAGTCCGGGGTCCGCGCCTCGGCCTGCAGGATCGAGGCGACCTTCAAGATCCGGTAGCCCTCGTCCAGGTCGGTGATGCTGAACTGTTCCAAGGATGCCTTGGTGGACTTGACCAGTGTGGAAAGGACCTCTTCGGCGCTGGTGTTCAGCTTGAAGCGGTACTCCCCTGGGTGCAGCCAGCCTTCAAGGTTGGGTACGGAGCCAGGCAGGTCGAACTTTTCCGGCTTGTTGGCCAGTGCGGTCAGTTCTTTCTCCTTGAGCCCGGAGCCCTTGGCGATCTCGGCGATCGCGGCTTCAAGGCGCATATTGGCTTTCAGCCCGATGTAGAAGACCTTGTCCGGACGCTGGTCGATGAGAGCCGAGGCGGCCTCGGCCGCTGGCATCTGCTTCTTGAGCAGGTAGGTGCCCGGGTGGATCAGCTTATTTTCGGAGTCCGAGTCTGATACGGCATCGGAGAACAGCTTGTCGCTGGCGACCACGTCCAGCTCTTCGAGCTTGCGCGAAATGATATTCACGCCCCAGCCGTCTTCCACCGTGAATTCCACGGCAGCTCCGCCTGGACCCGGGTAGTCATCGGGGTTGAACTGCTTGAGTACTGATTTGAGGAAGTACGCCGAGCCGGTGACGACCAACGCGAAGATAAGCACGGTGGCCAGCATGACCAGGTTGCGCCTGCGCTTGGTGCGCTTGCACCGCTTGGTCTTGTGCGGATCGAGGTTCTGCGCATCAGCTTCCTGGCCCAGCAGGCCAGCGGGTGCGGCCTGCGCGTATTGCTCATCGGCGGCGTCGTGCTCCGCTGGGTACTCGGGTTCCGGCTCGTGGTGGCCGGGCTCGTCCAGGGTTGGGGCATCGGGCTGGGCGGGGAGGAATCCGGTATCGGTTCCTTCCCCGTCCGCAGCTACCGGTGCGTGTGCCGGGTCCGTGGAGGCAGCAAGAGTTTGAGTGAAGTCTTCGCTGCCGGTCACTTCCGGTTCAGAGGGTTGTTCGATTTGAAAGCCAGTGCCGGCGGCAAAGCGTTCATATAGCGCGCGATGCGTTTCGCGTTGCCGATCATGGCGGGCTTCTTCTCGCATCAACTCTCGTTTCTCAGGTCGGTGTGGTGTTCCAGCCCTGGTGGGCTAGCGCAGCACAATCCGGCTGGCTTGTACGCGAACGTTGTTACGCCGCATTTCCAGCACTTGCTGCAGAATCTCCGTGGCTGCGACCTGGTCTACCACCTTGCGGTGGTCTTCCATCTTCTTGCCCGAGGCGTGCAGCGCGCGGTGCGCGTTCACGGTGCTCAGGCGTTCGTCGACCATGAAAACCTCAAGCTCGATATTAGCGCTTGCAGCTTCTTCCGCCAAGGCAATTGCGTAGTCACGTGCCATTTTAGTGGATTCAGTCGAGTTTCCGGCCAGGGATTTGGGCTCCCCCACGAATACCTCGGTGACGCCGCGGTCGGCAATGATGCGCAAGAGCATGCGGCGATCCGAGTTCTTCTTGACATCCCGGCGCAGGGTCATGACCGGGGTGGCCAGAATCCCGGAGGGATCGGATGCGGCGACGCCGACGCGGGCCAGGCCCACGTCGACGCCGAGTGCAACATTAGCCATTGGCCAGTGCCGCCTGGATCGCAGCCAGTGCGTCATCGATCTTCGATGCGTCCTGGCCACCGCCCTGGGCCATATCGTCCTTGCCGCCGCCACCGCCGCCAAGCACGCCGGTTGCGGTGCGCACCAGTGCGCCGGCCTTGAAGCCGTTGGCGCGGGCCTCGTCGTTGGTCACTGCCAGTACCAGCGGACGGCCGTTGGCCACGCCGATCAGCACGATGACCGCAGCTTCCGAGCCCAGCTTGCCGCGCAGGTCCAGTGCCATGGTGCGCAGGGCATCAGCCGAGTCGATCGCACCGGCATTGTGCGCCAGCAGCCGGGTGGAGCCGATGGTGACGACCTTCTCCAGCAGCGCTGCGGACTGGGCGAGCATGGCCTGGCTCTTGAGCTCGGCGATCTGCTTCTCTGCGGCTTTCAGCTTGGCAACGGTGTCGTTCACACGCTCGGAAACCTGGCTGGAAGGAACGCGGAAGAGACCCGAGAGCTCGGAAACCAGCGCACGCTCGGCAGCTCCGTGGCGGAATGCTTCCATGCCTACCAGGGCTTCGACGCGGCGGTTGCCCGAACCGACCGATGCTTCGGAGAGCAGGGTCAGCTGGCCGATGCGGGCGGTGGTGTCCACGTGGGTACCGCCGCACAGCTCGCGCGACCAATCACCGTTCATCTCCACCACGCGCACATCGTTGGAGTACTTCTCGCCGAACAGGCTCATCGCGCCCAGCTTCTTCGCCTCGGACAGGGCCATCTCGTTGGTGACGACCTGGTAGTTCGAGGTGATTGCGAGGTTCACGACCTCTTCAACTTCGCTGCGTGCCGCGGCGGAGAGCGCCTCAGCCCAGGAGAAGTCGAAGCGCAGGTAGCCGGCCTTGTTGAAGGAGCCAGCCTGGGTGGCCGTTGGGCCAAGCAGTTCGCGCAGTGCGGCGTGCACCAGGTGGGTGGCGGAGTGCGCCTGTTCCCCGGAGCGGCGGCGCATGGCGTCAACCTGGGTGCGCACCAGTGCCTCGGCAGGCAGTTCGCCTTCGCGCACGACGACCTTGTGCACGTTCAGTCCCTTGACCGGGGCCTGCACGTCGGTGACTTCCAGGACGAAGCCGTCACCGGTGATCAGGCCGCTGTCGCCTGCCTGGCCGCCGGACTCGGCGTAGAACGGGGTTTCGTTGAGCACCAGGTCGATTTCCTGGCCCTGCTCGGCGAATGGCACAAGCTGGCCGTCGCGGATGATGCCGCGGATCGAGGATTCGCCTTCCAGGGTGTCGTAGCCGGTGAAGTGCACGTTGCCGGCCTCGGCCAGCTTGTTGTACACCGACAGGTCGGCGTGGCCGGCCTTCTTGGCCTTCGCGTCCTTCTGGGCACGCGTGCGCTGCTCGTTCATCAGCTCGCGGAAGCGCGGCTCGTCAACGGACAGGCCAGCTTCCGCAGCGATCTCCAAGGTGAGGTCGATCGGGAAGCCGTAGGTGTCGTGCAGGGCGAACGCGTCGTCGCCCGAGAGGTTCTTGCCCTCTTCCTTGGCGTGGCCCAGGGCCTCGTCAAGGCGGGTGGTGCCCGAAGCGATGGTGCGGCGGAAAGCGCGCTCCTCGGCGTAGGCGATGCGGGCGATGCGCTCGAAGTCGGCCTCGACCTCAGGGTAGACGCCCTTCATTGCGTCGCGGGAGACCGGAAGCAGCTCTGGGAGCACTTCGGAGTCCACTCCCAT
Organism: Glutamicibacter arilaitensis Re117; assembly: GCF_000197735.1. Lineage (NCBI taxonomy): Bacteria > Bacillati > Actinomycetota > Actinomycetes > Micrococcales > Micrococcaceae > Glutamicibacter > Glutamicibacter arilaitensis. The sequence continues at coordinate 1,965,832 of NC_014550.1, forward strand.
CAGGCGCATGGCGCGCACGGCGCGGCGGATCAGGCGGCGCAGCACGTAGCCGCGGCCTTCGTTGCCTGGGGTGACCTGGTCGGAGATCAGCATCAGCGATGAGCGGATGTGGTCGGCGATCATGCGCAGGCGCACGTCGGTGGCGTGGTTCGGGTCAGCTGGATCCTCGGTGGAGGTGTAGGTGACGGAAGCCAGTTCTGCGGCCTTGTCGAGTACCGGACGGACCTGGTCGGTCTCGTACATGTTCTCCACGCCCTGCAGGATCATGGCCAGGCGTTCCAGGCCCAGACCGGTATCGATGTTGCGCTTTGGCAGTTCGCCAGCCACATCGAAGTCGGTCTTGGAGCGTACTGCCGAAAGGCGGTACTGCATGAACACGAGGTTCCAGATCTCCACGTAGCGGGTTTCGTCGACCGCTGGGCCACCTTCCATGCCGTAGGCCGGGCCGCGGTCGTAGTAGATCTCGGAGCATGGGCCACCTGGGCCAGGCTGGCCGGTGTTCCAGTAGTTGTCTTCCTTGCCGGTGCCTACTACGCGCTCGGCAGGCATGCCGATCTCGTCTTCCCAGATGCGGCGGGCTTCGGTGTCCTTCTCGTCGCCGTCTTCGTAGACGGTGACCCACAGGCGTTCCTTGTCCAAGCCGTAGCCGCCATCTTCCAGCGAGCTGGTCAGCAGCTCCCAAGCGAAGTGGATGGCTTCCTTCTTGAAGTAATCGCCGAAGGAGAAGTTGCCGCACATCTGGAAGAAGGTGCCGTGGCGGGCGGTCTTGCCCACCTCTTCGATATCTCCGGTGCGGATGCACTTCTGCACGGAGGTCGCCCGCGAGTACGGGGCTTCTTCACGCGCGGTGAGGTAAGGGATGAACGGGACCATGCCGGCCACCGTGAACAACAGCGAAGGGTCGGCCGAAACTAGCGAGGCACTGGGTACCGCCGTATGGCCCTTCGAGACGAAAAAGTCGACCCACCTACGGGCAATTTCCTGCGTTTTCATCGTGTTACGGATGATCCCTTCACTTAGCGGCGTCCACGCCCAAGGCGGAACGTAATTCTTCTTCGCGGGCGGTCATTCCCTGATGGAAGGCCTCCCAGTATTCCGAGGCACGGTCGGTGAACTTGCCGACCTGGCGGTTCAGCGCCGCCCCGGATGAAACTTCAGCGTATTTCTTGGACGCGAGCACACCAACGCCCACTCCAATCGAAACCCACAAGAGCTTTTTCATTCTAGTCTCCTTGGCGGCCAGCAGTTGGCCTCATCCTATTCAGCACGCCGATACGTGTTCGATCAAACAGCGTTGCGTCCTTAGCGGCTACGGCGAGCCTTGCCGCTTGGCTTGGTGTTCATCGCGACCTTCACGCCTTCGGTGAAGGCAGCCACCTTGATCAGCGGCTTGCCCACGGTAGCGGCTACCAGCGAGGACAGCGCGGAAACATTCGCGGTGGTGTCAGAAACGTTGTTCGTGATGACATCGACCTTCTTGAGCTGGTCGTTGGTGGTCGCCACGGTGTTGGCGACTTCGCCGATCAACGGAGTAGTTCCCTCGGCCAGGTCCTTGATCGATTTGCGCAGCTCGTCGAACACCTTGCCCAACTTGATGATCGGCACTGCCAGCAGCACAACTAGTACGACAAACGCGGCGGCGGCGATGAGCCCTGCAATATCCGAACCCGACATGTGCTTCCTCTTCTGCTATGGGTTTTTGGTGCCAGTCCACCTTATCGAAGTCAAAGCCGATTTAGGTAGTTAAGCGACAAGCCCGCAACCGGATAACGGTTGCGGGCTTGGAACTAGCGCACGGATTTAGCGTGCGTAGTACTCGACCACGAGGTTCTCTTCGCAAGTCACTGGGATCTCTGCACGCTCAGGAGCGCGCAGGAAGGTAGCCTGAAGGGCTTCCAGCTTTACGTCCAGGTAAGCTGGAGCGGCTGGGAGCACCTTCGAGTGCTCGCCGGCTGCAGCCATCTGGAATGGAACCATCTTCTCGCTCTTCTCGTGTACGTGGATCAGCTGACCCGGCTGTACCTTGAAGGACGGACGGTCTACACGCTGGCCGTTGACCAGGATGTGGCGGTGCACAACCATCTGGCGTGCCTGCTGGATGGTGCGGGCGAAGCCTGCACGCAGAACCAGGGCATCCAGACGGGACTCGAGCAGAGCCAGCAGGTTGCCGCCGGTCTCGCCGCCGAGGCGCTTAGCTTCCTTGAAGGCGCTGAGCATCTGAGCTTCGCGGATGCCGTACTGGGCACGCAAACGCTGCTTTTCGCGCAGACGTACTGCGTAGTCGCTGTCCTGCTTCTTACGGGCGCGGCCGTGCTGGCCTGGACCGTATGGACGGCGCTCCATGTACTTTTCAGCTTTCGGAGTCAATGCAAGGCCGAGCGCACGCGAGAGGCGTACGGTACGGCGGGCACGGGCGTTAGCCATAATGTGTCCCTTTCGATTAGCGACGGTATCTACTGGCCTCCAGGTGGGAGAGTGTGTGGGCGTCGCGTCCCTGCTTCACTTCAACTCCGTCGCACAATCGATTACTCGGTTGCCAGATGGAGCTTGCCAGCCAAAGATCAAGTTTACACGATACGGCAGCAGCTTTAACTGAGGCTTAGCGCACAATCAGCGCTTGGGCTTGGAGCGCTGCCGATCTTTGCCCCGGACGATCTCGCGCAGCCTGGCCAGCCTGGCCTTGATGCCTTTTTCGGCCCCGTTCTCGGTCGGCGTGTAGTAGTCGGTACCCAGCAGGTCATCGGGCAGGTACTGCTGGGTGGCGATCGAGTGCGGTGCATCGTGGGCGTAGATATAACCCACACCGTGGCCCAGCTGCTTGGCACCGGGATAGTGCGCATCGCGCAGGTGGTCGGGAACCAGCGAGCCCTTGCCCTCGGATACGTCGGCCAGGGCCGCATTGATCGCGTTGTACGAAGCGTTGGACTTCGGTGCGGTCGCCAGGTGCACGGCGGCTTGGCCGAGCATGATCCGCGCTTCGGGCATGCCGGTCAGCTGCACTGATTGGGCGACGGCGACGGCCACGGGAAGTGCGGTGGGGTCGGCCATTCCGATATCTTCGGAGGCCGAGATCATCAGCCGGCGGGCGATGAACCGGGGGTCCTCCCCCGCTGAGAGCATGCGCGCCAGGTAGTGCAGGGCCGCGTCCACATCGGAGCCGCGGATGGACTTGATGAATGCGGAAATGATGTCGTAGTGCTGGTCGCCGTCCTTGTCGTAGCGCTGGACCGCTTGGTCCATGGCCAGCTGGACGTGATCCGCGGTGATCTGCACCGGCGGGGCCACGCCAGCTCCGGCGGCGTTCCAGGCCACTGCCCCGGCAGCTTCCAGCACGGTCAGCGAGCGGCGGGCATCGCCCTGGGCCAGCCGGACGATGGCATCGCGCTGCTCCTCTTCGAGGATCACCTGGTCGTTGAAGCCGCGTTCGTCAGATACGGCGCGTTCAAGCAGGGTCGACAGGTCACCGTCGGTCAGCGGACGCAAGGTCAGTAGCAGCGAACGCGAGAGCAGCGGGGAGATCACCGAGAAGGACGGATTTTCCGTTGTCGCAGCCACCAGCACCACCACGCGGTTTTCCACCCCGGGCAGCAAGGCATCTTGCTGGGCCTTGTTGAAGCGGTGGATCTCATCGAGGAACAAAACGGTGGTGACCCCGCGCAGGTCGCGGTCGTCCTTGGCCTGCTCGATGACCCGGCGTACGTCCTTCACCCCGGCGGTGATCGCCGAGAGTTCGACGAATTTGCGGTCGGTAGCGCGGGCGATCACATGGGCGATGGTCGTTTTGCCGATGCCCGGAGGCCCGTAGAGGATCACGCTGGCCGGACCGGCCAAGCCGGTCTCCGGGTTTTCGGCAAGCTGGCGCAAAGGTGAGCCGGGACCGAGCAGGTGCTGCTGGCCTACCAGTTCGTCCAGCGACTTGGGACGCATGCGCACCGCAAGAGGCGGACGCGGCCGGTTGACTTGGGGCTCGCGTGCTTCGCGCGGATCATCGGACAGGGAATCGAACAAATCGCTCACCTGCTAAGCCTACCGATATTCTGGGAGTTGCGCGGTGCATGCCAACACGCCACCGCCGACACATATTGCCTCTTGAAAGGACTTGCTCCATGCGCGCCGTCGTCCAGGTCGCCAGCACCGCCCACGTCGAAGTTGGAGGGGAGATCACCGGCCGGTTGGACTCCCCCGGGCTGGTGATCCTGCTGGGCGTGACTCACGATGACGATCAGGCCACCGCGCGCAAGGTCGCCCAGAAGATCTGGCAGCTGCGCATTTTGGAGGATGAAACCTCCGCTGCCAGCATTAATGCCCCGCTCTTGGTGATCAGCCAGTTCACCCTCTACGGTTCGGTGCGCAAGGGGCGCCGGCCTTCGTGGTCCAATGCGGCACCAGGGCCGGTGAGCGAGCCGTTGTACGAATACTTCGTGGCTTACTTGCGGGAACTGGGTGCGAGCGTTCAGACCGGCGTATTTGGCGCGATGATGAATGTCTCGCTGACCAATACCGGTCCGTTCACGATGATCGTCGACTCGGCAGACCTCCCCTAGCGGCCGGTGCTCTGTACCAGTTTGGTCAGTTGCTCGAAGCTGGCTCGTTGCTCGGCTAGTTCTACCCGACCGGCGGCGGCTAGTTCATAGACCTTGCGCCCCGGCCCGCCTTGGCCTTCTTGCCACCGGGTTTCCACGAGACCCGCGGCTTCCAGCTTCGCCAATGCGGGGTACAGCGTTGCGCCTTTGAGCGGGCCGAAACCGCGTTCTTGCAGGGACTTGGACAGGGCATAGCCGTGAGCGTGGCCGTTGGAGAGCTCAGCGAGCAGGAGCATCGGGAGCATGGCGCGTTGCCAGCTGCCAGGAAATGGCGAGTCCTTACTCATCGCGGCCTTCTTCCATACCGCGGACTTGGGCGCGCCTTTCAGCAAGCTTGGATTCCACGTATTCTGCGCGATTCGCCGGACGCAACTCGTAGAGGGTCACCGCAACAAAAATCAGAAGGCATGCCGCGAAGAAGATATCCCATCCGCTGCGGTCTGGGGCGATCGCCTCCGGCACGAGGCTGAAGCTGTAGAGGCCCACTACGGCTAGCGGCAGCAGGCGGCGTAGCAACCAGCGTCGCTTCAGCGCTGTGCCGGTGTTCACTGACAGGCCGATGGCGAATTCGCCCGGCGTGCCGAACTCTTGCGCAATGCTGGCCCCGCCGCCCTCCATGCTCATAGTTGACCAGTGCTCGCGGGCAGGTTCCAGAGCGGACGCCGCTTCCCTGCTTCGCATTCCGTAGCGCCCGCGCAGCAATCGAGTGGTTTCGACAAACCACGCTTCTGGATCCGTGAAAGCGCAGGCGCCACCGCGTACTGGTTCAGTCTCATCATTCCATGGCAGCCAGAACACACCGACAGCCAGGGCTATGCCGAGAATCGGCGCCAGCCAATTGGGCAGCGGCATGGCCTCTTCACCGCCGAATACCGCGATCAGTACGGCTGCTGCGATGGAAACCGCAATTCCGGACAACCCCAGCACCCATGATCGCGCGAATTTGCCTTTCAAACGGTAGAACCACCACAGGTGCCCTGATAAGGCGATTCCCGTGCCTGCAGTCAGGGCCGCCAGTTGCCAGAAGTGCCACGAGTTCGACATCCATCCGTCGCGGAATGCGACCCACGTGCCAAAACCGGTGCACAGCAGGCCAACAACGAGCCCGAGGCCAGCCAGGAGCAGCAAACTGCTGTTGATCGGCATCTCCGAATCCGCGAGTTGCTGCGGAGTCAGGCGCGCGAAAGCCCGGGCTTCGCCGAATTCAGCGGGATCACCAAAGAGTTCTTCTGCGCTTTGACCGCTGTCGCGGATCGCATCCAGCGCTTTGCCCAATTCCGCTGCGCACTGGGAATCGTTCAGCTCCTTCCACCACATCGCGATGTTGAAGTCCTGCGCCCATTGGCGGTCGCTTTCAGGGTAGAGCTCGATGATGTCATTGGGTTCTGCCGAGGCCAAGTGCTCTCCTGGGATCTAAATATCTAGGTTGAAAACCAACCTAGTATTAAAACCATCTTTAATGGCTCTTAAAAGTTAAGCGTGGTGCAGGATGTTCAGCACGGCCGTAGGCCCGCCGTGTACAACAATATCCGAAGCCGATAATGACCATGATTCCGATAGCCTCGACCGATGCGTTTCAGGTTCTTCGCCGTCAGGTTCGCCGCCTCGCTCCGGGCGTTGGTCAACCTCGTTCGTACGAACACCAGCAGCTCCCGCCGCCAGGCGGTCAACGTGCGGAACAATGTTTTCGCCTCGGTCATTTTTGTGGCCTTCACTGATTTCTCCAGCACCGCCCACCGGGACTGGAATTCATGGATATCAGCGGTTTTCAGCAGTTGCCGCACGTGTTCCTTGATTCCATAGATCACTCCGAGTTCCGGGTCTGATTCAAGGATCAGCTTCAGCCGTTCCACCTGCTTGATCGACAGGTTCTCTAAGTTGCAGGTTAGTAGCTTCCGGTACTTGTAGGCCGGATCCGTGGCCCTGCCACGGCGTTCGTGCACTTCGTGGGAACGGCGGCGGCGGACCTGGGTGATCATCAGATTCGCCCGGGCGATCACGTGGAAATGGTCCACGCTGACCTTCGCCTTGGGCAGATTCTCACGCACCGCTTTGCGGAACTCGGCAGACATGTCGATCGCGACGTACTGCACCCGTTGGCGCCAATACCGTGGCCGGTTCTTCAACCACTTCTTTACCGCTGTTCCGCGGCGTCCGTCCACGATATCCAGGATCTTTCCGGTGTCCAGATCGGTGAAGACGATGGACCACGGCTCAATCCGAACGACTTTCCCGGTCCGGCCAAGGGCGTAGCGGACTTTGCGGAACCGGTGCTCATCGATGCCCAGGCGCCGGATGAACATCCGGTCCACATTCCCGACGAGTTCACCGACGGTGGTCAGTCGGGCCATGACCGTTGGCCATGACACCCCATGCGCTGCGGCGACCCGGGACACGGCTCGCAGTTCGCAGCTCATCTCGTCCACGAGCCGTTGGGAGAGCCTGGTGGTGATCCGTGCGCGGAAGGGCAGTTGCTCGGTGGTTTGCACGAACGAACGGCGTTCGCAGGCAGGTTCTTGGCAGGCCATGCGGCGTTTGCGTACCAACACCTGCAGGTCGTCACCGCCGGCGGGCAGGTCCTTGACCTGGTGCACCGGCCTTGCTTGGATTCGGGTAGTCAGTACCCCGCAGGAGGGGCAAGCGGCTTCGGTTTCGATGGGCTCAACAAGTACCTGCCGTCCGGCAAGTTCCTGAGTCACGGTGATGACGCGGTAGTCGGTGAGGTTCAACAGAATCGACGCAGCATCGATTCGGCCGGTATCCTTGATCACGGCTCGTAGTTCCTTGCGTATGAATTGTTTTAGTCAACATCCATTTTCGCAGAAGGGACTGCGAGCCTTACTTCTTTTTCGGGTCACCACGCTAAAAATCGAAGAGCCTCTTTAATCTACTTTTTGGCCTATTCCATGCAAAAAAGTAGCCGGATCGAACGCATGAATAGGTTCAATCCGGCTACTTGAAGCTGCGAAAGCCTACTTGGCTTCGGTCTCTTCGGCCTTCTTCTTCTCAGGCTTGAAGTCGATGCCTGCTTCCTTGCGCTGCTGCGGGGTGATTGGCGCAGGAGCCGAGGTCAGCGGATCGAAACCGCCACCGGTCTTCGGGAAGGCGATGACGTCGCGGATGGACTCCGAGTTGGTCAGCAGCTGCAGCACGCGGTCCCAGCCCAGTGCGATGCCGCCATGTGGTGGGGCCCCGTACTTGAAGCCTTCAAGCAGGAAGCCGAACTGGGTGTCAGCCTGCTCCTGGGTTACGCCCATGAGCTTGAAGACGCGCTCCTGAACGTCGCGCTGGTGGATACGGATCGAACCGCCGCCGATTTCGTTGCCGTTGCACACGATGTCGTAGGCGTAGGACAGTGCCGAAGCCGGATCGGTGTCGAAGGTGTCCATGAACTCTGGCTTAGGGCTGGTGAACGCGTGGTGCACAGCGGTCCAAGCGCCAGCGCCCACGGCCACATCGCCCGAGGCAACAGCGTCCGACGCGGCTTCGAACATTGGTGCGTCGACGATCCAGACGAAAGCCCAGTCGCCTTCCTTGATCAAACCGGTGCGGTGGCCGATCTCGACACGGACCGAACCGAGCAGTGCGCGGGATTCGTTCTTCTTGCCAGCCGAGAAGAAGATGCAGTCGCCAGCGCTTGCGCCGGTAGCTGCGGCCAGTCCGGCCTTCTCTTCATCGGACAGGTTCTTGGCCACTGGGCCAGCCAGCTCGCCATCTTCCTTGATCAATACATAGGCAAGGCCCTTGGCACCGCGCTGCTTTGCGAATTCCTGCCAGGCATCCAGGGTGCGGCGAGGCTGCGATGCGCCGCCAGGCATGACCACGGCGCCGACGTACTCGGACTGGAAGACCTTGAAGGAGGTGTTCGCGAAGTACTCGGTCATTTCGGTCAGTTCCAGGCCGAAGCGCAGATCCGGCTTGTCCGAACCGTACTTGGCCATGGCCTCCGAGTACGCCATGCGGCGGATCGGGGTCGGCACCTGAACGTCGATCAGGTTCCACAGTTCGGTAACCAGCTTTTCGCCCAGCTCGATGATGTCATCTTCCTCGACGAACGAAGCCTCGATGTCCAGCTGGGTGAACTCCGGCTGGCGGTCCGCGCGGAAGTCCTCATCGCGGTAGCAGCGGGCGATCTGGTAGTACTTCTCGAAGCCGCCGACCTGCAGCAGCTGCTTGAACAGCTGCGGGGACTGGGGCAAGGCGTACCAGCTGCCCGGGGTCAGGCGTGCCGGCACGACGAAGTCGCGGGCGCCTTCCGGGGTGGAGCGGGTCAGCGTCGGGGTTTCGATCTCGATGTAGCCCTGGTCGTGCAGCAGGTTGCGTGCCACGCGGTTGGCCTCGGAGCGCAGGCGGATGTTGCGGGCCGGGGTCGGGCGGCGCAGGTCCAGGTAGCGGTGGCGCAGGCGCGCTTCCTCGCCGACCTCGACGTGCTCGTCAACCTGGAATGGCAACGGTGCGGCGGTGTTCAGCACGGTCACGGTTTCGGCGATGACCTCGATCTGCCCCGTAGGCAGGTTCGGGTTCTCGTTGCCCTCCGGGCGGCGCTCGACGGTGCCGAGAATCTGCAGCACGAACTCATTGCGCAGCGGATGGAAATCCTCTTCATCGCGCACGACCACCTGGGCTACGCCCGAGGCATCACGCAAATCCAAGAAGGCGACACCACCGTGGTCACGGCGACGTGCAACCCAGCCGGTGAGGGTGACCTGCTGTCCAATGTGCTCGGCGTTCAAGACGCCCAGCTGATGAGTGCGTAGCACTACGATCCTTTCGGTCGGTTGGGAAAGTTTCTCCCCATGAAGTTTAGTGCACCATAACTAGTGCGGGTGCGGGCGGCGAAGCCCGAAAACTAGCTGACGGCGATCTTCAGGTCCGCTTCGGCCGGCATCCAGCTGGCTGGATCGGCGCTGACCTGCTCGCCGGAGCGGATGTCCTTGACCTCGTGGGTGCCATCGGCGTGGGTGAACCACACGAACGGAATCCCGCGGCGATCAGCGTATTTGATCTGCTTGCCGAACTTCTCCGCGCTGGCTGCCACCTCGCAGGCGATGCCGCGCTCGCGCAGCGCCGAAGCGACGTCCTGGGCTTCGTGCCATGACTCGTCGTTGGCCAAGGTGACATATACCACCGAAGGCACCGAACGGCTGGCGGTGACAACCTCTTCGGCCAGGATGCGCGAAATCAGGCGGGTCACGCCGATGGACAGGCCAACACCCGGGTAGTTCTTCTTGCCCTTGGAAGCCAGCGACTCGTAGCGTCCGCCCGAGCAGATCGAACCCAGCGATTCGTGGCCCACCAAAACGGTTTCGTAGACGGTGCCGGTGTAGTAGTCCAGGCCGCGGGCGATGGACAAATCAGCCATCACCTTGCCCGGGGCGCGCTTGGAGGCCGCCTCGATCACCTGGGACAGCTCATCCAAGCCGGTATCCAGCAGTTCGTGGGTGACGCCCAGAGCGCGGACCTGCTCAACGAAGGAGGTGTCCACGGTGCGGATCTTGGCCAGGGCCAAGGCTGCGGCAGCCTGTTCGGCGGTGGCGCCGACTTCTTCAACCAGGATCTTGGCTACCGCGTCATCGCCGATCTTCTCCAGCTTGTCGATGGCGCGCAGCACCGCATCCGGGTCTGCCAGGCCCAATCCGCGGTAGAAGCCTTCGGCCAGCTTGCGGTTGTTCACGCGCAGGCGGAAGTCGCCGATCGGCAGTGCCGAGAGGGCATCTGCGATGGTTAGCGCCAGTTCCACGTCGTAGCTGAATGGCAAGGTGCCATCGCCGACGACATCGATGTCGGCCTGGGTGAATTCGCGGAAGCGGCCATCCTGCGGACGTTCGCCACGCCAGACCTTCTGCATCTGGTAGCGGCGGAATGGGAAGGCCAGGTGGCCTGCGTTCTCCACTACGTAGCGTGCGAAGGGCACGGTCAGATCGAAGTGCAGGGCCAGCGCGTTGGGATCGTTCTTGTCATCCTCGGCGGCCAAGCGGGACAGTCCGTAGACTTCCTTGTCGATTTCGCCCTTGCGCAGAAGCTGTGCACGGGTTTCCACCGCACGCGTCTCGATATTGGCAAATCCATGCAGTTCGAAGACGTGGCGCAAGGTATCGAGCACGTGCTGTTCAACAGCCCGTTCAGCTGGAAGCCATTCTGGGAAACCTGAAAGTGAGGCCTTGCGTGCCATGAAACTCCTTAGTGCAAATTGGGCTACCTATCCATCTTATAGCCCGAAACCCAAGAAACCTGTGCACGTCGGCTTACTAAGAAGCGGAGGTCACAGGTAGAGTTGGCTAAAGCAAGTGCTCGTAAAGTGAAAGAGTTTCAGCGGTGACCACCAGTCAGCAATCCGACGACAGCCCGAAGACCCCATTGCCACAGGCCCAGAAGCCTGCCGCAAAGCCGGTTGTAGCGCCAAGCGTCGCACACACCACTCCCCTTGATGAAGCGGCCAAGTTTGCCCGCGTCACCGAGGATGGCCACGTCTTCGTCATCATCGATGGTGCCGAGTCCCCCGTGGGCCAATACCCGGACGCCACGCAGGAAGAAGCCCTGGGCTACTTCGTGCGCAAGTATGACGATGCGCTCTCGCAGCTGATGCTCCTGGAGCAGCGTGTTGCGGCCAAGGCACCGGCCAATGAGCTCAGCAAGGCTGTCCAAGCACTCTCGGCCACCGTGGCCGAACGCCATATGGTCGGCGACATTCCAGCGCTGGAAACCCGCCTGGAAACTGTTCGCGTCGCCATTGAGGCGTTGACCACCGAACAGCGCAAGGCCAATGACCAGGCGCGTGCCGAACAGCTCGCAGCCCGCGAATCCATCGTCGAACAGGCTGAAGCCCTGGCCGGAAAGCGCCCGGAGCAGATCCAGTGGAAGACCGCGTCGGCGGCCATGAACGAACTCTTCGAAGCGTGGAAGGGCTCGCAGCGTTCGGCTGTTCGCCTGCCTCGCGCTACCGAAGATGCCCTGTGGAAGCGATTCCGCAGCGCACGCACCACCTTCGACCGCCACCGCCGCGCGTACTTCTCGCAGCTGGACTCGACCAACGCGGCTGCCAAGTCCGTGAAGGAAGAGCTGATTGCCCGTGCCGAGGCGCTGCAGGAGTCCACCGATTGGGCTGCTACCGCCGCCGAGTACCGCAAGCTCATGGATGAGTGGAAGAAGTCGCGCCGTGCTTCGCGCAAGGACGATGACCAGCTGTGGAGCCGTTTCCGTGCGGCCCAGGATGTCTTCTTCCAGGCCCGCGCTGCAGCGAACGCCAAGATCGATGAAGAGTACTCCCAGAACCTCGTGGTGAAGGAAGCCCTGCTGGAAGAAGCCCGCGCGCTGCTTCCAATCAAGGATCTGGCTGCCGCGAAAAACAAGCTCGATTCGATCCGCACCCGTTGGGAAGCTGCCGGCAAGGTGCCACGCAACGACCTGCAGCGTATCGAATCGGCACTGCGCCAGGTTGAGGACGCCGTCAAGGGCGCCGAGGACGAGCAGTGGCGTCGTTCCAACCCGGAGACCAAGGCCCGCTCGAACTCGATGCTTTCCCAGCTCCAGGACACCATCTCCGCACTGGAAGATGACCTGGAAGCGGCCAAGGCCAAGGGCAATGCCAAGCAGATCGCAGCAGCCCAGGAAGCACTGGATGCTCGCCGCATGTGGCTGAGCACCTTGGAGAAGTCGGCAGCCGACTTCCAGTAAGTAATCCACAGATCGCTTGCACACCGCCAACGCGGCGGCGCGAACTGGTTCAGTAGCTCTATGGACACGAGAAATACCCCAGCTACCGAACCTCGCGCCGCCGCGTTGCGCATTCCCGGGGATCTTTGGATCGCCGGCGAGATGTTCACCCGCAATGAGCTGCACGCGATGGCGCACAACGGCCTGTTGCACGAGGTCCTCGGTGATTATTATGTGCCTGGCAACATCCGTCTCAACGCATCGCTACGGGCGCGGGTTGCCGCTTTCGCCTGCGGACGCGAACTATCAAATGATGCGGTGCTGGCCCGACAGACCGCAGCCTGGATCCATGGCCTGCTGCCTTCGGTCTTCACCTTGTGCATCTACACGAGCAATTACCATCGCCCGTTTTATCCCGGGCGGGGACTGAAAGCAGAGTTTTCCCAGGTCCGGGTCCCGGATACGCAGATGGTGTTCCGCGGACGCGTCAAGGTCACCAGCGCATTGCGCAGCGCCTGCGATTGCGCCAAATTTGATCCGCTGCCAATCGCCAGCCGCGTGCTAAGCACGACGATGTCCCTTGAGGACCAATACCTGAATTTGGATACGATCAGGCAGGCTCTTGAGCTCGACGCGCCCTCGCCCGAGCGCTCCCGTGCCCTGCGCCTGGTTCAATCCTTCACCGGTACAGCGCAGGCGGCTTAGGCCACCTGCGCACAGCCAAGGTGGGAAATTACCGGCGGGAGCCTGCGGTGGTGCGGTAGACATCGTAGACGCCATCGATCCGGCGCACCTGGTTCAGCACGTGGCTCAAGAACTTCGGGTCGCCCATTTCGAAGGCGAAACGGGAGATCGCCACACGGTCCTTGCTGGTCTGCACACTGGCCGACAGGATATTCAGATGGCTTTCAGACAGGATCCGGGTGACATCGGAAAGCAATGACTTGCGGTCCAAAGCTTCAACCTGGATCTCCACCAGGAAAACGCCGTGGTGCTTGGTCGCCCACGAGACATTAACGATTCGATCCGGCTGTTCAGAGAGCTGAGTGAGGTTCAAGCAATCGGTGCGGTGGATCGAGACGCCGGCTCCACGGGTCACGAAGCCCAGAATCTCATCTGGCGGCACCGGAGTGCAGCAACGTGCCAGCTTCACCAGCACATCGCCAAGCCCCTCGACAATCACACCGGCGTCGTTGCCCGTAGCCGGGCTGGGAGCTACCGGGCGGACCAATGCCTCTTCATCGACCTGTTCGGCTTCTGGAGGGCCAATCAGAGCCGTTAAATGTTCAATGACGTTCTGTGCACTGGTATGCCCATCGCCGACCGACTGGTACAGCGCCGAAATATCGGTATGGTGCAGCTCGTTGGCGACCGCGGTGAGCAGGTCGTGGGTCATCAGCTTCTGCAGCGGAAGCTGGTTGCGGCGAAGCTCCTTGGTCAGCAGCTCCTTGCCCTTTTCAATGGCTTCTTCGCGGCGTTCCTTGGAGAAGTAGCCGCGGATCTTGGCCTTGGCACGAGGCGAGCGAACGAAGTTCTGCCAATCCTGGGATGGACCAGCACCCTCGGCCTTGGAGGTGAAGACCTCCACCACATCGCCCTGCTTGAGTTCGGTATGCAGCGGCACCAGTTTGCCGTTGACACGCGAGCCGATGGTCCGGTGCCCGACATCGGTGTGGATCGAGTAGGCGAAGTCCACCGGTGTTGCCCCAACCGGCAGCGACATGATATCGCCCTTGGGGGTGAAGACATAAACTTCTGCAGAACTGATGGTGTAGCGAAGGCCGTCCAAGAATTCCTCGGAGTCGGCCGTATCTGCCTGCCATTCCATCAGCGAACGCAACCAGTCCATATTCTGCTCCGGGGAGAGCATGGAGTTATCGGTCTGTCCGTGCTTGTACTGGAAGTGCGCGGCCACGCCGTATTCGGCGCGTACGTGCATATCGTGGGTACGGATTTGGATCTCGACTGGCTTGCCTTCAGGTCCCATGACCGTGGTGTGCAGCGACTGGTAGAGATTCAGCTTCGGGATGGCGATGTAATCCTTGAAGCGGTTAGGCAGCGGATTCCATTCGGCGTGCACCACGCCCAAGGCGCCGTAGCAGTCCTTGACGGAGTCCACCAGGATGCGCACACCCATCAGGTCATGGATGTCATCGAAGTCTTTGCCGCGCACGATCATCTTCTGGTAGATCGAGTAATAGTGCTTAGGCCGGCCAGAGACCGAGGCGTGGATGGCAACATTGCCCAGATCCCCGGAGAGGGTCTGGCGGATCGCCGAAAGGTACTTCTCGCGTTCCGGGGTGCGGTCCCCCACCATGCGCACGATTTCCTGGTACACCTTCGGGTGCAGGGCGGCGAAGGAGAGGTCTTCCAGTTCCCACTTCACGGTGTTCATGCCCAGGCGGTGTGCTAGCGGAGCAAAAATTTCCAGTGTTTCCTTCGCCTTGCGCGAGGAGGATTCCGGAGAGACATAGCGCCAGGTACGCGCATTGTGCAGGCGGTCGGCGAGCTTGATCAGCAGCACGCGGATATCGCGGGACATGGCCACGACCATTTTGCGCACGGTTTCGGCCGGCGCTGCCTCGCCATAGGTGACCTTATCGAGCTTGGTCACGCCATCGACCAGCATGGCGATCTCTTCGGAGAATTCTTTTTTAACCGATTCCAGGGAGTAGTCGGTGTCTTCAACGGTGTCGTGCAGCAGGGCCGCGGCAAGGATTGCGCCGGTCATGCCCATTTCAGCCAGGATCGTGGCTACGGCGACCGGGTGGGTGATGTACGGGTCGCCGCTCTTGCGCTTTTGGCCCTCGTGGTATTTTTCGGCTACTTCATAGGCGTGGACCAGCAGGTCCAGATCTGCCTTCGGATGCTTGGACTTGACCGTACGCAATAGCGGTTCAAGAGTGGGCGAGGTACTCGGGGTGCTTCCCCGGCCCGCAAAGCGCACCAAACGAGAGATAGAGCGTCGTTTCGAATTGTTCAGGTTAGGCGTATTTGCCATGCCCCGCTCCTTCCCGTTGCCGCCGGATTGCTCTCACGGCTTTCACCAAGCCCTCAAGAAAATCCAGCGGTAGTTTATGGCAACTTGTTCCCTGGTTGCCGTGCACTTGAAAACACCTTCTTTAGTTCAATCGTTATAGCACGTTAGCGCGGTGACAACTAATTACGCATCTTCACGCTTAAAGAATTTTGGTGCCCCCAGCAAGAGCTAGGGGCACCAAAATCGGATCTTCAGATCAGGCTAGGCAACTGCCATTTTCTGGTTGTGCGCTACCACGTCTTCGTCCTTGTGGCGTAGCCAGTGAAACATTGGCGCTTGGACGAACAGAGTCGACAGGGCCGAGACGATAATACCGACGAACAGTGCCAAGGACAGATCCTTGAGCGTACCGGCACCTAGCAGGTAGGAACCGATGAACAGGATCGCAGCCACTGGAAGCACTGCAACAACCGAGGTGTTGATCGAGCGGACCAGGGTCTGGTTCACTGCCAGGTTCACCAGCTGCTCGAAAGTGCGTTTGGTCTGCTGCGTGTAGTCCTTCGTGTTTTCGCGGACCTTATCGAAGACCACCACGGTGTCATACAGCGAGTAGCTCAGAATCGTCAGGAAGCCGATGATCGCACTTGGAGTGATTTCGAAACCGGTCAGCGAGTAGATGCCTGCTGTCACGACCACCACGGCGATCAAGCCGACGATGGCCGCCAGCGACATCTTCCAGGTTCGGAAGTAGGCTGCCATCAGCAGGCCAACCAGAACCACGAACACTACCAGGCCAACCAGGGCCTGGCGCGAAACATCTGCGCCCCAAGTTGGACCGATGAAGTTACTGGTAACTTCATCGCTGGTGACCCCATAGTTCTTCGCGAGCTGGTCCGCGATGGCCAGGGTCTGATCATCGCTCAAACGCTCGGTCTGCACGCGCATGGCGCCCGGTGCAATGTTGGTTACGGTAGCTTCGGAGCCTGAAGCTACCGACGTGACAGTTTTTTCACCGATGGAAATATCAGTGTTCTGCACGTCGGACACGGTGAATTCGGAACCGCCGCGGAAGTCGATGCCAAGGTTGAATCCGCCCTTGACCACTGGCACCAGGATGGACAGGATCACCAGGATGCCGGCAATCAGGAACCATAGACGGTGCTTACTGGTGAACGGGTAGGAACGCTTGCCGGTGTAGAGCTCATTGCCCCAAGTCACTAGCTTATTCATTGTTCTCCTCCTGGGCCTTGGCCTGCGTGCTGCCAGGCTTGTCCGCGACAGCGGAGTGTCCGGCCTGTGCACGGCGGCGCTCGGCAATCGTCATGCGCTTGGCGGCTTCAACAGACGCCTTGGCATTCTTCTTGCCCCGGTTGGCCACAACGTTTTCATCGAAACGGCGAACCTTGCCTGCCCCTTGGTACAGCGGCTTGACGCCAAGCAGCGATGGATCCATGCCCGAAAGCGGGTGGCCATTGGCGAAGAACTTGGTGCGTGCCAGCAGAACCAAGGTTGGGTGGGTCAGACCGTAAACGACCACGAGGTCGATGATTGCGGTCAGGCCCAGGGTGAAGGCGAAGCCTCGCACGTTGCCCACAGCCACGATATAAAGGACTACAGCGGCCAAGACGTTTACGGCCTTGGAAGCCAAGATGGTGCGCTTAGCGCGCTTCCAGCCAACGTCCACGGCGCTTGCCAACGGACGTCCTTCGCGCAGCTCATCACGAACACGCTCGAAGTAGACGATGAACGAGTCGGCGATCAGGCCAATGGCCACGATCAGGCCTGCCACGCCTGCTAGCGATAGGCGATAGTTCATGCCCCAGCCCAGCAAGACCAGGCAGAGGTAGGTCAGCACGCCGGAGACCAGCAGCGAAGCGATGGTCACCAGGCCCAACGCCCGGTACTGGAACAGCGAGTAGATGAACACCAGCACCAGGCCGATGACGCCGGCGATCAAGCCTGCGGTCAGCTGGTCAGCACCAAGGGTTGCCGAAACCTGGCGCTCGGACTGGATATCGAAGCTGATCGGCAAGGCACCGTATTTGAGCTGTTCAGCAAGAGCCTGCGAGGATTCCTGAGTGAAGCCACCGGAAATCTGCGGGCGGCCATCGGAGATCACCGCATTGGTGGTTGGCGCCGAAATGGTTTCGCCATCAAGCACGATGGCGAACTGGTTCTGCGAACCCTGCAGAGCAATCAGGCGCTGAGTGGTATCGGCGAAGATCTTCGTGCCTTCAGCATCGAATTCGATGACGACAACCCATTCACCGGTAACCGAACCATTGACGCCGCGCGCGAGCTGCGCATACGCGTCCTTGATCTTATCGCCGGAGATTTCCTGAGGGCCGAGGATGTACTTGACACCCATGTCCGTATCGCAGGAGATCATTGGCTTGGCTGGGTCTGCAGCGTCGCCGCCGCGGTCCTTGAGCTCGGTTTCGCAGTCGTAGCCTTCAAATTCCTGGAAGAGCTCTGGGGTGATCCAGTTGGTATCTGAAGGGTTCTCTGGCTTGCCCTCAGGCTTTGGCAGGTCCTTCTCCGGAGTGCGATCTTCCTTAGGCGTGGCTGCGTAGCCACCGGTGATCAGCACCGGGCGGAACTCCATGTTGGCCGAAGCCTGGATCAAATCGCGAGTGGTCTGGTCCGGTGTGCCCGGCATGGAGACCACAACGTTGCGACCGGACTGGGTGGTGATTTCCGGTTCGGATACACCGGAACCATCCACACGCTGGCGGATGATCTCAACCGCTTGGTCCAGTTGTTCTTGGTTGATTGCTTCGTCGCCCTGGACCCGAGGGGCCAGGATCATCTCGGTGCCGCCTTCGAGGTCGAGGGCGAGCTTCGGTCCCCATCCGGTTTTACCGTTCGCTGCACCAGCTACCAATACGCCGGTTGCGATGATGAAGACGATCAGCAACCATAGCAACGCTTTGCGCGCCTGCTTAACAGGTCTGATTGATGACATCTAATGTGCTTTCTCGTTTGAGTGGCTTGGCCTGCAGGCCACCGCTAGGCTGCCCGGAGCTTAGGCGTTGCGCTCGTCCTTGCCCTCGTCGTTCAAGCGACGCAGGGACTCTTCCGGGGTTTCGGTGGTGCTGGTGGACTCTGCAACTTCACCTGAGGCAGCTGGGGTTGCTGCGTCCTTGTCCAGGAAGGTGGCGATGGCCTGGCGGTGCAGGTTCAGCACAACGCCGGGTGCTACCTCAACCTGTACGCGATCCTCAGCGTCAACGCCGACAACGGTGCCGTAGATGCCCGAGTTGGTCATCACCTTGGCGCCTGGCACGGTGTTGTTCTTCAGCTTCTCCTGCTGTGCAGCCTGCTTCTTGCGGCCACGGAACATCATGAAGATCAAGACTGCGAACAGTGCGACCATCAGGATCAAGGATGGGTTGAAGCCGCCACCTGCGGCCTGAGCGATTACGAGGGGATTCACGTAGTTACCTGCTAACGATTTGTTGCGATTTGATCTGAAATTCTGGGATGCCATTACGCCATAAATGGACGCGCAACAGCAAAGACGCCCTTCCCCACCCGAAAACGGGCATAGGTCAGGCGTCTTTAGTCTAGTGCGTCACGGTGTACCAGCAGACCATTTACGCGAGCAGTGAAGTTATGCTTGCCTAATCCTCATCATTTTCATAGGTTTGCGCACTGGCGAAGATGGCATCTTTGGGCATGGCCAACCCCAGATGCTCCCAGGCTCCTGGCATGGCGATGCGGCCGCGTGGGGTCCGGCCCATCAGTCCTTCGCGCACCAGATATGGCTCGGCCACAGTCTCCACGGTTTCGGTTTCTTCGCCTACGGCGATGGCCAGGGTAGATAGACCCACCGGTCCCCCGCCGAACTTGGTGCACAAGGCTTCAAGCACGCCACGATCCAGGCGATCCAGCCCGCGGGCGTCTACCTCATACATGTCCAAGGCGGCAGCGGCTGCCTTGGCATCGATTTCTTCAAGCTTGTGCACCAAGGCCCAGTCGCGCACACGGCGCAACAGGCGGTTGGCGATACGCGGGGTACCGCGGGAGCGTCCGGCAATTTCGGTGAATGCGGCCGAGGTGACCGATAAGTCGAGCATCATCGCAGAACGGCGCAGCACCAGTTCCAATTCCTTGACTGCGTAGAACTCCAAATGGCCGGTGAAGCCGAAGCGGTCTCGCAGGGGGCCGGGCAGAAGGCCGGCGCGAGTGGTTGCCCCGACCAAGGTGAAAGGTGGAAGTTCCAACGGGATGGCTGTGGCGCCAGCTCCCTTGCCCACGATGATGTCCACGCGGAAATCTTCCATGGCCATATAGAGCATTTCTTCTGCCGGCCGGGACATGCGGTGGATCTCGTCGAGGAAGAGCACTTCGCCCTCGCTCAAGGAGGAGAGAATCGCAGCTAGATCACCAGCATGCTGGATAGCTGGGCCGGAGGAAATACGCAACGGGGCATTCATCTCCGCAGCGATGATCATCGACAAAGTCGTCTTGCCCAAGCCGGGAGGGCCCGAGAGCAAAACGTGGTCGGCGGTGCGTTCACGGATTTTCGCTGCTTCTAGCACCAGTGAGAGCTGCTGGCGAACGCGCGACTGGCCCACGAAGTCGTCGAGGTTGCGCGGGCGCAGGGCCGCTTCAATGACGCGTTCCTCGGGTTCGCTGCCAGCGCTGGTGAGCCCGGTGGAATCATTCATGATCAGATTGTTCCTCTCGCAGACCGCTTAGGCGCGGGTTCCGCTAGACATGCTGCGCAATGCGGCACGCAGGATTTCGGCGACATTGCCAGCGGCAATGACATCCGGGTCAGCCTTGGATAGGGACTTCAAGGTTGCGGTGGCGTCCTTTTCGCTCCAGCCCAGGCCGGTGAGCGCTTCGATCACCTGTGGCTCCCAAACGCTCACGTTGCCACCGCCGGAGCTTGAAGGAACAGGGGCGCCGGTTGGCACCAGCTTGCCGTTCAATTCCAGCACAATACGGCTTGCGCCCTTGGGACCAATGCCAGAAACCTTGGTGAAGGCAGCGGTGTCCTTGGTGTTGGCCGCGATGCGGACCTCTTCTGGAGAGTGCACCGCCAAGATGGCCAGACCGGTACGTGGACCAATGCCTGAAACGGAGATCAGCACCTCGAAGACATCGCGTTCCTCAGCGGTAGCGAAGCCGAAAAGGGTCATCGAGTCTTCGCGCACCACCATGGAGGTGAAAACCGTGGCTTCCCGACCTGCATGCAACGCAGATAGCGTCCCCGGGGTGGCGTTGACCAGCATTCCGAAGCCGTTGACGTCAATTACCGCGGTGTTCAAAGCAACCGCTTGCACGGTGCCGGTCAATGAGCTGATCATGCCACTCCTTGGGATATATGTTCGATCAAACCCAGTTTATCGAAGATACCTACGAATATCGATCCATCTGGCCCGCCGGTGCGTCGAGACCGCTGTCCCGAAGGTCGTTAGCGTCGAACCGCGCGCCGTTTCGCCGAAGCTTCAGCGGCAATCCACGCCTGCTGCGCCGCAGTGAGCTGCGAAGAGCCTCCCGCAGCAGCAGCCGAGGCTGACGCGTGGGAACCGCTCGCGGCTCCACGCCAACCATGGGTGATGGCCAGCGCTACAGCATCAGCGGCATCCGCTGGCTTGGGCGGTTCATCAAGCCGGCAGATCTTCGCGACCATCTTGCCAATGGCCACCTTAGTAGCCTGCCCAGAGCCGGTAACCGCCGCTTTGACTTCGGTCGGCGTGTGCATTGCCACGGGGATCCCGCGACGGGCAGCGGCGGTGATTACGACGCCGGTAACCTGCGCGGTGCCGATCACCGTGGAGACGTTCGCCGAGGCAAACACGCGTTCCAAGGCCAGCACATCTGGCTTATGCAGGTCCAGCCACGCATCGATCGCGTCCGCGATCTTCAATAGCCGGGCATCGAGCGGAGTGCCCGGCGGGGTGCCGGCGACGGTGACGTCCACCAGCGAAACTTGCCTGTTTGCAGCGACGTCGACCACGGCAAGACCACAGCGGGTCAAGCCGGGGTCGACGCCCACAACACGTAAGGCCAAGCCTTACTGCTCTTCGTCCAGCGCGGCGCGAACCTCATCGGACAGATCAGCGTTGGTGTAGATGCCCTGGACGTCGTCCAGTTCTTCCAATGCGTCGTAGAGCTTCAGGAACTTGCGGGCACCGTCTACGTCCAGATCGACCTTCATGGATGGAATGAATTCCATTTCGTCGGATTCGTAGGCGATTTCAGCTTCGTCCAGAGCAGCCGCGACAGCACGCAGATCCGAAGGATCGCAAACGATGGCGAAGTTCTCGTCCTCGTCCATGATCTCGTCGGCACCGGCATCCAGTACGACCATCAGCAGGTCGTCTTCGGTCAGCTCGCCCTTAGGCAGGCGGACAACGCCCTGGCGGTTGAACAGGTAGGCAACCGAACCCGGGTCGGCGATGGTGCCGCCATTGCGGGTGATGCCCACGCGGACCTCGGATGCCGCACGGTTCTTGTTGTCGGTCAGGCATTCGATCAACAGAGCCGAGCCCTGTGGGCCACGTGCTTCGTAGATGATCTCGGTGTAGTCGACGACCTCACCGGTCAGGCCGGCACCGCGCTTGACTGCACGGTCGATGTTGTTGATCGGCACGGAGTTCTTCTTGGCCTTGCTGACAGCAAGTTCCAGTGCTGGGTTGCCGGCCATGTCGGCACCGCCGGCACGGGCAGCAACTTCAATGCCCTTAATGAATTTAGCGAAGGCCTTGGCGCGCTTGGCGTCGATCGCAGCCTTCTTGTGCTTGGTAGTTGCCCATTTGGAGTGGCCTGACATGCTTTAAGCGTCTCCTCGCGTGAGATTGATGAAATATTGATGGATAGCAGTGCTGCCGGTGACTTCCGGGTGAAAGCTGGTTGCCAACAAATTTCCCTGGCGTACTGCAACAATTCTACCCTGTTCGCGTTCCGACCTCGCTTGGACGGTGCTGATCACCTGGACCCCTGGACCGATTTGCACGGCTTCTGGTGCGCGGATGAACACGGCTTCGAGGTTCTGGCCGTTGAAGTCCAAGCGGTACTCGAATGAATCGACCTGGCGTCCGAAGGCGTTGCGCTTCACCGTCATGTCGATACCGCCGAAGCTCTGCTGAACGGCGCCATCGCGTGAGATTGCGGGGTTTTCGATGCGATCTGCCAGCATGATCATCCCGGCGCAGGAACCATAGGCAGGCATTCCGCCGGCGATGCGTTCCTTGATGGGCTCCGCTAACCCGTAATTGCGCGAAAGCCTGTCGATCACCGACGATTCGCCCCCGGGAATCACCAGCGCGTCGACCTGCGCCAGTTCCTGGATCGTGCGCACCATCTGCGCTGGTTCGCCGAGCCGCTCCAAGGAGGCCAGATGTTCGCGGAAATCCCCTTGTAGAGCGAGGACGCCTATGTTCGGCATGGTTCTAACCTTCATGGTGTTCGGTGGTTGGCTGCACGGAAAGGCGCCGAAATAACGTTAAACCCACGGAGCCCATGCGCCGGTTTTGTGTCCCGGTGTGTCGCGGATTCTTCGAAGCCTCCTGCCCGCCGGCGATCATTCTTGGTAGGTTCAGGACATGATCTCCGA
The DNA here is from genome assembly GCF_000197735.1 of Glutamicibacter arilaitensis Re117. NCBI lineage: Bacteria > Bacillati > Actinomycetota > Actinomycetes > Micrococcales > Micrococcaceae > Glutamicibacter > Glutamicibacter arilaitensis. The sequence continues at coordinate 1,988,618 of NC_014550.1, forward strand.
TATTTCTTCTCTCGAACTTGCCGGTGGCGTGAGCATGCCTTCGATCGGATTGGGGACCTGGCCCATGCGCGGACAGGAAGCGGCTGATGCAGTGCTCTCTGCACTGGAAATCGGCTACCGCCGTATCGATACAGCCGAGAACTATCGCAATGAAGATGCCGTAGGCCAGGCGTTGGCCAGCAGTGGACTGGATCGGGATGAATATTTCGTCACCACCAAGTTCAATAAGCAGTGGCATTCGGCAAAAGGCGTGCGCCAGGCGTTGGAGAACTCCTTGGCACGCTTGGGCCTGGAGCATTTGGACTTGTTCTTGATCCACTGGCCCAACCCCGAGCAGGGCACCTACGTTGAAGCCTTCACGGAGCTGGGCAAGCTTGTGGAAGAGGGCAAGATCCGAGCCGCCGGCGTTTCGAATTTCAAGCCCTACCAGCTGCAAAACGTCTTGGATGCCGGTCTCGTGCCAGCGCTAAACCAGATCCAGATTGACCCCGAGCGGCAGTGCATCCAATGGCAGGGATTCAACACCGAGCATGGTGTGCGCACCGAAGCGTACTCCCCCTTGGGCCGGAAGCAATCGGACTTCCTTTCACATCCAACCCTTGCCCGTATCGCCCAGGCGCATGGAAAGAGCAGCGCCCAGATCACCCTGCGCTGGCATGTCCAATCCGGCCGAGCGGCAGCACCCAAATCAGCCGACCCGCAACGGCAGGCCGAGAACTTGGATGTTTTTAATTTCCAGCTGACCCACGAGGAAATGGCAGCCATCAATGCCATGGATACTGGTGCTGGCCCGTTCACTGATTCTGACGAGTTCGGACACTAGGCCTCATCTAATGCCGGCATACTCAATGGCAAGGAGAACCAGGTCATGCTTCATGGCTACCAGCGTCCGGAAATCGAATGGGCAGATTACTTTGACGAGCACGGCACGCTGATCCCCTACGGACAGCGCTGGGATGGGCTACCTCAGGCGGAGAGTTATTCGGTTACCTAGCACCCGCAACGCTTTGCCCCGGTGAAGCTGGTTGCCCAGGCGTTGCTGGATTGGATGCAAGGGAATTTTGAGGTGCGCTGCTTTGAAGATCCCGAGCTTGCCAGGCAACTGCACGTTGATCCAGGCGAGGTGGTGAGCTCTGTTCGGATCATTCCGGCAGATTCACGTTGTGCTCCTGCAGGCATAGTCATCACCACTTTTCCCGGGGTTCTTTTGGAGCTCGGGGCGCTGTACCAAGCGGTATTTCCCAATTGCGGTTGCGACGGATGCGACGATGATGTCCCCGAAATCCTTGATGAACTAGAGACCCTGGTGGGGTCCGCCGTCTGCGGCGCTTTTGTCGAGATCCTGCAGAACGGCACGGGCCGACTTGTGCAACGTTTCGATTCTGCGGAGACGGGATTTGCCGAGCAGGCTAGCGCCCTCGACGATATTTCACCGGCACGGCTAGCCAGAGCGCATGCAATCCTACCGCCAAGCGGCGTGTGGGCACCCTGGTCCTTGCGCTAGATCAGTCCAGCGTCCATTCTTGGAGGCCCTCAGCGAATGCCCCGTAGGCATCCACGGTGGCCATGGTGCGTTTCAATGAGGCTTTCGCTTCGGCTTCCGGAATGCATCCAGCAGGATCGACGACTTGGCACCACGCCACAGGCTCCTTCGACAGCTGGTGCGGAACCCAACTCAATTCGCTGACGTCCCATTCACCGGGTTCTTCCTGGGTGAACGTTGCCTTTACGCTGATGCCTTCGCGATTGAGAATGGTCGGTGTGGCATGTTTTGCCACCGAGTTTCCCAGTCCGTAGACGATCCAGGTACCCTTGTGCTTCTCAATGGGCAGGACCGAGTGGGTGTGGTGCATGTAAATGAAATCGAAGACACCGGATTCGGCCAGCTCCCGGCCAAGCCTTTTTTGGGATGCCGTCGGTTCAGTGGAGTATTCAGCCCCATCGTGCACCGCGGCCACGACAATCTCCGCTCCCGCCTTGCGTGTGGCCTTGCCCCGGGCGATGAGTTCCTTCGCATCCACCCCGGTATCTACTTGCCAGTCCGCTGCCTCCGGCAAGCCATTGAGTGAATAGGTGCTGGTCACTACCCCGAGCTTCACGCCTTCTACGTCCAGGATCGAGGGCTTCTTGGACTCTTTTTCGGTGCGGTAGGATCCGGTGGCGAAAAGCTCGTTCGCTTCCAGCGCGTCAAGGGTTCGCTCGACTCCAGTGGTCCCGGCATCGACGGTGTGATTGGTGGCGGTGGTGCAACCGTCATAGCCAATGGCTTCGAGCTCACCCAGGATCGCTTCTGGAACCGTAAATCGCGGGTAACCCGAATAAGGCGGCTCTCCAATTGGTGTTTCCAGGTTGCAAAGCGCCGTATCGGCGTCCTGCACGTAGGGAGCAAGCCCTGCAAGCAACGGACCGAAATCGTAGTCTTCTCCGTTGCCGGATTCCGTGCCAGCGGCTTGCTTCGCCTCATCGAGCAGCTGCGGATGCAGCAGCACATCGCCGGTAACCATCAGTGAGAATTCCGCAGGTACCTCAGGAGTTGCCGGAGCACTCGATGCCGGTTGTGGTGAGGCAGGGGTGATTGCTTCGGCCGAAGGTGCGGGAGCCGATGGCTGCGCGTTGTCGCTGGGAACTGCGGCGCAACCGCCAATTAGCAATGCAACTAGCAGAGTTGAGCCAAGCGGAAGAAATGCGGGCAGTGGACGTTGGGGCATGCATCGAGCCTAGCTCAGCTTGGTATCCGGGGTGTAAATGCAAGCTAAATCACGTTTTCCATGAAAACCTAGCCCTATGCAAAACCCGCTTCTGACTCCCAGCACTAGGCCTTACCAATGGCCAGCTTTCGACCAGCTAACCGCTGAGCATTATTTGGAGGCGGTCCAGCTTGGCGCCTCCGAACAGCTTGACGAGCTGCAGCGCATCATTGATGATGCCCAGACACCCACTTTTGAGAACACCTTCCTTGCGCTGGAATCCAGCGGCCAGACCCTGCGCCGCGCTCTCATGACCTATTTTTCCGTGATTTCAGCTCACGGAACCGATGAGCTCCGCGTGGTCCAGTCTGAGATTTCTTCGATTTGGAGCAAGCAAGAAGACGCAATTTACCTAAATCAATCCTTGTATTCACGTTTACAAGCCTTAGATCTCTCCGGGTTGGAGGGCGAAGATGCCCGCCTCGCAGACCAGACCTTGAAGAATTTCCAATTGGCCGGTGCAGGTCTGGCAGACACCGACAAGGAGAAGCTCAAGAAACTAAATGCCAAGCTTGCTGAACTCTCCACCCAGTTCGCCAACCTCGTCCTGGAAAACCAGAATGCGCATGCGGTGCATTTTGAGGATGCACAAGAGCTGGCAGGGCTTTCCAGCCAAGCAATTGATTCAGCTGCTCAGGCGGCCAAACAGGCAGGCCACGCTTCGGGGTACCTGCTGACCTTGGTCTCACCCAGCCAGCAACCAGTTCTTGAGTCGCTGGATTCCAGCGAGTCACGCCGCAAGGTGTTCAACGCATCGCTGAGCCGCGGCACCGAAAATAATCCAACCATTCATGTGGCCGCAGAAATGGCACAACTGCGTGCCGAGCGTGCCGCGCTGCTCGGTTTTGCCAATCATGCAGAAACCGTACTCGCGCAGGCAACAGCTCCGTCCACCGTTGCAGTAGCAGAGCGCTTGGCCGAGCTCACCAAAGCTGCCACCGCCAATGCGCGCAAGGAAGCTGCAGTGCTCAGCAGGGTCGCTGGCGCTGAGATCAACGCATGGGATTGGAAATACTTCTCCAACAAGGTGCTGCGCGTCGAGTACTCCGTGGATTCCGAAGCTCTGCGCGATTACTTCGAGCTGGATCGGGTGCTGATTGATGGCGTCTTCGCCACGGCAACCAAGCTCTTCGGCATCACGTTCACCGAGCGTTTCGATCTGCCTACCTACCACGATGACGTTCGTGTTTTCGAAGTCTTCGATGCCGATGGAACACCACTGGCCATCTATACCGGCGATTTCCTGACGCGTGATACGAAGAAGGGCGGGGCGTGGATGACCAGCCTGCGCGATGCCTCTTCCTTCCTCGATGAACGTCCGATCGTCACCAACACCTTGAACATCACCCCGCCTGCGCCGGGCAATCCCGTCCTGCTCTCCTTGGACGAGGCCAATACCCTCTTCCACGAGTTCGGCCATGCGCTGCACGGCATGTTCTCCAATGGCAAGTACGCGTCGCTTTCCGGCACCTCGGTCCCCCGCGACTTCGTGGAATTCCCTTCCCAGGTCAATGAGATGTGGATGCTTCACGAGGATGTCGTCTCCGGTTACGCCGTCCATCACCACAGCGGTGAAACGCTGGACGCTTCGCTAATCGAAAAGATCCGCGCGGCTTCGCTTTGGGGCCAGGGGTTTGCAACGACCGAGTACCTGGCCGCCAGTGTCCTTGACTGGGAATGGCACACGATCAGCGCTGGCACCGTTATCGATGACCCGCTGCAGTTCGAACAGGATGCCTTGAAGCGTGCCGGTTTCGACACCGCCATGATTCCACCTCGCTACCGCACCGGTTATTTCCAGCACATTTTCGCCAATGGATACTCCGCTGGCTACTACTCCTACATCTGGAGTGAGGTGCTCGATGCCGACACTGTGCAGTGGTTCGAGGAAAATGGGGGCTTAATGCGCGAAAATGGTAATCGGTTCCGTGAGGAACTGCTTTCGCGCGGTAATACGCGCGATCCCCTAGAGTCCTACGAATTATTCCGCGGCCGCACCGCATGGGTAGAACCGCTGCTGCGCCGTCGAGGATTGGTGAACGCAGAATAATGACGACTATTGCCTCCGCACAGGAAGCACTGAGCCACTGGCATCAGGCATTGGCAGTTGCCACCGGCGGCAAGATCTTTACCACCCACGGTTGCTCGTGGGTTTGGCAGCCGGTGCGCAAGCGCTTGATCTTGCTCTTCCCTGAGCAACCTGAACAAGCAGGACTGCGCCCTGCGCTGGCCGAAGGGCAGCGTCTGGGCGCACGTCGGGTGGAAGCATGGGTCAATTCCGGGGCTCACTCCCATGAGTTGAAGGCCGCTGGCTTCTCCGATAATGCACAGGTGTCTTGGCATGCCGGTCCGCTGGCTATCCCGATGGATCGCTGGGCCGGCAAGATTCGCCTAGGCACCAATGTGCCTGAAGCATCAGGGGCTGATGCTGCCGAGTTGAACGTGACCAACCTGTGGCGCGAAACCAGTTCCCAGCTCTCCAGCGGCCACCCCGCCCTGCGACGTGTCGAACATGCTGTGGCGCGCACTGAAGAGGGCGAGATTGTCGGCCGTGGCTTTGCCCAGCAGGGCTTGAATGGCCAGCTGATGATTCATTCGCTCGCGATCGGAAAGGGCCACCGCCGTCAAGGTGCTGGCACCGCATTGCTTCATGGACTCTCCCGCTCCATGATCAATCCGCTTTCGCCACCGGATGAAGAAGTTCCCCAGGAGCTCTTGGCGGCGGCGACTCCATCAAGCGCTGACTTCTTCAGCGCCAACGGACTGAAGCTCTTGGGCCGCGGACGCCACATGGTCCTGCGCTCATGGGATCAGTAGACAACATTTAATAGTGAGTTGAATCTGCCGGCCACAGGTATTCCTGTGGCCGGCAGATTCGATTGAAAAAAGGTTCACCATGAGTCGTGCACTCGGTAGACGAGGCGGGCAAAGGGTCCGGCCTTGTGCGCCTGGACCAGTTCGAGGCGTTCGCTGCCAATATTCCGAGGCAGCAATTCAGTTCCTCTAGCTAAAGCCACGGGGGCGATGGTCAATGCCAAAATGTCGATGGCACCGGCATCAAGGAATTGTCCCAGAAGCTCTCCACCACCAAGCACCCAGATATTCTTGAGTCCCGCGGTGCCACGAATTTCCGGCAAGAATTTTGCAACTGGCCCGTTGACCAGGCGCACATCTGCGCCGTCGGGAATGGGCAGATCCCTTGAAGTAAAGACATAGGTCGTGACTCCTGGATAATATTCCTGCCACTTGTGCGGATTTTCCATGAGCTGTTCATTGTCGATCAACCACTTATAGGTGTTTGCGCCTTCGACGTGAACGCCAACATTCTTGGGCAATAAGTCCGGGTCGGGTTCCTGTGCTCCCGGCACGTCAAAAAGCCATTGCAACCCATGGTTCTCGTCGGCCAAATAGCCGTTGAGCGACACCGCGGCATCGAAGATAATTTCGCTCATGTCACACAGTCTGCCACACGAAAATTCTCCTGTGCTCCGGGAGCAATAATGCGGCTGTCGCACCACCCGGGACCCCGAGCAACTGGATGCCGGGGCTCCGCTGCTCGGCACCGACGCCAACGGAAGAAACGTCCTCGCGTAACAGCAAGAACAAGGGCCCCAAAATGACATCATAATTGGAACTGCAGCCTCAAAATCGGCCACACCAGATTTAGATAATCTGAAATTTCCAAAGGCCAGCGACCAAGATGTTCAGTGTCTGCTTCTTTCCAATTTCAAGTAGGCACTGTAGGCCCTGCAACCGGCGTTTCTGGGCGATGGCGTTCCTGCAGGACTTCTCATTCCGGTTCTCTGGCATGCCCGTCGTTGCAAAGCGACTTGGCCCGAACCAAATACGACTAAGCGGCTCTGCCTTGACCCCTCGACAGTGTCCCGGCCTGCTTGCTGCGGTAGGTGCGTTGCTAGGATTCCCGTGCCAGAGATCCCAGAGCGGGTTTCGCGAATTCAGTGGCGGCCCACGAGGCAAGCAAGCTCAACGCCTCTTCGGATTTTGAACCTGGCTCGGCGGAGTAGATGGTCAAGGTCAGGCCAGGCTCCGCTGCCATCTCCAAGCCCTCGTAGGCCAAGGTGAGTTCACCAACGACCGAATGGTGGAAGGTTTTGGATCCAGTGCCGTGATGGCGAACGTTGTGTGCTCCATAACGTTGTCGGAATTCCTTGGAGCGGGTGCTGAGCTCCCCGATAAGGTCGTGCAGTTCCTTGTTGTGCGGGTCACGCGAAGCTTCAGTGCGCAGGATCGCGACGGTCACTTCGGCGAAGAGATCCCAATCCGGATAGAAGTCGTGTGCCCTGTCGTCTAGGAACGTATAGCGGGCGATGTTCGGTGGCTGCCCGGGCATCAGGTAGACATCCTTGTAGAATGCGCGCGCCAGGGAGTTGACGGCAAGGATGTCCATGCGGCCATAGTGCACGAATGCCGGGCCAGCGGTGATCGCGTCCAACGTCCATTGCAGGGACTGGTGCGGGATCCAAGTCTTCGGATTAGCCGGGGTCAAGATTAGCCCGGCAATGCTTCCTGCCCTGCCCAGGGGATCTGCACCTCGTGGATTCCATCCAGCGAAAGCATCCCGGCTGCCCCGAGCGCGTCCTGCGTGACGTTTTGGATGTGGTCACCAGGCGTTCGAAGGAGATACCAAGGTGCCTCGATCACACAGTGAACACCACGGTCCGGCAGGTGGCGAGCCAGTGGCCGGGTTCAGCGCGCAGGCGGCTGTGGTTTAGACACGGACTTCCGAACCAATATGGGTGCCCTGCTGCCTGCCAGGGCCTGCGGTCGACCCGAGCCTTGGCGCACGCTCATTGCGTTTGAGGTAGTCTGGCCGGGCTGTGGAACCCTGCCCACCAGCCTCGCCAGTAGCCGGTACGTATTAGTTCGGCCGCCAGGCTCCAGGACCGATCTGAGGGACCAGCAGCGCATTGCACCTCCCCCTGATCATTGCGTCTGCAATAAGTCGATATACGCTGCTTTTGAAAACACTTGACCGAGAAGGCCAGATCACGGTCCCTCGTTGCAGCTCGTACCGGAGGGAGATCTGGAAGACCAAATGCACCAAGGCCGAAGACGCGGACTGTTACATCCACTTCTTCGGCCTCGGCACGGGCTACTCAGGGCAGTTTCTACCAGCCGCGCTCCGAGAGGCGGTGAGGTACCGGCACGTCGGCAACATTGATGCCGACCATTGCTTCGCCCAGGCCACGGGAGATCTTGGCCAGTTCATCTGGGTTGTCGAAGAAGGTGGTGGCCTTCACGATGGCTTCAGCGCGCTGAACCGGGTTGCCGGACTTGAAGATACCCGAACCAACGAACACGCCGTCGGCACCGAGCTGCATCATCATGGCTGCATCGGCAGGGGTCGCAATGCCGCCCGCGGTGAACAGGACAACTGGCAGCTTGCCGGTGTGGGCAATTTCCTTGACCAGCTCGTATGGTGCCTGCAGTTCCTTGGCGGCCACGTATAGCTCGTCTTCTGGCAGTGCCGAGAGCTTGGCGATCTCTGCGCGGATCTTGCGCATGTGACCGGTTGCGTTCGATACATCGCCGGTGCCGGCTTCGCCCTTGGAGCGGATCATCGCCGCGCCCTCGTTGATGCGGCGCAGCGCTTCGCCGAGGTTAGTGGCGCCGCAAACGAATGGGACGGTGAATGGCCACTTGTCGATGTGGTTCTCATAGTCCGCTGGCGAGAGCACCTCGGACTCGTCGATGTAGTCAACGCCGAGGGACTGCAGGATCTGCGCTTCGACGAAGTGGCCGATGCGGGCCTTGGCCATCACTGGGATCGAAACTTCGGCGATGATGCCATCGATCATGTCCGGGTCGCTCATGCGCGAAACGCCGCCCTGGGCGCGGATGTCGGCTGGGACGCGTTCGAGCGCCATGACGGCTACGGCGCCGGCATCTTCAGCGATGCGCGCTTGCTCCGGGGTGACCACGTCCATGATGACGCCGCCCTTGAGCATTTCGGCCATACCGCGCTTGACGCGTTCCGAGCCGATGACGGAGTTCTGGTTGTTCGTAGACATGGAGGAATGGTTCCTTTCGACACTGCGTTGATTCGCTGCATGCCCGGAAATTCAGGGGATTTAGCGAGGTGGTACGCCAGTAATCGTAGGATCGGTTTCGATTATTACCTCGCGTGTTGCGTCATATTGTTACACCAGTCGACAAGTCACCCTAACAGGGGTTAGTGCGTAACATAGTCATTCAAAATGAATCCTCTAGTCAACACCCAGTTTTTCGCTTAGTCGAGGGTTTTTTTCCAGTTCCTTTCAGGAGCAGGAATTTCTTGCGTCGTCAACTCGCCGTAATCAACTTTCACCCGCTCGGCTAGAGTGCAACGCATCATTTGCTCGCGCAACCCTAAGCCGGATTCCCGGCATGCAGCACCGCCCACCGTGGCAGGCATCTGCGCCACATGCCCGAAAGCACTGCTGCTGACCGGGATCCGGGAATGGACCGCAGACCTTCAAGTAGTGGGACAGTTCCTTCAAGTAGGAGATCTCTCGACCCGAAGGCTTCCGGCAGTCCCGTTCAAGCCCGCTTAAACGACGCTGGGCGGTGGAACATTTCCATGTTCCACCGCCCAGTCAGCTGTTTCCAGCCTAGCTTGGGTTTTCGCTATCCCATGCCTCAGCAATCGCTTCGCGTACCTCGGAGAGAGTCTGCGGAATTGCCTTGGTCTGGGCGATGATCGGGAAGAAATTCCCGTCGCCATTCCACCGCGGCACGATATGCTGGTGCAGGTGCGCGGCAATGCCCGCTCCCCCGGCTTCACCCTGGTTCATGCCCAGGTTGAACCCCGCAGGATTCGAGACCTTGCGCAGCACGCGCATGGACTGCTGCGCCAACGCCGCCATCTCGGCCGTTTCCTCCACCGTGATATCGGTGTAGTTGGGCACATGGCGGTACGGGCAGACCAACAGGTGGCCAGGATTGTACGGGAAGAGGTTCAGGATCACGTAGCAGGTTTTGCCACGATGGACGATCAGCGCCTCTTCATCAGTACGCCCGGGACCGGCACAGAATGGGCAGCTGGCCTCATCCTTGACCTGATCCTGCCCACCCTTGATATAAGCCATCCGGTAGGGAGTCCATAGGCGCTGGAACGAATCCGGCACCCCGGCGAGCTCGAAGTCGTCGGTAACGGACCGGTCTGCTTCTTCCTGCATGCTTGATGGACTCCCTATCCGTACTAGTTGTTGTTGTCGCGGCTCTTGATGGCTTCAACGATGCGGGCTACAGCATCGTCGACTGGCACCTGGTTTTCCTGGCTGCCATCGCGGAAGCGGAAGGACACGGCATTCGCATCGGCATCTTCGCCACCGGCGATGAGCACGAAAGGAATCTTGTCCTTGGATGCGTTGCGGATCTTCTTCGGGAAGCGATCCGAGGAATCATCCAGTTCCACGCGCACGCCGGCGGCCTTGAGCTTGGCGACCACCTCGCCGAGGTAGTCGTTGAAGGCTTCAGCCACAGGGATTGCACGAACCTGCACCGGCGAGAGCCATGCTGGGAAGGCACCTGCATAGTGCTCGGTGAGCACACCCAAGAAGCGTTCGATGGAACCGAACTTCGCAGCGTGGATCATCACCGGTTCCTGGCGGGTGCCGTCGGCTGCCTGGTACTCCAAGCCGAAGCGCGCTGGCTGGTTGAAGTCGTATTGCACGGTGCCCATCTGCCAGGTACGGCCGATGGCATCCTTGGCCTGGACCGAGATCTTCGGGCCGTAGAATGCAGCTCCACCTGGGTCGGCAACCAGTTCGACACCGGATTCGGTGGCGACGCGCTCGAGCACGGCGGTAGCTTCGTTCCACTGCTCATCCGAGCCGATGAACTTATCCGATTCCGGATCGCGGGTGGACAGCTCCAGGTAGAAGTCATCCATGCCGAAGTCGCGCAGCAGCGAAAGCATGAAGTTCAGCAGGTGCTCAACCTCGGCAGGAGCCTGTTCCTTGGTGACGTAGGAGTGGCTGTCATCCTGCGAGAAGCCGCGAACGCGGGTCAGTCCGTGGACTACGCCGGACTTCTCGTAGCGGTAGACGTGCCCGAATTCGAACAGGCGCAACGGCAGTTCGCGGTAGGAGCGTCCGCGGCCGCGGAAGATCAGGTTGTGCATCGGGCAGTTCATGGCCTTAAGCCGGTATTCCTGGCCCTGCTTGGTGATGTTGCCGTCTTCGTCGCGCTCTTCATCGATGTGCAGCGCTGGGAACATGGTGTCCGCGTAGTACGGCAGGTGGCCCGAAGTGTGGAACAGCCCATCCTTGGAGATGTGCGGGGTGCCTACGTACTGGAAGCCTTCTTCTACGTGGCGATCACGTACGTAGTCTTCCATCTCGCGCTTGATGATGCCGCCCTTGGGGTGGAACACCGGCAGGCCCGAGCCCAGTTCATCCGGGAAGGAGAACAGGTCCAGTTCGGCACCGAGCTTGCGGTGGTCGCGGCGCTCAGCCTCGGCCAAGCGCTCCTGGTAGGCCTTCAGGTCGTCCTTGGTTGGCCATGCGGTGCCGTAGATGCGCTGCAGCTGCTTATTCTTCTCGCTGCCCAGCCAATAGGCGGCGGCCGAACGGGTCAGCGCGTACGCATTCTTGATCAGCTTGGTATTAGGCAGGTGCGGGCCGCGGCACAGGTCCTTCCAGACCGTCTCGCCGGACTTGCGATCCACGTTGTCGTAGATGGTGGTTTCGCCGGCAGCGACCTCAACGGTGACGCCTTCGCCTGAAGTGTCCGCGGAGTCGGCCTTGGCCAGCAATTCGCACTTGTATGGCTCGTTGGCCATTTCCGCCTTGGCTTCCTCCGGGGAAACTTCGCGGCGGACAAAGAGCTGGTTCTGGTTGATGATCTTCTGCATCATCTTTTCCAGCTGCTTGAGGTCTTCTGGGGTGAACGGGTCCTCGACATCGAAGTCGAAGTAGAAACCGTCGGTGATGTATGGGCCGATTCCTAGCTTGGAATCCGGGCGCAGCTGCTGTACAGCCTGGGCCATCACGTGCGCGGTCGAGTGACGCAGCACCTCCAATCCTTCTGGATCGGTGATGGTTACGCGGGTGACAGTGGTTCCGGCTTCCAGTTCGCGGGCCAGGTCGCGCAATACGCCATCGACGTGCATAACAACCACGTCTTTATCATTGGCAAAATGCTGCAGACCGGTCGTTCCCGCGTCCACCTGTACCTGCTCGCCGTCAATGGTGAGAGTCAGCTGCTCGCTCATGAGATCGGGTTCTACCTTTCAATCTGTGATGGCTTCATAGCTTGTGGCATACCTTGGCCACAGCCAGCCAGAATCTAGTTTAGTTCAGGACCCCGCTCTGGCGCGCCCTCACATCGGGTTTTGCGGTGATTGATCCGCCTCGTGTGACTGGTTCAACAGCGATTCCGCGTTGATCAGCGTCATCACGTGCCAGACTTCGCGCTCTTCGGCCGAACCGAGCATCCCTGCCCGCAATGCGAGCACCCGCGGTTCCCGCCCACCGGTACGTCCGCGGCAGCATCACAGCCAATTCCCATCACCGTACGGCCATGAACCGCACACCACGCAGCATCAACTGCCACCCACCGAGCAGTGGAACTACCTCTAGCCGCGAGCTGAGAATGCGCGCAAGGCTTCAGCGGGGACCGCCGCCTGCGAGTACCCTATTGCTACTGGGCGGCGCCGCTTCGATCTTTCCAAGGCTTGGTCCAGGGAAGGGTCATTCATGGCTGGTATCAACGTGTTACGCGCCCTGTGACTGTCAGCCGGCGCAGAGATTTTGCATGAAACCAATCCACTTATCGGCCGGCAGATCCTCAATGATGCACTGCTGCGTTCGTTGCGGGCCTATGCCGGATCCCGCGTGCCCCTGCCTGGCGTCGGCGGTTCAGGAACGATTGGCCTGTTTGGAGAATACCCGGCGATCGATCCAGAACAGCTGAAAATGGCCGCCGAGCAGGCACTAACCGATCACCCGCTGATTGCCTATCACAACACCATCGCCGACCCCGCGGTGATGACCTTGGAACGGGTAGGCGAACTTGGGTGGCGGATCTCGGAGGAAGCAGCAGATATCATCGAGCGGCTTGGCATGCGCACCAATCAGATCTCTCTTCCGATCACCGTGCCCGGAAACGGCGCAACCACCTATGCGCTGGTAAGCGAGGATCCCTATACCGAACGGGATATCAACACCGCGATGCAGATCCTCCCGATGATTTCCGGGTTGGATACGCATCTGGCCCTGCTCGAACTGCTCAGGCCGGCAGGCCCCCTGGACGGCTCTGCCCAGGCACTGACCACCCGCGAACAGGTTGTGCTCAAGCTGCTGGGCGAAGGAAACACCGCGAACTCCATCGCTGCGTAGTTGCGGATTTCCCCGCGCACCATCCACAAGCACCAAGAGAACCTGTACCGGAAGCTGGGCGCGGCAGATCGTCTCTCGGCTGTCCTGCGCGCCCAGCAATGCGGATTGCTCGCCACACCCCCATGATCTGTCCGTGGCGCGCGACCCCAGGGCTTTGCCTCCTGCGAGTCAGAAACAGCAACCCCGTCGCCGACTGCATCGGCGAAGACCGGTCTGCACAGGGTCTGAGGACCATCGAGATGGTTCTCGACATCGCTAGCGGCATAGGCGACCCCCGCCAGAATCCAACACGTCCATCTCGGCATTCTCATGAGCGTTCGAGCTGTTCGACGGCAGCAGCAAGGCTTGTCCAGCCGCCGTCATTGATTCTTTCCAATCTTCGACGGCGCATCGCACCGCCATGCTCCAGTCTGCCCCGCACTTACTCTGCCCGCTATACGCAGTGATGCGTAGCGCCGCATCCCTTTCGCAATCCCCGCCATCGGCATAGGCTCGAGGCATGAACAAGTCGACCCCACCGGTCATCAGCGCCATTACCCTCGGCGTGCGCGATGTCGGTGCTTCAACCAAGTTCTACACCGAGGGGCTGGGCTTTGAACTGGTCCAGCCAGCCCATCCGGAAATTGCCTTTGTCCGCGCTGGATACGGCTTGATGCTGGCACTGTGGGATATCAAGCAGATGCCCTCCGAGTACGGCAATGTAGGCCACGGCGAATCGGCGCCTCCAATATCCTTGGGCCACAATGTCCACACCGATGCAGAGGTGGATCACCACTACCGGCGAGCGCTGGATGCGGGAGCAACTTCGGTTTCCGAGCCTACGGTGCAGCCGTGGGGCGGGAAGAGCGCCTGTGTGGCGGATCCCGACGGTTTCCGCTGGGATTTCGTGCACAATCCTTCATTCGTGATTGACGCCGACGGGCATATTTCCTCGGTCTAGCTACGCGCCGCGCTGGTCCAGGCCTTCAGCCTCCATGCGCTTGGCAAGCTGCGCGACAGATTCGAGCTTCCCGGCTTCCTGTCCCAGCTTCGGCCTATAGCTTGGCTGCGGACGGCTTTCCGCTTCGAGGTATCCGGCCGCAGGCAGCGTCTCGGGCTGGTGCAGGTCCCAGGCGTTCAGCGCTTGCAGGGAAATGCCGCGCGGTCCGGTACGCCGGGTTACCCCGTGGATGAGCAGCATGCGGGTGGAGAAGAGCAATGGTCCTGTGCGCTGCTGGGTGTCGTCGAAGAAGGTGGCGTCAATGCAGCCGCTTCCGTCATCCACGGAAATGAACACCACGCGCTTGCCTCCCCGCATCGGCGGGGTCTGCGTGGCTACGCGTACCCCGGCAACGAGCACCTCGGTTCCGTTGCGCAGGTGCAGCAGCTCGGCCGCTTGCGTGATGGTCAGGTGGGCTAGGCGTTGGCGGTATGAGGTGATCAGGTGCTCGCTGGCATCCAGATGCATCAGGTCCAGTTCGTTGCGCACGATATCTGCCGGGTCCAACTGCTTTCCGGTTTCGGCAATATGCTCGATTCGTCCGAGGTCCAAGGCAAGCTGGCCGGGTCCGGGGCGGTATTTGGCCGGCAGGGAGCTGTGCGACATGGATTGGGTGTGGGCGATCGTGTCAGCGCGCGAGGTTCCTGTCAGCAGGGAATCGAACACTCCGAGTGCTGCAAGGTTCTGGTAGGTGCGCCGGGACAGCCCTGCACGGGCGCGGACATCGGCCAGGTGCTCATAGGGTTGTCCGGCAACCAGTCGCTGCACTTCGCGTTCGCTCATCTGGTGGATGTCGCGGAAGGCCAGGCGGATGCCGTAGCGTCCGGGGCGCTGGGATCCAACGGCGCGAGGTACCGCAGGCACGGCAGCCGGAGCATGTTCGAATATGCGTTCGACTCGATAGTGCCCGGTGGAGCGGTTGATATCCAGCGGAAGGATCGGAACGCCCATGCGCCGCGCTTCAGAGACCAGCAGCCGCTTGGGATACATCCCCGGGTCATGTTCCCAGATCCCGGCAAGGAAGGCCTCGGGGTGATGGGCCTTGAGCCAGGCAGAATGGTAGGTGGGTACAGCAAAGGCCGCCCCGTGGGCCTTGCAGAAGCCGAAGGAGCCGAAGCCGGAGAGCACCTCCCATACCTTGTCGATGGTTTCCTGGGCATAGCCGCGCTTGGCCGCTTCGGTGCGCACATAGCGTTCCACTGCGGGTTCCTTCTCGGGGTCCCCCAGCAGACGCCGGTAGACATCAGCCATGCCCAGCCCGCAACCGGTGAGCACATGCAAGATGCGCAGCACCTGCTCGTGGAAGACGGTCACCCCGTGGGTTTCGGCGAGCGCGGGAATCAAATCCGGGTGCAGGTATTGGGCGGGAGCGAATCCGTGGCGGTGCTCCAGGTAGGGCTTGACCATATTCGATTGCATGGGACCTGGGCGGAACAGGGAGATGTCGATGATCAGGTCGTTGAATTCGCGCGGGGCGAGCTTGCCGACCAGTTCGCGCTGCCCTGGGGATTCGATCTGGAAGCAGCCCAGCGTATGGGTGGAGCGGATCAATTCGAAAGTCGGTTCGTCATCCAGCGGCACCCGGGCCAGGTCGATCACCCCGGTGGCGGAAATGTAGCTGTCATCGACATGCCCTCCGGCGCGGGCCGCTGACCGCTTGTCCGGGTGCATCCGGGCGATCTCCTCCAGCGTGTAGGCGATGGCCGATTGCATGCGTACCCCCAGCACATCCAGCTTGATCAGCCCCATGAGGTCCATGTCGTGCTTGTCGAACTGGCTCATCTGCAGCCCAATGCCCGAGGGCTGGACAGGGGTGCGGTCCAGCAGGGACGCATCGGAGAGGATCACCCCGCAAGGGTGCATGGAGATATGCCGGGGCAGCCGGTCCAGGCGTTCGGTGGCGTCAATGAGGATATCGAGCTGGGTGTCGTCGGTAATGCGCTCAGCCAAGGCGGCCAGTTCGGGTTTCTCGCTCAGTGCTTCACGGAAGGAGGAGGCGGAGAAACGCCAGAGCTGCTTAGCGATCTCATCCACCTGTTCTTGCTCCACCCCGAGAGCCGCTCCGGCATCGCGCACTGCTCCGCGGGCACGGTAGGCGTTCTGCATGCTCATCAGGCTTACCCGTTCTTCACCGAAGCTGGAGAAGATCTCGCGGTAGATCTCGTGGCGGCGTGCGGATTCCACGTCAATGTCGATATCCGGCAAGGTGGTACGGGTATCGGAGAGGAAGCGTTCGAACACCAGGTCGTGGGCCAGCGGATTCACTTGGCTGATGCCCAGCAGGTAGTTCACCAGCGAGGAGGCGCCGGAGCCGCGGGCGGCTACGCGGATCCCCATGCCGGTGATCAGCTTGACGGTTTCGGCGACAGTCAGGAAGTAGCCGGCGAAATCCAGCCGGTCGATCACCCCGAGCTCCAGGGCAAGGCGTTTTTCAACCACACTGCGCTTCTCAGCGCCCAATAGCCCAGGCACTGCCCCATGGACACGCTCGGTGAGTTCCTGCATGGCTGGGCGGCGCAGGCCAATGACCTTAGCTTCGGGAATCACCGGTTTCTTCCATCCAAGATCAGCCACCGGGTCTACTGCGGCCCATTCGGCGAGTGCTTCGGTTTCGCGCAAGAGCTGGTGCGCCCAGCTTTTTTCGGTGGCCTGCCCGATTTCCTTGGCCAGCTGGCGCATCTGCTGCGGGGTTTTCAGCCATCCTTGGCCGTTGGGCTGGCAGGAGTCCAGGTTCTTCAGGCTGTGCAGGGCGCGTGCGGAGTCCAGGATGTCTGCGGTGACCGCTCCGTCGGGGTCTACGTAGCGCACGGCATTGGTGAGCACGGCCTTGATCCCCCGCTCGTGGGCGTAGCGCAGCAAGCGGGCTGCTTCACCGAGGCTGTAGCGCGATCCTGGGCTGGAGAGATATGTGGCGATTTCCACGCGCAGCATTTTTCCCAGCCGTTTCTTCCAGCCAGCGAGCAAGGCGCGGGCTTGGGTGTAGCTGCCCTTGAGGATTGCGCGGGCCACGTCTGATTCGCCGCCTAGCAGGAGCACCAGGTTTCCGGCAGCAGCCAAGTGCGCCAGTTGCTCGATCCTCAGCCCCGGAACGCCATGCGCAGTACTGTGCGCGAGGGTGATAGCTCGGCATAGCGCCGCATATCCGGCACCGTTGCAGCGTCCACGGGCCAGCAGGATAATCCGCCCATGGGTGTCGCCGTGGGTATCGAGCACCGCAAGGTTCACTCCGAGAATCGGGTCCAGTCCTTCTGCCATGCACGCCGCCACATGCTTGACCGTTCCATAGAGTCCATCGCGGTCGGTGAGCGCGAGCATCTGCGCGCCCTGCGCCTTGGCCGCCTGGGCCAGCTGCTTCGGGTGCGAGACCCCGTAGTGGGCACTGTAGGAAGAACTGACGTTCAGGTGGGTGAAGCTCATGGAGGTCCTTCGAAGATATGTTCGCCTTCCCGCGTTCTCAGGCGCTGCGGGCCAGGGTTTGGTGCACTCGCACCAGTCGCCACCGTTGGGTTTGCGCATCGAAGCTCACATCAACACTGTGCACCTCTTGGGATCCGCGCACCGCAACCAGCTGCAGGCGCCACATCTCATAGTCGGCAATTCCAGCACCAATGCCGCGCGGGATCCGCAGGTTCTCGTCCCACCATTTGCGGCGTTCGAACCAACGCTGAGGTTCGGCAACCAGACGGTAGTCCCGCCCCCGCCATTTCACGCGCAACGGCATTCCATCCGTTGCGCGAGCAACCTCGATCGACTCGGTGAATATCCCCACGAGCGCACTCCTTACTAGGTGAATCCATTATATTCGAACATGCGTTCGAACGATAGCTACACTAGTCAGTTGCACCGACAGTTAGATGCGCGCTCGATACTCGCAAGGAAACTCCGACCGAGGGAGGGAAGCTGAATCTGACCTGCCGAGGCTCGCAGCTGCGCAAGGCTCAGTGCGTAAACCCGGCGGAACGTTGCACTCCAAGACGTTGGCATGGGCACGCTATGAAGAACGTTGGCTCAAGGCAAACTCCGTGCGGGCGATCAGCTCCGCGGCCGGTGCTACTCTCTTGCTTGCCGGAACCTGATGCCGCATTCGTCACTTTCTTGACCACCGAAACCCTTGGTCAGCCTGAGCAAATTGGCTCTGCGCGAAACTTCCTACGTCATGGGTCGCCCAATACTCGATTAGCGCGCGGCACACCGATAGCATCGAGACAGTAACAGCCAATACTTTCAGGAGCTTATTTCCATGTCCCATAAGGTCAAAGCCGTCATTTCGCGCGCTAAGGACGCACCTGTAGAGGTCGTCGACATCATCGTCCCGAATCCAGGACCCGGAGAAGTCGTCGTTGACGTGCTGACCACCGGTGTCTGCCACACCGACCTGCACTACAAGCTCGGCGGCATCGGCGATGAATTCCCGTACCTGCTGGGCCACGAGTCCACCGCAGTAGTCAGCGAGATTGGCGAGAACGTCACCAACGTCAAGGTGGGCGACCGCGTCATCCTGAACTGGCGCGCAGTGTGCGGCCAGTGCCGCGCGTGCGCCAAGGGCGAGCCGAAGTACTGCTTCAACACCTTCAACGCCACCCAGAAGATGACCCTGGAAGATGGCACCGAGCTCTCACCTGCACTGGGCATCGGGTCCTTCGCCGAGAAGACCCTGGTCCACGCAGGCCAGTGCACCATCGTTGACGAAGATGCCGATCCAGCTGCCGTAGGCCTGCTCGGTTGCGGCATCATGGCCGGCATCGGTGCCGCCATCAACACCGGCGAGATCAAGCGCGGCGAGTCCGTAGCCGTGATCGGTTGCGGTGGCGTGGGCGCTGCGGCAATTGCCGGCGCACAGCTGGCCGGGGCGACCACCATCATCGCGGTGGATGTGAACTCGGACAAGCTGGAAGGCGCCAAGAAGTTCGGCGCCACCCACACCGTGAATTCCTCCAAGGTCGATGCAGTTGAAGCCATTCAGGAACTGACCGGCGGCTTCGGTGCCGACGTCGTGATCGACGCAGTGGGCCGCCCGGAAACCTACAAGCAGGCCTTCTACGCCCGCGACCTTGCCGGCCGCGTCGTGCTGGTGGGCGTGCCTACCCCGGAAATGAAGATCGAGCTGCCACTGCTCGATGTCTTCGGCCGCGGCGGTTCGCTGAAGAGCTCCTGGTACGGCGACTGCCTGCCGAGCCACGACTTCCCGATGCTCGTCGAGCAGTACAAGCTGGGCCGCCTGGATCTGGATTCCTTCGTCACCGAGCGCATCAAGATCGATGAAATCGAAGAAGCGTTCAAGAAGATGCACGAAGGCACCGTGCTGCGTTCGGTGGTGGAGCTCTAATGAGCGCCCGCATTGAAAACGTCGTCACCTCCGGCACCTTCTCGCTGGATGGCGGCACGTGGGATGTCGATAACAATGTCTGGATCATCGGCGATGATTCCGAGGTCATGGTGATCGACCCGGCCCACGATGTTGCCAAGATCCGCGAGGCTGTCGGTGAACGCGAAGTGATGGCCGTGCTGCTCACCCATGGACACGATGACCACATTCGTGCCGCCGGAGAATTCGCAGATGCCGTAGACGCTCCGCTGTTCTTGAACCCGGAAGACCGCATGCTTTGGGAAGCTGTCTACCCGGAGCGCGACGTGGACGCAGAAATCAGCGAAGGCGACACCTTCACCATCGCCGGCACCACGCTCACCGCCCTGCACACCCCTGGGCACTCGCCTGGTTCCACCTGCTTCTACGCAGAAGACCTGGGCGTGCTGTTCAGCGGTGACACGCTGTTCAACGGCGGCCCTGGCGCTACCGGCCGCAGCTACTCCAGCTTCGAGACGATCGTTGAATCGATCCGTACCAAGCTGCTGGATCTGCCAGGCGAAACCGTGGTCAACACCGGCCATGGCGATGCCACCACGATCGGTGCCGAAGCACCGAATCTGGATGAATGGATCAAGCGCGGTCACTAAGCACCACGCATCGAGCGGCAGCAGACCTTTAGGGCCGGCTGCCGCTCGTGTTTAAAGTTGATGCGCAAAACATCTGGTGATGGCAAGATTAAATACATGCCTTCAGATAAACGCTACAAGTCCGCCGCTGCCTTATTCCTGGGCGCGGCAGTATTCATCATCGTCGGCATCGTCGTGCTGTGGTGGGACAGTCAGCAAGAAGTAGTTTTCTACTCTGGATCCTATGTACCGCTGGTCGAAGACTCTGAAATCTACTTTGGCCCGGGTCCCACCGAAGTTCTCGGTTGGGTGCTGGCTTTGCTCGGCGTTGGAGCGCTTGGGGTTGCCAGCGGCTTATCGCTTCGCCAGCTCACGCGGTTCAAGGCCTGGTTCCTGATCGCCGGATTATTGCTGGCAGCTGGTGGTATCGCAGCACTGGTATGGGACTACAACCAGGTTCGAACCTTCGGCTGGTTCGCCTATGCGCCGCTGAGCGAAGCGGAATTCGCTCCGGCCAGCATGGCCAGCGTCATGGGAAAGCTGGGGCTTGTGGCCGGAACCTTGCTGGCCAGCAGCTATCTGGGATTCCGGTACCATTCCAAGCCCAACGGCTCAGCCATCCGAGGCTAGAACAATGAGTTGCTGTGCTCTTCGATGAGCTCCGGAGAATTATTGCGCACGTTGCCCACTGCGGTATCGACCTCATGCATTCTCCAAGTGGAAGCCACATCAAAGGCTTGGGCACGGATCTGTTCAATGAGCCCTTCGCCGTCTTCTTCGGCGGGGTTCAGCCAGCGGCCCATCATCTCCTGATCCAGCGGAATCGGCAGACGATCATGCAGGCCAGCTAGTTCACCGAGCACTCCGGGTTCTTCTGCCGATGGTGAGTCCATGGTCATGATCGAGGTCGACAGGACCCAGGCGCCGTCCTCGTCTTTCCACCATTCATAGAGTCCGGCGAAGAAGATCAGCTTCCCATCCTCGCGATGCACGTAGAAGGGACGCTTCTTGCTGCCTTCTTTCTTCCACTCGTAGTAGCCTTGCACCGGCACGAGCGCACGACGCTTCTTCACCGCCGAACGGAACGTCGGCTTGGTGCTGGCCGTCTCGCTGCGTGCGTTGAAGGCACGCACGCCTACGGACAGTTCCTTGGCCCAGCCTGGCACCAAGCCCCAGCGGGCCACGTGAATCTGGCGATGCAGCTCATCGTCGATCAGCCGCTCGAGCACGATCGGCACGTCGGTGGTCGGAGCGACGTTCCACGACTGCCGCAGTTCCAGGTTGGTGTCGGTTTCTGCCTCGGCCTCGGCTACCAGATCGCCGATGGCCTTGGCCATCACATACCGTCCGCACATCGCCTGCCCCTTAAGCTTGGATCTCTAGGAAAATCTGCTCCCAGTCTAGCGAGCGAGCGCAAAGAAATCAGTGAACTTTTCCGCCTACAGGGGAACAAAGCGAACAGTGCTGCCGTTACACCAAGTATGAGCAACGAATTGAACCTTGACCAGTATGTACCCGCTGCAGGCGGAGTCACCATGTTCACCACCAGCTGGTGCGGCTACTGCCGCAACCTCAAGCGTCTGATGGATCAGAAGGGTGTTGCGTACACCGAGGTGAACATCGAGGAAGTTGAAGGCACGGCAGAGATCGTCGAGTCCTTCAACAACGGCAACCAGACCGTACCAACCCTGATCTTCCCTGACGGCACCGCAGCGACCAACCCACGCATCGAAGAGGTCGTTACGCGCGTCGGCGCCTAGTCCCTTCACCAATGAATCGGCACCTGCTGGTGCCGATTCATTGCTTTAAGCCCGGTTAGAGCCCAATCAGCGTGGCGTGCTCACGGTATTCTTCGAGCAACGCAGCACTAAACGCTTCGGTGGTAACCCCGGCAAGCAGATCATTGGCCGCGCCTACCGTCGTTGGATCCATCGCCACGCCCATGGCCTGGTAAACCCCGTCCAGCACCTGGCGCAGCGAGACGGAACCCTCCACCACGAATACCGAGGAGAACAGCCACGCGCCGGAAACCACACGCTGGGCCGTGCCGACCAGTTTCACCGGAAATTTTCGCGGCGAACTCTCATCGGGGGTTCCGTGAACCGAATGATCCCCGGGGCAGTATTCCCCCGGAATTGGCCCCACCTGCGCATTGACGCCAACTCGCTGGAAAGCATTGGCATACAGCTGCGCGAAAGTTTCAAAACGGATCTGCTGGCGCATCACCGAACCATCCTCAGGCTCAATGTGATCGACGATCAAGGTGCCACGGTGATAGGCCGCAGCCCGACCGCCAGCTTTGCGTACCAAGGGCGCGAAGCCGTGCTGTTGGGCAACTTCTCTCGCCGCTTCGTATCCAGCCAGTCGTATATCTCGCTGGCCGAAAGCCAAGGTGGGGTCCGGCCGGTAAATCCGGAGCAAGGCTCCACGCTCGCCGGATTGCACTTGCCTCAGCAGCTGCACCCCGCGTTCCAAATCAGCCGACGGGTCACCGCTAGGATCTTCGATCACTACTGACAACGGCTTATCTGACTGGGGATTCCACAAACTCATAAAACTGAGTCTAATTCAGCATTTGGTCCCAGATGGATTAGATGTCACAGCACTTGACTGCCCCTGCCCAGCTTTTCTGGGCCATAATAAAAAGCGTGCCAAATTCTTCGACCCCTGTCATCCTGATCGGCGGACCTTCAGGTTCGGGCAAGTCCTACCTCGCCTCGCGATTCGGCCGACCCCACCTGCCGCTTGATGAGTTCTACCGCCAGATCAGCGAAGACGGGGAATCCTTCGCCTTCCCGCGAACTGCATACGGTGAGATCGATTGGGATCATTCAGCGACCTGGAACAAGGAAGCCGCGCTCCAGGCCATCGATGATCTGCTGGAGCACGGCACCACAATGGTGCCTAACTACTCGATCGCTACCTCAAGCTACGACGGGCACCGGGAAATCACCTGTATCGGTGGTCCCATCGTGGCCGAAGGCATCTTCCTCTACGAGATCCTTGAGCCATTACGAGCCAAGGGACTGAACGTTCAGGCCTACTATGTCGATGAACCTGCACTAGTCACCGCACTTCGCCGCTTTGTCCGCGACGTGGCGCAGCGCCGCAAGCCAATCCTGTTCTTGATCAAGCGCGGCTACGCACTGTTCCAAGCCCACGGAGCAGACCGGGAAAAGTACCGCCAACGCCAGTTCATTTTGAAGTCGAAACCCGAATTGAAGAAGCTTCTGGCTGGG
The DNA here is from genome assembly GCF_000197735.1 of Glutamicibacter arilaitensis Re117. Classification (NCBI taxonomy): domain Bacteria; kingdom Bacillati; phylum Actinomycetota; class Actinomycetes; order Micrococcales; family Micrococcaceae; genus Glutamicibacter; species Glutamicibacter arilaitensis. The sequence goes on from NC_014550.1 coordinate 2,011,860, forward strand.
CTGCATACCTCGGCACCGAATTAGCGAGAACGCACCGTCAAGATCTGTTCAGCGCGCCCGAAAGGGCCAGCGACATCGTGCAATACCGTCGAGGTCAGGCCGATTCCATCAGTACCGAAGCTCTGCTGGACTTCAAGCCCCAGCCACTTGCCGACAGGCCGCCGGTACATGTGGATTTGCAGGTCCACATTCGGATAGATCCAGGTTCCCTCGCTAGGATTCACCCGGGGCACCACTCCATTAGCGGTGTCGATCATTCCCACAAGGCTGGACATGTCGCTCGCATCTTTGGTGTCAACCAGGGCATAGGGAGTTCGCAGCCACGCGAAACCGCGTCCTGGACGGAGCTGCTCATTGGCACGCATCTCGATGGACTTGATGTAGCCGCCGGGCCATTGCTCGCTGATAGCTTGGACAGCACAGGTTTCAGGACCGGGAATTGACCGGTCCTCGATCCCAGCTACTTCGTTGGTGTCGGCCGTGATAACTCGCCACGCGCGGGCCACAATGCTTGTGCGTCCCTTGGCCGTCATTTCAGCTTCGATCAGCTCAATGGTGCGGCCAGGGCGGACCATGCGTGTGGTGATCTCAAATTCTCCGGCGTGAATCAAACCGTGAATCTCATAGCTGATCCGGGCGATGCGCATATCTTCGCGAGGCTCGAAATTTTCCAAGGCGTAAGCCAAAATTCCCGAAGCAGGCCCCATGTGCTGTTCGTGCGGGTTCCAAGCTCCTTGGGAATGCCACGATGAGCGGAAGCGTCCTTCGCCGAGGGATTCAAAATAGAAATCGCCGTCAGCCAGGACCTTTTCTAGCTCTTCATTGAGCTGGTGTGTCATCATTGCCCTCCTGGCATCACAAAGTTATTTACTCTGATCTCAGGTTATCCAATGAGTAATAGAAATCACTAAACTACTTGGCTGTGTCGTGTTCATGTGCCCGCTGACCAGCGTTATCCATAATTCCCAGCACCTCAGCTATGCCGCCAACGGCCCACAACGCATGCGGTGTCATCGTGTCGAACTGTGCCGACTGCCCTGCCTTCACGTGATAGATCCGCTCACCGAGCTTCAGCTGGATTTCACCAAGCAGCACGGTGAACCATTCCTTGCCAGGATGGATCCGCAGCTCGGTGGGCGCAGGAGCCTTTGACGGATCGAAACGCATTTTCGAAACATTGACGCCGTTAACCGCGTCTTCCGTAGAGAGCTTCCACATGGTGATTCCGGGCATCGAAATTGGCTCAGGACGAATGATGATCTGCGCTTCAGAGGTCGATACCAGCTCATCAAGACTGGTGTTCAAGGCCTTCGCAATCGGAATCAGCTGGTCCAGTGCGATACGGCGGCTGCCAGTTTCAATTCTGCTGAGCGTAGAAACGCTCATTGAGGCCTTGGAAGCCAGCGACTCCAGCGACCATCCCAGATTTTGCCGCAGGTTTCTTATGCGTTGGCGAATGACTTGATCTACTTCGAATTCTTGCGTCATACGCAAATCATAGTTACTGACGCGCAAAACATCGATAGTTTTGAGCCAACGCCACAATAAACACTGGAGGAGCAATGGAACATTTTGAAGCAATCGTCATTGGCGGCGGAAGTGCCGGGCTGGCCGCAGCAGTCGCCTTAGGCAGATCGAGACGCACCGTGCTAGTCATCGATGAAGGAAATCCACGCAACGCGAAGGCCTCGCATGCCCATAACATCTTGGGGCAAGAAGGAACCAACCCAATGGACCTTTTGGAACGAGGACGAGACGAAGCCCGGCATTACGGCGCTCGGATCATCGAGGGAAAGGTGGACACCCTCACCGGATCACTGGATACAGGCTTCACCGTGACGATGACTGAGCGATCCTACAGCGCCGAACGGATCGTTCTAGCTACGGGCCTCATTGATAATTTGCCGGAAATACCTGGATTGGCTCAAGCCTGGGGCAAGAGCGCTATTCACTGCGCCTATTGCCACGGATGGGAAGTTCGGAATCAAGAGCTTTTAGTTCTCGGCATCGGAGCCATGAGCAGCCATCAAGCAATGATGTTCAACCAGCTGAGCTCGAAAATCACTTTCATCAACCACAACTCCAGCGCACTAGCTGAAGAGAACCGGGCAACCCTGGAAGCCTTGGGCATTCCTGTCCTGGAACAGTCGGTGATAGCCGTCGAATTCGACGATCAAGGCACCCTCGCCTCGGTACTGCTGGCAAACAATCAGCGGCTCAACGCCGAAACGCTAGTGGTTGCAACCCACATGCAGGCACAAGCTGCCCTCTACGAATCACTCGGTGGAAGCCTCGCCGAAAACCCGTTGGGGACGTATATCAGCGTTAATGAAATGGGCGCTACGGAAGTCGCAGGCATTTATGCTGCAGGGAATGTCTGCAATCTGGGGGCCATGGTTATGGCAGCCGCCGCATCGGGAACGATCGCCGGAGCTGCCATTAACGCGGACCTGATTAGTTCCCAACTTGCCACCAGCTAAGCAAGAAAACGTTGGCATCCGCTTGCCCCACCCGGGCCAATAATCGTTGGGTTCGGATGGGGCAAGTGGCAACACGTGGATGGATTGGAAGGCGCGCATCAATTTCGAAAAAAATAATTTCTACATACCCCCATGTCAAAGGGATTTAACTGGCGCATCGCGGCATTCTCAATGCCCGCAAAACACCTACGTAGCACTCATCACTTCCCACAGGCCAGCGATCGATGGTACGCTTGATCTGTTACCTCAACGGTTACAGGTGTGAGTCCCCGCCAGTAATCGTTAGCAGTAGGATTTGTAGCACAGCCAACAAATCGTCTGTGCTTTACAAATCGGTTCACCGATCTTTAGATCGAATGAACTCCTATCGAAACGAATTCTTCATCTTCTCTTCTTCACTGCAGATACAACATCTCGACGACTCTGTACGTCACAATTCTGTGGATTCCTTGTTCTACTCCGCTAGCGTGGGGTCATTACCCGTTAGCAGCCTGGATTCCGACGATGTTTAAGCAAGTGCAGCGACACCCGTTTTGGCCGATACCGGCAAAATCAGTATTCGATTCTCCGTATCGACGGCAGGCGAATCGTTCTCGGCAGCTCTGCACGAGGTAACCCCTAAATTTTCCGATTCGGAACTTCGGATCGGCAACCCGGCCACAACGTGGCCAATCAATAAATAAGGATATAACACTATGGCCACTGGCACCGTGAAATGGTTCAACGCTGAAAAGGGCTTCGGCTTCATCGCTCCTTCGGATGGATCGGCTGACGTCTTCGCACACTACAGCGCAATCCAGAGCTTCGGTTTCCGTAGCCTCGAAGAGGGCCAGACCGTTGAGTACACCCTGGAAGCTGGTCCAAAGGGCCCACAGGCTACCAACATTCAGGCTCGCTAAGAGACTTTCTTCAAAGGTGTAGTTCCCCGCAAGGTTGGAACTGCACCTTTGTTGCTTTTAACCGGCTGCCAGTGACAGCCCATCTCGTGTAATCACTCGGTAGTTTGTTTACACACGAACTCACCACATCGCTTACAACCAAACTCAGGACATCGTAGACACGCGGCATCAGCACATCGCTGACAACCAAACTCACAACATCGCTGACACCGTGCGCAACGAATCTCCTTAGCTAGGAAACGGCGACGTCAGACGAATAGTAGATGTCCTCATACTCGATCCGCTTCTGAGTCCAGGCCGGCTTCGGATCCCTGATCCGGGCTCCATACACCTGCCACAACGGCACCAAACGCGCACTGGAATGCAGCCTGACCGGTAACGGAAATGACAGTGATTGCTCACCATCAACAGTGCTGTAAAGCGTATAAGCATCCTTGCTCAAGACCAGCTGGTATTCACCGATCAGGTGAGCTGGCACCTTGAAAACACGGCCACGAAAATAGATCTGCGGATTCGTCCGTCGAATCTGGATCACATCATCGCGTTGATCCGTCAGTACGCTGGGGCTACCGGTGTAGTTTTCAACCTTCGTACGTCCCAACACCTGAAGCCCATCATCCACTACGCCCTCCGGAACCAAATCGGCTTTCACGGCCAGAGCCTTGTCCAAGTACGACTGGGCTTTGGCCTGTATCCGGGCAATATCGATGGCCACGCCATCCGAACCACGATGATCACCGGCTTCCCACGCTTGAGCAGGCGTCAGATACGTGTGCCCCACTTTCAGCGCCTGGTGGCGCCGACGGTGGTTATAGTGATTCCGATACTGCTCCAACAACGTGGAAAGCTCCGCCAGGTTATGTGGTGCATGCGCGTCGAGGAACCGGGTCAACGTATTATGGCTGCGTTCGTTCTTGCCTTGCGTTTGCGGATGACTGAACCGGCCCGTAATCGCTTCGCAGCCCACGCTAGCCAAGAATATTTCAGTCTGGTTCACCAGGCCCTGCCGAGAAAGATTGAAAGCACCACCATTGTCGCTGAGAAGTTGTTGCGGCACCCCATACTCCGCGAACGCTGCCTTGAGCGTTTCCATCGCATCTTGCGCGTTCTCCATTTGCTCAAAGCACCGCGTGAATATTCGACTCTTTGGGGGCCACTGAAATTGTCTTTGGGAGCCATTACCGCAAATCGTGATTATTGTGCTCGGGTGCCACCTATGGCTTCATTGGGGACCACAAAGTAAGCTCCTTTCACTATGTGAGGGCCACATGGTGAAAGGAGCCATTTTCAATGGTACGTAAAATCCAGACGAAGCCAATCCTGAGGCTTCGATCCGAAGGATTCTCGCAAAGGTCGATCTCCACATCCCAGGGATTCTCCCGTCGTAGCGTTGCTGCCGTCTTCGAAGCAGCAGACCGCGAACAACTTGACTGGGAGGCAGCCCGAGACATCCCTGAGTCCACTGTCTACGACAGATTATTCCCAGGCAGAGGAACCCACACCAGCGTCTTCGTCCAACCTGATTGGGCACGTGTGCACCAAGAACTGGCGAAGGTCGGCGTGACGCTCAAGCTTCTCCACAGCGAATACGTTGACCAGCATTTCCGGCCTGATACGCCCACGATGGGCTACGACCGTTTCTGCAAGACTTACCAACGCTTTGTGTTGGAGTCTAATGTAGCTTCCCGCGTCGAACACAAAGCGGGGATGAGCGTGGAAGTGGACTGGTCGGGACCGACCATGACACTCACAGATCCGCTGACCGGGGCACCTTCCAAGGTGTATTTGTTCGTCGCTTGCTTGCCATTCAGCCGGTACGCATTCGTCGAATCGACCTTGAACATGAACCAGGATTCCTGGCTCAGAGCGCACGTGAGCATGTTCGAAGCCTTCACGGGCAGCGTCCCGCGGATCGTGCCGGACAACCTGAAAACAGGCGTGACCCGCCATCCAACCGAAGGTGAGATCGTGCTCAACGATGCCTACCGGCACATGGCGGCGCACTACAGTGCTGCTGTGCTGCCAGGACGGGTACGCAAGCCGAAAGACAAAGCCAGCGTAGAGAACACCGTTGGACATATCGCTACCTGGGTCATCGCCGGTTTGCGGCATAGCACCTATACCAGCTTGAACGAATTACGCCAGGCAATCCGCGAACGGGTCCACGCCTACAACGCGCAGCCTTTTCAGAAGCGTGCTGGCTCGCGTACCAGCGTGTTCCGCGAACAAGAGCAGCCTCTGCTGCATCCCTTGCCAGCCGTGCCATATGTCATCAGCACCTGGGTTTACGGGCGCAAAGTCGCGAAGAACAGCTACGTCTCGTACAAGCGGAACTATTATTCGGTTCCGGTCGCCCATCTCGGGGCCAGCGTGGACTTGCGCGTCACTGACACGGTGCTGGAAATCTTCAAAGGACATCAGCGGTTGGGTAGCCATGTGTTGCTGTCCGCGCAGAGTGTGAACCAGTACCAAACGAATGATTCGGATATCCCAGCAGAACACCGCTTCACTCAATGGGATCCGCAGCGAGTGCGGGAGTGGGCGCAACGGTGTGGAGTGCAGACTTTGGAAGTGGTTGACCGGATTTTTGCTGCAGTCCAGGTTCAGGAACAAGGGATCAACCCTGCATTAGCGGTGCTGCGGTTAAGCCGTAAGTACAGTTCAGACAGGTTGGACGCAGCATGCAGAATCGCTTTGGAAAGTGCTATCAACTCGCCGCGATACGCCCATTTGGAGCCGATCTTGAAGACTGGGCAGGACAAGAACCTCATTGCTGAAGTCCCTGTTGTTGCGGATTCTGGTGGCTACGTCCGTGGTAGCGCTTACTACGACGGAGGACAGCGATGAGCGGTTTGGATCTGGAGACCAAAAGAAAACTGCGCGAGATGGGTGCGGTTGAATTGCTGCATGCGGTCGAAGCGCAGGACGAGTCATTAAGCATGAGCCTAAGGTTCAATGAGCGGATGCGGATGGCCGTGGACGAAGCACATTCGGCCTACACCACGGGACGCGTGGGAGGGCTGGTTCGGCGGGCCAAGCTTCGTTACCCCGATGCTGACCTGCGTACCTTGGATTTCGTCGAAGAGCGTGGCTGGGCTGCTATGGATATTTCGGACAGTGGCACCCCATGAAATGATGGGGTTCACCGAAATGAGGAAGCACCACAAATGTCATCAACACGACGCAAGTTCAGCCAGGAATTCAAAGACGAACTCTGCCGCGAAGTCATCGACACAGCCAGACCCATCAAGTCTGTCGCCACTGAATACGGCGTCGGCACCGAAACGCTACGCAACTGGCTGAAGAAGTACAAAGAAGCCCACGGCGGCCCTGAGACCGAGCCGGAACTCAACGTTTCCGAACGTGCCCGACTCAAGGAACTCGAACGCGAAAACCAAGAGCTGAAGGCCGAAGCAGCGTTCCTAAAAAAAGCGGCCGCATACTTCGCAAGGGAGCCACGGTAGTGGCGAAGTATGAATTCATCGACTCCTACGCAGCAGACTCGTCAACTCCGGCGATTGTGAAGATGTGCCGATGGCTGGAGGTCTCCCGGTCCGGGTTCTACCACTGGCGCTCCCGCCCAGTCTCGGCCACCGCGGCTCGCAGACAGGCTTTGGCGGACCGTGTGAGCCATTTCTTCGAGGAATCAGAAGGAACCTACGGGTACCGCAGGATCCACGCGGACCTCGCCGCTGAGAACAGCGAGTGCTCACCGGAGCTGGTCCGCCAGATCATGCGCCAAGAGGGCCTGGTGCCGTGTCAGCCACGACCGTTTAGGACCACTACCGAAGCGGATGCCGAAGCTGCTGCAAGCATGCCTGATCTGGTGAAACGTGACTTCACCGCGAATCGCCCGGGCCTCAAGTTCGTCGGTGATATTACGTATATTCACACGTGGCAGGGGTTCATCTATCTGGCGACGGTCATCGACTGCTATTCGAAGAAAGTCGTTGGCTGGGCGATCGAGGATCACATGCGTGCCGAGCTGGTGGAGAAGGCCCTGCGCAACGCTGCGGATACGAGCAGGATCGAGCCGAACGCGATCAGCCACAGCGACCGCGGAAGTGTTTATACCTCGGCTTCATACCGGGCTTTGGTTGCCCGGTTGGGGATGCGTTCGTCCATGGGTAAGACCGGGATTTGCTGGGACAATAGCCAGGCAGAAACTTTTTTCTCGGCGTTGAAGAACGAGCGGGTCTACCGCACGACCTACGCTACGAAGGAACGGGCCCGCAAGGACGTTATCCGCTATATTGAGGGGTTCTATAACAGTCGTAGGCGTCATTCGGCGCTTGGTTATCGGCGTCCGAATGAAGTCCATTATAGTTATCAGCAGTCGGCTACGGCAGCGTAGAGAAACCATTAATCCGCTGTCCGAAAACTCCTAAGCAGCCCAGGCCTAGACCAAACCACTTTGGCTTCGTTGGGCAGTTGCGGTTTCATCGCCCAGAACCATAACGTGGTTTTCCAAGGCTTCACTGGCTCAGGGAAGTCCTATCTGGGATGCGCGTTGGCTAAGCAGGCGTGCCGTCATCAGATTCGTACTTTTTACGTACGGATGCCGGACTTGGAAGAAGAATGGGTTCAAGTTCAGGACAAGCCGTTGGGCGCTTCGAAATTCTTGAAGAAATATGGGTCGTACACGCTGCTGGTCATTGACGAGTGGCTGTTGGATCGACCTGATGGCGATTTCCTTCGAATGCTTCTGGAGCTGATGGAACGCCGTTATGGAACATCATCGACGGTGTTCTGCACCCAGTATCCGAAGAAGGATTGGCATCAGCGGCTCGGTTCCGGGGTTCATGCAGACGCGATCATGGATCGGATCATTCACAACACGACGTGGTTCGAGACCGGGACGTACAACATGCGTGAACAGTTGAGCTCTTCGTAACTAGGAATGCTGTTGGGGGCTGGTGGTTCCCTTCCGAGAGATCGCTGGCTCCCAACGGCAATACTTGTGGTCCCCAAAGGCAATATCTGGTGGTACCCAGACCTACGAATATTCACCGCGTACCCACGTCGAATCGGGAGCCGTCATCAATGAGCTGATAGATCATCGCCTTGGTCGCGTCCTGGTCGAACAATCGATATTCCAGTCCGTCGATCTGCCACATTTCCATCGGATGCGAACGGGCGAAGCGCAGCCATGATTTACGGGGGCGTTTGCGCGGGTTTCGCTTGGTAGCTCCGGCCTCGGCAAGGATCCTGCCGATCGTGGCCACCGAGGGGCGTAGCTCACCGAACTCCTGAGTATCAAGGCTTTCGAACCAGATAGATAAGGGCCCGTTGTCCCACCCGTCCTTGGCCAGTCGCTTGCGGATGCGTAGGACCGTGGTTTTGGTTTGGTCGCTGTAGATGCGCCGGTCTGTTTTCGGGGCTCTGGAGTGCGGGTTGAGTGCTTTGTTCCCTTCGGCAACGAATCGCTCTTTGACTTTGTAGTAGGAGGGTCTGCTGATTCCCAGTTCCTTGCAGAACTGCGAGATACTCAAGGAGTCTGGCAGGCCCGGATCGAACTCGATGATTTGGCGGCGTATCGACGCCGATAATGAATTTGACACGTTTAATTATCAAATTGATCGCTGACCAGAAGGGGCCTGCCAGCATGTCTTGCTACCTGTCAGCGATGTGCTGATACATCCTGTAAGCGATGTTGTGAGTCAGGGTGTAAGCGATGTTCTGAGAGAGGACATGACAGCCCATCTCGCAGTCGGTATCACCAGCGTGGCAATGTTGCCGGGGATCACTGCAATCTGCGTCAGTGCTTAGCCCGTATCCAGACGCTGAACACAAATCGCGCTAACGCGAAAACACTGGTGGTCCTGCAAGACACCAAGCACGCATTATGAAAACTGCTGCCGGCCCATTTTCTACGCGCGAGCAGTTAACCGGCGGTCTCCCCCACTGATGCTGCATAGCGGTCAATCTTCCATAGGCCCGCTTTGCTAGCATAAATGTCCGCATCCGTTGAAGACAACTAGCTACCCGTGGACAATATTAGAGCTGTTGGATTTCAAATTCACGACGATCATGACCATCGCGCAGATCAGCAACACCACTGCCAGTCCTTGGAATCCGACGGCACCCAGAATTGGACCGGCACAAAGACCGCCGACTACACCAGCTAAATTCATGCAGAGATCCGAAGTACCCTGCAGCTGCGGGCGCTCTGCGATTCCCACTGCCCCGGTAATCATCGTTGCACCAGCCACCGTTGCTGCCGACCATCCAAGTCCCAAACTCAACAGGGCCAACGTGGTTACGGTATGGCTCTGGCCGTTGCTCCACACCAAGACACTTGCGGTAATCAGCAATGCCTGCCCGGCGAAGATAATGGTGCGCGGACCGGCCTTATCCGTGAGCCAGCCGAATACCGGTGACAGCGCGTACATCCCAGCAACATGAATTGAAATCGTGATACCGATTAGCGTTAAGCTAGCGCCTTGGTGCTGCATATGGATCGGCGTCATTGACATCAAGGACACCATGTAGAGATGTGTTAATGCCACAGTGAGCACCGCACGTCTGGCTATGGGGGTGTTTTTTAGAATGCTCCAACCTCGCCGGCGAAGCTGGGTATTATCCGCTTTCACGGCCGCTTGGTGCTGTGCCACTTGTAAGGGATCCGGACGCAGTCCCAGCCAATAAACAAACACGCCAATCAGCTGCGCGCACATGGCGATGAGAAAGCCACCGGTAAACGGCGGAAGACTGATGAATCGCGCAAGCTCTTCGCCCGGTTCAAATAAGTTTGGACCTATCACAGCGCCCACCGTTGTTGACCACACCACAACTGACAGGTCACGCCCTCGCGTTGCTTTGGTGGATAGGTCCGTAGCTGCAAACCGCGATTGCAAGTTCATTGCCGAGCCAGTTCCCAGAACCAGCATGCCCAGCAAAAGCAAAGGCCAGTAGCGGAGAAATGCGGAAGAAATAATAATGACGACACCGCTGGCTGCAATTAATGCGCCTGTTGAGAGCGAAATACGCCGACCGAACTTCTGCGCGAGAACCGCCAGTGGCAGAGCCATGAAGGCAGCACCTAGCGTATTCATGGTTGCAGCCATACCGGCCAACTCGTCAAGTCCCGAAATGTCTACGATCAGCAGCGATCCTAACGTTAGGGTTGCACCGCTACCTAGTCCCCCGAGAATCTGGCCGGCAGCAAGAATCGAAATCGATTTGCGCCGAATCCGGGTAATCTCCCGGTCACCCAGCGAATTACGTTCATTGGATGAGGCTTCGATCTGCACAGCTGCTCCCGCACTCGCATAGTTTCTCTTACCGTCTAAGTATCTACTAAATACTGCTTGGAATTGCCCTTTTTCGCCATGCGTGACGTTGGCCCGCCCAGGCGGGGCCAACGTCACGCATGGCTTGGCAGAAATTCCTGATTCGAATCCTCAGGTACCTGCCATGGTTCCAGGCCCTCATCATTCGAGTCTCAAATCAGGCCAGCATATCGCTCCGTCTGTTCAGCGCTCAGTCCTGTTTTAACCTGACAGCTCAGGTCATCGACGAGTATTTCTGTTACACCGGATTCAGGACCGTCCAGTGCCTGGGATACGACGTGGAAAGCTGATGTCTTTTCACTTTCCAGTGCAGCTGACTCACCGCAACGTCAATCATCAATTTAACTACTGAGATGGGAATCCGCGCGACCAGCTTTTACGCGGCTTTCGGGAACAAGGAGAGCTCCTTAGAGTAAGCAAGCGCTGTACTATGCCGAAGTCTCTAAAATGTCACCACTGCGATCGCCCAACCAACAACCAGCGAATCTGTAGCCAAATTGCTTCGAATTAGTTCCGAACGCCTATGTCGATGAAGCGACCCCGCCCGGAAGCCTGCTCATCTCCGAGCCACGTCTATCAAGCAAGCGAGAACAGCCGGCCAGAACTATAAGTGAACGGCTGGGGCAAAGAGTTGAAAAAGACGAGCTCTTACCTGAGACAAACACCGGTAACTTGGCTTCTTCCATTCTTGCGGTAGCTCTAGGCATGTCTCGACGCGCTTGCGACGATAGAAAATGTGGGGATCTGATTTCCATTGCCAATACCGCCATGGCGGCAATTCCACTGGTCAAATAGCTGCTCTCTTCAACGGCCAGCACACTTCGTTCGCACAAGGCAATGCACGATGTCCCGGAACCTGCCGCTGCACGGTCTTTCGAAAGTGGTTTAAAGACAAGAAGACCACGGACTCAATATGGGTCCATGGCCTTCTATTCATCAGCAATCGAGATGAAGATTCTTTAGAATTAGAAATCCCAGTCTTCGTCTTCGGTGTTTACTGCCTTGCCGATTACGTACGACGAACCGGAACCAGAGAAGAAGTCGTGGTTTTCGTCAGCGTTCGGGCTCAATGCAGCCAAAATCGCAGGCGAAACGTCGGTTACGGTAGATGGGAACATCGCCTCGTAGCCCAAGTTCATCAAAGCCTTATTGGCGTTGTAGTGCAAGAACTTCTTGACGTCCTCGGACAGGCCTACCGGATCGTAAAGATCGTGGGTGTACTGAACTTCGTTTTCGTACAGTTCGTACATCAGCTCGAAGGTGTAGTCCTTCAGCTCCTGCTTGCGCTCTTCGGTCTCGTTTTCCAGTCCCTTCTGGAACTTGTAGCCGATGTAGTAACCGTGAACGGCTTCGTCGCGGATGATCAGGCGGATCAAGTCTGCGGTATTGGTCAGCTTCGCATGCGAGGACCAGTGCATTGGCAGGTAGAAGCCCGAGTAGAACAAGAACGATTCGAGCAGAGTCGAGGCGATCTTGCGCTTCAGTGGATCTTCGCCGTGGTAGTAGCTCTCAATGATCTGGGCCTTCTTCTGCAGGTTCACATTTTCAGTGGACCAGCGGAAGGCTTCGTCGATTTCCTTGGTGGAGGCCAAGGTCGAGAAGATCGAGGAGTAGCTCTTTGCGTGCACCGATTCCATGAAGGCGATGTTGGTGTATACGGCTTCTTCGTGCGGGGTGAGCGCATCTGGAATCAGCGAAACAGCTCCAACGGTACCCTGCAAGGTATCGAGCAAGGTCAGACCGGTGAAGACGCGCATAGTCAGCAGCTTCTCGTCTTCGGTCAGGGTACCCCACGACTGGATGTCGTTGGACAGCGGCACCTTCTCCGGAAGCCAGAAGTTATTGACGAGACGGTTCCAGACCTCTACGTCCTTGTCGTCCTGGATGCGGTTCCAGTTGATTGCCTCAACCTTGTTGGTGAGCTGAATCTTCTCGGTCATTGCCCCTCATCGAAAAGCTAAATCGTGTTAAGAACTTTGCCTACAACTCTACCGTTGTTTTCAACGGCACCTGCTCAGCAAGGCCCTAAGTTAATCTCGGATCGCTAACACGATCCGAGGTGGTTTTGATATGCAACAGCTGCCGCTGGACGGAACCCCACGGCAGCTGTTGCGTGAAGCCAAAGGCCGGCAAGCCGGTCAATGACTCAAGGTCTTACAGTGCGCAGGAAACGCAGCCTTCAACCTCGGTGCCTTCCAGCGCGAGCTGGCGAAGGCGGATGTAGTACAGGCTCTTGATGCCCTTGCGCCATGCGTAGATCTGAGCCTTGTTGATGTCACGAGTGGTGACGGTGTCCTTGAAGAACAAGGTCAACGACAGGCCCTGGTCCACGTGCTGGGTTGCCGCAGCGTAGGTGTCAATGATCTTCTCGTAGCCGATTTCGTAAGCGTCTTCGTAGAAGTCGATGTTCTCGTTGTTCATGTAAGGAGCCGGGTAGTAAACGCGGCCGATCTTACCTTCCTTGCGGATCTCGATCTTCGCTGCGACCGGGTGGATCGAGGAAGTCGAATTGTTGATGTACGAGATCGAACCGGTAGGAGGTACTGCCTGCAGGTTCTGGTTGTAGATGCCGTGCTCCATAACCGAAGCCTTCAGCGTCTTCCAATCTTCCTGGGTAGGAATATGCATGCCGTCGAACAGTTCGCGAACACGTTCGGTTGCTGGAACCCATTCCTGATCGGTGTACTTGTCGAAGAACTCACCCGACGCGTACTTCGAGTTCTCGAAGTTATCGAAGGTCTCACCACGCTCCATGGCGATCTTGTTCGATGCGGTCAGCGCATGGAACAGAATCGTGTAGAAGTAGATGTTGGTGAAGTCGATGCCTTCTTCGGAACCGTAGTAGATGTGCTCACGAGCGAGGAAGCCGTGCAGGTTCATCTGGCCCAGGCCGATAGCGTGCGACTTACGGTTGCCATCAGCAATCGAAGGTACCGAAGCGATGTAGGACATGTCCGAAACTGCGCTCAACGCGCGGATGGCGATATCGACTGAAGTAGCCAGATCCTTGCCGTCCATGGCCTTGGCGATATTCATCGAACCGAGGTTGCAGGAGATGTCCTTGCCGACGGTCTTGTAGCTCAAGTCATCGGAGAACTCGGAGGCCGAGGACACCTGGAGGATTTCCGAGCACAGGTTCGACATGGTGATGCGGCCAGCAATTGGGTTGGCCTTGTTCACGGTGTCTTCGAACATGATGTACGGGTAACCGGACTCGAACTGGATCTCTGCCAAGGTCTGGAAGAATTCGCGTGCGCTGATCTTGGTCTTCTTGATCCGCGCGTCATCGACCATGTCATAGTACTTCTCGGTGACGGAGATTTCGCTGAACGGTACGCCGTAGACGCGTTCAACGTCGTACGGGCTGAACAGGTACATGTCTTCGTTCTTGCGAGCAAGTTCGAAGGTGACATCCGGAATGACAACACCCAGGGACAGGGTCTTGATACGGATCTTCTCGTCAGCGTTTTCACGCTTGGTATCCAAGAAGCGGTAAATGTCTGGGTGGTGTGCGTTCAGGTAAACGGCACCGGCACCCTGACGTGCACCGAGCTGGTTTGCGTAGGAGAAGGAATCTTCAAGAAGCTTCATCACTGGGATGACGCCGGAGGACTGGTTCTCGATCTGCTTGATCGGAGCACCGTGCTCGCGCAGGTTGGTCAACGACAGCGCAACGCCACCGCCGCGCTTGGAAAGCTGCAGCGAGGAGTTTACGGCGCGGGCAATCGACTCCATGTTGTCTTCAATGCGAAGCAGGAAGCAGGAGACGAGCTCGCCGCGCTGAGCCTTGCCGGCGTTCAAGAACGTTGGAGTTGCAGGCTGGAAACGGCCTTCGATGATCTCATCGACCAGGTGCAGAGCCAGCTTTTCATCGCCACGTGCCAGGTGCAGTGCAACCATGCACACGCGGTCTTCGTAGCGTTCCAGGTAGCGCTTACCATCGAAGGTCTTCAAGGTGTACGAGGTGTAGAACTTGAAAGCGCCCAAGAAGGTTTCAAAACGGAACTTCTTGCCGAAGGCGTGCTTGAACAGATCACGGATGAAGTTCATCGAGTACTGGTCGAGGGTTTCACGCTCGTAGTACTCGTGCTTCACCAGGTATTCAAGCTTCTCATCGAGATCATGGAAGAACACGGTGTTGTTGTTCACGTGATCCAAGAAGTATTGGCGGGCAGCATAGCGGTCCACCTCAAACTGAATCTTTCCATCTGGACCGTAAAGGTTCAGCATGGCGTTCAGATCGTTGTAGCTCAAGCCCTGGAACTGGGCTGGAAGCTCCTTTGAGCTCTTCATCGTTGCTGCCGGTTCTGCGACGCTGGTGTCCAAAAGGTTTCAAGCCCTTCTTTGACTTTGAGAACATCGTCCGAGGTTCCCATGAGTTCGAATTTATAGAGGACGGGTACGTTGCATTTCTGCGCAATGCGTTTTGCCGCAATGCAGTAGTACGCGCCGAAGTTTGTATTCCCCGCACCGATCACTCCGCGAAGATTTTCTCGGTTCTGCTCGACCTGCAGGAATTTCATGATCTGCGGCAGGATCGAGCGCTTGCCATGCTCTCCTCCATACGTGGGTATGAGCAAGACATACGGTGCGGTTGAGATCAGTTGCGGCTCGGTCGCGAAGACCGGGATCCGAGCCACATCCATCTCAAGTTTGCCCACGAACCTCTTGGTGTTCTCCGAAACCGAAGAGAAATAAATCAGCTTCGAATCGGTGAACTGCACCGGGTTCTGGGCCTCAGCATTTGGCCTGTCGGCAAGCGCTGTAGGTGGCATTACTTTTCGCCTCCACTGCAAGCGAGCGGATGGAGTTTTTACTAGTTGGCTGGAGCCAGCAGTTCGATCTTGTCTGGGCGGAAGCCCGACCAGTGATCGTCATCGGTGATTACGACAGGTGCCTGCATGTAGCCCAAGCCTCGAACGTGCTCCAGTGCTGCCGCATCCTGAGAGATGTCTACCTTGTTGTACTCGACACCCTTCTTATCCAGCGCGCGGTAAGTAGCGTTGCACTGAACGCAGGAAGGCTTCGTGTAAACCGTGATGGCCATGTCCCTGATCCCCTTTGGAAAGTCTTTGTTTCGGCTAGGTTCCCGGTTTTTCCGAAATCTCCTAGCCATCCTCTCGGATGCCTCAAAACCACTGTTCGAGGTGCTTCTGGTGCGAGCCGCACCAACGGGTTCAATACTACATCTTGTGTTTGGCCGGTCAAGCGGCCACAACATGATGTATTACAAGTATGTCATTCATCCACTGGGACGTCCACAGGATCTGTGGATATTAACCCCCGTTTAAACCGCGATTTCTCGCGGACTGGCGACCTTTGTCCACAGGTTGGCAGAAGTCGCTTGTGGGTTAAAAATTCTTCTTGTGAGATGTTCGTCGGCGTGTTCTGCACCCTTCATCTAGTTCCGGGTACACGGCGTGCACCACTACATGTAGTGTCCGCCCACGAACAGACAGTTTGGGAACGGCAGGACCGCTTGTGGAGAACGCAGACAGCGAGCAGCCGGTAAATCACCAGCTGCTCGTGGCTGCTAAGCCCAAGTGGCGCCCAGAGGCTCTTAGGCCGGGTAGCTACGGGCTCCGAAGATACCTTGGCCAACACGAACCACAGTGGCTCCCTCGGCGATGGCCAGCTCGTAATCGCCACTCATCCCCATGGACAGGTGCTGGAAGCCCGCAGGAGCATCCTGCTGCAACCGGTCACGAGTTTCGCGCAGCAAGGAGAAGCTGGCACGAACAGCGGCCTGGTCCGTGGTGTTTGCAGCCATCGTCATCAGGCCCACCGGCGTCAAGCGATCCAACGGCGCCAGGGAACCGAGCAGGTTGGCAGCGTCGGCCGCTTCAATGCCGGACTTGCTTTCTTCCCCCGAGGTATTGACCTGGATGAAGACTTCCAGTGTCCTGTCTTCCAATTCCAAACGCCGCTGCAAGGTCTCGGCGAGTTTCAACGAGTCCAAAGCATGGAACTCGTCGGCGAACTTCGCCACGAACTTCGCCTTATTGGTCTGCAACGGTCCGATAATGGCATAGCGCAGGTGCGGGAACTGCTCGATAAAGTGCTCGTACTTATCCTGGGCTTCCTGGACCTTGTTCTCCCCCAGCGTCTCTACGCCGGCAGCAATCGCCAA
This sequence comes from Glutamicibacter arilaitensis Re117, assembly GCF_000197735.1. NCBI lineage: Bacteria > Bacillati > Actinomycetota > Actinomycetes > Micrococcales > Micrococcaceae > Glutamicibacter > Glutamicibacter arilaitensis. The sequence goes on from NC_014550.1 coordinate 2,028,661, forward strand.
CGCCAGGCGATCGGTGTCAATGGTCTTGGTGACCGGAAGAAGCCGAACCGAGTGCCGATCGCGGCCGGCCACCTCAGCAGCCGCAGCGATCTTCTGGTTGACCGCAGCCAGATTGCGGGTGAAATCTTCGGTGGTGGCCGCATGCGCTGCGGCAGGTTGCGAAGTCAAAGCGCCAACTTTCTTGATGTCACAAAATTGTTGCTGGTGCCAATGGCACCAGCAACAAGCATAGGCATAAAAGAACTAGAACATTTGCCGCCAATTGGTTTTCGCCAGATCCAGCAGCTCATCACCGCGCCCGGAGAGCACAGTACGAATGGCATACAGGGCAAAGCCCTTGGCCTGTTCCATCTTGATTTCAGGCGGCATGGACATCTCCTGCCGGTCAGTGACCACATCCAGCAGTGCCGGCCCGTCGTGCGCCAGGAATTCTTGGACAGTGGCTTCAAGCTGCGCCGAGTCATCCACGCGGTAGCCCTTGAGCCCCGAAGCCGTCGCTACCGCGCCGAAGTCCGGGTTGTGCAAATCGGTGGCATAGGTGACGAACCCGGCAGCCTTCATTTCCAGCTCGACGAAGTTCAGCGAGGAGTTGTTGAAGACCACGATCTTGATCGGCAGCTTGTTCTGCGTGGCGGTGAGCAGTTCACCGAGCATCATCGCCAATCCGCCGTCCCCGGCAAAGGCAATGACCTGCCGCTGCCGGTCGATCGCCTGGGCTCCCAGGGCATGGCATAGTGCGTTGGCCATCGAACCGTGGTTGAAGGAACCGAGCACCCGGCGCTTGCCTGTCATGGTCAGGTAGCGTGCGGCCCAAATCACCGGCGAGCCGACATCGGCAGTGAAAATCGCATCCTCGGCGGCGTACTGGTCGATCAGCCGGGCCAGGTACTGCGGGTGGATGGCTGCCCCGGGCTTGGAAGGCGTAGCCAGTTCATCGAGCTTGGTGCGCGTCTTGCGGTAGTGCTCCACCGCGGTCTCCAGGTGCTTGCGCCGGGTCTGCACCGGCAGCAAGGCGGTCAGCGCCGCGGCCGTGTCCTTCACGGTGCCCACCAGCGGAATATCCACCCGGGTGCGCTTGCCGATCTGCTCCCCGCGGATATCCACCTGGATGATGGTGGCGTCTTGCGGGTAGAACTGCTGGTACGGGAAGTCGGTGCCCAGCATCAGCAGCACATCGCACTCGGCGATCGCCTTGGCGCCGGAAGCGAAGCCCAGCAGCCCGGTCATGCCAACATCGAAGGGGTTGTCGTATTCGATGTGCTCCTTGCCGCGCATCGCGTGCACGATCGGTGCGCCGAGCTTGTCGGCCAGCGCAATCACCTCATCGTGGGCCCCGGCGACCCCGGCACCTGCCAGGATGGTGATCTTGCGCGATCCTTCCAGGATTTCGGCGGTGCGCTCAAGCTCTTCTTCATTAGGCAGCACGCGCGGGTTGGTTTTGGTGATCTTCTGCGTCGGCGTGCGTTCCATCTCGGCCAGGGCCACATCCCCGGAAATCACCAGCACGGCCACCCCGCGCTTCTCGATGGCCTCGCGCATCGCAATGCGCAGCATCCGCGGCATCTGCTTGGGATCGGAGACCTGTTCGGCATAGACCGAGCAGCCACGGAAGACTTCCACCGGGTGGGTCTCCTGGAAGTAGTTGGAGCCGATCTCCTCGGTAGGGATATGCGCGGCGATGGCCAGCACCGGAACGCGCGAACGGTTCGCATCGTACAGGCCGTTGATCAGATGCAGGTTGCCCGGGCCGCAGGAACCCACGCAGACGGTCAGCTCCCCGGTAATTTCAGCTTCGGCGGCCGCCGCAAACGCAGCGGCTTCCTCGTGGCGGTGGTGGACCCATTCGATCCGCCCGTTCTCCCGCAAGGAATCGGTCAAGCCGTTCAGCGAGTCCCCCGGGATGCCGTAGATTCGGCGCACTCCCTGGGTATCGAGCTGTTCAATCAGGTGGTCGGCTACGGTAGGCAAAACATTCCTCCTGCACACAATATTCCAGTGGGTCTACTGTTCACCCTACTGCGTCATTCCCCCATGTGCCATGCATTTTTGACACTTCGCAGGGTTCTTCGGCCCACACCAGCACGTGGTGCGAAGAACACCGGCAAGCCGACGCCTAATTATCCCTGCAGGCTACGTGGCGAACCCCGGCCAGTAGTGCGAATCGGGCAGGGCCCGCGCCCCGAAAATCCCCTGGCCCACACGCACCACGGTTGCCCCTTCGGCAATGGCCAGCTCGAAGTCACCGCTCATCCCCATGGACAGTTCTTCCACGTTGCCCAGGTCCAGTTCGCGCAGCTCTTGGCGCACGGCAACCAGCTTCCGGAAGCACGCGCGCACCAGTTCCTGCTCGGGAGAAAATACCGCCAGGGTCATCAGCCCTTTGACCTGCAGCCGTTCGAAGACCTGCAGCTGCTTGAGGAATCCAGCCGCCTGCGCCGGTTGGATCCCGAACTTGGATTCTTCACCGGAGGTGTTGACCTGGATGAAGACCGGCAAGATCCGGTCCTCGACCTCCAGCCGGCGCTCCAAAGCCTGGGCCTGGCGCAGATTATCCAGCGCCTGGAACTCATCGGCGAAGCGGGCCACATACTTGGCCTTATTGGTCTGCAAGTGCCCGATCACCGAGTACTTCAGCTGCGGCACATCCGCCAGCTGCTGGGATTTCTCCCACGCTTCTTGCACCTTGTTCTCACCCAGCCAGCTGACCCCGGCCTCAATGGCCAGGCGCAACCGCTGCGCCGGAACAGTCTTGGTCACCGGCAGCAGCCGTACGCTGCCAGCCCGCCGGCCAGCAGCAGTTTCAGCCGCGGCGATCCGCGCCCGGACAGAGGCGAGGTTGGCCGCGAAATCGGCCCGGGTCCGCGCATGCGCTGCGGCTGGATTCTGGTTCATCAGCACTCCTTCATCGATCCCATCCTAGGCACGAACCTGCGCGCATTGGATAGGCTGGAAGCTGCAGCACCAAAGACCAAGGAGTAACAATGCCCGAACCGCGCCGCATGGCCAACACCACCGAACTGGCCGCCGGAGAAACCAGCGGCGCAATCTGGAAGCTGGAACCGGAGCAACGCGATCTGGATGCCAATGTCATTTCGCTGGCACCCGGAGAAGAAATCGGGGCGCACCAAGGGCCGGAACTCGATGTGCTGCTGCATGTCTTCGCCGGCTCAGGCACGCTGCATACCGCCAGCGGCAACATCGACCTGGCCATCGGCGACATCATCTACCTGCCAGCCAGGTCCCAGCGCCACTTCATCGCCGGCGCGGAAGGCCTGGGCTACTTCTCGGTGCACCAGCGCAAGAAGCGCACCGGGCTGATGCCCACCCTGCGCAGCAGCTAGTCCCAGAGCCCGGTCTGCAAGAAGTGCTCCAGCTGGGCGGTATGCGGAGCCAAATCCAGGCCCTGCTCGGTGACCCACTGCTGGTTGTAATAGGTGTTCGCGTAGCGCTCGCCGGAGTCGCAGATCAGCGTTACCACCGAGCCCTGCTGCCCGCGTTCGAGCATCTGCGCGATGATCCCGAACGCCGCATACAGGTTGGTTCCGGTGGAGCCGCCGGCAAAGTAGCGGGTTTTGGCGCGCAGCAAATGCATGGCCGCCAGCGAGGCCGCATCCGGCACCTGCACCATGTGGTCGATCACCCCGGGCACGAAGCTGGGCTCCACGCTGGGCCTGCCGATCCCCTCGATGCGCGAACCCTTCCCCGTGGCGTACCCCATGTTTCCCGTGCGCCATCCCTCATAGAAGGAGGATCCTTCTGGGTCGCCCACGCAGATCTTGGTCTCATGGCGCTTGTAGCGGGCGTAGCGCCCGAAGGTGGCGCTGGTGCCGCCGGTTCCTGCACCGATCACGATCCAGCTGGGGATCGGGTGGGCTTCGGCGGCCATCTGCGCGTACACCGACTCGGCAATGTTGTTATTCCCCCGCCAGTCCGTGGCCCGCTCGGCGTAGGTGAACTGGTCCAGGTAGTAGCCGCCGCTTTCTGCCGCCAGCGCGCGGGCCGCCTCATCGACCTGGCCGGCCGCATCCACCAGGTGGCAGCGCCCGGCGTAGAACTCGATCAGCTCGATCTTCTCGATGCTCGTGGTTTTGGGGACCACGGCGATGAAATCCAGCCCCAGCATCCGCGCGAAGTACGCTTCGGAAACGGCCGTGGACCCGCTGGAGGCCTCCACCAGCGTAGTGCCCTCGGCGATCTTCCCGTTGACCAGCCCGTAGAGAATCAGCGAGCGCGCCAGCCGGTGCTTGAGCGAGCCGGTGGGGTGCACCGATTCGTCCTTCAAGTAGAGCTCGATCCCCCAGTGGCTGGGAAGTTCGAAGCGATGCAGGTGGGTGTCGGCGCTGCGGTTCGCGTCAGCGTCGAGCAGGGAAATGGCACGGCGTACCCAAAGATCTGTCATGGCTCCACTCTAACCGTGGCGGACCTATTTAGTCCCTGCGTCCGTGGTAACTTCAGAATCGTGAAACGTAGGCTGGTTACCGGCGCTTATGCCGCCTTCATCTTGCTCGGTTTGGGCTGGGCCGGATGGGCCGCGCTCTCGACTGCCGGGCTGGAAACGATTGCCGGCGGGTGGCTGGGCCCGGATGCCACCGTCACCTCGGTACCGCGCTTGGGGCAGCTGCCCTGGTTCGCGCTGATGATCGCAGTCGCGTTCTATGCGATCTGGCAGGCCGTCGCCGCGCAGCGCGGGATGCTGCACCGGTCGCTGCGCCCCTGGGTGCTGGCCGCGGTGCTGTGCAATGCCCTGTGGGTGTCGTTCTTGGAGCGCGACCGCATCGGCGCCTCGCTGGCCTTCGGCATCATGCTGCTGGCGGTACTGGTGCGCGTCGTGGTGATGATCGCCAAAAGCCAGTTGCTGCAACAGGTGGACCGATGGATCACCCGTGCCAGCTTCGGGCTGTTCACCGGGTGGCTCTCGGTCATCGTGCTGGTCGAAGCCGTGGCCTTCTGCGCAGTTTCCGGAGCCGATTCCAGCACGCTGATGTTCAAGGGCGCTTGCGCGCTGGCCGTGCTGCTGCTGGCCTTGTTCTTGTGCGCCATGAGCTTCAAGAACCCGCTGGGCATCTACCTCAACGCCGGAGCCCTGTGGGTGATCAGTGCAATCATCGTGGACCGCTATACCGGACACGCCAACTCCCCGGCATTTGCCACGGTGCTTTCGGTGGCCGCAGTGCTGATGTGCGCGTGCCTGTTCAGCGCAGTGCGCACCCGGATCCGTGCGCTGCTGGCCCGCCGCGATTCCCAGCTTCCTCCCAGTTCGCAGTGAGCGCAATAGCAGGTTCTTGAGCGCCCACCTCGCTCTGGCTAGGCTGGGGGTTGAGACCTCAAGGTCCATCAGACTCAAGGTCCATCAGAGAGGAACAACATGTCGAAGACTGCCAAGAGCTTGAAGCAAGTTGAAAAGTCGCTGGCGAAACTCGCCAAGACTGCCAAGGAAGAGCTCCCCAAGGAAATCCGTGGCGGCTGGAATGAAGCCGTCTCGGGTGTGAATACCGATGCGATCAGCAAGGCCGGAGCCAACCTGATTGAAAACGTGGGAGGAAACTCCAAGGCCGCCAAGCGTGCCCGCGCCTCCGTGGAAAGCGCCGTGCAGGCCGCGCAGAAGAACCTGGCCTCCCAGGACAAGAAGTCCTGCAAGAGCGGGAAGTTCCTGCTCATCTCGCTGGTCCTGGCCGCAGTTGCCGCGGTCGTGATTTCGCAGAAGAAAAACTAGCTGACCGGCAAGGCGCGGCACCCAACTGGGTGCCGCGCCTTTGTTGCATTCCGGGTCCCGCCGGCTACTTCGTCCGGGTTCGCGCGGACTTGATGGCCGCAGCTGCACCGAGCAGGGCGATCACCGCACCCACCGGAATCAGCCACAGGCTTCTGGCACCGGTCTCGGCCAGATCCTTATCTGGCTTCGCCTGCCGGTCGATATCCGAGATGGCCTGCGGCTCGATCGGCGCCGAGGGTTGCGGTGCGTGCGGCTGTCCGGATTCCTCGGCGTCCTTGCCGGATTCTGCTTCCGAGTTTTCGCTGGGCGCAGGTTCTGCACTCGGCTTATCCTCTGGTTCCTCTTCCGGCGCCGGGGTTGGTGCGGCAAGGTCGAAGAGCTCAGCTGCCGCGCCGAGGTTCGCGAACACGGTTTCGCCACTGGCCTCATCCACCGCATCGTTATCGGTCACCACGTGGACCTGGCCGCCGGCCACAGCAAGCCCCTCCAGTTTTTCCTGGGTCCACCCGTTGGTTTCGCGCAGCACCGGCAGCACATCGACGGCCAGTTCCTTGCCAACCAGCGGCACCTCGCGCTCACTGCCTGCCGGAAGCGCGAACTGGTATACCGCCTTGCGCTTGGCCTTCGGGCCCGCCTGGTTATCGCGTTCGATCACCGCGTAGGTGCCATCGGGCAGCGCGGTAATTTCCGACAGCCCGTTCCATGCACCATCTTCGGCCGCTTCAAGCTGGTAGCCGTACCAGTTGAACTGGCCGGTGTCCGGCAGATACCGGCCCACGCGCACAAAGTCCTCGCCGGGCAGTTCACGCTGCAAGGCGAAGACTACTTCTTCCTGCGCTCCGCTTGCGCGCACGGCGACACCTTCCAGGCCGTGCTTGCCCAGCTGGTCGACTCCTGGCAGCGCGATTTCTTCTTGCACTGCACCGGCGGAGTCGATGCGCACCAGGAGGTTCTCTGCGCCGGTCTCCCCCTCATGGGCAGCCCAGAAACCGCCCTCGGCACGTGCGGCAATGCCTTCCAGATCCAGTTCGACGCTGGCTCCGGTCACCGGCATCGAGGATTCCACCACGCCGCCCTCGGTGCGCAGCGTGTAGATCCGCGGCGCGTAGGCGTTGTCGCTGACGGCAAAGAGCCGCGAATCATCAGCGGGGTTGGCCGACAGGCCGCTCAGCGCACCAAAGGGCACCGGATCCGCGTCGTCCGAGGACAGCTGCGGGAATTGCGCCTCGTCGGCGCCGAAGGAGTACAGGGCTAGCGTGGAACGCACCTCGCCCTCATCGGTTTCCGAGGAGATGGCCAGCAGGTTGCGTTCGGGGATCGGCAAGATGCCTTCCGGGCCGTTGGTGGTCGGCAGCACCTGCACGAAGCGCGGCGCCGATGGGTCGCTCAAATCGTAGACGGCCACGAAGTTGCCGCGTTCGGAGGCCACGAAACCGTAGTCCACGCCGTCGAATTCGGCGATGGCCAGCCCTTCAGGCTCGACACCCTTCTTGCCGGAGCGATGCTCCGGGTACAACCCGTGGGACAGCGCGAGCTGCTCGAAGCTGTTCCCGGCATCCCACACCACCTTTCCGGTGGCCGCATCGAAGATGCTGAACCCGCGGCTGCCGCCCTTCCAGTCCCCTTCATTGGCGGTAGCCAGGTAGCCTTCGCCCAGCCAGCTGATGGCATCGGGCTCGCGGGGAATCTGCGACAGCGATCCGCTGGGGTCAAGCACTCCGTCTTTTTCGGTGTCGATCCCTTCCAGATCCACGGCCCCGGTGCCAAAGGCGCTGGTGATCTTCCCTTCAGCCAGGTCGATCAGCACCACGCCGTTGTTTTCCTGCAAGGTGACCGCCAGCTGGTTCGCGGCGTTGATGCTCACGTATTCGGGTTCGGGGTCTTGCGGGGTGTCCAGCCCTGCACCTTCCAGCATCGGCAGTGCAACAGGTGCGGTGCGGGTTCCGGCGCTCAGCGGCACCTCGCGCAGTGTCCAGCCTGCAGGCTCCGCGCCGTCCAGGTTCATGATGGCGATCGATCCGGCCGGGGCCTGCGGCAATCCGCCGTCCCCAGCATCCTCGTCGCGCTCATTTTCAATGGCGATGCCGGCATAGGCGCCGTCAGCGGAGATCGCGATGGAATCGGGCTGGCCGGGCAAATCGAAACTGTGCACCAGCGTGCGATCGGCGATGCGCACTACGTCCACCCGACCGGAGGGATCGCTGTAGCTGGCCGAGGTGTTGACCACGACGAACACGTACTGCTCGTAGGCGGCCACGCTGGTTGGCTCATCCTCGGCGCTGCCCAGCTGGTGCAGCCCCAGCAGGCCCAGGCCCTGCGGCTGCGCTGGGTCGGAAATGTCCAGGAAGCCGATGCTGCGCGAGAGGGCGTCGGAGTAGATCAGCGTGTTGCCGTCGGCCGACACGGTGGAAATCTCGGCAGCGGTGGTGGCGGCCGCGCCGTCTGGATGGTTCTGGTAGACCGGGTAGGTGGCCACCCGTTCGAAGTATTCTCCCGAGTCTGCGATGGCTGCGGCCGGCGTCAGGCTCGCGGCGATGGCTGCGGCCAGGAATGCCGCACCTTTGATGGATTTGCGATGCACGTTCTTCTCCCTGCTGGATGATGACTCCCCCCACAGTTCCAGCATCATCTGGCCAAAAGGTTAACGCCGGGCAACGGCTTAGGGCGGCCGGACGTTACCCATCCCAGTCGGCCAGCGGCGGCAGGCTTCTGGCATCGACTTGAAGCGTGGCAATGATCCAGTCGTGGTCGAAGTCCGTGCCCGCCGGCACATGCACGGTGTCCTGCACGAGTACTTCGTCGGCAAGCCCTGAGCTTCCGGCCTGCCCAGCACGCACCCGGTCCCGATACTGGATGCGCGCAACACGTGCGGGCACTGCGGCCACCGGCACCCCGGTGCACTCAAAGGTGCCATGGTCATCGAGCTCGAAGGTAATCGCCCCTCGTGAATTGCGCACCTGGGCCAGCTGCCAGCGCACCTGATCGCCTACCGAAAATCCCTCGTGGCAGCAGGCATGCAGCCCTCCGTAGATTTCGACCCTGATCAGCATGTTCGACAATCTACCCGATAGGATGATCTGGTGGCCCATATTGACGTGACAGACATCCAGTACTTCCTCTCCGACGGCACCCAGCTGCTGGGCGGGGTGAGCTTCAAGGTCACCGCCGGTTCCAAGACCGCGCTGATCGGACCCAACGGCACCGGCAAGACAACGCTGTTCAAGATCATCTCCGGGGACCTGAAAGCCGATGAGGGGTCGATCAACCGCACCGGCAGCCTGGGAATCATGCGCCAGTTCGTCGGCCAGGTGCGCGATGATTCCACGGTGAAGGACCTGCTGCTGTCCACCGCGGCCCCGCAACTGGCCCAGGCCGCGGCGAAGGTCGCCAAGTATGAAGCGGCGATGGCCACCAGCGAGGACGAGAAAGTCCACATGCGCTACGCCGAAGCGATCATCGAATGGGGCGATGCCGGCGGCTACGAGCTGGAAACCACCTGGGACAAGGTCTGCATGGCCGCCCTGGGCATCGAATTCGACGCCGCCTCCACCCGGCTGGCCCGCACCCTCTCCGGCGGCGAGCAGAAACGCCTGGTGCTCGAAGCCCTCTTCGAGGGCAATGACGAACTGCTGCTGCTGGATGAGCCGGATAACTACCTGGATGTCCCGGGCAAGCGCTGGCTCGAAGAGAAGATGCGCCTCTCGCCCAAGACCGTGCTGTTCATCAGCCACGACCGCGAGCTGCTGAACAATGCCGCCACCCGCATCGTCACCCTGGAGCCGGGGCACGGCGGGGCGACCGCGTGGATCCACGGCGGTGCGTTCGACTCCTATGTGCAAGCCCGCCAAGAACGCAACGAGCGCTTCGAGGAGCTGCGCAAGCGCTGGGACGAAGAGCACGCCAAGCTCAAGGAACTGGTCAATATGTACAAGACCAAGGCCGCGTTCCGCTCCGATATGGCCAACCGCTACCACGCGGCGACCACCCGGCTGGAAAAGTTCCTTCAGGCCGGCCCTCCGCAGGCGATCCCGCTGGAGCAGAACGTGCAGATGCGGCTCAAGGGCGGGCGCACCGCCAAGCGCGCGGTCATCGCCGAGAAGCTGGAACTGGCCGGGCTGATGAAGCCCTTCAACGCCGAAATCTGGTTCGGCGACCGGGTGGGCGTGCTGGGCTCCAACGGGTCGGGCAAGTCGCACTTCCTGCGCCTGCTGGCCTCCGGCGGCACCGACCCCGAACGCGAGCACCTGCCGGTCTCCGACGTGGTGATCGCCCCGGTGGAACATGCCGGCACGGTGAAGCTCGGTGCGCGTATCCGCCCTGGCTACTTCGCCCAGACCCATACCCGGCCAGACCTCTTTGGCCGCACCCTGCTCGAAATCCTGCACCGCGGCGACGAGCACCGCTCCGGGATGCCGCGCGAGGCGGCGGCCGGTGCGCTGGATGGCTATGGCCTGGCCGCGCAGTCCGAGCAGAAGTTCGAATCGCTTTCCGGCGGCCAGCAGGCGCGCTTCCAGATCCTGCTGCTGCAGCTCTCCGGTGCCACCTTGCTGCTGCTCGATGAGCCCACCGATAACTTGGATCTGCATTCGGGCGAAGCGCTGGAACGGGCCATCGATGCCTTCGAAGGCACCGTGCTGGCGGTGACCCACGACCGCTGGTTCGCCCGCGGCTTCGACCGCTTCCTGGTCTTCGGCTCCGACGGCACCGTCTACGAGTCCGACGAGCCGGTCTGGGACGAGGCCCGGGTGCAGCGCAAGCGCTAGGCTGCCTCCTGCATGGAGCGCCAGGTGCTGCGGCTTTCCAGCAGCTGAATCCGGCGGCCGCGGCCAGCACGCAGAGGGCGGTCCAACCCGCAGCCGGCGACGTGGACCACCGCTCGTTCTGCGCGAACAGCGCCGGGATGGTGCTGCTCGGGATGCCGGCGCTGAGCATCAACCATGCGGTGGCCACGGGCACCTGGACCGGGCCGAGCCGGCGCAGCCCCAGCCCGTCGGAGAGGAACAGGCCCAGCCACATCAGCGCCCAGGCCAGCCAGATGACCGCGAACAGCGGGTCCGGGCCGATGGACAGCACGCTCTTGTAGAGCGCGATCGCGGCTACGAACGCGCTGAACTAGCCCAGCGCGGTCGGGTCGAAACCGAATAGGGTGTTGAACCCGACCAGCAGATAGGTCATCCCGAACAGGTAGCTGGGCCAGGTGGCATTGACCAGTGCGATGTCGCTGCCTGCCTGGCTGAGTATCAAGGTCGGCAACATGATCTGCAGCGCGCCGACCATCAGGTTGAGCACCGCCGCCGAACGGGCCGGAATCCGGCCCAGCCCCACCAGCGCATTCACACTCAGAATCAGTCCCACGAATACGAGCCCCACATGGGCCATCCCATCCTCCACTCGCGAAGGGCACCCACGCCTGGCCGGTCGCCCACTGAGCTCAGTTTCAGCGCAGCCGCCGGGCCTTGGCAAGTTCGCACCGGTTCATTACTCCACGAGCTTGCCTGCCTGCGATACCTCGGAAATCAGCGCGGCCACTTCTCCAGGCACCTCGGGGATCGGCTCACGGGTAATGCCCTCGGGCGACCAAATGAGGTTCACCTGCAGCTGCGGATCGGTGTGTGGATAGTCGCTGCGGTTATGGCAGCCGCGGGTTTCCCGGCGCTCCAACGCTGACTCCAAGGTGGCGCGCGCGGCCAGCACCGATGACTTCAGGTCGAAGGCGTGGCACAGATCCTGGTAGCCGGCGATGTCCGGGTGGATGCCCACCCGCGCCATCCGCGCTTCGACCTCTGCAAGCTTCTCCAGCCCCAGCTTCAGCCCCGCCTCCTCGCGCACGACTCCGGCGTGCTGGGTCATGATGTCGCGGATCGCCCGCTGCAGGGACCGGACATTTTCCTGCCCGTCGGCGGCCAGCAGCCGGTCCACTTCCCCGCGGGCCTTCTCGATGGCCGCCTGCGAACGGGGCTGGGAAGTGAGCGCACGCGAATACCGGGCAGCTCCCTGCCCGACGATCCGGCCGAAGACCAGCAGCTCGATCAGCGAATTTCCGCCCAGCCGATTAGCTCCATGCAGGCCCGAGGAGGCTTCGCCGATCGCGTACAGGCCCGGTACTTCGGTTACGTGGGTGAGCGGGTCCACCTGCACCCCGCCCATGGAATAGTGCGCCGTCGGGGCGATCTCGATCTTCTGCTTGGTAATGTCCAGCATCTGCTCCTCGAGCAGCGTCTGGTAGACCCGGGGCAGCCGTTCCATGATGGTGGCCCGGGGCAGGTGGGAGACATCCAGCCACACCCCGCCCTTGGCAGTGCCGCGCCCGGCCGCGATTTCGCTATAGGCGGCCAAGGCGACGCGGTCGCGGGTGGATAGTTCCATGCGCTGGGGATCGTAGCGCTCCATGAAGCGTTCGCCCAGGGCGTTGGTCAGGATCCCGCCTTCGCCGCGGGCCGCCTCGGAGACCAGGGTCCCGGCCACCGATTCGGGTTCGATGATGCCCGAGGGGTGGAATTGGACGAGCTCGGCATCGCGCAGCCGGGCACCGGCTTCCACGGCCAGGCGGAAGGCGTCGCCGGTGTTCTCGTCGCGCCGCGAGCTGCTGCGCCGCCAGATGCGGGTGTGGCCGCCGGCGGCCAGGATGACCGCGTCGGCATGGATCAGGTACCCGGTGCCATCGTTGACGTCGAAGCCGTAGGCGCCGAAGACCCGCCCCTCGGCTACCAGCAGCTTCGTGATGTAGACCGAGTCCAGGATAGGGACCTGCAGTTGCTGCGCCCGGCGGATCAGGGTGCGCTGGATTTCCAGCCCGGTGTAGTCCCCGGCGAAAGCTGTGCGGCGGAATTTGTGGGCGCCGAAGAAACGTTGGGAGATCCGGCCATCGGCTTCGCGGGCGAAGTTCATGCCGTATCGCTCCAAGTCCTCGATGCCGCGGGCAGCACCTTGGGCGACCACCTGGACAGTGCGCGGGTCGGCCAGGAAGTAGCTTTCCTTGATGGTGTCAGCGGCATGCTGCTGCCAGCTGTCCTCGGCATCCATCGTTCCCAGTGCTGCGTTGATGCCGCCGGCGGCCAGCGAGGTGTGTGCGTCGTGGCGCGGGCGCTTGCCTACGGCCAGCACGTCTGTTCCCGATTCTGCCAGTTCGATCGCCGCGCGCAAGCCGGAACCGCCGGTGCCGATGACCAGAACAGAGGTGGATATTTGCTGTTCATTTCTCATGTTTTCCAGCATCGACCCGTGCCCGGAATACGTCCAATGAATTATTAGCATGATGTTGATAGCAGTAGGCTATCTATCATGAATCTAGAGCAATTGCGCGGCTTCACCACCGTCGCCGAGGTGGGGGCACTTCACACGAGCTGCCGAGCAGCTGCATCTTGCCCAGCCATCGCTCAGCCGGCAGATCGCCACCTTGGAGCAGGAGCTGGGCTCCGAGCTGTTCCACCGGGCGCGCGGAAATATCACGCTCACCGCTGCCGGGCAGGCGTTGCTGCCCCGAGCCCGGCGGGTGCTGGCCGACGAAGAATCAATCCGCACCGAAATGGCAGATTTGGCTGGACTGCGACGCGGGAGGGTTCGCCTGGGTGCACCGCCGACCCTCTGCGTGTCGCTGGTCGCCGAAGCGCTAACCATCTTCCGCGCCCGCTACCCCGGGGTGCAGCTGCAGATTATCGAGGCAGGCTCGCACAGGCTGCTCGAACAACTCAGCGGCGGCGAGCTGGACCTGGCGCTCATCGTGACCTCGGAGCACGCGGTGAACGACAAGCACCTGGAGAACCTGCCCCTGCTCGAAGAGGAATTGGTGGTCATCGATTCGCTGGAGCACCCGCACCTGGCTGGCTCGGAGCTGGATCTGCGCGCCCTGGCCTCGGTGCCGCAGCTGGCCTTCTCGCACAGCTACGATCTGCGCGCCAGTACCGCCCTTGCCTACAAGAACGCCGGCCTGGCCCCGAATATCGTCGTGGAAGGCGGGGAAATGGATGCGGTGCTGCGCTTCGTGCAACGCGGGCTCGGCGTTGCCGTGGTTCCGGCGACGGTGGCCCTGGATGCACCGGGTGTGCGCTCCATTGCCTTGCCCGAACCACTGACCCGCACTATCGGACTGGCGCATCGGCGCGATGTCTCACTGACCCGCGCCGCGACTGCCATGGCGGCGCTGCTGGCAGACACTGCCGGGCAGCTGGCCTCCGGGAACGGGCAAATCAGTTCGCTAGCTTGATCCCCAGATATCCGGCCATCTCTTCGGCCAGCACCCCCAGCTGCAGCGCGCTGATCTGCGCTCCACGCAGGAATTCAATGCCCTGCACTTGCGCAGAATCCAGCCCTTCGACGTTCACTTCGCGCAGTTGCGCCCCGGTGCAGGTCAGCAGGCCGGTACGCGAATCCTCAAAGGCCACCCGCTGGATCCTGCCGCCCAGGTCGATCTCCTCGAACTGGCAGTTGCGGAAAACCACGTCGCGCACTATCGCGCCGGCAAGGTTCAACCAGCCGAATTTGCAGTTCTCGAACACCACGCCATCCAATTCGGCCTCGGCGAAGTCTGCTGACCCGAAGCGGCTGTGTTCCACCCGCACGTCGTTGAGGAACACTCCGGCACCGGCCAGGGCAGGCGACCCGGATTGTTCCAGTTCGCACTGGATCAGCCGGGCATTGCGCAACGACTGGATCTGCACGGAGCTGAACCTGCATTCTTCCAGCCGCGCGCCATCGGCTGCCAGCGGTTCGGCGAAATCCTTGAAGTGCAGCAGCTCGATGTAGTCATCGCCAAAGTCGCCCGGGTAGCCAGTGGCCAGGTCGGACAGGATGAAGCGGCGGATTTTGGGTTTCATGGTTCCTAGCGTCGGGTTGGTGAAAGGGTGGCGGCCACATCGTCCAGGGCCGGATCCAGATCCGGGTAGCGGAAGGTGTAGCCGGTGCGTTCCAGCACCGCTGGCAGCGCCCAGCGGGATTTGAGCAGCATTTCCGGTTCCACGCGGAGCACGAACATGGCTGGTTCCAGCATCCACCGGTAGGAAGGCAGCCCGAATTTGGCGCCGGCCACGCGGCGAAGCGATGCCATGAGGGCGCGGTTGGTTACCGGGTTCGGTGCGGCCAGATTCACCGGCCCGGAAATTTGCGGGTGCTCGATAATGTGCCAGATCGCTCCGAGCACATCCTCGACATGGATCCAGCTGAAAAGCTGGTTGCCGCCGCTGCGGTACCAGGTGCTGCGCTCCGGTCCGCTCGGGTCCGTGCCGATGCCGCGGTAGCGGCGGTGGGCCGGCCACCAGCTGTCGTGTTGCGCCCCGCCCAGGCCCCAGCGTGCGACGTTGAGCAATTTCGTGGTGGCAGGGCCATCGCCCAGCACGATCGCCATGCGCAGGGCGACCCGGCGCGTAGGAAGATCGCCGTTGAAGAATTCGCGCTCCCAGCTGCGTGCCACATCCACCGAGAAGCCTTCGCCGATCCGCCCATCTTCCTCGGTGTTCGGCGCATCCATGCTGTGCCGGTAGATGGTCGCGGTGGACGCGTTCAGCCACAGCTGCGGCGGGTTGGCCGCCCGGGACACCGCTTGATGCAGCACCCGGGTCGTTTCCACCCGCGAGGACAGGATTTCGTTGCGGGCCGCCTCGTGATAGCGGCAGCCGACATTCTTCCCGGCGAGATTCACCAGCAGCGCCGCACCATCAACCAGCGGACCCAGGTCCTCATCCCAGCTGGCATCGGCCTGCGAGGTTCGGCCGATGGTGGCCACCTGGTATCCGGCTTCGCGCAACCGCGCAACCAGCAGCCTGCCGATAAATCCGTTGGCCCCTGCAACCACTGCCCGGCGTACGCTCGCCATGGATCCCCCGCTAAAATTCGTCGATCACCAGTTTCTTCATGCTCAGCATATGCTCGAAAGCATCTGGACGTTCCATCAGCTCGCCCATGTTCTCTGGCACAATTTGCCAACTCACCCCGAATCTATCGGTCAGCCAGCCACAGGCTTCGGCTTCGGGCACGGCAGACAGGGCCTGCCAGATGCGGTCGATCTCCGCCTGGTCGGCACAGGGCCATTCCAAGGAGACTCCGGGGGTGAAACTGACGTCCTGCGGCACGGCCGAGTCCATGGCCGCCACGCAATCATCGCCGAGGGTGAATTGCGCGAACATCAGTGCTTCAGCGGTGGCGGACTCGGTGGCCTGGCCATAGGGGAAGGCGCTGTCGAGCTGCGCGCCCAGGACCTGCCCGTAGAATTCGATGGCTTCGGCGGCTCGGTTCTGCGCTTCTCCGCCGAACATCAGCGAAGGGATCACCGATTCGGCCACGGCCACCGGCTCATCGGATTCCATCAGCTGCCAAGAAACCCCGTACTTGTCGGTAACCCAGCCATAGCGGGCGCTGAACGGGTAGGAATCCAGCGGCATCAGCGCGCTGCCGCCTTCCATCAGGGCCGTCCAGGTGCTCTCCAGCGAGGCCCGGTCATCGGCGTTGAAGCACAAGATGATCGAGATCGAGGGATTCGGACTGAATTCACCGCCGGCGTTGATCATAGTGATTTTGGTTTCGCGCACCCACAGCGAGACGGTCAGCGCCTTGCCGGCGAAAGGCTGCTGGAAGTCCAACAGTCCTTCGGTGGGATAACGTGATTCAATTTCGGTGCGGGCCTGTGGCAGGGCGCTGGCATAGAACTGCCCGGCCTCCTCGGCGTTGCCCTGCATCCATAGGTTGACGGTGAGCTTTTGCATGAGTCCTCCTTGGCGGGATGATGCTCATATGCTACCGCCGCGGCTTCGCGGCCAACAGGTGCGTCAGCGAACTTCCAGCCGCTCTTCACCGGTTGTTTCCCGTGTCCGCCCGGTGAACTCGTCCATCGAATGGTAGACGCCGATGACCTTGTCCGCGACGAAGTCCCAGGCCGGCCGCGGCAGCGCCCCACGCAGGAATTGGCCAAGCTTGCTGGTCCACGGCATGAGCACCAGCGGGGTACCGGCCAGCATCGCCCGCCAAGCGCGATCGACCACGACTTCAGGCTGCATCATCGGGGTGAGCAGCATTGACTTGGCCCCGGCGAACATGCCGGTGTTGATGTAGGTCGGGCAGATGGTGCTGATGCCGATATTCGGATTGGCTTCCAGCTCCAGGCGCAGCGAGTCGCTCCACGACATGGCCGCGGCCTTGGAGGCGGCATACACGCTCATATTCGGATTCGATACCAGAGCGGCGGCCGAGGCCATGGTCAGCACCCGACCCCTTCCGCTGCGGCCCAGCTGTGGCAGCAAGGCATGGGTCAGGTACATCGGTGCAAGTGCGTTGACCGCCATGGTGGCGGTAATCTGTGCGCTGCGGTGCTCGGCGAAGGAAGATCCGGTGACCACTCCTGCGTTGTTCACCAGCACGTCGACTCCCCCGGACTCGATCACTTGGGCAGCCTGTTCTTCGATCTGCTGCTGCTGGGCCAGATCCACGCGGTGGGCTTGGACGTTTCCGCCCAGCTGGCGCAGTTCTTCGGCAGCGGCCGCAAGCTTCGCCTCGTCGATATCCCAGATCACCACGCGGGCCGCACCCTCTCGGCAAGCCTGCTTGGCGAAGAGCAAGCCCATCCCCTGTGCTGCTCCGGTGATTAAAACATGCAGACCAGCAACCGATTCCATCTTTTCCACTGCCATGCCGAACTCCCTCATCACGTGCCATCGCCTTGGTACCCTCCAGCTTATCCCGTGGCACAGCTAACACTTGGAACATTTTCGCAGGGCCCTTCCAGGAACCGGGCTAGCCTAGGAACAGGACAGCTTTACCCATGAACTGAAGGGATGACCGTGCGCATTGACCGGCTCGACGCGGATTTGATCGAACTACTTACCGATTCGCCGATGCTCCCGGTTATGGAGTGTGCCCGACGGCTGGGCGTGGCCCGTGGCACCGTCAGCGCGCGCCTGGCCCGCCTGCACGAAGCCGGCGTCATCCAGGGCATCATCCCGCGAATCAAGCCGGCCGGGTTCGGCTACTCGCTGGTGGCCTTCTGCCAGGTGGAGATCATCCAGCGCTACGGGCACGACCCGGTAGCCAACGCATTGGAACAAACCATCCCAGAGATCGTGGACATGTACACCGTGACCGGCAGTTCGGATTTGCAGCTGCGCGTGGTTGCCCGGACCCCGGAAGACCTGCAGGCCATCTTCAACCGCATCAACAAGGTACCCGGTGTGGCCCGGACCTCATCATCCTTCGCACTGCATGAGCACTTCCAAGGAAGAACCCTGCCGCTAGTGGCAGCCTGCGCTAGAGAAGAACACGATATGGAAAAGACTGCGCACAATGACTAGTAAAATGGGCTAGTTGGCGGCAATCGCTATACAACCTGCATAGAGACGGGTGCTGCGATTGCGCCGGAAGAACTAACCAACCTACAGTCGATGCTTGTGAATCGCGACACGCGAGGATGTAAGCAAGACCACCGCTGCTCTTGACGGCTTGGTCATACAATCAACTGCCACCCTCGATCAGTTCTGGCAGTCGGAGAGGAAACTCATGACCCTTCACCAGCGTCCTTCGTTGCAGGAGGTCCCCGCTTACAAGCAGGGCAAGCCCGCAGCCGCTGGAGCTTCCAAGCTCTCATCCAATGAATCCCCGCACACCCCGTTGCCCTCGGTACTGGCCAGCATCCAAGAGGGCCTGGCCACCATCCACCGGTACCCGAGCATCGCAGCACCGGAATTAACCGGCGCGTTGAGCCAGCAGTTCGACATCCCGGCCGAGCACATCACCTTGGGTGCCGGTTCGGTCGAGGTCGCTGCCCAGCTCATCCATGCACTGGCCGCCGAAGGCGACGAGGTCATGTACGCATGGCGCTCCTTCGAGGCCTATCCTTCGCTGGTGCGCATCGCCGGAGCAACCCCGGTAGAAGTACCGCTGAACGCCGAGCACTGCCACGATCTGCCCGCAATGCTTGCCGCAATCACCGAGAAGACCCGGCTGATCTTCATCTGCAACCCGAACAACCCGACCGGTACCGTGGTGCAGGCAGAAGCGCTGGATGAGTTCATCAACGCCGTGCCGCGCAACGTGCTGGTCGTCGTCGACGAAGCCTATGTGCACTTTGACCGTTCGGAGCGCGCCGATGGTGTGGCCCTGTTCCGCAAGTACCCGCACGTAGCCGTGCTGCACACCTTCTCCAAGGCCTATGGCCTGGCCGGACTGCGCGTCGGCTACGCCATCAGCCCGCTGGAAGTAGCCGCCAACCTGCGCAAGGTAGCGGTGCCATTCGGCGTCTCGGACCTGGCCCAGCGCGCCGCGGTAGCCTCGCTGGCCGCCATCGAAGAACTCTCGGTACGCATCGAGGAAGTCGTTACCCAGCGCGAACGCATGTACGAGGGACTGGCCGCTGCCGGGTACCCGGTAGTGAAGTCCCAAGCGAACTTCGTCTGGGTCGATGCCGGTGAAGCCACCGAGCTGCTGGAAGCCAAACTCTCTGCAGGCGGTGTAGTGGTGCGCGCCTTCCCAAGCGAGGGCCTGCGCATCTCCTCGGGCACCGCAGAAGATGTTGACCGTGTGCTCGCCGCCCTGACGGTAAAGGAGGCCACCGCGTGAGCGCAGTTAAAACTCCCGAGCAGCTGCACACCGGGCTGACTCCGCGCCAGATCTCCATGATGGGACTGGGCGGGGCGATCGGCGCAGGCCTGTTCGTCGGTTCCGGCCAGGCGATCTCCATCGCCGGCCCGGCAGTGCTGGTCTCCTACCTGATCGCCGGCACCGTGATCATCGTGATCATGGCGATGCTCGCCGAAATGGTCGCGGCCAACCCATCCTCCGGCGCATTCTCCACCTTCGCCGGCAAGGCAATGGGCCGCAGTGCCGGTTCCACCCTTGGCTGGCTGTACTGGATCCAGCTGGTCGTGGTGATCGCCGCCGAAGCTACCGGTGCAGCGGCGATTACCGCCGGCTGGATCCCGTCCTTCCCGCAGTGGGCCTGGGTGCTCAGCTTCGTGGTGATCCTCACCGGAGCGAACCTGCTCGGCGTGCGCAACTACGGACGCTTCGAATACTGGTTCGCGGTGATCAAGGTGGCCGCCATCTTGGCCTTCCTGGCCTTCGGCGTCTTGGTGCTGACCCACGTGATTCCGACTCCGGAAGCGATCGGGTTCGCCAACCTGGCCGCGCATGGCGGATTCGCTCCCGGCGGCATGGCCGGCATTGCTGCCGCCGTGCTGATCGTCATCTTCTCCTTCGGCGGTACCGAAGTGGTCTCGATCGCCGCCGCTGAGTCCAAAGACCCGGCTGGCAATATCAAGCGCGTGGTCAAGTCCGTGATGTTGCGCATCCTGTTCTTCTACCTCGGCTCGATCCTGGTGATCGTGGCCCTGGTGCCGTGGAATGACCCAGCAGTAGTTGACGGTCCGTTTGCCGCTGCGTTGAACGTCATCCACCTGCCGGGTGTGGGCTTCTTGATGAACGCCGTAGTCGTAGTTGCATTGCTCTCTGCGATGAATGCGAACATCTACGGTTCTTCGCGCATGCTCTACTCGCTGGGTCAGCGCAAGCTTGCCCCGAGCGCCGTCACTCATGTGACCGGCAAGGGCGTGCCTTCCAAGTCCGTCATCAGCTCGGTGGCTTTCTCGTTCCTGGCCGTGGGCCTGAACTGGATCTGGCCTGATGCGGTAATGCCGATCCTGCTGAACGTGGTGGGCTCGACCATCATCGTGATCTGGTCGTTCATCGCAGTAACCCAGCTGATTCTGCGTCGCCGCGCGGACCGCAATGGCGAGCACCTGCCGCTGCGCCTGTGGGGCTTCCCAGGGCTGTCAATCGCAACCATCGTAGTCTTGGCAGCAATCGTTGCCATTGCGATGACCGATCCAGCAGCACGCACCCAGCTCCTGCTCACCGGCGGGTTGACCGCCTTGATCTGGGTAGTCTCCAAGCTTGTGTTGCGTGATGAGAATTCCGAAGCAGTCGATTCCTAATCAATTGCCCAAGCCTAGGTTCAGCATTCGCTGGACCTAGGCTTTTCTTTTTACCATCTCGGTGATCCAGATGGGTGCGAACGGAGAAACGCACCCGGCTGAGGTCGGGTAATCCGCAAGCACCTGCAAGGATTCTCCGATGGCCAGGGCTCGTGGGCGCAACGCCTCGTTTTCGATGCCGATCTGCGCTAGCGTCGTATTCATGGCCCACTGCAAGCGATCTGGGGCCGTGAGCATCTGGGCTTCGATCGTGTCCAGCAGCTGCTCCAGGTCAAGCAGTTCGGGTGCTTTCACCACCTGGTGGGCAGTTAGCTCCCAACCAGCCGCCAGCTGCACAGGATCTTCTTGTTCCAAGAGCACCAGGCGCAGCTCTTCAAGCAGCTTGGTCTTTTTCACAATGTAGTTCAGGAACCAGGCTTGGACCTTGGGAGTTGTTGCGTCCTTGCTCCAAGCTTGCAGCTTTTCCACGGTGAAGGTGCGTGGTTTGGCAATGAGCAGGGCCACCAGCCGGCAGCCGGTGTCAGAGGTGGCCCAGAGGGCATCTGCGAGCTCCTGGTTGCTCTTCAGCGCTTTGGCCAAGGCACGGAGCTTGCTCAGGTTCACCCCAAAATCATCACCGTGTTTCTCATTGATCGTACGATGCTTGGGGTCCTCAAGTTCTTCTAGTGCTAACTGCACGTCTCGAACGCTGCTTTGTGGTGTCAGTTCCATTTCTCCCCTAATCACAACGATCCTACGGGTTGGCGCAGAATCGTACGAAGCTTTTCCGGCGCAGTCCTGCGCGGATCGCCGAAGTAGATTTCATGATGCTTTCCGGTCATGCGAAACCCATGGCCGGGGATGAACTCGTCATGCATCGCGGACAACGTTTCAGCCTCTGCGTCGTAGGGTCCGATGTGCAATGTCTGCACGCATTGACCTTCGGCGAGGGTTTCGAACCGGAGCTTCTCTGCACAAGGTAGTGGCTTTTGGCTATGGGCCGCTTCGAGAGACTTCATATAGTCATCTTCGCCGATCCAGGCAGGAACCATCAGCATCATCGTCCAGCACCATTTATTCTTGTCCCGCCGTTCGGTAAAGACGGCCATGTCTTCGGCCCACCATAAGCCTTCTAAAGGCGGGACGACGTAGTCGCGTCCGTGGGACTTACTCGCGAATTTGAGCTTGTAGGCCACCGGATACAGGGTTTGCAAGGCGTGTTGGTACAAGTCGCTGGTGTTCGGATCCCCAGCACCGTCAAGCATCAAGTACTGCATCACCGGAAGCTGCAGGACGCGGAATTGCCCTGCCTTTGCATGGTAGCCATCCAGCGTCTTCTTGAAGTCGATTTTCTCGGTCAATGTCCCACCTGAAGTTCTTCGGCTTAGAACCACTTACGCCATTTGAATACACCATACAATGCAGCGGCAAAGCCCAACATGACAAGGACAGCAACGGGATACCCGAAGGACCAGTCCAGTTCAGGCATGTTCTTAAAGTTCATCCCGTAGATCGCTGCGATCAGTGTCGGGGCAAAAAGGATCGCAGCCCAACCGGATATCTTCTTCATATCTTCGTTTTGGCGTTGGGCGACGAGGGTGGAGTTCACGCTCAAGATCTGCGAGAGCGCATCGCGGTATTCTACGGCCTGGGTATGAGCTCGGGTGAGGTGGTCGGTGACATCTTGCAGATAGGTTTCCAGTTCGTCGGGCACCGGATATTTTTTGAATCCGTCATCAAGCGACTGCACAACCTCTAGCAAGGATGCGGTCGCGTGCTGCATGTCGATAACTTCTTGGCTCAAGCGGTAGATGCGTTCGGTAACTGCGGCATCGCCGCTAAAGACTTGGCGTTCGATTTGCTCCTTGTCGATTCCCAGTCCGTGGAGCGCCGGGGCATATCCATCGACAATCTCGTCCAAGATCCGGTACAGCACGGACTCTGCCCCCAGACGGAGCAATTCAGGGTCTTTAAGCAGCACCTGGTCCTTGCGAAGATTGCCGCTCCTGATGGACTGGACAAACCCCTCACCGTCAGTACCGTCGATCCATCGATGGTCCTGGCAGAGCACCGCTACAGCACCCTTGCGCATCAGAATGTGGAACTCAGACAGCTCGACTTCTTCTGTTTCATCCAGGTACAGGGCCGAACGGACTACAAGGAGCATGACTTCACCGTAGCGTTCGAGTTTTGGCCGCTGGCGCGCATGGACGAGGTCTTCGACGAGTACCGGGTGCAGTTGCCACGCTTCGGTGAGTTCTCGAATGTCAGCTTCATCCGGCGTCGGATAGAGGGACAAGGCAATGCGCTGATCGCCGGACTGGCCAAACGCCAGCGCATCGGCGGCGCTGGTTCCTTCCGGAGCAGTCGCTACGGTGCCATCGTCAATATAGCGGACGGTCATTGACGTATGAGACGAATTCTGGGTACCGAAGAATGGTCGGGCATCCGCGGCCCGGCGTTGAACACGTGACATTTTTACTCCTGAATGATCCTCGTTCATTCAAGTATCGCAAGTCCGGGGAGAATTTCGTCGCTGATTCTTGCCAGTCGGGAGCCTAGGGATCGACTATTTCGACCTCTAGCTGCCCGGCACGCCACTTCGCAGTGGTTTCATCGGCTAGCGCTTGGGCTTCCAGTGCCTCTGCCGGGGTCATGAAATAGGTATTGATCCGCAGCTTCTGTTCGGGATCCAATTCCGGTGAAAGCAGCACCATCGGCCTGCTTCCTGGAATCTTTACTGCATGGAATAGCCCGCAATGCCGGCCAGTATGGTGTATCAGGCAACTGAGTCCTGCAGATTTGATATCTGTTCGTCCGCCCTTTTCCCAGGCATCCAGATGATCAATTTCGCACCGTTCTGCGGGCATGCTGCACCCAGGGTAGGAACAGCCTCGGTAGGCTGCCCGAATTGCACGGCGCTGGGCCTTGGAATACAGGCGTTGGGTCCGCCCTAGATCGAGAGGCAGGCTCTTGCCGTTGAGCACCACCGGATAGATTCCGGAGTTGCATAGTGCGGCTCTTGCTTCGCCTGCTGAAAGTTGAATTCCTGAGGAAGTAACCGCAAAATCCTTAGCCTGGGCGAGCATTTTCTCGTAGTTCAAGATGATGCTCACCTGCGGGGTGGCCAGTGCCAACTTTCGATGTGGCGGGCTACCGGTGCGATCGCTCATCAGCAGCGTCATCAGCCCAACCAGCCGCCTGCGTTCGGGCTTCAGATCCTCCCAGGAAGCTGATGCGGTGCGGTGCTCCGGCTGCTCGTCAGCTTCGGCTTCGGAGCTGTCTTCCGCCGTGGTTTCTTGGCTAGAGGACTGAGTGGCTTCGGCATCGCTAGTATCCGGGTGCTGGCTATCGTCAGCGGACTCTTCGTGTTCTGCCTCAGGCTGGGCCCAGTCGGGCATGGACGCCTCATCGCCCCACTCGTTGACCTGTGCCCCCGTGAACTGTGCTTCAGCATCTTTGAGTCCCTCGCGATTGCCTGCCACTGTGGCCGGGTTATCGATCGAAGCGAAGAACGCTTCAATATAGGCTGCTTGGGACGGAAGCACACGCAGCACGTACTCGATCAGCCCTTGGCGTAGGCCCTTTTTGAAAATGCCGATGCTTTCAAGCAGAGCCTTGAGCGGACGTTGTCCAGCCTTCACTTCAGCGACCATGGCGCTGATGTGCTTGCGGGCGCTCTTCGGCTCAGCGTGCATGAATGCCACGGATTCTCGTTCAAGCTTCGCCTTTTTGGCATTTGCCGCGGCACCTTCACCCAGATCCTTGCGGGCCGAATGGAGTTTCGTGCTTGCTGCCATGACTAGCCGGGGGTCTATCGTCGGATCGTTGTATTCTGCCGCCAGTTCGGGAAGCCACGGAGCCGTGGGTTGCCCGGAGTCGTCGACTCCGCCTAGTAGGCAGTCAGCAAGGATCAGCCGGTCACTGGCGGTGCCACGCGGGATGTCGAGCCAGTCGTGCATCATGCTGCGCGTGTTCCTGAAATCAGTGCGGCCGGTAATGGTACGTCCGGCCGCATCTTGCATGCTCTGCGGTGTTGGCTGTTCGAATGCTTCGCCAAGGTGCTGGAATGAAGCTTGATCAAGCTTGTGGGCACCGGTATGACGCAGCGCATGTGCTGCCCGGATTTTGGCACGGGACAGGCTCTGGTCGATTTCTTCGGTGTATTTGGCGTAGCCGGCGGCATGGCCGGGTGGAAGATCAGCGGCGCCGAACACAGCGTTGGCAGCGTCAATGAGCTCGCGTGCTTTAGCGAGCTGCAACAGGGCGTACGCTGTGTCGGTGGTCATGGGTACAGGATGTACCGATGGAGCCGGTCGTAGCCGTGGGTGTCGCCGAGCTGTGGAAAACAAAAAATCCCAAGATTCCGGCGAACCGAAATCTTAGGATCTAATTTGGTGGAGGTAAGGGGATTCGAACCCCTGACCTTCTGCATGCCATGCAGACGCGCTACCAACTGCGCCATACCCCCAAAAGGATTGCCACCCTGATCAGGCAACTCCATAATCATAGATGACTACCTGATCAGGATGCAAATTGAGGATTACTTCTGGTCTGCAGAAAGTTCCTCAGGCAGCTCGATTACTGGGCAGTCGGCCCAGAGTCGTTCAAGGGCGTAGAAGATGCGGTCTTCCTGGTGCTGAACGTGAACGACGACGTCGCCGTAATCCAGCAAGACCCAGCGGCCCTGGCCGAAGCCTTCGCGGCGGATCGGACGCATGCTGTACTCTTCGAGTACTTCAGCGACGATTTCGTCGACAATGGCGTTGACCTGAGGTTCTGACCCACCAGAGACAATCAAGAAAGCGTCGGTAACGCCCAAGCGGTCGGCAACATCGAGTGCGACCATATTTTCTGCCATCTTTTCGGATGCTGCGTGTGCAGCAACCTTCACGAGGGCAATTGAATCTGCGTGTGCTCCCATAGAGTGGGGTGTCTCCTTATAGAGGTGTAGATCGAGAACTTAATTGTCCTACGAAAACTAGTTGCCTAGCAACATGATCAAGCCCGCAATCAATGCGGCGCCGCCCAAGCTGAGTGCGACGATCATCGCGATCAGCATGTTGTTGGCTCGGCGAAGGCCATGGGCCTGCACGTCAAGTGGCTGCAAGCCCTGTGCGTTGACCGCGTCGATGCGTGGCATTTCCACTCCGGCGGCGTGCTCGGAGGCCTGCGTCTTCAGCTTGGATTCTGCTGGCTCTTCGGCCACTGGCTTCGCTAGTGGTTTGGCAACCGGCTTTGCTGCTGGTTTGGCAACCGGCTTTGCTGCTGGTTTCGCCGCAGGCTTGGCCGGAGCCTTCGCTGCTGGCTTTACCGGGGTCTTGGCTGCTGGTTTGGCCGGCTTGGCCATTGGCTTCTTGGCTGCAGGTGCGGCCTCATCCTTCTTGGAGCTGAGCTTGCCATCCGCATTCAGGTCCAGCGCAACGCTTTGGGTCTTGGGACCCTGCACGCCGGTCTTGGCAATGCGGTCTTCAACCTCGCGAATGTTCCCCATGGCGCCAGTGAAAGGATCGGAAGCCTTATCGTCCTTGCCCTGGTTAGCGTTCTGGATGCGAAGGCGTTCACGTTCGGCGGCACGACGGGAAATGATAGCCGCGCGGGCAGCCATTTCGCGCTGGTGGGCGAGAACTTCCAAATCGATCTCGGAGTCGTCTTCCCCCAGCAGGTTAGGATCGACCGGAGCATTAGGTTCGTGGGCGCGGCGGGCGGCCAGCGCCTGCTCGACACTCATAACCGTGGTTTCTGGGGTGTCTTCCTTGCCGGCAGGCTTGGCGGGGGCCTTAGGCTGCGGTTCGACCTTGCCCTGATCGGCCAGCGCCTGCAGGCGCAGCTGACGGCGGGTCAGCGGCTTGGGGTCCTCGGCCGGGGAGACGGTTGGGATGTTGGTGGTCAGTGCGCCGACTTCTTCTTCCAGACGGCGGCGTTCGCGCAGAGCCTCGCGGTCACGGGCACGGCGCAATGAGGCGCGCTCCCCCAGTGGCTCTTCGGCCGCAGGTGCGGAAGCTGGCTTTGCTGCAGGCTTGGCGTTTTCAGCCTTAGCTGGGGCCTGCGCAGGCTTCGCTACTGGTTTAATGGCTTGCTGCTTGGCGCCTGCTGGCTTGGGGTGTTCAGCCTTGGCGGCTGGTGCTTCCGAAACAGCTGGCTTGGGTGCTGGCTTAGCTACAGGCTTAGCCTCGGATTTAGCCGCTGGCTTGGATGCCTGTGGCTTGGCCGCGGCGGATTTTGCAGGCTCTGTCTTGGAAGCAGGCTCGATCTTAGAGGCAGGCTCTGCCTTGGGTGCTGGCTTGGCCTGTGGGGCCTGTCCAGATTTAGCTGGCTTAGCCAGCGCTTCAGCCTCGGCTACGTTCTTTGACGCGAGCTCCTTGGCTGCTTGTTCGGCCTTGCTGTTTGCCAGCATTGCTTCCATCTCAGCACGTCGTTTTTCGCGCAGAGCTCGCCTGCTTGAAACCGGCTGCGAGTTATCGCTCATCCTGATACTTCTCCCGACCGCATAGACAAATACCGTCACCCTTACCTAGAGATTATGCCGTGTTACCCCACCCTATGTGAGGTTACGACTCGGTATACAGCCCATATTTTGCAATGTACTGCACCACACCGTCCGGCACAAGATACCAAACTGGCTTATCGGCTGCGACTCGTGCACGGCAATCCGTGGAGGAAATTGACAGTGCTGGAATTTCCAATTGCGAGACGTTGTCGCGACCCAAATCCGCGATGACATAACCTGGCCGGCTCACGCCAACGAAGTGCGCGAGATCGAAGACCTGGTCGATATCGCGCCAGCTCATAATCTGGCTCATCGCGTCCGCGCCGGTGATGAAGAATAGCTCCGCATCGGGGCGCAGTGCGCGTAGGTCAAGCAAGGTATCGCGAGTGTAGGTGGCGCCTTCACGGTCGATATCCACGCGGCTTACGGTGAAGCGCGGGTTCGACGCGGTGGCGATCACGGTCATCAGATAGCGGTGCTCGGCGCTGGTGACCTGTCGGTCTGCCTTCTGCCAGGGCTGTCCGGTGGGAACGAAAACAACCTCATCCAGGTCATATTCGGCCGCCACCTCGCTGGCAGCGACCAAGTGGCCATTGTGGATGGGGTCAAAAGTACCGCCCATTACGCCGAGGCGCAATGGGCGGTCTTGAGGCTTATGCTCTGCCAAGACTAGTGGCTGTGTGGCGTGTGAGTCTTGAACTGGCGGTGGGTATCCTCTGGTTCAGGCTTTGCATCGTGGCGGTTACCTACGTTGGTGTAGGAAACGGTGATCAGCAGCAGAACCATAAGTGCTGCGAAAATGCCGCCACCGACAAGCACAGCAAAAGTGTGTGGGTCCATGCCGTTGGAAGCGGCTTCCGAAGCCAAAATCAGCGCGTTCAAGATAATTCTCCAGTCGTTTTTACGAGTTCGCCGAGCCAGGCGCGAAGGCACCTGGATCAGCGGCTCGAAAAGTAACGTTACGTTTCTTCTACATCGTACCGAAAACGGCGGTCAGAAACTATTTGCGAATGTGCCCGTCGCCTTGGACGATCCACTTGGTCGTAGTCAGTTCGGCCAGGCCCATCGGACCACGAGCGTGCATCTTCTGGGTGGAGATGCCCACCTCTGCGCCCAGACCCAGCTGTCCACCATCGGTGAAGCGGGTCGAAGCGTTGACGATGACTGCCGCCGAGTCGATTTCCGCGACAAACCGCTCCGAAGCTGTCAAGGACGAGGTGATGATTGCCTCGGTATGGCCGGTGGAGTAGGTGCGGATGTGCTCCAGCGCCTGGTCCATGTCGTCAACGACCTTCACTGCAATATCCAGATCCAGGTACTCATTGCGCCAGTCGTCCTCCCCTGCCGGGGTGGTTTTCAGCTGCGGAACCAGCGCCGCGGCACGATCGTCGGTGTGCAAGCTCACGCCGGCTTCGGACAGGGCTTTGAGCACTGCCGGAGCTACTGCTGCGTCCTTGTGGATCAACAGGCTCTCCACGGTGTTGCACACGCTTGGACGGTGGGTCTTGGCGTTGAGCAGGATATCGACGGCCATTTCCTCATCGGCGCTCGCGTCGAGGAAGATGTGCACGTTGCCTTCGCCGGTTTCAATGACCGGAACCTTGGCGGTGGTGACCACGCGCTGGATCAGCTCGCGGCCGCCGCGTGGGATCAGCACGTCGATCTTGCCGCGTGCGCCCATCATCGCGTCGGCGCCGGGGCGGCCGAATTCATCGATGGAGATCACGATGTCGCGAGGCAGGGAGACTGACTCCAGCGCGTCGCGGATTACCGCAACCAGCGCCTGGTTGGAGTTCAACGCCGCCGAACCGCCGCGCAGCAGTACTGCGTTGCCGCTCTTCAGCGCCAGGCCGGCGATATCGACGGTGACGTTAGGGCGTGCCTCGTAGATGGTGCCAATGACACCCATGGGCACGTTGACCTGGCGCATGCGCAGGCCATTAGGCAGGGTTTCGCCGCGTACGACGCGGCCCACTGGGTCCGGCAGGCCAGCGAGTTCGTGCAGGGCGCCGATCAGGCCGTCGATGCGCTGATCGTCGAGCTTCAGGCGGTCCAAAAGCGCTTCGGAGGTGCCGTTGGCCCGGCCGTTTTCCAGATCCTTTTCATTTGCGCGCAGGATCATCGCGCGGTTCTCATCGATGCGCGAAGCCATGGCTTGAAGCGCACGGTCTTTCCAGTCGCGGTTGGCGCGCTTGAGGATTCGTGATGCGCGGCGTGCGCGGTCGGCCAGCTGATGGACCGAGTTGGTGATGTCGGTATTCGTTTCTTCGGTGTTTACGGCATCCATACTCATGCTCCTCATTCTAGAAAATGGGTTCGATCAAAGCTAGGTCGTCGACATGCACGACGGATTTGTCGTAGCCTTCGCCCAGTTCCTCGACCAGATCCGTGGTGTTGTGCCCGAGCATATCCGGCAGTTCTTCGGAGCCGAAGTTCACCAGGCCGCGGGCGAATGGCTTGCCCTTGGAATCGCAGATCTCTACTGCGTCTCCGGCCTCGAACTCGCCGCGAACCTCGATAATGCCGGCGGCCAGCAGCGAGTTGGTGCCGCGGGAGATGGCCTTGACGGCACCGGCATCCAGGATCAACTTGCCTTCGATCGAGGCCAGGTAAGCCAGCCAGACATCGCGGGCGGAGCGGCGGGAGTTGCGGGCGGCGAACCAGGTGCCGACATCTTGGCCGCGCAAGGCCTTGGCCGCGTTATCCGTGCTGGTCACCAGGGTCGGAATGCCCGCCGAGGAACTCATGGTCGCGGCGTCGACCTTGGTGATCATGCCGCCGGTGCCTACCCCGGCCGCACCTGGAGTGCCCAGGTCCACGGCTTCGAGTTCGTCGGGGTGCTCGATGGTCGTGATGCGGCTGCCGCCCTCATCCGGGTGCGCGTCGTAGACCGAGTCGACATCGGAGAAGAGCAGCAGCGCGTCGGCCTTGACCAGGTGGGCCACCAGGGCGGCCAGGCGGTCGTTGTCGCCGAAGCGGATTTCGCGGGTGGCTACCGCGTCATTTTCGTTCACAATCGGCAGTACGCCCAGGTTCAGCAAGCGGACCAGAGAACGCAGGGCGTTGGTGTAGGTTGAGCGGCGCATCAGGTCATCTGCGGTCAGCAGCACCTGGGCGACGCGAAGATCGTGCTCATCGAATAACTGGGTGTACTGCGCCAGCAGCAACCCCTGGCCCACTGCGGCGGCCGCCTGCTGGGTGGCCAGGTCCTTGGGACGCTTGGCCAACCCCAGCGGGGCGATGCCGGCTGCAATTGCACCGGAAGAAACGAGGATGACCTCGGTTCCGTTATTCACAGTTTCGGCGAGTGTGTCCACCAGAAACTTCAGTCTCTCATGCGATATTCCCCCGCTGACCGTGGTCAGCGAGCTGGATCCAACTTTCACTACAAGCCGCTTGGCCTGAGGTAGTTCGTGAGGTGAGGTAATAGCTGAAATTGTCTTAGTGGCGCTTTCACTCATACTTTAATTTTCCTCCTGGGTTGCCTTTGGTTCAGCGGTCTTTCGTCCGTACTTGGAGTCAACGGATTCAGTCCAGATACCGGCCTTGCGTTCGGCTTCCAGCTCTTGGCGAGCGGCAGCCTTGGCAGCTCTGCGCTCATCATGCTCGGCGCGCTTCTCTTCGCGGGTCTTGCGATCCCCGCGGTCCTCAAGGCGGATGTCTTCACCGCGTCGGCTTCCGCCGAGCAGTTCTGCACCGGCAGCCATGGTTGGCTCCCAGTCGAAGACCACTGCGTTGTCTTCTGCACCGATGATTACGGCGTCGCCTGGCTTGGCTCCGGCCTTGAACAGCTGGTTTTCAACACCCAGCTTGGCCAGGCGGTCAGCCAGGTAGCCCACTGCTTCGTCGTTGCGGAAGTCAGTCTGCATGATCCAGCGTTCGGGCTTCTCACCGATAACACGCCACATTGGTTCAAAGTTCTGTTCCTCGCGGCGGATGGTGAACTCAGCACGCTTGCTGGTACGCGGACGGATCACAGGTACCTCGACTACTGGGGCTTCAACCACCTGTTCGGCGCGGGCCTGTTCTACCAATTCAGCCATAGCGAAGGACAGATCGCGCAATCCGTTACGCGAGAGGGCCGAAATCTCGAAGACGCGGTAGCCGCGCTTTTCCAATTCCGGGCGCACGAATTCAGCCATGTCAGCGCCGTCCGGCATATCAACCTTGTTAAGGGCGATCAGCTTCGGGCGTTCGATCAACGGCACGATGGTGCCGTCGGTTCCGGCGAAGGTGGAGTCGGCCTCGTAATTGGCCAGCTCGGCTTCGATGATGTCCAGGTCGCTGATTGGGTCGCGGTCCGCTTCCAGCGAAGCGCAGTCCAGCACGTGCACAATGGCAGCGCAGCGTTCGACGTGGCGCAGGAACTCGTGGCCCAGTCCCTTGCCTTCGGAGGCTCCTGGGATCAGGCCTGGAACGTCGGCGACGGTGAAGCGGGTTTCGCCGGCTTCCACGACACCCAGGTTAGGCACCAGGGTGGTGAATGGGTAGTCGGCGATCTTCGGGCGCGCTGCCGAGACGGCGGCGATCAGCGAGGACTTGCCGGCCGATGGGTAGCCAACCAGCGCGATATCGGCCATGGACTTCAGCTCCAAGACGACGTCCTGGCTGGTGCCGGGAATGCCCAGCAGTGCGAAGCCCGGGGCCTTGCGCTTATCCGAGGCGATGGACGCATTGCCCAGGCCTCCCATGCCGCCAATGGCAGCAATGAATTCGTCGCCCTGCTTGACCAGGTCGCCGAGGATGTCGCCGTCCTTGGTCTTGATGACGGTGCCAGCTGGCACGCCGAGGATCAGGTCCTCGCCGTGCTTGCCCGGGTGCAAACCACCCTTGCCTGGTTCGCCGTTGCCGGCCTTGCGGTGCGGCAGGTGGTGGAAGTCCAGCAGCGTGGTGACCTGCGGGTCAACGCGAAGAATGATGTCTCCGCCTTTGCCGCCGTTGCCGCCATCTGGACCGCCAAGCGGTTTGAACTTCTCACGCTTGATGGACACACAACCGTGGCCACCATTACCTGCGGTGACATGAAGGGTTACGCGATCAACGAATGCAGCCACGGGGCCATCTTCTCCTAGTACGGGGTTGCGAGGGATACTCGCTTAAAGTCTAACTATGCACGCAAGGGGCGGACCGAAATCGGCCCACCCCTTGTGTACTAAAAAATTTGCCTGTTGCCTGAAATTAGGCAGCAGCCACGATGTTCACCACGCGGCGACCACGACGGGTGCCGAACTCGACTGCGCCAGCAGCCAATGCGAACAGGGTGTCATCCTTGCCACGGCCTACGCCGGCGCCTGGGTGGAAGTGGGTGCCACGCTGGCGAACGATGATTTCGCCTGCCTTGACTTCCTGACCACCGTAGCGCTTTACGCCTAGGTACTGTGCGTTGGAATCGCGACCGTTGCGAGTGGAACTCGCACCTTTCTTATGTGCCATGCCTTTTAGCCTCTTTCGCTACAAAAATGGATTCTACGATTGCCTGAATTAGGCGATCGAGGTGACCTTGACCTTGGTCAGAGCGGCACGGAAGCCCTGGCGCTTCTTGTAACCGGTCTTGTTCTTGTACTTCTGGATTACGATCTTCTCGCCGCGAAGGTTTTCTACAACCTCAGCGGTGACCGTGACCTTAGCCAGATCGGCAGCTGCGGAAGTTACCTTCTCGCCATCTACCAACAGCAAAGCTGGAAGCTCGATGGAGCTGCCTGGGGCAGCCTGAAGACGGTCAACGGTGATGAGGTCTCCAACGGAAACCTTCTCCTGGTGGCCGCCTGCGCGGACAATTGCGTACACCACGTGGGTACTCACTTCTACTCGACGTTTATTGTCTTACCGGCGCAGATATCGACCCGTAAACACCCACAAAGTGGACGCGAGCACGGGGATCTCATGCGCTTGTGCCTTGACGCCGAGCGGACCAAAAGTCCGTGATCTTGGCGTTTAGCACCGATCAACTAGATTACGCTAGTCCACACCGCTGGAGCAAATAGAAACTGCCCCAGCGGGTGAAGCGTGATCAAGTTCATCTATTTCAGTTCGCGTACTGGAACACCCACACCGAACATTACCGGTTGCCCGGCAGGCTCAGCTGGCTTATCTTTCTTCGAACCGGAGGCATCCATTTGAACTACCGAACCGGTAGCAGCGGATACCTCTGCCACGAGAACCTCTGCGGTCGCATCGCCCTGGGCCGAGGTGGCCCGACGACTACGGCGCTTTGGCTTCGTAGAATTCTGTGTGGTTGCCGCAGGTGCGGCAACGGGAGCGGAAACAGCGGTGCTGGTCTCAGCGGCTGCAGGTGCGCTGGCAGCAGGCATGGCCAGGCCGGTGATGACCGGCTGGTCCTGCTGTGCTGCGGCCTGCGGACGCGAAGCCCGGCGCGAACGCTTGCGGGGCTGCTCTTCGGACTTCGATGCCTGCTCCGGTCCAGGAGCAGCTGGCTGCTCCAGGGTAGCCGAAGCCTCATCGTTACCTGAAGTGCTTTCCTCAAGCTGGTTCCGGTTGCGTCCACGGGAGCGTGAACGGCGGCGCGGCTTGCGACTGCCGTCCTGTTCCTCGCTGGACTCGCCCTTGCCCGGCAACGCTGCTTCCAGCGCTTCCAAGGTCACCGCAGCAGCTTCGGAATCCGATGCTTGCGCCTTGGTGACAGGAATCTGCTCGCCATCGATGCTCACTGCGTTATCTGCAGCGGCATCCAGGTGCGAAGCTGCGGCAATGTTGGCCAGGGCGTGGCGCGTGGCCTCGTCCTTCTCCTCCGATACCGGCTCCTTCTTCTCAACTGGCTTAGCCTCGTCCTTCTCGCCACCGCGGCGGCGGCGGGAGTTGCGGCTTGGCTTGTCGTTGAACTTCTTGGTGTGCTGCTCGCCGGCCGAGTTGAAGGTCTTGCGGGTTTCAACTGGCTCGTCGTGGGTGATGACACCAGCACCGGCACAGTGCTCGCACTCTTCACCAAAGACTTCAAGCAAACCGGTGCCCATGCGCTTGCGGGTCATCTGGATCAGACCCAGCGAGGTCACCTCGGCCACCTGGTGCTTGGTCCGGTCCCGGCCCAGGCACTCCACCAGTCGGCGCAGCACCAGATCGCGGTTGGATTCAAGGACCATGTCGATGAAGTCGATGACGATGATGCCGCCGATGTCGCGCAGGCGCAGCTGGCGGACAACTTCCTCGGCCGCTTCCAAGTTGTTCTTGGTTACGGTTTCTTCGAGGTTGCCGCCCGAGCCGGTGAATTTGCCGGTGTTCACGTCGATGACGGTCATGGCTTCGGTGCGGTCGATGACCAGAGAACCGCCCGATGGCAGGAAGACCTTGCGGTCCAGTGCCTTGGCGATCTGCTCGTCGACGCGGAAGTTGGTGAAGATGTCCTCTTCGGCTTCCCACTTCTCCAAGCGGCCCATCAGATCCGGGGCTACGTACATGACGTAGGCCTCGATGGTGTCCCATGCGTGTTCGCCGGAGACGATCAGCTTGGTGAAGTCCTCGTTGAAGACGTCGCGCACTACCTTGATGGTCAGATCAGGCTCGGAGTACAGCAGTTCCGGAGCCAAGGTCTTGGTGGAGTTGGCCTGCTCTTCGATGCCTTCCCACTGCGCGCGCAGTCGGTTGATATCGTTGGTCAGTTCTTCCTCGGACGCGCCTTCGGCAGCGGTGCGCACGATGACGCCCGCGTTCTCCGGCAGGTGGTCCTTCAGGATCTTCTTCAGGCGCTGGCGCTCAACGTCAGGCAGCTTGCGGGAGATGCCGGTCATCGAACCGCCTGGCACGTAGACCAGGTAGCGGCCGGGCAGCGAGATCTGGCTGGTCAGGCGGGCACCCTTGTGACCCACTGGGTCCTTGGTGACCTGGACCAGTACCGAGTCGCCAGCCTTCAGCGCGTTCTCGATGCGGCGTGGTGCGCCTTCCAGCGCAGCAACATCCCAGTTGACTTCGCCGGCGTACAGCACGGCGTTGCGGCCGCGTCCGATATCCACGAAAGCAGCTTCCATCGATGGCAGCACGTTCTGGACCTTGCCGACGTACACGTTGCCGATCAGCGAATCCTGCTGGGTCTTGGAAACGAAGTGCTCAGCGAGCACCCCATCTTCCAGCACACCGATCTGGATGCGATCTTCGCGCTGGCGCACAATCATCTTGCGTTCAACGGACTCGCGGCGGGCCAAGAACTCGGCCTCGGTGATCACCTGGCGGCGACGACCGGTTTCGCGCGATTCGCGGCGACGCTGGCGCTTGGCTTCCAAACGGGTGGAGCCGCGCACCGAAGCAACCTTGTTGTTGACCGAGGCATGGCTCTCGATGGTGCCACGCGGTGCGCGCACACGGGTGACGGTGTTCGGCGGATCATCTTGC
This sequence comes from Glutamicibacter arilaitensis Re117, assembly GCF_000197735.1. Taxonomy (NCBI): domain Bacteria; kingdom Bacillati; phylum Actinomycetota; class Actinomycetes; order Micrococcales; family Micrococcaceae; genus Glutamicibacter; species Glutamicibacter arilaitensis. The sequence goes on from NC_014550.1 coordinate 2,064,092, forward strand.
GAACCGCCTTCAAGTTCCAGGTCCACATCGCCACGACGACGACGGCGGCGACGGCGCGAAGTGACATCGTCCTCGTCGGCCTCCGAAGCGGCGGCGGCACGGCGAGCAGGTTCCTGCTTCCTGGCCACGGCCTGTGCCAGCACTGCCTGTGCAGTTTCTGGCACGGCGAAAGGATTCAAGATCATGGTGCTGCCGTGTTCAGCCAGCAGCTTGCCGGTCTGATCGACGACAGGTGCTTCTTCAACCTTGGCGGTTTCCGGCTCGACTGGAGCAGCGGTTGACGCTTCGGCTGCAGCTGCAGTTTCTTCCACAGCCTTCTGCTCTGAAGCTTCCTGCTTGGCTGCGGCTGCCTCGACTGCTTCGTCATTAGCGGCATTGCGTGCCGCCTGTGCACGGCGTTCAGCCTGGCGGCTTGCGCGCTTGGTGGAGTCAGGGGTCGATATCTGCGTGCGGCGAGTTGCCCGCCAGCGGTATGGGCTTTCTTCAACGCCGGCAGCAGCATTGAGTTCGGCCAGGGTCATGGCGCGACGCAGTGGTCGCGCAGGTGTGGTTGAAACGCTGGTACGGCGGGCTCGCGTTGAACGGTTGCCCCGCTTATTACCTTGCGCCCCACCCTTTCGTTGATTTGCTGCGCTCATTTAAATTCGCATACTCCTACTATGTCCCGCTCCGGCATCCTCCACAGACGGCGCCGCAACTGAAACTACAATCATCACGTGTCCCCTTGGCCTACCTATTTTCCAGTGGACCGGACACAAAAGCTCGCTATTTTCCGCGGGGTCGGCACTTGTCCAAGTTTCTGAACCATGCGCAAATCCTGCGGATCAACGTGGCCTAAGAAAACCGGCTGCTTTCCTTTGCAGCCCTACGATCCGCGGTATTCCCTCGGGAGGCGCACATATTGGGCACTCAACCGAAGCGATGCATCGCCTGGCGATCTGTTGTTTCAAAAGTCTGTCGTCGGGTTGAAAGCAGACTGTGGATCCGCGAACAACCATTCCCATTCTCTCATATTTCGTTCACGCCTTGTTCATTGGTTCTCACCAGACACACAGAAAGGCTCCTTAAGATGAAAAAGCCCTCGGCGGAATTTCCCGCTTTCCTATGAACTTATGGAATAGTCAAAACATGGTTTCATCACTAGAAAATAGCCATAGCTCGGGCGTGTTGCCCTGGTGGGCTAAGGAACGCGGCTTCGGGCTGTTCATCATCGTCACCGGGTTCATCTCCTGGCTCGCCGCCGGCATTTTGGTCTTGGAACGCCTTGAGCTCTATAAGAACCCCGATTACATCACCAGCTGCGATATCAATCCTTGGGTTTCCTGCGGCACCGTAATGAAATCAGAGCAGGCCGGGATCTTCGGCTTCCCCAATCCCTTCTTCGGGATCGTTTGCTTCGCCGTTGTCATCACCGTGGGCTTCGCCTTGCTGGCTGGGGCATCCAACCTCAAGCGCTGGTTCTGGCTGTGCTTCCAAGTCGGCGTCACCGCAGCGATGGGTTTGGTCATCTGGTTCTGGTCCCAGGCACTGTATGAGATCAACGCGCTGTGCCCTTACTGCATGGTGGTGTGGGCGATGACGATCCCGCTGTTCGTCTTTACGACCGCTCGCAATGTGTTGACCGGGGTAATTCCTGCCGGCGCTGGGGTGAAGAAGTTCTTCGCCGAGTGGAGCTGGATCATTACCGCCATCCTCTGGGTGCTCATAGCCGCTTCGATCGTTCTGCGTTTCCCCCTGGCTTTCTTCGGCTAGGGACCTGCTACTTAGCCCCTGACTTCCACGGGACCGCTGCCTCGGCAGCGGTCCCGTGGTGCTTTAATCTGTTCATCCAGCGCAGGGGCAATGAGGCTGAGCAGCCATGGATGTGTCACTGTTTGTTGCGCCTCGGCGCGTCGACCTGCAAATTTATGCCTGAATTCCAACTTCGATCTGCGCCATTGCCGAATTCCAGGTTGATCGAAAGGTTTCGCCATCAACGATTTCACACGTGCCATCAAGCTGAACCCGGTAGGTTAGAAGCATGGCAAGTGACATATGGAACACAGAAAATGCCCAAGACTACGGAATCAACCTGCTGATTTCCGAGCACCTGCGGCTGCGGGAATTGCAAGAAGAAGATCTTGCATTCCTCACCCAGTGGTGGAACAGCCCAGAATTCATGGCTTTGCAGGGCAACTTGGTCCTCCCCCACCCAATCACCGAAGCCGCAGAGCTATTCAAATCGCGCAGCCTGAACCGCGGGACCACCGACGGTGTTGGCCTTTCGATCACGCTGCCCGATGACACGCTGATCGGGCATACGGCTTTGTACAACTACAACGCACCGGCGCGTTCGGCAGAGCTGATGATCATGATCGGCGGTTCGAACGTGGGCCAGGGCTACGGCACCATGGCAACCAAGATGATCATCGATTACGGTTTCCGCGAGATGGGCCTGAACCGCATCGGCTTGACCGCGTGGGCCTACAACGAGCGCGCACTGCGCACGTTCAACCGTGCAGGGTTCCGTGAAGAAGGCCGCGTGCGACAGGCCGGGTTCCACGACGGGTCATTCCACGACAAGATCATCATGGGCTTGCTGGCCAAGGAATATTTCATGGGTTGATTCGATCCTCCGGCTGAATCCGGCTTCATTCAACGCGGCGGTCCTGCAATTGCAGGGCTGCCGATTTGTCTACCATCGTGTCCCACCTGCGCTTCTTGAACCTTTCGGTAAGCCTCAAGGCCGATGCCCGGGGCAAAAATCAACCTTTCGGTGTTGCCTCGAAGGCAACTCAAGTCGCTAGCCTATTGTTAGAGCTATCAGTATTAGATAACAAGGAGCGACTATGGCTTTTTTCCGTAAGGTCAGGCCTGCCCAGTTGTTGAAGAAGCAACAGCAACCCGACAAGCCGACGCCTGCTGAGTACCATCGTGTTCCAGCCAAGGACGCCAAACCAGATTTCACGGTCACCAGTTTGTGGACGGACTTGCTAGGACGCTTGGGCATTCGAAGCGCACAGCTTTTGATCGTCGGCGCGCTGGCAACCTTCCTGATCATCGGCATGCTGCGGCTGACGATGATCGTGATCCCGACGTTGCTGGCCGTCATCATTTCCTGTGCGTTGTGGCCCCTGGTGATCAAGCTGCGCAGGGTCGTTTCCCCGATGCTTGCGGCGTGGATCGTGTTCCTGGGTTCGTTGCTGATCCTCGGCGGCATTGGCACCGGCTTGGTTTTCTCGGTCATCAAGGAATGGCCGAAGCTCGTTGATCAAGCTGTCCAGGGCTTCAACCAGCTCAATGAAATGGTCCAGGGATTCATCGGCACCATGCCATTCAACGTCGATCAGAGCCAAATCGATAATGTCGTTGAAACCGTGACCGGCTTCTTGACCAGTTCCCAGTTCGGCACCGGCGCGTTGAATACCCTCAGCGCCGCCGGCAGCTTCGTGACAGGGATGATTTTGCTTCTGGTCATCTTGTTCTTCTTCCTGAAGGACGGCGACAAGATCTGGGCCTTCGCCGTGTCCTGGACCCCGCGCCACTACCGCAATAAGTGGATCCTCTCCGGAGACCGCGCACTGCGCACCTTCGGCGGCTACATCCGCGGCACGGCCACTGTCGCAGCGGTGGATGCCTTGGGCATCACCGCTACGCTGCTGATCGTGCAGGTGCCACTGGCTATCCCGCTGGGCGTTATCGTCTTCCTGGGTTCGTTCGTTCCGATGGTCGGCGCGACCGTGGCCGGTATCCTGGCCACGCTGATCGCTCTGGTTACCAATGGCCCGGTGGTGGCACTGATCGTGCTTGCCGCGGTGATCCTGGTCAACCAGCTGGAAGGCAACTTCCTTCAGCCGGTCGTCATGGCCAACGCCCTGAGCCTGCATGCATTGGTCGTCTTGATGGCCCTGACCGCCGGCACCGTCTTGGCTGGCATCGTCGGAGCGGTCCTGTCGGTGCCGCTGGTTGCAGCTTCGTGGGCTGTGATCAAGGTGTGGACCGGACGAGATAAGTCCGATGCCGTGGCTGAAGCCAGCGAGGACATCAAGTCCGAAGTTGAAATCCACGAAGAGGAAGAGGCTTTCGAAAAGCTCGAAGCCAAGGTAGCTCATAAGGAATCGACTAAGGGTTCCGAGTAGAAGTCGATGCTGGGGGTGCTCTTGCATAGCAGGGGCACCCTTTCTCGTGCCCATAAATACTCTGGATCGAATTATTACCAACTAATTCAAAACTAGTTTGCCACGCCGCCAGCCCCGGTTTCTCGGGGTATTTTGCTCGGCGCATGCCATTCGGAAGCTAAACCTACGTTGCCGTGGATGTGGTTTGTGTGTTTAATGTGACTGGAGTGATGAAAGTGGAGCGACGTGGGATGCGCAAGCACCTTGAGAAGTTTTGCTGCATGTCTTCGTTTTCCCCAACAGGGAAAATCCCGCGCCAGGCTTCGCCCGCAATCAATGCGCTAACGCGCACTGAAGACTGGGAGGTATCCACGTGCTGGAATACAGCAACGACGGAGCAGATAAGTATTTTTCGCACATAGTCGGGCCAATCACCGACCATCACCAGGTGGTCAGGATCGGCTCCGCAGAGCAGCAGCCGCTGGAAGCGTCCGCGCCGTCCATCGCAGGCCCTGCGCAGAATGCGGCCTCTGGGCAGAGCGCTATGCTCGCCCAGGACAGCTTGGATGACTGGTTCTAGAAACCGATTCCGGGCATGAAAAATCCCGGCAGTTCAAAACTGCCGGGATTTTTCTATTTCAGCTTACTTGCCGAACCAGATGCCGATTTCGCGCTCTGCGGACTCAACCGAGTCCGAGCCGTGGACCAGGTTCTGCTGGACCTTCAGGCCCCAGTCGCGGCCGAAGTCGCCACGGATGGTGCCCGGAGCAGCAGTGGTCGGATCGGTGGTGCCTGCCAGCGAGCGGAAGCCCGGGATGACGCCCTGGCCTTCAGCTACGATCGCTACCACTGGGCCGGAGAGCATGAACTCAACCAGCGGCTTGTAGAACGGCTTGCCTTCGTGCTCTGCGTAGTGCTCGGCGAGCAGTTCGCGAGTCGCTTCCAGCTGCTGCAGCTTGGCGATGGCGTAGCCTTTGGCTTCAATGCGGGCAAGGATCTGTCCGGTCAAACCGCGCTTGACGCCGTCTGGCTTGACCAGGATCAGGGTACGTTCAGTCATGTGACTACCTCTTCGTATCGTTGATGTACTTCTTAGGTTCTTAGGCTTGCTCGGGGTTGGCTTGTTCCCAGGCTTCTTGGGCGGCGGCGCGGCGCTTGTTCTCCACGTCGATTTCCTCGCCCTTGTACAGCGCGTACCACCAGCACAGGGCGAAGGCCGCTGCCAGATAGAACATGTCCACCAGCAGGAAGCCGGACAGGAAGAACACTACCTGCAGGGCCCAGCCGATGATGTAGCCGATCTTCTTGCCCAGCAGAGCGCAGTTGAAGATGCACAGCAGAGCAAGCACGGCGCCGAGGCTGAGCACGACTACCGGTTCCCCGCCGCGCTTGAGCCCGAAGGCCGCCAGGGTCACGAACACCGCGAGCAGCGCTTCGCAGACCAGCACGGTAGATGCGAACATCATCTTCGTGGAGCGCTGCTTCTTCTTCATGCCAGGACGCCACTCGCGCTGGGCGCGGGTGAGTTTTGCCATTAGGATTCGCCTCCCTTGAGCAATAGTGAAATCTCGCCCACCAGTGTAATCGAACCGGTGACCAGCACGCCGCCTGAGAGATCATTGCCGGCCTCGGCACGGCCTACCGACCACTCGATGGCGTCTTCCAGGTTCTCGGTCACGTGGATGTCCTCTTCAGGCCAGCCAGCTTCGATCGCCATGGTGGACAGCTCGCCGGCCGGGATGGCGCGCGGCGAGGACGACTGGGTAATGCAGATGTCTTCAACCATGTCGCCATACTCTTCACGCATGGTGTAGAGCATCGCTTCGGCGTCCTTCTCCGCCAGGATGCCAACCATCAGCACCAGGCGGGTGAAGCCGAAGGATTCCTTGATGGCCTCCGCGGTGACACGGATGCCGTCAGGATTATGCCCGGCATCGACCAGGATGCTCGGCGCGCCGCGGACCAGTTCCAACCGGCCCGGGCTGGTCACCGCGGCAAAGCCGTCGCGGACCAGATCGGCGTTCAGCTCGCGCTGGCCGCCGCCGAGGAACGCTTCCACCGCGGCCAAGGCCACGGTGGCGTTCTGCGCCTGGTGGGCACCGAACAGCGGCAGGAAGATCTCGTCGTAGCGCGCGGCCTGGCCCTGGATGGACAGCAGCTGCCCGCCCACGCCGTGCTGGCGATCCAGCAGCTTGAAGTCCAGGGTGTCGAAGACGGCCGGCACTTCCAGCTCGCGGGCGCGGGCCAGCAGCACATCGGCGGCGTCCACCGGCTGCACCGAGGAGACCAGGTAGCCGCCGGGCTTGAGGATCCCGACCTTTTCCTGGGCGATCTCCCCTGGGGTGTCCCCCAGCAGGTCGGTGTGGTCCAGCGAAATCGGGGTGATCACCGAAACGTCGCCATCGGCCACGTTGGTGGCATCGGTGATGCCGCCCAAGCCGACTTCGAGCACCACGACATCCACGGGCGCCTCGGCGAAGATCGCGAAAGCCAGGACAGTGATCGCTTCGAAGTAGGTGAGCTTGTTCTCGCCGCGTTCCACCAGTTCGGCGTCCACGATCTCGATGAACGGGCTGATCTCATCCCAGACGCGCACGAAGGTTTCCTCGTCCACCGGTGCACCGTCAATGGCGATGCGCTCGGTGACCGACACCAGATGCGGCGAGGAGTAGCGGCCGGTACGCAGATCGTGCGCTTCAAGCAGCGACTCGATCATGCGGGCGGTCGAGGTCTTGCCGTTGGTGCCGGTGATGTGGATGACCGGGCAGGCCTTATTCGGCTCGCCCAGGACCTCCATGGCACGGAACATCGGTTCCATGCGCGGTTCCATCTTGTTTTCCGGCGCGCGGGCCAATAGCTGCGCGTAGACGCGGTCCAGGTCGCTCACTAGTTGGCCTCCGCTTTGTCAGTTTCCAGCCTGGCCACGGTGACCGGTTCGCCTGCAACCGAATCATCGGCAACCAGTTCCAGCTGCGCGGTCAGGGTTTCCCCGGCGACCAGTTCGCGGTTGGCTTCCAGTGCGGTGATGGTTGCCGCGTTGGCGGTGATCACGGTGCGGATGCGGTCCGAGACCTGCAGGTCCGCGTCCTTGCGGGCGGACTGGATGGATCGGATCATGTCGCGGGCGGTGCCTTCGGCGGCCAGCGCTTCGGTAACCTCGGTGTCCAGCACCAGGAAGCCGCCGTCGATGACTGCTGCGGCGATTTCGCCGGCTGCATCCACCACGGTGTCCAGGGTGTACTCGCCCTCGGCCAGTTCCAGGCCGCCTGCGGTGACCACCCCGTCGGTGACCGACCAGTCCCCGGACTTGGCCCCCTTGATGGCCTGCTGAACGTTCTTGCCCAGGCGTGGGCCGGCGGCGCGGGCGTTGACGACCAGCTGCTGGCTGATGCCGTAGCTGGCCGCGTCCACTCCTTCGGCGTCGATCAGGGTGACGGCCTTGAGGTTCAGCTCGTCCTTGATGATCGAGGCGTAGGTGCCTTCCAGGCGGGCTGCATCGGTGAGCACGACCTTCAGCTCAGCCAGTGGCAGGCGCACGCGCAGGTTCTTGACCTTGCGCAGCGAGGAGCCCACCGAGCAGATCTTGCGGGTGGTTTCCATGGTTTCCAGCAGCGCGGTGTCGGTTGGGAATTCGCTGGCTTCTGGCCAGTCTTCCAGGTGCACCGAGCGCTTGCCGGTCAGCCCGCGGAAGATCTCTTCGCTGGCCAATGGCAGCAGCGAAGCGGTGACCTTCACCAGGGTTTCCAGTGCGGTGTACAGGGTGTCGAAGGCCTGGGTGTCTTCATCGAAGAAGCGCTGGCGGCTACGGCGCACGTACCAGTTGGTCAGCGTGTCCATGTAGTGGCGCACGGCCTCGGTGGCATCGGAGACCTCATAGGAATCCAGCGCCTCGGTGACTTCGCGCACCAGCTGGCCGGTGGCGGCCAGCATGTACTGGTCCAGCGGGTCGGTGGAGTCCATCGAGCGCTTGGCCTCGTAGCCGGCTCCGTTGTTCGCGGAGTTGGTGTAGAGGTTGAAGAAGTGCCAGACGTTCCACAGCGGCAGCAGTACCTGGCGCACGCCGTCGCGGATGCCCTGTTCGGTTACGACCAGGTTGCCGCCGCGCAGGATCGGGCTAGCCATCAGGAACCAGCGCATGGCATCGGAACCGTCGCGGTCCAGGACCTCGGTGACATCCGGGTAGTTGCGCAGGGACTTGGACATCTTCTGTCCGTCCGAGCCCAGCACGATGCCATGGGAGATTACGTTGGTATAGGCCGGGCGGTCGAAAAGCGCGGTGGAGAGCACGTGCATGGTGTAGAACCAGCCACGGGTCTGGCCGATGTACTCCACGATGAAGTCAGCCGGGTGATGGCCGGAATCGAACCATTCCTGGTTGTTGAATGGGTAGTGCACCTGGGCGTACGGCATCGAACCGGAGTCGAACCAGACATCGAGCACGTCTTCCACGCGCTTGAGGGTCCCGCCTTCGGCACAGCCCTCGTGGGCCTTGGTCAGCTCGTCGATGAATGGGCGGTGCAGGTCAGGCTGGCCTTCGTGGTTCACCGGCAGGCGGCCGAAGAAGTCCTGCATTTCCTGCAGCGAGCCGAAGACTTCGCGGTGCTCGCATTCGGCGCCGGTGCATTCCCACACTGGGATCGGCGAACCCCAGTAGCGGTTGCGCGAGATGGACCAGTCGCGGGCGTTTTCCAGCCACTTGCCGAACTGGCCGTGCTTGACGTTGCCCGGGATCCAGTTGATCTGCTCGTTCAGCTCTACCATGCGGTCCTTGAACTTGGAGACCTCGACGTACCAGGAGGAGATCGCGCGGTAGATCAGCGGCGTGCGGCAGCGCCAGCAATGCGGGTAGGAGTGCTCGTAGGAGGCCTGCTTGATGAGCTTGGCCTCGTCCTTGAGCACGTTGGTGATGGTCTTGTTGGCGTCGAAGACCTGCACGCCGACAATCTCGGCCAGCGGGCCGTTGCCGAAGACCGGCAGGAACTTGGCGCCCTCGTCGACCGAGAGGATGACCGGGATGCCGTGCTCTTCGCAGACCTTCTGGTCATCTTCGCCATAGGCCGGAGCCTGGTGGACGATGCCGGTACCGTCGGCCACGGTGACGTAGTCGGCGGTGAGAATCTGCCAAGCGTTTTCGGTGCCGTACTTCTCGGTGTCGGTGTAGGTGTCCCACAGCGGCTGGTAGCGCACGCCGGCCAGCTGCTCGCCGGTGTAGCTGGCGGTGATGGCCGCGGCGGCTTCCTTGGCGTCCTTGTAGCCCAGGTCCTTGGCGTAGGAGCCGAGCAGGTCGCGGGACAGCAGGAATGGACCGGCGGCAGCCGAAGCCTTCACGCCGGCTTCGCCTGCAGGAACCACGACGTAGTCGATCGATGGGTGCACGGCCAGTGCGGCGTTGGTTGGCAGGGTCCATGGGGTGGTGGTCCAGGCCAGAGCCTGCACGCCGGCAAGTTCCTTGGAAGCTTCGGTTTCACCGGCAAGGATGGTGAAGCCAACGGTGACGGTCTGGTCCTGGCGGTTCTTGTAGACGTCGTCGTCCATGCGCAGCTCGTGGTTGGACAGCGGGGTCTCGTCCTTCCAGCAGTATGGAAGCACGCGGAAGCCCTTGTAGGTCAGGTCCTTGTCCGAGAGCTGCTTGAAGGCCCAGATGACCGATTCCATGAACTCGACGTTCAGGGTCTTGTAGTCGTTTTCGAAGTCGACCCAGCGAGCCTGGCGGTTCACGTACTGCTTCCACTCATCGGCGTACTTCATCACCGAGGTGCGGCAGGCGTCGTTGAACTTGTCGATGCCCATGGCTTCGATCTGCTTCTTGTCGGTCATGCCCAGCTGCTTCATGGCTTCCAGCTCGGCAGGCAGGCCGTGGGTGTCCCAGCCGAAGCGGCGCTCCACGCGCTTGCCGCGCTGGGTCTGGTAGCGGGCTACCAGGTCCTTGACGTAGCCGGTGAGCAGGTGGCCGTAGTGCGGCAGGCCGTTAGCGAAAGGAGGGCCATCGTAGAAGACGAATTCTTCGCCCTCACGCTGGTCGATGGAGGCCTGGAAAGTGTCGTCGTTCTTCCAGTATTCGAGGACGCGCTTCTCAAGATCTGGGAATCGCGGTGAAGCCGGGGTCGAACCGGTTGGGTCAGTAGTGACCTTCGGGTAGAAGCTCATCGAATGGGCCGTCCTTCAAGCGTAGGGTCGATAAATCCTTGCCTACGAGGACGGCGAAATTGCCGCGGTACCACCCCGCTTATCCCCCACCAAGATGATGGGGAATCGCTTATCTTCAGCTGTGACGGGCTGGTCCCGTTCGGTTCTACTTGGCGAACATGAGGTTCGCGGTTCTTCCGAAGACTCACCGGTGATAGCCGGATCAAAGTCGCAGTCCTTATATCCTACCGCGTGATGCGCCAGCAGAAAATTCCCGGCAGCCTTCCAAATGCAAGTGAGCGCAGGCTCACAGCTCGGCGAGCGCAGAACACCCGCTCCACCCGAAACACCATTCGAGCATAGTTTCGAACCGGTTTCGTCTGACCTGCAGCAGAGTACAGTGACCCATGGCTTCGCGACCCGCGCTACGGGCAGGAACAAGCTAATGAACACGATAGAAAGGCGCGACAATGTGGGCTGAATACGGAATGGATGGAGCCGATGCACTGCGCATCGTGCTTTCCGCGGCAGGCTTGTATCTACTGGTTCTGGTTTTGATTCGCACTCTGGGTCAACGCACCATGGCAAACCTGTCCAGTTTCGACTTCGCGGCGGTTGTAGCCATCGGCGCAGTCGTGGGACGCGCGATCCTCGGCTATTCCCCAACCTTGGCCGCCGGCGCTCTGGCACTGGTGACCTTGCTAGTCTTGCAGGCGCTCACCGGGCAACTACGCAAATTCCCCATGGGGCGGGCCACCGTGAACAACAAGGCATACTTGCTCATGGCCGGACGCGACATGCTCCAACGCAATCTGCGGCGTACTCATGTCTCTGAGAACGAAATCATCGAGAAGCTGCGACTCAGCGGTGTGCGCAGCCGCGACGAGGTCGCGTGCGTGATCTTGGAGGGTACCGGACAGATCAGCGTGCTGCGCGCAGGGGTCGCTATCGAACGCGATCTATTGGAAAATGTGCGCGGCTCCGAGCTGATCCCCGATCATCTGCTGGCTGAGCCACGCGCTTAGCTCCTGAGGGCGCCCGGAGAACCTGCGCCGGCTTTAGTAGGCTGATTCCCATGAGTACCACCGCGCAGCCTTGGGCTGACCCGCAGCAACAGCACCGTTATTTCGGCTCCCCCGCACTTTTGCGCTGGGGCCAGCACCTGGTCACCTTCATCTTGGTGCTCATCGTGCTGCTGCGGGTCTTCGCCAGCGGGCAGCACCCTTGGCTCTCTCTTGGCCTCTCGATCCTTTTCGTCGCCTGGTATTCGGCCGGATTCATCCGCATGGCACGCAGCCAGGCGAAGCTCCTGCCTGCCTGGTGGTTGGCGGTACTGCTAGTTATCTGGGTGGCCAGCTTGGCGTCCTCTCCCGAGTTCATGTGGCTGGCGTTCAGCCTCTGGCTGCTACTTGGCCACCAGCTCCCCCTGTTGCCCTCGATTCTCTGGTCAGTAGTGGTCTATGCCTTCACTCTCCTGGCGCCGTACCTGCACAACCTGGAAGTGACTCTGGCAGCCGCAGCCGGCCCCCTGGTCGGCGGACTCTTCGCTTGGGGCATCTCCCGCGGCTACCTGCAGATGGAGCGCGATGCTGAGGTGCGCACATCCTTGGTGGATTCACTGGTGCGCGCCCAACAGGAAATGGCGGACCTGCAAGGAGAGTTGGCCCGCTCCCAGCATGAAGCCGGCATCGCCACCGAACGCACCCGACTGGCCCGGGAAATCCATGACACCGTCGCCCAGCAGCTCTCCTCCATCGGATTGCATGCCAAAGCGGCGGAAGCTTCCAAGGATCCAGCAGCCGCCACCGCTGCACTGAGCCGGATCGATGAGCTTTCCGGGCAGGCGCTGACTGACTTGCGTCGCATCATCGCCGCCTTGGCCCCTGCAGAACTTGATTCTCAGGCGCTCGCCGGTGCCTTGGGTCGTATCTTGGAGAACTTCAAGACAGATTCGAAGCTGCAGACCCGTTTGGATATCGAGCCGGGGCTACCCGCGTTGCATCCCAATGTGCAGATCGCGCTGCTGCGCACTGCCCAGTCCGCCCTGTCCAATGTGCTGCGCCACGCCCAGGCTTCTACGGTGGCGCTCAGCCTGGGCTCCAGCGGCGACGAGGTACGTTTGGATATTGTCGATGACGGTATCGGCTTCATTCCGAACACTGGCCGCACGCAGACCAGTACGCACACCGGCGGGTTCGGCCTGACCGCAATGAATCAGCGCCTGCGCGAACTCGGCGGTGGTTTGGACGTTGAAAGTTCACCCGGTGAAGGCACCGCACTGTGCGCCCACCTTCCGCTTCGCTTAGCAAAGGACAACTCATGATCCGGATCCTGTTGGTTGATGACCATCCCATCGTGCGTACCGGGCTGCGCGCGCTATTCGAGAACTATGAGGACATCTCGGTCATTGGCGAAGCTTCCAGCGGCGAGGAAGCGGTGCAGTTCGTCAAGGCCAACCCCGTCGATGTGGTGCTCTGCGACTTGCGCCTAGGTGCTGGCATGAACGGTGCGCAAACCACCGCCGCGATCCGCCAACTTTCCAAGCCGCCCTTTGTGCTGATCCTGACCACCTTCGACAAGGACTCCGAGGTGCTCGCCTGCATCGAGGCTGGGGCCGCCGGCTACCTGCTCAAGGATGTCAGCGCCCAGACGATCGTGGATTCAATCCGCCAAGCCGCTCTCGGCAATGTGGTTCTGGCTCCGGAGATGACCCAGCGCGTTGTCGAAGGCATGCGACGACCCAAGGTGGAGCTGACCAAGCGCGAAAAGGATGTACTGGTCCAGCTTGCCACCGGAGCAGCTAATAAGCAGATCGCCAAGGCCCTGTTCGTCTCGGAGGCAACGGTCAAAACCCACCTGGTCCACATTTTCGACAAGCTTCAGGCAACCACGCGAACCGACGCGATCAACAAGGCTCAAGACCTCGGATTGCTGTAGCTGATCAATAGAATTAAGGTGACACGCCGACGGTCATCTCAACCTTTCGGTTGAACTTTTATTCACCCCATTCCACGATGGCCTAAGCTGCGAAATCTCATTAACTGGAACTATGAAAGTTCCAGTTATCTCCCGGGTCGGCGATTCGCTGACCAGCCGCCGCTCAGCTCGTATTTGGGCCGCCGCAGTTTTTGCAGTGATCCTCGTGCTCTTCGGCGCACTGAGCAGCATCCAAGCACCAACCCGTTCGGCTAGCTCCTTGGTCGAAGGCTCCGACTCGGCGCAGGTCGCCGAACTCCTGGCAGCCAACACCAGCGACTCGAAGAGCTCGGCCCTGCTGGTGGCCAGCCGCACCGATGGCCACGCACTGAGCGAAGCCGACAACACTGCCATCGATAAGCAAGCCGTTGCGCTAAGCCAAGACGCGGAGGTTGCAGCGGGCCGCACCATGGCCAGCGAAGACCAGCAGGCAGCGATGGTTCCACTGACCTGGGACACGGTCTCCGATACTGCTGACCGCCAGAAGCTAAATGAGATCCGCAACTGGATCCAAGAACATCCCATTCAGGAGCTGTCCGTGCAGGTCACTGGTGCTACCGCCTTCGCAGTTGATATCACCAATGCGTTCGCCGGGGCGGACTTCACCTTGCTGGCCGTGACGGTGGGCATCGTGGCAGTTTTGCTGATCCTCACCTACCGTTCGCCGGTACTCTGGCTGATCCCGCTTCTCGTCGTGGCCATCGCCGATCGCAGCGCCTCGCTAGTGGCGAATTTGCTCGGCAACGCCTTCAACTTGACCTTCGACTCCGGCGTGCTCAGCGTGCTGGTCTTCGGCGCCGGCACCAACTACGCATTGCTGCTGATCTCCCGCTACCGCGATGAACTGCAGAAGAACGATGACCACCGCCAGGCACTTTCCAAGGCCTGGGCAGCCAGCTTCGAAGCGATCCTGACCTCGAACCTCACCGTAGTGCTGGCCCTGCTGACTTTGGGACTGGCCGTCATGGAAGATACCCGCGGTCTGGGCATCGTCTGCGCCGCCGGCTTGCTGATCGCCGCAATCTTCGTGCTGTTCCTCCTTCCACCGGTCTTGGCCATGTGCGGGCGAAAGGCCTTCTGGCCGTTGATCCCCCGGCCAGGACAGGAAAGCAAGAAGGAAAACTTCTTCGGACGTGCTGCTCGTGCTGTCATGACCCGTCCGGGCCTGAACCTGGCAGCGTTGGCGGTATTGCTCATGGTTCTGGCTGGAGCGTTGACCGGTACCCGCATCGGCTTGGACCAGACCCAGCAGTTCCGCACCGCCACCGAGTCCTCCAGCGCGATGCAGACTCTGGCCGAGCACTTCCCAGCTGGCGAAACCCAGCCGATCACGATATTGGCACAGGGAACCGCCATCCAGGCACTGCGCGATGAATTCTCCGGGGTCGAAAACGTCAAGCGCGTTGGCGAATCCACTCAGCTGGGCACCACGCAATGGCAGCAGGTCTCTGTCATCTCGGCTGTCGAGCCCAGCTCGGCGATGGCACAGGATCTGGTAGCCGACCTGCGTGATGCAGCGGCAACCGAGAGCGCAGGGCAGGTGCTGATCGGCGGGCAGAGCGCTGAACAGCTTGATTCGCACCAGATGCACCTGCGCGATCTGTTCGTGATCGCGCCACTGATCATGGTCATCTGCTTCGTGATGCTCGGCTGGCTGACCCGATCCTGGCGAACCGCACTGGCCTTAGGCCTGGTCAATCTGCTCAGCGCGGCCACGGCCGTCGGTTTGGGTTCTCTGGTGTCCTCGGCAGTCTTCGAAGCCGACGCACTCGATGTCCAAGTGCCGCTGCTGGCCTTCGTCTTCTTGGTCGCCTTGGGCGTGGATTACACCATCTTCCTGACCCAGCGCGTGCGCCAAGACGCGCAGTCACTAACGCTGCGTGAAGCGGTGGTACTGGCTGCAAGCCGCACCGGTTCGGTGATCACCAGCGCTGGACTTGTGCTGGCCGGTGTCTTCGCGGCTCTGGCCACCTTGCCGCTGACCGTATTGGGCCAGCTGGGCCTGATCGTCGGACTCGGCGTCCTGCTGGACACCTTCGTCGTTCGCACCTTGCTGCTACCGGCGCTGTTCGCAGTCCTGGGTTCAAGCAAGCATCCACTCTTCGGCACAACTTCCTCCCCCGCAAAAGCAACCGCAGAACCAACCGTTCAGAAAGAAAACAAAATCAATGCGTAAGCTCGTGAATTTCTCCTTCGCCTACATGGTCCTCGGTGTAGGTTCCGGTCTCTTCTACCGTGAATTCACCAAGATGAACGACTTCCCTGAAGGCCAATGGACCCAGCTCTCCGTAGTCCACACCCACCTGTTGGTGCTGGGCTTCATCATCTTGCTGCTGGTGCTCCTTTTGGAAAAGGCTTTTGGACTCAGCCAGCACCGCAAGCTCTTCGCCTGGTTCATGGGAACCTACAACGCCGGGGTCATCTTGACCGGAGGCATGCAGCTGACCCACGGAATCATGACCGTGCTGGGCGTGGAATCCTCAAAGATGATTTCCGGTATCGCCGGGCTGGGACACATGTCTATCACCGCAGGCATGATCTTGCTGTTCATCATGCTGCGCCGCAGTGTTAGCGCTCAGAAGCCAGTCCAAAAGGTTGAGCTGGCCGGCTAACTCAACGACAAACCACAGCGGAACTGAAACTCGGCCCAGACGAAGATCGTCTGGGCCGAGTTCGCACGCGCTTCTGGCGTCCACTGCCAAGGCCCCGAAAAATGGCCACTTGGCTAAGGATAAAACGATCCGGAGCTGCTATAGATTGAACTAACAATCTTTCTCCCAGGAGCGGTCATGAGCGGCGAATTCTTTTCCATCGTGGATACCGAAACCACCGGGCTATTCCCCGGAGGGAACGACCGCATCGCCGAAATTGCGATAGTCACCATGAATCGGCAGGGCACGATAGTCGACTCTTGGGAAACATTAATCAACCCGCAACGCGATCTTGGCAAGCAATCAATCCATCGCATCCAGAGCCGCGATGTGCTCGATGCACCCAGCTTCAAGGACCTGGCAGAAGAACTGCATTGGAGGCTTTCGGGCACAGTGCTCGTGGCGCATAATCTGTCCTTCGATTCCAGATTCCTTGAGGCTGAATTCCGCAAGTGCGGCCTGCCGGTGCCCGAGACATTCCTGGCGCAAGGTATGTGCACCATGCGAATGTCCCACCGCTACCTTCAAGGCGCAGGCCGTTCGCTTCAAGACTGCTGCGATTCCTTTGGCATCGACTTGCAACAGGCCCACAGTGCAGTGGGAGATGCGACGGCCACAGCGACATTGCTTTCGCGCTACATGGAACTGGATCCCGATGAACCAGAATGGGACGGGCGGCTACGCCTCGCCGCGGCCGGGCGGTGGTTTGATTCCATGCCTCGTTCGCGAGTCGCGCCAGTCAAGCGCTCCCAGTACAGAACGGAATCCGCCGGGCATTTCCTTGAAAAGCTTGCAGCCCGGCTCCCGGAATTTTCGGGCACGGCTACGGAGGAGAACTACTTTGCCGTACTGGATTTAGCATTGATGGACCGCTATGTATCAGCCCATGAAGAAGCCCAGCTGCTCCAGACCGCCGCTGACATTGGCTTGGATAAGCACCAGGCCCTGAGACTGCACGAACTGTACTTCCAACAGCTTGTCGCAACAGCTTGGTCCGATGGCGTGCTGACCGAAGACGAAATAGCCGATCTGGTCAAAGTCATCGGATTGCTAGGACTTCCATCGCAACTAATCGAAGTAGCCAAGGTGCCACCTGTGGCTTCCGAGGATAAAGAGCCCATCCGCAAACCGCAGGGCAATCATCAGCTCGATCCCGGCGCCATGGTGGTGCTCACCGGAGATATGACACGCCCGCGTTCGGAGATTGAAGCTCAGCTAGCGTCCGCAGGGTTCACTCCTCATCGCGCGATCACCAAGAAAGTAGCCTTGTTGGTGGCCGCTGATCCTGATTCGCTCTCCGGCAAGGCCAAGAAAGCACGCGACTACGGCATCCCTGTTGTTGGCGAAGAATATCTCTGGAACACGTTGCTCAGCTGATACCTGCACCAGGTGCAGCAATGGGCGGTGTCCCTCGGCTAATTTGCCGAGGGACACCGCCCATAGTTGTTAGAGCCCGGGGTGAAACTTACAGGCTCTCAACCAATTTTTTTGCCGAAGAGAATTCCATCATCTCTTCGCGCTCTACGACCTTGACGCGGTCACGAGTGATCTCGCCGAAACGAGTCGAAACGGTGCCGGCTGCAGCGCCCAGTTCCTTCTCGTGTGCATCCAGGTTCTTCCAGCCATCCCAGTTGGAGAAGTTCACGCCACGGCTTTCGAGCAGATCCGCGATCTTCTGGGAAGAATCAGGCTCAGCCAGCTTGGTGAGGTCTTCCAGCAGGTGGGTGATGGTTTCCAAGGCGTCGCCCTTGGTGTGGCCGATCAGGCCGATTGGACCACGCTTGATCCAGCCGGTGGCATACAGGCCAGGAACGTGAGTGCCAGAAGCATCAAGTACGCGGCCTTCCACGTTTGGAAGCACGCCCTTGGCACCGTCGTATTCGATGTCATTGACAGCCGAACCGAAGTAGCCCACGGCGCGGTAGATGGCCTGCAGCGGGTATTCGATGAATTCGCCGGTGCCACGCGCGCCGCCGTTGCCATCGAGCTCGTTGCGCTCTACCTTGAGGCCGGTGACCTTCCCGTCTTCGCCCAGTACCTCGACTGGCGACTGCAGGAAGTGCAGGTGCAAGCGGCGCGAGGCGCTTGGAGCTTCTTCGCGCTCTTCCTGCTCGATCAGCCAGTTGGTCAGGGTGGAGACCATGGTCTTGGTCTGGTTATTGGTCTTCATGGCTTCATCCGAAGCCTTGTCGAACTCGAAGTCCTCTGGGTACAGGACGATGTCAACGTCCTTGGAGTGCGAGAGTTCGCGCAGTTCCAGCGGGGTGAACTTCACCTGGGCCGGGCCACGGCGGCCGAAGACATGCACGTCGGTGACGGCCGAGTCATTGAGCTGCTCGTAGATGTGCTCAGGGATTTCGGTCTCCAGCAGCTGGTCAGCGTGCTTGGAAAGGATGCGAGCTACGTCCAGGGCAACGTTGCCATTGCCGATGACAGCAACTTCCTTGGCCGACAGGTCCCAGTTCTTGTCAACATCTGGGTGTGCGTCATACCAGGACACGAAGTCGGCGCCGCCGAAGGAACCTTCAAGGTCGACACCTGGGATGTTCAGGTCTGCGTCCTTCTGGGCACCGGTGGAGATGATCACTGCGTCGTAACGGGTATTCAGGTCTTCCAGCGAGATGTCGCGGCCCAAGCCGACGTTGCCGTAGAAGTCGATCCAGTCGTTGTCCAGCACCTTGTGCAGGGCGTTGATGATGCCCTTGATACGCGGGTGATCCGGGGAAACGCCGTAGCGGATCAGGCCGAAAGGCGTAGGAAGCTCGTCGAAGAGGTCAACGTGCAGCTTCAGTTCACCCGATGCGACCGGCTGGCTCTTGTTGAGCAGGTCAGCGGCGTAGATGCCGGCCGGACCGGCACCAACGATGGCAACACGCAGCGCCCGGGAAGTGAGGTGCTCAGGGACGATAATTTCACTCATCAAACAACTTCTCTTTCTTAGTCAACGAATGAGGCCGGCGCGGTGGCATCGGCATTCTCTAGCGGCAGGAGGTCTACCAGTTGGTCGGAGGCTTCCGGGGCTAGCCGAACGACGTCACCAATAACGATAACGGCCGGATTCGCCACTGCGGCCTTGCGGGCGCGCTTTACTATCCCTTCTAGCGTACCGATAGTTGTGCGCTGCGTCTGTGAGTAACCTCGCTCAACTATCGCAATTGGTGTACTTGACGGTAAACCACGGGTAAGCAAAGTCTCAACAATTTGTGGCAAATTCGATACTCCCATCAGCACAGCGAGGGTGTGATTGGCGCGAATCGGCACGTCCGCGAGTTCACTGTGGCCGCTGACCACGGTAAAGCCGGCCGCAATGCCCCGGTGGGTGACGGGAATGCCAGCGGCCATGGGCACGGAGACAGCACTGGTAATGCCGGGAATCACTCGCGTAGGGATCCCGTATTTCGCGGCGTAGAGCATTTCCTCGCCGCCGCGGCCAAGTACAAACGGGTCGCCACCTTTAAGGCGAACTACCCGCTTCCCCTCTAAAGCGTACTTGACTAGTAATTCATTGGTTTCATCCTGGGTTTTGACGTGGCAGCCTGGTGACTTGCCCACATCGATGACCACCACATCATCGGAAAGTTCTGCCAGCAAGGCGGTAGGTCCGAGCTTGTCGGCTAAGACTACTTCCGCGGCGAGCAGGGCCTTATAGCCGGCGACGGTAATCAGCTCGGGATCCCCAGGTCCACCGCCAATCAGGGTGATATGCCCTTTAGCCATTGTTTTCTCCCGTTCGGGTCATTCCGCGATCGGCCATGAGTTTGCGTTCGATCGGGGCGAAGAATAAAAGTTCGATAAGTACGCCAACAAGCAAAATGGTCAATATGACCAACATCACCAACGGCAGGTCTGCAAGGTCTCGGCCGCGTTGCAGCAAGGAGCCAACGCCCAGGGCCAGTGATCCGCCGACCGCAATCAGTTCTGCTGCCATCAAGGATCTCCATGCGAAGGCCCAGCCTTGCCGCAGCCCTGCCACATAGCCAGGCAGAGCGGCAGGCAACTCGATATGCAGGATGTGTTCGCGCTTGGAGGCACCGAGCACCTTGGATAGCGCCTTGTACTGCGTGGGGATCATGTCGATGCCAGAGAGTAATCCGTTGATAATCGACGGGATCGCACCCAGCAGCAGCACCGTGTAGATGGTCGCGTCGGACAAGCCGAAAAGAATAATTGCCGCTGGCACCCACGCGATGGACGGCAAAACCTGCATGGCCGAAACCAGCGGTCCCACGCCTTGGCGCAAGAGCGGCTGGTGCGCCAATAACAGCGCGATAGGAGTTGCGATCAGCACGGCGATCACGAATCCGCTCAGCGCACGGAACAGCGAGGTGCCCACGGCAGAGACCAGCGAACCGTCAGCCAGCAGTTCTGGCAGCTTGCCTGCCACGGCGACCGGTCCAGGGAACAGATCTTCACGCAAGGGGCTCGCCCAGGAGGCGATTTGCCATAGGCTCAGCAGCACCAGGACGGTCAAGATCGGGGCAACGAAAGCATCAACCTTGCGGCTTGGACGGAGCCGAGTCCGTCCAGGTGCCGCAGTTCTATCCGGCGTTTCGATCAGTGAGCTCATGCTTTCGTTGCTCCTTTCGCAAAATCGTTGTCAGTTCGTTGGCCAGCGCAGCTGATTGCGCCGGATCGTTCCGCAGGTCATCGGTGATGCAACGCGTTTCCAGGATTCTTCCCGGATGCGAGGAGAGCACCAGGATCCGTCCGGCCAGACGAATGGCTTCGCGGACGTTGTGGGTGACGAAGATGATCGTCTTGCCCGTCTGCGCCCACAGGGCCCGCAGCTGCTCATGGAGCATGTCCCTTGTAATGGCATCTAGGGCGGCGAACGGCTCATCCATCAACAAGACCTGGCGGTCCTGGGCCAAGGCCCTGGCCAGGGCAACTCGCTGGCGCATGCCGCCGGAAAGCTCATGGGGTTTCTTTTCCATGGCATGCCCAAGCTGCACTAGTTGAAGCAGCTCGGTCACGCGCCCGGCGCGCTGTGCTACCGGATAGTCCGCAAGTTTCAGCGCCAGTTCCACGTTCTTCCCGGCGGTAAGCCATGGAAGCAGATTGGAATCCTGGAACATGAAGGCCGCCCCGTCTTGAGGGACCTCCAACCAACCTGAGCTAGGTGCCAGCAAACCTGCAATCATATTCAGCAAGGAAGACTTGCCGCATCCGGAGGCACCGAGGACCGCAATGAATTCGCCATCTTCGATCTCTGCGCTCAGCTGGTCGATCACCAATCCGGTGCCGGGGTAAGTCAGTGAGACTTCATTGATTAGAACGCCCATCAGTGCTCCTGCGATGCAATAAAACGAGAGTCAACCAATCCATCGGCCGAGCCAGGCTCACCGATGCCGACCTGGGCCGCGTGGTTAATCAGCGTCTGATAGGTATCGGCCAGCGGATCTTCAGCGAAGGTCACTTCCTCCAAGGCTGCAGAAATCACAGGCTGGGCAAAGCTGCTGCCGTTGGCTGCGTTCAAGGCCTCTTGGACCGCCACGATCTTCTCTTCCTGTTCAGCTGAGTTCAGCCAATCGATTGCTTCCGAGTTCGCCTCAACAAGCTTTTCCACCGTTTCGGGGTGCTCGATCAGGAAGTCCTTGGCAACTACCAGCACGGTGGTCGGGAACTTGCCCTCAGGCCACAGGGAAGACTCATCGACTAATCGATGTCCCTCGTAATTCTCGACAAGCAGAGAGGCGTACGGCTCAGGCACCCCTGCTCCGTCAATCGCGCCGCGCCCGAAGAGCTGGGTGAGCGTGCCATTGGAGCTGGGAGTCACCGTCGCATCATCAAGCAACTCGTTCTCGGCCAGATAATGGCGCAAGGCCACGTCCTGGGTTCCACCGAATTGCGGGGTGGCCAGTTCGGTACCAGCCAAGTCGCTCGGCTCGGCAATATCCTTCTTCACAACCAGGCTGGCGCCACCTGACGCGGCACCGGCAACGATCCGCAGCGAATTGCCTTTACTGGAGATATAGCTGTTCAGTGCAGGGCTGGGACCCAGATAGGCCGCATCGATCGCCCCGGAATTCAGGGCTTCGATGGCTGCCGGACCGGCATTGAAAAGCTGGGGTTCCAAGCCGGTTCCGTCCTGCTCCAATTTGCCTTCAAGCAAGCCTTTGCTATCGGAAATCAGTGCCGGCGCGTGGGTCAGGTTGGCGAAATAGCCCAGCTTGAGCTCAGTTGCCGGACCGCGGTCCGCTGCATGGGCCTGGACCTGGCTCGGACCTGGCACCAGGGTGGTGAGTACGGCTAGCGCGGTCAGCGCCCCCACCCCGGCCAATCCCAGCAGCCTGCCCCGAAACCCGCTTTTGGTTCCTGCTGCTCCTAGGCGGATTCGCGCCCCGTGATCGATTCGATCGGCAGGATCAGGCCGCTGCATGTTCTGCCTCGATGATCCCGGCCGCCAGAGTACGGCCGGATGCGGGGTCGATGAGCAAGAAGCTGCCACCGGTACGCGACACGCTGTATTCATCGATCGCTACAGCAGCCGAGCTGCGCACGGTAATTCGTCCCAGGTCATTGAGCCCCAGGTTCTGCGCCTGCTGGTGGGAGTAGTCCGCCACGTCAATGACGTAGTTGATATCAGCGAGCTTGGCAGCGGCAACCTTGGTGCCGTGCTTGATCAGCACGCGCTGGCCCTTGCTCAACTGCACCGGATCCAGAACGCAGATATTCGCTTGGAATTCCCGCTGAATGCCCGGAAGCTCTCCTGCTACCAAGGTGTCTCCGCGGGCGATATCCAGGTCATTTTCCAGTTCAACCACAATCGCTTCCCCGGCCTGCGCCTGGGGTGCCGCGCCTGCTGGAGTGCTGATGGCCTTGATCCGGGTGCTCACCGGGTGCCCGTTGGAAAGCACCTGCACGGTATCCCCCACGTCCAAGGTTCCATCCACCAAGGTTCCTGCGTAGCCGCGGTAGTCGCGGTACTCTTCTGGGTCCAGACCCGGAGCCAGAGCACCTTGCGGACGCAGCACATACTGGACATCCAATCGGGCGGTGCCCTGCGGCTGTACAGGAGCAAGGTCTTCAAGCAGTCCCAGCAGGGTCGGGCCGGCGTACCAGTTGGCGGTAGCCGATGGCTCGACGATGTTATCTCCCTGAAGCGCGGAGACCGGGATGACAGTCGTTGACTGCAAGCCGAGTTCTTCGGCGAGCACGAGCACTTCGGACTCAATCTGGCTGAAGGCCGCTTCGTCCCAATCGATCAGGTCCATCTTATTCACGGCGATGACCAGCTGCGGTACCCGGAGCAGGGCAAGTACGCCCAGGTGCCGGCGGGTTTGCTCCAATACGCCGTTGCGTGCATCAACCAGCACGATCGCTGCGTCAGCGGTGGATGCTCCGGTGACGGTATTGCGGGTGTACTGCACGTGTCCTGGGCAATCGGCCAGGATGAACGAGCGCTTGTCCGTGGAGAAGTAGCGGTAGGCCACGTCGATGGTGATGCCCTGTTCGCGTTCTGCACGCAGGCCATCGGTAACCAGGGCCAGGTCCAGGGATCCGTCACTGCCGCCAAAGCCGCGTTCGGCGCTGGTGCGGGCAATGTCATCCAGGGAGTCGGCAAGGATTGCCTTGGCGTCGTGCAGCAGGCGGCCAACGAGCGTGGACTTGCCGTCGTCGACCGAGCCGGCGGTGGCGATGCGCAAAAGTGTGGTGGTCATTTTAGAAGTACCCTTCGGTTTTGCGGTCTTCCATTCCCGCGGCGGAAATACGGTCATCGGCTCGGGTGGCCCCGCGTTCGGTGATGGTGGCGATGGCCAATTCATCGAGCACCTTTTCCACGGTGTCCGCGGCGGAGAGCACCGCTCCGGTGCAGCTGGCATCGCCCACAGTGCGGTAGCGCACCTGCTTTACGACGACCGGCTCATCGGCGTTGGGCTGGCTGACCGGAGTCAGGGCCCGCCACATGCCGTCGCGTTCGAAGACCTGGCGGCAGTGCGCGAAGTAGATCGGCGGCAGTTCGATGTTCTCGCGCTGGATGTAGGCCCAGATATCGCGTTCGGTCCAGTTGGAGATCGGGAAGGCGCGCACATGCCAGTCCGGTTCATGCCGTCCGTTGTACAGGCTCCAGATTTCCGGGCGCTGGTTGCGCGGATCCCACACGCCGAACTCATCGCGCAGGGACAGGATGCGTTCCTTGGCACGGGCCTTGTCCTCGTCGCGGCGAGCCCCGCCGAAGACCACATCGAAGCCGTTGGATTCGATGGTGTCCAGCAGCACTCGGGTCTGCAGCCGGTTGCGGGTGCCATCGGGCAGCTCGGTGAGCTCGCCACGGTCGATGTACTCCTGCACGGAACCGACCACGAGGTTCAGCCCGTACTTCTGGACGACCGAATCGCGGAAGTTCAGTACTTCGGCGAAGTTGTGGCCGGTGTCGATGTGCACTACCGGGATGGGCACGCGTCCTGGGAAGACTGCCTTGGCCAGCAAATGCAGTACGACCACGGAGTCCTTGCCGCCGGAAAAGAGCAATCCCGGCTTTTCGAACTCTGCGAGGACTTCGCGGATGATGTGAATTGATTCGGCTTCCAGGGCGTCCAGGACGCTGCGCTGGGTGCCGGTGGCGGCGTTAGCGGTAATGGTCATGATTCGCTCCTTTAGACGTGGATTCCGCATTCGGTTTTGTTCAGTCCAGCCCAGCGTCCGGCACGCGGGTCTTCACCCTCGGAGACCGGGCGGGTGCATGGCTGGCAGCCAATGGATGGGTAGCCGTTGGAGAGCAGCAGGTTCACCGGCACTTGATGCTCGGTGGCGTAGTCGATGAGCTGATCGAAGTTCCAGTCGGCCACCGGATTGAATTTGACCAGTCCGTGCTTCTCATCGAAGGTGACCAGCGGGGTGTTGCTGCGGGTCGGTGCCTCGTCGCGGCGCACTCCGGTAAACCAGGCGCTGTATCCGGCCAGCGAGCCGGCCAGCGGATCCATCTTGCGCATCTGGCAGCAGGCCGCCGGATCCCGGGCGAACAGGTCCTTGCCGTATTTCTCATCTTGTTCGGCCACTGTCAGTTCCGGGAGCACATCGACGATATTCACGTCCAAGGTCTGTGCGACCTCTTGGCGAGTCCCATGGGTCTCGGCAAAGTGGTATCCGGTTTCCAAGAACAGCACGTCGACCTTGGGCAGTTGCATGCTGACCAGATGCGGCAGTACCGCATCGGCCATGGAACAAGCTACAGCTACCTCGTTGGCGCCAAGGTGCTTGGCGGCGAAGGCAACCACTTGCTGCGCGGTCGCATCCCAACCCAATTCGGCGGCACCGAGCTCGGCGATTTCGCGCAATTCAGCTTCGCTGCGGGTACGTACAGGGCTCTGCTGGCTCATTTCAGTTCATCCTCTTCAGCTCGGTGGGCCCACGCTGCGAAGGATTCGCCTTCGGAAGCTGAGGCCGAGTAGTTCTTCACAACCCGCTCGACGTAGTCAGGCAAGTCATCGGCAGCCACTTTCAAGCCGCGCACGGTGCGGCCCATGGCCGCTTCGCCGTTCTCGCGTCCGGCCAAGGTGCCGCCCAGATGCACCTGGAATCCGGAAACCTGTTCGCCGGCTTCATTGGTGATCAGCTGTCCCTTGAATCCAAGATCTGCAGTCTGGATGCGGGCACAGGAGTTCGGGCAGCCATTGACATGCAGGGACAAGGCACGAGGCAGCTTGCCGTCGTGGTCCGCCAGGCGTTCCTCGATCTTTGCAACCGCATCGATCATCGTGTCCTTGGTGTCCACGATGGCCAGTTTGCAGAACTCGATTCCGGTGCAGGCAATCGCCGAACGCTTCAGCAGGCCCGGGTAGGCTTCCAGGCCGAGGGAACGCGCTTCGCCCACGAAGTCCTTGATCTGGTCATGGGCAATATCCAAGGCAAGGATCTTCTGATGCGGGGTAGTCCGCAAGCGCGTGGAGCCCTTGGCTTCCACCAGATCTGCCAGAGCCAGGAGCTTGGATCCCGAGACGCGACCGGCAGGGACAGTCAGTCCGATGTAGAATCGGCCGTCTTTTTGCTCATGGACTCCGCTGTGGTCCCCGGCCTCGGTGGGCTGCGGCGGCAGATCGCAGTCAGGCAGGGCGTAGCCTAGGTATTCATCTTGCAGGACCTGGCGGAACTTCTCGGTTCCCCAGTCAGCCAGCAGGAATTTCAAGCGAGCACGATTGCGCAACCGGCGGTATCCGTAGTCGCGGAAGATCGAGGTGACTGCTTCCCACACGTCCGGCGCCTGCTCTTCAGTCACGAAGGCGCCAAGGCGCTCTCCCAGGCGCGGGTTGGCTGAAGGTCCCCCGCCAACCCACAGGTCATAGCCCGGGCCAAGTTCCGGGTGCTGTGCTGCGATCAGTGCGAAGTCGTTGATCTCGTGCACCACGTCTTGGCTTGGGTGGCCGGTGATGGCGGTCTTGTACTTGCGCGGAAGGTTGGAGAATTCCGGGTTGCCGATATAGCGGCGGGAAATTTCGGCAATGACCGGGGTGGGATCGATGATCTCGTCCTTGGCGATGCCAGCTACCGGGGAACCGAGGATGACGCGCGGCACATCGCCGCAGGCCTCGGTGGTGTGCAGTCCAACGCTTTCAAGCCGGCGCCAGATTTCGGGAACGTCGATGATATCGACCCAGTGCAGCTGGACGTTCTGCCGGTCGGTGAGGTCCGCAGTATCGCGGGCGAAATCCTTGGAGATCTGTCCGATCACGCGCA
Organism: Glutamicibacter arilaitensis Re117; assembly: GCF_000197735.1. Taxonomy (NCBI): domain Bacteria; kingdom Bacillati; phylum Actinomycetota; class Actinomycetes; order Micrococcales; family Micrococcaceae; genus Glutamicibacter; species Glutamicibacter arilaitensis. Next base: position 2,090,616 of record NC_014550.1, read on the forward strand.
GCTGCTCGGTGCTCAGCGCCCCGCCATCGATGCGTACACGCATCATGAAGTAGCGGTCTTCGAGTTCTTCAGGGCTCAGCGTGGCGGTTTTGCCGCCGGGGATTCCCTGGGCGCGCTGGGTGTACAAACCCCACCAGCGAAAACGTCCGTGCAGGTCTTCCGGGTCAATCGAGTCGAAGCCCTGCACGGAATAGATCTCTTCAATCCGCTGGCGTACGTTCAAGCCATTGTCGGCGGCCTTCATCTCTTCGCTGGGGTTCAGCGGAGCTTTGCCATCGACTTTCCATTGGCCGTTTGGCTTGGCCGCTCTTTTGGGGCGAGCTGGTGTGGTTGTCTGCGTCATGTCCATCAGCCTAGAAACTGACCCCAGGGGGTCGGCAACCTGCTGATGTCACATGGCTACAGGTTGACTAACGGGTTAGAAGTTCGTCATCTGGAGACATGAAAACCCGCTGCTGAAGAACCTTTTGCAGACGCACAAGGAAACATTGAGCGATCATTACGTCAGGAAGCAACGGGCTTGTCACCACGTCGGCTGCCGTGCTAGCCAGCTTGTGTTGGAAATACCCGTCGGAGAGCAAAGAGCTGAGCACCAGCACTGGACGGTCACTAGCGCTAGCTACGACCTGGGCAATGCGCGGTTCAGCTCCCGCGCAATACCCCACCAGCACTTCTCGCCCGAGAAGGTCGGTAAGTTGAGCTGCCAGGTGCTTGACCTGGTCCTGCCCGACTTCCAGCCTGGTTCCCGCGGCCGCCAAGATGACCTGCGGGTCGTTTTCAAGATGCTCAGCGGCGCGCTGGGCCAAGACCGCTGCCAGTTCCGGAAGCGGGCCCAGCGGCTGGGCGGCGAAGGTATTAGGGCGCGAGGAGACTGCCTGGGCAATATCGTGCGTCGTGTGCACGCCGTCGGAAACCAACAGTGGCAGGACCACTGCTGGTTCGTCGTGCGGCAGCCCGGAGATGACCGATTCAAGCCGAGGTTGCTGAACGTCCACGTAGGCTTCATGCCACTGCAGCAGGCCCGGGTATAGTTTTGCGCTCTGTGCTTCGAGTTCTGCGCGCAGATCATGGATCAGTTGTTGCCCGTTGGCGTTATCCGTGCCGTGGGATGTTGCTACGACATTGATTTTTTGCTGTTTTACTTGGTTCATGAATCGGTCCTCAGCGATGATGTTGGGCGACTATTTGGCGTTGCGAATAAGCTTGTGGTTTGCCGCCTGCACCTGCGGACGGATCACGATCTCATCCAAATTCACATGGGCCGGAGCACTGACCGCGTAGCGAATCACCTCTGCAACGTCTTCACCGGTCAGTGGATTGTCCACTCCGGCATAGACATCGTCTGCAGCGCTCTGGCTGCCTAGCCGCCGTAGCGAGAACTCTTCTGTCTGAACCAGTCCGGGCAAGATCTCGATAACGCGCAACCCATTTTCGACTTCTTCGAGTCGCAGCGCCTGTGTCATTGCACGTTCGGCAGCCTTAGCTGCGTTGTACCCGCTACCGCCTTCGTAGCTGGCAAGTGCTGCGGTGGAGGTGACGTTCAAGACGGTGCCGCGTGCTGCACGCAGCTGGGGCAGCAAGGCACGGGTCAAACGCATAGTTCCCATGACGTTGGACTGCCACATGAATTCCCAGTTTTCATCGATTGCGTCGCCCCAGGTTTCGGTTCCGCGGGCGCCACCAGCACAGTTGATCAGCGTATCTGCGCCACCACGTTCACTCACGGCAGCTACCAGTGCGTCGACATCTGCCTGCACGCTTACGTCAGCCGGTACCGCAATCGCGCCGCTTTCGGCGGCCAGGGACTCCAAGCGTTCTGCGCGGCGCGCCACAGCGAAAACGGTCCAGCCTTGGGCACGCAAGGCACGGACAGTAGCCTGCCCGATTCCGCTAGAAGCTCCGGTGACTACGGCTGAACGGGAGGAAGAATTATCTGTAGTTGTCATGCATCAACTCTATGACCAGATGATTTCCAGTTGGTAAGCCGTGAATTTCTCTTACGTTTCAGTTTGCATGCACCCTGGACCGGTACCACCGCCGATGCTCGGAAGCCGAATCGGCTCCCCGGGGCGCTTTGGATGCGATCTGGCGTGGTGCAAGCCATGGGCAACAATGTCTTGGCGCCCGGCAAAACATGGAAGAATGGAGCTATGGCAGAAGAAAACTTGGGCACAGACACGCCCGCAACGGTTTCCGTTCCTGACAAGCCCGCTTTGGAAGGCTTGGAAGAACGTCTTTCGTCCCGGTGGCGCACCGAGGGCACTTATCATTTCAATGAGGACACGACTCGCGAAGCCGTGTACTCCATCGACACTCCCCCGCCTACGGCGTCCGGTTCCCTGCACGTAGGACACATGTTCTCCTACACGCAGACTGACGTGTTGGCCCGCTACCAGCGCATGATCGGCAAGAACGTTTTCTACCCATTGGGTTGGGATGACAACGGACTGCCAACTGAGCGCCGCGTGCAGAATTACTTCGGCGTCCGCTGCGACCCGACCAAGCCTTACATCGAGGGCTACCGTCCACCGGAGAAGCCAGCGAAGAACCAGCGCGACTGGGATGTCATCAGCCGCAAGAACTTCATCGAGGTCTGTGAAGAGCTGGCGGTTGAAGACGAAAAGGTCTTCGAACAGCTGTTCACCACCTTGGGCCTGTCTGTTGACTGGCGCATGACCTACCGCACCATCGATGACAACTCACGCGCCGCTTCCCAGCGTGCTTTCTTGGACAACCTGGAAAAGGGCGACGCCTACATGGCCGAAGCCCCGACACTGTGGGATGTAACTTTCCGTACCGCAGTTGCCCAGGCTGAACTCGAAGACCGAGAAATGCCTGGCGCCTACTACCGCTACGCATTCAATGCAGAAGACGGCGAACAGGTCTTCATTGAGACCACCCGTCCGGAACTGCTCGCTGCATGTGCTGCCTTGGTGGCTCACCCGGATGACGAGCGTTACCAGCACCTGTTCGGCAAGACCGTCACCTCGCCAATCTTCGGCGTTCCAGTAACTGTGCACCCGCACCCATTGGCCCAGGCCGACAAGGGCTCGGGTATCGCCATGGTGTGTACCTTCGGCGACCTGACCGACGTTACCTGGTGGCGTGAGCTGCAGTTGCCTACCCGTCCGATCATCGGACGCGACGGCCGTATCCTTGCTGACACCCCTGAGTGGATTACCACCGAAGCTGGCAAGGAAGCTTACGCGCAGATCTCGGCAAAGACCGTGTTCTCCGCCAAGGAAACCGTCGTTGAGATGCTCTCCGAAGCTGGCCTGCTAGATGGCGAGCCGAAGAAGATTTCCCGTCCGGTGAACTTCTTCGAAAAGGGCGAAAAGCCTCTGGAAATTGTCACCTCCCGCCAGTGGTACATCCGCAATGGCGGCCGGGACGAAGAGCGTCGCAACCAGATGATCGCTCGCGGCAAGGAAATTGATTTCCACCCATCGTTCATGCGTTCGCGCTACGAAAACTGGGTTTCGGGCCTGAATGGCGACTGGCTCGTTTCGCGCCAGCGCTTCTTCGGCGTACCTGTACCAGTGTGGTACCAGGTCAATGAGCATGGCGAGCCAAACTACGATGCACCGATCCTGCCGACCATCGAGCAGCTTCCGGTTGACCCGGCAGCCGATGCGCCAACCGGTTACACCGAAGACCAGCGTGGAGCCGCTAATGGCTTCATCGGTGATGCTGATGTTCTCGATACCTGGGCAACCAGCTCGCTGACCCCGCAGATCGCAGGCCGCTGGGGCCGCGACGACGAGTTCTTCTCGAAGGTCTACCCATTTGACCTGCGCCCACAGGGCCACGACATCATCCGTACTTGGCTGTTCTCGACCGCTGTTCGTGCAGATTCCCTGCACGATAACGCTCCATGGAAGCACGCGGCCATCTCAGGCTGGATCCTGGATCCGGACCGTAAGAAGATGTCCAAGTCCAAGGGCAACGTCGTTGTTCCTAATGAAGTTCTGGATAAGTTCGGTGCAGATGCCGTGCGCTACTGGGCTGCCAGCGCCAAGCTGGGTGCCGATACCGCGTACGAAATCAATCAGATGAAGATCGGCCGTCGTTTGGCCATCAAGATCCTGAACGCTTCGAAGTTCGTACTGAACTTGGGTGCTACCGATGCCAACATCCTGACCGATGATGCTTCGGTAGTCACCAACGGCCTTGATCGTTCATTGCTCGCTCGCCTGTCGACGGTGATCGAAGATGCCAAACGCGCCTTCGATAACTACGACTACGCCCGTGCGCTGGATATCACCGAGTCGTTCTTCTGGTCGTTCACCGATGACTACGTAGAGCTGGTCAAGGACCGCGCCTACGGTGGCCATGGCGAAGCCGAACAGGCTTCGGTACTGGCAACCTTGGCAACGACCTTGGATTCGGTACTGCGCCTCTTCGCACCGTTCCTGCCTTTCGCAACCGAAGAGGTATGGGGCTGGTGGCGCACCGGATCGGTACACCTGACCCAGTGGCCAAGCACCGAACACCTGGCTTCCGCTGTAGAGGGTGCCGATCCAGCAGTACTGCCGCTGGTTGGCGTAGCGCTTTCGGGTATCCGCAAGGCCAAGTCTGATGCCAAGGTCAAGCAGCGTACCGAGGTGCTCTCTGGGGAGATCCACGCTCCGGCTGCACAGGTAGCCCAGCTTAAGGCTGGTTTCGAGGACCTCAAGTCCGCTGCCAACGCTCGTGAGCTCTCCCTGGTTGAAGCCGAAGGCGAGTTGACCGTGGAAAACGTTGAGTTGGCTCCAACCGACGAAGCGTAATAGCGATTAACCCAAAACCGGTTGCCATCCATAACCTGGATGACAACCGGTTTTGTCGTCTCTACTCTTGCTTCTCCCCCGTTTCGGAATGATAGGTCTGCGGAGGAAAATCAATATTCTTTTGCATGGGAACAGCTGCGCGTCGACGCTGTTCGGTGAAATACTTCAGTTGGTGTTCCGCGCTGAGCTCAAGATGATGCTTCTGGGCTGGGCCTTTCGCCCCATCAGCTGGCGAGTGTCCATCGGTCATCTTCTATTCCCTTCGTTCAATGTCAACGGCTAAATCCCCATCGATGTCCAACCGTTAACATTTCAACGCCTAGTTCTGTGCGGTCTGGTATGCCTGCTGGATCACTGAGCCCCAGTATGGACCGAACATGGTATCGCGAACTGAGCTGTAGCCGAAGCTATTGACGGAGTTCTGGTATCCATCCGAGCCGCTGCCCAAGAACCATGGGCCGCCCGAGGAACCGCCGGTCATGTTGCATGGAATGCCCTGGGACTGGGTCTGGCCGAATGGATCATCGCTGGCATAGCCCTTGCATGACTGCAGCGTCTGTCCATTGAACGGGGAAGCTGCTGGATAGCCATATGCGGTGTAGTACTGGCCGCGTGCCTGGTTAAAGGCAACACCCGAAGCGCCGACAGCGTCACTCAGAGTCGAACCGCCGCTGGTGCCAACGACTGCGAATCCGGTGTCGTAAGTGATGTCACCGCCGTTTGACCACTCGGTGGGTGCTACCAGCTCGGTGGCTGCGAAGGTACCGTATGGAGCGTTGCCGTTCTCATAGGCTGGGGCGAATACCCAACGGGTAGCGAATGATCCTGGACCTTCATTCAAGCAGTGTCCTGCGGTCGAGACCGTTGATTCATTTGCTGAGACCACTGAGTTGCCGGAGCAAACGTAGTCAGAGCCACCGAGGGTGAAGAAGACCTTTCCAATATGAGAAACCGGAGATTCCTGGGTTGCGCGGGTCTTGCCGCCCTTCGTCTGAGCTTTCTTGGCTGCGGCAGCGTCTGCCTTGTGCCCGGCAACCTTTGCTGGCTTTCCAGCTTCTACCTTGGCGGCAGAGCCTGACTTTCCAGCCACGAGTGAATCTGCGTTCTTTGCGGCCTTCATCCGTTCCGGAGTCCAGTATTCGACTGCTGATTCAGCTTTCTGTTCCGAGATGGTGATTGACTCGATGTCGCCACCACTGGTCGTCGGCGCTGCCGAGGCCATTGGTGCCACGCTGAGCATCAGTGCGCCGGCAAGAACCGCTGCGCTTGCCAGCTTGCGACGTCCCTTGCCTTTGGACGAATCCGTAATTAGAGAACGAATTTGCACGATTTAACTCCTTGTCCAGTGGCTTCTTTGCCACTATCGATGGGGGTGTTGTTGCACTCGTGGAAAATAGTCAAACACACACTTCAAGCATTTTCCATAGGAATATTTCCCTCCGTAAATGCCAACCACCACTACCAACGTTCTGTATTTTCTGAAAAGGGGTATCCATTTAGTGGCCGAAGGAAAAACGCTATTCTAGCGTTGCCCGAGGTGATCGCCACGGCCGCTCCGAGGACTCCCGCTCCATCGACCCGGGCAGGGCCTGCGGTCCGGAAACACCGCGAGGATGAACCGCCTTCGGCTCCGGCTTGCGCACCAGGTTCCGATAGGTCACTGGACCTCGCTTCACTGCGCGCTCGAGCAAGCGCATGAACACAAGTCCCCGATGGGTACTGTGCCTACGGTTGAACCGAAAAACGAACTCATCCAGATACTCCTGCAAGTGCCCCACGCTGCCCGAGCCCTGGTAAGTCCCTTCGATCATCCTTTTCACCAACGCAAACAATCGGTGCACTGCCGGCAGCGAAGCATGCGCTTCAAGCCCTGATTTCCAGACACTCACCGGTTCATGCGCATACCCTTCCACCGCGTTTCCATATCCCCTCCACCCGTCAGAAACAATCGTGGAGCCAGGAGCAATATTCGCGGCGATGAACTCACGCAACGATGCAGCCGAAGCATCAGGGATGATCGCCAACCGCGCTCGCCCCCACCCATCATCTGCAATTTCAATCGCGCCCGCCACCAGAGTCTTTCCTGCCGCACCACGTCCTGTGCGACCAGGGCGATGGCCACCGAAGAAACTTTCATCGACTTCGACCCGCCCAGAGAGCAACGAGCTGTCTTGCGTGCTCATGACACTACGCAACTTGCCCAGCATGCTCCAGGCAGTCTGATACGAAGATATTGGCAGCACACGGTGCAGATGCGCCGCGCAGACTCCGCTCTTTCCTGCGGTCATCAACCACGCGGTTTGGAACCACACAGTCAGCGGCGTGCGGGTCTTGTCGAAGATGGTGCCAGCGGTAGCAGAGAAGCGGTACCAGCACTTCTTACAGCGAAAGCGATTATCAGGCTCGTTGTTCACGAACGCGCTAAGGCATCGAGGGCAACAGATCCCCTCCGGCCAGCGTAGCCACTGCAAGTAGTCCACGCAGGATTCATCGTCGGAAAACCAAGCAAGCAGCTGGGCAAGATCTGCCGGGTAGTCCCGCCCGGCCAGCGGTCGGTTTCCTGTCGATTCAGGGGTAGGCTGAGTCATGACGAACACCCCTCCACGGTGTGTAGTCCATGCTCCCGACTGTTGACGCAGCGCGGGAGTTTCTTAGCTTCTGATCGTACTCCTGATATCGGCCACTAAATGGATACCCCTTTTTCTGAAATAAAACGACTCTGTTTCAGATACTTCATCGAGTTCGACTCCATGGTTGACCCCACCTGGAAATCACGCATAGCTCTTGGTGAATTTAATTCGACCCCGGAATCTCTTGTGATTGTGCTCACTAGGTACTCTTGAAGAACCGGATTGAGCGGTGGGATCCGCTACGGCAAAATTATGAAACAGAACCTTCGGTAACACACACTTTTTCGGTGGCAGAGGATGCACAGAACAAGGAGAAAATCGGTGGGAATTAGGCTTTAAAATCGAGCTTATTCACCACCGAGCTTTGGGAGAGCTTTCCAGGCTCTTCAGGATTGAGGGTGTAAACGCCGTCTAAACCCACCGGTCTCCAACAACGACCGGGCGATATAGTGCGCCAGATTCTTGAACCCCAACGCGATACCTCGCAGATGCTCCAACCTGCCATTCAAAGCCTCGGTAGGACCATTCGAACTACCAATATGATCAAAGTACGCGAGAATGTCCGTCTTCCTCCTGCGCAGGGTGCCGCCGAGCTTTTTCAGCTCCGGCAACCCTTTCGGTACCTTCGTGCCAACTTCGTTGATCAGTTGCTCCAAGGCCCACCGTCCGACCTCGGGCTTCGGTTGCCGGTAGGCATCCACCATCTTCTGATACACGCTCCAGACCAATTGAACCGGCTCATACTCCGGCTCCTTGAACAGGTCTTCAAGCTTGGTCTTCTGCTTTTCCGTAGCCAAGGATAGTCCCGTGGTCAGCGTTCGCCTGCACTTGTAAAGCGGGTCATCCTTGCGTCCTCGACGCCCATGTTGCTCACGTTGAATCCGTTGCCGGGTCTGGTCCAGCGCCTCGGAACCTAGTTTGACTACATGGAATGGATCCAACACCTCCACCGCGTGGGGTAGCTCCTCGACGGCAGCTGTTTTGAAGCCGGTGAAACCGTCCATTGCGACGACTTCAATGCCCTGTTTCCATTGTTCTTCTTGATCAGCCAGCCAGGTTTTGAATACAGCTTTGGATCTTCCAGGGACCATGTCGATCAGTCGTGCGGTACCGGTGCCGTCACGCACCGCGGTGAGGTCCACAATCACGGTGACGTATTTGTCGCCGGTTCGGGTATGCCGCCAAACATGTTCATCGACTCCCAGCACTTTGACCCCGTCGAAGCGGGTTGGATCATCAATCAGTAAGCGTTGACCTTCAGCCAGCACAGCCTCATTGGCGGTATTCCAGGTGACGCCGAGGCCTTCGGCAATTCGGGAGACTGACAAGTGGTGGCAGACCAGTCCAACCAGCGCCCAGCGTAGCCCGGTCCTGCTGATTTTCTGGCGTGGCGCTACTGCTTGGGACAGCTCTTCACGCCAGACTCGTTGGCAATTGGCGCAACGGTAGCGGCGGTGTTTGATGACTAGGACAGTGGGACGCCAGCCCAATGGTTCGTGGGCGAGGCGGCGGGTGACGGTATCGCGTGGAATGCCTGCTGCTCCGCAGGTTTGGCACCAAGGGATCGGGTTGGTGACGTGGCAGAGGATTTCGGCTTTCGCTGCGCTCAGGTGTTGCCCGATTGCGGTCAGTCCCAAGCCGTCAAGATTGGTGAAAGTGGTGAGGTCTGGTGCGGTGAAGGTAGGATTGAGCAACGTCGAGGTCTTTCGAAAATGGCTAGTGTGGTAACTTCCATTCTTCTGGAAGACCTCGACTTTTTCGTGCTCGGCGACATGCCCGGGAATCGGGGTGTTGGTTTCAGGTGGTTACACTCTTATTCCTGAAGAGCCGCTTTCCAGAGACATTGTGCTCCACTGTTTTTTTGCCTGGCTAAGAACTGATGTCCGACAAGATTATGAGGATTCGATTGAACCCGTGGAGTATTCGACAACTGTGCCGAGGCTGTTAGAGCTGTCTGAGCGTCTGGCCGGGAGTCTCAATACAGACAAGGCAATCCCGAAGCTTTAAGTACAACAACGTGCGAACACCATGACTGCGCCAGTTTGCAAAGTATGTTCGTCGGTCAGTCGAAGTGGCGTCCAGAAACAGTAGACGCATAATACGCTGGCATAGCCGATCGAAAAAGGACTAAGCGGAAACCTAGAAGCTGCTCCCCCGGTAAACTGCGGTCGGCTGCTTAAAGTACAAGGACGCCACCTCATATTGAGCTGACGTCCTTGAAAGTTTGAAATTCCGCTTAGTCGAAAACAGGGCTCTCGGAGCGAGTGCGCTTCATCTCGAAGAAGTATGGGAAAGAGGCGAGCTGAGCTGCAGCGTCAAACATCTTTCCAGCGTCTTCGCCAGTTGGAACGCGAGTGATGACCGGACCGAAGAAAGCAACCCCGTCGACAGCAACGATCGGCGTACCGACATCCTGTCCAACCTTGTTGATCCCCACTTCGTGGCTAGCACGCAGAGCTTCATCGTTGGCATCGGTATGGGCGGCTTCAGCAAGTTCAGCCGGCAGGCCTACCTTTTCCAAGGCCTTAGCGACAACTTCGTCGCGGTCTTCAATCTTCTCGTAGTGGAAGAGTTCACCCATAGCGGTGTAAAGACTGTCCTTGACTTCATCACCATGCTCTTGGGCGGCCTTGATGATCACGCGAACCGGACCCCAAGAAGAATCCATCGAGGCACGGTAGTCCTCCGGCAAATCCCTACCCTCGTTGAGCATCGACAAGCTCATGACATTCCAGGTCACGTCAATGTCGCGAACCTTTTCTACTTCCTTGATCCAACGGCTCGTCGCCCAGGCGAATGGGCAGATCGGATCAAACCAAAAGTCGACGTGCTGACGCTCAGCCATGAAATACCAGCTTTCTTTCGAACAGTTATTAATGTCTTGGGGGTGCTATGCGGACTTCTTGTCGCGTTTAGCCACCATCGCGTGCGAGAGCAGGGTTGGTACCTCACGATCGATCACGGTTGCTCGGGTAATGACTACCTCAGCAACATCGTCACGACTTGGCAAGTCGAACATGACTCCGCCTAGCGTTTCTTCGAGAATCGAGCGCAGACCACGGGCACCGGTCTCACGTGCAATGGCAAGTTCTGCAATTGCTTCCAGCGCAGATTGGTCGAAGCTCAATGCCACGCCATCCATCTGGAACATCTTCTGGTACTGCTTGAGCAGAGCATTCTTTGGTTCGGTCAGAACGCGAACCAACGCATCCTTGTCCAAGTGCTCTACCGTGGTGATAACCGGCAAGCGACCAATAAATTCTGGGATTAGGCCGAACTTAAGCAAGTCTTCAGGACGCACATCCGAATAGGAAGCGGTCGCAGACTTCAGTGCGGTCAGAGGAGCGCCGAAGCCGATGCCTTTTTGTCCTGCTCGGGAAGAGATGATTTCTTCCAACCCAGCAAAGGCGCCAGCAACAATGAACAGGATGTTAGTGGTGTCGAGCTGAATGAAATCCTGATGAGGATGCTTGCGTCCACCCTGAGGTGGTACTGCGGCGACGGTACCTTCGAGAATCTTCAGCAGAGCCTGCTGAACGCCTTCACCGGAAACGTCTCGGGTGATCGAAGGGTTCTCGCTCTTGCGCGAAATCTTGTCGATCTCGTCAATGTAAATAATGCCAGTTTCGGCCTTCTTGACATCATAGTCAGCAGCCTGGAGCAGCTTGAGGAGGATATTTTCAACGTCCTCACCCACGTACCCAGCTTCTGTCAGGCTCGTAGCATCGGCGACTGCGAACGGAACGTTCAGCTTCTTCGCCAGCGACTGCGCCAGGTATGTCTTACCGCAACCGGTAGGCCCGATGAGCATGATGTTGGACTTCGAGACTTCCACATCATCTAGTGGATCTTCGTTAGTCAGTGCGGCAACAGGACCATGGTCCTGGTTCCCGTGGATACGCTTGTAATGGTTATAGACAGCGACAGAGAGCGCACGCTTGGCGTTCTCCTGACCGATGACGTATTCCTGCAGCGAATCAAAGATTTCTCGTGGCTTGGCCAGGGAGAACTCTTCATGAACCTGCTCTTCAGCAAACTCTTCGGCAATGATTTCATTGCAAAGTTCGATGCATTCAGTACAAATGTAGACACCATGGCCTGCAATTAGCTTCTTAACCTGCTTTTGGCTCTTCCCGCAGAAAGAGCATTTCAACAGATCCGAGCCTTCACCCATGCGTCCCATCGCACCATTCTCCCGTTTACTTGAGTAGCTGTGGACTTACTCAATTCTAGGCTAGTAGTCCCCCAAATTAGATGAATATGGCGGTTTACCTGTGTTGCGCCCTTTGTCTATCGACAGAGCGTCACTTAGGCAAACCGCCATTCATCATGGATTATTCCAAGTATGCGCTAGCTTCCCAGCTGAGCTCGGTTCAGCTTGCGAGGAGTCAATACCTCGTCAACGATGCCGTACACCTTGGCTTCGCTAGCAGTCATGAACAAGTCACGCTCAACGTCGTCACGAACCTTCTCAACGTCCTGGCCGGAGTGGGACGCAATGGTTTCTTCCAACCAACTACGCATGCGCATAACTTCTTCAGCCTGGATCTGCAGGTCAGTCGCGGTACCGCGTTCGCCTCCACCCATCGCTGGCTGGTGGATCAGTACACGCGCGTTCGGCAGAGCCAAGCGCTTGCCAGGGGTACCGGCTGCGAGCAATACTGCTGCAGCCGAGGCGGCCTGGCCGAGGCAAACGGTCTGGACCTCTGGACGGATGAACTGAATCGTGTCGTAGATTGCAGTCATCGCGGTGAAGGAACCACCCGGCGAGTTGATGTACAAGGTGACATCGCGCTCTGGATCCATCGATTCCAAGACCAGCAGCTGGGCCATTACGTCATCAGCCGATGCGTCATCAACCTGAGCGCCGAGGAAGATAATGCGATCCTCGAACAGCTTTGCGTAAGGGTCCTGGCGCTTGAAACCGTATGGTGTGCGCTCTTCGAACTGTGGCAGGATGTAGCGAGCCGACGGCATCTGGCCGCTAACGGCTTCCGGATTGAAGTTCATGGTTTTCTCCTAGGACAAATCTTTGGGTAACAAGCGGTGCGGTGCGACTACTTGTCGTCGCCTACAACACCGGTGACCGAACCTGCGTGGGTTGCGATCTGATCGAAGAAGCCGTATTCCAGGGCGTCTTGAGCGGTGAACCACTTATCACGCTGGTTGTCGATGAGGATCTGCTCGACGGTCTGACCGGTCTGTTCTGCAGTCAACTCACTCATGACCTTCTTCATGTGCATGATCAGTTCAGCCTGGATCTTGATATCCGAGGCAGTACCGCCGATGCCACCGGAAGGCTGGTGCATCAGGATACGGGCATTCGGCGTAGCGAAGCGCTTGCCTGGAGTACCCGAGGACAGCAGGAACTGGCCCATCGAAGCTGCCAGACCGGTTGCTACGGTCACGACATCGTTCGGGATGAAGTTCATGGTGTCATAGATGGCCATGCCTGCAGTGATCGAACCACCTGGCGAGTTGATGTACAGGTAGATGTCCTTTTCAGGATCCTCTGCCGAGAGCAGCAGCAACTGCGAGCAGATGGCATTCGCGTTGTCATCGCGGACATCAGAGCCCAGCCAGATGATGCGCTCCTTGAGCAGGCGGTTGTAGATGTAATCATCACGGCCGGCCGGCTCTGAGGCTGCCATCGTGGGAGTGCGCGAATCATTGGACATGTTCTCTACCTCTTCCAAACGTGTAGATCAGTTTCTGGAATCTCTATTTCTAATCCCATAGCTGCAACTGGTTACTTTGAGATTACTTACTTCAAGTCATTCATGGGACGTTTCATGCCCCTGTTTCGCTCACGGCGCATGATGCACGCCCGGAGCGAACAAAAATAGCCATCGGCAGCTTGTTTTACACAAGCGGCCGATGGCCATCAGAGTTTAGTGAAGACTACTTAGCTTCTTCGGCCTCAACCTCAGCAGCTTCTTCTTCACCGGCTGGCTTGACGAAGGAAGTCAGGTCAACTACGGAACCGTTGGAATCGGTAACCTTAGCGAACTCCAGAACCTTTGCCAGTGCCTTGCGGCGGCGAACTTCGCCCATCATCATTGGGACCTGGCCTGCGCCGTCCAGCATCTGTGCGAACTGGTTTGGCTCCATGCCGTACTGGCCTGCAGTCTGAACGATGTAGTCGATCAGCTCGGACTGCTCAACGCCAACTTCCTCAGCGTCTGCAACAGCGTCGAGGATAATTTCGTTCTTGAAGGCACGCTCGGTGTTCTCGCGAACTTCTGCACGGTGCTCTTCGGTGTCGTGGTCAGCTTCAGCGTCTGGTGCGTTGAAGTGCTGTTCGATCTGCTCGTCGATTACCGAAGCAGGAACAGGAACCTCAACCAGCTCAACCAGCTTGTCCAGGACCAGCTCGCGAGCCTCTACGCCCTGCTCAACAACCTTGCCCTCTGCAGCGTCCTTCGACAGGTTCTTGCGCAGTTCGGCGATGGTGTCGAATTCCGATGCCAGCTGAGCGAAGTCATCGTTAGCTTCTGGCAGTTCGCGCTGCTTCACAGCGTTGACAACAACCTTGACGGTCGCGGTCTTGCCGGCGTGCTCGCCGCCAGCCAAGGTGGTCTCGAAGGTTGCGTCTTCGCCAGCGGACAGGCCGGTAACAGCCTCGTCCATGCCCTCAAGCATGTTGCCCGAACCGATCTGGTAGGACAGGCCCTGTGCCGAGTCGACTTCTTCGCCTTCTACGGAAGCGGTCAGGTCGATGGTCACGAAGGAGTCTGCAGCTGCTGGAGCTTCAACTTCCTTCAGGGTGCCGAAGCGACCGCGCAGGTCATCAAGAGCCTTCTCGATGTCTTCGTCAGCAACTTCCTTGGCTTCAACAGAAACCTCGATGCCCTTGTAGTCCGGCAGTTCAACCTTCGGACGTACATCAACCTCGAGGGTGAAGACCAGCTGGCCTTCGCCTTCCTTTTCGAGGGATGGCAATTCGGTGATGTCTACCTCTGGGCGCGACAGTGGGGTGAGTTCGTTCTCAACCATTGCCTTCTGGTAGTACTCGTTCAGACCTTCGTTGACGGCAGTCTCGATGACATGGCCGCGACCGAAGCGCTGGTCGATCATCTTTGCAGGAACTTTGCCCTTGCGGAAGCCTGGGATCTGGATCTGCTGAGCGATGGTCTTGTACGCCTCATCGACGCGGGGCTTCAGTTCCTCGTAAGGAACTTCAACGGTCAGCTTAACCCGGGTCGGGTTGACGTTTTCGACGGCGCTCTTCACAGCGTTGTACTCCTGAGTTGTCTAATATTAGGTCTAATCTGCAAAAAACCCCGCAACATGGTGGCGTTGCGGGGTTGTTCGACAGAGTCGGGGTGACAGGATTCGAACCTGCGACCTCACGCTCCCAAAGCGCGCGCTCTAGCCAAGCTGAGCTACACCCCGATTAGCAGTGAACAGTCTAACCCGAGTCATCCTGTATCCACTAATCGATTGTGATGCTTACTAGTTACTTTTTACAGTTCTTAGTGATCACAAGATCTAAATTATATTTAGCTCTCAATTTTCACTGGCTAAATCCGAGGATTTTCGCCGGTAAAGTCGGGGTGACAGGATTCGAACCTGCGACTTCACGCTCCCAAAGCGCGCGCTCTAGCCAAGCTGAGCTACACCCCGATTAGCAGGGCAACCACGTCATGAAATAACTGGCTGCCACTAACCGTGTTTTTTGAATACTTAAGATTTTTCAATCTTCACTACTCACGAGAATCAATTTCTTGGTTCTCAATTCTACGGCTGAATTGCTTCAACCATAAAGTCGGGGTGACAGGATTCGAACCTGCGACCTCACGCTCCCAAAGCGCGCGCTCTAGCCAAGCTGAGCTACACCCCGGTGAAATTCAGAAGAAAGCTTGTTTCATCTGGACTAACCGTTCTGCAATCGGTCCGGGAATGTTTTGTTTCCCGTGCTGATCACAAGAAACTAAGTTACACGGGTTCGAACCAAAAGCAAAATCGAGGGATTCGCGTGTCACAGAAAGACATCCGCATGATCTCGCGGTTTTTCAGGTTTCACCTGCCTGAATCTGGGCAAAGATCGAATTTTCGTGAGTTGAATTACAGGTAGATTTTCCATCCTGCTTCGTTGGGATCGCGAGTCAGATCAGGCCTCTTGGGTTGCCGGCGTCTTCAGCATCCGCCGCAAGCAGCAAGACAGGTTCCATGCGTTTCAGTGAGCGGCCCGGGGTCAGTTGTTTCTAGCGAAGCTTCGAAAGGTACGCGGGTTGCGGCTCGATTCGAAGGAACCCAAACCCCTGTTACCGCAAACTGTTATTCCCGTAGGCCTGAGACCCGCCTGGTGATTGCTGTCTTGGCCGTGGCTTTGGATTCATGAAGTAATCCCAGAAAAGCAAACCCTTGGTACGAGGCAAGGCACTTGGGCCGGTTTGCTCATCAAGTGGTCAGGAAGAAGGCGTGCGAGCCTTCGTTATTAGCCACCGGTCCCTTTAGGGGACTATTCGGGCTTCGAGAGGCGTGTGGAAATTCGCTGGCCATGAGGCATTGCGACGGGTCAGGCGTTTTTCGAACCAAACCCATTCAGATCGGATTTTGGTTGCAAAAGCAAAATGACCCCACCGAAGTGAGGTCATTTATTTGGAGGGGATGACGGGAATCGAACCCGCATCATTAGTTTGGAAGACTAAGGCTTTACCACTAAGCTACATCCCCATTTCGAAGCAACTGCGCTTCGAACAAGATTCAGTCTAGACCATGAAAGTCATGCATTGCAAATCGAGGATTCCGCGTCTCACTTGGCTCCTCTTCCTTATCACCGTGACCTGCCACTGGTTGGCAAAACACGCCGGTGAGTCTGAAGGAAAAGGATTCCGTTAGTCTCACCGACGTGTTCGCAACTCACACAGCAGACTTCTTGCGCGGAAGCTTCTGGCAACGCGGACACCAGTAGAGTTTGCGAGCTGCCACTTCGGCTAGCGAGATCTGTGCTGAGCATTTACGGCAGCCCATCCCCTGCCTTTGATAAACGTAGTATGCGTTATCCGGCCAAACCACACCCAATGGATCCCGGTCTTCAGGCAATGTTGTAATGATCTTGCCATCGCGAACACCGTCTTCCATGACCGAGACGATATCCCACCAGAGTTTTTTGGCCTTTTGAGTGCTGAGCCCGTTGGCCGGCAGCTGAGGAGAGATTCGGTTGCGGAACAGAGCTTCAGCTCGGTAGATATTGCCGACACCGGAGATCAACGCCTGATTCATGAGCACAATTCCAATAGCTGTCTTGGTCTTCAGCAAGTTTGCCCGAAATTCGTTGAATCCAGCTTCAAGTTCTGTTGCTGCCAGCGACGGGTCTACTTGGCCCTTGGCCGCCCTAATGCGCAGTGCGGATCCAATCAACGGATCTGGACCAAGTTTGCCTAGCTGGATTTGGACCTGGTCGTGGTCCAATACCTCGCAAGCGGTTGGGCCACGTAAGTCTGCCCATCCATGCTCAGAGACAATTCGGGCACGAACGGCACCTACCGGCTCAGGCGGGCCAGTGTATTGCTCTGACTCTGGGCTGGGGCCTGATTCCCGTTCTCCAATTTTCCGAGGAGCACCAATGGATGATGCACCCGTAAAGTAGTGGTCTCCCCCAAAGCTGAAGGCGCCGTAAAGCCCCAGATGCACCCGCAGGTACAAATCATTGGAAAAGCGGCAGAAGAGCTGCTTCCCCTTAGCGAAGGCATGCTCAAGGTGGTGCCCATCGATCCGCTCGGCGTCCGAAGCGAACCGGCCCTGCGGAGAAGTAACGGCAACCACTTGCCCGCCAAAGACATCGTCAAATTGACGGGCAAGTCGGTGAAGGGAATGTCCTTCTGGCACGGCTAGTCGATAACCTCGCCAGTCGTCTCGTAAGTTGCGATCTTGCCGATACGGCGTACGTGGCGTTCTGCTTCGCTGAATGGTTCGGCGAGGAAAGCTTCGATCAGCTCTGCAGCCTCTTCTACGGTGTGCTGGCGCCCGCCAACAGCAATCACGTTCGCGTTGTTGTGTTCGCGAGCCAACTTGGCAGTGTCCAAGTTCCATGCCAGTGCGGCACGGATACCTTCGACCTTGTTAGCAGCAATCTGCTCACCGTTGCCAGAGCCGCCCAGCACGATCCCCAATGCGTCCACGCCTGCGCGCTGGTCTTCTACAACAGCTTTGGCTGCGTTGATGCAGAACGCCGGGTAGTCATCCTCTGGGTCGTAAGACTTCGGGCCATGGTTAACCATTTCGTAGCCCTTGGCGGTCAGGTGCTTGACCAGGTGGTCACTGAGCTCTAGTCCTGCATGGTCAGTAGCGATATGCACGCGCATGGTCGATTGCCTCATTTACTTGGGAGGGTACATTTACTGTCCTATCTAGGATAGCGACCGCAAGACGTACTCTGGCTACCCACCAGTGGCACGCTCTGGAGTATTAACTAAAAAAGTCTCATAGCCCTCTCGAAACACGGATTTCACGGCTCCTATTGGAAAATTGGGTAAATTGCTCGGCCAAATGACTTGCGCGATGCCCGGTCACAGGTGACACAATAGATAGATATTCAATATTCATTTCACAACTTCCGCTGATGGATGCCCATCATCAAGAATTGGAGACCCCATGCCAGGAATGAACCTCACTCGTGCCGAGGCCAGCGAGCGCGCGAACCTGCTCAACGTTGACAGCTATGAGGTAAGCCTGGATCTTACTCGCGGTGAGCGCATCTTCACTTCCAAAACGACCGTTCGGTTCACCGCGACTGCTGGCGCATCGACTTTCATCGATGCCGTCACCGATTCGGTGCGTTCCATCAATCTCAACGGCGTAGAGCTGGATCCGGCCGAGCATTCCGATGGCATCCGCATCCAGCTGCCGAACCTTGGCGCGCAGAACGTCTTGGTGATTGATGCAGATGCGCTGTACATGAACACCGGTGAAGGCTTGCACCGTTTCGTGGACCCAGTGGATCAGGAAGTCTACTTGTACTCGCAGTTCGAAGTCGCTGACTGCCGTCGCATGTTTGCTGTCTTCGAACAGCCGGATTTGAAGGCCACCTTCCAGTTCTCGGTTACGGCACCGAGATACTGGAATGTCGTATCGAATGCACCAACTCCTGAGCCAATCGAAAACGGCGATTCTGCAACTTGGGACTTCGCTGCCACGCAGCGAATTTCCTGCTACATCACGGCCTTAATAGCCGGCCCTTATCAGGTAGCTCGCGATTCGCTGGTCTCCTCCAGCGGACGCACCGTTGAGCTTGGGGTCTTCGCCCGCGCGTCGATGATGCAGTACCTGGATGTCGAGAACATCGTGACGATCACTCGTCAGGGTTTCGAGTTCTACGAAAAGAACTTCGGAGCGCCCTACCCGTTCGAGAAGTACGACCAGCTGTTCGTACCTGAGTTCAACGCCGGCGCCATGGAGAATGCTGGAGCGGTGACTTTCCTGGAAGAATACGTCTTCCGCTCTCGTCCCACCGGTGCCATGGTCGAACGCCGGGCAATCACCATTTTGCACGAGTTGGCACACATGTGGTTCGGCGACCTCGTCACCATGAAGTGGTGGAATGATCTGTGGCTCAATGAATCCTTCGCTGAATTCATGTCCACGCTAGCTGCAGCACAGAACACCGAGTTCACCAGCGCATGGACAACCTTCAACACATTGGAGAAGAACTGGGCCTACCGCCAGGACCAGCTGCCATCCACCCACCCAATTGTCGCTGAAATCAACGATCTTGAAGATGTTGAAGTCAACTTCGATGGCATCACCTACGCCAAGGGCGCCAGCGTGCTGCGCCAGCTGGTAGCTTTCGTCGGCCAGGAAGAATTCATGGCGGGAGTACGTGAATACTTCGCCAAGCATGCCTGGTCGAACACGGAGCTGCCAGATCTCCTCAGGGAATTGGAAGCAGCCAGCGGCCGCGATTTGAGTGGCTGGGGCGCTGCATGGTTGGAAACCGCTGGGGTAAATACGCTCAAGGCGGAGATGGCCACCGATGATGACGGTGTCATCACTTCGTTCGCGATTCGCCAGTCGGCTATCTCCGAATACCCTACGTTGCGTCAGCACCGCCTGGCCGTTGGCTTCTACTCGCTCGATGATGCCGGCGTCCTGAAGCGTGTGCACCGCGAAGAACTAGATATCGATGGTGAACTCACCGAGGTCCCCGCACTGACCGGCCAGGCGCGCCCGGATCTAGTTTTGCTCAACGATGACGACCTGACCTACGCGAAGATCCGTTTGGATGAAGTTTCCCTGGCTACTGCCACTGAGCATCTGAAAGACTTCGAAGATTCGCTGCCACGCACGCTGGTTTGGTCAGCTGCATGGGATTCGGTTCGTGACGCAGAAGCGCCAGCGAGCACCTATGTCCAGTTGCTCCTGAACAATATTGGGCACGAAGTGGACTCCACCGTAATCATGGTGCTGTTGCGTCAGCTGAACACCTCGCTGGATCTATATGTTGCAGCAGAGCACAGTGAAGAGCTTTCGGTGCAGGCCGCTGCCAGCCTGTGGAAGTTGGCTGTCGAAGCTGAGGCCGGCTCGGATGCACAGTTGCAATTCGTCAAGGCATTCGCGCACCGCTCGCGCACTGCCGAGCAGCTGGACCAGGTCCAGAGCCTGTTTGATGGCTCGGTGGCCCTGGATGGCCTCACCGTAGACACCGATTTGCGCTGGTCCTTCACGATTGCGTTGAGCGCAGGTGGCCGAATGAGCGAAGCCACGCTCGACTCGGTGCTGGCCAACGATGACACGGCCAACGGCAAGGCCTCCTGGTACACCGCGCGTGCATCGCGCCCAACGGCAGAGGCTAAGGAAGAAGCGTTTGCCGCAGCTACCTCGGCTACCTTGTCCAATGACCAGCAGAGCGCTGTCATCTCGGGTTTCAATAACGTGCACCATAACGAGCTGATCTCCGGTTACACCGAGAAGTACTTCGGCCTGCTGATCAACGCCTGGGAGTCGTTCTCCCATGAAATGGCCAAGCAGATCGTCTTGGGCTTCTACCCGAGCTCCAACGTCTCGCAGATAACTCTGGAGCAGACCGACGCTTTCTTGGAATCCTTGGGTTCCAAGCACGCAGCAATGCGCCGTCTGCTAGTCGAATCACGTGCAGACGTGGTCCGAGCTTTGGCCGCGCGCCAGGCTGATGCCTAAGCGCTAGCAATATCTGCTCATGCAGTTGGTGGTGCCTTCCGCTCAATGCGGAAGACACCACCAGCTTCTGTTTAAAAGTGTGATGTCTCAAGACACCGGTGACACTTCTGTCCCAGGACATCGGTAACACTCGGTGTCTCAGGACATCGGTAACAGATCAGACCGGGTCAGGCATGTTTTGGAACTTCTCCGTGGCATGCTTCAAACTCAAATACTTCACGCCCTGCGGGAACGGGTAATCGAATTTCGCGACCAGTTCACCCTCCATGCTCAGCACCATCAAGTCTGTCGGGTCCCAAACCACATTTACCACTGTGGAGCGCAGTAGCTTGCCCAGATAAATTTCAACCCCGGCAACCCGCAGGCAGCGGTTCTTATTGGCTCGCAGCACGTGGCTTCCGCTCTCGCCCATGAGTTCAGAACGCAGCGTGGCGCTGAGCTTAGCCGGCTCTGGAGGGGTTCGTGCAGCAGCCAGCTGCCGGGCCACGCGCTCACTTCCGGCTTGGACGCCAAGAGCTACTTGAGCCTGGCTCGGTCCTGGTTTCGTGCTCAGTTCCTTCCATTGCCCAAGCTCCAGCGGCTCAGCTGCGGGCGTTGCATCCCACGCTTCTTGCGGAGTCATCCGATCTTCCAGGGACTGGTGCCCGCGTTGGGTGTTATAGGCATGGTCGAAGACATCCAGCTGCGCCTGCAACTGTGCTAGATCGGTGGCGAACGGCTGCTTTTTCAGCCATTTGAACAAGGTTGAATGAAGCCGTTCGTTCTTGCCCTGGGTGGTGGGCTTGTGGGGTTTGCCAGTGATCGTCGCGATGCCCAGACCGTTGGCGTAAGCGACCAGCTCGCTCAGCACGCCACGGCGGATGGGGTTCAGCGCATCACCATTATCGGTGAGCAGTCTTTGCGGCACGCCGCACGATTCGATGCCTTTGCGGAAGACCTTCACTGCATCTTGGCCGTTCTCGGTCTTGGCGGCCAATGAAGCGACCGCCAGCCGGGAATGGTCATCGATCAGCTGGAAGATCACGCATTTGCGTCCTCCTTCCAGCACGTATTCGGTGGCGTCCAGCTGCCAGCAGGAATTGGGCATCGGATAGCGGAAGGACCGGTAGGAGGAACGCGGACGCTTCTGCGGGGCTGGGGTAACCAGGCCTCGTTCGGAGAAGATCCGGGCCAGTGCCGAGATCGATACCGTGGGCATGCCCAGCTTCTTCATGTGATCGTGCACGCTGATCGGTCCGTGATCCCAGCCCGAGGCTTGCAATGCCTTGCGCATTGCGACCGCTTGGTCCTTGACGGCTTCGCTTGTTGCGGTAGGCGCTTTTTTCGGCCGTCGGGAGCGGGGTTCCAGGGCTGCTGCTTGGCCTTCGGTTTGGGCTCGTTTGCGGATTTGGTAGAAAGTCTTGCGGCTAATTTCGTGTTCCGTGCAGAAGGCGGTGACCGCGCCTCTGGGAGCGTCTTGTGGCCATCGGGCGATGGCTAAGCGTATTGTCGAGTTGACTGGATCATTTTTCACACTTTCCAGTTCATCAGCCCGCGTGCTGGCCGAGAGGCCGGTAGGCGGGCTGTGTCCTTCGGGGCGTTAAATCCCGGGGAGAAGTGTCACCACTTTAAATGTTGAAGTGTTACCGATGTCCTGAGGCAGAACTGTTACCGATGTCCTGAGAGAAAACAGCTTCTGTTTAAAAGTGGGACAATAGACCCATGGACCTCTCGCAACATGAATATCGGGTGGACCTCGAATGGACCGGCAATCGTGGGACTGGAACCGAAAGCTACCGCAGCTACGGCAGGGACCATGTATTGCGAGCATCGGGGTTGCCAGACTTACCGGGCACCGCGGATCCAACCTTCCATGGGGACCGCGACCGGTGGAATCCGGAGCAGCTGCTCTTAGCAGCGTTGAGCCAGTGCCACATGCTCTCTTACTTGCATGTGGCAGTTACCCACGGCGTGAATATCACCGGTTACACAGATGAAGCCATGGGAACCCTGCGTTTGAACCGCGATAACAGCGGCGAGTTCACCCAGGTCATATTGCGACCCACGATCTATCTAGCTGATGAATCCCAACGTGAGCTGGCAGATTCTCTGCATGCGCAGGCCAACAGGGTTTGTTTCATCGCCCGCTCCGTCAATTTTCCGGTTCTCCATGAGCCGGTAACTCCTACCGTCTCTTGAGGAACTTCACGAATGACTGAAAGCCAGCCAACTGCGCACGACCCGAAGAAGGACCCTTTCAGCAACCCTTTGGTTTTAGGGCGCTCTAGCCAAGAGTTCTTAGATGCCGCTGAGGCACCAATAGATGCTGCAGACTACCCAGGCACCTTCTACGCTGAGGTGGGAGGACGTAAGATCTTCGCTCAGCTCACCAAGAACTTCTATGCTTCGGTGGCTGAAGATGAAGACTTCCGCCGCATGTATCCAGAGCAGGAACTTCATGCTGCACAAGTTCGTCTCCAACTGTTCCTAGAACAGTACTGGGGCGGACCAACGACGTTCTCCGAGCACCGAGGCCACCCGCGCCTGCGCATGCGCCATGCCAACTAC
Source organism: Glutamicibacter arilaitensis Re117 (assembly GCF_000197735.1). Taxonomy (NCBI): domain Bacteria; kingdom Bacillati; phylum Actinomycetota; class Actinomycetes; order Micrococcales; family Micrococcaceae; genus Glutamicibacter; species Glutamicibacter arilaitensis. The sequence continues at coordinate 2,113,702 of NC_014550.1, forward strand.
CCGGTAAACAGCCACTACAGAGATGTTTGGCTGGGCCACATGAATAAGGCCATCGAGCAGCTGGAGTTGCCGATGCTGCAGGCTGAAACCCTGCGCGACTATTTTGAACGCGCAGCCCACTCGCTGCAGAACACTCCTGATGGACATCAGAATCTACTTTAAATAGTGATGGACTAGAACCCCGACACATGGGTTCTAGTCCATTTTTCTATTGCGCTTTAGCCAAGCAAGGAAGCCTTGCGAACCAGGACATGTCCTCGTTCGTTGCTCAGTCGAGTCCAGCTTCCATTGCGAAGCACTCGACATTGGCCGCCAGTCATCAAGAAACCCAAGGCATGCATCGCAAACGCAGCGCCCATAGGGACTTCAATTTCCAGATCTGGCACATCGGCTGCCCAGATTTGTTGGCGTACCTGTACAAGCACCGGCAAGCCGGGGTTTTCTGGCAAGGCTTGCGCAACGGCATCGATTCCGCGTTGCGCAGCGGATGATAAGAGATCACTCTCTACCGTTCCCGCATCTTCCCAGCCCGAAAGCGGGACGGAGATGCCGGCCCATTTAGGATTCTCTTCAACCGGCGGGAGGGCAAAGTCGACCGAGGACTCCCCCAGGCGCGCAAGTCGATCTTGGATGGATGCCAGCGAATAGCTCGCATTAATTTCTGCAGGCTTAGCCAAGCGATGCACTCGCATCCCAAGGATGGTGTATCCACCTTGTCCCAGATCGGCAGGGACCAACACGGGTACGTATACTGCCAAGGCCGTATTTCGTGCGACGAAAAGGGCCGCGTCATCTTCAATTGTTTTCGCGCGGCTAATAAAGTTCGCTAAATCGCTTACTGAATTATTGTCGTCAAAAATTACTGCATCACTAGCCATGCATTAATCGTCTCATGTCGCGAGCACGACGCGTGGCGAGTTTGCTCATGGCGTGATGTCGACTTAATAATCGTATAGTTTTCCTATGAGTCGGAATCAAAACTAGTTCTTATTACCCTCTAGTAACATTGATTCTGATCCTGATTTCACTAATGCATTCCAAGGAGCTCCTACCGTGACCGAAGACTTAGGCACAACGCAGATCCTGCTGGACCTGTTGAATCTGGATGGAGAAGACCAGGCCCGCACGGATGAGGATATCTTCATCGGTCATACCCCTGCCCAAACTCGGCCTCGCGTTTTCGGCGGGCAAGTTCTGGCCCAGTCGATCATGGCCGCTACACGTACGGTTGAGCCGTCGCGCGCGATTCATTCCTTGCACGGATATTTCCTGCGCCCGGGAGACCCTTCGCAGAACATTACCTTCGGCGTTCAACGATTACGCGATGGCCGCTCATTCTCGGCCCGCCGGGTCCATGCCTACCAAAACGGCGAGCCAATCTTGTCAATGATCACCTCATTCCAGGAACCGGCAGCTGGCCTTGAACATCACGATCCTATGCCGATCGATGTCCCTGCACCGGAATCTCTTCCAACTACTGCCGATCTGGTGGGGCATTTCGACCATCCAGTAGCCAAGGAATGGGCTTTTGAACGCCCCTTCGATGTTCGGCACATCTCTGAGCCGATTTATCTTCCAAGCGATTCGCCCAATGCCGCCGATAGCGCAGTCTGGCTGCGCACGACTTCCTCAATGCCAGACGACCCTGCATTGCATCGTGCAGCCCTGGCCTATGCCAGCGATTACTTGCTGCTGGAGCCTGTCCTGCGAGCTCACGGTGTGCCATGGATCCATCGAGGGCTGAGCATTGCCAGCCTTGATCACGCGATGTGGTGGCATCGAGATTTCCGAGTCGACGAATGGCTACTTTATGTGCTGCATTCTCCCTCGGCTTCTTCAGCACGCGGTTTGGGTACTGGCAAGTTCTACAACCAGGCAGGAGAGCTCGTCGCTACGGTTGCCCAAGAAGGCATGATCCGACTTCCTGAGTTCAGCGAAGTATCCTAAGGCTGCTTATTGAAGCGCAAGCGTCCGTATGGTTTACATGCCCAGTTCGACATCGCCTGCAGGTACCGCCATGCAGGTCAGGACATCTCCGGGTTCCATGCGGGCGCTTGGCTCCAAAGGATAGGAAACTTTTCCTGCCAGTAATTTCACCGCGCATTCGCCACAGGACCCCGCCCGGCAAAGGCTAGCTGGTTCTAGCCCGTGCTCTTCTAGTGCACCCAGAAGCACTCCTGCGTTGGCACTCCACGTAAATTTCTTGTTGCTGTCTCTGCAGGAAACTTCAGCTGGCGGATAATTTTCAAATAGTCGCTCTAGGCTCGTGGTGGGAGAAGCAAAAATTTCACTGTGAATCATCGAAGTGGGAATTCCTGCTCGTTCGCACGCCTCAAACACCATTTTGGTGAATTCGACCGGACCGCACACCACCACGCTTTGACTGTCCCCAAGCTCTCTGGCTATCTCGACAGCATCTGGACGCACCGAAGTGGTATCAACCCGTTTCATGCTGATGGACGCTGTCGATAATTTATCGACCACTTGCTCCAGCCGGGAGTACAGCGTGCTGGCACGTCCACGCTCTACGTGGATGATACGTAGCCGCTGGCTCGATCTTGCAGCTGTTGCATCACCCAGCACGCCCAATGTCGTGGTGATGCCAATTCCAGCGCTGACTATGGCAGTACGGGAACCAAGCACCTTGGCCGAGGTAAGCACCCCGTAAGGCCCTGAAGCTAGGACCTGGTCCCCTTCATTCAGCTGGGAAATCTTCTGGGAGGCATCACCCTGAATACGAACCGCGATCCTAGCGCCCTGGTCGTCAACCGACGTAATCGTATAGTTCCGCCACAGTGGGTCTGGCAAATGAATCCTCAAGTGCATGCCCGGTTCATACTCCTTTTGCATCCATTTGAAAGGATCCTGCAGCAAAAGTTCCGCTACGCCCGTGTCATAGTTTTCTTTCCGCACTACGGTCATGAATCGTGGCGAAAGTTTCACCGGAACAAGGTCTTCGGCATCGGTGGCTTCGCCGACTATTTCAATTGACGCGCCAGTCTCCAATTTGCCTGACTCCAGGACGGTTCCGTAAATGCCGCAGTGGATGTGGCCAAAGTGTGTCGCCAACAGTCGGGGTCCGTTGGTGTCTACTTCAGTGGTGTGCGGATTTACCGATGTTGCCGAGCAACGTGCAATCGACTTTGTGATCGCAATTCGGGCTTTTCCTATGCGAAGGACCTTTCCGATCAGCCCATATTCTGCGAATGCTGGCAGACCCTCGACTAGAAGGTTGCCTCGGAACCGCCGGGGATCCATATCAGCCCCCGAAACACGCGAAAGTTCTGCAACTGTATTGGGGTTGATGATCGAAACTCCGGACAGACGGGAGTCAAACATTCCCTGCGGCGCAGAAACTAATTTTCGAGGATTCGGCCCCTGTGGCGGCAAGAATCTGGATAGGTAGGCGCCAGCCTCGTCCAGATCACGCTGATTGCCGACGTCAAAGGTCAAAGGTTGCGCACAATTAGTGGCCGGAGCAGTCATGGTGATTAGCGGAGGTTTGGAATGAACTTCCCATTTCTGAAGGCTCTTGTTGTTTTTAAGGATCGTGAAGTTGAGGCAACTCTCCCATTCACCATTGCCAAGCTCAGTAGTTCCGTTGCCGAAAGCCACACGACGGTCGCCTTCAAGCCCCTTTCCCTTGCTGATGTCCACCGAAGTAACGACTTCTCCCGGTAGCCCTTTGATGGGGAAACGAAACATTTGAGCAATCTTCATGATTGCAGTCTAGCTATTGTCCCGCGCACAATAAAAGCCCAAGACAGCGTCGGAAGGGCCATCAAGATTCGCCGGAATACCCTGGTGAGAGCATACGGCTCGCACCGTCTATTTGGCTTCCTCCTCGTCTGCTCCTGGTGTTTCCAATCGCCGGGCCCCAGCCCCCTCACGTGCCAATTGGTCTTCTGGATTCAGAAGACTGCAGGCCTGCATCGACAAGCATCCACAACCGATGCACCCCATAAGCCGATCTTCTAGTTCCTCGATGGCACGACGCCGGGCTTCGAGGACATTTTTCCATCCCTCTGTTGCGCGCAGCCAGTCTGTTTCAGTCGGCACTTTTTCCATTGGGACCGGGGCCAATGCACGCTTGATGTCACTGAGCGGGATACCTAATTTACTGCCGACAGCGATCAAGGAGATGCGACGGAGTAAGTGGCGCGCATATCGTCTCTGGTTTCCTGCCGTCCGCGTTGAAGCTATTAGTCCGATTTCTTCGTAGTAATGAAGCGCGGATCTGGCCACACCCGTGCGTTCACTAACCTGGCCAATGCTTAGAAGTTCTTGACCAGGATATTCCTGTCCACCATCGCGAAGTCCTGTTGTGCGAAGCATCACTACCCCCTTTCTTGACCTCAAGTTTACTTGAGGTTCTAGGGTGGAAGTAATCAAAGTTGTTGGCAAGAGCTAGGGTTCTTGCATCAGTTACTGAAGTTTGCAGCCCAACTTCAGACAGAGGAGCTACTCAGTGAGCGAATTATCAGTTGACTTCCGTACAGCCTTCCGCCATCATCCAGCTGGCGTAGCGTTGATCACCGCCGCAGTCGATGGGGAATTCTACGGTTTAACGATTTCCTCACTCGCTTCGCTATCCATCGGTCCAGTAGCAGTGTCCTTCTCGCTGGCTAAGGAATCAGGCGCCGCCGGTGCTGTACTTGCCGCACAGAGTTTCGTGATCCACATGCTTGGCGAAGACCAGCAAATTCTGGCAAACAATTTCGCTCGTCCCGGTGCCCCACGCTTCAGCAGTGATCAGAATTTCCGTGTCTTGCCGACCGGCGAACCATACTTTATAGATTCACCAGTAGCTTTTCGCGCAAGCATCCATTCTTCAATCAGCGTTGGTGGGTCCAGATTGATTGCAGCCGAAGTTCATGAAGTGCTCCACGGTCAGGAGCACAAGCAGCACCTCCTCTATCAGGATCGCGAGTACCTGAATCTGTCCGGTTTGCGAGCAGAGTCGTCAATGCGCTAGATGGCGCAGTACTTCCGAGCATAAAAAATGGCCGCCACAAATGTGGCGGCCATTTTTTATACCCTAGCTTAGTCTCGGGTCAGGCGACGGTGGGTAACGCGGTGCGGCTTAGCAGCATCGGCGCCCAGTCGTTCAACCTTGTTGCTCTCGTAAGAGTCGAAGTTACCCTCGAACCAGTACCAGTTCGATGGGTTCTCTTCAGTGCCCTCGTAAGACAAGATGTGAGTCGCAACTCGGTCGAGGAACCAACGGTCGTGGGAGACCACGACTGCGCAACCTGGGAACTCAAGCAATGCATTTTCCAGCGAAGAAAGAGTCTCAACGTCCAAGTCGTTAGTAGGCTCATCGAGCAGCAACAGGTTGCCACCCTGCTTCAGGGTCAGCGCAAGGTTTAAGCGGTTGCGCTCACCACCGGAAAGCACACCCGCCTTTTTCTGCTGGTCTGGACCCTTGAAACCGAAAGCTGAGACGTACGCACGCGAAGGCATCTCAACCTGGCCGACGTTGATGTAATCGAGGCCGTCAGAGACGACTTCCCACAACGACTTTTCAGGATCGATGTTTTCGCGGTTCTGGTCAACGTAGGAAATTTTGACCGTGTCACCGATCTTCAGGGTGCCACCATCAAGTTCTTCAAGGCCAACAATGGTCTTGAACAAGGTTGACTTACCGACACCGTTAGGTCCGATCACACCAACAATGCCGTTACGGGGCAAGGAGAAGGATAATCCATCGATCAACACACGGTCGCCGAAGCCCTTCTTCAAATTATCTGCTTCGATGACCAGCTGGCCCAGACGCGGGCCTGGTGGAATCTGGATTTCTTCGAAGTCGAGTTTACGGGTGCGCTCAGCTTCCGCAGCCATTTCTTCGTATCGCGCAAGACGAGCCTTCGACTTGGTCTGACGACCCTTGGCATTCGAACGAACCCATTCGAGTTCTTCTGCCAGGCGTTTAGCAAGCTTCTGATCTTTCTTGCCCTGTACTTCCATACGTTCGCGCTTCTTCTCCAGGTAAGTGGAATAGTTGCCCTCGTATGGGTGCAGGCGACCGCGGTCAACTTCACAGATCCATTCGGCGACGTGGTCAAGGAAGTAGCGGTCGTGGGTTACGGCCAATACGGCGCCTGGGTAAGAAGCCAGGTGCTGTTCCAGCCACAGTACGGATTCAGCATCCAAGTGGTTAGTAGGCTCATCGAGCAGCAACAGGTCTGGCTTCTGCAGGAGAAGCTTGCACAGTGCCACACGGCGACGTTCACCACCGGAGAGATGGGTGACCATCTCGTCGCCCGGTGGGCAACGCAAAGCGTCCATTGCCTGTTCGAGCTGGTTGTCGATGTCCCACGCGTCGGCAGCGTCGATAGCTTCCTGCAGCTTGCCCATCTCTTCTAGAAGGGCGTCGAAGTCGGCGCCTTCCTGTGCCATCTCTTCAGAGATTTCGTTGAAGCGGGTGATCTTTTCGTAGATCTCGCCGACACCTTCCTGGACGTTGCCCAGAACGGTCTTTTCTTCATTCAGTGGTGGTTCCTGCAGCAGGATGCCTACCGAGTAGCCTGGTGAAAGACGTGCCTCACCATTGGACGGGGTATCGAGCCCCGCCATGATCTTCAGGATCGTTGACTTACCAGCACCGTTAGGACCCACGACACCAATTTTGGCACCAGGGAAGAACGACATGCTGACGTTGTCAAGGATGACTTTGTCACCAACGGCCTTGCGAGCCTTGGTCATCGTGTAAATGAATTCCGCCATGCTCTTAAGGCTAGTCGGTTACGGTGGTCATTTCCGAATCCACACACCACTATTTTGGGTTGGTGGTGCCCGGACTCACAAGAATCCATCGAACACCACCAAAACCACGCGATTTAGGCCGCTTCTCCTTCGTCGCTTTGCCAGCTCGCTTCGGTGCCGGATAAGCGTGACGGCTGCTGCACGTGGTCAGATTCGCTGGCATCAACGCGTATCCGGTTGAACGAGGACGTTCCGAACCGCATGTCATGTCCAATCGAAAATGCTTCGATATCTGCACTATTTCCGCGAGAGCCATCGGCCCGTTCAAACTCCCGGATCTGCAACTTGCCGAAAATCATTACGTGGTCTCCCTGAGCCAGAGACTCCATCGAGTTCTCCCCCAGTGCGCGAAAGGCCGAGACCGCGTACCAGTTGGTTGGCCCGTCAGCCCATTGACCCGTTTCGAGGTCGCGTTTCCGTTCATGGGTAGCAACGCGGAACTTCAATATAGCCACACCCTTAGGCGTAATGCTGAGCTGCGGCTCCGTGCCAACAATGCCGCGAATTGTCACAAGATCGCTCATGGGTCCATCTCCTTATGATCCAAATGACAGAAACCTTTCCCGTCATGGAATCTGATCTTGGACCGTCCGGTGGATTGTTCTTCGGCAGAATCAACGTATTGTGGATAAATTTGTTGTCCTCTTTAGGTTGTAGGCGCCGCATAAGAGCATGACGGCTATGACCAAGGTCGGGAGCAACCAGCCAGACCAACCCAGGATAGATGCTTGCGTAGTGTCCAAGGGAGCTCCCATCACTATGAATAAAGAGACGAGTCCGACGCTGGCGTTGAATACTCCATGCGCCAGCGCTGCTGGCCACACTGAGTCGCTGAAATTTCGCAACCAGCCAAGGAAGGCACCAAACACGATGCACATGCCGCACATGGCCATTACTCCCCAAGGCCCAGTGGCAAAGGGATAGTTATATCCAAGGAGAATCAGCGGCGCGTGCCAAATTCCCCAGATCCCCCCGGAGATCACGATTGAGATGAGCTGGCCGTACGCTTGCAACCGGCTCCAAAGCCATCCTCGCCATCCAATTTCTTCCCCTAGGGCAAGCACGGAATTCATGAGACTCGCGACAGCTATCAGTCCGGCCTGTCCCAGGAGGTACTGGAACGGCCCTGCTTCTCCAGCGAGGATATGCAAGATCGTGTAGTTCTCCAGATCGCCCGGAAAGACTCCCAGCCACGTACCAATGAATGGTGCCTGAAGGATCAGTCCGAGCGGAATGACATAAGACAGGACAATTGCGACTACAAATTTTCCAGGACGATTGATGGGCCAGAGCCCGACGTCAGAGGAGAAACTCCTGATGCGCCGCTCTGCTAATGCGATCACCAGCACGGCGACAGTCGGGGTAAACATCATGAACGAGGCGATGACGGGAAGTTTCGTGTCATATATCCCGTTGCCTAGCCATAGCGGCGCTGCGACGGCCCACGCCAGGCTCACGCTCAGGACACAGAACCATACGATGCTCCATACGCCACCGATTCTAAACTTCGGCAACTTAACTACCCCTACTCAGACGATGACATCCGTACATTTCTAGCCCGGGTATTTCATGAAGGCCGGTAGTCATTAACTGACTTAAAAGATGAAAAGGTGACCTGAACTGGGAAAATGGGAGTGTCTAAGCTTCCAAAATACCCGTTCAAAGGATCACCTTTTCTGTGAACCATTCTACCCACGTTTTCCCTGCCATCCCGACCCAACTCACCGGCCAGTCCCTGGTCTCCCATGCAGGGTTGTCTGTCCTGACCAGCTTCCTGAACGCCTTGGACTTCCGCAGGCTCTGCGAAGACAGGTTCAGCCAATTCGTGCCCGCCACCGCAACGCACCGGCCAGGCAAGATCCTCGGCGCCCTGACTCTGTCCTTGGCAGCCGGCGGCGAGCAAGCCACAGATATTGACCAGCTACGAGCCGCACCAGATCTCTTTGGCTCCGTAGCGTCGGATGCCACGGTCAGCCGGTTCATGGGCCGGATCAAAGAACAGCCAGAAGCTTTCTCCTACGGGTTCGCCACCATGACCCGCAGCCTGCGCTCCAAAGTCTGGAATGCGGCCGGGCCGCGGAATCCAGCCCGGCTGGCTACGGCAGCCAATCCGCTGATTATCGACCTCGATGCCTCGTTGGTTCATGTCCATTCCGAGAAAGAATCCAGCGCTGGGACGTATAAAGGTGGGTACGGTTTTTCACCGATGATCGCCATGGCCGACTACGGCAAAGCCAACGGCACCGGTGAAGTCCTCGCCGTGCACCTGCGCCCGGGAAACAGGGGCGCGAACTCCGCAAAATCCCATATCGAGGTACTCACCCAAGCGCTGGCCCAGCTGCCTGACGATTTCTATGACGAGCACGGGAACCTGCACGGTGAGAAGATCCTGGTCCGTACCGACAGTGCTGGGTCGTCCAGGGAGTTCTTGCACCACCTGGATTCGTTGGGGCTCCAGTTCTCCACGTCGTATTCGCTGCCGGTGCTCAAGGAACGCTTCATCCGCTGGATCGATGAGAAGAAGTACTGGGAACCAGCCCTGGACGCTAACGGAGATCAGCGTGATGATGCGTGGGTGATTGATGCAACGAAGGTCTTGGAGTTGAGGCAATACCCGCCTGGAACTCGGATTTACCTGCGTGCTGAGCCGTTGCATCCCGGGGCGAAAGCGAACTTGTTCGATACGGATGGCAATCGGGTGACCGCGTTTCTCACGAATGCTCCGCGGTTCAACGTGGCGTTCCTTGATGCTCGGCATCGTGCCCGTGGCCGGTGCGAGAACAGGATTAAAACGCTCAAGAGCACGGGGTTGGGCAAGCTGCCGTATTGGTCTTTTGCTGCGAACCAGGCGTGGGCTGACCTGGCAATGTTCGCCTTGAACTTGGTCGCATGGCTGCAGTTGGCGGTGCTGCCTGGTGGTCATGAAGCTTCGGTGTGGGATTTGAAGCGGTGGCGGTACCGGCTGTTTTCGATGGCTGGGAAAATCGTCTCTGGTGGCCGGCAGCGCCGGCTGTTGATCCCGGTGAGAGCACCAGAAGCGCAGTTGCTTTGCCAGTTGCAGGAAGGTATTGGTGTGTTCTTCCAGCGGTGGCGGCGCGGTGAGCTGGCTGCTTGAATTGGCGGTTGTCCTGTTGTTTCTTTGGTATTGAAAGATCATTTCAGTCCAGGTCGGTGGAGCCTGGCACCCAGCGCTGGTGTTTCGGCGCTCTTTGGCGTGGGCGGAATCAGAAGCGGCCACCGCGAATCCTGGGTAGTGGATTTCGATGACCGTCAGAGACCTCATGAAAAATCTGGGCTAGAGCCTATCGGCCTCAAGTCGTATTTTGAGTGATCCATGGGCTAGAATATTTTCGGTTATGCCTCCGTAGCTCAGCTGGATAGAGCAAGAGCCTTCTAATCTCTAGGTCGCCGGTTCGAATCCGGCCGGGGGTACAAGCACAAGAACCGCTGTTCACTTGGATAAACAAGTGAACATCGGTTCTTTTTTTGGCCAAATTCAGCACCACAACTGCTTCCAAGACCGCAAATATCACCACGGTTTTAGTTTTGTTCCTAGCTTGGCGCTATCGCACAGCGTCCACGACAGCTCGCCCGACCTGTCTACCGCTAAATAGGCACCCGCCCAAGAACGTTCCTTCAAGGGCGTTGTATCCATGAATCCCACCTCCGCCAAATCCTGATGCTTCACCAGCTGCATAGAGTCCTTCAAAGACCCTTCCATCTTGTTGGAGAACACGCCCAGAAAGGTCTGTCTGCAGACCGCCTAATGACTTTCGCGTCAAAATATGCAGCTTTACAGCTACTAGCGGCCCCGCTGCAGGGTCGAGGATTTTATGCGGGGCGACCACACGTGTCAGACGGTCACCGATGTACTTTCGGGCGTTGCGTATCGATTGAATTTGCTGATCTTTGCTGAATGCGTTATCTATTTGCGAATCCCGTACGAGCAACTGTTGGTGCAGCTTACTTGCATCAACCACTGTTTCTGGCGCAATTGCATTCATCTTGCTGGCCAGTTCTTCTACGGTGGTCGCTGCTACAAAGTCTGCGCCTCGATTCAAGAAGTCATTAACCGGCCCTGGAGCGCCTGTTCCAAAGACTCTGTCTTTGATCACTCCGGCCTTATCTCGATTAGTCAGATCAGGATTTTGCTCGGATCCCGAGAGAGCAAACTCTTTTTCCAAAATTCTTTGGTTCAGGACAAACCATGAATAGTCGTATTTCTTGGCAACTGGATCAGTTCGAAGGTATTTCAACGTGCCTAGCGTGTCATCTCCTGGCAGGCAGGCGGCACCAAGCCGGTTTCCTTCTGCATCAAACCACATGGAACTAGGACCGGGAAGAATTCTTATCCCATGATTTGGCCAAATGGAATTCCAGTTCTGAATTCCCTCGGTGTAGTGCCACATCCTGTCCCGATTAACTAAACGGGCACCTGCCGCTTCTGACAGTTCAATGCCGCTGCCATCTACATACTCCGGAACGCCGGTAATCATATGCCCGGGCGCTGAGCCGAGCCGGGATGGCCAGAATCTGCGAACCAAGTCATGGTTCCCACCAATTCCGCCTGTTGCAATCACAACCGCTTCAGCTGAAAATTCGAATTCGGATTCGACGTTTCGTGTCGATTTCCACCCTCGAAGAGCGTTGTCGAGAGACAAGATTTCTCCTCGAACTCCGGTAACGGAACCGCCTTCCACCACCAGTCCGGTAACACGGTGCCGATTGAGCACCTGCACTTTCCCGGTCCGCATGCCTTCACGCACCTTGTTGGCGAATGGTTCGGAGACCCCGGTGCCAGTTCCCCACGCGATATGGAATCTCGGCACAGAGTTGCCATGCCCCTCTGCGCGGCCGTCTCCTCGCTCAGCCCAACCCACCACCGGTGTCAGGTCAATGCCTTTTTGCTTGATCCAGGATCGCTTTTCAGTGGCGGCAAATTCGACATATGCCTTAGCCCAACGGTGCGCCCACAGATCTTCGTCGGCTAATCGGTCAAACTGTGCGCTATGCTGCCAATCAGACCACGCAAGGTCAAAGGAATCATGAACTCCCAAACGGCGCTGTTCAGGGGTATCGACCAAAAAGAGTCCACCGAACGACCAGTACGCCTGGCCTCCGAGATTTGCGTCATTTTCCTGATCGAGAATTCGGATTTTCAATCCAGCATCTAAAGCTTCTGAGGCCGCAACCAGACCAGCCAGTCCGGCGCCAATTATGACCACGCCACCTTGTTCGCAATTCATCGGCCTGCCTCCACCTCTGCACGCAAGTATTTAACGGGTATTCATCTTGAGCCTACTTGCCAGATCGGAAGGCGACTATCCCCAAATTGCCATTTGAATTGGGCTGAATCGTGTCGGATATTACCCTCTGTCGTAGTTGTTTTCCTGAGAGCGGCTTTCGAACCTGTGAATGCCATGTTCACCAGCAGTGCAACGCCGCATAATAATCGGAAATGCCAACTGGACAGTAACTTATCGTCGTAATTTGCGATAAACTCTAGGCATTATAGAAATAGAAAGGAACAGTGTCTGATGGCCCAACCGGTCGCTCACCTCACGCGACAGAGAGTTACGGAACGCACCAGTATCAATCTAATATTCCTCCTTGCAGGATTATCTTTTGCAACTTGGGCCGGCCGCCTTTCCATCATCGACGCTGTTTTTGATTTCTCCGGTTTGAACCTCGGGTCATTCCTGATCTGCAGCACCATTGGCATCTTGCTGGGCATTGCGCTCATCCCGACGGTAAGCAAATTCGTTCCGACGGGTCGATTGCTCTGTTGCCTGCCACTGGGATTAGCAGCCTGCCTGGTCATCCTTGGCATCGCGATTTCGGTTACCGAAGACGCCACTCTCGCATACATAACCCTGTTCTTTTATGGGCTTGTTTTCGGCTGTCTAGACATCATGATGAATGTCAGCGGCGCACAGGTGGAACGTCGTGCTGGACGTAGCATCATGCCTTCGCTTCACGGTTTCTTTAGTTTGGGCACGCTCATTGGTGCTGGCATGGCCACGGCCACCATCGCTTTGAAGATCCCCTCGATTTGGCATTTCGCTTTCGTAGCAGTCCTAATCGCTGCATTCGCATACATTGCCCGTCAAGGGCCAACACACTGGGAAAATGAAAGCATCTCGCCCACCAAGAGGAATGTTCAGTACGACCGCGCCAAGTCAGCAAAGAGGCTAGGTCTTTTGCTCTTGCTTGGCCTCATGGTTGCCGGGCTGAGCTTCACCGAAGGCGCGGCCAATGACTGGATCGCTGTGGCCTCTGTTAACGGTCATGGGTTCAAACACCAAATTGGGGCGCTCATGTTCACCCTATTCGTCGGGGCCATGACGCTGGGACGCTTTGCCGGCGGTCGTCTGGTGGACCGTTTCGGAACGAGAAATACCCTTTTGCTCATGGGCACTGTCGGCCTACTCGGCGTTGCCTTATTCATCACCGGCACGAACCCTTATATTGTCGGTCTCGGCGCAACCGCGTGGGGCCTTGGCAGCTCTCTGGGCTTCCCATTGGGGATGAGCATCGCCGCTTCGCGCGGTGAACGCCTAGGACCAAAGGCCGTGAGCATCGTCAGCGCATTTGGCTACGGCGCAATGCTCGGGGGCCCTCCCTTTATCGGTTTCGTCGTCGACACCATAAGGTTGCCTCAAGCCCTGTGGATTTGCGCTGTTGTCCTGGTCATCTCATTGTTGCTAACGCCTGCGGTGACGCGCATTCGCAAGCCAGCGTACAAGGATGCCTAAACGGGAAGTGTTGCCCGCTCTTTGATATTCCGCATGACAATAGTGCTCGTGAGCTTTTCCACTCCGGGTAGATCCACGAGCACCTCGTCATAGACGCGCTGATAGTGCGGCAGGTCTTTTGCGAAGACGCGTAGCAAGAAGTCTGGCTCGCCAAAGAGCCGTTGCGCATCAACAATCAGTTCTTCACGTTCTACAGCCAGCTCGAAATTCTTAAGTTGTGCCCGGTCCTTGAGCGTAACGAAAACGAGCGCTTCGAATCCCAAACCAACTTGCTCCGGGTCAATTACGGCTTGATACCCGGTAATCACTCCCCTGCGCTCTAGATCCTTAATCCTCCGATGGCAGGGGGCGACCGATAGCCCCACTTTGGCAGCCACTGCAGTGGCACTCATACGCCCGTCATTCTGCAGCTCAGCCAAGATAGAGCGATCTAATTCATCCATGCTTCCAGACTACATCACAAGAATTTTGCGCTAATTCCGCATATTGGCGGATTTTATTGTTGATAAACAGAATCTTTCCAAAGATTCGGCAACCACATTTCGTGCATTTTTCCCTACTGTTATGACAGTACGGAAATATAGATGGTAGGAGTAGCAATGGACCTCGCGCAGTTCACCGGATTCCTCTTGGTGTCGGTAACCTTGGCCTGCACTCCCGGGGCCGACTGGGCGTACATCATTTCCTCTGCACTCGGTAAAACAAGTTACCGCCCCGCGGTCTGGGGATTGCTTTCTGGCTACCTGGTCCACACGGCATTACTCGTGTGCGGAATCGCAACTTTAGTGGCCAGTTCACCAACCCTGCTGATGTGGCTCACTGCAGCTGGTTCGATTTACTTGTTGTGGCTCGGCATCTCTACTCTACGTTCAGCCAAACGAGCCAAATTCTTTGCACCCGATACGTCTACAAGGTTCGATCCTGCTACCGGAAACCTCGATTCGCCCCCGCACCCACGCGATGAAACCGGCAGCCCTATTGCGGTACTGGAAAAAGTGCGCCATCAGTCACCGAGCAAGCAGTTCTTCAAGGGATCGCTCACGAGTGGCACAAACCCCAAAGCATTGTTGCTATATGTAGCACTCATTCCGCAGTACCTGGATTCCTCGCAGAAGCTCCCCTTGTCCCTGCAGACCGGCGCCCTCGGATTGACTCATTTCGCGGTATCCGTCCTCGTATACTTCTCGGTAGCCATGGCAGCCAAGGCCCTGCTTCGATCCCGACCGCTGGCAGCGCGAATCGTAACCCTCTGCTCCGGAATCATCATGATCCTCCTTTCCTTGGGCCTGATCTATGAGCAATTCTTCGTCGCATAAGAAAAAATTGAACACCGATCAAGACAATTGAACGGTGATCAAGTATGCTCGTAATCGATGGCTTTCCGGTCATCGATAACGCAGGCCTGAGACACTACTCCATCGCTGAGTTAGTCGTTCAAGCTATGACCTCGCGCTGGAGCATACGTGGAACTACCCCCAATTCTTTTTGAGAATGTCACCGTCAAATTTGAAGATCGTGATGTTCTCAAAGATGTTTGCCTTACGCTAAGCGAGCAGCGCATCGGTATCATCGGGGCAAACGGAGCAGGAAAGAGCACTCTCTCCCGGCTGATTAACGGGCTTGTTTTACCGACGCACGGTACCGTGCACGTGGGCAACTTGAACACCCACAAGCATGCGAAGCAGATCCGCCGTGATGTCGGTTTTGTCTTTCAAAATCCAGCCAATCAAATCATCATGCCGCTCGTTTCCGAAGACATCGCATTCGGACTGAAGAATCTGCAGATCTCTAAAGTCGAACGCCAAACAAGAGTGCAGGAAACCTTGGCGGAATTGAACATCTCGCACTTATCAGATCGCGAAAGCCACACCCTGTCCGGCGGCGAACAGCAGATGGTTGCACTTGCTTCCGTATTGGCGATGCAACCACGAACAATTGTCTTCGATGAACCGACGACGATGTTGGATCTGCGCAATCGGCTGGCCTTCCAAGAGGAAGTCGCCAAACTCGCCCAACGTGCGATTGTTGTGACCCATGATTTGGAGATTCTCGAAGATTTCGACAGGGTTCTGGTAGTGACTGATGGGGCGATCGCATTCGACGGTCACCCTATGGAAGCAATCGCTCATTACCGTCAGTGGAGCCACGCATGATCGCATCCAAGAATCGTTCATATCTGGCACGCATTAGACCAGGCTGGAAATTCGGTGCCTTGCTGGTGCTGAGCATTGGCCTGTATTTGATCAACTCATGGCTGATCTTGTTGTCGATTTTCATCCTAAGTGTGGTGTTGCTTCTTACGGCCAGAGTTGATTTCAAGCAGTTGCGTATGCCGTTACTGTCACTTGCCATGATTCTGAGCGTTGTGTTTATTCTCCTCGGTCTGCAAACAGATTGGACTAAAGCCGTCGTTTCGGTTCTGCGGCTGTTGACCATGTGCCTTCTGGCTTATTCGGTAAGCCTCACAACAAGCTTTGATGCCATGTTGGAGTTGTTTCAACAAGTTGCTTCACCGTTGCGCTTCATCGGGGCAAATCCAGCACAAATCGCCTTGGGACTGTCCATGACGATTCGCTTCATCCCGGAACTCAAAAAGGTCTATCTCGAAGTTCGCGAGGCGCAGCATGCGCGCGGACTTGGCAATAATCCACTGGCCGTGAGTGTCCCCCTCGTTATCCGTTCTCTTAAGATCGCTGACGAAACCGCCGAAGCACTAGACGCCCGCGGTTATGATTCAGCGTCCTACCAGCGCTAATTGCGCAATCACCTTTCACCTTCACTCGTATTCCAAGGATCACCCATGTCGATAAATACTGCTTCAACATCCCAAACTCGAAATACGGTCTATGTCGCTGTCTTTGCGGCCATGATCGCGGCCATGGGGCTCCTCCCGCCCATCACTTTAGGGATCATTCCTGTACCCATTACCCTGCAGACCTTGGGCGTCATGCTGGCAGGAGCACTGTTGGGCCCTTGGCGCGGAGCCTTAGCCTCGTCGGTGGTGGTGATTCTGTCTTTGGCTGGGTTGCCACTCCTGGCAGGCGGACGCGGCGGACTCGGTATCCTGTTTGGACCAACCGGAGGTTACCTGGTTGGTTGGATTTTCGGATCATTGGTGATTGGAGCACTCTTCAAGTACTGGGTTCTGCGCAATGAAAATAAGACCGTACGCTTCATCACCGGTCTGTTCTCAGTCCTCGTTGGCGGCGTCGCAGTCATCTACTTGTTCGGAGTCCCTTGGACCGCAGTTGTGACCGGCCTGGATCTGCGCACTTCGCTGATTGGTTCCTTGGGTTTTCTGCCAGGTGACATCTTGAAAGCAGTCGTGACCACTCTGGTAGCGCTCACCGTGCATCACAGCTACCGTGGCTTGATGAAGTAGAAAAATGAAACTGTGGCAGGAGCTGGCACGATGGGCCAACGAACGACCGGAGCATCTTGCCGTCCTGACTCCAGATCACCAGCTGACTTACGCGCAGCTACACCGACGAAGCTACTGCCTTGCCAACCAATTAACGGAATTATCTGGTCATCGCATCGCAGTGCATACCAACGATCCCATTGAGATGGCCATTGCCTTCTACGGGATTGTACGCAGCGGGAAAAACATGGTGATCGTCGACCCTGCGTGGCCCTCGAATCTGGCAACGTCAATGGTGTCCAGACTTCGCTGCGATTTATCGCTGACCTCCTGGAATTCGCTCTCACACCTTGGCCGTTCTGCCCAATCCGGGAATCACGAGTCACCACTGGCCGAAACACCCGTTGAAACCGCCACGGATAGTTCCGATACACACGGCCTGCTCGTCATCTGCACTTCCGGTAGCTCTTCGTATCCAAAACCGGTACTCCGGACTTTCGCCTCGTGGGAGCAATCCCTGAATTGCGGCGCTGATATCTTGGGTGCAACACCAATTGCAGCCACCCTCTGTCCTGGGCCGATATCCCATGGGCTGGGGCTCTACGCAATGATCGAATCATTGCATACCGGCGGTACATTCTTGGCTACCGGCAAGTGGGATCCAACCGGCGTGCGCACGTTGGTCGAGAAGACTATTTGCACAAGAATCGTGACCGTCCCTACGATTCTCTCCAAACTACTTTCTCTTCTTGGACCCGAACTGCTCTCCAACCTTCGTACGGTGGTCAGCGGAGGTGAGGCTCTGAACCAAGACACAGTTCGAGAACTGTACCGGGTCGCACCGAGAGTACAGTGCCTCGAATACTTCGGCAGTAGTGAACACAGCCTGATCGCCTACCGGGAGCGCGGCTTAGCCCAATCAGCTCCACCGCATTTTGACGGGCAGTTATTCCCTGGAGTTCGAGCGCACATCCATGAAATGGATCCGCAAACCGGATTCGGGCAGCTCTATGTTGATAGCCCATTCAATTCAAAAGGCTACGACCCCAGTTCTGAGACCAATATTTCCCGATGCGGATCATCGATCTGCATTGGAGATCGTGCACGAATAGAGGAAACCGGACGCATCATGATCTCCCGCCGTGATGATCAGATGCTCAATTTGAATGGAAATAATATCCATACCGGCGAAGTCAGCGCAGCACTTGAAGCCGTGGGACTACCGAATGCCATCGTGCAACTGGTTGAACTGGATGGGACACCGACGTTGGTTGCCTACACCGTTGATCCACCAAAAAATCCAGCGACACTGCTAGCCGAGCTTCAGGAATATTTGCCGCAATACAAGGTTCCGCATCAAATCATTTACCTACGAGCCTGGCCAGAATCCTTCAGCGGAAAACTGAAAACCAAGGATCTCAATATCCAGCACCTCGAAATCCAACGGAGCGACGATCTGCGATGAACAATGCATACATCATCAATGCTGCACGCACCCCCATCGTGCGAGCAGGCAAAGAGTACTCGCGGATTACTGCCGACCAACTGCTCGCGCAGGTAATCGATGAGCTAGTGGAGCGAAGCGGTATCTCGCCTTTGGAAGTGGACCATGTATTTGCTGGTAGTGCGGCAGGACCAGGTGGAAATATTGCGCGCGTAGCAACTTTGGCATCTGTTCTGCCCGCTACGGTCAGTGCTACTTCGATCGATGCCCAATGCGCCAGTGGGCTGGAAGCCATTGCCGCTGGAGCACGAATGATCCGAAGCGGAGAAGCGCATTTCGTTGTGGCCGGCGGTGTTGAATCCGTGAGCACTGCTCCGTGGCGAGTCGAAAAGCAGTCCTCGGCTCTCACCCCGCCGCGCGTGTACTCGCGGGCGCGTTTCACCCCTGCTCCAGATCCTGATCCCGAGATGGGTGAAGCTGCAGAAAATATCGCCCGGGCTTATGGAATTTCTCGAGAACGGCAAGATGCTTTCGCATTGCGCAGCCACCAACGGGCGCTGCAGGCAAACTTCGACGGACACTTCATTCAAGAAATGGTCCCTATCGAAACTAGCAGCGGACGCATAGCGGCAGATTCCTGCCCCAGGTCCGGTCTCACGCTGAGAAAACTCGCTGCGCTCAAGCCAGCATTTGTTCCCGGTGGCACTGTTACTGCAGGAAATTCCTGTCCAATCAATGACGGGGCCGCTGCAGTCATCTTGGTGAGTGATCAAATGCGCCGAAGGCTCAAGGCGAACTTCTCCCTCAAATACCTGGCTGCAGCATCCGGGGCCTGCGATCCTCAAGTTCTAGGTATGGCCGCCGTACCGGCATACCGTAAACTCACGGGCCTGCTGCCGCCTGCCAGCGGGACCGGTACTCCCCTGATCGAATTCAACGAGGCTTTTGCCGTACAGGCCCTGGCCTGCCTCGATGAGCTGGAGATTCCCGAGGAACAGGTGAACATCAATGGTGGAGCACTCGCGTTAGGACACCCCTACGGAGCCAGCGGAGCTATTTTGGCGACCCGACTCTATTGGCAAGCAAAACAAGCACATCTGAACGGCCAGAGGGCCATCGCCCTTATGGCTGCGGCAGGAGGCACCGGAGGCGCCGTGGCCTTTGAATCGGTGTTGGGACTGCAAACCGGAGAATAGCTGGCTGAGCGAGCGAATACGAAAGCATCCGCTTGCCTCTGAAGCGCTTCTGCTATCTTTTCCGCCTTCGAGTACGCGAAGGCGGTGGAGATAACGCAAAGAACCGCTCACCTTTCGCAGTGAGCGGTTCTGTGCGTATTAGCCGTGATTAGATGTTGAACCCTAGGGCTCGCATCTGATCGCGACCATCATCGGTAATGCGTTCTGGACCCCATGGTGGCATCCAAACCCAGTTCAGTCGGTGCTCGTCTACAACGCTCTCCAGCGCCTGGCCAACCTGCTCCTCGATGATATCGGTGAGCGGGCAAGCAGCGGTGGTCAGCGTAAGGTCCAGCAAGAGTACGCCGTCTTCTGCGTACTTCAGGCCGTACAGCAAACCCAGGTCGACAATATTGACACCCAATTCAGGGTCAATGACGTCCTTGAGCGCTTCCTCAACGTCTTCCAGAGGAGTCGTAGTGGCTCCCGTGCTCTGTTCGGTCGATTCGCTCATGACTGTAACCTTAGGCCTTGACGTTCAGGTAGCGGTCGTAGCCTTCTTCTTCCAGACGGTCAGCCAGCTCCGGGCCGCCCTGTTCTGCAACCCGGCCGTCCACGAACACGTGCACGAATTCTGGCTTGATGTAGCGCAGGATGCGGGTGTAGTGGGTGATGAGCAGGGTGCCCATTTCATTTTCTTCCTGAGCGCGGTTAACGCCTTCGGAGACAACCTTCAGCGCGTCAACGTCCAGACCGGAGTCAGTCTCGTCCAGTACTGCGAACTTAGGCTTGAACAGTTCCAGCTGCAGGATTTCTACGCGCTTCTTCTCGCCACCGGAGAAGCCTTCGTTGACGTTACGGCCAGCGAAGTCGGCATCGATCTTCAGCTTGCTCATGGCTTCCTTGACGTCCTTGGTCCAGGTACGCAGCTTCGGAGCTTCGCCGTCGATTGCGGTCTTGGCGGTACGCAGGAAGTTGGTCATGGTTACGCCTGGTACCTCTACTGGGTACTGCATAGCCAGGAACAGGCCAGCCTTGGCACGCTCGTCAACGCTCATCTCCAGGACATCTTCACCGTCGAGGGTGATGGTGCCGGAGGTGACGTTGTAGCGTGGGTGGCCAGCGATGGTCGCAGCCAAGGTCGACTTGCCCGAGCCGTTAGGGCCCATGATTGCGTGGGTTTCGCCGGTCTTGATGGTCAGGGTTACACCCTTGAGAATTTCCTTCTCGCCCTGCTCGGTGTCAATCGAGACGTGCAGGTCCTTGATTTCCAGAGTAGACATACGTCGTTCCGTTTCTTTCTAAAAAGCTCTAAGGCTAAAAACTGGTGAAGCAAGCACTGACTAGTTGTCAGTTGCCGCCAATTCGTCTTCGATGGTGTCGGTCAGACGCTCCTGTAGAGCTTCATCGCCGATATGCTGAACGATTTCGTTCAGGAAGCCGCGCACTACCAGACGGCGGGCGGTCTTTTCATCGATGCCGCGAGCCATCAGGTAGAACAGGTGCTCATCATCGAAACGACCGGTGGTCGATGCGTGGCCAGCACCATCGATCAAACCAGTTTCGATTTCCAGGTTAGGAACCGAGTCGGCACGAGCGCCGTCGGTCAGAACCAGGTTGCGGTTCGCTTCATAGGAATCGGTGCCCACTGCTTCCTTCTGGATCAGCACGTCGCCAACCCAAACCGTGTGTGCATCCTTGCCCTGCAGTGCACCCTTGTACAGCACGTTGGACTTGCAGTTGGCCACAGCGTGGTCAACGAACAAGCGGTGCTCAAGGTGCTGGCCGGCGTCAGCGAAGTACAAGCCGTACAGCTCGATCTCCGCACGTTCGCCGGTGAAGCGAGCCGATGGGTTCACGCGCACCAAGTCGCCACCGAAGGTGACTGCGATGTGCTTGAACGAACCGCCAGCGGCAACCAGTGCCTGCTGCGAGGAAGCATGAACAGCGTCATCCTCCCAGGCCTGCAGCGAAATCACGGTCAGACGGGCGTTGGACTGAACGTCGAATTCGACGTTCTGTGCCAGCACTGCCGAGCCCACGTGGTCAAGGACCACGGTAGCTTCGGAGTTTTCCTCGGCGACAACGATGATGTGCTGTGCTGCAGCAGCCAGCGACTCACCGGTGATGCGCAGGGTCGCCTGGGCGCCCTCAGCGTTCTTCGGGATGGTCAGGACCTGGGTCTCGGAAGCATGCTTCCAAGCGTTGGCCGAAACACGGTCATCCGGGGTGTGAGCCACGCCGTTCAGCGCGTCATCAGCGGACACTACCGAAAGCTTGGCGATCTCGTTTCCGGTCAGTTCAACCTTCGGAGCTGCACCGGTCAGTTCATCGGTGTGCAGGCCCTTCAGGCGCTTGAGCGGGGTGAAACGCCAGTCTTCTTCACGACCGGTCAGCTCGGCGAAGTCATCAACGTTGGTGCTGGTCAGACGACCGGCACGCGAAGAATCCTGCACGCCAACGCCGCCACCGTGGCTGTGTGCCTTGGAAGAGGCGCCGGCCAGCGGCGAGCTGTCGTTGTCGTTGATGGGCGAAAGGTCTTCGCCCTCTTCGGTGAAACCAGGAATCGATGGTGCGCCGATGCGCGCCTTCTCTTCTGGGATATGGGTGGTGGTCTCCGACATTCTTAGCCGACCGATCCTTCCATCTGAAGTTCAATAAGGCGGTTCAGTTCCAGCGCGTACTCCATAGGCAGCTCGCGTGCGATTGGCTCAACGAAGCCGCGCACGATCATTGCCATGGCCTCGTCCTCGGCCATGCCGCGGGACATGAGGTAGAACAGCTGTTCCTCGGACACGCGCGAAACGGTTGCCTCGTGGCCCATGGTCACGTCATCCTCGCGGACGTCGATGTATGGGTAGGTATCCGAACGCGAGATCTGGTCAACCAGCAATGCGTCACAAACTACCGAGTTCTTGGTGCCCTTGGCGCCTTCCTGAACCTGTACCAGGCCGCGGTAAGCAGAACGGCCACCGTTACGAGCCACCGACTTGGCAACAATTGCCGAGGAGGTGTTCGGTGCGATGTGGACCATCTTCGAACCGGTGTCCTGGTGCTGGCCCTCGCCGGCGAAGGCGATGGACAGGGTCTCGCCCTTGGCATGCTCGCCAACCAGGTAGACAGCTGGGTACTTCATGGTGACCTTGGAACCGATGTTGCCATCGACCCATTCCATGGTGGCGCCCTCTTCACAGACAGCACGCTTGGTCACCAGGTTGTACACGTTGTTCGACCAGTTCTGGATCGTGGTGTAGCGAACGCGGGCGTTCTTCTTCACGATGATCTCGACTACTGCCGAGTGCAGCGAGTCCGACTGGTAGATCGGCGCGGTGCAACCCTCGATGTAGTGAACGTAGGAATCCTCATCGGCGATGATCAGGGTACGTTCGAACTGACCCATGTTTTCCGTGTTGATACGGAAGTAAGCCTGCAGTGGGATTTCGACGTGAACGCCCTTGGGGACATAAACGAACGAGCCACCGGACCATACAGCGGTGTTCAGCGAAGCGAACTTGTTATCGCCTGCCGGAATAACCGAGCCGAAGTATTCCTGGAAGATCTCAGGGTGTTCCTTCAAACCGGTATCGGTATCAAGGAAGATGACGCCCTGGGCTTCAAGGTCTTCACGCAGCTGGTGGTAGACAACCTCAGACTCGTACTGAGCGGCAACGCCGGAAACCAGGCGCTGCTTTTCAGCCTCAGGAATACCCAGCTTGTCGTAGGTGTTCTTGATGTCTTCTGGAAGCTCGTCCCAGGTGGTTGCCTGCTTCTCAGTGGAGCGGACGAAGTACTTGATGTTGTCGAAGTCAATGCCCGAGAGGTCTGGACCCCAGGTAGGCATTGGCTTGCGATCGAAGTACTTCAGCGCCTTCTGGCGGCGCTCCAGCATCCATTCTGGCTCGGACTTGAGGGCGGAAATGATCGCCACAACGTCCTTGTCGACGCCGCGGCGTGCATTCGCACCCGCGTCATTCTTGTCTGACCAGCCGTATTCGTAATTGCCGATTCCATGGAGTTCGGGGTTCTTCTCCAGAATTTCGGAAATTACACCCGGGTCGGCAGACTCCTGTGCAATCTGATCCGTCATCGCGGCCTCTCCTGCTTCGTGAACTGAATTCGAGTTCTCTTCTCGGCGCGCATTGGCGCCTTTTCACGCCCCACAGGGATGTGGGTCGTGCACACGTGTCCGCCGCCGGCCAACGTTGACAATCGTCGAACGTCAACGCCCAGCAAGCGAGCGAACATTTCCGTTTCCATGTCGCAAAACACTGGAAACTCTCGTGCCAAGTCTTGTATCGGGCAGTGCCCCTGGCACAGCTGAACGCTGTGCATCAGTGCGGTTGCCACTTTTGTATCAACTTTTCGGGTGTATCCCACGAATCCGTCGGCGCTGAGCAAGTTGCCCAGTACCTCGGCTCGTGCTTCCAGCCCTTCAACGCCGGCAAGTGCCTTGGCATATCGGTCTTCCATCGATGCGAAACGATTACGCGCAAACTTCTGAATTGCGTCCTCGCCTGCTGCATCACCGAGCATCTTCAATGCGTCAGTGGCGATTTCCAGATAATCGTTGCCCAACTTCGTCTGCCCACGGTGCGAAAGCACGTAGCGGCGAGATGGACGTCCGGCTCCGGTCTTCTGGTTCGCCACCAGTTTTACCTCAACGAGTCCCGACTTCGAGAGCGCGTCGAGGTGGCGTCGGACCGCAGCGGGCGTGAAGCCAAGCTTGCTTCCAAGCTCAGCCGCACTGACCGGCCCGTCCTCAAGTACTGCATAAAGGACGCGGTCTCGCGTGCGCTCCTCGGTATCCCCAACTACGCCAACCGTCGCGGCAGTCGAGCCACTAGCTGATTCTGAATTTGATGAATACACAACACAATCATGCGTAAATTTTTGCGCTAGGTCTAGTAAGGAAGCACTTACTAAGGAATGGCTTGCCCCGCTAGTACTTTTGCTTGTTTCAAACTTCTGGCACTTCTATTGTCTCGTCACCTGCAACGGAACTCGAGGGTTGGTGACTAACCACTCAGCACAGCTACTTCGACATGACGTAGAATGTTTCAGTGTCTTCTGTAACTCCCAGCCTCGTAATCAACGAGCTGGCTAAAGATCTAGGTCCAGTTCCCGCCATGGGCAACCGCATGTTGCGAGTCCTGGAGTCGGTGTCGCTAAAAGCCTATCCGGGGCAGGTTACCACCCTGTTGGGTGCAAACGGGGCCGGCAAATCAACGACCCTCGCTTGCGCTCAGGGGTTGCTGCAGCCCGAGGGTGGCACCGTCGAACTTCTGGGACAAAACCCCTTCGGTGATAATCCGGACTTGCGCTCCCGTGTCGGAGTCATGCTCCAAGATGGCGGACTGCCACCATCGATGCGACCAGTGCCTTTACTACGCCATGTTGCTTCGCTTTACCAGAATCCCATCGACATCGATGCCTTGATCAAGCGCCTGGATCTCGAATCATTCGGCACCCGCACCATCCGCCGCCTCTCAGGCGGGCAAAAACAGCGTGTCGCCTTGGCCCTGGCACTTGCCGGTGATCCAGAAGTACTGTTCCTCGATGAACCAAGTGCAGGCCTGGACCCGCAGTCCCGCCAGGTAGTTTTCGATCTCATTGCCGAACTTCGCGATGCCGGCAAGGCCATCATCCTCACCACCCACCTCATGGATGACGCACAGCGCCTGAGCGACTACGTCTACATCATCGACAAGGGCTGCACCGTTGCGCAGGGAACCGTTGCTGAGCTGACAGCCCGCGCAGCCGAGGATCAAGACACCCGCCCCGTATCCTTCTGCGCACCCGCAAGTTTGGCTCTTCCCGAACCGCCTGCAGGATTGCATCTAGCGGAGACCGAGTCTGGCCAGTACCGGCTTGATGGAGTCAACTCCCCCGAACATTTGAATTGGCTGACCAGTTGGTGGCTCCGGGAGGGCATTTTGCCAACTCAGCTGAACTTGCAGTCACGAAGCCTCGAAGACGTCTTCCTCGAAATCGCCCAGAAGGAGGGACGGGTTTGAGCCATACGCAGACTCAGTCCAATGCTGTTTCGCCACTACGCCGAATCCTGAACCAGGGCAAGTACGAGTCAATCCAGATGCTCAGCAATGGCGAGCAGCTGATTCTCGCTGTTGTCATGCCGCTCATTGCGCTGTTCGTACTGACCCTGACCGATCTGGTCAAGGACGTCGCCGAGCGCAGCATCGATGCCGCGGTCCCCGGCGTGCTGGCCTTATGCGTCATTTCCACGGCCTTCACCGGCCAGGGAATCGGCACAGGTTTCGACCGCCGCTACGGTGTGCTCACCATGTTCTCGACAACGCCACTAGGCAAGACGGGCTTGATTTTCGGCAAGGTTATTGCCGTGCTTTCGGTCTTGCTGATCCAGGTCATACTGATCTGCTCGGTCGCGTTGCTGTTCTTGGACTGGCACCCGAATCTCTGGGGCATCGCTCCGGCCATCCTCTTCCTGCTCTTGGGTGCAGCGGCGTTTACGGCGCTGGGCCTGCTCATCGCCGGAACTGTGCGCCCAGAGGCGACCTTGGCAATCACTAACTTGGCATGGATCCTGCTGGCCGGCGCCGGCGGTGTCCTCTACCCGCTGAGCATGGCACCTGATTGGGCCCAGCCAACGTTGAATGCTTTGCCTTCTGCCGCGCTGGGCGATGCCATGCGCGATGCACTGATCCACGGCCAGTTCAGCCTCGCTGGCCTCATCTTCTTGGTCCTTTGGACAGTAGCTGGCTCCTTTGCAGCCATCAAGCTGTTCAAATGGAGCTAGCCACCACTCAATTTCAAAAGGGAGATTCCAATGTCTTCAGTCCTAGCCTCCAACAGCTGGGCCGATAAGCTGCCCACGAAGGTAACCCGCCTCGTGCACGCTCTGGCGATCGCATCCCTGATCTCCCAGATTGGCATTATCGTCACCGGTGGAGCAGTAAGGCTCACGGAGTCGGGCCTCGGTTGCTCCCAATGGCCCAACTGCGTCCCGGGGTCGATGACCCCTGTCCCGGAAATGGGCATCCACGGAATCATCGAGTTCGGCAACCGCCTGCTGACCTTCGTCCTGCTGGTAATCGCCGTCGCCTTCCTGATTTCCATCTGGAAGATGCGCCCTACCCACCGCACCCTGTACAAGCTGTCCATCGGCTTGCTCGCTGGCATCGCGCTTCAGGCGCTGGTTGGCGCCATTACCGTGTGGACCGGCCTGAACGCATGGGTTGTTTCGGTGCACTTCCTGATTTCCGGAGCCCTGGTCATCATGGCCACCTTCCAGGTCAATCGCACCGCCAAGGAGCTGAAGGGCCGCACGATCGAACACAGCAGCAAGTCGATCTGCCAGGTCTCCTTCGCGGCATGGATCTTCTCCCTGCTGGCGGTAGCTTTCGGAACTATCGTTACCGGCACCGGCCCGCACGCAGGCGACGCCGATGCACCGCGTCACTTATTTGATCCCCTGCTGGTCACCCGCATGCATACCGCTCCGGTGTACCTGCTGGTATTTGCCACCATCGTGGTACTGGTCCTGGCCTACAGGCAGGTTGGCAACGCCCAGCTTCGCACCGCCATCTGGTGGCTTGTAGCGGCCATTGCGATCCAGGCAGCCATCGGCTACATCCAGCACTTCAATGGCCTGCCTGTCGCCTTGGTGCTCTCTCACATGCTGGGCGCCAGCTTGCTTCTTTCAGCTTCGGCAAACGTCTGGGACCGGGCCGCTATCCTTCCGGATTACCAGCGCAGCGATGCCTAGGATTCCGCATTAGATAACTCAGGGTTGCCCTGCACTTTAGGTGCAGGGCAACCCTGAGTCGTTAAGGGCTATCGGCTTTGAGCCGCCCGGCGTTTGAACCACAGCAGCCCATGAAGTCCAAAGAAGAAATAGACGGTTCCTACCAACCAAATTCCCGCAAGCAGCAGACCCTGATCGATAACGGAAGCCACCAAGAGTGCGGCACCGCTGGTACAGGTGACCCAGAGAGCAGGGCGGAAATTGGCCAAGAACCCAATGCCGCAGGCCAATCCCAGCGCCAGATAGAGGTATGCTGCCACGCTCGGCTCGATCCCCGAGAACAATCCTGACACGAGGAATACGACCGGCAACAGCAGGCAGATGCCTCCGATGGTACGCATCCGTTTCACTCGCCTCGCACAATGCACGGACCCGGGGGTTCCCCTATGAATTCCAACGAACATCCACGCCGTGACCATCGAGGGAATGTAGAAGATGCCACTGCTGGTGATAAAACCAGCAACCAGTATGCTCATGCAACCGGCAATCACATAGCTGTAGATGAGTGCTGCTCTCCCCTTCATGAAGGCAGAGGCAGATACGCCAAGTCCGAAGATCGCGAAGATCAAAAGCTGTAACGCGCCAAACTTATAGATTGAGTCATAGCCTCCTTGGATCGGAGGCGCCTGATTGCCCACAATCCGATCGCCAAGAGTATCCGCCATTGACCCGTCAATGATGGAGACAAGGACTCCCAGGATTAGTGCCACGGCACCGAGCACGAGGCTTTTCCTGCGCAGCGGAGCTCGCTCTCGGGATGCCGTGAGTTGGGCCGTCAGTGGGGCGGCAACAGTCTCCGGGGCGCCTAGCGCGCCCAGGATCTGCTCATCTCTCCTGCCCAGTGCCCTACCCTCCTCGATATGCTGCGCCACATCTTCCAAAAGCTCGGCTCCCATATCCCTTGGCGCATCGCGCAGGAGCTTGCCCAAGGCCTGCAGGTACGTTTCCGCACTTTGGTACTCAGCTGTCGATGCCATGTTGCCCTCCAAGAAGTTCGGTTACCTGCAGTGAAATTGCTTCCCATACTTCACGGAACCCGCCAAGCATCAGATGCCCGTGCTCCGTAATCGTGTAGTACTTGCGCTTGCGGCCCGACCCGCCTTCTTCCCAGTAGGTCTCGACCAGGCCCGTGGTTTTCATGCGTGCCAAGAGTGGATACAGACTTCCCTCGCTGGCGGTGAGCTGCCGCGCAGTGAGTTCTTCTGCCAGCTCGAGCCCGTATTTATCTCCGCCGGCTAGCGAACCCAGCACGCAGTACTCAAGGACACCCTTGCGTATGTTGGTAGCGATTTTTTCGCGTTGATCGGACATGGAATGAGAATACCTTGCGTAACAAGACTTGCATAGCAAGATTTAGGATATTCCTCTGTCAAGAGCAACCACTGATTCTGAGGATCACGCTTTGATGCCACGCGGGCCGGTGAGCAAGTACGCCCACAACGCAGAAAAGTGCCCTGCCGGGAAACCAACTGATGCTGGTTGCCCGGCAGGGCACTTTCTGAATCTAAGCTGCCGTTCTAGCTTCTAGCCGAACAGCGGGCTGCCTACGAACGGGTCAACGGCCAGAGCCAGGAATACGATCGTGAGGTAGGTGATGGAGATGTGGAAGACCTTCATGGCCTTGCGGTTGACCTCGGCTGGCTTATGGTTGCCCTGCGCTTCGCGGTAGAGCACGTGGGATTCGTAGACGAACCAGATGCCTGCACCACCAGCGATTGCGGTGTAGAGAATGCCTGCGTTGCCCAGCGGCACCAGCAGCATCGAGCAAACGACAGTAGCCCATGCGTAGAGCACTACCTGCACCGAAACGCGACGTGCGTTGGCAATAGCACCGAGCATCGGCACCGAAGCTGCGTTGTAGTCATCTGCGTACTTCATGGACAGTGGCCAGTAGTGCGGCGGGGTCCAGAGGAAGATCACCAGGAACAGGATGACTGCTGGCCATTCGATGGTGTTCTTTACAGCGGCCCAAGCAATCAGCACCGGCATGCATCCGGCGATGCCGCCCCAGACGATATTCTGCGCGGTACGACGCTTGAGAATCAACGTGTAGAAGACGACGTAGAGCAGGATGGCGGCCAAGCCCAATGCAGTGGTCAGCGGGTTAGTCCCGACCCACAACACGATCAGGGACGCAACGGCTAGGCTCCACGAGAAAATCAGCGCTTCCTTCGGAGTCAGGTCACCGGTCACCAGCGGACGGCCCTTGGTACGCTTCATCAACTTGTCCATATCGCGGTCGATATAGCAGTTGAATGCGCCCGAAGCACCTGCGGCCATGGCACCACCAACGAGGGTGGAGATCATCAGCCAAACGGCGGGGAATCCGCGCTCGGCAAAGATCATGGTCGGAAGGGTGCTCACAAGCAGCAACTCGATCACGCGAGGCTTCGTCAATGCTAGATAGGCGAGAGCCTTACGCTTCATAAAGTCTCCGGTGCTTTCACCAGGTTGACGCGAGGCGCGTGGCACTGATGCTCCGGCGACACTTTGAGTCTTCAATTAAACGCACTCAGTTCTTCATGGGTACAAGACAGACACTGTCATTCTACGCTGGATAGAAATTGATTGAAACTCCCCACGGAGAGGATCACATCCCAAACAAGGTGATTTGGATCAATTAGTACCCCTTCGCCTCGACTCCTGCGCAACATATAAGCCACACCCCTGCCGCACAACCAATGCCGCCGTACGACTCCCGCCGGCAGTGGCGCATACCGCCGAGCACGGCCCTTCGATTCCCCCAGCGGCGCAACAGCGCCTCAAGCCTCCTCGGTCAGAACCATCTTGCCAACGACCCCTAGCCGCTGGAGGGAACAGTCGAACCCGATGAAATGCCTACGTTCCGAGCTTTCCGCATCCAAGGAAACGGCAACTCTTGCCACCAGCGAAACAAAGCCTTAATCAGATAATTCCTCGTGGCACAAAAATTGTGTTTTGTAAGTCTCGCTTCGTCCGCACGCTAAGGCAGAGCATCTTCGGCAGAATTGGTCGCAAGTTAAGGCAGGAGAGCACAAATGCACAGAATGATTGACGCGTTTGCTCACGCCATGGCGCTAATGCCCGCTAGCGCGCAACCTCCTGTGCAAACTGATTAATTCTGTGTCATCTTGCAAAATTCAACGCCTGAAAACGTCAATTCGCGATAGGGTTGACTCAGATTGCGCCGTCGCGACCTGCCATCCCCCTGTTATGAAGCAAAGCCGGGGCATGAGGAGGCGACGGCGTATTGCGTGTCAGCGGGAGAAATTTCCCGTCCAAGCCCGAATGGAAGGAACGCCGCTGTGGCGACTGAATCCTTAGTAGAAGAATTCTCACTGACAGAGTTGGATCGTAAGGCCATTGACACCACTCGTGTCTTGGCAGCCGACGCCGTCGAAAAAGTTGGCAATGGCCACCCCGGTACCGCAATGAGCTTGGCTCCGGCCGCCTACTTGATTTTCCAGAAGCACCTGCGCCATGATCCGAAGGATCCTAACTGGATCGGCCGCGACCGGTTCGTGCTCTCCCCCGGACACACCTCGCTGACTTTGTACCTGCAGCTGTTCCTCTCCGGCTACGGCTTGGAGATGGAAGACATCGAAGCACTACGTACCTGGGGTGCCAAGACCCCGGGCCACCCTGAGTTCGGCCACACCGCCGGCGTTGAGATTACCACCGGCCCACTGGGCCAGGGCCTGGCCTCCGCCGTTGGCTTCGCCTACTCCCAGCGCCGCATGCGTGGCCTGCTGGATCCTGCAGCTGAAGCCGGCACCAGCCCATTCGACCACACCGTGTACGTCATCGCTTCCGATGGCGACCTGCAGGAGGGCGTCACCTCCGAGGCTTCCTCGCTGGCCGGCCACCAGGAACTGGGCAACCTTGTTGTGATCTACGATGATAACAAGATCTCCATCGAGAACGACACCGACATCGCCTTCACCGAAGACGTGCTGGGCCGCTACGCGTCCTACGGCTGGCACACCCAGCGCGTTGACTGGACCGTCACCGGCGAATACGTCGAGGACATGGCTGCACTGGATGCAGCAATCCGCGCAGCCAAGGCCGAAACCTCGCGCCCATCGATCATCAGCCTGCGCACCATCATCGGCTGGCCTTCGCCAACCAAGCAGAACACCGGCGGCATCCACGGCTCCAAGCTGGGTACCGAAGAAGTAGCTGGCCTCAAGAAGGTTCTGGGCTTCGACCCGGAGAAGAACTTCCAGATCGAAGATGACGTGCTGGCTCACGCCCGCGAGGTCGTCACCCGCGGTGCGCAGCTGCACGCCTCGTGGAACGAGACCTTCGAAGCTTGGAAGTCCGCCAACTCTGAAGAAGCCGCACTGCTTGCACGCCTGCAGGCCGGCGAACTGCCAGAAGGCTGGACCGAGAAGATCCCAACCTTCGAGCCAGGCTCCACCATGGCTACCCGCGCCGCGTCGGGCAAGGTCATCAACGCGATCGCCGATGAACTGCCAGAACTCTGGGGCGGCTCCGCCGACCTGGCCGGTTCGAACAACACCACCATCGAGACCGCGAAGTCCTTCGCACCTGAACGCCGCTCCACCGATACCTGGTCCGCCAGCCCATACGGCCGCGTACTGCACTTCGGCATCCGCGAGCACGCCGCCGCCTCGATCGTGAACGGCATTGTGCTCTCCAGCCCAACCCGTGCATTCTCCGGCACCTTCCTGATCTTCTCGGACTACCAGCGTCCGGCCATCCGCTTGGCCGCACTGATGGGCGTCCCGTCGATCTTCGTATGGACCCACGACTCCATCGGCCTGGGCGAAGACGGCCCGACCCACCAGCCAGTGGAGCAGCTCGCTAGCCTGCGCATCATCCCGAACTTCGATGTGGTCCGCCCAGCGGATGCCAACGAGGTCGCCTACGCATGGCGCGGCATGCTGGAATTGACCGATACCCCATCGGGCATCGTGCTTTCCCGCCAGAACCTGCCAATCTACGACCGCGCGGCCACCGGCTTCCGCGGCGCAGAAGGCACCCTGAAGGGCGGCTACATCCTGGCCGAAGCCGTCCGCGACGGCGCGCAGACCACCCCGGATGTCATCTTGCTGGCTACCGGTTCCGAGGTTGAGCTGGCCGTTGAGGCCCGTGAAGCACTGGCAGCCAAGAACATCGCTGCCCGCGTGGTATCCCTGCCTTCGCTGGAATGGTTCGCCAAGCAGGATGCTGCCTACCGCGAAGAGGTCCTGCCCGCCGCGATCACCGCCCGCGTTTCGGTTGAAGCCGGCGTAGCCCAGGGCTGGCGCGAGCTGGTGGGGGCACATGGCGAAATCATTTCGCTCGATCACTTCGGCGCTTCCGCCGATTACAAGAAGCTGTACTCGGAGTTCGGCATCACCACCGAGGCTGTTGTAGCCGCCGCCGAAACCTCCCTGCAGAACGCTGCCAAGTAAGGAACTGAAGTAACTATTATGAGCAACCCGAATACTCAGGCCCTGTCCGACGCTGGCGTCTCCATCTGGTTGGACGACCTTTCGCGTGAACGACTGACCAGCGGCTCGCTGGCCAAGCTGATCGAAGAGCAGAACGTGGTCGGCGTGACCACCAACCCATCGATCTTCGCCGCGGCACTGTCCAAGGCAGAGGTGTATGGCCAGGCGATTGCCGAGCAGAAGCACCGCTCGGTAGAAGACGCGATCACCGAGATCACCAGCGATGACGTGGCAGCAGCCTGCGACCTGTTCAAGGGCATCTACGAGTCCTCCAAGGGCTTCGATGGCCGCGTGTCCATCGAGGTTGATCCCCGCCTGGCTCACGAGACCGCACCAACCATCGCCCAGGCCAAGGCCCTGTACGAGCGCGTGAACCGCGAGAACGTGCTGATCAAGATCCCGGCAACCGTCGAGGGCCTGGAAGCAATCACCGAAACCATTGCCGCTGGCATTTCGGTGAACGTCACCCTGATCTTCTCGCTGGAACGCTACCGCGAGGTCATCAACGCCTACCTGCTGGGCCTGGAGAAGGCCAAGGCCGCGGGCCTGGACCTGTCCAAGATCCACTCGGTCGCTTCCTTCTTCGTTTCCCGCGTGGACACCGAAATCGACAAGCGCCTGGATGCCATCGGCACCGATGCGGCAGCAGCCGTACGCGGACAGGCCGGCGTAGCCAACGCCCGCTTGGCCTACCAGGTCTTCGAAGAGTCCTTCGCTTCGGCACGCTACGAGGTGCTGGCAGCTGCCGGCGCCAACGTCCAGCGTCCACTGTGGGCTTCGACCGGCGTGAAGGATCCTGCCTACCCATCGACACTGTACGTCACCGAGCTGGTTGCACCGCAGACCGTGAACACCATGCCGGAGAAGACCCTGGACGCCACCGCGGCTGAAGCAGAGGTGCGCGGCAACGCGATCGCCGGCAGCTACGACGCCGCCAACCGCGTGCTGGACAAGCTCGCTGCGCTGGGCATCGACTACAACGAGGTCGTGGACCTGCTTGAGGTTGAAGGCGTATCGAAGTTCGACGTCGCATGGAACGAACTGCTTGAGGACATGGCCGTGGCACTGAAGGGAGCCAAGTAGATGGAGCTTGGTCTGGTAACCTCCGGTGAGGCCCTGGCCTCCGTCGACGCGTTGCTCCCGAAGCTGATCGAAGCGAAGATCGGCAGCCGCATCGCCGCCCAGGACCCAACCATTTGGGGTCCTGAGGCAGACGCTGAATCAGCCATCCGCCTCGGTTGGGTCAGTCCCTTCGAGGCCGCAGGCAAGCTGATCCCGCAGATCCTGGATCTGCGCGACGAGCTGCAAGAAGAGGGCCTGACCCGCATCGTGCTGTGCGGCATGGGCGGCTCCTCGCTGGCCCCTGAGGTCATCACCGCCCATGACGAGGTGGAACTGGTCATCTGCGACACCACCGATCCGTCGATGGTCAAGCAGATTGTGGAGACCGACCTGGAGCACACCGTCGTGGTGGTTGCTTCCAAGTCGGGTTCCACCGTGGAAACCGACTCGCAGCGCCGTGCCTTCACCGCAGCCTTCCAGGCTGCAGGCATCGATCCGGCCACCCGCCTGGTGCTTGTCACCGATCCGGGCTCGCCAATGGATAAGCCTGAAGGCGTGCGCGCGGTGTTCAACGCTGATCCGAACGTTGGCGGGCGCTACTCGGCGCTGACCGCTTTCGGCCTGGTCCCTTCGGGCCTGGCCGGTGCGGACATCGAAGCCCTGGTTGAAGAATCCGGGCTGGTCAACGACGTGCTGGCATCGGACGACGAGGACAACCTCGCGCTGCACCTGGGTGCCGCCATGGCTACCGCGGGCCGCGACAAGCTGCTGATTGCCTGTGTTGGCGACGCCCTGCCGGGCTTCGGCGACTGGGCCGAGCAGCTGATCGCCGAGTCCACAGGCAAGGAAGGCAAGGGCGTGCTGCCTGTTGCCGCGCATGTGGATGCTCCGGAGCTGAAGAACCTGGCTGCGGACGTGCTGCCGCTGTTCGTCTACGACGCGCTGCCTGAGGATTTCGACGAGGACGCCACCGCTGTGCACTTCAGTGCACCGCTGGGCACCGCGTTCATGATCTTCGAGTACGCCACCGCCGTAGCCGGCTACCTGCTGGGCATCAGCCCCTTCGACCAGCCTGATGTCGAGGCTGCGAAGATTGCTGCCCGTTCCATGCTTGATGCGCCAGCGGAAACTGCACCGGATGCAGTGGATGGGCCAGTTGAGCTCTACGGCACCGAGGCCAAGACCTTGGATGCGGCGCTGGAGCAGCTCACCGCGCAGCTGCCTGCAGACGGCTACCTGGCCATCCAGGCGTACCTGAACCGCACTGCGGATCAGGAGCTTGCCGCGCTGCGTGATCTGCTGGCTGAAAAGACCGGCCGTCCAGTCACCTTCGGCTGGGGTCCGCGCTTCTTGCACTCCACCGGCCAATACCACAAGGGCGGCCCGGCACAGGGCGTGTTCTTGCAGGTCACCGCGGACCACAAGGAAGACCTTGAGATCCCGGAACGTCCGTACACCTTCGGCGGCTTGATTACTGCCCAGGCGATCGGCGATGGCGCAGTACTGGCTGACGCCGAACATAACCGCCCAGTGCTGCGCGTGAACCTCACGGACCGCGCCGCAGGAATCGCTGCCCTGATTGAGGCAGCGAAGTAAGGCACTATGAGCAATCCACTACGCGACGCCCGCGACCGGCGGCTTAACCGCATTGCCGGTCCGGGCGCGCTGGTGTTCTTCGGAATCACCGGCGACCTTGCCCGCAAAAAACTCATGCCAGCGGTCTACGACCTGGCTAACCGCGGACTGCTTCCCCCGAACTTCGCGATCGTCGGCTTCGGCCGCCGAGACTGGACGGCGCAGGACTTCGCCAACCAGGCCCGCGAATGGATTCTGGCCAGCGCCCGCACCCCCTTCAACGAAACAGTTTTCGCCCAGCTGGCCGCCGGAATGCGCTTCATCTCCGGTGCCTTCGACGACGACGGTGCCTACGAGAACCTGGCCGAAACCCTTGATGAGCTGGCCGAATCGCGTTCCACCGGACGCAACCACGCCTTCTACCTCTCGATTCCGCCTAGCTGGTTCGAAGTGGTCTGCCAGAAGCTGGCCGAGCACAAGCTGGCCAAGGACAAGAACCCGGGCTGGGAACGCGTGGTCATCGAGAAGCCATTCGGCCATGACCTGGAAAGCGCCCGCGAGCTGAACGAAATCGTGGAATCGGTGTTCCCACCGGATGCGGTCTTCCGCATCGACCACTATCTGGGCAAGGAAACGGTGCAGAACCTGCTTGCCCTTCGCTTCGGCAACCAGATGTTCGAACCATTGTGGAACAACAAGTACGTGGACCACGTGCAGATCACCATGGCCGAGGACATCGGCATTGGCGGGCGTGCCAGCTACTACGATGGCGTGGGCGCGGCCCGCGACGTCATCCAGAACCACCTGCTGCAGCTGCTCGCGCTGACTGCGATGGAAGAACCGATCTCCTTCGACGCGGACCACCTGCGCAGCGAAAAGGAAAAGGTGCTCACCGCAGTCCAGCTGCCCGAGGACCTGGGAGCGGCCAGTGCCCGCGGCCAGTACACCTCCGGGTGGCAGGGAGCTGAAGAAGTCGTCGGCTTCCTGGACGAAGAGGGCTTCAACCCGAAATCCAAGACCGAAACCTATGCGGCGGTGCGGTTGAACATCAACACCCGCCGCTGGTCCGGGGTGCCGTTCTACCTGCGCGCCGGCAAGCGCCTGGGACGACGCGTCACCGAGATCGCGGTGGTATTCAAGAAGGCCCCGAACCTGCTGTTCACCGACCACGAGGATGACGAGTTCGGCCAGAACGCCTTCGTGATCCGCGTGCAGCCAGACGAAGGCGCGACCATCCGCTTCTCCTCCAAGGTGCCCGGCACCCAGATGGAGATCCGCGATGTGACCATGGACTTCGGCTACGGCAACGCCTTCACCGAATCCTCCCCCGAGGCCTACGAACGTTTGATCCTCGACGTGCTGCTGGGCGAACCGCCGCTGTTCCCTCGCCACGAAGAAGTCGAGCAGTCCTGGCGCATCCTGGATCCCTTCGAGGAATACTGGGCTTCGCTGCCCACCCAGCCCGAGCCTTACGCTCCGGGTTCGTGGGGCCCGGAAAGCAGCGATGAGCTGATGGCGAAAGATGGCAGGAGCTGGCGACGACCATGATGATCGACCTTCCAAACACCACCACCTCCAAGGTGGCCAAGAAGCTGATCTCCTCGCGCCGCACCCACGGCGTAGTAGCCCTGTCGCGGGTCATGACCCTGGTTGTCATCACCCGCGAAGGCTTCGCCGAGAACGCCATCGAGGCCGCCAACTTAGCTAGCCGCGAGCACCCCTGCCGAATCATCGTCGTGGTGCGCGGCAACAAGTCCGAGGCCAACCGGTTGGACGTGCAGATCCGCGTAGGCGGAGACGCAGGTGCCTCCGAAGTCATCGTCATGCGCACCTACGGTCCGGATGTCGTGGCCGACGAGGCACTGATCTCCGCCCTGCTGCTGCCCGATGCACCGATCGTGGCCTGGTGGCCGCACGGAGTGCCGCAGGACCCTGCCGGCACCGCGCTGGGCAAGCTGGCGCACCGCAGGATCACCGATTCGGCTGAAACCGAAGATCCCACGGCCGCACTGTTCAGCCGCATTGCCACCTACCGGGCCGGCGATACCGACCTGGCGTGGACCCGGCTGACCCTGTGGCGTGCCCAGCTGGCCAGCATCATCGACCTGATCGGCACCGACGGGCTGAACGGCATCACGGTGAAGGGGTCGGATAATTCTCCGTCCACCACCTTGCTGGCAGCCTGGCTGACCATGTGCCTGGACGTGCCGGTGACCATCGCCGCGGACAAGTCCAACGGCGGGCTATCGAGCGTGCGGCTGGCTCGTGAAGCCGGCGACGTCGAGCTCTCGCGGCCTTCCGGGGCCGTCGCGCACCTCTACCTGCCAGGTTCCGCCCCGCAGCGCATCTCCTTGCCGCGCCGTTCGGTGGCCGAATGCCTGGCCGAGGAAATGCGCCGGCTGGACGCTGACGATGTCTTCGGCGAAGTCATCACCAAGGGCTTGAACCTGACCAATCTAAGGAGCATCAGATCCAGTGATCGCTAGGCAAATTCTCATCCATGAAGACCCTGAAGCTACCGCCAACGCCATTGCGGCCCGGCTGATCACTTCGATCGCCGACGCACTAGCCGCCCGCGGTGTCGCCCACGTGGTGGTCACCGGAGGTTCGCTGGGCATCGCCGCCTTGGAGGCTGTTGCCGCCAACCCGGCCAAGACCTCGGTGATCTGGTCGCAGGTGCACTTCTGGTGGGGCGACGAGCGTTTTGTCGCCACCGATTCGGCTGACCGCAACGTATTGCAGGCCGAAGCGCTGTTCGCAGCACTGGATGAATTGGGCCTGGATCGATCCACCGTGCATGCCATGGGTGCCAGCGACAAGTACGACACCGCTGAGCAGGCTGCCGAAGCCTACGCGGCCGAACTGGCAGCTGAAGCCGAACAAGGCGCCTTGAACCCCGCGTTCGACGTGCTGATGCTCGGCATGGGCCCGGACTCGCATGTGGCCTCGCTCTTCCCGAACCACACTCGTTCGGATCAGCCAGGGGTCATCGCCGTCCACGATTCCCCCAAGCCGCCTCCGCACCGTGTCACGCTCACCATGGGCACGATCAACACCGCCAAAGAGGTGTGGCTGATCGTCACCGGCGCCGACAAGGCTCCAGCGTTGGCCAAGGCCCAGCACGAGATCAATGAGGTTGCTGTTCCAGCCTCGGCCGTGCACGGCACTGAAGCCACCCGCTGGATCGTCGATCGCGCCGCGTCAACACTGCTCTGATCAGCAACGTTAGGTCGGCTCCGTGAACCCCTTGGTTCCCGGAGCCGGCCTTTGCGCTAACCACCGTCTTTAAGGATTCCCATGCCAGAATTGCTCGCCCCGCTCAATGTCACGGTGATAGGCGCCGGGGTCATTGGCCTGTCCACCGCACATGAACTGGCCAGCCAAGGCCACCGTGTGCGCGTGATCAGCGATCAGGAACCGCTGCACACCGTTTCCGCAGTCTCCGCGGCCATCTGGTTCCCGTACCACTCGGAGAACTCCCCCGCCGCCGATATCCTGCTCGCTCGAACCTTGGAACGCTTCGAGGCGCTCTCCTTGATTCCGGAGACCGGAGTCGACCTTCGCTTCGGCATGGATGTCGAGCGGCGCGCGGATGCCGATCGCTCATGGACCCGGCATGTTGCCGACGCCGCTATCGTCGACCCGGCATTGCTGCCCGACGGCGCGCTCTCGGCCACCAGCGGCACGGTCCCGGTCATCACCATGCCGACCTATCTGGACTGGCTGCAGCAGCAGTGCCAGCATCTCGGCGTGCAATTCGAGCAACGCACAATCACCGATCTGGACGAGCTGGGTGCCCACAGCGATGCGGTGGTGGTGGCCACCGGGATCCGCGGAGGCGAGTTGCTGGGCGATGACCACAGCGTCTATCCGATTCGCGGCCAGGTCATCCGCCTGGCCAATACCGCCGGATTGACCGACTGGTTCAGCGATGATGATCACCCGCAGGGTGTCTGCTATGTCATTCCGCGACGCGATGACATCATCGTGGGCGGTACCGACGTCGCCCACGACACCAACCTCGAAGTTGATGAACAGACGGCGATCGACATGCTCGATCGCGCTATCTCCCTGGTGCCACAGCTGGCCGATTGCGAGGTCCTGGAACACAAGGTCGGCCTGCGGCCGGCGCGGGAAACCATCCGGTTGGAGCACGTTGCCGGGTACGGCATCCCGGTGATCGCGGCTTATGGCCATGGTGGCGGCGGCGTCACCCTGTCCTGGGGCACCGCGCGGCGAGTGGTGGAATTGCTGAACTCGTAGGCCCGGATACCGCACTATTAAACCCAAACTTCATCCTATTTAAACACTGTGTTGCCGGTGGCGGGCTAGGCTCGCCATAGAACGCCAAATGGTGTCGTTCGCTGCCTAGGCTGGGGCAGTTTTCGGCGCTGCGTTTCGAAAACTGGGAGAAGGACCGTTCCACCGCGCTCTGATCGGCGCGCGGGGACGTGCCGGGCCGTCGCAGTACCTTGGCCAGCGGCGAACGACACCTTTGATGACACTTGCCGGTCATAGGCGACGACAGATCGCCGGCCTTAGAGTAATGTCACGTTTCACGCACCACCACTGACAACCCAGGTACCACTGAAGATCACGAGAGCAGCCAATGTCGCAATCATTCGATGCCCGTCAACTCCGCGAGACGACCGCCGCAGAATCTGCGCCGACACCAGCCCAGTTTCGCCAAGCCATGTTGCGCCACCTGCAGTACACGGTAGGCAAGAGCCCGCAGCAGGCCTCGCTCTTCGACTGGCGGATGGCCCTGTCCCACACAGTGCGCGATTACGCGGTTGATCCGTGGTTCAGCGCAACACGTCGCACCTGGGATGAAGACCGCAAACGCGTCTACTACCTGTCGATGGAATTCCTGATCGGGCGGCTGCTTGAAGACCAGGCCATCAACCTCGGCCTGCGCGATGTCATGGTCCAGGTCCTCGCGGAATTCGGCTTGAGCTTCGATGAGGTAGCCGAGGGAGAACCCGATGCCGCCTTGGGCAACGGCGGCCTGGGACGCCTCGCGGCCTGCTACCTCGAATCCATGGCCACCATGGGCTGCCCCGCCTACGGCTACGGCCTGCGCTACGAACATGGTCTGTTCCGCCAGCACTTCGAAAACGGGCGGCAGATCGAAACCCCGGAAAACTGGCTGGCCACCGACAACCCATGGGACTTCACCCGCCCCGAAGCCGCCTACCCGGTCGGCTTCGGCGGCGAGCTGCACGATCACGACGGCGCCTCCATCTGGTCGCCACGCTCCAAGGTCCTCGCCTCGGCCCATGACACCCCGGTAGTTGGCTACGGCGGCCAGTGGGCCAACACCTTGCGCCTTTGGGCTGCGATGCCCAGCGCCGACCTCTTCAATCTGGATCGCTTCAACGCCGGCGACTTCGCCGCGGCTTCCGAACCCGAAGCATTGGCCCGCAGCCTCAGCCGCGTTTTGTACCCGAACGACACCACCGAGGGCGGCAAGGAGCTGCGGCTTTCCCAGGAGTACTTCCTGACCTCCGCCTCGGTCCAGGACATCCTGCGACGCTACCTAGCGGCTCACGATGACCTGCTCAAGCTCCCGGAGTTCGTGGCCATCCAGATGAACGACACCCATCCTGCCATTGCCGGTCCCGAGCTGATCCGCCTGCTGGTTGACGAGCACGCCGTGGACTTCGATACTGCGGTGGAAACCGCAACCAGCGTCCTGGGCTATACCAACCACACGCTGCTGCCAGAAGCACTGGAACGCTGGAGCGTTGGGCTGATGCGCAAGGTCCTGCCACGCCACCTGCAGATCATCGAGACCCTCGACACCCAGTTCATCGCGCTGCAGGGCCAGGCCCCGAATCCGGTGCGCCTGATCAGCAACGATCAGGTCAGCATGGGCGATTTGGCGTTCACCACCAGCCACAAGGTCAACGGCGTTTCAGCGCTCCACACCGAACTGGTCAGCCAGGAATTGTTCCCTGTCCACAACGAACTGCATCCAGGGCGCATCGTGAATATCACCAACGGTGTCACCCCGCGCCGTTGGCTCAAACTCGCCAACCCGTCGCTGGCCGCATTGATCACCGACACCATTGGTGCCGGGTGGGAGTCAGACCTGGAGCGGCTGCGCGAGCTCGAACCCTATGCCGAGGATCCTGCCTTCCGCGATGCCTTCGGCCGCAGCAAGCGCCAGGCCAAGGAGCATTTCACCGGCTGGCTTGCCGCTGAGCACGGCATCGAACTGCCTGCCGAGGCGTTGTATGACGCCCAGGTGAAGCGGCTGCACGAATACAAGCGCCAGCTGTTGAACATCTTGTGGACCATTGCGCACTGGCAGCGGATCAAGCGCGATCCGCAGGCCAACTGGGTCCCCCGGGTCAAGATCTTCGGTGGCAAGGCCGCACCGAGCTACCACATGGCTAAATTGATCATCCAGCTGATCAATGACGTCGCCGAAGTGGTGAACAACGACCCGGAAACCCGCCACCTGCTGCGCGTTGTCTACCCGCCAAACTACGGCGTATCCATGGCCGAAAAGCTGATTCCGGCGGCCGATCTGTCCGAGCAGATTTCCACCGCGGGCATGGAAGCCTCGGGCACCGGCAATATGAAGTTCGCCCTCAATGGGGCGTTGACCATCGGCACCCTTGACGGGGCGAACGTCGAAATCCGCGAGCACGTCGGTGCCGAGAATTTCTTCCTCTTCGGGCTCACCACCGAACAGGTTGGCGAACGCCGCGCCCAGCAGGGCCACTCCCGCGCCGCGCTGGAGGCCAGCCAAACCCTGCGCGATGTCCTGCAGGCCATTGCTGAAGGCACCTTCAGCCCCGAGGATCATCACCGCTATGACGGGCTGCTGGAGACCATGTGGAACAGCGACTGGTTCCTGGTTGCCTCGGACTTCGAGGATTACGACCGGGCCCAAGGCGAAGTAGCCGACTGCTACAGCGATCCCGAAAAATGGCAGCGCATGGCCATCTTGAACATCGCTCGCATGGGGTATTTCAGCTCTGACCGCTCAATCCGCGAATATATGTCGCAGATTTGGGACGTGGAATCCGCGCTGTAGCCGGTCACCTTTTGTCACGACATGTAATACAAAGGTGACCTGCGTCATCTTGGGTCCAGCGGGCTCTGCGTGTGTTTGGATGAGAGCAAAAGCTACAGCAAGGAGCCGACGTGCCAGACGAGGATACAAGCCATCCGGTGCTAGATGCGCGGCAGGTGCGCCTGCTGTCCCAGGGGCGGCATCCGGATCCTTTCTCCGTGCTCGGACCCACCGAAGACGGGCGGCATCTGGTGGCGCGCATTCCAGGCGCAATTCAGCTCTGGGCAGTGAACGCCACCGACGAGGTGCAGCTTGAACCTCATCCCGAGGACCCTGAGCTTTTCACCGGCCCCGCCCTGCCCTACTACAGGTTGCGCATCCGCTGGGCCTCGGGATTTTTCGAGGCACGCGAGGATCCCTACCGCTTCGGGCCGGTCATCGGAGAATTCGACGAGCACCTGATCGGCGAAGGCGAACACCGCAGCCTTTGGAAAGCGCTGGGTGCGCACCTGATCACCCACGAGCAGGTTGCTGGCGCGCATTTCGCGCTGTGGGCGCCCAATGCTCGGCGGGTCAGCGTAGTTGGGGATTTCAACTCGTGGAATGGCACCGCCCACCCCATGCGTGCGCGCGGCGCCACCGGAGTTTGGGAACTGTTCCTGCCCGATCTCGATGAGGGCGCGGTATACAAGTACGAAATCCTGGGGCCCGACGGCGAGCTGCTGCCGTTGAAGGCCGATCCCGTCGGGTTCGGTTCCGAACACCCGCCGGCCACCGGTTCGGTGATCCGGCGCATCGAGGCCCATGATTGGCGTGATGGATCATGGCTCGCCCGCCGCGAGCAGATCAACTCGGTCAATGCCCCGATCAGCATCTACGAGGTGCATCTGGGTTCTTGGCGGCGCACCGGCGGCACCGGCCAATCGCTGAGCTATCTGCAGCTGGCCACGCAGCTCGTGGACTACGCGGCCGACATGGGGTTCACCCACATCGAGGTCCTGCCTGTCACCGAGCATCCCTTCGACGGATCCTGGGGCTACCAGCCCATCGGGCTTTTCGCTCCGACGATCCGCTACGGGACTCCGCAGGAATTTGCGGCCTTTGTCGACGCCGCCCACGAACGCGGGCTGGGGGTCATTGCCGACTGGGTTCCGGGGCACTTCCCCACCGACCAGCATGGCTTGGGCCGGTTCGACGGCACTGCGCTCTACGAGCATCTTGATCCGCGTGAGGGCTTCCACCCGGACTGGAACACGTTGATCTACAACTACGGCCGCCCCGAGGTGCGCAACTATCTGGTGGCCAATGCACTGTATTGGCTGGGCGAATACCACCTCGATGGGCTGCGCGTGGATGCTGTCGCCTCGATGATCAACCGCGACTACTCGCGCGCCGAGGGCGAATGGATCGCCAATAAGGACGGCGGGAATGAAAACTACGAGGCCCTGGACTTCCTGAAGCAGACCAATGTGGCCAGCTATGCGCAGCACCCGGGCATCGCGATGATTGCCGAAGACTCCACCGCCTACCCCGGAGTCACCCGCCCGGTGGATGCCGGCGGCCTGGGCTTTGGCTACAAGTGGAACCTCGGGTGGATGAATGACTCGCTGGAGTACTTCGGCAAGGATCCGGTCTACCGAAAGCACCACCACAACCAGCTGACCTTCGGCATCACCTATGCCTTCAGCGAGAACTTCCTGCTGCCGATCAGCCATGACGAGGTCGTGCATGGCAAGGGCTCGATGTACTCGCGCATGCCAGGCAGCCACGCCGACAAGCTCGGCAACCTCAAGGCCTTCTACGGCTACATGTGGGGGCATCCGGGCAAGAAGCTGCTGTTCATGGGCCAAGAATTCGGCCAGCCCGCCGAATGGGACTACCAGG
The DNA here is from genome assembly GCF_000197735.1 of Glutamicibacter arilaitensis Re117. Taxonomy (NCBI): domain Bacteria; kingdom Bacillati; phylum Actinomycetota; class Actinomycetes; order Micrococcales; family Micrococcaceae; genus Glutamicibacter; species Glutamicibacter arilaitensis. The sequence goes on from NC_014550.1 coordinate 2,157,971, forward strand.
GCCAGCTCGACTGGAACATCCTCGATGACCCTGGCCACGCCGGCGTGCAGACCCTGGTCCAGGATCTCAACCGGATCTACCGCGAGCAACCGGCCCTGCATCGGGGCGATGCCCGCCCGGAGGGGTTCCAATGGCTGCTGGTCGACGACATCGAGCATCAGGTCTTCGCTTGGCTGCGCCGCGGCGAACCTGGCGACCCCCACGTGGTCGTCGTTCTGAACCTCACCCCGGTGGAACGCACCGGATTCCGCATTGGATTCCCGGTGGCCGGACGCTGGGTCGAGGCCCTGAATACCGATTCCGAACGCTACCACGGGGCCAATCGCGGTCACGGTGGAGCCATCGAAACCGAAGCCGTCCCCTCAGGCGGCGAAGCACAATCCGCACTGCTCACGCTCCCACCCTTATCGGCAATCTATTTTGTGGAGGAACGCTCATGAATACCACTTCCAATAGGCGCAATGCAGCCGGGGCACCACCGCGCCTGTCCAGCCAGGCGATGGCCTTCGTCCTGGCTGGCGGCCGAGGCAGCCGACTCGAGGAGCTCACCGACCGGCGTGCAAAACCTGCGGTCCACTTTGGCGGCAAGTCGCGCATCATCGATTTCCCGCTCTCCAACGCCTATAACTCCGGGGTGCGCAAGATGGCCGTTGCCACCCAGTACAAGGCGCACTCGCTGATCCGGCACATGCAGCGTGGCTGGAACTTCTTCCGAGCCGAGCGCAACGAGTACCTGGACATCCTGCCTGCCAGCCAGCGCGTCCAGGAGAACAAGTGGTACCTGGGCACCGCGGATGCGGTCACGCAGAATATCGACATCGTCGACGATTATGACGTTGAGTACGTGATCATCCTGGCCGGCGACCACGTATACAAAATGGACTATGAGATCATGCTGCGCCAGCATGTCCAGACCCAGGCCGACGTAACCATCGGCTGCTTGACTGTACCGCGTGAGGAAGCCACCGGCTTCGGCGTGATGCATGTTAATGAGAACGGCCGCATTGTCGACTTCCTCGAAAAGCCAGCCGATCCCCCGGGCATGCCCGACGATCCGGCGATGGCTCTGGCTTCCATGGGCATCTACGTCTTCAACTGGAAGTTCCTACGCGAGCTGTTGCTGGATGATGCCGAGGATGACAGCTCCAGCCACGACTTCGGGCATGATCTGATCCCGTCCATCGTGAAAAACGGCGGCGCCTACGCCCACAAATTCACCGAGTCCTGCGTCATGTCAGGTCTGGAGACTGAACCATACTGGCGCGATGTGGGCACCATCGACTCCTTCTGGCGGGCAAATCTCGACCTCACCGAGGTCGTCCCCTCGCTGGATCTCTACGACAACAGCTGGCCCATCTGGACCTATGCCGAATTGACCCCTCCTGCCAAGTTCATCCACGACGATGAGTCACGCCGCGGACAGGCCGTGGAGTCGCTGATCTCGGGCGACTGCATCCTCTCCGGAGCCGACGTTCACAAGTCGCTGCTCTTCACCGGGAACCGGGCCCACTCCTTCTCCAAGCTTGACCAGATCGTATCGCTGCCCAACGTGGATGTGGGACGCAATGCGGACTTGACCAAATGCGTTATCGACAGCCGGGTGCGCATCCCCGAGGGGCTGATTGTCGGCCAGGATCCAGACGAGGATTCCAAGTGGTTCCGCCGCACGGATTCGGGCATCGTGCTCATTACCCAGCCGATGCTTGACCGCCGCGCCGCAATTCTCGAAGGCGGCATCTCGTGGAGCGCCGAACAGTTGGAGGGGAAGTAGGAATCGATGGCTCAACGACAACGCCGGGTGCTGTCTGTTGCTTCTGAATGCGCGCCACTGGTCAAAACCGGCGGGCTGGCCGATGTAGTTGGCGCGTTGCCTGCCGCACTGGAGCCATTGGGGTGGCGCACCCGCATCCTGATGCCTGCCTATCCTGGCCTGCTGGAGCGGGTGGGCCGCACTAGACGGATTTGGCGGGACGAGGACCTCTTCGGCGGCCCCGCCACGGTGCGTTACTGCCACTTCGAAGGCCTGGACCTGCTGCTGCTGGATGCGCCGCACCTTTACGACCGGCCCGGCGGACCCTACGTGGTCGACGGGCACGACCACCACGACAACCACGTGCGTTTTGCCGCGCTGTCGTGGGTGGCGGCGCGGATTGCCATCGACGGCACCTCCGATAAGTGGCGCCCGGATGTGGTGCATGCCCATGATTGGCAGGCAGGGCTGGTTCCCTCCTACCTGAAGTATGCCGGCTCCCGGGTTCCGACGCTGCTGACCATCCACAATATTGCCTTCCAGGGGATCTTCGGCCCGGATCAGCTTGATGCGCTGCACCTGCCGACCTGGGATTTCCATCCTGAGGCGCTGGAGTACCACTCGCTGGTCAGCACGCTGAAGGCGGGGCTGGTACATGCCTCGCGGATCAGCACCGTCAGCCCGAGCTACGCCCAGGAACTCACCCGTGAAGAGTTCGGCTTCGGCCTCCAAGGCGTAGTGACGATGCGCAGGGACCGCGGTGAGCTTGCCGGCATCCTCAACGGCATCGACACCGAGGTCTGGAATCCTGCCACGGATCCCCAGATCAACAACTACGACGCGTCTGATCCGGCGGCCAAGGCTGCGAACCGGCAGGCATTGCTCAACGAATTCTCGCTGGCCGAGCCATCGGGCCCGTTGGCCGTGGTCGTCACCCGGCTCACCCACCAAAAGGGCGTGGACCTGCTGCTGGAGAAGCTGCCGGCCTTCATCGAATCCGGCGGCGCCGTGGTGGTGCTCGGCTCGGGCGACCCGGGCTACGAGTACGCGCTGGGCGAGCTGGCGGCCCGCTATCCGCAGTCCGTGGGCCTGCACATCGGCTACGACGAACAGCTCAGCCACCGGATGTACGCCGGGGCCGATCTGGTGCTGGTGCCCTCCCGATTCGAGCCATGCGGGCTGACCCAGCTCATCGGCCTGCGCTATGGGGCGATCCCGCTAGTGGCTGCCACCGGCGGCCTGCGCGATACCGTAGTCGACGCGACGCCGGAGCACCTGGCCGATGGCACCGCCACCGGCTTCACCTTCAGCGACATCGATGCCGGCGGCTTGGGCTTCGCCCTGGGCCGGTCGGTGGACCTCTACAAGGATCAGGCGGCCTGGGCGCAGCTGCGCTCCCAGGCGCTGAACACCCCGGTGGACTGGGGCACCTCGGCTGCCGTATATGCCAGGCTGTTCACGGAGCTCGTTTCATGACCCAGGCCCCGGCACTCGACACGACGGCCGGCAGGCCGTGGCCGCTGGGCGTCACCGTGGACGCTTCCGGAGCCAACGTTGCGGTCTACGCGCCCAAGGCGAGGGCCGTATACTTCTGCTGGTTCCCCGAAGGCGATGACGCGGAAGAACACCGCCTGGCCCTGCCCTACGTCCAGGACGGTATTTGACATGCGCATTTTGGCGGCATCGGCGCAGGCACCAGGTATGGTTTGCGCGCGGACGGCGAATACCTGCCCGAAGCAGGCCTGCGCTTTAACGTGAACAAGCTGCTGATCGATCCCTACGCGAGATCGCTGGACCGCCCGGTGCGGTATCACGAACTGATGGACGGCGCCCTTCGGCCCGCTGCCACGGATCACGTGGTCGGCGGCGACAGCGGCCTCGCGCTGCAGCCAGATCCGGAGGACAGCGTTCCCGTCGTCCCCAAGGGCATCATCACAGCGGAACCTTCGGGGCCTGACCCCGCGAGCAACCGACCGCACCACGAGCTCGCGGACCTGGTGATTTACGAAAGCCACCTCAAGGGCCTGACCGCAACCCACCCAGGGGTTCCCGCCGAAATCCGCGGGACATATGCGGGCATGGGGCGTCCGGCCATCATCGAGCATCTTCAGTCCCTCGGCGTCAACGCTGTCGAGTTTTTGCCGGTGCAGGCATTTATCGACGACGAGCACATCGTTGAACAGGGCCTCACCAACTACTGGGGCTACCAGCCCGTGGCCTGGTTCGCCCCCGAGCCCCGCTACGCCCAGAACGATGCCGTGGCCGAATTCCGCCAGCTGGTCCACACCCTGCACGAAGCGGGCATCGAGGTCATCCTCGACGTGGTCTACAACCATAGCGGCGAAGGCGGGGAACACGGTCCCACCCTGAACCTGCGCGGCCTGGATAACGCCGGGTACTACCGCTTGGCCGAGGACCCGCGCCATTATATTAATGATGCGGGCACCGGGAACACCCTTGCGGTCTACTCCCCCATGACACTTCGCATGGTGCTAGATAGCTTGCGCTATTGGGCACAGACTTTCGGCGTGGACGGCTTCCGCTTCGATTTGGCGACCTCGGTGGCACGCAGCCCGCAAGGATTCGAGCCCGAGGGAACCTTCTTGCAATCCATCGCGCAGGATCCCGTGCTCTCCGAGCTCAAGCTCATCGCCGAGCCATGGGATTTGGGCCCGGGCGGTTATCAACTGGGCAATTTCCCTTCCCCTTTCGCCCAATGGAACGATCGTTTTCGCGACGGGATCCGGCGGGTGTGGCGAGGCGAAATCCTGGGTGCTGCGAATTTCGGTTCCCTGCTCCTTGGCTCCGCCGACTTCTTTGATCATTCGGGCCGGAGCGCCACATCAGGAATCAACTTCATCAGCGCTCACGACGGCTTCACCCTGCGTGACGCCGTCACTTACTCGCAGAAGCACAATGAGGCCAATGGCGAGGAGAATCGCGACGGCCACGACGAGAGCTACTCCGACAACTTCGGTGTCGAGGGACCAACTGATGAACCGGGCATCCTCCAGGGGCGTAGCCTGCGCGTCCGCGGCCTGCTGGCCACCTTGCTGCTTGCCCAGGGTGTGCCCATGCTGTTGGCCGGCGACGAATTTGGCAACAGCCAGCAGGGCAATAACAATGCCTACGCGCAGGATAACGAATTGGGATGGATTGACTGGTCGTCGCAAGACCATGAGCTGACCGTCTTTGTTCGCGACTTGATCGAGCTGCGCCGCCGATTCCCCCACTTGCGCCAGCGCGGCTTTATGCACGGCGAGCAGCGGGCTGATGGGCACCGTGATGTCCGTTGGTTTTCTCACGATGGTTCCGGTCCCGACGCGGAGCACTGGCAGGATCCAGAGTTCCGTTCTCTGGCGTTGCAGCTGCGCGGCGCTGCCGGCGACCCGCGCGGCGAGGCACTCGCAGGCAGCGTCCTGATTATTTTCAACTTCGGCGATGCGTGCGAGTTCACTCTACCGGACCCTGATGAAGGTGCTTCCTGGTGTCTTGAACTGCACAGCGCCGAGCCGGAAGTTTCAGCGCACGATGTTGCAGGCAGCTATCTGATGCAGGGACACTCTGTTGCGGTGCTCAGCTCCTAGAGGTACTGCAGGAGCCTTAAACTCAATGGGCACCTTCCACATGATGTGGAAGGTGCCCATTGGCAGCTATTGGTCTAAGTCCGCTTAGCCCTCGGCGCTGAATCTCAGGACCAGGGCCAGGCCGATAATCACGGCGCCCCAGATCAGACCCAGGATAATGGTGATGCGGTTCAGGTTGCGCTCCGCGACACCTGAAGAGCCCATTGAACTGGTCATACCGCCGCCGAACATGTCCGACATACCGCCACCACGACCCTTATGAAGCAGGATCAGGAGGGTCAGCAAGACACTGGTAATGCCCAGCAGGACCTGCAAAATGATCTTGATAATATCCAAGTCGACGGTTCCTTAGTTAGATTCAGTCGGTGACGAGATGATGCTCGAACCTGACAATATTAGCAAATTCTTCAGCGTCTAGGCTGGCACCGCCAACCAACACGCCATCAACATCGCGTTCACGCATGATCGATGCGGCGTTTGCTGCCTTAACACTACCGCCATAGAGCAGTTGGGTCTTCTCAGCAATCTCCGTACCGAAGCGTTCAGCAAGCGCACCGCGAATGGCGGCGCACATTTCCTGGGCGTCAGCTGGTCCTGCAACTTCACCGGTGCCGATGGCCCACACTGGTTCGTAAGCGATGACCAGGTTTTCGGCCTGCTCAGCGGATACGCCTTCCAGCGACTGTGCCAACTGCTCCAAGGTGAATGCAACATGCTCGCCAGCCTTGCGCACGTCCAGGCCTTCTCCGACGCAAAGCATCGGGGTCATCTCGTGGCGGTAAGCGGCTGCCAGCTTCGCGGCAATCACCTGGTTGGTTTCGTTGTGGTACTCGCGACGCTCGGAGTGGCCAACGAGTACGTAGCTGCAACCGAGCTTCTTGAGGAACTGGCCGGAAATTTCGCCGGTGTACGCACCTGAATCCTGTGCGGACAGGTCCTGGGCACCGTAAACGATATCCAGCTTGTCACCCAAGGTCAGGGTCTGCACGCCACGGATGTCGGTGAAGGGAGGGAACACTGCAACCTCGGCACGATCGTAATCATGCTCGTGGTCTTTCAGGGTCCACGCCAGCTTCTGCACCAGGGTGATGCCCTGGACGTGGTCCATGTTCATCTTCCAGTTGCCGGCAATCAGCGGCTGGCGCACGTAGGCGCCGTTCTGCGAAATGGTCATTATTTAGCCTTCCAATGCGGCAACACCCGGCAGGGTCTTGCCTTCGAGGTACTCCAGCGAAGCACCGCCACCGGTGGAGATATGGCCGAAGTCATCCTCCGAGAAGCCCAGTGCGCGTACGGCTGCAGCGGAGTCGCCGCCGCCTACAACGCTGAACGCTTCCGAGTCCGCCAGAGCCTGCGCGACGGTACGGGTACCTTCGGCGAAAGCTGGGATCTCGAAGACGCCCATTGGGCCGTTCCAGAACACGGTGTTTGCGCTGGTGATGTAGCTTGCGAACAGTTCAGCGGACTTCGGACCGATGTCCAGGCCAAGGCCGTTGGAGCCAAAGCTGGCTTCTTCGATCTTGTCTGCGGCCAGCACCTCATGCTCAGCATCTGCACCGAACTTGCTTGCCACGACGACGTCGTTTGGCACGATGATGTCGCAACCGAGCTTCTCAGCGCGCTGCAGGTACTCCTGGCAGACAGCGATCTGGTCTTCTTCAAGCAGCGAGCCGCCAATGGCGTAGCCCTGGGCCTTGAGGAAGGTGAACGCCATGCCGCCGCCGATCAGAAGCTGATCGGCCTTGCCCAGCAGGTTGTCGATGACAGCGAGCTTGTCCGATACCTTCGAACCACCAAGCACCACAACATATGGGCGCTTCGGGGCTTCGGTCAGGGTCTTGAGAACCTTGACCTCGGTAGCCACCAGGTCCCCCTGGTAGCTCGGCAACAGGCCAGCAATGTCGTAAACCGAGGCATGCTTGCGGTGCACGGCGCCGAAAGCGTCGTTCACGTAAGCGCCATTCTCACCGGTCAGTGCAGCCAGTTCCTTGGCGAACTCTTCTCGCTCGGCATCCACCTTGGAGGTTTCGCGAGCATCGAAGCGGACGTTTTCCAGAACCAGTACGGAGCCTTCAGCGAGGTTCGCCGCACCCTGGCGAGCGGAATCGCCCACCACGTCTTCGGCGGTAGTTACCTCGAAATCAGCGAGTTCGTTCAAGCGGTGAGCCGCTGGAGCGATGGAGTACTTGGCATCGACCTGGCCCTTGGGACGTCCCAAGTGGGCCATTACGATGACCTTTGCGCCGGCTTCAGCCAGCTTCGAGATGACTGGCAGCGAGGCACGCACGCGCCCGTCATCGGTCACAGTTGCACCGTCGAGCGGTACGTTCAGGTCACTACGGACCAGAACGTACCGTCCGCGGACACCGTCGTCAGCGATCAATTCGTCAATGGTGTGAGAAGACATGTCTCTAGGTTATCTACTAGAGGCTGGATCCCACGAATTCAACGAGGTCAACAAGTCGCGAGGAGTAGCCCCACTCGTTGTCGTACCACGCGACGACCTTGACGCTGTTGCCCATCACGGTGGTCAGACCGGAGTCGAAAACTGCCGAGTGCGGGTTGGTCACGATGTCCGAAGAGACCAGTGGATCGGTCGAGTACTCAAGGTATTCGCTCAAGGAACCTTCAGCAGCTGCCTTCTCGAATGCTGCGTTGATTTCTTCCACGGTTGCGGTGCGAGCCAGGTTGACGGTCAGGTCAGTGGCCGAACCGGTTGGAACTGGTACGCGCATAGCGTAACCGTGCAGCTTACCTTTGAGCTCTGGGAGCACCACGCCGATGGCCTTGGCGGCACCGGTGGAGGTCGGGATGACGTTCAGTGCTGCGGCGCGGGCACGGCGTGGGTCGCTGTGCGGTGCGTCCTGCAGGCGCTGGTCTGCGGTGTAAGCGTGGATGGTGGTCATCAGGCCATCAACAATGCCGAACTCTTCGTTCAGCACCTTGGCTACTGGAGCCAGGCAGTTGGTGGTGCATGATGCGTTCGAAATAATGGCGTGGTTTGCAGGATCGTACTTGTCCTGGTTGACACCCATCACGATGGTGATGTCTTCGTTCTTGGCCGGAGCCGAGATGATGACCTTCTTGGCGCCAGCAGCAACGTGCTTCTTGGCGTCTTCTGCGTTGGTGAAGAATCCGGTCGACTCGATAACGACATCGACGTTCAACTCGCCCCATGGAAGGTTGGCTGGCTCGCGCTCAGACAGAACCTTGATACGGCGTTCTCCGACGACGATGGTATCGCCATCTACGGATACCGACTCGCCCACTGGGCCGAGAACGGAATCAAACTTCACCAGGTGAGCAAGCGAATCGATTGAACCAAGGTCATTGACGGCGACGATTTCAATGTCTGCCTTGTGGGCCAGAACTGCACGCAAGAAGTTGCGTCCGATACGACCGAAACCATTGATTCCAACACGGGTTGTCACGTGACTATCTCCTCTAAATGGGATGATGATGCCACGACCGCACACAAGCGGAAGTGGCCTTCTTTTAAGAGGACACTCCGTTGTGCCGTGATTGCGGATCCCAGCAAATGCTGGGATGCGCAACACACTTGAAACATACTACGCTAAATTAGCGCAGAATGTGAGCTGCCTTACCAGATAAGTCTCACTTACCTGGAACGATCAGCGATGCTGCACCCTTGCGGGCCGCTTCGAAACGAGCCTGGACATCTGCCCAGTTCACGATGTTCCAGAAGGCCTTGACGTAGTCAGCCTTCACGTTGACGTAGTCCAGGTAGAAGGCGTGCTCCCACATGTCCAGCATCAGCAGCGGGGTGGTTGCCACTGGGATGTTACCCTGCTGATCGTAGAGCTGCTCGATGACCAGCTGGCCGCCCAGTGCGTCGTAAGCCAGAACTGCCCAGCCGGAGCCCTGCAGGCTCATGGCCGAAGCGGTGAAGTGGCCGCGGAAAGCGTCGAAGGAACCGAAGAAGTCGTCGATGGCTGCTGCCAACTCGCCCTCTGGCTTGTCGCCGCCTTCTGGGGACAGGTTGTTCCAGAAGATCGAGTGGTTGGTGTGGCCACCGAGGTGGAATGCCAGGTCCTTGGACAGCTTAGGGATGTTGCCGAATTCGCCCTTTTCGCGAGCTTCAGCCAACTGCTCCAGTGCCGAGTTTGCGCCAGCAACGTAGGTTGCGTGGTGCTTGGAGTGGTGCAGCTCCATGATGCGAGCCGAGATGTTCGGCTCCAGTGCGGCGTAGTCGTACTGCAGTTCTGGCAGTGAATAAACAGCCATGATTCTCCTCAATCTTTTCAATTGGTTGAATCTCCACGGGAGGGCTCCCGCGGGGACATTTTAGTGTTCCAGTTCTTCTCCTGGAACGCCGGACTCCGTGCCTGGTATTCCCAGATCGCTGGCTTTTTTATCCGCCATAGCCAAAAGGCGGCGGATTCGACCAGCAATGGCGTCCTTGGTCATTGGAGGTTCGGCCATGCGGCCAAGCTCATCCAAGGAGGCTTGCTTGTGTTCCAGACGCAGCAGTCCTGCATAGCGCAGGTGCTCAGGAACTTCGTCGCCCAAGATGCTCAGCGCGCGTTCCACGCGAGCACCCGCAGCTACCGCTGCCTGCGCACTGCGGCGCAGATTAGCGTCGTCGAAGTTTGCCAAGCGGTTGGCAGTGGCACGCACTTCCTTGCGCATGCGCCGTTCTTCCCAGACCATGAGCGCATCGTGTGCGCCCATGCGGGTCAGCAGCTGGGCAATGGCATCGCCATCACGGATCACTACACGGTCTACACCGCGCACCTCGCGGGCCTTGACGGTCAGGCCAAGGCGGCGTGCTGCACCAACCAGCGCCAATGCGGCTTCTGGTCCTGGGCAAGTGATTTCCAAAGCGGAGCTGCGCCCTGGTTCGGTCAGCGATCCGTGGGAGAGGAACGCCCCGCGCCATACTGCTTCGGCGTCGGCGGTGGAACCGTTGACGATGACCGAAGGCAGGCCGCGCACTGGGCGTCCACGCTGGTCAAGCAGACCGGTTTGGCGTGCAAGTACTTCGCCGTCTTTGGAAACACGCACAATGTAGCGGCTGCCCTTGCGAATGCCCGAGCCGGAAACCATGACGATCTCAGCGTCGTGGCCGTAGAGCTCGCCGATCGCAATCTTCAACCGCCGGGCAGTGGCTGCCAGGTCAACTTCAGCTTCGATGACAATTCGCCCGGAGACAATGTGCAGTCCGCCGCTGAAGCGGAGCATGGTCGAAACCTCAGCCTTGCGGACCGATGGCTTGCGAATCTCTACCCGCGACAGCTCGTCTTTGACGGAAGCCGTCAATGCCATGAATCAAACTCCCTTACTTGGATCTTCCTAAGACCCGATCGCGGTAAACACCTCGTGATAGGCCGCCGCTAGTCGCAACGGGTCGTGCACGGCACGACCGTCAGATACTCCTACTGTACTAAAAAAGACACGCGCACCGAGTTTTTGCGCTGCCAGCTCAAATCGCTCCTTGTTACGAATCTTCGATTCGTCGGCGATAATTGCATCGAATTTGACCTCCGGTGCGTAGCGCACCAGAACTTCCAAGTGGGCTGCGGCATCCATCCCGGAAGTCTCTGCAGTCTCGAATGCCAGATTCATCGTCAGCAGCTTCTTGGCCGTGGTCGAGGACAGCGCTTGGCGCATATCGGGCAACAGCAGATGCGGAAGCACCGAGGTGTACCAAGAGCCAGGTCCCAGGATCACCCAGTCGGCCAGGTCGATAGATTCCAACGCTTCGGAGCAAGCCGGCGCATCGGCTGGTTCCAGGTAGACCTGGGTGACCAGACCGCCAGAACCGGCACGAGCCAGCTTCGCTTGCCCAACGATCCGGCGGCGGATCAACGTATCGTTCACCGGGTCGGTTTCAAGCACTTCGCCGTGAATAGACAGTGGAGTCGTGCTCATCGGCAACACCTGCCCGCGGGCGCCAAGCAGCGCTCCGGCCCAGCGCAGTCCGGCTACCGGATTATCCAGCAGCTCCCACAGCGCCAGAATCAGAAGGTTGCCGACGGCATGTCCATTGAGCGGTTCTTCAACGTTCTCGGTCGATTCGAAGCGGTATTGCATGACATCGCGCCAGGTACGGCCCCAGTCATTGTCGTCGCATAGCGCCGCCAAGGCCATGCGCAAGTCACCCGGTGGCAGGACATCGAAAGATCCGCGCAGGCGCCCAGAGCTGCCACCGTCATCAGCCACCGTCACGATGGCTGTCAGGTCGGTGGTCAGCCGACGCAACGCAGAGAGCGAAGAGGACAGCCCGTGTCCCCCGCCGAGCGCAACAACTGAGGGGTTGCGATAATCGTCACTTCGAGTCAGCCCCTGAATTGGGATCGGACCTGTAGCAAAGGCCATGGTTCTTATTCACGCCCCAGATCTCGGTGACTGATGTTGACCCTGACGTTCGGGAACTGTGCCAGTCGTCGTCCCAACTCAATGGTGGTCGCTACCGATCGGTGCTTGCCGCCGGTGCAGCCCACGGCAATGGTTGCGTAGTGCTTATTTTCGCGGCGGTAGCCTTCAAAGACCGGCTCCAGTGCCTTGAGGTAGTTCTCGATGAACTCGCTGGTGCCTTCTTGGCTGAGCACATAGTCCGAAACTTCCTTGTCCTTACCGGTCTGCGGGCGCAGTTCCGGGACCCAGTGCGGGTTGGGAATGAAGCGGACATCTGCCACGTAATTGGCATCTGCGGGCAGTCCGTACTTGAATCCGAAGCTCATCACGTTAATGCGCAGGATGATCGGACCTGATTCGCTGAACAGCTCATTGACCGAACGGGCCAGGTCATGGACCGACATGCTGGTGGAGTCCAAGATGATTTCGGCAGCTTCACGCAATTGATCGGTAATTCCGCGTTCGCGCTTGATGCCGTCGACGATTCGGCCATCGCCCTGCAGCGGATGAGGACGGCGCCCCTGCTCGAAACGGCGGATCAGCACCTCGTCGCTGGCATCAAGGTACACCAAGCGGAACTTCACGCCGCTGGCAGTCAGATTTGCCAGCGCATCGCGAATCTCCGGGAACATCTCCTTGGAGCGCACGTCCATCACGACGGCCATCTTCGGGATGGAACCCTGCGAACGGCTCATCATCTCCGTCAACGGTCCAAGCATGGCCGGTGGAAGATTCTCCACTACGTACCAGCCCTGGTCTTCCAGAGCATGCGCGACTGTGGTGCGACCGGCACCTGACATGCCAGTTACGATCACCAGTTCGGACTCAGGGGGCTTTACTGCTTCATACTCAGCGGTCATATCACAAGGCTAGTCGACAATTTCGCCAGTAGTCATATTCACACCCGAAAGTGAAGAATCTTCTAGGGAGTCTTTGATGGAAGTCGCAAGTTTCTCACCGACGCCAGGCACATCCATCAGTTCTTCCACGCTCGCGGCCCGGATCTTCTTCATCGATCCGAAATGCTTGCGCAACGCAGCCTGCTTGGATTTGCCCAGCCCCGGGATTGCGTCCAAGTCCGAGGAAATCATCGACTTGGCACGCTTGGCACGGTGGAAGGTGATCGCGAAACGGTGCGCTTCATCGCGCAGACGCTGGACCAAATACAGAGCAGCCGAGGCACGCGGCAAAATCACCGGGAACGGATCATCTGGCAGCCACAGCTCTTCCAGGCGCTTGGCCAGGCCGACCACGGGAATGTCATCGATACCCAAATCGTCCATGGCCTTTTGCGCGGCGGCAACCTGCGGCGGTCCACCGTCAACGATGACCAAGGATGGCGGATAGGAGAACTTCTTCTTTTCCTGTTCCCCCGACTCCCCTTCCACTTCCCCGGTCGCGAAGCTCGCAGGATCGACCTTTTCCTTCAGATAGCGACTGAATCGGCGATAAATCACGTCATACATGCTGGCGGTATCATCGCGTGCAGCATCGCCGGTGATGGAGAACTTGCGGTACTCGCTCTTCTTGGGCAGCCCGTCTTCAAAGACGACCATGGAAGCAACCACATTGGTCCCTTGGGTATGGGAAGCGTCGTAGCATTCGATGCGCAGCAGCGCTTGTTCAGCACCCAAGGCGTCTTGCAGTTCCTGCATGGCTAGCGAGCGGGTGGTGATGTCCCCTGCACGCTTGGACTTGTGCAGGCGCAGCGCCTGCTCAGCATTCTCTTCCACCGTCGAAGCCAAGGCGGCTTTGTCACCACGTTGTGCTACCCGCAAGGAGACCTTGGAACCACGCAGCTCAGTGAGCCAGGTGGTGACATCTTCGATCTCCTCAGGCAACGCAGGAACCAGGATTTCCTTGGGAATGCGATCGGCATGATCGGCATACACCTGGGTGAGGAGCTGCTCGACAAATTCAGCTTCGGTGGTGTCGGCCACCTTTTCCACGACCCAGCCGCGCTGGGAGCGGATCCGTCCATCGCGCACATGGAAGACCTGTACGGCCGCTTCCAGCTCATCATCGTGGATGCCGAAGATATCCGCTTCGGTCCGGTCATCAAGCACCACGGCGTTGCGTTCAAAGACCTTCTTCAGCGCCGCAATGTCATCGCGATACCGGGCGGCCTTCTCGTATTCGAGCTCTGCCACGGCCTCTTGCATCTTGACGGTGAGCGCCTTGGTGAATTTGGTAGCTTCACCGCTCATGAAGGTGCACAGGTCATCGGCTAGCTGGCGATGGTCTTCTTCGCTGATCCGCCCCACGCAGGGTGCAGAGCATTTGTCGATGTAGCCCAGCAGGCACGGGCGGCCCGAGGCTTCGGCACGCTTGAAGACTCCGGGGGCGCAGCTGCGCACCGGGAAGACGCGCAACAGGGTGTCCAGGGTTTCGCGGATGGCCTTGGCCGGATAGAACGGGCCGAAGTACTTCACGCCCTTGCGCTTGTCTCCGCGCATCACCAGTGCCCGCGGGTATTTCTCGTTGAGCGTGATAGCCAGGTACGGGTAGGTCTTGTCGTCGCGGAAGACGATGTTGAAGCGCGGGTTGTATTCCTTGATCCAGGAGTACTCCAGCTGCAGGGCTTCAAGCTCCGAGCCGACCACGGTCCACTCCACGCTGCCGGCGGTGAATACCATCGCCCGGGTTTTGGGCGTGAGCCGGTCAGGGTTGGCGAAGTAGGAGGTCAGGCGGTTACGCAGGACCTTCGCTTTGCCGACATAGATAACCCGGCCGTGCTCGTCGCGGAAACGGTACACGCCCGGTTTCGTGGGGATGTCCGAAGTTTTCGGACGGTAGCTCGCCGGATCAGCCATGGTCTATTTCGCGTCCGGCGGCAACTGGTTATAGGAGTCGACGCGTTCCTGGCCCGACAGCTCGGCGATCGCATCAACGATGCGGTCGGTGGCCTGGCGGCGCTGCGGCAGCGGGTGCTTGCGTCCGAGCTGGTCGAAATACAGCGGCTCTCCGTAGTGGATATGGAATTTGGCCGGGCGGAAGCCCTTGGAACCGGCAGGCTGCAGCTTCTCGGTACCGATCAGGCCCACCGGGACCACTGGGACGCCGGTGGTCAGCGCGAGCCAGCCCACGCCGGTGCGTCCGCGGTACAGCTTGCCGTCGCGCGAACGGGTGCCCTCGGGGTAAATGCCGATGCCGCTGCCGTTTTCAACGATTTCCACCAGCGAGTCAAGGGCTGCCACCGAGGCGGCCTGCTCACCGCGCTGCACCGGAATGGAGCCCACGGATTCGAAGAAGGTCTTCATCATCTTGCCCTTGAGGCCAGGAGTGGTGAAGTACTCGGCTTTGGCAAAGAACGCGACATCGCGCGGGGTCAGCGCCTGGATGATCAGCGAGTCGAAGAAGGACAGGTGGTTGGAGGCGACGATGAAGCCGCCCTCCTTGGGCACGTTCTCCAGCCCGGTGACTTCCGCACGGCACACGCCGTGGATGATGCCCCGAATCGACGAACGGGTCATGGTGTAGATGCTCATCTACTTTGCACCTTCCTGCATGAGGTTCTCGTCGAGGCCTAGTTTGGCCGCCACCTGCGTTCCGAGCAGGAGTACGGCTAGTTCTTTGGTGGTCGCTGCGATTGCGTCGGCTTGCTGCAGCTCTCCGTCTTGGGCGAAGCCCCAGGCAACGCCGATGGATGCCACCGAGTTCGCCCGTGCGGCATCCCAGTCATAGTGGCGGTCCCCCACCACGACGCTGGTTGCCGGATCCAGCTTGCCGTGCTGCAGCGCTTCGGCCACAATGTGCGTTTTGCTAGAGCCCATGGAGCCATGCTCGTCAGCGTTGCCGTGGATCGCATCCAAATGCGCATCCAGGCCCTTGCGGGCAATGAGCTGGCGAGCAATGTTGATCGGCTTGGCAGTGGTCACCGCGACATGGATCCCGGCTTCGCGCAGTGCGTCCAAAAGCGCCACGACGCCCGGATAGATCACCGACTGGCCCATGCCGACTTCGGCGTACCGTGCACGGTAGCCAGCGATAATCGAGTCGATATTCTCGTCGGTAACGCCGTCAAGCGTGCGCAGCCCAATTTGCAGGGGCGGACCCACCAGAGCTTCGACTCGTGCCTCGCCAGGATCGGCCAAACCGTGGGAGGTGACCGCGTGGCGGATACCCGAAGTTATGGCACCGGCAGGGTCCACGAGGGTCCCATCCAGATCGAAAAGCACACTTGTTACCGACATATTCACCTAGCCATCTTCCCATGAAGCGGACGCGGGTTAGCAATCCATAACTGAAATTGCATATGTCGAACATTCTCCGCGAGGCATTACAGGATCTCGGCGAGGAACTTTCCGGTGTGCGAATCGGCCACCTTGGCCACCTTCTCCGGGGTGCCGGTGGCCAAAATCGTGCCACCGCCCGAACCGCCTTCCGGACCCAGGTCGATCACCCAGTCCGCGGACTTGATCACATCGAGGTTGTGCTCAATGGTCAACACGGTGTTGCCCTTGTCCACCAGGCCCTGGAGTACCTTGAGCAGCTTGCGGATGTCCTCGAAGTGCAGGCCGGTGGTCGGCTCATCGAGCACGTAAATGGACCGGCCGTTGGAACGCTTCTGCAGTTCTGCGGCCAGCTTCACACGCTGGGCTTCGCCGCCAGACAGCGTCGTAGCAGGCTGTCCCAGGCGCACATAGCCCAAGCCGACATCCACCAGCGTGCGCAGGTGGCGGGCGATCGGGGTGAAGGCGCTGAAGAATTCGGCACCTTCGGCGATTGGCATGTTCAGCACGTCGGCGATGTTCTTGCCTTTGTAGAGCACCTGCAGGGTTTCGCGGTTGTAGCGCTCCCCATGGCAGACCTCGCACGGCACGTACACGTCGGGCAGGAAGTTCATCTCGATCTTCAGCGTGCCATCGCCCGAGCAGGACTCGCAGCGTCCGCCCTTGACGTTGAAGGAGAAGCGCCCCGGCTGGTAGCCGCGCAGCTTCGCTTCGTTGGTCTCCGCGAAGAGCTTGCGGATGTGGTCGAAAACACCGGTGTAGGTGGCCGGGTTGGAACGCGGGGTACGGCCAATCGGCGACTGGTCCACGTGCACGACCTTGTCCAGGTGCTCCAGGCCCTGCACGCGGGTGTGGCGTCCGGGCACCTGTTTGGCCCCATTGAGCTTGTTGGCCAGCACCTTGTACAGGATGTCGTTGACCAGGGTGGACTTGCCCGATCCGGACACGCCGGTCACCGCGGTCAGTACGCCCAGCGGGAAGTCCACGGAGATGTTCTGCAGGTTGTTCTCGTTCGCGCCGACCACCTTGAGCTTGCGGTCCTTGTCGACCTTGCGGCGCTTGTCCGGAATGTCGATCTGCTTGCGCCCCGAGAGGTAGTCGCCGGTCAGCGACTTGGTGTTCGCTTTCAATCCTTCCAGCGAGCCGGAGTGCACTACTTCGCCGCCGTGTTCGCCGGCGCCCGGGCCGATGTCCACGATCCAGTCGGCTTCGGCAATGGTGTCTTCGTCGTGCTCCACCACGATCAGCGTGTTGCCCAGCGATCGCAGGTGCAGCAGGGTGTCGATCAGCCGGCGGTTATCGCGCTGGTGCAGGCCGATGGATGGCTCGTCGAGCACGTAGAGCACGCCGACCAGGCCGGAACCGATCTGGGTGGCCAGGCGGATGCGCTGCGCTTCGCCGCCGGAGAGGGTGCCGGCAG
This sequence comes from Glutamicibacter arilaitensis Re117, assembly GCF_000197735.1. Classification (NCBI taxonomy): domain Bacteria; kingdom Bacillati; phylum Actinomycetota; class Actinomycetes; order Micrococcales; family Micrococcaceae; genus Glutamicibacter; species Glutamicibacter arilaitensis. Next base: position 2,175,338 of record NC_014550.1, read on the forward strand.
CGCGTTCCAGGGTCAGGTATTCCAGGCCCACGTCGAGCAGGAACTTCATGCGCGCGTCGATTTCCTTGAGCACCTGCGCGGCGATCTTCGCTTCGCGCTCGGTGAGCTGGATGCTGGAAAGGAACTGCGCGGCACTGCGCAAATCCATGGCCGAGACTTCCGCGATGGAGCGTCCGCCGACGAGCACCGACAGCGATGCAGGGTTCAGTCGGGCGCCACCGCAGGTGGGGCATGGGATCTGGCGCATGTACTGCTCGTAGCGGTCGCGGGCATGGTCCGATTCGGTCTCTTCGTGCTTGCGGTGCACGTAGGAAATGACGCCTTCGAAGCCGGTGGAGTACCTGCGTTCGCGGCCGAAGCGGTTCTTGTACTGCACGACGACCTTGTGGTCCTTGCCGTTCAGAATGGCTTCACGCGCCGGCGCTGGCAGATCCTGCCAGCGGGTGTCCATGGTGAACCCCAGGTCGTTGCCCAGGCCTTCGATCAGGCGGTTCCAGTATTCGGTGGTGGCCTTGCCCAGCGACCATGGGGCGATCGCGCCCTCGGCCAGGGTGACCTCGGGGTCCGGGACGATCAGGTGCTCGTCGACTTCCAGCTTGGTGCCGATGCCGGAGCAGGCGGAGCAGGCGCCGAAGGGGTTGTTGAAGGAGAAGGTGCGTGGTTCGATCTCGTCGATGGCCAGCGGGTGCTCATTGGGGCAGGCCAGGTTCTCGGAGAATGCGCGCACCCGCTTCGGGTCATCCTCGTCCAGGTCCACGAAGTCCGCCAGCACGCGGCCTTCTGCGATGCCCAGTGCGGTTTCGATGGAGTCGGTCAGGCGCTGGCGGGCATCCTCCTTGATCGCCAAACGGTCCACGACCACCTCGATGGTGTGCTTGACCTGCTTGGCCAGCTTCGGCGGATCGTTCAGCTGGATGGTAGCGCCATCGACGCGGGCGCGGGCGAAGCCCTTGGAGGAGAGCTCTGCGAACAGGTCCACGAACTCGCCCTTGCGTGAACGCACCACCGGGGCAAGGATCTGGAAGCGGGTCTTTTCGGGCAGCTCCATGAGCTGATCGACGATCTGCTGGGGAGTCTGCTTGGAGATCGGCTCGTGGCAGATGGGGCAATGCGGACGACCCACGCGTGCCCACAGCAGGCGCATGTAGTCGTACACTTCGGTGATCGTGCCGACGGTCGAACGCGGGTTGCGGCTGGTCGACTTCTGGTCGATGGACACCGCAGGCGAGAGGCCTTCGATGAAGTCCACGTCGGGCTTGTCCACCTGGCCTAGGAACATGCGGGCGTAGGCAGAGAGCGACTCGACGTAGCGGCGCTGGCCTTCGGCGAAGATCGTGTCGAAGGCAAGCGAAGACTTGCCCGAACCGGACAGGCCGGTAAAAACGATCATTGCGTCACGTGGAAGATCAATGTCCACGTTCTTCAGGTTGTGCTCGCGGGCACCTTTGACGACCAAGCGAGTCAGATCAGTTGTTTTGCTCTCTGATGAAATAGCCACGAAGCCATACTAATCGAAAACTACTTCGAATACGTGTGCGAATGGATGCAACTCACAGATAATTTTCCTTTCGGCTGCCCGCCGCATGCGCGAAGGCCTTTCTTAGCGTGTGTACCGCCGTTCCATCCGGCGGGATCCCTAGCGCGGCAGCGAGCTGAAAGCCGCGCGCAGGTACTTGACCGCGGTGGCTTCATCTACCGACCAGGTCTGGGCAATGCGGGCCAGATCCGCAGCGGCATCGCTGACTTCCTGCTCGGCACGGTTCTCGGCCGCCTGCACGATGGTGCCATGCCGTCCGCGGGTCACGACCGCACCTTGCAGCTCAAGTTCCTTATAGACCTTGGCCACGGTGTTGACTGCGAGGTTGAGGTTACCGGCGAGCGCACGGACCGAGGGCAGCTTGGTTCCAGGAGCCAGCTTGCCCTTGGCGATCGCCGCGAGGATCTGCTCGCGGACCTGCTGGTAGGGGGCGATGCCCGAAGTCGGTTCGATCTTGATGAATGCCAGTTCAGTCATCCTGCTGTCCAATCGGTAGATTGCATTCGGTCCTGAACCGAGCCTATCGCGTCAGCAGGGTGCTTCGTCGTACGCTGGGTGCATGAACGAACTATTACTAGATGATGTGGCCATCCGCCGGGTTTCGGTCTCCGACATGGCCAACAACGTGTATTTGGTGACCAATCGGAAGTCCGGAGAGCAGTTGCTGATCGATGCCGCCGATGACATGCCGGCCATTGAGCAGCTCATCGGCTCAGCGCTGGGCGATGCGGTCAATCCCCGCCTCATCGGCATCGCCACCACGCACCAGCATTGGGACCATGTGCGTGCCCTGGCCCAGGCTGTGGCCAAGTACCCGGTTCCCACTTATGCCGGTACGGATGATGTCGAGGGCATCGCCGAGGAATGCTCGGTGCGGATCAGCACTCCGCTGGCCCATGGCGATCAGCTGCAGCTCGGGGATGTCGTGATCACCGCGATCCACCTGCGCGGGCACACCCCGGGTTCCATGGCCTACGCGCTGACTGATTCCTCCGGCCAGGAAGTCATCTTCAGCGGCGACAGCCTCTTCCCCGGAGGCGTTGGCAACACATGGAAGGATCCTGAGCGCTTCACTTCGCTGCTGGATGATGTCACCGAACGCATCTTCGAACAGTTCTCCGATGGGGCCAAGGTCCTCCCGGGCCATGGCGATTCCACCACGGTCGGCACCGAGCGTCCGCACCTTGGCGAATGGCGCGAACGCGGCTGGTAGGACCATCTGCCACGGCACTGCCCCTGGCTGGGAGTAATCCTCGGCCAGGGGCAGTGCTGTATGCGGTTCATTGATCAGCCGAGCTTGTGGCCGATCATGAAGATCCGGCGGAAGGGGAAGTTCGTCAGTACGGTGCCATCCTGTGCGGTGAAGGATGGGTAGTGTTCTGCCACCGCCACACGGTAGTCGTTCTCGAACTGCGCATAGTCCGGGGCGCTGAGTGCAGCGCGGATCGGCAGCAAGGCGGTGCCGCGCACCCAGTTCAGGATCGGGTCTTCACCCACGAGCAGCTGCTGGTAGGTCGACTCCCACACGTTGGCCTGCACCCCGGCCTCCAGGAAGATCCGCTGGTATTCATCGGGCTCCCCCACCACATCGACATGGCGCAGCACTCCAGACAGCTGATCGGCCCACTTGGGACTGTCCGCTACTTGGCGCATCACCGCGTGCGAGGGCGAACCGAAGTTCCCCGGGATCTGGATCGCCAGATTCGCACCGACCTTCAGTTCCTTGAGCCAACCGGCGAGCAACTGCCGGTGCCCGGGCACCCACTGCAGCATCGCATTGGAGAAGAGCAAGTCGGTGTCGGCATCCGGATGCCACGTGGTCGCATCGGCGAGCGCAAAGTTCAGATTCGGCTCCTGAACGCTGGATTGCGCCTTGGCAATCATCTCGGCCGAGGAATCCAGGCCTTCCACCTGCGCATCAGGCCAGCGTTGTGCCAGCAAGCGGGTCATGTTTCCCGGCCCGCAGCCCAGATCAATGATCTTCGACGCATCGATCTGCCCTAGCTGCCCCAGCAAATCCGTGTAGGGCCTGCCGCGGTAATCGGAGAATTCAGTGTATTTACTCGGATCCCATTTCATATTCCCGAGCCTAAACCCGCGGCGCAGGCAACAACCAGCTCCCAGTCATAGTTCTCAACCGATAGGCTAGGAACATCATGTTGCTCACCGATTATCTGCCAGCAGACAGCAAGAACGTATCCGACGACGAAATCTATGAGGCTTTCGGCCAGTGGGTCACCACCCGCGGCATCAACCTCTACCCCGCACAGGACGAGGCGTCGATGGCGCTGGCCGGCGGAAACAACGTCATCTTGGCCACCCCTACCGGTTCGGGCAAGTCGATGGTCGCCATTGCCGCGCACTTCTATGCCATGGCCCGCGACCAGATCAGCTTCTACACCGCGCCCATCAAGGCGCTGGTCTCCGAGAAGTTCTTCGACTTGTGCAAGATCTTCGGCGCGGAGAACGTCGGCATGGTCACCGGCGACTCCTCGGTGAACGCCGATGCACCGATCATCTGCTGCACCGCTGAGATCCTGGCGAACATCGCCCTGCGCGAAGGCTCCAAGGCCGACGTGGGCTGCGTGATCATGGACGAATTCCACTTCTACGCCGACCCGCAGCGCGGCTGGGCCTGGCAGGTGCCGCTGATCGAGCTGCCGCAGGCGCAGTTCCTGCTGATGAGCGCCACCCTGGGCGATGTCACCCGCTTCGAGAAGGAACTTGAAGAGCGCACCGGCACCCCGACCGTCACCGTCGCGCACACCGAGCGCCCCATCCCGCTGCACTTCTACTACTCCATGGAGCCGGTGCAGGAAGCGGTGGAGGAACTGATCAAGACCAAGCAGGTGCCGATCTACATCGTGCATTTCTCCCAACTGGACGCGATCGACCGCGCCACCGGGCTGATGAGCGTGAACGTGGCCACCCGCGAGGAGAAGGAAAAGATCTCCGAAATGATCGGCGGCTTCCGCTTCGCCGCCGGTTTCGGCAAGACGCTGAACCGCCTGGTCCGCCACGGCATCGGCATCCACCACGCCGGCATGCTGCCCAAGTACCGGCGCCTGGTCGAGCAGCTGGCCCAGGCCGGTCTGCTCAAGGTCATCTGCGGCACCGACACCCTGGGCGTGGGCATCAACGTGCCGATCCGCACCGTGGTGATCACCGCGCTGTCCAAGTTCGACGGCACCCGCACCCGCATCGTCAACGCCCGCGAATTCCACCAGATCGCCGGCCGTGCCGGACGTGCCGGCTTTGATACCGCAGGCACCGTGCTGGTCCAGGCACCAGAACATGCCATCGAGAACCACAAGGCCATGGAAAAGGCTTTGAAGAAGCACGGCGAGGGCTCCTCCAAGCTCAAGCAGATTCCGAAGAAGAAGCCGCCGCAGAACTTCGTGACCTGGGGCGAGAAGACCTTCGAGAAGATTGTCGCCGCCGCCCCCGAGACGCTGAAGTCCTCCTTCCAGGTCTCGCACTCGATGCTGCTGAACCTGCTGGAGCGCGAAGACAACGCCTTCGAAGCCGCGATGCGCCTGCTCACCGAGAACCATGAGACTCCAGCCTCCCAGCGCAAGCTGAAGCGGCGTGCCCTGGGCATCCTGCGCGAATTGATCGCCACCGAGGTCGTGGTGCGCCGGGAGAGCCCGGATGAGTACGGCAACTACTATGAGCTGACCGTGCACCTGCAGCAGAACTTCGCATTGAACCAGCCGCTCTCCCCCTTCGCGCTGGCCGCCCTGGATCTGCTGGACCCGGATTCCGCCAGCTACGCGCTGGATGTCGTCTCGGTCATCGAAGCGACCTTGGAAAAGCCACGCCAGGTGCTTTCCGGCCAGGAGAAGAAGGCCCGCGGCGAGGCCATTGCCGCGATGAAGGCCGAAGGCATGGACTACAACGACCGGATGAACGCACTGGATGAAGTCACCTATGCGATGCCGCTGGCCGAGAAACTGGAAAGCGCGTTCGAACAGTACCGTTCCGGTGCCCCGTGGCTTTCGGACTTCGAGCTGGCCCCGAAGTCCATCGTGCGCGACATGTACGAACGCGCCATGGGCTTCTCGGACTTCGTCCAGTACTACCAGCTGGCCCGCTCCGAAGGCGTGCTGCTGCGCTACCTCACCGACGCCTACAAGGCGCTGCGCCAGACCGTCCCGCAGGACGCATTGCGCGAGGATCTGGAAGACCTGATCGAGTGGCTGGGCGAAATGATCCGCCAGATCGACTCCTCGCTGCTCGATGAGTGGGAAGAGCTTTCGCGCGGCGAGCTGAACGAGGAAACCGAAACCGCGCCGCCTCCGGCACCGGAGAAGCTGACCAGCAATGTGCGGGCCTTCCGCGTGATGGTCCGCAACGAGATGTTCCGCCGCGTGAAGCTCTTCGCTGACGAGCAAGACAAGGCGCTGGGCGAACTCGATGAGCACAACGGATTCGACGCGGATGCCTGGGCCGATGCGATGGATGGCTACTTCGATGAGCACGATGACATCGATGACGGTCCGGTTGGACGCAGCTCCAAGCTGTTCATCGTCAAGGAACTGCCTAACCGCATCTGGGAAGTACGCCAGGTCTTCGCTGATCCTTCCGAGCACCACGACTGGGGTATTTCCGCGACCATCTCGCTGGATGACTCGGACGAGGTAGGCGAACCGGTGGTTACCGTGACCTCCGTGGGCCGTCTGGACTAGGCATGAAGGCGATCAGCTACGTCATCTTGCAACACCGCGATGAGGTTTTGCTGCAGCTGCGCCAAGGAACCGGCTACATGGACGGGTACTGGAGCACTGCGGCCGCCGGGCATGTTGAGCCCGGCGAAGCTGCCCAGGCCGCCGCAGTGCGTGAAGCCGGCGAAGAGCTGGGAATCCACATCGATCCGGCACAGCTTCAGCCGTTGTGCACGGTGCATCGTAACCAGCAAGCTGGCAGCTACGTGGATTTCTTCTTCCGCACCTGCCAGTGGGATGGTGTACCGAGACTTATGGAGCCGGAGCGAGCCGCGCAGTTGCGTTGGTTCCCGCTGGATGCCCTTCCGGATAACCTCGTTGAACAGGAAGATCTGGTACTTTCCAGGCTGGATTCCGACCTGCCGCCGATCCTTTCCATGGGATTCGGCACGGAAACGCCCCATCCCCAACGTCTGGACTAGTCGCACACAATGCCCGCAACATCCTGCCGGAAACCGGTAGCAATGTTGCGGGCATTGTCGTAGGGTGTGGCCATGAATGGATTCAAGCTGCGTCTGCTTGGAGCAGGCATATTGCTGCTGGTCCTGATAGGGCTGCTCAGCGGTTGGTCGGAACTCTTTGCTTCCGGCGCATGGGTCGCGACCGTTCTCCAACTCGGCCTGATATTCCTCGGCCTTGCCCTGATCTACCGCGGGGAAAACGCCGAGATGCCCGGGTCCGGCTAGCAACAGGTCTTAGCATTACCCCAATCGGGCTTTGAGCCAGGCTACGCAGGCCGTTGCCTGCTTGGCGTGATAGCTGCGCAGGGTGGGCAGCCCCGGAACTTCTGGCCTGCGCGCGGCATCAACATAGTAGGCAGCCAAACCAGCCAGCGCTCCAGTCAGAGCATCGGAGCTCGCCGAGGCGAAAATCCGGTGGGATGATGCAATGGCGTCCGCATCCAGTGCCGGATCGAAAATCCTGGCCTCAACCAGCACCGTCAACGCGTCATACCACGCGGCTCCACGCGAAGCCCACGGCCAGTCGACCAGAAGCACGCCCCCATCTTCGCCCAGCAAGATGTTGTCCGAGCGCAGATCGGTGTGCACCAGCTGGTTTCCGGCCAGCGCCCCTATTCCTTCGATGGCCAGTTCATGGAGTGCTTCCAGGTTTTGCGCCAACCAAGGGTCTGCAGGAATCCATTCATCAGCCATGATCCGAGCAAAACCGCTGGCGTCCTCGCGCAGATCTACTTCGAGGGCAGGAAGCAAGCTGGTGATTCCAGCTGGCTGCTGATCCGCCAGCTGCGCGAGCGTGTCCAGCACCCGGATAAGCTCGTCGGCACCCCAGGGAAGCTGCGGGTTAACCCCTGGCGCTTGGTCGAAAATCAACGCCTCCCAGTCATCCCAGCGAATCCGTCCCAGGAATTTCGGAACCGGCATCGAAGCCGGGAGCATCGCTGCGATCTCCGCCTCTCGCGCATGCAGGGCGGCGCCCGGGCCATTCAGCCCGTGGCTGACAGCTTTGGCGAACACCTTCTGCCCTGCGGCGGTGAGCAGCCGGTCGGCGCTGCCCGCAGAGAACCCGCCGTATTGGCTATGCGCCGTGATGACTTGCGATCCCAGGACCCTTCTATGTCTGTCAACCGGCGATCAAAGCCTCCGCTTGTGAGTTGAAAATGCGGTAGACGCGCCGGGCGAGATAGCGTTTGATGCATCGTCGGATTTCCTTCGTGCTAAGTCCTTCCGCTTCCCGCTTCTGCACGTATTCGCGGGTTTCCTCGTCGTGAGTCATCCGCGTGATGGCGACCATGTGAAGCGCGCTGTTCAGAGACCGGTCGCCGCCGCGGTTGAGTCGGTGACGGACGGTGTTCCCCGATGAGGCCGGGATCGGGTTTACCCCGGCGAGGGAGGCGTATGCGGCTTCCGAATGCACCCGGCCCTGATGGGACCAGACGGTCAGGCATGTGGCGGCCGTGATGGCGCCGAAGCCCTTCACATCCAAGAGCGGTGCCGCCTCGCTGACCTTGACCAGGTCGGTGATCTGCTGGGTGTTGCCCGCCACGTCTTTGTCGAGGTCACCGATCCGCTTGGCCAACCGGACCGCTTCGGTGCGGGCCACGGAAAGCGCCAGTTCCTCGTCCTGCTCACGCCACCGGGAGACCTCGGCAATCTGCGCTCCGGTCAGGGCCTTGCGGGCGTCCAGGCCGAGCTCATTGACGCGCACCAAGGCAGTCAGCCCGTTCACCGCCCGTGTCCGCTCCCCGGTCATGGAATGACGCGCAGATACCAAAACCCTCAGGGCAGCACGGACGCCTTCATTCAGCCGCGGCCGGCGCAGTTGCTTCTCCTGCATCGGGAGCACGGCCCGGGCGATTCGTTGGGCATCGAGCACGTCGGATTTGCCTACGCCGTGGTGGGATTTGGCGTCCATCCGTGCTGCCTCGACAACCGAGTATCCCTTTGTAACCACGGTTCCGGCGAGTATGGCCCCGTAGGAGGCTGCGCCCTCGATCACCCAGAGCACGGCGAGATCAGCACCCGTGCGGCGTGCCACCCACGCGGTGGCTCGGTTGATGCCGGCGCCGGTCGTGGGGAAGTCCCGGGTATCGACGAGTTCACCGGTCGTGGCGGTGATGATGGCGTAAACGTGGTTGCGGGCGTGGGTGTCGACACCGACGACAAACGCATGTGAATGCGCGACGATAGACATGGCGGTCATTGTTCCTTTCCTCTTCACGGATATGGGCATGGCCACTGCCGGCCGATACCAGTCCGGGTAGAGGTCACTTCGGAACAACACTGTGATGAGCCACGCCCTGAGGCGGACAACCTTCTGATCAAGTCACCGAGGTGGGCCGGACGGGTACCGGCCGGCCGCCCCATGGTTGGACAAGTCGTAGGAAAGACACCAATGGGTCACGTGTCAGGTGAGTCACAATCACGAGGCGGGACGGCCAGTCCCTATCCTGCCAGCCAGTCCCAGACCAGCTGCACCAAGTCTCACAGTGCGATTCAATCAGTTCGCGCAGTTCGGCAGGAAGATCTGGCCAGCTGATGCGCTGGGTGTAGTGGATCACCATGGTTTGGATCATGCCATGGCCTTAGGCCATCTCCCAAAAATGTTCTGGCGTGCCTGCGGGCAGCTAGGCGACGATTAGCGCGATGCCCACATAGGTGGTCAGTCCCGTGGCCAGCAGCCATTCGGAGGTGGAGCCGGTTTCGCCCAGAATCGGCAGCGCCACCCGGCCGTTGGACTTCCAACAGCCGCCGATGACCGGCATCCGGCGGAACCAGCGCGGGGAGCCGATCTTGATCGGCCACAGCAGATTGCAGCCTCCGATGGTCAGCATGTCGCCCAGCACGTGCACGATCGCACCGACCGAAACGGCCATGAGGAACCAGAGGTTCTGCTCGGGCGCATTCATCCCCACGAAGGTGCCGGCGGCCAGGGCGATAATCCAGCACAAGAGCGGCGGCATGAACTTCATGGTCTTCACCGCGAAGGAGATCAGCAGGATCGCGAACAGCGCCGCCGCCGGATAAACCGTCCCCAGGGCCACGGTTTGCACATCCCAGCCGTTGGCCAGCCAGGCCAGGAAGATGAAGAAGGCGATGCCGATCAGCGAATGGGTGCCATTGCGGTGCCCGCCGGAAGCCGAACCGATGATCCGGGTAAAGATGCTGGAAATTGGCGGCAGTGAACGGGCGATCGTGGCCGAATGGTGATCGGCGTCGGGCAGCAGGGCGGCACCTGCGCACACGATCGCTCCGGCCAGGGTTTCCCAGCGGTCCATTTGGAAGGTGCCCAGTCCCAGGTTCACCGATCCCACGGTGACCGGAGTCGTTATTGCCAACCATGCGGCTGCGCCGCTCACCGCGTGGTGTCCACCCATCATGCATTCAACCTTAGGTCTGGTCACCGACGTTTTAGCGGTGCGACGGAGGTAAGCTGGAACACATGAGTATTGTGCGTGAAGCTGTTCCGGGCGACTGCCCGCAGATCTTGGAGATGATCCAGGAATTGGCCGACTACGAAAAGGAACCAGATGCGGTGCACAACACCGTAGCTGATCTGCAAGAGCACCTCTTCGGCCCCAATCCCCAGGTATTCGCCCACGTGGCCGAGGATGAATCCGGCGAGCTGAAGGGCATGGCCCTGTGGTTCCTGACCTACTCCACCTGGGAAGGCCGGCACGGCATCCACCTCGAAGACCTCTACGTGCGCCAAGCGCAACGCGGTTCGGGCACCGGAACCGCGTTGCTGCGCACCCTGGCGCAGATCTGCGTACAGCGCGGCTACAAGCGCCTGGAATGGTCGGTGCTGGATTGGAATGAACCGGCGATCAAGTTCTACGACGCGATCGGCGCCGGTTCCATGGACGGCTGGACCACACGCCGCCTGGACGGCGAAGCACTGAACGCACTTGGCACCCGAGGAGCAAACTAATGCGGCATTACCGCGGTATGGACGTCACCGACCATCGCATCGAGGTCCCGCTGGACCATGCAGACCCGCAGGGCGAGAAGATCTCGGTCTTCGCCCGTGAAGTCAGCACCGATCAGGCCAAGCCCTGGCTCTTGTTCCTGCAGGGCGGCCCGGGCGGGAAATCTCCGCGCCCCGGTTCCCTGTCCGGCTGGCTTGCCGAGGCAACCAAGCACTTCCGCGTGCTGCTGCTGGACCAGCGCGGCACCGGGCTGTCTACCCCGGCCAATCGCAAGACCCTGACGCTGCGCGGGGACTTCGCAGCCCAGGCCCGCTACCTGCAGCATTTCCGTGCCGATTCGATCGTGCGTGATGCCGAAGCGCTGCGCGAGCACCTGGGCATCGAGCAATGGAGCACCCTGGGCCAGAGCTACGGCGGGTTCTGCACCCTGACCTATCTCTCGCTCTTCCCGCAGTCGCTGACCCGCTGCCTGGTCACCGGCGGACTGGCGTCGCTGGATGCCGACGCGAAAACCGTCTACCGGGCTACCTACCAGCGCATGGCCGAACGCAACCGCGAGTACTTCTCCTGGTACCCCGAGGACTTCAAGACCCTGCACAAGATCTACGAGCATGTGCGTGCCAACGAGGACGAACTGCTGCCCAACGGCCAGCGCGTCACCGTGCCGCTGGTGCAGATGCTGGGCATGCACTTGGGCGGGAACACCCGGGTGCACTTGCTGCACCATATTTTCGAGGAAGCCTTCAGCACCACCGCTGGCGGCGAACGCCTCTCGGACACCTTCCTCGAAGCGCTCTACGCCCAGTCATCTTTCGCGTCGAACCCGCTGTACGCACTGATGCACGAGACCATCTATGCCCAGGGCGACGCAACTAATTTTGCGGCCGAACAGGTCTTGGCCGAGTTCGAAAGCTTCACCAGCCACGCTGAAACACCGTTGCTGACCGGCGAGATGATCTACAGCTGGCACTTCTCCGAGGATCCCGCGCTGCGCCCGCTGGAGGATGTGGCGCGCATCCTGGCCGAGCACGAAGGCTTCGGCCCGCTCTACGACCTGGAGGTGCTGGCCGCGAACACCGTGCCGGTGGCGGCCGCGGTGTACCACGACGATGTCTACGTGGATCGCGAGTTATCCCTGCGCACCGCCTCGCAGGTCGCCGGGCTGCAGGCCTGGGTGACCGAGGATTACCACCACGACGGAATCGGCGATGAGGGGCCGGCAATCTTCCGCCGCCTGCTGGCGATGACCAACGGCGAGGACCCCGAAGCGGCCGCCGCGCAGTAGCCTGCACGTTTGCATCGTTCAACAGCCAAGGCGCTTGGATCCGGTAGCGGTTCCAAGCGCCTTGGCAGTTAAGCGTCGTACTCTCAGCGGTCTAGTTTCGAGGCAACCTGATCATTCAAGCGCTGCAGCAGCGGCACGGCCTGGGCCAGGATTTCTTGTTCCTTAGCGCTGAAGGAACTGATGTCCCCGGCCAGCGCCATGATCGCACGCTGGCGGTAGGCCTCAACCGCTTCCTTGCCGGCATCGGTGAGCTTCACCAGGCTGGCACGTCCATCATCGGGGTCCGGCTGGCGCTGGAGAAGCTGGTCATTTTCCATGCGGATCACCAGCCCGGTCATCGTAGGCTGGGCAACGCGCTGCTCGATCGCGAGGTCGCCCACGCGCTGCGGGCCCAGCCGATCCAGAACCGAGAGCACACGCCATGCGGTGACCGAGCGGCCTTGCCCGGCGGCCCGTCCCAAGAGCCGTGCCATCGTGCCCGAAGCGATAGCGACACCGGTTGCGATGTCGCTGGCCTGTGTTGAAATCTCGTTCATGAAATTCAGCCTAGCAGAATTGCATAGGCACCCTATCAGGGCATGGAAAAACCCGCCGGTCCAGCTGAAACAGCAGGTCCCGACGGGTTGGTCCGTACGTTATTTAGCGGTCGTCGTGCGAGGCGCGATCAGCGGCCTCGGCGTTAGCCGCGGCACGCTTTCCCCATGGGCTCCACAGGGACATCACGGTAGCGATGACGATCGCGCCCAGGATGACCAGCAGGGACAGTCCCACGGAGATATCCAGCCATGCGTAATCCAGCGGCTGGCCGCCATTGATGAATGGCAGGTTGTTCTCGTGCAATGCGTGGAAGACCAGCTTCACGCCGATGAAGGCCAGGATGAAGCTCAATGCGTGCTTCAGGAAGACCAGACGGTTCATCAGGCCACCGAGCAGGAAGTACAGCTGGCGCAGGCCCATCAGTGCGAAGATGTTCGCGGTGAAGACGATGAACGCGGACTTGGTCAGGCCGAAGATGGCCGGAATCGAGTCGAAAGCAAACAGCAGGTCGGTCATGCCGATGGTCACGAAGACCAGCACCATAGGGGTGAACAGCTTCTTGCCGTCAACCACGGTACGCAGCTTGGCGCCGTCGAATTCCTTGGAAATCGGCATCTTGGCGGTCAGCTTCTTGACCAGGCCGCTTTCATCGTCCTCGTCTTCATCCTTGAGCTGGTTCCATGCGGTCCACAGCAGGAAGGCGCCGAAGATGTAGAAGACCCACGACCACTGTTCGATGATCGCCGCGCCCAGCACGATGAAGATCGCACGCAGGATCAGCGCGATGATGATGCCGAACATCAGCACTTCCTGCTGGTACTTACGAGGTACCGAGAAGCGCGCCATGATGATGATGAAGACGAACAGGTTGTCTACCGACAACGCATATTCGGTGATCCAGCCGGCGTAGAATTCCTGGCCGAGCTGCGGTCCTGCCTGCCACCAGACCAAACCGCCAAAGACGATGGCCAAGCCGATGTAAACGCTGACGAAGATGCCAGCTTCCTTCATGGAAGGAATGTGCGGACGCTTGGTTACGTACAGTAAGTCAGCGGCCAGAACAAGGCACAGTACTACCAGTGCGATGATCTCAAATTGAAGGCTAATTCCAGAAGTGCCCACGGACGAGCGACCTTTCGTTGGAGGGTATACAAAATCGCCGCAAGTCTCTCCGCCGCCAGCCAGGTGCTCGAACTGCTCGATGCCTGTATTGCTGGTCGGCTGCTGCGCCCGGCGAAACATCATTGGTCCGCGTGTTGACGTTCACAGCATTGGGATACTCCCCTACGTCCAGTGAACAAGTGTAGCGCACAGCAACCTCACAGCCTTAGCCGAAGTCCGAAATACGGCGCCGTCCCATCCGACTGCTAGGCATGCCCGGCGGCCTTCATCTGGCGCAATTCCTTCTTCAATTCGGAGACTTCATCACGGATGCGGGCAGCCAGCTCGAACTGCAATTCGGCTGCCGCAGCATGCATCTGCTCAGTCATTTCCTCGATCTGGGTCAGCAGATCCTCGGCCGGAGCCGCCGCCAGACCATCCTTGCGCACCGTGGACGAAGCCTTCGTCCGCTTGGCATTTTTCGCCAACCGATTATTATTCAGCAGCTCCTGCGTGTCGGCATCCTCACGTGCCAGCTGGTCGGTGATGTCCGCGATCTTCTTGCGCAGCGGCATCGGGTCAATCCCGTGCTCCTTGTTATGCGCTTCCTGGATCTCGCGGCGGCGATTGGTCTCCTCGATCGCCTGGCCCATCGCGTCGGTGATCTTATCGGCATACATGATCACCTGGCCCGACACGTTACGCGCAGCACGGCCAATGGTCTGGATCAGCGAAGTCGCCGAACGCAAGAAACCCTGCTTGTCGGCATCAAGGATCGCCACCAGGGAAACCTCGGGCAAGTCCAAGCCCTCGCGCAGCAGGTTGATGCCCACCAGCACATCGTAGGAACCCATGCGCAGTTCGCGCAGTAGCTCCACACGGCGGATCGTGTCCACATCCGAGTGCAGGTACTGCACCCGCACCTGGTGCTCGGTGAGGTAGTCGGTCAAATCCTCGGCCATCCGCTTGGTCAGGGTCGTGACCAGCACGCGCTCGTCGCGATCCACGCGGGTGCGGATCTCATCGAGCAGGTCATCGATCTGGCCCTTGGTGGGCTTGACGATGATCTCGGGGTCGATCAGGCCGGTCGGGCGGATGATCTGCTCCACGAACCCGTCGGACTTGCCCAGCTCGTACTTGCCAGGGGTCGCCGAAAGGTAAACGGTCTGCCCGATGCGCTCCAAGAACTCATCCCACTTCAGCGGGCGGTTATCCATCGCCGAAGGCAGGCGGAACCCGTGCTCCACCAGGGTGCGCTTGCGGGACATGTCGCCCTCGTACATGGCACCGATCTGCGGGACGGTCACATGCGACTCGTCGATCACCAGCAGGAAGTCATCCGGGAAGTAGTCGATCAGGCAGTGCGGGGCGCTGCCGGCCTCGCGGCCGTCAATATGCCGCGAGTAGTTCTCGATGCCGTTGCAGAAGCCCATCTGCTCCATCATTTCCAGGTCATAGGTGGTGCGCATGCGCAACCGCTGGGCTTCGACGAGCTTATTCTGCGATTCGAGCTCCTTGAGGCGTACCGCCAGCTCGTCTTCGATCCGCTTGATCGCCTTATGCATCCGCTCGGCGCCGGCCACATAGTGGCTGGCCGGGAAGATGTACATCTCGGTTTCCTCGCGGATCACCTCGCCGGTCACCGGGTGCAGGGTGTGGATCGCTTCCACCTCGTCGCCGAAGAACTCGATGCGCACGGCCTGCTCTTCGTACATCGGGATGATCTCCACGGTATCCCCGCGCACGCGGAAGGTGCCGCGGTGGAAGTCCATGTCATTGCGGGTGTACTGCATGGCCACGAATTGGCGCAGCATCGCGTCGCGGTTAAGTTCCTCGCCGGCGCGCACGGTGACCATCCCGGCCACGTACTCCTCCGGGGTGCCCAGGCCGTAGATGCACGAGACGGTGGCGACCACGATCGTGTCGCGCCGGGTGAGCAGCGAGTTGGTCGCGGAGTGGCGCAGCCGCTCGACCTCCTCGTTGATCGAGGAGTCCTTTTCGATGAAGGTATCGGTCTGCGGCACGTAGGCTTCGGGCTGGTAGTAGTCGTAGTAGGAGACGAAGTACTCCACTGCGTTATTGGGCATCAGCTCGCGGAATTCGTTGGCCAGCTGCGCGGCAAGGGTCTTGTTCTGCACCAGTACCAGGGTGGGGCGCTGCACCTGTTCGACCAGCCAGGCGGTGGTCGCGGACTTGCCGGTACCGGTGGCACCGAGCAGCACGATGTCCTTCTCGCCGGCGTTGATCCGTTCGGTCAGCGCCTTGATGGCCTGCGGCTGATCGCCGGCCGGCTCATACTCGCTGATGACTTCGAAGGGGGCGACCACGCGCTTGATCGGCTGTGCAAGACTCATGGTTCTAGCATAGCGAGCACCACCGACAGCAGGGCGGGGTTCAAGCCAGCTATCAGCTTAAAGCTGCCCGAGGCTACTTGCGCATCCCGTAGCGGATGGCGTTGCGCTTCACGGTGCGCTGGATGCTTGTGCCGAAGAAGCCCACGGTCATGATGGTCGCCGCAACCAGCCCCAGCAGCGCCAGCAGGCCGCTGATGTACACCACCGGCGAATACGGTCCGCCCTCCTGGCTGACAAATTCATCGCGCCCGCCAAAGCCCAGCCACAGCACCAGTGCCAACGCGAAGGCGGCCAGCGTGGTCCACTTGCAAATCTTGTACATTCTTACTCCTGCGTCGGGGCCAATTGCTGGTAGAGGGATTCAACCTGCGCTTCAAGTTCTGCCAAGCTGCCGGAATTATCCAGCAGGTAGTCGGCCACGGCCGCCCGCTGCTCATCGGTAGCCTGCGCGGCAATCCGCGCCTTGGCATCAGCTTCAGTCCACCCACGATCGTAGACCATTCGGCGCATGCGTTCTTCCAGCGGCGCCTGGACAACCACCACGGCATCGAACTTCTCCGCCTGCCCGGACTCGACCAAAAGCGGAATATCCTCCACCACCAGCGCCTGCTTAGGTGCCGCATCACGCAGCTTCTGGGCTTGCGCGCGAACCAGCGGGTGCACGATCGCGTTCAGCTTGGCCCGCTGCGCTTCATCGGAGAAGACGATCGCGGCCAAAGCCGGCCGATTCAGCGACCCGTCGGGCAGCAGTACATCCTCCCCAAAGGTGTCTTTGATCGCACCGAGCCCGGGCGTGCCAGGTTCAACTACCTGGCGCGCCAGCTTATCGGCATCGATGACTACAGCTCCCAGGGCGGCTAGCTTCGCCGCGACCGCAGATTTTCCAGAGGCCACTGCCCCGGTCAGTCCAACATGCAACATGTTCCCACCCTATAAACTAAAAGGGATGAACACCAACGACTCGGCTGCAACGCGGTACACGACTTTGACCAGCGATTCCATCCACGAGCTGGAAATCAAGCGTTCGCGCTTCATCACCTACCTCTTCCGGGTCGAAACCGAAGCCGCCGCCCGCGCGCATATCGCCGCCCTGCGCAAATCCCACTTCGATGCCCGGCACCACTGCAGCGCGTTCATCCTGGGCCCGGACCGGATCGTGCAGCGCTCGAACGACGACGGCGAACCCTCAGGCACCGCCGGGATCCCGATGCTCGATGCCCTGGCCAAGCGCGAAATGCCCGATGCCAGCGTGCTCTCGGACGTGCTGGCCGTGGTGGTCCGCTACTTCGGCGGCATCAAGCTGGGTGCCGGCGGCCTGGTCCGCGCCTATTCCGATGCAGTCTCCTCGGGACTGGACCACGCACCGCTGCACCTGCGCCAGCGCCTGCGCATCTTCGCATTCACCGCCTCGCACGCCCAAGCTGCCCGCTACGAAAACGAGCTGCGCGCCGCCGGCTACCAGGTCGAACCCACCGAATGGCAAGCGCAGCACGCCATCGTGCGAATCGGCATCCCGGACACCGAGCAGGCCGCACAAGAACTGCACACGCACATCGCCACCCTCACCTCCGGCGCAGCAACACTGAATTCCACCAACACGCAATGGGTTGATTTGATTTGAGTTCCGAAATTTCCCCGAGTTCCGCTGTGGATCCCACCGGTCCCAGCGCCCAGGCCAGCCTGCTGCCAGATCTGTTCGATGGCCTACGCCGCTGGCCCGATGTGGAAGCGGAAAACCTATACGCGGCTGACGCCGCCGACCGGCTGATCCTGGACACCTGCGCCGCGGCCATCCCCGGCCAGCCCGGGACAGCGCCGTGGCCACAGTCCATCGCCATCATCGGCGATCACTACGGCGCGCTGGCCCTGGGCGCCTTGGCGCTGGGCAGCACGCAGGTGCGGGTGCACACCGATTCGCTAACCGCCCGGCGCGCCATCGAGGCGAACCTGAACCGGCTGCTGCCCCAGGCAGCCGGGCATCTGAGCTTCCATCCGCTGGCCGAGGTCGCCGAGCAGGCCGCCACCATTTTGCTGGCCCTGCCACGCGGGCTGGATGTGCTGGGCGAACAGGTCGCCGCCGTGGCTGCCGTGGCCGGTCCCGGCGCCAAGCTATTTGCCGGTGGCCGGATCAAGCACATGAGCCGGGGCATGAACGAGGTGCTCTCCGCGCACTTCACGCACCTGGACGTGTCGCTGGCCCGGCAAAAATCCCGGGTACTCACCGCAAGCATTCCCCGCGACGAGCAGCCTGACAGCAATTTCCCTGCCACCGCCACCCACCAGGTCCGCAACACCGCATTCACCTTGGTCGCCGGAGCCGGCACCTTCGGCGCGGCGCGTCTGGACCCGGGAACCCGCCTGCTGCTGGAGAACCTGCCCGATCTGTCCACCCACGACACGCTGATGGATTTGGCCTGCGGCAACGGTTCCATCGGCATCTTCGCGGCGCTTCAATACCCGTCGCTGCGCGTGGACGCTTCAGATCATTCGGCTTCCGCGGTTGCCTCCACCCTGGCCGCCGCGCAGCGCAATGACCTGGGCCAGCGCATCACTGCGGTGCAAGATGACGCACTGAGCCGCCTGCCGGCGCAATCGGCCACGCTGATCACGCTGAACCCGCCGTTCCATATCGGCAATACCGTCACCGCCGACATCGCGTTCAAGCTGATCGACGACGCGGCGCGCGTGCTGGCACCCGGCGGCACCTTGCTGTGCGTGTTCAACTCCCATCTGCGCTACCGCAGCGAATTGGCCCGCCGTATCGGCCCCACCACCCAGCTGGCGCGCGACAAGACCTTCACCGTGACCTCCTCGACACGCGCACAATAGCTTTTCCACAGTTCGCACTCCCCCGCGGCCCCGGCTTGCTGGTGCTGGGCATGCTGGGGCCATGAGCACATCCCTCCGTGCGGCGATCACCGCACTCGCCCAGGCACTCAAGGCCGGACCGGTTTCCTCTGCCGAGGACGCCCTGGCCTTGGCCGCGCTGATTCCAGCCCTGCACCAGCACCTGGTCCCGGCAGCTCCAACGGGCGCCCAGGAATTCATGCTCGACCCGCGCTATGCCCTGGCCATGGCCAGCTTCGCAGAATCAGCTGGCCATCAGGCGTTGCGAACCCAGATCTACGCGGCCCATCTGATCGAAGACAGCGCCGCCCACACCCTGACCAGCGATGAGCTGGATGCGGTCCGTGCGGGCACCACCGATTTCAGCACACCGGTCGAACGCAGCGCCGCACGTCCCTGCTTCGCCAATCCCACCGCATTATTGGCCGCGTGGCTCCACACCGGGTTTTTCGAGGCGAAACGCCGTATCCAGGATGCCCACCACGTCATAGGCCAATACGACTACCAGCACCAAAGCTATCCCGCGCAGTACCCGCTGATGGCTCAACGCTTCAACGATCAGACCCGCCCTCCGGGTGAAGTCCTGGCCGCGGCCCGCCGGATGAGTGCGCTGGAGCCAAAACGCGAGGAATTCGCCATTCCCACCCCTTCGAGCGTCTTGGCCGAAAATGGCGAACTGCTCGAAGCGGAGGTCTATCGCCAAATGGAGGAACCCGATCCGGGCACCCGACGCAAGCTTGTGTCTAGCTGCTTGAAAGAGGCGAAGAATCGTACGGCAAAGAAACGGCCAGAAGCCGAAGAGGGAATTTTCCGACGAGGCGAACGCGATGGTCTGGTGCACTACGACGTGGCCCTGCGTCCGGTGCGCGCAGAACTGTTCGAATCCAGCATCGCCCAGAGCGATAATCCCCGCTCTGAAGCTGGTCAGGCCGCCCGTGAAGCTTCGGAGGCCAATGAGGAGCACGGCGGTGAATTCGACCAGGTAGGCGGTGCGCACCCGGACTTCGTAACCGACGAAGAGGCCGCGGCAAGCCACGAGCCTGACCGCGCACCGCTTTCGCCGGCCGCCCGCCGGCTCAACGGCATGATGAATCTCATGCAGATCAACGCGCGAAGACTGCGTGAACTGCTCGAAGCCACCCGCAATCGCAGGTCCGCGTCGGAGAATTCTCAGCCAGAGCATCAGGAACCGAACATTCCGCTCATCAAGCCCCAAGTGGTCGTGATGATGAGCTTGGATGAGCTCGAAGGGCGGGCCAAAACCCACGGAATCACTTCCCATGGTTTCAAGCTCAACGCCACCGATCTCCGGCAAGCATTGGCCAATGCCCAAATCATTCCGATGGTGCTCGGCGGCAAAGGCGAAATCTTGGACATCGGACGCAGCCAGCGCAAGCATCCCAAATACATGCGCCTTGGCGTCACCGTGCGCGATCGAGGCTGCCTAGTACCCGGGTGCACTATGGACCCCGAACGGTGCAACATCCACCACATCGAATTCTGGTCAGCTGGCGGTGTCACCGCGGTCTACTGGAGTGCGATGCTCTGCGATACGCACCATCACGATGTCCATACGGGTCTGATCAAGGTGATTCCCGATGGAGGGGTGCCCAAAGTCATCCTGCCCGCCTTCATGGATCCTGCTCAGAAACCAGTGCGCAACAGCTACCACATGGCCAAGGCCGCCTAGTTCGCCCCCATACGCCGGGGTCTCCGGCTAGATCAAGAACGGGCGTCCACCGTGCACGCGGACGGCTTGGGCTTCAACCCCCAAGGGGCGCAGGTCGATCCGGTCGATCTCGGCCCGCTCATTGTTCTCGAAGGTATCGGCAGTAATCGATTCGCCAGCAGGTGTCTGGACCACCAGGCGCCGCTTGGTTCTGTTCAAGGGTTCACGTGCGGATGCCGGGACGAAGTAGGCGCTCGCCTGCTTCCCGCCACCATAGAGCCACGAAGCGCGCACCGAGACCGGGCGTGAACCCCAGCCGCTTAGCCCGGCAATGACCAAGCGCTGGCCGGTCCCTTCCAGCAATTTTCCGTTCAGGTTCTCCCCATAGACCCAGGGCTGGGCCGCGATGCCCAGGAACTCTTCGGCAGAACGCTGGTTGACCGCATGCACTCCGTGCACCGGGCAAACCTCCGAGCAGAAAATGAATCGCGGGTCCGCAAATTCCTTCTTGGCCCCGTTCTTGTCGTCATTGCGGCACAGGCAGACCTCGGTTTCTTCCTTTTCGATGAGGATCGCGTTGCCATAGGCTCGCAATGAGGTTGGACCGATTCGGTGGTCAGCTGGAATTTCGAGGGCGAAAAGTCCCATCGATTTCAAGCGCATCCAGCGCAACAGGCTGACCAGCAGGCTGATGCCCAGGAGGACGACCGCGGCAAGCACGTCAAGTCGGTACCCTTCATCCAAGTCATGCAGCGAATGCACTTCCGTGCTGGCCAATTCCCAGCCCAGCTGCAGCAGCGGGTAGATCAGTGCGCCTAACGCGAGGTTCCAGACCGTGGGCGACATTTGCTTGAAGATTCCAAAATCTCTTTCTTGCCCGTGAGCCAGGGCAATGCCGCCTGCAGCTTCGCGCTTCCAGGTTCTAAGCTGGCGTCGAAGCCGCCCGTCTAGAACGCCGACGGCCAGGGCGAGCAGGAGGAAATAGGCCAGCGCCACAGCCAAGATCCTTTGCAGGTCCCCGGCAGGAGCCAGCAGGAAATAGATTCCGGCGCCAAGGCCCAATCCCATCCAGGGTGCTTGCCGTCCGCCGCCGAATATCATGGCCAGCACGGTAGCAACCATCGAGAAGGAAACGATGTTCCAGAAACTTGTATCGAGGTACGGGGAATGAAGAAGATCCGAACGGACAAAGACCACCAGTGCAACCAGCGGAAGCCAGGTGGCGGCCGCAACCCAGAAGTTGGGAATGGTGCGCGGTACAGTCTCCCACTCTTCGTGGCTGACCTGGCGCACCGGGATCTGCTGCCCGGTAGTTGCGCCTCCCGCATAGCCTGCCTGCGAATTCCCTGCCGTCGCCATGTGCATC
This sequence comes from Glutamicibacter arilaitensis Re117, assembly GCF_000197735.1. NCBI lineage: Bacteria > Bacillati > Actinomycetota > Actinomycetes > Micrococcales > Micrococcaceae > Glutamicibacter > Glutamicibacter arilaitensis. The sequence continues at coordinate 2,197,145 of NC_014550.1, forward strand.
TACCTGCCGTTCGCGAATGCACTTGATCGGTGCACTTTTAGTCTAACCTCAGCAGGTATTAACGGCAGTGCTCCTTTGGAGCTATTCCTGGCCGATCGAAGTCAGCAGAAATAATGACGTGCCAGCCATGCCGCCAAGCAATAAACCGGTTAAACAAACGAAGGTCCAACCCTTGCGGGGTTGGACCTTCGTGAATCAGCTAAAGCTAATCACGATCTCTGCACGAGGCAGAAGTCGGAATTAGTTGCCGGTCAGCTTCTCGCGCAGTGCAGCCAGTGCTTCGTCCGAAGCCAGGGTGCCTGCATCGGTGGCTGGTGCCTCCGAGGAGTACGAAGCTGGAGCTGGCTCGGAACCACCGGCAGCAGCAGGCTCTGCTTCTGCGTCGGCAGCGATAGCGGCAACAACCTGCTTCTTGTGTGCTTCCCAACGCTCCTGGGCAGCAGCGTACTGTGCTTCCCATGCAGCGCGCTGGGTGTCGAAGCCCTCGAGCCATTCGTTCGACTCTGGGTCGAAGCCCTCTGGGTACTTGTAGTTGCCGGCCTCGTCGTACTCTGCAGCCATGCCGTAGAGTGCTGGGTCGAACTCGGTGCCCTCTGGGTCAACACCTTCGTTAGCCTGCTTGAGCGACAGCGAAATGCGGCGACGCTCCAGGTCGATGTCGATGACCTTGACGAACAGTTCGTCACCAACGGAGACAACCTGCTCAGCCAGTTCAACGTGGCGAACTGCCAACTCGGAGATGTGAACCAGGCCTTCGATGCCGTCTTCGACGCGTACGAACGCACCGAATGGAACCAGCTTGGTAACCTTGCCCGGTACAACCTGACCCAGTGCGTGGGTGCGGGCGAAGGTCTGCCAAGGATCTTCCTGGGTAGCCTTCAGCGACAGGGAAACGCGCTCGCGGTCCAGATCGACTTCGAGAACCTCTACGGTTACTTCCTGGCCAACCTCGACAACCTCGGATGGGTGGTCGATGTGCTTCCAAGACAGCTCGGAAACGTGTACCAGGCCGTCTACGCCGCCCAGGTCCACGAATGCACCGAAGTTGACGATGGAGGAAACAACGCCCGGACGAACCTGGCCCTTTTCCAGCTTGTTGAGGAAGGTCGAGCGAACCTCGGACTGGGTCTGCTCAAGCCACGCACGGCGGGACAGCACAACGTTGTTGCGGTTCTTGTCCAGCTCGATGATCTTGGCTTCGATTTCCTGGCCGATGTATGGAGCCAGGTCGCGCACACGGCGCATCTCGACGAGCGATGCTGGCAAGAAGCCACGCAGGCCGATGTCCAGGATGAGGCCACCCTTGACAACCTCGATGACGGTACCGGTAACGACGCCGTCCTCTTCCTTGATCTTTTCGATGTCGCCCCAAGCACGCTCGTACTGAGCACGCTTCTTGGACAGGATCAGGCGGCCTTCCTTGTCTTCCTTGGTCAGAACCAAGGCTTCAACGCTGTCGCCAACGGTGACAACTTCACCTGGGTCAACGTCATGCTTGATGGAAAGCTCGCGGGAAGGGATGACACCTTCGGTCTTGTAACCGATGTCGAGCAGAACTTCGTCGTGGTCAACCTTGACAACGGTGCCTTCGACGAGGTCACCATCGTTGAAGTACTTGATGGTGGCGTCGACTGCGGCCAAGAAGTCCTCAGCAGATCCAATGTCGTTGATTGCGACGACTGGTGCGCTGTTGTTCTCGTTCGAGGTGATGGTCATGTAGTAGGGACTCCGATGTGGATAGATTTGATCAGTCGAAACCCCGGAAGTCCCGGAATTTCGAGCGGGTAAAACTTATTTGCGGACATGACAAAGCCATGGCACGCTGTACAAGTCTACGCGTCTAGCGCTACGCGGGTCAAAGCGTAACCCGCTAACATCCAAGCCAGCATTTTGTGAACTTCGTCATACAAGCCGGTAAATCATGGCTTGCGATTAGAAACCATGCGGCGTAAATCCTTCTCCGGCTACGTCGAACAACTCCAGCCAACTCCCCCGTGCACTGGTGCTTTCAAGTTCGGCTCTGCCGGTATCCAGTAAGTCTTTCAGCGTCACCGTGCCCAAATACAGACCTGCAAGCTCGCGTTCGGACAAGTCCACCCGGGGAACATCCGCTGGTTCTTGCCCTGATTGCACCAGGCTGACCGTCGCGCGGGAATCCGCCACCTCAAAGAGGTAGGTTCCAGCCACAACGCCCATCCGGTCCCCGACCCCCAGCAGCAGACGGCCATTATGCTGGTAGCCACGGGCTTCAAAGGCCGCGACCACATTAAGCACCCGCAACCAGAGCACATCGTCCACCGAACGCACATGGTAGTCCCGCACGTTTTCCAGTACCCGGCGCAACGGGTCGGCCACAGGACCCTGCCCCTGCACCTCCTGCACCAAGTCATGGTTGCCCAGGTATTCGTAGAGCTTGAGCCGAGCCACGATGCTGGTTGCCACGAGCTTGTGCACGGTCAGCTTGGCCGTGGGCTCGTCCCATCCATCGAACTTATAAGCCGCAAATCCGGACAGTTCCCCCGTCTCGTCGTAGTAAGCGGCGCACCGCAGGTTCTTGGGCTGCTCTAAGGACTCCCAGCTTTCCCAGCGCCCCAGTGCGAAGCCGTTGTCGTATTCGGTGCTGTCCACGGAGCCGAAGGTGGCTTCCAGCGCGCGTACCGCCAAGCGCGCGTAGTCCGGGCCGAAGTCCTGCGGCTCAATTTCCACTACCTCACCCGGCACCGGTACTCGGAACTTCAACCCGTGCGAGCACTTGAGCGTAAACCGCGTTTGGTACGTCGCCGGCTCAAAGCCGTAGCGCCCGTAAATCGTGGCTTCCGAAGCGGTCAACGCGGCCAACGCAAAACCTGCCTGGCGGGCATATTCCAGATCGGCCGTGATCCGCCGGGACAAGATCCCGCGCCGCCGGTAGGCCGGTGCCACAGTGACAGCACTGATCTTATGCACCGGGACCGGTTGCGGGCCGCCGGCATTGAGCAGACCGGGGAAAGTTCCATAGGTGTGTACCGGCTGGGATGCATGCCGCGAGTGCGGTGGCGCGGCCAGATCGAACACCATTGAAAAACGCATCTGCTGGGAGTAGGTCAGTTCCTGCAGGGTGGAGAACTTGGCTTCCTCGGGCACGCCCTCGTAGAAGCCGATCCCGGTAGCCCGGTGGAAAAGGTTGATCGCCTCATCGAGTTCCGCGCTGCGTTCAACAGCATGGTACGTGCGGGTTTCCAGATCAAGCTGGCGTGGGTGGCCCATGAAGCTCCTTGGCGGTGAATGAGGCTGTGGTCACAGTCTATGCCCAAGTCCGCACGGCGCAAGAGGAGCTACCAGGCCTCTGAGAGCGTGATGAACTCCAGTCCAGAATCAAGGGCAGCGACCAAACCGAGGGCTATCCCCTTGGCGGTACCCGACTCGGGTTGGTTGAAATGCCCGATCCCCACGGACCCGGCACTTAGCAGCTGCATCTGCGCTGCGACCGTGGCGGCCGGGAAACTGGCCCCGGCATCCAGATTGACCGTGAAATTCATCGGGATCAATCCCAGCTTGCGGCACATCGCAGCCGAGACTTCATCCATATGCGCGGTGCCCGAGCGGAAGAATCGAGCATCCACCGCGTACTGTCCAGCCAGATACTTCTGGTTGCCCATGACCTCGTCGTAGGCTTCGCCCACCGAACCGGTCCCGCGGAGGCCGTAGGCCGATTGCCCCGCAACACTCAGCGGAGCATGGCTGGTGCCGTGATTGGCGATTTCAAACAACGGATCGGCTACCAGCTCTTCCATGGCCGCACCGTTGCTTCGGGCCCACCGCTGGTTGATGAATAGGGTCGCGGGGACCTTATGGTCACGCAGGGTGTCGAGCAAGGCATGGTCGATCCCTGACCCGTACGCTCCCCCGCAGGCATCAAAGGTCAGCGCCGCACTCTTGGTGGCCGTTGGCAGTCCCAGTTCGATCCCCTTGACCTCCAGGCCGAACTCGCCGGTCCGCTGATTCTTGAACTCGCTGAGGATCTGGGCGCGCGTCGGATACTGCCTGGCACTGCTGGGCGACGCCGAGGGCGCAGGTGCCGGCGGCGTGCTGCTGGCAGCACCAGATGCCGATGGACTCGCAGAACGCGTGGCAGTTGCCGGCCCGCTGGCACTGCAACCACCTAGCAGCCCTGCGGCTACGGCGCCCAAGCTGGCGGCGCCAGCTTTCAATGCCCAGCGGCGCGAGCGATGCTCCATGTTTTCCTCTTCCTTCGAACCTACCTGGTTCATGCCAAAGGGCAGGAACACCTTCAAGTGTCCCTGCCCTTTGGCTTTTGCCGTTATTATTGCACGCCGGTCATCGGCCTAGTGCGCGGCGTCGTGCCAGGTCCGGCCAACGCCCGGCTGGACATCCAGCGGTACCAGCAGTTCGGCGGCCTGACCCATTTCGCGGGTCACCAGCTCCTGCACTGGTTCCAGTTCACCTTCGGCAATTTCCAAGATGAGTTCGTCATGGACCTGCAACAGCATCCGGGACTTGTACTCGCCGGCTTTCAGCTCTTCGTCGATGCGCAGCATGGCGACTTTCACCAAGTCGGCAGCTGAACCCTGGATTGGGGCGTTCAGCGCGGCACGCTCGGCAATATCACGCAGGCGACGGTCCGAGCTGTTCAGCTCCGGCAGGTAGCGGCGGCGGCCGAAGATGGTTTCGGTGTAGCCGTCCTTGCGGGCCTGGTCGACAACTGAACGCAGGTAGGTGCGCACGGCGCCGAAGCGGTCGAAGTAGTCCTTCATCAGCTTGCGGGCTTCATCCACGCCGATCTTCAGCTGCTTGGAGAGTCCGAAGCTGCTCAAGCCGTAGGCCAGGCCGTAGCTCATCGCCTTGACCTTGGAGCGCATCTCGGAGGTGACCTCTTCCGGTTCGACGTTGAACACGCGCGAACCGACATAGCGGTGCAGGTCTTCGCCGTTCTGGTAGGCCTCGATCAGGCCCTCGTCCTCGGAGAGGTGCGCCATGATGCGCATTTCGATCTGCGAGTAGTCCACGGTCAGCAGGCTCTGGTAGCCTTCCCCGACCATGAACACGTCGCGGATGCGCCGGCCTTCTTCCGAACGCACCGGAATGTTCTGCAGGTTCGGGTTCAGGCTGGACAGGCGTCCGGTCGCGGCCACGGTCTGCGCATAGGTGGTGTGGATACGGCCGTCCTCATGGGTGGCCTTGAGCAGGCCGTCCACGGTCTGGCGCAGCTTGATCGCGTCGCGGTAGGCCATCAATGCGACCAGGAACGGGTGTCCGGTCTTGACCAGCAGGTCGGCCAGCGACTCGGCATCGGTGGTGAAACCGGTCTTGATCTTCTTGGTGCGCGGCAGATCCAGCTCTTCGAACAAGACCACCTGCAGCTGCTTGGGACTGGAGAGATTGACCTCATGGCCGATCGCGGCGAACGCGTCGTTGGTTGCCTGGTCCACCTGTTCGGTGAAGTGGGCGCGCAGCTCATTGAGGCGGTCCACGTCCACTGCCACCCCGGCGCGTTCCATTTCGAAGAGCACCGGAATCAGCGGCAGCTCCATCTCGGCGGCAAGCTTGTCCGCGTGCTTTTCAGCCAGCTTGGTGGCCAGGAAGGCGGAGAGGTCGTGGATGGCCTGGGCCTGGGCCAAGGCAGGCTCAGCCAGGTCCGCGGTCAGCCCCAGATCCAGCTCGCCCTTCTTCGCCTGATGCACCGGCACGGCATACTTCAGGTGGTACTGCACCACGTCGACCAGATCATGGCTGCGTCGATCCGGCTGGATCAGGTAGGCGCTGATCAGCGTGTCATCGTGGATCCCGGCCAGCTTCAATCCGCGGTCGGCCAGCAAATGCATGGTGGCCTTGGCGTCGTGGAAGATCTTCGGTGCCGCGGCATCAGCCAAGAACTGCGCAAGGACGTTTTCGGCAGCCTCATCCAGTCCCGAGAGGTCCAGCCAGGCAGCCTGCGCCCCGCGGAACAGGGCAAGGCCCACCGCTTGGCCATCGACGACGGCCGGCTGGATCGCGATCGGCGCGCCCTTTCCGGCTTCAAGGAAGTCGCGCAGCGCCTTGGCGTCCTCGGTCACCACGCGGGTGAATTCGGCAACTTCTGGAGCGGCTTCTTCTTCCTGGGCGGCAAACAGATCGAATAGGCGCTTGCGCAGGGTGTTGAATTCCAGCGCGTCGAACAGGTTCTCGATCTCTTCGCGGTTCGGCGCTTGAAGTTCCATCTGCTCCAAGGTGACCGGAAGTTCCAGGTCGTGCTTGAGCTGGTTCAGTCGGCGGTTGCGCGTCACGTTGTCCACGTGTTCGCGCAGCGCGTCGCCGACCTTGCCCTTGATGTTCTCTGCGTTCTCCAAGATGCCAGCCAGATCCCCGTACAGGTTGATCCACTTGGCGGCGGTCTTCGGTCCGACTCCTGGCACGCCTGGCAGGTTATCGGCGGTTTCCCCGACCAGTGCGGCCAGGTCCGAGTAGCGTTCTGGGCGTACGAAGTACTTGGCTTCCACCGCGTCGGCGTCCATCGGGGGAATATCGCTGATGCCCTTCTTCGGGTACAAGACCAGGGTCTTGTCGGTAATCAGCTGGAAGGCATCGCGGTCGCCGGAAACCACCAGCACATTGAAGCCGGCTTCTTCGCCCTGGGTGGCCAAGGTGGCCAGAATGTCGTCGGCTTCAAAGCTTTCCAGGGTGATCGAAGGGATGTTCATCGCCTTCATGACTTCCTGGATCAGGTCAATCTGCCCGTAGAACTCTTCGGGGGTCTTATTGCGCCCGCCCTTGTACTCGGTGTATTCCAGCGAGCGGAAGGTCGGGGTGTCCAAGTCGAAGGCCACCGCGACGTGGGTGGGCTTCTGCTGGCGGATCATGGTCAGCAGCATCGACACGAAGCCGTGCACGGCGTTGGTGTGCTGTCCGGTGCTTGTTGCGAAGTTCTCCGCTGGCAGCGCGTAGAACGCGCGGAAGGCCATGGAGTGTCCATCAATAATCAGCAGTCTCTTGTCCGACGCAGGCGTCGGTTTGGTAGTTTCGCTCACACCTGAAAGCCTAGTTGCCATGAGCGATAATTTCACTTCTCAACCCACGCAATCTTCGGCACATCCCTTTGCCGAGCAGCTTTCGCACCACGGGATCCCCGAAACCATGTGGCCATACCTGCATCTGAATGGCGTGGGCGAACTCGTGGAGAAACTGGAAATCATTTTCACCGAGTTCGATCCGCAGCGCGTGACGGCCACCATGCCGGTGGCTGGCAACACCCAGGTCTACGGAATCCTGCATGGCGGTGCGTCGGCCGCGCTGGCTGAAACCCTCGGTTCGATGGCCGCAGCCTTGCATGGGGCTGGCCGAGCCAACCCGGTGGGCGTGGATTTGAACATCACCCACCACAAGGCTGGCCGCTCCGGCTTGGCTACCGCGGTGTGCACGCCGATCCATTTGGGCCGCAGCAGCACCTGCCATGAGATCGTGATCAGCAACGAGCAGGGCCAGCGTGTTGCTACCTCTCGAATCACCAACATGCTGCTGCCGGTCGAAAAATAAGCACCGCAGCCCAGCGCCGCACCGGGTCAGTCAGGCTGTTCCAGTGCGGCGCTGGACTGTTTAACGATGATTCGTGCAGGTATCTTGCGTGCCTCAGCCGATCGCGTAGCGCGCGAGGAAGATGTCGGTTCCGAGCTGCTCGATCTCCAATGCGGCCAGCTGCGTGCTGATGCCGCGGCCAAAGAGGCTCGCGCCTTCGCCCAGCACCTCGGGAACGGTCACCAATAGCACCTCGTCGAGTGCTTCGGCTTCAACGAACGCGCCGGCCAAGTCTGCCCCGCCCACGACCCACACGTCGCCAGCGCCTGCGCTCTGGGCAATGTCCCGGCTCCAGAACCCCACTTCCCCGCGGATGAAGGTCAGGTCCGCTCCGGGCAGGGTCGGCAATTCGTGGTGGGTGAAGACCCATACCGGCTTGTCGCCGAAGACCCAGGGAATGCTTCCTTCGGTGACATCACGCACGATGTTCTCGTAGGTTTTCCCGCCGATCACTACCGCACCGATCGTTTCGAAGAACTTCTGGAAGTGCTCTTCCACTGCCGGTGCCGTGGCATAGGGCTTGAACCATTGGACACTCCCGTTGCGATCGGCGATAAAACCATCGATGGAGGCACCCACGTAGTACTTGAAGCTAGTCATGGCTCCAGTCTAGGGGTGCCTCCATCGAAGGCAATATGAAGTTGTTGCCGAACCCGGATTCGTGTCGGGCCCGCCAGGGGTTTTGCCCAGTGCCTAGTGCCCTGAGCTGACTCCCAGAATGGCTTCGCTCAGCTGTGGCACGATCAGCACCACGCCGAAGGCGACGATCAAGCCGCACACCACGAAGCATGCGTAGGCGCCGGTCTTGCTCAAAGACTCATTGCTACCGTCATCCTTGGCTACTGCCAGCAGGCGCACGCCGAAGGAGTAAGCGGAGACGATCGCGATAGCCGCAATCCAGGTGATGACGGCGACGATCAGAAAGGCTGTCCAGTCAATCATGAATTATCAGCTTCTTTCTGCGCAGCGGCGGCCTTAGCCAGCTTGGCTTCAGCCTTGGCCTTGGCGCGGCGTTCCTTCTTGGTCAAGATGTTCACCGCAGCACCGGAGTTGTCGATATCGGAGATGTTCGACTCGTGGTCATGTGGCTGCTTGCGCGAAATGAACCAGATAGCCAGCATGGCGCCGACGCCGGCGACAGCGACAATTACAATGCCAATGTTCCCCAGGTGGGTGATGGCTGCAGCGATGCCGCCGATAACCGCTGCTGCTGGCAGGGTGAACAGCCAGCCCAGTGCAATGCGCCCTGCGGTGCCCCAGCGGACCTCGCCGCCCTTACGTCCCATGCCCGAACCGATCACGGAACCGGAAGCAACCTGGGTGGTCGACAATGCGAAGCCCAGGTGCGAGGAAGTCAGGATCGCCGATGCGGTGGACATCTCAGCTGCGAAGCCCTGTGCAGGCTTCACGTCGGTCAGGCCCGAACCCATGGTGGCGATGATGCGCCAGCCACCGGTGTAGGTACCCAGTGCGATCGCGAAGGCACAGGTTGCAACAACCCAGAAATGAACACCCGAATCTGAATCCTGCAGGCCCGAAGCAACCAGGGTCAGGGTGATGATACCCATGGTCTTCTGCGCATCGTTGGTGCCGTGGGACAACGCTACCAGCGAGGAGGAGAAGATCTGGCCGTAGCGGAATCCGCCGCGCTTAGGCGCCGCGCCATTCTCACGCTTGGTAATTGCGTAGGCCAGCTTGGTGCACAGGTACGCGGAAATGCCGGCAATCAGCGGAGCGCAAATAGCCGGAAGCAGTACCTTGGACAGCAGGACGCCGTAGTTCACCGAGGCGAAACCTGCGCCCACGATTGCAGCGCCAACCAGGCCGCCGAACAGTGCGTGCGAGGAGCTCGATGGCAGGCCCAGCAACCAGGTGAACAGGTTCCAGATCACTGCACCCATCAGGCCGGCGAAAATCATCGCTGGCCCGATCGCTACACCCGAGGTCGGGTCTTCATTGATGATGCCGCCTGAAATGGTCTTCGCTACCTCGGTTGAGAGGAAAGCGCCGACAAGGTTCAGAATTGCGGCGAGGGCAACTGCCTTTTTAGGGGAAATTGCTCCGGTTGCGATTGGTGTGGCCATCGCATTGGCCGTGTCATGGAAACCATTGGTGAAGTCGAAAAACAACGCCAAGGCAATGACCAGGACGACGATAAGCGTCAAATCCATTGAATACCAGCCTGAGGGTCGAACGGCAAGGAAAAGTAAACGGGCCGTGAATAAGAATCCTGCGGATGAAAATGGTGTGCGGGACTTCGTTCTTAGCGCAATTTCCATCTTAGGCGTACCGCGCAGTACGTCAATCCAGGATTGCAACCCCCTCCGAGCCAATCTAGCGTGAACAATTGGTTGCGCACAGGTTAACTGGTGTTCAACCGAGGCGAAGCCGGGTTGCGGGCATAAAAAATGTGCGCCAAACCATATATGGCTTGGCGCACATTCAGACGCGCGGGTGGCGCGCGCAGGACCTACTTGACTTGGTCGACGACCGTCTCGGCGACCTGGCGCATGCTCAGGCGGCGATCCATGGAGGTTTTCTGGATCCAGCGGAACGCTTCTGGCTCGGTCAAGCCCATCTTCGTGATCAGCAGCGACTTGGCGCGATCAACGAGCTTGCGGGTTTCGAACTGCTCAGCCAGATTGCTGACCTCTTCTTCCAGGGCACGCAGCTCGTCATTGCGGGAGATCGCAATTTCAATGGCTGGAGTCAGGTCTGCCGGGGTGAATGGCTTGACCACGTAAGCCATGGCGCCGGCTTCGCGAGCACGCTCCACCAGCTCCTTCTGGCTGAAGGCGGTCAGCAGCACAACCGGTGCGATCCGTTCCTTGACGATGGCTTCCGCGGCGGTGATGCCATCCATGACCGGCATCTTCACGTCCATGAGCACCAAGTCCGGCTTCAGTTCACGGGCTTTTTCCAGCGCGCTTTGGCCGTTGTCGGCTTCGGCGACGACGTCGTAGCCTTCGGAGCGCAGGATTTCGACGATGTCCAGGCGGATCAGGGTTTCATCCTCGGCAACGAGAACTCGGCGCGGAGTGGACTGCACCTCGGATGGGATGCGGGTGATTTCAGGTAGATCGCTCATTGGCGCCTTCCTCCATGGTCAGAATTCCTGCCTGCTGTCAGGGCAGTCTCTTGATGGTTTCAGTTCAGCGAAGCCACATTGCCTCGGTTTCACATCTAAGCCTACTGGCATGTACTCTTGTTGAGGCGAAGACGCGAGGTTCTCGATTAGGAAATCTGAAAAACCTCCAGTAAAGTAGTCAAAGTGCCAGCCCAAGTGGCGGAATCGGTAGACGCGCCGCACTCAAAATGCGGTATCGAAAGATGTGTGGGTTCGAGTCCCACCTTGGGCACAAGCCAAGAAGGTCGTTGGATCGGAATTTTCCGGTTCAGCGGCCTTTTTTGCATGCCCTTCCAACCATAATGTGTTCGAGTTCACAAAGTGAATTCGCCAGTTGCTTAAAGCCAAAATCCGCACTGTTCCAAGATTTTGGAACAGCGCGGATTTTCAACCCGGGCTAGTGCGAAGCTACAGGTTCTTTGGCGTGGAAACGTTCTCCGGTGCCCATGGACCAACCGTTTCACGGGCAGGCATTGGCTTGCCGTCGACCAGCTGGCCGGCGTCGGCGAGGTCGCCCACCTTGTGCACGCGCAGCGAGTTGGTGGATCCTGCCTGTCCCGGAGGGGAACCTGCAGCGATGCAAACCAGGTCGTTGAGGTCAGCCAGTCCCTCGGAGAGCAAAGCTTCGTCCACCTGGGCAGTCATCTTGTCGGTGTGATCGGCGTAGGCCACCAAGCGTGCCTGCACACCCCACATCAGGGTCATGATGTTGTAGGTCTGCTGCAGCGGGGTGAAGGCCAGAACCGGCTTCTTCGGGCGCAGACGCGAGAGGCGCCGTGCCGAGTCACCGGACTGGGTGAAGGCGACGATGTACTTCGCATCGAGCTGATCGGCGATTTCCACTGCGGCGCGAGTGATCGCACCGCCGCGGGTCTTCGGCTTGGAGCCCAGGCGTGGAATGCGATCCAGTCCGTGCTCTTCGGTCGAAGAGATGATCCGCGACATGGTCTCCACGGTTTCCACCGGGTACTCGCCTACCGAGGTCTCCCCCGAGAGCATGACCGCGTCGGCACCGTCGAGCACCGCGTTGGCGCAGTCCGAAGCCTCGGCACGGGTCGGGGTTGGCGATTCGATCATCGATTCAAGCACCTGGGTGGCGACGATGACCGGCTTCGCCCAGCGGCGAGCCAGCTCGACCGCACGCTTCTGCACCAGTGGAACTTCTTCCAATGGCAACTCGACGCCCAAGTCGCCTCGGGCGACCATGATCGCGTCGAAGGCGTTGACGATTTCTTCCAGTGCCGCCACGGCCTGCGGCTTCTCGATCTTGGCGATGACCGGCACACGGCGGCCTTCTTCATCCATGATCTCGTGGACACGCTGGATGTCTTCGGCGTTGCGCACGAAGGACAGGGCGACCATGTCGATGCCGGCACGGATGGCCCAGCGCAGGTCGTCCTCATCCTTTTCGCTCAGCGCAGGCACGTTCACGGCCACGCCAGGCAGGTTGATGCCCTTGTTGTTGGACACTTCGCCGCCCACGACGACCTCGGAGCGCACGGTCTTCTCGTCGACCGCAATGGCCTTGAGCTTGACCTTGCCGTCATTGATCAGCAGGAAGTCCCCTGGCTGCACGTCGGTAGGAAGTCCCTTGAAGGTGGTGGAGCACAGGTTGCGAGTGCCTTCGATGTCATCGATGGTAATGGTGAATTCTTCACCGGCTTCCAGGATGTACTTGGCGTTGTCCTTGAAGCGTCCCAGACGGATCTTCGGACCCTGCAGGTCGGCGAAGATGCCGACCGCGCGGCCGATCTCAGCGGCCGCAGTGCGCACATTCGCCAGGGATTGTGCGTGCATGGAGTGGTCTCCATGGCTCATGTTCAAACGGGCTACGTCTACGCCCGCTTTCAGTACCGCTACAGTGTTTTCATAACTAGCCAGGGCGGGGCCCCAGGTTGCCACAATCTTTGCGCGTCTCATTCCGTCAGCCAAATGCCTTTCATGTTCACATAGGCAAAATGCGGCCCACCCGGTATTCGGGTGTGCCGCATTCAAGCCTATGTCACTCAAATGATGCTAATGGCCCTATCAGTAGGAGCAACTGGTGCAGGAAGGGTAGTCGAGCCCATGAGGAACTTGTCGACCGAGGCCGCGCATGCGCGCCCCTCGGCGATAGCCCACACGATCAGCGACTGTCCCCGACCGGCGTCTCCGGCGACGAAAACCGATTCAGTGTTCGTCATGTAGTAGCCATCTCGGGCGACGTTGCCCCGGTTGTCGAATTCGATACTGACCTGTTCGTCCAGTCCGGATACTTCCGGACCAGTGAACCCGAGGGCAAGCAAAACCAGATCCGCTTTGATTACGCGTTCGGTGCCAAGCTTCGGGAGGCGCTTGCCAGCAACAAATTCTGTCTTAGCAACTGTAACACCGATCACCTTGTTTTGCTCGATTCCCTCGCCGTTGATGAAGTTCACCGTCGAGGCCAGGTAGGTGCGTTCGCCGCCTTCCTCATGGGAGGACTGCACCTCGAAAAGCACCGGCATCATCGGCCACGGCTGATCTTCACGGCGTTCGGTGCCCGGCTGCTTGCCGATGGCCAGCGTGGTCACGCTGGCAGCACCCTGGCGCAGGGCGGTGCCGATGCAGTCGGAACCGGTATCTCCGCCGCCAAGCACAACCACGTGCTTGCCGGCCGCATTGATGCGCGGAACCTCGTGCTGGCCTGCGACCACGCGGTTGTTCTCGGTGAGGAACTCCATCGCATGGTGCACCCCGTCCAGCTGGTTGCCCGGCACTGGAAGTTCGCGCGGCACGGTGGCACCGGTAGCGACGATGACCGCGTCGTAGTCGCGGCGCAGCTGCTTCCAGGAGATGTCCTTGCCGATCTCGATGCCGGTGCGGAAGATGGTGCCTTCGGCTTCCATCTGCGCCAGGCGACGGTCGATGACCTGCTTTTCCAGCTTGAAGTCCGGGATGCCGAAGCGCAGCAGGCCGCCGATGGCCTCGTCGCGTTCGTACACGGCCACGGTGTGCCCGGCACGAGTCAGCTGCTGGGCCGCGGCGAGACCGGCCGGACCGGAACCGACGATCGCCACGCGGTGCTCGGTGTGGCGGGCGGGAGGCTGCGGCACGAAATCGCCGGCATCCATCAGGTGCTCGGCCAGTTCAGCCTCAACCTGCTTGATGGTCACCGCAGGCTGGTTGATCCCCAGCACGCAGGAAGACTCGCACGGAGCCGGGCACAGCTTGCCGGTGAGTTCCGGGAAGTTGTTGGTGCTCAGCAGCCGGGCAGCCGCGTCGTCCATCCGGCCCTTGTAGGTCAGGTCGTTGAACTCCGGGATCAGGTTGCCCAGCGGGCAGCCCGAATGGCAGAATGGGACGCCACAATCCATGCAGCGGCCGGCCTGTTCCTTCAAGGTGCCGGCCTTTTGGCGTTCGACGACCTCTTTGTAGTCCATCAGGCGCACCGGAACCGGGCGCTTAGGCTGGGTGACGCGTTCGGTCACCTTCAGGAATCCGCGTGGATCAGCCACGGGTCACCTCCAAAATCTTGTTCCATACCTGCGGGGAATCCGGGTTCTGCCCGTTGGCTTCAGCCTCGCTGCGCAGCTGCTGCACGGCGGCGAAGTCGCGCGGGGTGATGCTGGTCAACCGGGTGCGGGTGGCATCCCAGTCCAGCAGCAGGCGTGCTGCCAGCGGAGAAGCGGTCAGGGCCAGGTGCTCGTCGAGCAGCGCGCGGATGGTTTGCGCGTGCGCATCGGTTATCGGGTTGACCAGCAGGTCGCCCTGCGCGGCGGCCAGCGGATTGAGCTTGGCTTCATCGAAGTCCAGCACCCAGGCGGTGCCGCCAGAGAAGCCAGCCCCGAAGTTGCGGCCGGTGGCGCCCAGGATCAGCACCTGTCCCCCGGTCATGTATTCGCAGCCGTGCTCGCCGATGCCTTCGGTGACGATCGTGGCGCCGGAATTGCGCACCGCGAAGCGTTCGCCCACGCAGCCGTTGATGAACATCGCGCCGCTGGTCGCGCCGTAGCCGACCACGTTGCCGGCGATGACCTGCTCTTCAGGCTTGGACAGGGTGCTCTTGGGCGGGTGGATCGCAATCCGTCCGCCGGACAGGCCCTTGCCGACGTAGTCGTTCGCGTCTCCCGAGAGCTTGAGCGTGATGCCTTCTGGGAGGAAGGCGCCCAGCGACTGGCCGGCGCGTCCCGAAAGGTTCACCTTGATGGTGTCCTGCGCCAGAGTCTGCACCCCGAAGGTCTTGGTCACGTGGTGGCCCAGCAGCGTGCCGGTGGAACGGTCGGTGTTCACGATGTCCGCGTCGATGCTCACCGGAAGCCGGTCCGAAAGCGCCGGTCCGGCAGCTGCCAGCAGCCACTGGTCCAGGTGGGCCTCGAGCCCGTGGTCCTGGCCGATGCGGCGGCGGCGCGCAGCCAGCTCGGTATCCGGCACGTGGGTTATCGCCTCCAGCGCCAGCCCGGAAACCTTGTCGTGCGCGGCGAACTGCGCTGAGTCGGTTTCCAGCAGTTCGACCTTGCCGATCACCTCGTCCAGGGTGCGCGCTCCCAATTCGGCGAGCAGTTCGCGCACTTCCTGGGCGATGAACTCGAAGAAGTTCACCACGAACTCGGCCTTGCCGGTGAAGCGTTCGCGCAACGCAGGGTTCTGCGTGGCCACGCCCACCGGACAGGTATCCAGGTGGCATACGCGCATCATGATGCAGCCCGAGACCACCAGCGGCGCGGTGGCAAAACCGAACTCCTCGGCGCCCAGCAGGGCACCGATCAGCAC
Source organism: Glutamicibacter arilaitensis Re117 (assembly GCF_000197735.1). Lineage (NCBI taxonomy): Bacteria > Bacillati > Actinomycetota > Actinomycetes > Micrococcales > Micrococcaceae > Glutamicibacter > Glutamicibacter arilaitensis. The sequence goes on from NC_014550.1 coordinate 2,212,551, forward strand.
GTCGCGGCCGGTCTTGAGCTGGCCATCGACCTGCACGGTGACGCGGTCGCGCAATCCGTTGAGGATCAGCGTCTGCTGGGCTTCGGCCAGGCCGATTTCCCACGGGGTTCCGGCATGCTTCAGCGAATTCACCGGTGAGGCACCGGTACCGCCGTCGTGCCCGGAAATCAGCACCACGTCAGCCTTGGCCTTGGCCACGCCGGCGGCAACGGTGCCGATGCCGGATTCGGAAACCAGCTTCACGTGCACGCGGGCGGACGGGTTGGCGCACTTCGCGTCGTGGATCAGCTGGGCCAGGTCCTCGATCGAGTAGATGTCGTGATGCGGCGGCGGGGAGATCAGCCCGACACCCGGGGTGGAGTGGCGGGTTTTGGCGATCCATGGGTAGAGCTTGGCGCTCATCAGCTGGCCGCCCTCGCCTGGCTTGGCGCCCTGGGCCATCTTGATCTGGATGTCGTCCGCGTTAGTCAGGTAGAGGCTGGTCACGCCGAAGCGGCCCGAAGCGATCTGCTTGACCGCGCTGCGGCGCACCGGATCGAGCAGGCGCTCGGGATCCTCGCCGCCTTCGCCGGTATTCGACTTTCCGCCCAGCTGGTTCATTGCGATGGCCAGGGTTTCGTGGGCTTCGGCAGAGATGGAGCCGTAGCTCATCGCACCAGTGGCGAAGCGCTTCACGATTTCGGAGACCGGTTCAACCTGATCGATGTCGATCGGGGTGATGCCCTCGGTCTTGAACTTCAGCAGCCCGCGCAGGGTCTTGAGCTGTGCGGCCTGGTCGTCCACGGCCTTGGTGTATTCCTTGAACACGTCGTAGCGGCGGGTTCGGGTGGAGTGCTGCAGGCGGAAGACCGTTTCCGGGTTGAACAGGTGCGGCGGGCCTTCGCGGCGCCACTGGTATTCGCCGCCGGTCTCCAATTCCAGCGGCTGGGCGCCGCCGTCGATCTCCGGGTAGGCGCGGGCGTGGCGTGCGGCGGCCTCGGCGGCCACCACATCCAGTTCGATGCCCGAGAGCTTGGTGGCGGTGCCGGTGAAGTACTGGTCGACCACGCGTTGGGACAGGCCCACGGCTTCGAAGGTCTGCGCGCCGCAGTAGCTGGAGACCGTGGAGATGCCCATTTTGGACATGATCTTCAGTACGCCCTTGCCCAGGGCCTTGATCAAGTTCTTGCTGGCCTGCTGCCCGTCAACGCCGGGCACCTGTCCCTCTTCAGCCATCTGCTCGACCGATTCCAGGGCGAGGTAGGGGTTGATGGCGCTGGCGCCGTAGCCGATGAGCAGTGCGATGTGGTGCACTTCGCGGGCATCGCCGGATTCGATGATCAGCGAGACGCGGGTGCGGTTCGAGCTCTTGAGCAGGTGGTGGTGCACAGCGGAAGTCAGCAGCAGCGACGGGATCGGTGCCCATGCGGCGGAGGAATCGCGGTCGGAGAGCACGATGTAGCGCACGCCGCGGTTCACTGCCGCCGAGACCTTCTCGCAGATTTCCTGCAGCCGGGCGCGCAGCTCGGACTCGCCGCCGTTCGGGCGGTAGAGCCCGCGGACCTTCAACGAGTACTTGGCGCCGTCTTCATCGCGCAGGTTCACGATCTTGGCCAGCTGGTCGTTGGTCAGTACCGGGTAGTCCAGCGCGATCTGGGTCTGCGGCACGCGCTGAAGCGAGAGCAGGTTGCCGTCGGGTCCGATCGCGGTGCCCAGGGAGGTGACCAGCTCTTCGCGGATCGCATCCAGTGGCGGATTGGTGACCTGGGCGAAGGACTGGGTGAAGTAGTCGAACAGCAGCCGCGCCCGGTCTGCAAGGGCGGCGATCGGGGTGTCGGTGCCCATGGCGGCCAGCGGCTCGGCGCCGGTGGCGGCCATCGGAGCCAGCAGCATGCGCAGCTCTTCGGTGGTGTAGCCGAAGGTCAGCTGGCGCAGGGCCACGGAGGCCGAGTTGTGGCGCACGTGCTCCAGATCCGGGAAGTCATCCAGGGTCTTCAAATTCTGCCCGACCCACTGGGCCCACGGCTCGGAGGCGGCAACTTCGGCCTTGATCTCGGCGTCCTCGACGATACGCTGGCCTTCAAGGTCCACGGCGAACATCTTGCCCGGGGCCACGCGGCCCTTTTGCACGATGTGCTCTTCATCGACGTCGATCACGCCGACTTCGCTGGCCAGCACCACCAGGTCGTCGTCGGTGACCCACCAGCGGGCCGGGCGCAGGCCATTGCGGTCCAGTACGGCGCCGGCCATTTTTCCATCGGTGAAGCAGACGGCGGCAGGACCGTCCCATGGCTCGATAAGCATGGACTGGTACTGGTAGAAGGCGCGCAGATCCGCGTCCATCAGCTCGTCATTCTCCCACGGCTGCGGGATCATCATCATGATGCTCTGGGCGACATTGCGCCCGGAGAGCATGAGCATTTCGGCGACCTCGTCGAAGGAGGCCGAGTCCGAGGCGCCGGGGGTGCAGATCGGGAACAGTTCCTCGGGCACCTCGCCCAGCAGCGGGGACTTCAGGGTGGACTGGCGGGCGCGCATCCAGTTGCGGTTGCCCTTGACCGTATTGATTTCGCCGTTGTGGGCGATGGTGCGGAAGGGCTGGGCCAGCGGCCAGGACGGGAAGGTGTTGGTGGAGAAGCGCGAGTGCACGATGGCGCAGCGGCTGGAGAAGCTGGTGTCGGACAGATCCGGGTAGAACGGCTCTAGCTGCGCGGTGGAGACCATGCCCTTGTAGACGATGGACTGGCTGGAGAAGGAGGCGAAGTACACGCCCATCTTGTTGTGCGCGCGGCGGCGGATGCGCCAGGCGGCAGCGTCCAGCTCGCCGCTGGACTTGGCTCCGGTGCCTGGTGCGGCAGCGACGAAGAACTGGGTGATGTACGGCATGACCTTGCGGGCCGAGGCGCCGAGCACGTCGGCGTCAACCGGTACCTCGCGCCAGCCGAGCACGCTCAGGTCTTCTTCGGCGGCCAGTGTTTCCAGCTCTTGGACGGCAAAGGCACGTTCGCCGGCGTCGGCCGGGAGGAAGCCCATGCCTACGGCGTAGGAGCCGGCGGCGGGAAGTTCGAAAGTGGTGGCGCTGCGCAGGAATGCGTCAGGTAGGTGCAGCAGGATGCCGGCGCCGTCGCCGGTGCCTTCATCGGCACCGATTGCGCCGCGGTGTTCCAGTCGGCGCAGCGCGGTCAGCGCGTGGGCGACGATCTCGTGGCTGGCTTGGTTCTTCAAGGACGCGATCATCGCCAGACCGCAGGCATCCTTTTCAGCAGCAGGGTCGTACAGGCCTTGCGCCGCAGGCATCGCGGAAAAACGGGTGTAGGGCGAGGGATGTTCCTCGCCAAAACCTGGCGAGGCGTTCATCTGGACTCCGGTCATGCTCATGAGCGTGCCTTTCTGTGGTTCATGCAGGATAGGCGCGCGGGGACCGTCGGTAAAGGGTTAGCTTTTCGCAAGGGCTCCGTGCCGCCTGGATGTTTCATCTAGCTGAAACTTTTCGACGGTGCTAAGCGGGGTTTGCTTGCGCATCGAGGTTTCGGGGACGAACATTTCCCACCTCGTTGTGGTGCTGCACCGGCGGGCCGATCTAGGGGTCGATGGCCCGGTTTGGTGCGTGGCTCACACGTTACGCCGGTTTTGTTTCTCCCAGACGCGTGCTTATGTTTCCGAAATGTTAAAAACTTTTGGTCCCGGTGACGCCCAAAAAGCATGTTTCTCCGGTGGCCGAACTCAAAAACCGGATTTTCAGCCGGTTTTGCGTCCCTGCCCATATTTCGGGCATGTTGCACAGCGGTCGGGAAATTTGCCCAAATTTTGCCGTATTTTTCGCCATACTGGGCCACAGGCACGTCATCAAAGCAGCTGCGGGTGCCACGAAGCATTGGTTAAAACACCGGTGGCCGGCAAGCTTGGGTGCTTGCCGGCCACCTGGATGGTGCGGAAAATGCGAGTTGCCGGCTAGTTGCCTTCAGCGTCCGGTTCAGACGTAGATCGTGCCTGGGTCTTCTCCGAGGCGTTGGAAGCTGGTGCTTCGCCCACCTTGCTTGCCTTGCCAGCTTCGGTTGCTTCGGTTGCTTCAGCAGCCGCGGCCAGCACGGCTGGTTCCTTGCCAGGCAGGTAGAACGGATCTGCCTGCTGCCCCCGCAACTTGCCCAGCACGAAGACCAGGGCGATGACGCCAGCGATTACGATACCGATCGCCAACCACTGGTGCACACGCAGTGCCAGCGGGCCGATGGCAATGATTTCGGCCGGGTCCAGCCGCAGCGACTCGGTGAAGGTACGGCCGATGCCGTACCAAATCATGTAGCAGCAGAACAGCGCACCGCGGCGCAGCTTGAACTTCTTATCCAACCCGATGAGCACGATGGCGCCAAGAATATTCCACAGTGACTCGTACAAGAAGGTCGGGTGGAAAAGCGTATCGGCGGGCAGCCCGGCCGGGAAGTTGTAGCTGGACGGGTCGATCTCCAAGCCCCACGGCAAGGTGGTCGGCGCACCGAAGAGTTCCTGGTTGAACCAGTTGCCCCAGCGTCCGGCAGCCTGAGCCAGCAGCAGACCTGGTACGGCCGCATCAACGAACGCCGAGAGCCGGATGCCGGATTTGCGGCAGCCGATCCACGCGCCCAAGGCACCGAGCGACACCGCTCCCATGATGCCCAGCCCACCCAGCCAGATCTGCGGAATCTCAGCCAGATGGGCTTGCTGCTCGCCGATCCCCAAGTAGTACATCGGGTCGGTGATCAGCACGTGGTAGAGCCGGCCGCCGATGATGCCGAAGGGAATCGTCCAGATGGCGATGTCCCAGAGCATATCGGAGTTGCCCCCGCGCGCGGTCAGCCGCTTGTTGGTCAGCCACAGCGCGATCAGGATGCCAGCCAAGATGCACAGCGCGTACGCGTGGATGGTCAGCGGGCCGATCGAAATCTTGGAGAACTCCGGTAGCGGCGAAGGGATGGAGGCGGGCAGGGCCAGCGCCAGCTGTGCAGCCAGGGCCATCAGGCGCGTCCGCTCAGTTCAGCGGCCAGTGCGCCCACTGCCTTCACTCCCCCGTCACGCAGGGCGGCCACCAGTGCGGTGCCCACGATCACTCCGTCAGCGTAGGCGCCGATTTCCTCGACGTGCTCGCGGCGCGAAACACCCAAGCCTACGCAGGCGTTTTCGGCGCCGGCGTTGTGCGCTGCATCCACCACGGCCTGGGCGGCGGAAGATACCTCGGTGCGGGCACCGGTCACGCCCATCAGCGACACGCAGTAGACGAATCCGGAAGAAGCGTCCACGGTGCGCTGGACGCGGTCTTCGGTCGAGGATGGCGCGATCAGGAAGACGCGTTCCAGGCCGTACTTTTCGCTGGCTGCCAGCCATTCGTCGGCTTCATCCGGGACCAGGTCCGGGGTGATTAGCCCGGCGCCGCCGGCTTCAGCGAAGCGGCGGGAGAACTCGTCCACGCCCAGGCGCAGTACCGGGTTCCAGTAGGTCATGACCATCACTGCGGCGTTAGTGCGTTCGGTAATGCCGCGCACGATCTCGAAGATCTGCGGAACCTTGAAGCCGTTGGCCAGTGCCTGCACGGTGGCTTCCTGGATGACTGCGCCGTCCATGACCGGGTCGGAGTACGGAATGCCGATCTCGATGACATCCACCCCGTTTTCGGCCAGGGCCACGGCGGCGTCAATGCTGGTTTGGACGTCGGGGAAGCCGGCCGGCAGGTAGCCGATCAGGGCCGGACGGCCCTCGGCGCGGGCTGCGGCGATCTTCTCGGCGCTGGTCACGCGGGTCATCTACTTCTCCTTCGAATTCTGCGAGCCGGAGTGCTGCGCGGTCGCGGCGGCGATTTCGGCTTCCGCGTCCTTTTCGTCAATCATGTTGAACCAGGCCGCTGCGGTGCCCACGTCCTTGTCGCCGCGGCCCGAGAGGTTCGCGATGATGATGGTCTCTTCGGGCACGGCGCCTTCGGCGATCTTGCGCTGGGCAATGCGGATGGTGCCTGCCAGGGCGTGCGCGGATTCGATCGCCGGCAGGATGCCCTCGGTGCGGCATAGCGCCTTGAAGGCGTCCATGGCTTCGGTGTCGGTGACCGGTTCGTAGGCTACGCGGCCGATGTCTGCCAGGTAGGCGTGCTCCGGGCCGACGCCCGGGTAGTCCAGGCCTGCGGAGATGGAGTGCGATTCGACAGTCTGGCCGTCTTCGTCCTGCATCAGGTAGGACTTCGCGCCGTGCAGCACGCCCGGGCGGCCCAGGGTGATGGTTGCGGCGTGGCGGTCGGTGTCTACGCCGTCGCCGCCAGCTTCGAAGCCGTAAATTTCCACGTCCTTGTCATCCAGGAAGCCGTGGAAGATGCCGATGGCGTTCGAGCCGCCGCCGATGCAGGCGGTGACCGCGTCTGGCAGGCGGCCGGCCTGGGCCAGGATCTGCTCGCGGGCCTCGTCGCCGATGACCTCGTGGAAGTAGCGGACCATGGCTGGGAATGGTGCGCCGCCGGCGGCGGTGCCCAGCAGGTAGTGGGTGTTGTCCACGTTCGCGACCCAGTCGCGCAAGGCTTCGTTGATCGCGTCCTTCAGCGTCTGCGAGCCAACGGTCACCGGGATGACGGTGGCGCCGAGCAGGCGCATCCGGGCAACGTTCAGCGCCTGGCGGCGAGTGTCTTCGGCGCCCATGTAGACCACGCACTCCAAGCCCATCAGGGCCGCGGCGGTAGCCGAGGCGACGCCGTGCTGGCCCGCTCCGGTTTCGGCGATGATGCGGGTCTTGCCCATGCGCTTGGCCAGCAATGCCTGGCCGAGCACGTTGTTGATCTTGTGGCTGCCGGTGTGGTTCAGATCTTCGCGCTTGAGGAAGATGCGCACCCCGCCGCAGTACTGCTCGGAGAAGCGCTTGGCTTCGGTGAGCAGGGAGGGACGGCCCGAGTAGTTCTTGTTCAGGTCCTTGACCTGGGCGATGAACTCGGGATCGTTCTTGGCCGCTTCGAAGGTCTCGTTCAGCTCGTCCATGGCGGCCATGAGGGATTCGGGCATCCATCGTCCACCGTAGGCACCAAAGTACGGGCCGCTTGCGTGCCTCAACGACTGTGCATCGATCGACTGGCCGGTCTCGGAATTGTCCGAAGTGCTCATCGATTCCCTCTTTTCTTCTACGAAGCTTGATTCGTGGTAAGTCTCGTGCCCCGCCGGAAACTCCTGCGGGGCACGAAAAGCTGTTGTAGGTCCTTCACCGCCGCGCGGCTAGCGCTGCGGTTTGGCCTCGGTACCAGCGGTGATGAACGCGGCGACCGTAGCGCGCGGATCGGCATGCTTCACCAGCGCCTCGCCAACCAGGATGGCATCGGCACCGGCCGCACCGTATTGGGCGACCTGGTCGATGGATTCCACACCGGACTCGGCGACGATGACTGCCTGGGCAGGCAGCAGCGGGGCGAGCTTGCCGAAGGTGGCCGGATCGACATCCAGCGTCTTCAGATTGCGCACGTTCACGCCGATGATCTTCGCCCCGGCCTTGACGGCACGGGCGATTTCTTCCTCGGTGTGGGTCTCCACCAGGGCGTTCATTCCCAGCTGGTGGGTCAATTCTAGGAAAGATGCCAGCAAATCATCATTTAGCGCCGCAACAATGAGCAACACGAGGTCAGCACCGTGGGCGCGGGCCTCGTAGATCTGGTACTCATCGACGGTGAAATCCTTGCGCAGCACCGGGATCTGCACCGCGGCGCGCACGGCATCCAGATCCTCCAGCGAACCGCCGAAGCGGCGTGCTTCGGTCAGCACCGAGATCACCGAGGCGCCACCGGCCTGGTATTCGGCGGCCAGCACCGCCGGCGCCGGGATGTCAGCCAGTGCGCCCTTGGATGGGGACTTGCGCTTGACCTCGGAGATCACCCGCAGGGTGGTGTCGCGGGCTGCTTGGTCCGCGTGGCCGCCCAAAGCGGCGAATGCGTCCAGTGCCGGGGCGGCTTGGGCTGCTGCCGCCTTGATCGCTTCCAGGCTGGTGATTGCGCGACGGGCGCCCAGGTCTTCCCGGACGCCCGCGATGATGTCATCAAGAACAGTCAATTTAGTGCGATGCTCCGCTGCGGTGCCCGCCGACGCCGAAACCGGCTGCCTTCAGGATCCAGCCCAGAACCAAGCCCAGAAGCACGATGCCGCAGCCAACCCAGACGATGGACCAGGCGAAGTAGGCGAAAGCGATGCCGGCCACGACAGTACCGACGATCATCGTCAGCACGCAGGCCCAAGCTGCGATGGAGTTACCGTGGCCAATCTCTTCGGTGTATACCGGATCGATCTCGGTGTTCTGCGACATGTTTCGATGTCTCCTCATGTTGTGATGCTGCGTCGTTGCAGGGCGTTGCTGCCCGTGACGTTGGTCTTCAGGTTCCATTCTGCCACTTGAGCGCGAGAACCTCCTATTTCAGGAGCGTTCGTTTCGTGCTGGTGGCGCGAATCACCTTGGGCGCGGGCTATTTTTCGCCCGAGGTCGGGTCCTCCCCGGCCGAAAGCTGCTCCCAATTCGCGATGTTGCGCGAGGAAGCATCCTTGGGTTCTACCGCGGTTTTCGCGGCCTGGCGGTCGTACTTGCTGGCCTTGGTCGGCCAGCGTGAGGCGAAGATGAACACCAGCACGGCCTGCAGAGCGATCAGCACACCGGCCAGCACGGCCACTGCCGGCCACACGGTCAGCGTGTATTCGCCGGCGTTCTGGGCCAGGCCCGTCGCTTCGGAGACCACCGTGGAGGCGGCGGCTTGCGGATCCTTCAGCGCGCCGATTCCGGCGACGATGACCGTGGCACCAGCCAGCAGGCAGATGGCTGCGATGATGTAGCGGGCGAGATTCCCGGCGATCAGCAGCGCCAGCGAACCGGCCAGCACCACCACGCAGACCGCGGTGACCGAAGCGGCGGCGGTCGCCCCGTCGATCACGATCTGCGGGATCTGCACTGAGCTGGAGACCACATCGACGGTGATCCAGGTGCGCGTTGCCGACCAGAGGCCGATCAAGGCGCCGAGCATGCCGAAGAAGGCAAGGTTCCGGGCGCTGGTCAATTTCTTCACTTGCTGACACCTGATTCGGGGTTGGTGGTATTGGCGGCCTGCATCGACTGCGCAGCCCACACGGCGCGCAGCGGGGCAGCTGCCTTGTTCACGGTTTCCAGCGCTTCGTCGGCGAACTTCGAGTCGTTGACGATGCCGCCGCCGGCCTGCACGTACGCCCGGCCGCCCTTGAGCAGCGCGGAGCGGATGGCGATGGCCATGTCCATGTCGCCGGCGAAGTCCAGGTAGCCGACCACGCCGCCGTAGATGCCGCGGCGGTACGGTTCGTACTCATCGAGCAGCTGCAGCGCGCGCGGCTTCGGGGCCCCGGAAAGCGTGCCGGCCGGGAAGGTCGCGGCGAGCACATCGTAGGCGTCCACGTCTTGACGGGTCTTGCCAACCACGTTGGAGACCAGGTGCATGATGTGGCTGAAGCGCTCGACCTCCATGAACTGGGTGACTTCCACGGTGCCGGCCTGGCAGACCTTGGACAGGTCGTTGCGCGAGAGGTCCACCAGCATCAGGTGCTCGGCGCGTTCCTTCGCATCGTTGACCAGCGACTTCTCATGCAGCTGGTCATCTTCGTAGTTCGCACCGCGTGGGCGGGAACCGGCGATCGGGTGGGTGACCACGTGCGCGTCGTTGACGGTGACCAGCGCTTCAGGCGAAGAACCGACGATCTCGAAGGTCTCGCCGTCCTCGTTCTCGAAATTGAACAGGTACATATACGGGCTCGGGTTGGTCGCGCGCAGCACGCGGTAGACATCCAGCGCGTCGGCCTTCGTTTCCAGTTCGAAGCGACGCGAAACCACGATCTGGAAGACTTCGCCGTCCACGATCGCGGTCTTGGACTTGGCCAGCGCCGCCAGGTATTCGTTCTCATCCCAGGAGTGGGTGACCGCGTCCATCAGGGTTCCGCGGTCAACATCGGTGCCGGTGAGCACCGCGGCTGCCGAATCCACCGGCACGGCCAGCTGGTCGAGCATCGCCTGCAGGCGGGTGACCGCACTGTCATAGGCCTGATCCATGTTCTCGTCGCTGCCGTTGAAGTTGATGGCATTGGCGATGAGCGTGACGGTGCCTTCGGCGGCGTCGTGCGCGGCCATGTCTGCAACGAGGTTCATGCTCAGCTCGGGCAGGTTCAGGTCATCGGCCGGCGGGTTGGGCAGCTTCTCCCAGTGCCGTACGCATTCCCAGCCAATGAAGCCGACCATGCCGCCGGTCAGCGGAGGCATTCCGGGTACCGGTTCGGTGTGCAGCGCGCGCACGGTGTCGCGCAGCACCTCTACGCTCACCCCGCCGGTGGGCAGCCCCTCGGGCACCTGGCCCTGCCAGTAGGCCTCTCCTGCGCGGGTGCTCAAGGTCGCCGGCGAATTCACGCCGACGAACGAGTAGCGGCTCCATACGCCGCCCGGGGCAGCCGATTCCATCAGGAAGGTGCCGGGCCGGCCCTGCGCCAAGGTGCGGTACAAGCCGATGGGCGTGAGCGAGTCGGCCAGCACCGTGATGGTCACCGGGATCACGCGGCGGTTCGTGGCCATGGCGCGGAAGGACTCGCGGGATGGGGAAATCTTGCCAAGAGTTTTCATCAGTGTTCTTCTTCTACGTGTTCTTCGCGCGGGTTGTGCGGCGCGCAGCCAGGCACAGCAAATGTGGTGCCTGGGAAGTTTTACTCGGGTCGGTTGCCGATCACTGCCGGCAGCTGCCGGTCGGTGAAGCAGGACTCGGTGCCGGTGTGGCACGCAGCGCCTACCTGGTCAACCTGGATCAGCAGTGCATCGCCATCGCAATCGAGGGCCACGGACTTCACGAACTGGAAATGGCCGGAGGTGTCGCCCTTACGCCAATAATCTTGGCGGGAGCGCGAGAAGTAGGTGACTCGGCCATTAGTCAGGGTGCGGTGCAGGGCTTCGTCGTCCATCCAGCCGAGCATCAGAACTTTCCCGGAGTCGTACTGCTGCGCGATGGCGGCGAACAGCCCATTGTCATCTCGCTTGAGGCGCTGGGCAATTGCCGGGTCGAGGCTGTGGGATTCAGGGCTCGGATTCGAGCCGTTATTGGAAGTAGACATCCCCTTTAGCATACTGGTTTCCCGCGGGATCCAGAGCCCTGTGACGTACCGCTCGTCGACGAGCCGCGCTCTCTTTGCGACACCTGGTGCACCTTGCACAATTACTTACTTGGAGCGTGCTAGTTTCAGAAGTGATGCACTTAGTTCAGGCTTCCAGACTTGCGTTGGCCGAGACCCTGCTTGCGGCAGGACCTACCGCCGACACCCTTTGCGACGGTTGGCAGACTCGCCATCTCGCCGCTCACCTTGTGTTGCGCGAAAGTTCCGTGCTTGGTGCGGGCGTTATTTTCAAGCCTCTGTCCAAGAAGCTTGACGCGAAACTCAACCAGATGGTCATCAAGGCGCAGACCCCGGAGGGCTATGCCGCACTGGTCCGCATGTTCCGTTCTGGACCTCCTGCTCTCTCGCCGTTTGCGATCGAGAAGATCAACCAGTCCGCGAACCTTGCTGAATTCTTCATCCATACCGAAGATGTGCGCCGCGCCCGCGGGCAGTGGGCTCCACGCGTGCTGGATACCGAGTACACCGAGCTGCTCTGGCAGTCGCTGATTCGCATGACTCGCGTACTGTTCCGGCACGCGCCGATCGGCATCATCTTGACTCGTCCGGATGGTCAACGCCATGTTGCCAAGAAGGCTCCGAACGCGGTGTCGATTACCGGACCGGTTACCGAGCTGATGATGTACTCCTTCGGCCGCATCGACCAAAGCCTCGTCTTGTTTGAAGGTGGAGAAACGGCATTGGAAATCGTCAAGGGCTTCAAACCAGGAATGTAGCGCTCCGGGCGTTATCCACAATTTCGAGCAAAGCGTCCGTATCGGTTCTGCACCGACCTAGGATTTCGAGCAATCGACATCTCCCAGGTCTGGAGCTTGAACATGAATTTGCGAAAACTGCTTGCCCGTTGCCCTAATATCGCGATCGCCTTGGTCCCGATATTGGTTCTGGCTGCTTTGATTGCAGCGCTTGCCAATTCCTTAGCCCCCGCTGAAACCGCTCCGATTGCTTCCGAGCCGAGCGTGCCCAGTTCCACGGAGCTAATGGATCCAACCGATCCTGATGCACCAGAGCTGGCCGATATTGGGTATGAAAAATCTCAGGACGGGGTACGTGACGTTGCCACGTTTTTCTTCGACCTGCTCGACTATGAAGGCTCTTAAAAGTTAAGCGTGGTGCAGGATGTTCAGCACGGCCGTAGGCCCGCCGTGTACAACAATATCCGAAGCCGATAATGACCATGATTCCGATAGCCTCGACCGATGCGTTTCAGGTTCTTCGCCGTCAGGTTCGCCGCCTCGCTCCGGGCGTTGGTCAACCTCGTTCGTACGAACACCAGCAGCTCCCGCCGCCAGGCGGTCAACGTGCGGAACAATGTTTTCGCCTCGGTCATTTTTGTGGCCTTCACTGATTTCTCCAGCACCGCCCACCGGGACTGGAATTCATGGATATCAGCGGTTTTCAGCAGTTGCCGCACGTGTTCCTTGATTCCATAGATCACTCCGAGTTCCGGGTCTGATTCAAGGATCAGCTTCAGCCGTTCCACCTGCTTGATCGACAGGTTCTCTAAGTTGCAGGTTAGTAGCTTCCGGTACTTGTAGGCCGGATCCGTGGCCCTGCCACGGCGTTCGTGCACTTCGTGGGAACGGCGGCGGCGGACCTGGGTGATCATCAGATTCGCCCGGGCGATCACGTGGAAATGGTCCACGCTGACCTTCGCCTTGGGCAGATTCTCACGCACCGCTTTGCGGAACTCGGCAGACATGTCGATCGCGACGTACTGCACCCGTTGGCGCCAATACCGTGGCCGGTTCTTCAACCACTTCTTTACCGCTGTTCCGCGGCGTCCGTCCACGATATCCAGGATCTTTCCGGTGTCCAGATCGGTGAAGACGATGGACCACGGCTCAATCCGAACGACTTTCCCGGTCCGGCCAAGGGCGTAGCGGACTTTGCGGAACCGGTGCTCATCGATGCCCAGGCGCCGGATGAACATCCGGTCCACATTCCCGACGAGTTCACCGACGGTGGTCAGTCGGGCCATGACCGTTGGCCATGACACCCCATGCGCTGCGGCGACCCGGGACACGGCTCGCAGTTCGCAGCTCATCTCGTCCACGAGCCGTTGGGAGAGCCTGGTGGTGATCCGTGCGCGGAAGGGCAGTTGCTCGGTGGTTTGCACGAACGAACGGCGTTCGCAGGCAGGTTCTTGGCAGGCCATGCGGCGTTTGCGTACCAACACCTGCAGGTCGTCACCGCCGGCGGGCAGGTCCTTGACCTGGTGCACCGGCCTTGCTTGGATTCGGGTAGTCAGTACCCCGCAGGAGGGGCAAGCGGCTTCGGTTTCGATGGGCTCAACAAGTACCTGCCGTCCGGCAAGTTCCTGAGTCACGGTGATGACGCGGTAGTCGGTGAGGTTCAACAGAATCGACGCAGCATCGATTCGGCCGGTATCCTTGATCACGGCTCGTAGTTCCTTGCGTATGAATTGTTTTAGTCAACATCCATTTTCGCAGAAGGGACTGCGAGACTCTTCTATATCTGTCAAGCCGTCAGCGGTAGCACTTCCGCAGATTCCAGAATCTTGTATATTCGGCGTGCCAAAAACCGCTTGATGCATCTACGGATCTCTTTCAACGTCTTGCCTTCCGCCGTGCGTTTGACCACGTAGGCCCGGGTCTCCTCGTCATGGGTCATCCGTACCATCGCAGCGGTATGCAGGGCCTTGTTCAACCGCCGGTCACCTCGACGATTGAGCCGGTGGCGCACCGTGTTCCCTGAAGATGCAGGGATGGGATTCACGCCCGCAAGAGAAGCGAATGCAGCCTCCGAACGCAACCTGCCCTGATGGGACCACGCGGCCACGCAGACCGCCGCCACCACCGGACCGATACCGGTGAGCTCAAGTAGTTCCTTGCCTTCGCTGAGCTTGACCAGCTCAGTCATCTGAGTCGTGTTTTCCTTGATATGCGTGTCCAGTTCACCGACGCGTCGGGCCAACCGCACGGCTTCGGCACGGGCAACCTGCGATTCGATGGTTTCCTCCCGGCTCCGCCACCCCGCTACCTCGAGGAACTGAGTGCTGCTCAAGGGTTTGCGGGCATCGATGCCAAGCGAGGTCACACGCAGCAGTGCGGTGAGCGCGTTGACGTATTTCGTACGCTCCACAGCCAGCATGTCACGGGCCGTCACCAGCACGCGCAAAGCAGCGCGGGCACCGTCATTGAGTCGCGGAACACGCAGCTTCTGCACCTCGATGGGTAGCGCGGCGGCAGCCATGCGCTGGGCATCCAACGGATCAGTCTTACCCACGCCGCGCCCGGCTTTCTGGTAGCCGCTAGGTGCTTCGGCGACCGTGTAGCCGGCATCGGTGACCGCACCGGTGACTACGGCACCGTAGGAGGCTGTCCCTTCAATTATCCACAGGGTGCTGGCATCGGCTCCGGTGCGCCTGCCGACCCAAGCGATAGCGCGTTTGATGCTGGAACTGGTGGCGGGAAAATCCCTGGTTTCCACGTGTTCGCCGGTATAGGTGATGATGGAATAGACATGCTTACGGGCGTGGGTATCCACTCCGATGATATAGGAGTAGGTCTTGGCAACGGTCTGCGGGAGGATAGTCATACGGCTTGGTACTTTCTTCTTTTCACGGACAGGATCTTCGGCCGTGCGGCCGGTACCAGTCCGGGAAGGAAGTCACCGTTGGAGCAACACTGTGATGGGTCACACCCTGATAGGTGGACATTCTTCTGATCAGGCTACCGAGGTGGGCCGGGTTGGCGCCGGCCGCCCAACAACGTAGACAGACAATTCTCGCAAACGACACCTCAGGGGTCAGCCTTACTTTGAGTCATGCCCACGTCGGAGGGAAGCCTGGCATCTACCCTGCCAGCTGATCCCAGACCAGCCACTACAAGACTCACAGCCTTACTTCTTTTTCGGGTCACCACGCTAAAAATCGAAGAGCCACTATGAAACCATCAACAGCGTCTCTGCCGATTTCGACCCGATCGTCGCAGGTCCGTGCAAGGCCGAAGAATGCTGGAAAGTCTTCCACGAACAAGAAGATTTGACGACTTCCCCTGATGATATTCAAATCGGCGGCTATCACTACTTGTACACGAACTACATCGTCCAATTTGATAGCAACAAGGCTTATCTCGTTGGCGAACTATTACTAAGTAAGCGCTCTGTACTCACCCCCACTCAAGGGATCATCGAGGTGGAAGAAGAGCTGGACGAAATCACCATGGACTTTGAATACACCGTCAACGGCTGGAAGATCACGGGCCTCACGCTCGAGGACGCTGCTAAAGATGCTTCCTTGAGCTGACCATAGTCTCCCTCCCCCAATCAAAAACTCTGCGAATCCTGCGGCGCTGAAGCAAATGGACCATAAGCGAGCCCCAGAAGTACCGAAAACAGAGAATTGCTTAGGCCGTCTTCTAGCACTCCGACTGCAGTCCCGCCCCGCATTAGATGCGCGAATAGACAACGTGAGTGCCGGTCTTCTATGTGATGACTTATCCACAGATTCTTTAAAACCTCTCCACTTTCTCGGCGCACAGGAATAGGATGGCGCACAACTTGGCATTCCCGATGATCATGGAGAGTTCACATGAACGCTCGGAAAATTAAGATTGCCGCGTCTTTCGCGGCTGCCGCCCTCGTGCTTTCGGGGTGCAATGCAGGAAACGCTGAAACTCCAACGCAGCACCCTTCCAAGGAAACATCGGCTTCGCCCACCAAAGTCCCGCAGTCACCGACGACGACACCAAGCAATACGAACGAGTACAAACCTGCTTCGGCGGCGGGACCAGCGGAAAATGTTCCAATCCCAAAGATGCCGGCGGATGCGAAGGAATACAGCGAAGAAGGTGCCGCGGCCTTCACCAAATATTATTTTGACCTCGTGAACTACTCCATCGAAACAAATGATGCCGACCCACTAAAAAAGGTCACCACGAAAGACTGCATAGTATGTGGAGTTTCAATAATCGATGAAGCCACAGAAGCCAAGAAAGTAGGGAAATGGCAAGTCGGTGGAAAACACCATCCCAAAATTCTAGATTCGTATATAACGGGAGACAAGCTTGCAGCAGTCACCGTCGAATACACCGCTGACAGAGCCAAAATCTACCTCGGAGCAAATGATCTGTCAGCCGAGTTAGACGAGCTAGAACCTACGACTGTTGCCATTGGTGTGAGCTTTGACCAGAGGTGGCAGGTCTACGAAATAGTCGGTTCAGAATGATGAAGTTGCAATACTCAAGGGGCCTACGCTTACTTCTTGCTTTCTCCATTGGAACACTTTCGTTGAACACCATCCAGTTACCTCTTTATGCGGCAGGCGACGAAGAAAATGGCATTCGAATGCGCCCTGAATCGATTCATGAAGAGCACGACAAAAAGGAAAACTTTAACTACAAGCGGCAACCCAAAAACCAATCTTCTCCGAAATCTGTTCCAAAAGAAAAGTACTCGATTCGAGACTACGAAAGTTGTGACCCGCAAAAAATTGAGGCACGATTTTGCGACAGCATCCCCGAGGAATCTAGGTGTCCGGATGGTTCCGCGCCAATATATCGTCAAATTTTGAACGATGAAGACCGCCTAGTCCGGCAGTACCGATATTGCGCCGGAGACCCGCCAGAAATAGACCTGCCTGAGGATTCATTTATCGAAGAGATATCAATAGATATCAATGAATTCAAAGAGTATCCCATACTTGCTTCCGAGATTTCGAGCAATCCGAATAAGTTCTCGCTAAAAAACGGGCATACACACTTCTGGGCCTCGGAAGAAGTGCAGTCTTTCACGTCGAATCTTTCCGGTTCCACGGTTCGAATTAGAGCAATTCCGGTGCAGTGGAATTGGGATTACGGTGACGGCTCTAGCAAGACTCGGGATTTCCCCGGTGAACCAGCACCCAACCACACTTTGAGAGACGAGACTTCGACCAGCCATTCTTATAGCGATACAGGCACTTTTCAAGTCGAAGTGACCACGCTTTATCGTGGCGAGTTCAGCGTCGACGGAGGTACATGGCAAGCTATCCCTGGCCAAGCAGCTGTACCGAGTGAACCAATCGAGATCGATGTCTGGCGGACCGAAAAGGAACTCATTGCCAACGAATAAAAAGGAACGGCAAAAGCTCGACACCTGAGTGTCGAGCCTTTGCCATGTAGTACTAGCGAACTGGGTAACCAGCTTCTCGGATTGCGTGCTTGACCTTAGCGATCATGTCCTTTGGACCGAAGTGGAAAATCGATGCGGCCAAAACTGCATCAGCTCCTGCTTCGATTGCTGGCGGGAAGTCTTCAGGCTTCCCTGCACCACCGGAAGCGATCAATGGAACTGAAACTTCGGCACGAACCGCACGGATCATTTCCAGATCAAAACCATCCTTGGTGCCGTCAGCATCAATCGAGTTCAGCAGGATCTCGCCCACGCCTCGTTCAGCAGCTTCCTTGGCCCAAGCCACGGCGCACATACCAGTTCCAGTGCGTCCACCATGAGTAGTGACTTCGTAGCCTGAGGCGATCGAAGGATCACTCGTGCGACGGGCATCGAGCGACAACACGAGAACCTGCGAGCCGAATCGCTGGGTAATCTCATTGATTACCTCCGGGCGATTCACTGCTGCGGTATTGATCGAGGCTTTATCTGCGCCGTTGCGCAGCAAGCGATCAACATCCTCAGCAGCTCGGACTCCGCCACCAACGGTTAGCGGGATGAAAACTTCCTCAGCGGTCTGGCGGACCACTTCATAGGTAGTTTCACGATCCGAGCTGGATGCGGTGACATCCAGGAAGGTCAGTTCGTCGGCGCCGGCGTCGTTGTAGCGACGTGCCAGCTCCACTGGGTCCCCGGCATCGCGAAGGCCCTCGAAGTTCACGCCCTTCACAACACGTCCGGCGTCTACGTCGAGACAAGGGATTACACGAATTGCAACGCTCATTAGCGAAAGATCCTTGTCTGATTAGATGCGGCAGGCGTGGATCTGGCTGACCAAGATGGCGCGAGCGCCAACTTCATACAGCTCATCCATGATGTTGTTGGTCTGGGACTTCTTGACCATCGCACGCACGGCAACCCAGTCCGAGTTGGCCAGGTCCGAGACGGTAGGCGATTCCAGACCCGGGGTCAGCTCGCAGGCCTGATCGGCCTGTTCGCGGCGTACGTCGTAGTCGAGCATGACGTACTGGCGGGCAACAAGCACGCCATTAAGGCGGCGAATAAGCACATCCAGTCCGGCAGGCTTGTGCCCGACGCGGCCGATCATGACGGCTTCGGATTCCAGCAGCGGATCGCCGAAGATCTCCATGCCGGCAGCCTTGATAGTGTTTCCGGTTTCCACCACGTCGGCGATGGCATCGGCTACGCCCAGGCGGACCGAGGATTCGATGGCGCCGTCAAGGCGAACGATCGAAGCCTGGATTCCGGACTTTTCCAGGTAGTGGCGCAGCAGCACATCGTAGCTGGTAGCAATGCGCTTGCCGTTGAGCTGCTGTGCATCGTTGAAGGCACCGATTGGAGCAGCAAAGCGGAAAGTAGACTTTCCGATGCCCAGTGAGAGCTGCTCGTCCACAGCATCGTCGACATCTGCATCCAGGTACAGATCTCGGCCAGTGATGCCTACGTCCAGGATGCCGCGACCGACATAAACGGCGATATCGCGGGGACGCAGGTAGAAGAATTCAACTTGGTTGTCCTCGTCGACCAGGACCAGTTCGCGTGAATCGCGGCGCTGGAGGTAGCCGGCTTCCTTGAACATGGTGGAAGCGATTTCGGAGAGGGCACCCTTGTTGGGTAGGGCTACGCGGAGCATTGTTGACTCATTTCGTCATGAATGGCGCTGCGGCGATTAGCCATAAACAAGCGCCAAGGATTATTTCATTGGCCGTTGTTTTGCCGCCGTGCGTTGACCGGGGCCTGATCGGTAAGTGATCAGGGCGCAGTCGCGCGACGGCTATAGATGCTTGTAAACGTCGGCCAAGGTCATACCCTTGGCGATCATGAGAACCTGCAGGTGGTACAGCAGCTGGGAGATTTCCTCCGCCGCGGCTTCATCGGTTTCGTACTCCGCAGCCATCCAAACTTCGGCGGCTTCCTCGACGATCTTCTTGCCGATGCCATGGACACCAGAGTCGAGTTCGACGACGGTACGTGAGCCTTCCGGGCGGGATTGTGCCTTGAGCGATAGTTCGCTGAAGAGCTCGTCAAAAGTTTTCACGGAACTAATCCTAGCTGTTTTCTTTATCGAGGCCGTATTCTGGTGGCCCTTTGTGACAGGGCCACCCGAATGCTAGGACAGTGCCGCTACCGTCATGACGGCAGCGGAGTAGGCTTCATAGCCCTTGTCTTCGCTGGAGTTTTCCAAGCCAGCACGGTCCAGACCCTGTTCTTCATTATCGCAGGTGAGCACGCCGAAACCGATCGGGGTCTTGGTGTCCACACTCACATTGGTTAAGCCATTGGTCGCTGCCAGGCAGACGTAGTCGAAGTGCGGGGTGCCGCCGCGGATGACCACGCCCAGGGCAATGACTGCGTCGTAGCTCTCAGCCAGGGTTGATGCGGCGACCGGCAATTCGAAGGTGCCCGGGACTCGAATCAGGGTGGTGCGTGCTTCCAGCCCTGCGTCCTTGGCGGCGCGCTGGGCGCCGTCGATCAGCCCGTTCATGATCACGTCATGCCAGCTGGCCGCCACAATGGCCACCTTGAGCTGGGAAAACTTCTCTTGTCCTGCCAGTGCCTTCAGCTGTTCGCTGACGTCGGTAGGTGCGCCGTGCTTGCTCATCTTGATGCTCCTTTTATTCTGCTAAGTTCTTGGGTATTAGGCGCCGTGGTAGGCGTCGGCGCCTGGGTCGTTCTGCTCGTCCTGGGAAACTGGCAAGTCCAGATGGTGCCCGAAGCGCACCTGCTTGGTGCGCAGGTAGGCGGAGTTCTGCTCGCGCGGGGCAATTTGCAGGCCGATCAGCTCTGCCACGTTGATCCCCGCCTTGGTGAGCTGCTCCTGCTTGTCCGGGTTATTGCTCAGCAACCGGATTTCGCTGATGCCCATGGACTTGAGAATTGCTGCCACGGCGAAGTATTCGCGCGCGTCGGCTGGGAAGCCCAGGTGCAGGTTGGCATCAAGGGTGTCCATGCCTGATTCCTGCAGCGCGTAGGCGCGCAGCTTGTTGGCCAGCCCGATCCCACGGCCTTCGTGCCCGCGGATGTAGATGATGTGCCCGCCTTCTTGGGCGATGGCCGCCATCGAAGCGTGCAGCTGCTCGCCGCAATCGCAGCGGTAGGAACCGAAGATGTCTCCGGTAAGGCACTCCGAATGGATGCGCACCAGATTGCCCGGCTCACTGCCGTCGGGGCCTGCATGGCTGAGCACCACGTGCTCGTGGCCTTCTGCGGAGGCTGCACGGGCGGTGAAGTCCCCGAAGGCGGTAGGCAGCTGGATCGCGTCGGTCAGCTCGATCGCATCATTGATCCGGCGCCAGCGGGCCAGGTCGTCGATGGAGATCAGCGGCAGGTCATGCTCTGCGGCGAAGACCCGCAGGTCATCCAGGCGCATCATTTCACCGTCGTCCTTGGTGATTTCCCCGATCACGCCCACCGGTTCCAGTCCGGCAGCTTGGCACAGGTCAACGGCCGCTTCGGTATGCCCGCGGCGTTCGAGCACTCCCCCGGGCGCGGCACGCAGCGGGAAGATGTGGCCGGGGCGGGAGAGCTGAGCGGGCTGCGTCTGCGGGTCAGCCAGCAGGCGGCTGGTCAGCGCGCGGTCGGCAGCCGAGATGCCGGTGGTGATGCCCTCGGCGGCATCGCAGGTGATGGTGAAGGCGGTGCCTTTGGCATCCTGGTTGATGCCGACCATGGGTGCCAGGCGCAGCGCGTCAGCGCGTTCGGCGCCCAGCGGTACGCAGATGACTCCCGAGGTGTAGCGGATGGTGAAGGCCATCAGCTGTGCGGTGGCATGCTGGGCGGCGAAGATGATGTCGCCTTCGTTCTCCCGGTCTTCGTCATCAACGACGACCACGGCACGACCTGCGACCAGCGCGGCCAGTGCTGTGGGGATGGTGTCCAAGGTTGAAGCCGCCATTAGCGCTGGCCTCCGAATTCGTTCAGGCGCGCCACGTATTTGGCGAGCACGTCGACCTCTATGTTGACCTTCTCTCCCACGGTGCGGGTGCCCATGGTGGTTTCGGCAAGAGTGATCGGGATGATGCCCACCTCTACCCAGTGGTTGCCGGTGCTGGCGGCCGGAGAGACTGCTGTGATGGTCAGCGAGATGCCATCGAGCGCAATGGAGCCTTTTTCTGCGGTCAGCGGCGCGTAGGCGTCGTCGATCGAGATGCGGAAGGTGGTCCATTGACCGTGGTCTTCGCGGGCCAGCACTTCGCCGACGGTGTCGACATGGCCCTGCACGACGTGTCCGTCGAGCCGGCCTCCGGCCGGGGTGCAGCGTTCGAGGTTGACCTGGTCGCCGGCTTTCAGCGCACCGATGGTGGTTCGGCGCAGCGTTTCGCCCATGACATCGACGCTGAGGGTTTCCCCGTGCAGCTCGGTGGCGGACAGGCAGACTCCGTTTACGGCCAGCGAGCCGCCAAGGCCCAGGTTCTCGGTGTGGCCTTCGGCCCGCAGGGTCAGTACTGCCAGGTCCTTGTCGCTGAAAGTTTCGATGCCTTCGATGACGCCTTGGCCGGTCACAATTCCGGTAAACATATTTACTCCTTGAAAAGTTTGCAGTTTGCCGGCGCTTATCCGCGGGGCAACGGTTCCAGATGCAGGGCGATGTCATCGCCTAGGCGGGTCAGCGATTCGCGGCTGGCCGAATCCAGGCGGAAACGCCTAGCTTCGCTCAGGGTGCTGGTGCTTGGCATATTCACCGACGAGCTTCCGGCGCCGATCATCAGCGGGGCTTGGTAGCAGTAGATTTCGTCGGCCAGATCAGCGGCGATGAATGCCGAGGCAACGGTGGCGCCGCCTTCAACCAGCAGGTGCCCGAAGCCTAGTTCATTGGCGCGGACGATGGCTTCGTGCACGTCGCGGGTGAGGATCTGCTCCCAGTCATCGCCCTGCATCAGCGCGAGATCATTTGGCAGTTCGCGTTCGCCCATCACCAAGCGGAATGGCTGGCGCTCGTGCAATTCTCCGGTGGGCGTGCGGGCGGTCAAGCGCGGGTCATCGATGACCGCGGTGTTGGTGCCCACCATGATGGCGTCCACCCGGGAACGCAGTCCGTGGGCGTGGTTGCGCGAAGCTTCGGAGGTGATCCACTTGCTGGTGCCATCCGGTGCGTTGATCCGCCCGTCCAGGGATTGGGCGATCTTGACGGTGATGAACGGCCTGCCTTCAGCCTTGGCGATGAACCAGCGCTGGTTCAGGTTCCTAGCCGCGTCCGAGCATTCCAGCTGGGTGGCTTGAATGCCCTGGCTTCGCAGGTAGTCCGCTCCCCCGCTGGCTGCCGTATTATCGGGCACCGCGTAGTGCACCTGGCCGATGCCGGCTTCGGCGATGGCCCGGGCGCAGGGACCGGTGCGGCCAGTGTGGTTGCACGGTTCGAGGGTGACAACCATCGTCAGTTCGCGTGCTTTGGCTGGGGACATCTTGCCAAGCCGGCGCAGTGCGTCGACCTCGGCGTGCGGATGCCCGGCCCCTAGGTGGAAGCCTGTGGCGATGATGTTTCCTTCGGCATCCAATACGCAGGCACCCACCAGCGGGTTGGCTCCGCGGTATCCGCGTCCGGCGGTTTCCAACGCGGTGCGCAGTGCTGCGTCGAGTTGCTCGGTAGTAATCATGGCTCTGCCCCTTAGCGCTTGCGAGAAATGGTTGGGTCAAGCATTTCGGTTTCAATCTGGGGTTTTGCATCGCGTCTGGACTTGGCCCAGACGAAGAAGCCGACCAGGGTGAAAGCACCGTAGAAAAGGTACATGAAGGCGCTGGCGTAATAGCCGGCGGAGAACAGCAGCGGTACGCCAACTGCGTCGACCGCTACCCAGATCAGCCAGAATTCGACCCAGCCCTTGGCCATGCCGTAGGTGGCCAGCATCGAACCGACGAAGGTCCACGCATCAGCCCAGACAGGTTCATACGAGCCGAGCATGCGGAAGATCGGGGTGACCGCGATCGTGCCCAGGATCAGCACGGCGATCAGGCCAAGGCGTGCCTTGTTGGAGGCCCATTGCGGGGTGACCGCACTGCCGGTGCCATTTTTGGCTTGCTTCCAGCGATACCAGCCGAAGACCGAGACCGCGATGAACATGATCTGGCGTCCGGCTTGGCCCCAGAGGTTGGCGGTGTAGCCGGTGTCGAAGATGCTGCCGAGGAAAACGGTGAGCAGCAAGAGGTTGCCCACGATGCCGATGGGCCAGGCCCAGACTTTGCGGCGCATGCCGCCTACGGCGCTGGCCAAGCCGAAGATATTGCCGACGACTTCGCGCACCAGCAGTGCCGAGGAGCCGATCGCAATTTGTGAGTTGAAAGCTTCAATGAGCCACCGCAGGAAATCCATCATTCCACCCTTCTAGAAGCGGCGGCTCCGGGGGTGTGCGTTTGATGGGCCTGTGGCTCTGCTTTAGAAGATAGTCCCCTCGGGGGCTATCGGCAGTACCAGAAGGCAAATCAAATTCGTGCTTCTCCCATCCAGACTTTAACTGTCGGTACCGGAATTTCACCAGTTCAACCGTTCCCTCAGCTTGTGGCTTTGGTAGCGGGTCGCGGACTATCACCGCCGGTTCGGACTTACACCGACCCCGGAGCACGTATTCGTGTTTACTTCAAGTTCATTCTGGCACACTTTGCGCCAGCTTAATGTCCGCCGAGTGCAAGATTGCGTAACACATCGATTTCGACCGATGGCTCTTGGGCCGAGTAGACCGCAGAGCCAGCCACGAACACGTCAGCGCCGGCTTCCGCCGCACGCAAGATCGTGTCGCGCGAAATGCCGCCGTCGACCTGCAGCGCAATTGGCTTGCCGGAGCCTTCAATTGCGGCGCGGGCGCGCTTGATCTTGGGCAGCACCAGATCCAAGAACTTCTGGCCGCCGAATCCTGGTTCCACCGTCATCAGCAGAACCATGTCCAGCTCGCCGATCATGTCCAGGTACGGCTCGATCGGCGTTGCCGGACGCAGGGCCATGGAAGCCTTGGAGCCGGCGGAGCGCAATTCGCGGGCCAAGCGGATCGGGGCAGCCGATGCCTCGGCGTGGAAGGTTACCGAATCCACGCCGAGCTGTGCGTATTCCGGAGCCCAGCGATCGGCGTTCTCAATCATCAGGTGCACGTCGATTGGCAGCTTGCTGACCTTGTGCAATGCATCGACCACGGGCAAGCCCAAGGTCAGATTGGGAACGAAGTGGTTGTCCATGACGTCCACGTGGACCGCGTCGGCGGTGTGGATGCGTTCCAGCTCTGCGGCCAGGTTTGCAAAGTCTGCGGACAGGATCGACGGGTTGATCCGCGCGTTAGGCATGGGTGCTCCTTGGAATACTCGGACTTGGCTAAGCTTTTTTGGTCAGGATGGCCATGAACATGGCATCCGTGCCGTGCACATGAGGCCACAGCTGAGCGGTGGTGCCATCGCCCAGATCATGCCCTGCCGGTGGGGCGTTCTCGTACATCACCGAGGAAACCGCGGCGCTGGTATCCAGCAGGGCCGCGTTTTCGTGGCGCTTCAAGAAGTCTTCCACAACCAGTCGGGTTTCCGCCTGATGCGGCGAACACGTGACGAACCCGATGACCCCGCCAACGCGGACCGCATTGAATGCGGCATCGAGCAGTTCGCCCTGCAAGCTGGTCAGCTCGGGGATGTCACGCGGTGCCTTGCGCCAGCGCGATTCGGGGCGGCGGCGCAGCGCACCCAGACCGGAGCAGGGTGCATCGACCATGATGCGGTCGTAGTCCCCGGCAAAGTCTTCGCCAGCGAAGCTGCGTCCATCTTCGGTGGTGACCATCCAGTAGTCATGCGGCACCGCATCCAGCGAGTTCTCAACCAGGCGGGCACGGTGCTCGGTAGGCTCATTCGCGGTCAAACGCGCGTCGCGCTGTACCGCGATGGCACCCAGCAAGGCCGCCTTGCCGCCTGGACCGGCGCACATGTCCAGCCAGTAGCGGTCTTCGCCTGCTTCTGGCAGTTCAATAT
Organism: Glutamicibacter arilaitensis Re117; assembly: GCF_000197735.1. Lineage (NCBI taxonomy): Bacteria > Bacillati > Actinomycetota > Actinomycetes > Micrococcales > Micrococcaceae > Glutamicibacter > Glutamicibacter arilaitensis. Next base: position 2,237,747 of record NC_014550.1, read on the forward strand.
TCGCCAATGCCCGCGCCATGACCTGGCTACCAGCATCCTGCACGCGCACGGTTCCTTCCTTGACCCCGGGCACGCGGGCAACATCGCCGTGCTTGTAGGTGGCCGAGTCAGACAGCAAGGTTCCAGGCTCAGCACCGGATTCCAGTGCACCGGCCAGATCGCCGAGGCCGGGCAGGGAAACCAGGTTCACCAGCGGAGCCAAGTTATCGGCTTCCAGCAGGGCTTCAAGTTCACTGGCGTCCCGGCCGTGGGTGATCAGCGCGCCGCGCAGGGCACGGACAATCCAGTCCGGATGCGAGTGCTCGATGGACAGGCGTTCTGACTCGGAGCTGGCGGCGCTGCCCAGCTGCTCGGTCCACTGGTCGGCTTCCTGGCCCGAAACGCGGCGCAGTACCGCATTGATCAGTCCCGAAGGGCCGGCGCCGATCTGTGCACGCGCCAGCGATACGGTCTCATCCAAGGCCGCATGCTTGGGCACGCGCATGGCCAGCAGCTGGTGTGCTCCCAGGCGCAGCGCATCGAGGATAGCTGGATCAAGTTCGCTCAAATCCCGGTCAACGAGGGTGGCCAGGATTGCGTCGTAGAAGCCTTGGCCGCGCAATGCGCCATAGGCCAGCTCGGTAGCGAAGCCGGCGTCGCGGCGATCCAGCTGGTACTCGCGGATCATCTTGGGCAGCACCAGGTTGGCGTAGGCGTCCGAGCCGGAGACCTCGCGCAGCGTCCTGAAAGCTACCAGGCGAGCCGGGTCGGCTGCGCGCTTTCGCTGGCCGGGTGCCGAGGCCGAGTACTTGCGTGGCCCACCCTGGCCGCGGTTGCGGGTGCGGCCCTGCTCGTTGCGGCGTTCGTTCTCACGGTATCCGTCGCGTGGTTCCTGCCCGCTCATGCGAAGCTCACTTTCGTTCCCTGGGTGAGCACTCCACGTGCCCAGTCGCTGGCGTTCATCATTTTCTTGCCCGGAGGCTGGATCTGGGTGGGCTCCAAAGCCCAGGTTGCGGTGCCGATCAAGACCTTCGGCTGCTTGCCTGGTTCGATGCGCACTTCACCGGCGTCCAGATCGGTGATCTCGCGGCGCTCGCGCAGCGGCCCGAATTTGAAGCGCTTGTCATCAACCTTGACCCATGCGCCAGGGAACGGGGTGGTTCCGTGGGCGCGGCGGCGAATTTCGGTGGCGGTGCGGGTGAAGTCCAGTTCCGCATCCACGTCGGTGATCTTTGGCGCGTAGGTGTGCGAACCTGCCTGCGCGATGGCTACGGCTTGACCGGAATCCAAGGCCTGCAGGGTTTGGACCAGCAAGGTGGATCCGGATTCGCTGAGCCGGTCGAGCATGATGCCGGCAGTGTCCAGCTCGCCAATGCGTTCAGTCACCTGGCCGAAGACCGGGCCGGTATCCAGCCCTGTTTCCAGTTGGAAGGTCACGGCCCCGGTGATGTCATCGCCGTTAATGATCGAGTGCTGCACCGGTGCGGCACCGCGCCAGTCTGGCAACAGCGAGAAGTGCAAGTTGATCCAGCCGTGGGTTGGCACGCTCAGCGCGGCTTCGGGAACCAGTCCGCCGTAGGCAACAATCGCTGCAGCGTCGAGGTTCAGCTGCGCCAGCTGCGCGGTGGTTTCGTCGGTGATCTTGGCTGCCTTGATAATCGGCAGGCCGAGTTCTTCTGCGCGCGCGGCGACCGGCGATGGTGTCAGCACGCGTTTGCGCCCCAAGGGTGCATCAGGGCGGGTGAGTACTGCGGCGATTTCAAAGCCGGCTTCGTGCAAGTAGTTCAGTGAAGTGACGGCGACCTGTGGCGTGCCGGCAAATAAAATACGCATGAGTTAGAGCCCCAATCCTGCGCCAAAGCTGGAGCCCAAAGCTCCAGAACGTTTCTTTACGGTGGCGATAGCGGTTTGCGAGTAGTCGTTGGCTCGCAGGGTGCGCCACGCAGCTTTCTTTTCTTCTGGTTCCAAGCGATCCAGGAACAGGATGCCATCCAAGTGGTCCGTTTCGTGCTGGAAGCAGCGGGCGAGCAAGCCGTCCCCTTCAATTTCCACCGGGTTGCCGAACTTGTCGAACCCCGTGGCTTTGACATGACGGCGACGGCGGACCGGAGCGGCGATGCCCGGAATCGACAGGCAGCCTTCGACCTGGTCTTCCTGATAATCCTCGCTCAGTTCCAGTACTGGATTCACGATATGTCCGCGCTCTTGACCCGTCTGGTAGGTGAACACGCGCAAGGAAACGCCGACCTGTGGCGCGGCAAGGCCTGCACCAGTGACGTTTTCCATCGTCTGATCCATATCTTCGACGAGCTTCTGGAGCTCCGGGCCAAAGTCGGTCACCTCCTGCGCTGGGGTGCGTAGAACGGGGTCTCCGATGATCCGAATTCCCAAAATCGCCATAATCCGCTGGTACCTTCCCTGCCGTGGACTTTGATATTAGGTTTCGCAGTGCCGAAAGCTAACCGTTCTAGTCTACGCGGTGCGCGTGCGCCTTTATTGAGTTGGCGGCGTGATTTCGGCCAGTGAGGCACGCGACTGCGCAATCTTGAACGAGGCTTCCCAATTCCTCCGCAGGGCATAGAACTTGGACCAGTAGTCGGGTAATGCCGCTGGTGGCGCCAAGAAGGTACGTGTTCCGCTCTCCCCCAGTGCTACCGCCAACAGCATCGTGTCTGTTCCGTACTCCCACGCTTTCCACGTGCCCTGCTCGGCATCGACAACTTGCTCTTCAGCCTTGCACGCCGCGGCTAGCTGCATGATCACTTTGTCGTCGGGACGTTTTACGAAGCCTTCGCGGTCAGTCGTTTTAGTTTTGTAGTCAATCAGGCAGGTACGCCCGCCGATCTTCGCGACCAGGTCAATGGTGCCGGCGTAACCGACACTTTCGTTCCACACTGTCGCTTCTGCGGCAATAGGCTCCACTGCATAGTCCTGCCACCACTTATCGAAGTGGCGTGCGAACCCCAACTCGTTGTTCGCTTCGAGTTCAGCGAGAGCGGCTGGCAGATAATGTTCGGCATCCAATGCTTGCAAGGCGCGCTGTTCAGCGTAATTATGTACGCGGTCGCCACGGGCCGCTGCGGAGTCCCGGTAGGCTTCGGACGCGTTGGCGGCATCGCGCACCAGGGAACGCAGTTGGCGTTGATCCCCCAGTGACTGCGCCAGACGCTGGTCCTCTGATAGCGCTTTGGCGGCCATGTATCCAGCCCAGCCGGACAGGTCGAGCTTGTCCATCCCGATGACTGTGGTGATGGATGGGACAATCGCTGCTGTGCCAATTTGCCGGCTGTACATGCGGCCCGACTCAGTTTGAATAGCCAGTTTTGGTGACGTCATGCACACGATCATGGCACGTGTGCAGCTCGCTTCGCTCCTAGTCGTGACGGAAAAACGAATTTTCCGCGTAGTTCCGCGGTTTTTAGGCAATGTGAACCAGATCTCAGCGTTTCGATTTGTAGGGACGGGGAATCTCGTATAGAGTTTTTACTCGTTGGAGCGAACGGAAACGGCGCGAAAACAACACATTTTGCGGACATAGCTCAGCTGGTAGAGCGCAACCTTGCCAAGGTTGAGGTCGCGAGTTCGAACCTCGTTGTCCGCTCGCAAAAAGATTCACCGATTAGGTAAAACTAGTCACTCTGACTTCGGTCAGTATGGTGGGGTGGCCGAGAGGCGAGGCAGCGGCCTGCAAAGCCGTATACGCGGGTTCGAATCCCGTCCCCACCTCGCAATGAAGATTGCTTGATCTTTTTTGCGCGATTGGCGCAGCGGTAGCGCGCTTCCCTGACACGGAAGAGGTCACTGGTTCGATCCCAGTATCGCGCACGGACTCATGGTTCACCAGACCATGAATCTAAAATTAAATATGCGGTCATAGCTCAGCTGGTAGAGCGCAACCTTGCCAAGGTTGAGGTCGCGAGTTCGAACCTCGTTGACCGCTCTGAGAAAACAGATTAAGTTTTGTTTTCAGTCGGGATTCCTTGTGAATCTTCGGCGCGATTGGCGCAGCGGTAGCGCGCTTCCCTGACACGGAAGAGGTCACTGGTTCGATCCCAGTATCGCGCACGGACTCATGGTTCACCAGACCATAAATCTAAAATTAAGTATGCGGTCATAGCTCAGCTGGTAGAGCGCAACCTTGCCAAGGTTGAGGTCGCGAGTTCGAACCTCGTTGACCGCTCCAAATAATTGAATATAGTTTTGCGGTCATAGCTCAGCTGGTAGAGCGCAACCTTGCCAAGGTTGAGGTCGCGAGTTCGAACCTCGTTGACCGCTCCAAATAAAGATGGGAATCACTTTTTCGTGGTTCCCATCTTTGCTTTAACTTCAAGCCCACGGCCATTGGCACCCATTAGGCCCACAGGTCCCAAAGCTGGGAGCACCCTGACAGCGGCCAGCATAAAACCTAAGCAGCTGACAAATTTTGCCCAATTCACTTCCGTGCGGTGGTCGAAGGACATAGTGTGGTGGGTAGTTGTGGAGCTAAAGGGGTTCCCACAGACGAATGGAGGTGCAGCATGGCAGGATTTGATGATCTGCGTGGCAAGGCAGAGGAATTCGCCAAGGAGAACCCGGAGCAGGTATCCCAGGGTATCGAACAGGCTGGCGATTTTGTCGATGATAAGACCGGCGGCAAGTTCGCAGAGCAGGTAGACGGCGTCCAGCAGGGTGCCGGCGACTACCTCAATGGCCTTGGCGGAGGCGAAAACAACGAGGGCTAATCCCTCTCTGTTTTACCCTCGGCTTGCCCGAGCATCCTAGGAAGGCACCGACTGCGGTCGGTGCCTTCCTTGCTTTAATGTCACATCAGGACCTTAATTCCTGCTGATTATCGGCCAGACGGTTCGACCATGTACAAAAAAGTATGACTCATCGCATACCGCCAGATCGAGGCGGCCTCTTTCAGTCAGCTATTGCTGGTCTGGTCACCACCATGGTGGGGTTCGTGGCTTCTTTCGCCGTCGTGCTGTCCGGACTGTTCCAAGTGGGGGCCTCCGTGGAACAAGCCGCCTCGGGATTGCTCATCCTGTCCGTCTGCGTCGGCTTGAGCACGATGGTGCTCTCGCTTCGATACCGTGTGCCGATCAGCATCGCCTAGTCCACCCCAGGTGCTGCGATGCTCGCTGCCTTGGCCCCAGGAGTTTTCGGGTTCAACCAGGCCGTGGGCGCATTCGTGGTCAGCGGAGCGTTGTTAGTGCTTTCCGGTTTGGTGCCGTCCTTGCATCGACTGCTAACCCGCATTCCGGTGCCAATCGCCCAAGGCATGCTTGCCGGCGTTTTGATACCCCTGTGCTTGAAGCCCTTTACCGCCGTTGCCACGATCCCGATGCCCGCCTTGGGAATCCTCCTGGTGTTCTTGCTCGGGCTCAGGATCGTTCCAAAATTTGCCGTCGCGCTGAGCATGCTTGCAGCGGTGGGTTTCGGCCTGTGGCACATTGGCCGCACAGCGACGTGGGACTCCCTGGAAGTGCTTCCGCAGCTGCATTGGGTCAGCCCCGAATTCTCGTGGCAGGCCATCGCTAGCATCAGCATTCCGTTGTTCGTCGTGACCATGGCCTCGCAGAACATTCCGGGAGTGGCCATGCTCGGTTCTTTCGGGTACACCGTGCCTTGGCGAGCCTCGATGCTGGTGACCGGTGCGGGTTCGGCAAGCGGTGCATTCTTCGGCGGACATGCGATTAATTTGGCTGCAATCACTGCGGTATTGGCCGCCGGCGAGCAGGCCGGTCCAGAACCCCGGCTGCGCTGGCGGGCCGCGGCAAGTTCCGGAGTGTTCTATTTGGTCTTTGGCGCCTTGAGCGCGCTGATCGTTTCAGTGGCCAGCGCCTCGCCCGAAGGGCTGTTCCAGGCGGCCGCCGGATTGGCCCTGCTGGCTACACTGGCGAATGCTCTGCTCGGCGCGATGTCCGATTCCACTTGGCGGCTGAGCGCCTTGGCGACCGTACTGGTGGCTGCCGGCAACCTTACGCTCTTCGGCATAGGCGGTGCTTTCTGGGCACTAGTGGCAGGGCTCTTAACGCACTTCATCGTCGAACGGAGCGTTCGACGATGAAGTGGCAGGACTGCGGTTGCCTAATTAGATGGCCGGTTCCCCGACCTGCCCTTCACGGGCGAGCGCGGTCAGGCGCGATACGGCTCGGAAGTATTTTTTCTGGTAGCCACCGGACATCATTTCCGGCGTGAAGAGTTCGCTGAAGGGCTTGCCGGAGGCAACAATTGGCACGTCTTTGTCGTACAGGCGGTCAGCGAGCACAACGAAACGCAGGGCGATGGCCTGGTCGGTGATGGTATCTACGTTGTGCAGAACCAGCACGTCAGTTTCGGAAAGCAATTGGCGGTAGCGCGATGGGTGGACCTTCGAGAGGTGCGCTACCAGTTCATCGAAATTATCAATGGCAAGGGTCTTGTCCTGGTAGCGATCCTGGGCGAACGACTCGATCTCCCCGTCGGCCAGGGGCACAGGAGCATCAGGCAGGCCACGGTGGCGGAAGTCTTCGCCTTCAACACGGTGCACGTCGAACTGCTCGGAGAGGGTCTTGATTTCACGCTGGAAATCCACTGCTGCGAAGCGCCCCTCGCCCAGTGCGCCCGGCAGGGTATTGGAGGTCGCGGCAAGCTTCACGCCGGCATCGGACAGCTCGCGCATCAGGCGGGACATCAGCACGGTATCTCCGGGATCATCCAGTTCGAACTCATCGATGCAAACCAGCGAATACTGGCTGAGCACTTCAACGGTCTGGCGGAAGGACAATGCGCCAACCAGATTGGTGTATTCAACGAAGGTGCCGAAAGCCTTGCGGCCCGGGGCCGCATGCCACAGGGAAGCCAGCAAGTGGGTCTTGCCCACACCGAATCCGCCATCGAGGTAGATGCCGTTCTTGGTTTCCTTCTTCTTGCCGAAAAGCTTGGACAAGAAAGAACCGGAGCTGTTCTTGCCTACGGTTTCAGCGAAAGCCTTGAGCTTATTGACCGCTTCGGTCTGCGATGGCTGGTTCGGATCCGGGCGATAGGTATTGAAGGACACTTCACCAAAGCGGTAGGACGGGTGGAAGCCGGCCAGCAGTTCTTCGATTGAAAGATTCGGCTTGGTCTCGCTCAGGTGGGTGATCGTCGCCATTGGCTGTGGGAGTCCTTCAGTTGATTGCTCAGAAATTAGTCAGGAAGCCGTGGCATTCCCATCGGCCAGTTTACCTTGAACGCGCCCAATAATTGCCTAAAATGTCGTAGCCCACACTGTGTTCACAATCGATCGGGACTAGGCTAGAAGTAACGCCCGTTGCCCGCTGGCTCCAGCGCGGCAGAAACAGACACCCGCAAGGATCGTGATTAGGAATGTCGTTGCCCGTCGAGTCCAACGAGAAGTATGCAGCCTACGCTCACCCAGAACGGCTCGTTTCCACCCAGTCGGTGGCCGAGAACCTCGGAGCTGAGAATCTGGTCGTATTGGAATCGGATGAAGACATCTTGCTTTATTCCACCGGCCACGTACCAGGGGCATTGAAGATTGACTGGCACACCGAACTGAACGATGAGGTCACCCGTGACTACGTCGATGGCGAGGGATTTGCGAAGCTGATGGCCGCCAAGGGCATCACCCGCGAGTCCACCGTGGTCATCTATGGCGACAAGTCCAACTGGTGGGCTGCCTACGCACTGTGGGTCTTCACGTTGTTCGGCCACGAAGATGTACGCCTGATGGATGGCGGACGCGACAAGTGGATCGCTGAAGGCCGCGAGCTGAGCACCGAGAAGCCAGCTGTAACCCCGACCGAGTACCCGGTGATCGAGCGCGTTGATTCGAAAATCCGCGCGTTCCTGCCAGAGGTCTTGAACCACCTGGGCAACCCGCTGATCGACGTGCGTTCGGCTGAGGAATACACCGGCGAACGCACCCACATGCCGAATTACCCTGAAGAGGGCGCCCTGCGCGGCGGGCACATCCCGACCGCCGCCTCGGTGCCATGGGCCAAGGCCGCTGCCGAGGACGGCACGTTCCGTTCGCGCGAAGAGCTGGAAGCCATTTACCTTGAGGGTGCCGGCCTGAAGCCAGGGGACGATGTGGTGGCTTACTGCCGCATTGGCGAGCGTTCGAGCCACACTTGGTTCGTGCTCAAGCACCTGCTGGGCTTCGAGACCGTGCGCAACTACGACGGTTCGTGGACCGAGTGGGGCAACGCCGTGGGCGTGCCGATCGTGCGCGGTGAAGCGGTGGGCGAGCTGCCAGCCAAGCGAGGAGCCCGCGCATGAGCCACGTCCCCAATGAACTGAACGAAATCGTCGAGGAATTCATCGAAGTTCCCGAGGCCGACCGCCTGGAACTGCTGCTGGAATACTCGCGCGAACTGCCTGAGCTGCCAGCACGCCTGGCCGATCATCCTGAGCTCTTCGAGCAGGTTGTCGAGTGCCAGTCGCCGCTGTTCCTGGTCGTTGAGGTCGGTGCCGAGGCTAACCACACGGTGAACCTGTTCTTCTCCGCTCCCCCGGAAGCGCCAACTACCCGCGGCTTCGCCTCGGTGCTGGCCGCCGGTTTGGATGGCGCCGATGCAGCGTCAATCCTGGCGGTGCCCGATGACATGCCGCAGCAGCTGGGGCTCACCCGTGCGCTCTCGCCGCTGCGCATGCGCGGCATGACTGCCATGCTCGGCCGCATCAAGCGCCAGATTTCAGAGCAGCTGGCCGCGTAGGTTCTCCTTGCAGCACAGCATTGCCAATTAATCGTAGCGAAGGATCTAAGAGCAGTGGGCAAGAAGAAGCAGTCCGCATCCACACCGGCTACCGCCGCGCTGGAAGCAGCCGGCATCAGCTATGTCGCGCATAGCTATGCGCATAGCGATTCAGCTGACAGCTACGGCGCTGAGGCAGCCGAGCAATTAGGCGTCAGCGGCGACCGGGTCTTCAAGACCTTGATGGTCTCCACCGGGGCCAATCCTGCCTTGGATCTGGCCGTGGCTGTGGTTCCGGTGGATTCGAAGCTGGATTTGAAAGCTATCGGCCTCGCACTGGGCAAGAAGAAAGCTCAGATGGCTGATAAGGCCGCGGCGCAGCGCCGCAGCGGTTATGTGCTCGGTGGCATATCCCCGTTCGGGCAGCGGCAGAAGACCGATACCGTCATAGATGCAAGTGCCCAGCAGTTTGACACGGTGTTTATTTCTGGCGGCCGGCGCGGTTTCAGCTTGGAGATCGCACCGCGGGATGCCGCTAAGGCGACCGGAGCCATCTGGGCCCAGATCGCTGTGCACTAGCAGCCATTGTGCAAAGGGCCATGCCCGCGAGAGACTATTGAACAGTTCCTCTTGCCGGGCATGGCCTTTTCTGTGCCCGCAGGCCAGCTGCGGGCATCGGCTGAGGAAGAGGCGGCCCGGACCCATGAAGCAGCGCATGAAATTGGTATTGCAGTATTTTGCCCGTTGCCCGAACTGGCAAGAGCTTGAAGAGCTTGTGCTGGCAATAATGGCCGAGCGCAATGATCTTGAATTGCGCACGCAGGCGATCGCCACCGCCGAGGAAGCGGTGGAGCACGAATTTCGCGGGTCCCCCACCTTGCTCGTCGATGGCAACGATCCCTTTGCAAGCCACGACGCGGAAATCGGATTCTATTGCCGGCTCTACGCTACGCCCAGCGGGCTTGCGGGAAGCCCGAGCATCGAGCAGCTGCGCCAGGCCTTGGCCCAAGCCTGAGCGGGGGTATCCCACTTTAGACCCAGGTTCAAAACCGTTTCGGGGTTAGCTTGCGCGCGCGGCTATGCGCTTGGTGAGGAAGCCGGTCATGGCTTTGGCGAATCCTTGCGGATCCACATTCGGTTCGCGGGTATGGCCTGCCTTGGCAAAGGTTTTCAGCGTCACCAGATCCGGGCGGAGGGCAGCTAGCTTCAGGCTCGGACCATTGGGGACGAACTCGTCATCCCGGCTATGCATGATCAGAGTCGGGAGCTTTAATTCCTCGGCGCGCTCCACCCAGTTCAACCGGCGAAGATTCACCGGTGCGGCCTGGCCGGTGACCCAGCGTCCGGCCTTGTTGGACAGCAGCCATTGGCCGAAGAGGCCGACAGATCGCGGGATCTTGTTGGCTCTGGCCTGGTGGGAGAGCACATCAACCCAATTGATCACCGGTCCGACCAGCATGAGTGAGTCAATATGGTGGGCCAGCTCGCTGCGATCTGCGGTTTGCAGGCCGATGGCACCTCCCATGGACCAGCCCAGCAAGATGATCTGCTTGGCTCCGTGGTTCAAGGCGAATTGGATTCCCGCTTCCACATCGTGCCATTCGGTGTCCCCCAGTCCGTAGCGGCCATCAGGGGCGCTGGGTGCCAGCCCATCATTGCGGTAGCTCATCAGCAAGGTCGTAGCACCAAGTTCGCTTAATGCTGGCAGGGCACGGATAGATTCATTGCGTCGAGCACCTCGGCCATGGACACCGATAACCCAGAGATCTTCGTTTGCAGAGCCACGCACCAGCCAGGCTGGGCCATCTCCACCGTCGAGGGGTACGACCACATCTTCTGCTTCAAAGCCCAGATCCGAGGGGTGTTCGTAGATTGCGCCGGAGAAATTCCCGCGGCGCACTCCTTCCAAGGTGCCGTGATAGATCTTCTCAATTTTGCGCGCAACCAGTCGGGGCTTGCCCGGGACGTCTTCGGGTGCCGACAGGCGCAGTGCGCAGGAATCGAATTCGGTGAGGAAGCTGCAGGGGCCCGGCTCGCTGGTTTCGTCGTCCTTGGTGAAATGCAGCCAGAGTTTTCCTTCGGAATCTGTACGGACTTCGCGAATGACGCTGTTGCCAGTGCGGCGTTCTTCCGGTGTGACCACGCGCCGGGCGAAGTAACCGGCGAGCGCTGAAACGCTGGCGGCCACCAGGGATCCAGCACCAAGCCCGAGCCCAACCCCAATCAGGGTTGCCGGCAGTGCTTTGCGTGGTTGCAAGGTATCTGTGATGTTCCGAGCCATGTTTTCATCTTTCCATGACCTGGCCCGGGAATCATCCAGCATGCTCGAACGTTTCATATTGCATGAGCAATGAATCAGTAAACCAACCAGTACAGCCAGCAGATAATGAGTCCGAGCGCAGTGATGTGCAGTGGCAGCAAATCTTGTCCGCAGAAGAATTCCACGTTTTGCGCCAGGCTGGGACCGAGCGTCCCTTCACCGGTGAATACTGGGATACGACGACCGAGGGCGTGTACGCCTGCCGTGCCTGCGGTGCAGAACTGTTTGCCAGCACCACGAAGTTCGACGCCGGGTGCGGCTGGCCTTCCTTCTTCGCGCCGCTGGCCGAGGATCGGGTGCGCTACATCAGCGATGTGTCCATGGGCATGAAACGTGTCGAGGTCCGTTGCGCCAGCTGCGATTCGCATATGGGCCATGTTTTCGAGGGCGAGGGTTTCAAGACCCCGACCGATCTGCGCTATTGCATGAATTCCCTAAGCCTGACTCTGCGTCCAGCTCAGGGCTAATGTCCTTGACGGTGGCAGGGCATGGATCACATTTAGAATAAGAGTTACTTGGGCATAGATGACTTAGCATCATATTTTCTGTTGTTTGGGCGTAGCGTTGAGAATAGGCAATTGAGCGCTCCCCAAACTTGAAAAGAAGGTGTACGAAATGACTCAGATTTCCTCCAAGCCGGCAACGGCCACCGATGCAGAAGTACTGCAGATCGCAAACTCCGAAGCTTGGCTGACCCTGAAGTCTGCCGCCACCGAATTCCAGGGCCTCCAGGCCCAGGACGGGTCCCTGGCCGAGAGCGGCACCGCAGCTCAGGCAGCCAAGCTCGTTGAGTCCATCGTCGATTCGATCCACACTCTGCGCGTGCACTTCGAACACGATGCACCATACCTGGAGCAGCTCGTTGGCGATCTTCGCAAGTGGGCAGACGCCGGTTTCGGAGTGCCCGACTTCCTCGACTCGCTGGTGCAGTTCCAGCCGCAGTCCCAGCGTGAAGATGGCCTGCTGCACTTGGTGCTCTTCCCGATGTACACCCAGAACGGTTCAACGAACCGCCACCTCGAAGCCGTACTGGTTCAGGTCATGTGGCCTGAGTTCATAGCCGAGCTGGAGAGCAATAGCTACACCAACGCTCTGTTCGTACCGCTGCGCTTCGTTGATTTCACCGAAGGCTACAACACGAACTCCGCGGTGCTCTTCCCAGAGTCCGTGGCTATCCGCGAAACCCCGTCCTTCACCTGGGGCGCCATCTTCCAGGACCGAGAAGCTGTCCGCTTCCGCAAGGTCCTGCAAGAAGCAGCGCGCATCACCAACCTCGAGTTGCCGGAAGATGCCGCTGAACTGCTCAAGGACCAGCACCTGACCGAAGAAACCTTCATCATGTGGGACCTGATCCACGACCGCACCCACATGCGCGGCGACCTGCCCTTCGACCCATTCATGATCAAGCAGCGCATGCCCTTCTTCCTGTACTCCCTCGAAGAGCTGCGTTGCGACCTGACGGCTTTCCGCGAATGCATGAAGATTGCCGCGAATCCCGACTCGGACCCGAAGAGCGCCAAGATGGCCAAGCTCGTGCAGTACGCAGTGATCTTCGACCGCATCTTCCGCTTCGCGATTACCGGGTCGCGTGTGCGCAACTACGACGGTCTGGGCGGCCAGCTGCTCTTCGCGTGGATGCACCAGCACCACGTGCTGCACTGGACCGACACCAAGCTGAGCATCGATTGGGACCAGGTACCCGAGGTAGTTGCAGCTTTGGGGGATGCAATTGACGAGCTGTACTGGAAGTCGATCGATCGCCCGAAGCTGGCCCACTGGATTGCAGCCTATGAACTGGTCTCGGCGACCGTCACTCCGAACCCGGCGTCAGTCTGGGCCAAGGGTCCGGATGCACTTCCGCTGACCGCGCCTTTGCGCGAGATTACCGATCAGGTCATGGATGACGAGTTTCCGCTGTCGATGTTCTATGAAGCATTGAACAAGAAGATGAGGTCCGTCATCGAATCGACCAAGGGCATGACCGGCATAACGAAAATCTAGCCTTTCCTCTAGGCTAGAAAATGTGAGCAAAGAAAGAATCTCCGTGAAAGAGACATCCAAACTAGTGCTCATTGCCGGTGCTACTTCCGCCTCCGGCATCGCCAGCGCCAACGCGTTGGTCGATGCCGGAGCGCGTGTGCTTGCAGTGGGAAGCAACCAACAACGGCTCGACGAGCGCCTGGCATTCGCGCACGGGCGCTACGAATGCGACCTCGGAGACTTCGAAGCGGTCAAGCATTTGGCGCTACAGGTCCATGAAGAGCATGGACGCGTCGATGCGCTGATCCACCTGGTCGGGGGCTGGCGTGGTGGCAAGTCCATCACCGGCCAAAGCGACGAGGACTGGGACTTCCTTCATCACAGCGTGCTGAGCACCCTGCGCAACACCACCCGGGCGTTCGTTGACGATCTGGTGGCTTCGGATGCCGGCCGCTTGGCGATCGTCAGTGCCGAAGCTGTACTGAACCCCACGCCTTCCAACGCCAACTACGGTGCGGTCAAGGCTGCTGCCGAGCATTGGGTCAACGCGATCGCGCGCCTGTTCACCAAGCAGGCGGAGCAGGCTGCGGCCATTAGCTGGGTCGTGAAGGCATTGAGCGACAAGTCCCCGGAAGAAGCTCCTGCAGGACACACCCCGGTTCAATACCTCGCCGAGGCCGCGACAGCCCTGCTTGAAAAGCCGGCCGTCGAGCTCAATGGAACCCGTCTCTTGCTTCCCAAGGCCTAACTAGCTGTGCGGGTCTCCCGTCGGAGACCACCTTGGCTTTGCCCACAACTTCATCCCTTGAACGACTAAGGATCATTACAGATGACTTCTCCCCACGACATTTCGGTTCGCGGTTTCGCTTCGGATAACTACTCGGGTGTGCACCCGCGTGTCATGGATGCGATCGCCCGCGCCAACGGCGGCCATCAGATCGCCTACGGTGAAGACCACTACACCGAGGAACTGGGCAATGTCGCCCGCAACGTGTTCGGCCCGGAAGCCCAGATCTTCCCGGTCTTCAATGGCACCGGCGCCAATGTCACCGCATTGCAGTCCTTGCTTCCACGCTGGGGTGCGGTCATCTGCGCCTCGTCAGCACATATCAATGTGGATGAAAACGGCGCCCCGGAGCGCGTGGGCGGCTTCAAGCTGCTTCAGGTCGACACCCCCGATGGCAAGCTCACCCCGGAACTGATCGACAAGGAAGCCTGGGGCTGGGGCGATGAGCACCGCGCCCAGCCGCTGGCCGTATCGATCACCCAGGCCACCGAGCTGGGCACGATCTACACTCCCGAGGAAATCAAGGCCATCACCGATCATGCTCACAAGCTGGGCATGAACGTGCATCTGGATGGTTCGCGCCTCTCCAACGCCGCAGCATCCTTGAACGTGCCGCTGCGTGCGCTGACCACCGATGCCGGCGTGGATATCGTCTCCTTGGGCGGAACGAAGAACGGCATCCTGCTCGGCGAAGGCATCCTGACCCTGCGCAGCGAGCTGGCAGCTGACCTGAAGTACCTGCGCAAGATGAACATGCAGCTCAGCTCGAAGATGCGTTTCATCTCAGCCCAGCTCATCGAGCTCTACGGCACGGAGCTGTGGCGCGAACTTGCTAGCCACTCCAACGCGATGGCCGCCAAGCTCTCGCAGGCAGTAGGCGACATCGAGGGCGTGGAGCTGGTCTACCCAACCCAGGCCAATGGCGTTTTCGCCCAGTTGCCTACCGAAATCAGCGATCAGCTGCGTGAGCATTTCCGCTTCTACGATTGGGATCGTGCCGCTGGCCAGGTGCGTTGGATGTGCTCCTTCGACACCACTGAAGAAGACGTCGAGGCATTCATTTCCAAGCTGCGCGAGTTGTGCGGGGCCTACGCCACCGCTTAGCACCCCTCCCCAGTCGGCGCGCCGTACCCATGCTCGGGTACGGCGCGTTTAGACTCAAATTGTGACCAATGATCGCCCTGCTTCCGTCATCCCCGAGGCCTTTGTCAAAGCCCTCGAAGAGTTGTCGCATGCCCAGGTGCGCAAAGAACTGAAGTTCACCGAAATCCCCGCCCCTGGCCGATTGGCGCCGTTCGCGCTGGCGCTCAGCGGCGATGTCATGGATGTGGTTGCCCCCGGACATGGTCCCGAAGGCCAGGAAATTGGCCGCACCCCCTTCCTGCAACCAGCCGAGCAGCTGGCCACCGGTCGCTTCATCCTCCTTTTCGACCCTGAGGGCCAAGAACTATGGAACGGCCAATTTCGCATCGTCACCTATATCCGAGCCCGCTTGGACCACGAGATGGGACAGGATTCGATGCTGGCTTCGGTTGCTTGGTCATGGCTGGAAGAAGCACTTCGGGAACGCGATGCCTCCTACCATTCCGCTGGTGGTACCGCGACCCGCGTAATTTCTGAATCTTTTGGGAATCTTGCCGGCGAGCAGGACCACATCGACATTGAACTGCGTGCTTCGTGGTCCCCTGACTCTGATCACCTGGGTACCCACCTGAGTGCTTGGGCCGATATGGTGTGCACTTTTGCCGGCCTGCCCCCGCTGCCTGAAGGTGTGCAGCAGCTTCCCCATCGGCGCATGAGCTAGCGACCATCCATGCGGCGGAGCCAAATAGTCCTAGAATGGAAGCACCATGCCGAATTCTGACTCTTCCGCTCCTGCATCATCCACCACGGCCCCTGAGGCTGACCAACCGGTCCTCACGCCACTCACGGAGCCACGTGATGGCATCCCAGAAGTCATCGACACGGCACCAGCCTTGCGTCGAGCAGTCCGCGCCTTGGAAGCTGGCACCGGCGACTTGGCAGTGGACACCGAACGAGCCAGCGGATTCCGCTACGGCCAGCGCGCCTTCCTCCTGCAGATCCGCCGAGAAGGATCCGGAACTTGGCTGGTTGATCCAGAAACCCTCGATGATCTGAGCCCACTGCGGACTTTCGTTAACGCACAGCCATGGATTTTGCATGCAGCCACCCAGGATTTGCCTTGCCTCCATGAATTGGGCATGTCCCCCACCGCGCTGTTCGATACCGAACTGGCCGGCCGCCTGGCCGGCTTCCCACGCGTCTCCCTAGGCACCATGGTGGGTGAATTGCTCGGCCTCCAGCTGGCGAAGGAGCATTCGGCGGTGGATTGGTCCACTCGCCCATTACCAGAGTCATGGTTGAACTATGCAGCACTGGATGTCGAAGTCCTTGAAGAGCTGCGCCAGGCCATCACCGCAACCCTTGAGGAGCAGGGCAAGCTTGAATTCGCCATCCAAGAATTCGAGCATGAACGAAACCTGCCAGATCCAGTGCCGGCCGATACCCCATGGCGCAAGCTGTCGGGCATCCATAAGCTCAAGAGCCGCCGCAATCTTGCGATAGCTCGCGAGCTGTGGCTTTCACGCGAATCCTTGGCCCGCTCCCGCGACGTTGCACCAGGGCGCTTGATCCCGGACCGCGCCATCATGGCAGCGGTTGAAAAGCGCGCCACTTCCGTGCCAGCACTTTTGCAGATACCAGGCTTCCACACGCGCAACGCCAAACGCGACGCCGCACGCTGGGTCGATGCGATCCAACGCGGCCAAAGCACCAAGGACCTGCCAGACTTGCGCGCTTCAAAGACCGGCCTGCCACACCCACGCGCCTGGGCCGAAAAGAACCCGGCCGCGGCGAACCGCTTGGAAGCTGCGAAGCTGGTTATCAATGAAGTCAGCGAGCACTGGAATATTCCTGGCGAGAATCTACTGACCCCCAAGTATCTGCGTGAGCTTTGCTGGAACGCGCCAACGCGCATCAGCGAAACCAGCGTGCGCGAGAAACTGCAGACACTGGGTGCCCGAGCATGGCAGCGGGACCTGATTTCGGCAAAGCTGGCAGAGGCGCTAAAGCAGAGCTAAACCGGTTTTTTCGAGGAATTCATCCACACTTCTTGGATATTCGAGGTGCAGCACTTGCACTTCAAGTTACTACTGAGTAACGTATGTTTCAGGTCACAGTGATGATGGCCACTGCCTTGCTCTAGCGGGCAGCATGAAACTATCCCAAGGAGCCCGACGGTGAGTGCCAACGCTTCGACCGCGCGCAACAACGCGCATCCCTCGCTCGACGACCGCGATATCGTCTTCATCGACGGGGTACGCACCCCATTCGGCAAAGCCGGCGAGAAAGGCATCTACCACGGAACTCGCGCCGATGACCTGGCGGTCAAGGCCGTACGCGGCCTGCTGGAGCGCAATCCGGAAGTACCCGCCGAGAAGATCGATGAGATCTCCATTGCCGCAACCACCCAGTCCGGAGACCAAGGCCTGACCCTGGGCCGCACCGTCGGCCTGCTCTCCGGCATCCCGAAGTCCGTACCCGGCTTCGCCATCGACCGCATGTGCGCTGGCGCGATGACCGCAGTCACCGCCACCGCCGGCGGCATCGCCTTCGGCGCCTACGACGTAGTGATCGCCGGCGGCGTGGAGCATATGGGCAACCACCCAATGGGTGCCGGTGCCGACCCGAACCCACGCTTCCTCTCCGAGCGCATCGTGGACCCGCAGGCGCTGAACATGGGCAACACCGCAGAGAACCTGCACGACCGCTTCCCGCAGATCACCAAAGAACGCGCTGACCGCTACGCAGTTTCCTCTCAGGCCAAGCTCGCCAAGGCCTACGAGAACCAGCAGATCCAGGCTGACCTGATCCCAGTGGCAGCCAAGCGGCCGGGCGATGGCTGGGCGGTCAACACCGTTGACGAGCCGCCACGGCCAGAGACCAGCATGGAGTCATTGGCGCAACTGCGCACCCCATTCCGCGCCCACGGGCACGTGACCGCCGGCAACGCGGCAGGCTTGAATGACGGCGCCACCGCCGCCCTGCTTGCCAGTGGTGCTGCGGTGCGCGAGCTGGGGCTGGCGCCGAAGATGCGCATGGTCTCCTTCGCCTTCGCCGGCGTAGAGCCAGATGTCATGGGCTACGGCCCGGTCCCGGCCACCGAAAAGGCACTGGCCAAGGCAGGCTTGGGCATCGAAGACATCGGCCTGTTCGAAATCAACGAAGCCTTCGCCGTCCAGGTGCTCTCATTCCTGGACTACTACGGCATCGACCAGGATGACCCACGCGTGAACCGCTACGGCGGAGCCATCGCCGTCGGACACCCACTGGCTTCCTCGGGCGTGCGCCTGATGTCCCAGTTGGCCCGCCAGTTCTCCGAAGACCACTCGGTGCGCTATGGCATCACCACCATGTGCATCGGCTTGGGCATGGGCGGCACCATTATCTGGGAAAACCCAAACCACGCGGACTTCGGCAGCAAGGCGTAAGGAAGAAACAATGACTGCATACAACGAAAACTTCAAAGTCGTCGCCGAACTGATGCACGACGAGACCGTCACCCATTCCTTCGTCAAGGATGTGGCTTTGCCAAGCGGCAAGACGCTGGCGTTGCTGACCTTGGATAACGGCCTGGACCACAAGAAGCCAACTACCTTGGGGCCTAACAGCCTGTTGGAACTGCGCGCCGCTTTGGAAGTGCAGGCCGAACGCGCCAAGAAGGACGAAATCGATGCCTTGGCCATCACCGGAAAGCCATATTTCCTCATCGCCGGCGCCGACCTGTCGGCCGTTACCCGCCTGAGCGCACCAAGCGAAGCAACCGCCATGGCTTCTCTGGGTCACTACACCTACGAGCTGCTCGCTGATTTGGGTGTTCCTACCTTCGCCTTCATCAACGGCCTAGCACTTGGCGGCGGCCTGGAAATCGCACTGGCCTGCAACTACCGCACGGTGAGCACCACCGCCGGCGCCTTGGGCTTGCCAGAAGGTTTCCTCGGCCTGATTCCTGGGTGGGCTGGCGTCTATCGCCTGCCGCGCCTGGTCGGCCCGGAAAACGCGATGAAGGTCATGATCGAGAACCCGCTGAGCAACAACCGCACCCTCTCGGGTCCGGCGGCTGCCAAGATGGGCGTGGCCGACGCATTGTTCGAATCTGCTGACTTCATCGAGCGTTCCATCGGCTTTGCTGACGGCGTCATCTCCGGCACCACTGAAGTCAAGCGTCCTAATGCCGTAGACCCAACCGATCCGGAAGTTGCCCGCCGCTGGCTGGAAGCAGCCGATGCAGCCGAGCAATTCGTGGATGCCAAGCTCTCCGGTGCCGCTCCGGCGCCATACAAGGTGATCGAAGTCTTCCGCAAGGCCATGACCATCTCGCAGCAGGAATCTGCTGTGCTTGAGGTTGAAGCGCTGACCGGGCTGATGAGCACCCCGCAGTTCCGGAACACCGTCTACGCGTTCTTGGATCTGGTCCAGAAGCGTGGCAAGCGCCCGGCCGGTGCGCCGGATCCGAAGCTGGCCCGCCCAGTGACCAAGGTGGGCGTTGTCGGCGCAGGACTGATGGCTGGCCAGCTGGCATTGCTCTTTGTCCGCCGGTTGAACGTGCCGGTAGTCATTACCGATTTGGACCAGTCGCGCGTGGACAAGGGCCTTGCCTACATCCACGGCGAAATCGATAAGCTGCACGCCAAAGGCCGGATGAGCCAGGATGCGGTGAACCGCACCAAGGCGCTGGTCACCGGTTCGGTCACCAAGGAAGCTTTCGCGGATGCCGACTTCGTCATTGAAGCCGTCTTCGAAGAGCTGAATGTCAAGAAGCAGGTCTTCGCCGAGGTTGAAGCCGTGGTCTCCCCCGAGTGCGTCCTGGCCACCAACACCTCCTCGCTTTCGGTGACCGAAATGGGCCGCGACTTGAAGCATCCAGAACGCTTGGTTGGCTTCCACTTCTTCAACCCGGTAGCAGTGATGCCACTGCTGGAAATTGCTGCCACGCAATGGACCAACGATTCTTCCTTGTCCACCGCATTCGTGCTGGGCAAGAAGCTGAAGAAAACCACGGTGAAGACCAAGGACGCTGCTGCGTTCGTCGTCAATCGTGTGCTGCTTCGCCTGATGAGTGAAGTCCAGGCAGCATTCGATGAGGGAACCGACCCGAAGACTGCTGATGCGGCACTGACCCCAATGGGGCTTCCAATGAGCCCGCTGACCCTTTTGGCCATGGTGGGCCTACCGGTGGCACAGCACGTCAACGAATCCTTGAACGCCGCCTTCGGCGAACGTTTCACGGTCTCAGCCAACTTGCAGAAGCTGATCGACGCAAAGATCACCACCCTGTGGGTCAAGGATGAAGCTGGAAACCAGGTGCTGAACCCTGAAGCCGAGAAGCTGATGACTTTCGGTAATCAGCCTTCAACCCAGGAACAGATCTTGACTCGCGTTCAAGATGCGCTGGCCCAGGAAATTGGCCTCTTGCTGGATGAAGGCGTCGTAGCTGAAGCAGCCGACGTTGATCTGTGCATGATCACCGGTGCCGGCTGGCCGATGCATCTAGGCGGCATCACCCCGTACCTGGATCAGGTCGGAGCCTCCGAACGTGTCAACGGCAAGAAGTTCAACGGCTGATACAACCAAGCCGTCTCGGGTTGCGATGTTCCTCCCTGAGCATTGCAACTAAATAAGGCGCTGGGATTGCTTACCTCACAAGGAAAGTCGGTCCCAGCGCCTTGCTTTATGCACTGGCCACGTGCAAAGTTTCCGTTCATCAGGCCAGTTATCCTGCACTAGTTTTAAAGCACGTACCCCGCATCGCTGTCATGGCGGTGCGGGGTACGTGTCTTCTAGGAGGAAGCTAGGCCGGGTTCAGGCATCAAATGATGTCTTCTCCATTGCGTCGAGCTTCGATCCATTCCTGGATGAATCCCTTGCTGATGAAATACAGCACACCTAGCACGATCACTGGCCATATCAAGAGGTACAGGCTCAAGAAGAAAGTCGTCATTATTTACCTCCTAGGTTCTTTGCATTGGTGGTTACGCCGCCAGCAACAAGTGGGAGATCTTCGGTGTCGAAGTCGCCGGTACGTGATGCGATGACGTCAAAGTCGAAGTCCATCTTGGACCTGAATGACATGAAGTAGCAGACCATCGTACTCACCGCGTAAGCGACCAGCGAGGCGCTGAGCGTGGTGTAATCGCGCAGGAACCCGAAGACGAATGGGGCACTAGCCAGCATGGCGATGACACCGACAATTTTGGCAACGCGCAGGCCGAAGAATCCGAAGCACATCAGGGCCAAGACCACGCCGATGCCGATGACGGAGAGCAGCTCGACAAGGAAACCGGTGACCCCATTCATTGGGATCAGTTCGAAGCGCACTGGGATGAAAATCGCCAATGCCACCAAGACCGAAACGGTGAAGGCCTTGTTGGTGACCTTCTTCCAGTAGAAGCTGGCCAAGACGGGGAAGACCAATGCGCCCCACAGTGCACCCACGAAGACCAACAGGTCCAGGATATTCAGCTGCATGCTTGCGAAGGCGACAGCCAACGCGGTAGCAACCACCATGGTGATGCGACCAATCAACAGCATCTTCTTCGGATCGGCCTTTTCCTTGCCGGCAACGTTCTGTCCGTAAACATCGGCCATCATGATCGAGGACAGTGCAGACAAGTCCGAGTCGGCCGTCGAGGACAGCGCGCCAATGATCATGATGAAGAACAACGCCAGGAGAATGCCCGGCAAGTAGCTTGCAGCCATCTCAGGGATGAGGTTGTTCATGTCCCCTCCACTTGGTTCGAAACCGAGGTAGAGGGCGAGCACACCGAGCATGCCGACACCGATCACCATTGCGCCATAGCCGATGGTTGCGGTGATGAAGGTCGGCTTGATCAGGTCCTCACGGACTGCAAAGAGCCGCTGGGCAATGGTCTGGTTGCCGATGGCATACGCCAGAACTGCAGCAATGTACGGTGCACCCTGGCCCAAGAAAGCTTCAGACGAGAAGAAGTTCGACTGCTGCGGGGTCAGGTTGTTCGCGCCAGTTTCGAAGGCTGCTGGGAATCCGGCAGCGAAGAAGATCACTGGAACGATGATTGCTACCGCTCCGAGCATGGCGACAACCTGAACGAAGTCGGTGAGCACCGAAGCGCGGAAGCCGGACCATAGAGTGTAGAGCAATACGCCACCGGCCACGGCCAGGACGCCCTGGATGAAGTTGAATGGTGAAAGCATCGAGATCAAGACGCCGCCGGCGATGAAGTTGGACATCAGAGAGATGACTGAGCCAACGATGTTCGATCCGGCAAGCATCAGCTGGCTGGAGCGGCCGTGACGGACGTGCATGACTTCGGCGAGGGTGTGCGCCCTTGGCGCGACTTTGCGGATTCGCTTGCCGAATGGGTAGATGAACAGAATCATCAACGCACCCCATAATCCGTAGTGGATCGGGCCGGAGATTCCGTAAGTGTACCCGGAGGTAGCTGAGGCGTACATCGAAGAAGCCCAGATCCAGGTGGCGGTCATGCTGGCAGCAGAAATGCCGAAACCAATTTTGTTTCCGGCGGTCATGTAGCCGTCGGCATTTTCGTTTTTCTTCCCGATCCTGGTGGAGATCAGGAAGGTTCCTCCGTAGAAGAGCACTAGTAATAAGACTACAGTTAGGGCGCTGAACTGCATTATTTCGTTATTCATGCGCCACCTCCCTCTGATAGACGGTGATGAGATACGCGCCGGGCACTAGATGCTCAACCGGCGATTTATCCTGCACGTCGTCTTGCGAGATGTCATCGCAAGGGGTGTTTTACAGCTGACGCGCGCAAGCCCCTGGGCCCATGAATCACTTCCCTACACTCAAGTTTCGTTCGTTTCTCATTCGTATCGTTCATCCCTAGCAATGGGAGCGCCTGTTTCTGAGTCCAGCTCAGAGCTTGGCAATTTCGGTTTCACAACGTGAATCCAGACCCGGGATATTGCCTGCATCAAATTGCGGCATTCCAGGTGTGCGAGCGTTGCGCTTCGGGCCATTCAAGCGGAGCATTCGTCCTGGCGAATGACGCCTGTTTCCATAGGAAGCCTGCTACCTGGAACTCAACACGCGAATACGGCGTGGAGTAACTCAGACGGCGTTTTGACGCCGAACAGGTGAGCAGTTAATGACATTCCGAAAACAGATAATCCAACTAACTACATTCAAATATTAGCATGAATGCAAAGATATTCGAATCAGTTCTTTCAAATCCCCTTTCTCCGCTAGCTCGGAGCCAACGAACTGACGGGGCAGAGTTCAATAATTCGAGTGAATATGGCAGTCCAATACCACTGCTTCCCAACTGGTAATTGTGCATGCACTTAGTGGGAGCAGAGAACAAATATTTCTCTGAATTCTGGAGTTTTTGGATGTTTAGGATGACGTTGCGGCAGCGTTGAGTCACGTACCGGGCGAACCTAGAGTCCGGCTTGCCTGCCTCCGCCTGCGCCGTCCGCTGGAGTCCGTTGGCAGATCCGCCCACGGAATAAGCGGCCACCGGCGCAATTACCTACTGCATAAATATGCATTGCGTCCGATAGCCAAGGAGTTAACGGCAAATGAACATCAGGAGAATGCCAGTCCCTCTCCCTCAAACCGATAGCTCCACCGGCACAGCGTCGACTTAGCGATGGAACAGAGATCTCTGCCAGAATGGGATTATGACTGACATTGCCCGACCAGCTCGTCGCACGTTCATGTGCGCTTCGGCAGCACTTGGTTCTGCCGCTCTTCTCACCGCTTGCGGTGATGGACATTCCGAAGCAGATGTCCCTGATGCGTTTCCTATTCCCGAGCCGAGCGGCGAGGGGCAGACCCTGATGAAGGCCAAGGACCTTCCTGCGGGTTCGCGCGCACTGGCCCCGGCCAAAGACCCGTCTGGAGAAGATGTAGGCGTACTGCTCTTCCGCAAGGACGAAGAAACGGTATTGGCCTACTCGAACATCTGCACCCATCAGGGCTGCGCGGTCTCCCCGAAGTCAAGCAAAGACGATTTCTACTGCGCCTGCCACGGCTCGCGTTTCGCGCCAGCTGACGGCACGGTCACGAACGGGCCGGCTATCGCAGCTCTGCCACGCTATGCCGCTGCGATTGAGGGCGAGGATATCGTCGCGTACATCACCGCCAGCCAGTAGCTTCCAACAGCTGCCCAAACACAAGAGGCTGAACCCCATTTGGGGTTCAGCCTCTTGTGTTTCCCGGTGACTTGCCTAGAACAAGGCAACCTTGTCCGGGGCCGGGAAGATCTCATCAAGCTGCGTTAGCTCCTGGGCAGTTGGCACCCAGCGCACGGCGGTAGCGTTGTCGCGGATCTGCTCAGGACGAGTTGCACCGGCGATCACGGAGCTCACTGGCGACTGCTCGGCCAGCCATGAGAATGCCAATTGGATCGGCGTCAGGTCTCGCTGGGCAGCGAAATCGGCGAATTGATCCAATTGCCCGAAATCGCTGCTCTGCACCAGATGCTGGCGTGCATGAGTCAGCCGGCTTCCTTCAGGCGCGTACCCCTTGGAGTATTTTCCGGTGAGCAGTCCGTTGGCCAACGGGAAGTAAGGGAGCACGCCCAGCGAAAATTCCCGAGCCGCGGGGAGGACTTCGAGTTCAGCACGTCGATCGAGCAGGTTGTAGTGATTCTGTGCAGAGATGAAGCGCTCGGTGCCCAGCTCCCGCGCAACATACTCGGCCTGCGCAATCTGCCAGCCGGAACGGTTCGAATGCCCGATGTAGCGGACCTTGCCACTGGCCACCAGCTCGTCCAAGGCCCGCAAGGTTTCTTCGATGGGAGTGTTCGCATCCGGGGTATGGAACTGGTAGAGGTCGATGTAGTCAGTTCCTAAGCGCTCCAGCGACGCCTCAACGGCTTTGACGATATAGCGGCGTGATCCTCGTGCATTGAAATCCGGCCCATTAACGCCGCGCATGTCCATCCCGAACTTAGTGGCCAAGACGATGTCCTCACGAGCACGTCCCAGCGCCTTGCCCAGACGGATTTCAGAGAGCCCTGGCTCCTTGCCATACATATCTGCAACATCGAAGAGCGTAATACCTGCGTCAAGTGCCGCGTGGATTACCGCATCGGTCCCCTCCTGGGATTCGGTGGCTGTACCGGCACGGCCAAGATTGTTGCAGCCCAGCCCCACGACGGAAACACTCAAGCCACTGCGGCCTAACTGGCGAAATTCCATGGACACCTCATCTGTTGCTTTGATCTTCCGCTTCACTGAGCGACGTTATACCCATAGGCTATCTGGTAGGTAGATGTGCTGAAGATTTCACAGCACAATTCACTGCATTGCATATTTATCCATTAGGATGGAAACATGTCTAAAGTTCTTACCAATCTCCCTGTAGGCGAGCGCGTAGGTATCGCGTTCTCCGGTGGCCTCGACACCTCGGTGGCAGTAGCCTGGATGCGCGACAAGGGCGCCATCCCTTACACCTACACTGGCGACCTCGGCCAGTACGATGAGCCAGATATCGACGCAGTACCTGGCCGTGCATTGGAGTACGGCGCAGAGAACTCCCGTCTGGTTGACTGCAAGCCTGCTCTGGTTGAAGAAGGCTTCGCAGCACTTGCTTGCGGCGCTTTCCACATCCGCACCGGCGGCAAGACCTACTTCAACACCACCCCACTGGGCCGCGCCGTAACCGGCACCCTGCTGGTACGCGCCATGCGCGAAGATGGTGTGGATGTCTGGGGCGATGGTTCGACCTACAAGGGCAACGACATCGAGCGCTTCTACCGCTACGGCCTGATGGCCAACCCGAAGCTGCGCATCTACAAGCCTTGGCTTGACCCCAACTTCGTCGCCGAGCTCGGTGGCCGCCAGGAAATGTCAGAGTGGCTGCAGGAGCACGGTTTCCCTTACCGTGATTCGGCTGAGAAGGCATACTCCACCGACGCCAACATCTGGGGCGCAACCCACGAGGCGAAGACCCTGGAACTGCTCAACAGCTCCATCGAGTCCGTTGAGCCGATCATGGGCGTGAAGTACTGGGACGAGAACGTCGAGATCAAGACCGAAGATGTTTCGGTCTCCTTCGTGGCCGGCCGTCCGGTTGCCATCAACGGCAAGGAGTTCACCGATTCGGTGGCTCTGGTCAACGAAGCGAACATCATCGGTGGACGACACGGCCTGGGCATGAGCGACCAGATCGAGAACCGCATCATCGAAGCCAAGTCCCGCGGCATCTACGAAGCACCAGCAATGGCGCTGCTGTACATCGCCTACGAGCGCCTGGTCAACGCGATCCACAACGAGGACACCGTAGCCAGCTACCACAACGAAGGCCGCCGTCTGGGCCGCCTGATGTACGAAGGCCGCTGGTTGGATCCACAGGCCCTGATGCTGCGCGAATCGCTGCAGCGCTGGGTCGGCTCGGCCATCACGGGTACCGTTACCATCCGCCTGCGCCGTGGCGATGACTACACGATCCTCAACACCGAGGGCGAGAACCTGAGCTACCACCCGGACAAGCTGTCCATGGAGCGCGTTGGCGATGCAGCCTTCGGCCCAGTGGATCGCATCGGCCAGCTGACCATGCGCAACCTGGACATCGCGGATTCCCGCGGCCGTCTGGAACAGTACGCCACCATGGGTCTGGTTGGCGGCACCACCGCTGAACTCGTTGGTTCGCTGGAAGCCGGTGGCGCTGATGACATCGTGAACGCAACCCAGGTTGATGTCGATGATCTGGCTACCGACCGCGCTATCGAGTCCGCTGCATTCGATGCAGGCACCGACTAAGCGCTAAAGCCTAGCTAGAAGATCGGCCAGGTTCTCCCCTTGCGGGAAGAACCTGGCCGATCTTTCTTTTTGTCCGCAAATCCCTTCTGGAGAGAAAAATAGCCCCGACGTGCAAGACGCCGGAGACTCCCCTGAACTGGAAGCTATTAGCTCTCTATCAAGGCCAGCAGAGGGCTCACCGCAATGGTGAAACCGACCAGGGAAATGAGCCGAAGTACCAAACGTACGCGAGCGCCTTGCTTGGTATTTGGCTCCGGCAACCGGAACCCTTGTTCAACGATCCACACCAGAATGGTGATGACTACGCCGGTCAGTGCCACCTGCCCTGTAGCCAGACCGGAAAGCAGGGACACCACTCCGACGCCGATGATGACACCGACGCAAGCCTGGAAAACCAGGTGCAACGGCGTGCGGGTTGCTCCCATCCGCGGGACTTTACGCTGGGCGCCGGGGGTCTCGTCCCGGTCTTCTTGTGGAATCATTTCTCCTTGTTTCCTGCTCGTTTAAACCTGTGCTTTCGCGGGGCCGCGCGAAGACACCACTTCCTTGGACAACAGCAGGCCACTGCCGCCGTTAAAAACCACAGTACCGAACCGTGGAGCCCGGGCTAGTTCTTCGAATCCCAGGGCACGATGAAGCGCCAAAGACGCAGTATTCTGCGCGTTGACCACGCACCATGCGGTCGAAGCGCGCTGCGCAATCCATGACAGCCTGGCCTCGGTTAGGCTTCGTGCCACGCCCCGTTGCCGGTATCCGCAGGCAACCTCGATCCCGGCAAGGTAATAGCCAGCTGGCGCCAACGGATCAGCAGGCTCCCACCAATGGGCTCGAGCCCAGCCAAGCAGCTCTCCGGCCGGGTTCTTGACGACTACCTGGCATTCACCAGCGCTCCAATTTCCAGGTTCAGCCTGACGCCCCAAACTCTCCGACAGCCGACGGATGGCCGGGTGGTCCGCTGCCTGCATTGGCTGCGTCGCAACTATGGGGCTTATCATTCGTGATCAGTCGATGGACATCGGCTTTGGTGGCATCGGGTGCGCCATCTTCAGCTTGTTCGATTCCGCAAAGGGCGCAACACCGATACTCATCTTGGTGAAGTCCAGCTTGGCTTCGCGGATGCACGTCTTGATCGCAGCGACTGCAAGCTTTGGAGCTGGCGATAGGACTCGGATGTTCAGCTTTCGGTTACCGAAATCGCTGGACTCCACCGTGCCCAGTCCGCGCCATGCCAAGTGGCCGGTCAGCGCTTCCTTGGCCTTCTTGTCCAGGTACTGGTCGCGTTCGGTGCCATTTGCCGATTTCAGCGCGTACTGCACGATAACCCACGACTGATCTTCTTCCTTGATCTCTGCATAGCCTTCGGCAGCACAGGCTTCAGCGAAACCAGCGAACAATTCGTCGGCGCGGTCGGTGTTTACGTCCTGGACTTCATTGGTCTTGGACATATGTCCCACGGTGCCGTGATTGATCACGAACTGACCCAATTCATCGTCCTCGAACTGCTGGAACCATGCTTCGCGGAATTCCAGTTCGTTCTTTTCGTTCATCCGGTAGGTGCGAATGATCGCCATGTGATTACCCCTTGGGTCTACGGTGTGCTTAGTTATCTAAATTTTTGGAGGCTTCGGCAAGCTGTGCGGCTAGGCGCTCAGCCTTGGATTGCCAGGTGGCGCGGTGTTCGGCATTGAACGGTGCATCGTTGTTGATCACGGTGCCGAGCAACAGTCCAGCTTCTCTTCCAATACTACGAACTAGGGAAGCTGGATAGTTCATGCCTATTTCATGTTCGGCGAATTCATCTTCATCATCAAGGAACACGCCTTGGCTACGTGAACGAATCACGTCCAAATCCATGTCAATGGAGTTGACTTCCCAAGCGCCACGCTTCATCCGTCGCCATCCGATGTTGCTGGACAGGTCGATGTAGACATCAAAATCTTCCAGTGCATCCGCATAGAGGGTGGCAATCCACTGGCCCGAGTGTGGAATCAGGCAGAGCGCATTACTCGCTGCCAAGTGTGCGGTGCCCGGACGGGCTACCAGTGCGCCGGCCGGCTGGTGAAGCCAATGTCCGTATTTGTCCTGTCCGAGATAAAATCCGGGCACCACCCAGTGCGGGCTGGAATCATACTTCCAGGCGCGCGCTACCACCAAGGAACCCTCGGCGATAGTTTCTGGGCTACGGGGCAGGTCTACCGGGCAGCCGGACGGTAGGCTCACAGCTTCGGAATCTGACCGGTAGGTAGGTCTTGTCCAGGGAGGGGCCGGGCGAATGGAACCTTGGTTCCCAGAACCTGCGCCAGGGTATCGCGGGCTACCTGCTGTGCAGTCAGTCCAACGCGGTCCAAGACCTCAGCCCGAGTTCCGTGCGCCAAGAATTCGGTAGGCAAACCTACTTCGTTCAGAGCCGTGTCGACCCCAGCGGCGCGCATTTCGGTGCGCAAGCGCGAACCCACACCGCCGACTCGTACGCCATCTTCGATGCAGACCACAATGCGGTGGCGGGCTGCCAGTGAAATCACCGAGGTTGGCATTGGTAGAACCCAACGAGGATCCACCACGGTCACCGATACGCCCTGGCTGTTCAGTCGTTCTGCGACATCCAGCGAAAGCTCACTCATGGCGCCCACGGAAACGATGAGAACATCCGGTGCGGAACGGTCCCCCAAGCGTGCCAGAACATCCACGCCATCTGGCAGGCGGTCCACAGCTTCGATGGGTTCACCCACCGAGCCCTTGGAGAATCGCACGACACTTGGCGCATCATTGATGTCCAGGGCTTCACGCAGTTCCTCCCGCAGGCGGTCGGCATCGCGCGGAGCAGCCAGATGCAGGTTAGGCACGATCTGGGTCAGCGCCATATCCCACATGCCGTGGTGGCTGGCGCCGTCCGGGCCGGTGACTCCAGCGCGGTCCAGCACGATGGTGACACCGGCCTTATGCAGGGCCACGTCCATCAGCAATTGGTCAAAGGCACGGTTGAGGAAGGTCGCGTAGACGCAGACCACCGGGTGCAGTCCGCCAAAGGCAAGGCCGGCGGCAGTAGTCATGGCGTGCTGTTCGGCGATGCCCACGTCAATGACGCGTTCAGGGTGTTCCTGGGACATTTTCTTCAGGCCCACTGGCTGCAGCATGGCACCGGTGATCGCCACAATGTCCTCGCGCTCGTTGGCCACCGCCGCGATCTCTTCTCCGAAGACGCTGGTCCAGCTCTGCGCGCTGGACTTGGAAACCGGCAGACCGGTGATTGGGTCGATAACGCCAACGGCGTGGAACTGGTCAGCTTCATCGGCGCGGGCCGGAGCGTAGCCGTGGCCCTTCTCGGTCAGGGCATGCACGAGCACTGGGCCCGCGTACTGCTTGGCCTGCTGTAGCGCTTCTTCTACTGCGCGCTGGTTGTGGCCATCGATCGGGCCGATGTACTTCAGGCCCAGGTCCTCGAACAGGCCTTGCGGTGCCCACCAGTCCTTGATGCCCTTCTTGGTGGCATGCAGAGACTTGTAAGTGAAATCGCCTACTGGCCCGGATCCCTTGAGCTTGACCTTGAGCTTATCCATGGCGTTCTCGTAGGCCGGGTGGGTACGGAACTTGTCCAGCTGCTGGCGCAGTCCCGAAAGCTGGTTGGCCAGGCCGCCGATGGTCGGGGCGTAGGAGCGGCCGTTGTCGTTGACCACGATGACTGCTTTGCGGTCCTTGTCGGCAGCGATGTTGTTGACAGCTTCCCAGGCCATGCCGCCGGTCAAGGCGCCATCGCCCACCAGGGCTACGGCGTAGCGGTCATTGTTATTCATCAGCTTGTTGGCGCGGGAAATTCCATCAACCCACGACAGCGAGGAGGAAGCATGGGAGGACTCAACAACATCGTGTTCTGATTCACCGCGGTCAGGGTAGCCCGACAGGCCCCCTTGCTGGCGCAAGGTCTCGAAATTCTGGCGTCCGGTAACCAGCTTGTGCACATACGACTGGTGTCCCGTATCGAAGACTATGGAGTCAGTTGGGGAATCGAAGACACGATGGATGCCCAAGGTCAGCTCGATAACACCGAGATTGGGGCCCAAATGGCCGCCAGTACGCGCAACATTGTCGATGAGGAAGCTGCGGATTTCCTCCGCCAAGTCGTCGAGCTGCTCGAGGGTAAGCGCCCGCAGGTCACTTGGTTTCTTGATGGTCTTCAATAAAGACACGTTCATCCCCTTCACAAATTCGCCGACAATAGGCTGGAAAGCCCATGCGAAATACCTAGTTTACCGCGTTCAAGGCTTCTTTCATTATCCGCCAACCATCTTGCCGGTGCTAATTTCCTAGCAATGACGTTCACTACCTTCTGGAAGCTGTGACCGGCTCTGTCCATTTTCCATGCGGGCAAGCGTATCAGCCAGCATTTGGTGTCCCTGGGCTTCAAATACCTCGTCACCGACTTCATGAGCCCAGACCGCAGTTCCGATCCCTTCGCGCAATTCCATGATCCCCCAGGCCTTTTCCTCTCGCGGGTCGCCGCCGTATCCGCGCAGGAACGCAGCTTCCAAATCCGCACGCCCTTTCCACTGTTGCACCGCTAGCCGCGCGAAGTCGCTGGCAGCGGGACGGAATTCGAATCGGCCGAAGTCAATGATGCGAAGCTTGCCGCGATCAACGAGCCAGTTGCGCGGTTGCCAATCTCCATGGGTTGGCACCAAGATGGCAGGTTTCGGATCGTAGTTTTTGAGGATGTTCTCGATCCGCTCGCAGAGCGCTGGTTCAATGCGATGCTTGCGGTCTAAGAGCAGGAGGAACTTGCGCGTCAGCCGCGCTTCGTAGCCATGATCCAGTTGTTGTTCTTGTGCATGCAGGAGCTTGAGCGCACTGCCCGCCTGCTGATGGACTTCCGAGTCGAATTCCCAGGCCGTTCCTGCGCTTAGTTCCCCGGGCTGGTAATCCATGATCGCCAAGCGCAAGCTGTGACTTGCGTGCAGCAGCTGTGCTGCCAGTCCTGCATTTTTCAATGGCCCGGTGTAGCTGCGGTGGGCTAGGATCTCTCGGTCCAGATGGTGGTTGGCTTCTCCCCCGGTCTTGGCTACGACATGACGTGTTCCGGCCCGCAAATGCAGGACCTTGGTGTCGGTGAGGTTCCATGACATGTCGGCCACGACGTCAACCGGGCCAAGCCACTGGCGTATCTGCTGTGCGTGCGCTGATGGCAGCAAGTCTTCAAGCGCTGGAGCAGCCATCGATCAATCCTCCTCATAGTTTGGAATCACTTGGTTGCCGGAGATTTTTGGGGTGCCTGGCAAAGATTTTCCCCTGCCAGTGGCAGCTCGCTAGGCTGGTTGCATGGACATTCCTGAGCGCACCGGTGAAACTGCCTACCGATATTCGCAGGTAGCAGAAGCCTACATCGATATGTTTGGGGCGCCAGAGCAGGCGGAGGATCAAGACCGGGAACTGATTGCCCAGTGGGCCGCACAGATCCATGGTCCAGTACTTGACGCTGGCTGCGGTCCGGGACATTGGACGCAGTTCATTGCTGATGCTCATCGGTGCGCCACTGGCGTTGATCTTGTGCCCGAGTTCTTGGAATATGCGCGTGCAAACTTTCAGAAACCAGAATTCCTGCGCGCTGATCTGGCGCACCTGCCATTTGACGATCAGCATTTTTCCGGGGTGCTCGCCTGGTATTCGGTAATCCATGCTCCACCGGCCGAGCTAGGACCGCTGTTGAATGAGCTGGCCCGGGTGCTGAAACCAGGCGGAACGCTCTTGCTCGGATTCTTTGCCGGCAATCAGCTGGAGGCCTTTGCCCACCAAGTCGCCCTGGCCTGGTATTGGCCTCCGGCGGATCTATCGCTGCTCTTGGAACAGGCCGGACTGAAGGTGCTTCAGGCCGGCACCCGCACTCGGGCAGAAGCTCGCACCCATGGGCATCTGCTAGCGCAAAAGCGGGCTTAAACGACTTAGGACCCAAGGCAATTGCCTTGGGTCCTAAATCTTGTCCGCGATGCGGATCTACCTACAGATGCCCTTCGACCGGAGCCGAAGTGGATCTACTAGTTAGCAGCAGCGATCTGGCGCAGTACGTACTGCAGGATGCCACCGTTGCGGTAGTAGTCAGCTTCACCTGGGGTGTCGATGCGCAGAACTGCGTCGAACTCGGTAACCTTGCCGTCTTCAGCGGTTGCGGTGACCTTCAGGGTCTTCGGGGTGGTGCCGTTGTTCAGCTCGGTCACGCCGGAAACTGCGAAGGTTTCGGTACCGGTCAGACCCAGTGAATCAGCGGACTCGCCTTCAGGGAACTGCAGTGGCAGAACGCCCATGCCGATCAGGTTCGAACGGTGGATACGCTCGAACGACTCGGTGATGACAGCCTTGACACCCAGCAATGCGGTGCCCTTGGCAGCCCAGTCACGCGAGGAGCCCGAACCGTATTCCTTGCCGCCCAGAACGACCAGCGGGGTGCCGGCAGCCTTGTAGTTCTCCGCTGCGTCGTAGACGTAAGCCTGCGGAGCACCTTCCTGGGTGAAGTCGCGGGTGAAGCCACCCTCGACGCCGTCCAGCAGCTGGTTCTTGATGCGGATGTTCGCGAAGGTACCGCGGATCATGACTTCGTGGTTACCACGGCGCGAGCCGTAGGAGTTGAAGTCCTTGCGATCCACGCCGTTCTCGATCAGGTAGCGGCCAGCCGGGGTTTCCGACTTGAACGAACCTGCAGGCGAGATGTGGTCGGTGGTAACCGAGTCGCCCAGCTTCAGCAGCACGCGAGCGCCGTTGATGTCCTCAACTGGCTGTGGTTCTGCGGTCATGCCGTCGAAGTAAGGTGCCTTGCGTGCGTAGGTCGACTTCTCGTCCCATGCGAAGGTGGAACCCTCTGGGGTATCCAGTGCCTTCCAGCGTGCGTCGCCTTCGAAGACTCCGTCGTAGCCCTTAGCGAACATTTCCTTGTCAATCGACGAGTCAATGATCTCCTGGACCTCGACAGGCGATGGCCAGATGTCCTTCAGGAAGACATCGTTGCCCTCGGCGTCCTTGCCCAGTGCGTCGGTTTCGAAGTCGAAGTCCATGGTGCCAGCCAGTGCGTAAGCGATAACCAGTGGCGGGGAAGCCAGGTAGTTCATCTTCACGTCCGGGTTGATGCGGCCTTCGAAGTTGCGGTTACCCGACAGGACTGCGGTTGCTGCGAGATCGTTGGCGTTGATGGCCTCGGAGATCTCAGCATCCAGTGGACCGGAGTTACCGATGCAAGTTGCGCAACCGTAGCCGACAACGAAGAAGCCGAGCTTCTCCAGGTATGGCAGCAGACCGGACTTCTCGTAGTACTCGGTTACAACCTTCGAGCCTGGTGCGACCGAAGTCTTGACCCATGGCTTGGAGGTCAGGCCCTTGTCAGCTGCGTTGCGAGCCAGTACGGCTGCGGCCAGCATGACCGAAGGGTTGGAGGTGTTGGTGCACGAGGTGATCGAAGCGATCGAAACCAGGCCGTGGTCCAGGGTGAACTGGGTGCCATCTTCCTTGGTGACCTCGACGGCTACCGATGGGCGGCCAGCGCCCTGGGTGTCCTCGGCGTCCGATACGTAGTTGTGCAGGTCCTTGCGGAACTGCTCCTTCGAGCTCGACAGCTCGATGCGGTCCTGTGGGCGCTTCGGGCCGGCGATCGATGGAACCACGGTGGACAGGTCCAGCTCGAGGTATTCCGAGAAACGGATCTCGCGGCTTGGATCGTGCCACATGCCCTGTTCCTTGGCGTAAGCCTCGACCAGTGCCACGTTCTCTTCGCTGCGGCCGGTCAGGCGCAGGTAGTCGAGGGTGACATCGTCGATTGGGAACATTGCGGCGGTCGAGCCGAATTCTGGGGACATGTTGCCGATGGTTGCACGGTTAGCCAGTGGCACTGCGGCCACGCCTTCGCCGTAGAACTCAACGAACTTGCCAACAACACCGTGCTTGCGCAGCATTTCGGTGATGGTCAGCACCACGTCGGTTGCGGTAGCGCCAGCTGGGATCGAACCTGCCAGCTTGAAACCGACAACGCGTGGGATCAGCATGGAGACAGGCTGGCCGAGCATTGCTGCTTCGGCCTCAATGCCGCCAACGCCCCAACCCAGCACGCCCAGGCCGTTGACCATGGTGGTGTGGGAGTCGGTGCCTACGCAGCTATCTGGGTAAGCGCGCAGTACGCCGTCGACCTCGCGGGTCATGACGGTGCGTGCCAGGTACTCGATGTTGACCTGGTGCACGATGCCGGTGCCTGGTGGGACGACCTTGAAGTCGTCAAACGCAGTCTGGCCCCAGCGCAGGAACTGGTAACGCTCGCCGTTGCGCTGGTACTCGATCTCCATGTTGCGCTCGACAGCGCCTTCGAAACCGAAGGTGTCGATCTGCACGGAGTGGTCGATAACCATTTCAGCAGGTGCCAGCGGGTTAACGCGGGTTGGGTCACCGCCGAGGTCCTTGACGGCCTCGCGCATGGTTGCCAGGTCAACGACACAAGGCACACCGGTGAAGTCCTGCATCAGCACACGTGCAGGGGTGAACTGGATCTCGGTGTTCGGCTGAGCCGAAGCATCCCACTGACCCAGTGCATTGATGTGCTCGTTAGTTACGTTCGCGCCGTCTTCGGTGCGAAGCAGGTTCTCAAGAAGAACCTTAAGGCTGTAAGGAAGGCTGTCCGAGCCTTCAACCGTATTTAGTCGGTAAATTTCGTATTCGGTTCCATTGACGTCAAGTACGCCCTTGGCACCGAAGCTGTCCACATTGCTCACGTGGGACTCCTCTCGCCAGACACTCATTCTGTTGCACACGCACACTGCTATTCCAGTTAGGAGTCCCTAACTGAGATAGTCAGGGCCCTAGCGTGGCAGAGCTAAAAACAGTCTATCGCCAAAGCAGTTAAAAAGACTCCTCGGAATAAATTTTCAGCCAAATTCGTGTCTAAACGGACAAATTCTGATGTTTAACGGCGCACGAAGAGTCCAATGGACTCCATATGGTGGGTGTGCGGGTACAAATCGTGAATCTCCAAATGATCTAATTCATAGCCGCGGCCCATCAAACGCGCGGTATCCCGGGCAAAAGCCGCCGGATCGCAGGAGACGTAACAAATACGCGAAACGCCACTGGAAGCCAGTTCGGCGGCGACCTGCTTTTCTAGACCGGTACGTGGTGGATCAAGCACTACGGCATCCAAAGTCGCATCGTGTGCGACCTGGCGTAACACTCGCTCAACACGGCCGCGGATTACCGTGGCCTGCGAATAATCGCGCAGGTTCTTCTTCGCATCGGCGTGGGTTCCCGGAGCGCCTTCAATCGAGAAGACCCGGCCCCCGGTGCCAACCGCCTTGGCCAACGGCACGGAGAAGAGTCCGGCCCCGGCATAGAGATCGGCAATTTGCTCGCCCGCGGCAGGTTCGGTCAGCTCGATAACCCGCGAAGAGAGCAGGCTGGCCGCTTCACGGTGCACCTGCCAGAAGCCTTCACCGGTAATGCGGAACTTCTCCCCCAGCACCTTTTCGATCAGGTGCGCCGAACCGGCCAAGGTCTGCAAGCTGCCCTTGCCATCGGCTGCCGAACCGCCATGCTGGCTGAAGGAAGCAACGTTCACGCCCTCGGGGAACTGCTTAGCCACCTTTGCCGCTGCGCCATCGCGGGCTTCGGCAAGCAGGATCAGCACGGTGCGGTCATCCTGGCTGGACACCGCAGCTTCCACACGCTCAATGCCCGAGTAGTCAACGGAGTACAGGCCGGTAGCCTCGATAGCCGGGTGTGCCAGCGGCATCTGCGAGATGCTGATCAGCTCGTTGCTGCGGAAGGCACTCATTGCGAGATTGCCCTGGGCATCGACCGAATAGGACATGCGGGTACGCCAGCCCAAGCCATCAGCTGAACCCTTGACGCCCTGCACTGCAGGGAAGTTGTAGTCTTCTGCCTTCAATCCGCCCAGACGGGTCAGCTGCTCGGCGGCAACCTGCGACTTCAGCTCACGCTGGTATTCCAGGCGCATGTGGCCGAATTCGGCCCCGCCGACTGGATCACGGTGCTTCAAGGCATCAGCCGCATCCCAGAAATGCGGCACGCGGTGCTCGCTGGCTTCCAGCACCTCGGTGACATCGGCACGCCAGAACTTGGCCTCGGGCGCCGAGTCGGTCAGGCGTACGTTCACCAGCTCTCCGGGGATGCCGTGGCGTACGAAAATCACGCGGCCTTCATGGCGGGCGACGGTGTGGCCGCCATGGGCGATCTTGCCCAGGCGGACGGTCAGAGTTGGTGATTCAGTCATCGTTCTTGTCTTTCATCAGAAGCATTAAATTTGGCGGTGTGCCGAGGACTCTTCAGTGGCCCCGCCACCGAGGGCGCGCGAGGCACTGAGCAGGCGCCATGGCACCGAGGCAATCAGCACGCCTGGTTCATAGTGCAAGCGGTTCTTCACGCGCAATGCTGTTTGGTTGTGCACCAGCTGTTCCCACCAGTGGCCCACAACGTATTCCGGGATATAGACAACAATCAGCTCCCGCGGGGATTCGCGCTTGATCGAACGAATATGCTCAATCAACGCCCCTGGAATGTCTCGATAGGGGGAAGCCAGCGCCGTGATCGGCACCGGAATTTGCAGCCTCTCCCAGTCCTGCAGGGTCTTCTCGGTCTTGCCGCGCTCCACATCCACGATGATTGCCTCAAGCTTGGATGGGCGCGATGCGCGGGCGAAGGCCAGGGCGCGCAGCACCGGCTTGCGCACGGTGGATACCAGCACCAGGGCGTGCACGCGCGATGGCAAAGCAGTCGCGGCACCGGATTCATCTACTGCCAGTTCGTCATCAACCTTTTGGTAGTGGCGCTGCAGCGAATCCATAATCACCATCAGCACCACAATGCCCAGCACGGCCAACCAGGCGCCGTGGACAAATCGGGTGGCCAAGACAACCACCAAGACCAATGCCGAAAGAATCAGTCCCACAAGGTTCAGCAGGCGTTTGCGCTGCTTGGCCGCGCGGATCCTGCGGTCAGCGATGGGGACCAGTACGCGCTTCCAGTGCTTGAGCATGCCCAGCTGGCTAAGCGTGAAGGACACGAAGACGCCTACCACGTAGAGCTGGACCAGCAAGGTGACATCGCCTTGGAACAACAGCACCAGTGCAATCGCGGCCACGCCTAGGGACAGGATGCCGTTGGAGAACCCCAAGCGATCTCCTCGGGTGCGCAGCTGCCGTGGAAGGAACCCATCGGTAGCCAGGTGGCTGGCCAGCAGCGGGAAAGAATTGAATGCCTGGTTGCCAGCCAGCATCAGCACCGCAATAGTCAGCACCGAAACCACGACCAGCCCGAAGGTGAAGTCGCCAAACACTGCCTGGGCCAACTGCCCCAAGACTGGGACCTGCACAAAGCTTTCAGGGATGGGTGCGCCATCGAGCAAGAAAGAGGCTTGCGGATCAGCGACGACCTTGATGCCGGTGGCGCGGGCAAGCATCAGCGTGCCCAGGGTCAGCACGCCCGAGAGCAGACCCAGCACCAGCAGGATCCGGGCCGCGTTCTTGGCTCGCGGCTTGGCCAGGGTCTGCACGTTGGAGATCGGAACTTCGATGCCGGTCAGCGCCGCAGAACCGGTGCTGAAAGCACGCAGGATCAGCAGTGCGCCGACTACCCCGTGCAGCCCGTTGGCAAATTCTGCCTCGGGAACAATCGTGAAGTTCGCGCTCGGAGCAAGGCCCAGTGAACCGGTTGCCGCCATCACGCCGCCAATGGCTACCAGCGCCAGCATGCCGAAGACGAAGAGGTAGACCGGGATGGCCAACGTCCAGCGCCCCTGTCCCTTGCCCCGCAGGTTTCCCACCACGAGGAATGCTACGAGACCAGCGGCCACCCACGCTTTGTATTCACCCAGCGCCGGGAAAATGGCGCTGAGGTACAAGGCAGCTGAAGAACTGGACACCGCAACGGTCAGGACAAAGTCCACCAGCAGCGCAGCGGCCACAGCCGTTCCCGAACGCGCGCCCAGGTTCTTCTTGACGATTTCGTAGTCGCCGCCGCCGGAAGGGTACTCCATCACCGATTGGCGATAGGAGAGCACCAGGACCACCAGCACGGCAAGCACAGCCAGCCCGACCATCGGAGAAAGCATGGTCGCAGCCAGGCCTGCCATGGCCAGGGTCAGCAAGATTTCATCTGGCGCGTACGCCAAGGACGACAGGGCGCTCGACGAGAAAATCGGCAACGCAACGTTAGGTGGGAGCGGCTTCTTATTCAGCTGTTCAGTTCTGAAAGGCCGGCCCACGAGGATCCGCTTGAGACCATCAAATAATGCAGGCACGAGACAACGTTATCGCAGGGTGCAAGGCACACGGGTGGCGCACCACAGATAATCTGAGCCCGATCAGCGCTATTGTTGCATTCGAAGCACACAACATGTGTGCGCCAGTTGATACCTATCAAGCAGTAAACCCAAGGAGTTCTCGGTGGCACATTTCGTGATCATGGGGTGCGGACGAGTCGGTGTCTCGTTGGCTCATACGCTGGATTCAGCGGGGCATTCTGTGGCAGTCATTGATCAGGACCCGCATGCCTTCCGCCGATTGAGCAAAAGCTTCACCGGGACCACGGTCACCGGCATGGGGTTCGACAAGGACACCTTGGAAGCTGCCAAAATCGACGAGGCCTACGCGTTCGCGGCGGTATCCAGCGGTGATAATTCCAACATTCTCGCTACTCGCGTATCGCGCGAAACCTATAACGTTCCCCATGTGGTGGCTCGCATCTACGACCCGGGACGCGCAGAAATTTATCAGCGCTTGGGCATCCCCACGGTAGCTGCCGTGCGTTGGAGCACCGACCAGGTGCTGCGCCGGATCTTGCCCGACTATTCGATGCGCGGGGACTTCCGCGAGCCTTCTGGCAGGCTGGTGCTTTCCGAAGTGGCACTGCACCGCGACTGGTATGGACGCCTGGTCAAGGATCTGGAAGCGGCAGCCGGGGTACGCGTTGCCTACCTGACCCGCTTCGGAGAAGGAACCATCCCGGAGAACCGCACCCGGTTGCAGGGCGGGGACCTGGTGCATGTGATGATGCGCCTTGATGAGACCAAGGATGTCGAAAAGATTCTCGCCAGCCCGCCAACGCCACTTTCCAACGACTAATCAGAGAGGCACCCAATGAAGGTCATGATTGCCGGGGCCGGCTCGGTCGGTTCCTCCATCGCCCGCGAACTTGTCATCAACCACCACGAAGTCCTGCTCATCGACTTGCAGCCGGAAATGGCTGACCGCGCCGATCTGGAAGCAGTGAAGTGGCTGATCGGCGATGCCTGCGAATTAGCGGTCCTCCAGCAGGCCCAGCTTGAAGAATATGACGTAGTCGTTTCGGCGACCGGCGATGACAAGGTGAACCTTGTGGTCTCGTTGCTGGCCAAGAGCGAATTCGGCATCCGCCGTACCGTAGGCCGAGTGAACAATCCAAAGAATGAATGGATGTTCGACGATGCGTGGGGCGTAGATGTCGCAGTGAGCACTCCGCGGCTGATGACCGCGCTGGTGGAAGAAGCCGTAGAGGTGGGCGACCTGGTGCGCCTGCTGACCTTGAAGACCGGCGAGGTCTACATGGTCGAGTTCACCGTCCCGCATGACTCGGCGTTGATTGGCCGCAGCATTGGCCGTATCTCATGGCCCGAGGACACCACCATGATGGCCGTTGTCCGCGATAAGACGCCGTTCCCGCCAAGTGCTGATGACGTGATTGAGGGTGGCGATGAAATCTTCTTCATCACCACCCCTGGAGCAGAACCCCTGTTGCGCCGCACCTTGCGCGACGCCACCCGCTAGGCCGCTGGACCTGGCTGGTTAGGCTCGCTGCCTGCTGCCACAGCCGGTCTGGAGACCAGCCAGGCAAACCACAGGGCCGCGGCATACAGCGGCACGCCCATCAGGGCGCGTGCCAAGCCCAAGGACACCACCTGGTCCGAGAAGTACATCGGGATCTGCACTGCCAAGCGCAAGGCGAACACTGCAATCAAGATCCAGGTAGCTACCTGGTAGCGGCGGAGCCGTTCGGGCCTTTTGCGCCATTCGGTGCCTTCATTGCGGATGAAGCCGAAGAGCAAGCCGATCAGCGGCCAGCGAACTACAACCGAAATAATCAGGCCGACCATGTAGGCCGCTGAGACGTAGAACCCTGGGACGTAGTAGTCTTTGGCGTTGCCTGAATTCCTTGCGGCAAAGGCACAGATCAAGATGCCCAGCAGCCCCGATCCTGCTTGAATCAGCGTTGAGCGCTTGACCAGGCGGATGATCATGAAGATCATGCCAAGGCCGATCGAGGCGATCAGCGCCCAGGTCAGGTTGCTGGTGAACGCGAAAACCATGATGAAGAGGAAACCGGGAAGCACCGTCTCCAGAATTCCGCGCACTCCTCCGACGGTGGTGAGCAAGTCGATCCCGCCGTCAGCGTTTTGCGCGATGCTGGAGTTCGAACCGATCATTTCCGCGAAGCTTGGCTGCTTGGCTTGCGGCGCGGATTCATCTTCCGGACGAGGTTCTTCGTTGTTCATCTTGTGTACTTCCAGTTAGGCGCCAGTACCCTGGCGTGCTCAAAACCTGTGGGCTGCCCGGTTTATCCGCGAGCCTCCGGAACAATTACGTAGCGCGGGTTGAAGATCGTGGGGATCTGCTCCACCAGAGCGACCATGCCCGAGTATTCGACCTTCACCCCCGGCTTGATGCCCGGAACGGATTTCTGCCCCATGAAGATCAACCGCACATGCGGGACCGTGCCACGACGAGCGGACATGGTGCCGAGCCGATCCACCACCACGGCGGTCAGCAATGGCGCCTCGTTGGGTGCGGAATAGCTGACCGACTGGACGTACCCGGCATGCTTTACTCGGCCGCGGGCAGGCAGCTGCTCCAGGTCTTCCACACACTCGTAACTAAGCTTCTGGTCCGATGGGCCCAGTTGCGTTGTGACGGGCTTATCCTTCAGCGACATTCATTAGCCGATCTGGGTGATCTCTGGTCCGCGTTCCGGACGCTTCAGATCCGGGGCCTGCTCGGCATTTGCTGGGCGGGTCTGCGCATTGGACGGAACGCTCAGCGGCAGCAGTTCTGCTGGTGGCAATGGCTTGTCACCGCGGTTGACCACTACGTTGCGCAGGATCTCATCGACGACACCGGCTGCTTCTTCGTTGCTGATGGCTGCGCCGCCAATGACTGCGCGCAGGAACCAGCGGCGCCCGTCGATGCCGACGAAACGCAGTGCAACATGGCCGGCACGGCCATCTGGAAGCTGCTGCGGCACCTTGGCCAGCAACTCGGGACCGTACTCGCCATCGCGGGTGAAGATTTCACCCTGCTGCGCGTTGATGTCGTTCTTGATCTTGTCGCTGATTCCTGGCCACAGCGATTCGGACTTCGAAGAGGAGAAAGCCATGAGCTGGATACGCGACTCGGCGATCTCCAGCGACACTGCGATCACACGCTTGTTGGACTCTTCGACGTCCATGCGGACCTTCATGCCGGTTACTGGCTTGATCAGGATCGAGCCGAAGTCCAAGTACTCCTGCGTATCTTCGATATCGCCGTAGTCGAACGGACCGGTTTTTGGCTCGGTTTCACCCTGAGCTGCTTCAGGAGCCGGGGCGGCTTCTGGCTGCTCGTTGGCTTTCTTACGCTTGAAAATCATGGTGTCCTTAGAAAATCTTGTCTTGCCCTCAAGGGTACTTACTTGGAGTTGAATCCGCCGGTCGAGCCGAATCCCCCGGTGCCACGAGCGCTATCGTCTAGCGAATCGGCTTCAATGAACACGGCCCGCTCAACTTTCTGGATGACCAACTGGGCGATGCGGTCGCCGCGGTTGACTTCGAAAGCTGCTGACTTGTCCGTGTTCAGCAAAGTGACCATGATCTCACCTCGGTACCCAGCGTCTACAGTACCCGGTGCGTTCACCACGGTAATACCGTGCTTGGCTGCCAAGCCGCTGCGTGGGTGCACCAAGCCAACATAGCCATGGGGAATGGCCAGGGCAATACCCGTTGGAATCAGCGCGCGAGCACCGGGCTCAAGCACCAAGGATTCACGAGCGTGCAAGTCAGCACCTGCATCGGAAGGGTGGGCATAGCTTGGGACCGGCAGGTCGGGGTCAAGCATCTTGATGGCAACGGAAATTGATGGT
Organism: Glutamicibacter arilaitensis Re117; assembly: GCF_000197735.1. NCBI lineage: Bacteria > Bacillati > Actinomycetota > Actinomycetes > Micrococcales > Micrococcaceae > Glutamicibacter > Glutamicibacter arilaitensis. The sequence goes on from NC_014550.1 coordinate 2,280,390, forward strand.
TCGCTCATCGGTGTAGGTCGTCCCCCGGAGTTATGTGAAATAGTCACTCGATAGTTTTCTCGTGCCTAACTCTATCGCGCGCGCCTAGGAATCACCTGCCACCAGCACCGAGGTCATGATTCAAAGAAATATTGCCTAAACTTGGAACCATGAGTAATTCCAGCCCAGAGGGTTCAACCGTCCTGTTCAGCGAAAAGCTTTGGCCATCTGCCAGCACCTGGATTTGGCCCATCATCATCGCCATCACCGCCGGTGTTGCCCTTGCGCCTGTTAACGCCATCGTTGGCTGGGTTGCCGGCGGCGTTGTCTTGATCTCCCTGGTCGTCGTCTTCCTCTTGCGCGTGCCGACCATCGAAGTCACCAACGATCTGGTGACCGTGGGACGAGCCAGCATCGAGCGCAAGTACATCGGTGAAGTCATCGGTTACCGCGGTGAAGAAGGATTCAAGCAGCGCGGCCAGAAGCTTCACGGCTTGGCCTACATGCTGTTGCGCGGCTGGATCGATGGCGTAGTGCGCATGGAAGTCATTGACGAGCGCGACACCACTCCTTACTGGTTGACCTCCACCCGACGCCCCGAAGAGCTGGCAGCAGCCCTGTCCGGCGTCATGTACGAATTCACCGATGAAGGCATCAGCGAAGCAGCGAAGCTGGAAGAAGCAGAAGACGCTTCCGACGACTAACCCCGTACCGCTTTGCGCACATCACAATGATGGCGCCCAGGACCGCAAGGTCCAGGACGCCATCATTATTTAGTGCTGTTGCAGGTTTCTTCTAGCCTTCGCACTCGCTGCAGAATTTTTGCCCATTTTCTTCACGGGCCAGCTGTGTACGGTGGCGCACCATGAAGCAGGAAACGCAGGTGAACTCATCGACCTGCTCCGGCAGGATTTCGATGCTCACATCTTCTTGCGCTGCTTCTCCGCCGGGCAGCACATACTCTTCAGCTAGCGGCGTCTCGGCCTCATCGATCAGATTGGCCATGGCTGCAGTTTTGCCTGCCTTGAGCTGAGCGATTTCTTTGGCGCGATCCGCCTCTGACATAGCTACCGGTGCAGCAGATTCAATTGCCATAATCGTTTATTCGCTCTTTCCTGCAGGTCTTCGTCCCAACCGGCCGCTTCACAAGGTGAAAACTTATCCCGGCATAGAAGTATAACGTTCTTCAGCCAAATCCATTCCCGGGTCACGCCACACTAAGCAACGGTCGGCCGGTTCTGAAAAATACTGCGTGAGGTTGATGACTAATCTTGCGCCACACCCGGCGCGGTGGTAGGAATTCAGCCCTCGAGGTGGCAAAGTTTTACACAGGAAATAAAGCGTGTGGAGGGTATAAATGCGTCAGCTGAGACTGGTAGGGATTCATGAAAATGGTTCCAGCCTGCAGGTCAGCAGTGACGACGGGATGAGCTTCGAGCTACCCGTTGATGATGCACTGCGCAGTGCAATGGCCGAAATCGCCCGTTCGCGGGCTCCAAGGAACCGTGAGGAGTCCTCGGTCCACTCGCCGCGTGAAATTCAAGCGCGAGTGCGCGCTGGTGCTTCCGCCTACGATCTCTCTCTCGAATGGGACATCCCTGTCGAGGACATCGTCAAATACGAAGGCCCGGTATTGGCCGAGCGCGAGCACATCGCCGAGCTGGCCCGCCGCGTCGAGGTCTCCGGACCGCAGACGGATGCCGAGTACCGTGAAGTCTTCGGTGAAGAGCCTGCTGATCTTGGCTCCATGGTGATGCACCGCCTGCATCAGCTCCATATCGATGCCGAGTCGGCTCGCTGGAATGCTTGGAAGGATCCAGAAGGCCAGTGGATCGTCACCGTGCAGTTCGATTCCCCGCTTCCCGCCGAAAACGTCGAGTCCCTGGGCTCCGAATCGGCTGAGGCTTCAGCGAATGTCGCGCGTTGGGCATTTACCCCGGCACGCAAATCCTTGAAGAACCTGAACCGTTGGGCGCAGACTTTGAGCGAACAGGTCGCTCCCGAATACTTTCGCCCGATCTCCGCGCTGAATCAGCCTGAACACGAGTCCCCTGCTGCCTCCAGCACTCCGGAAGCGGATGAGACCGAAGAGCTGGTCACCTTGCTCAACGCTCGTCGCGGTCAGCGTCCCAAGGAGCAGGATTCCGAGCGCGAGTCGCGTTACAACGAGATCATCGAGCGTGGCATGAGCAAGTACGATGCCGATGATGAGGATTCATTGCCGCATCTTCCGCAGGGCATCTCCGCGCGCACCTCGCAGCTGGTGGTTGTCACCGATCAGGACCAGGAAGATTCCAACGGTGCTGAGGACAAGACTGCTGAACAGGGCGATGACGCCGCTCCACGCAGCAAGGCCAAGCGTTCCTCGGTTCCTAGCTGGGATGACATCATGTTCGGCAAGCGCAAGAAGGACACCGATTCCTAAGGCGCAGCCGAGGTAGAACACAAATAGGTATGGGAGCAACATTGATTCAATGTTGCTCCCATACCTATTTGTGTTTGGTGCGTTGAGTACTACTTGGTGCGGTGCACCAGCAGCGGGATAAACCGCTCCCCTGCGGTAAGAGATCCGTGCTGTCCCACCATTTCAAATGCCATCGGCGCCACACGGCGTCCATCATAGAAGGCAATTGGCTCAGCAGCCAGGATCATCAGATCTCCCAGACGTGCTGCGTGCTCCGGGGTGATCTCCCCGAAGTAACCACGTTCAATGGCTTCCACACGGCTCATGACCCACGCCTTGGTTCCATAAGCCCGCTGCCATGCCTCGCGCACGCGCAGCTTGCAGGCTTCGTCGGCCTGCGCATCGAAGGTCAGTTGAGCACCGCGCGGCTCGCCACTGGTCAGCTCGACACCTTCAACCAGTTCGGGCTGCTCGCTGTAGTCGATGCGCTGGGAGGCAGGAATATCCACCATCCCGTGGTCTCCAGTGATGAGCACCGTCGTTTCCTCAGGAAGCTTGGAGACCAGGTTCTTGATAATGTAGTCCAACTCTTCAAGCGTGTCTCGCCATTGGCTCGAATCGACACCGAATTTATGGCCGGTCTTATCCAACTCATTGAAGTAGGTGTAAACCAGCGAATTGCGGTGCGATTCGAAGATGGTCCGGGTGGCCCGAGCGCGTGCAGCAGGCTGGTTCGCTGGAACGAACTTCGGTCCGCGAAGCGAAGCCCTGGTCAAGGCCGACTTTGCAAACATCGGGATAGACACCGTGGCCACGTGGATCCCGTGTTCGGCGATCTTTTCAAAGACGGTCGGCTGAGTCTGCCACGTTTTAGGGTCCAGGTCCCCTGGCCATCCGCCGAGCTGGTTGACGACCCGGCGCTTAGCCGGGTCAATGACGTCATATCCCACCATGCCGTGCTGCCCGGGAGCCAGGCCTGTGGCCAGACTGCTTAGCGAGGTCGCAGTGGTGGAAGGGAAACCCGTGCCTAGCTTCTGTCCTTTTTCAAAAAGGCTGCGCAGGAATGGGGCATGTCCCAGGTGGCTCTTGAGCTGGTTCCAACCCAGCCCATCGACCATAATCAGCGCGACGCGCTTAGTCTCGGCCAGTCCTAGGACGTTCTCGAATCCGGGAACCCCCATCGCGGCTGCTGCCGATGGAAGAATCTCCGTAAGCGTAGCCTGCCCGTATTTGGGCGCTTCGGGGATTTTCTGGGCTGGTACTGGCAGGTCAGTGCGCTTCGTTTCTTCGAGCATGCCTAGGCGATCGTTGCCAGGCGCAGGCGGACAGCGAATTCGCGGGCTTTGTCCACGGCCTGCTGGCCATCGGCCTCGGCGCTAACCCGGATGACCAAGTCTTCCGGCTGCGAGGTGCCGTTAAGCCCATGGTCTGCATCGCACTGCGGGTCCCCGCAGGCTGCTGGGGCCAGGTCGATGCGCTTGGTTCCATTCCACGACATGCCAAAGGTCAATTCCTTGACGGGGTCGGCAGCCGAGTAATGCTGCGGCTGGTGGTAAACGTAACTCGTGGCAACGGAGGCGATGCGGGCCAAGGAAATCATTTCGACAGAGACCTGCGCCATGACATCCTTGCCGTGGTCATCCAGCTGCTGGTCATCAACATGCACGATGAATAACACTTTTTCGCTCATCACCATGACGGTGATGTGGCGGTGCACTTCGGTATGGTCGAAGTGAGTTTCCAAATGTACATAGTGGTCAAGCACTGGTTGACCCATCATGGCTTCAGCCAGCACGTCTTGGACCATCTGCGGATAAAAACCCGCACGGACCAAATCATGCTGAAGTTCAGCGCCAGGAGTGGTCGAATACGTTCGAGAGCTCATAGTTCAATTCTACTCAGTCCCCACAGGCAATTCACGTTTCAACGATTTAGGTCAGTTGCGCAAGGCCCGTCGCACGCTATCGGTACGCTGCTCGGCATTGCTGATCTGAATGTTCACGGCCAGTACGCTCAATGAGTTTGCGGCAACGGTGATTGGCGCAAATTTAGCAACCGTCACTTCAGGGTGGTTGTCCTTCAAAAGTGAAACGCGAGTGATGAAGTCCTTCAGCCCTTCCAAATCCACCGCGGGCAATCCCTGATATCCGAAGAGCCGCACGCTGCTGCGCGGACGGCGGATAAGCTGTTCCAGATCGTGGGTCGAGAACGGTGCCACGCCGTGGGCCCAGTCATCGAGCAGATTCACCGGGTCGCCACTGAGACCGAAGGAAATTACCGGTCCAAGCAATGGATCTTCGACTGCTTTGACTACGCAGGCCTGGCCTGCCGGGGCCATGCTTTGGACTTCAAGGGAATCCACCCCATAGGCAGCCATCAATGACTTCATGTGAGTGAAGTTCGCTTCCAAACTCTTCTTATCGGGGATGCTCAAACGCACCCCGCCCAAATCCAGTCGCTGACGCAGGTCAGGGTCATTGGCTTTCAGTGCGACGGGCCAGCCAAATTCTTCGGCTGCGGCAACGGCCTCTTGCGCGGTGTGCACCACTCGATGGGCGAGGAACTTGATTCCGTAGAACTCCAGCAGTTTCTCTACCTGTGCATCGTTTAGTTCCAGCAGGTTCGTCCCTGAGATGCTCTGCACCAATTCGTCCAGGTATTGGGCAGCACCTTCAATGTCGATTCCTTCTGGGTCCTTCATCGGATCATAAGGAACATCAACCCATTGCTGGTAGCCATAGGCCTTGGCCAAAGCGCCGATGGCGGTAGTTGGCGAGGTATACAGCGGCACTCCCTGCTTCAAGCCACCAGAGATCTTGGAATCTGCCAGCCCTGGCACCAGAGCCACCACAGGTTTTGGTTGATCGCTGAATTCTTTGGCGACCTTCAAAACTGCGGAGGTATCCAGCTCGTCGTATGGCAGGTGCGCCAGCAGGATGCTGTGAATCTCTGGGTTTTCCACCAGTTCCTTGAGCCGGGCGCGCAACAGCGGAATCGCTTTGGACTGGCCCATGCTGTAGTCCAGCACTTCGGTTTGAACAATTGTGTTCAGGCTGCGGTCCTCAGCTACGTCGCAGACCACCTCGGCGATCGTTGAGGAGTTGGACAGGACCGCAACGTTTGGCCCCTTGGGCGGCTGGAAAACTGAGAGCAGCGAGGTGACATCCAGCAGTTCTTCCGATGACCTCACCCGTATCACTCCGGACTGGCGCAGGATTGCGTTCATGGCCCCTGGTGCTGCTTGGCCCACCCGCACCGAGTGGCCCGGTGGCAGGCGGCGGCCCATCACATCGGTTTTCGCCACAATCACTGGCTTGCTGCGGGCAAGACGCCGCGCGATCCGCGCAAACTTACGTGGGTTACCAAAAGATTCCAGGTACAACGCGACCACGTGGGTCCGAGGATCATCTTCGAAGAATTGCATGGCGTCGTTGCCGGAAACATCAGCACGCAGACCTGCGGAGATCGCGCTGCTCGTGCCAACGCCCTGTTGCAGCGCAACGCCCTGGATCACGGTTCCCATGGCTGCCGACTGGGTGAAGAAGCCGACGTTGCCGGCCTTTGGAATATGCTGGCTGCCGGTGGCATGCAGCTTAACTTGAGGGTCGGTATTTATCAGCCCAGCAGATCCTGGGCCCACCACGCGCATGCCGTTGGCACGGGCCAGCGAGACCAGCTCGCGCTGAGCGCTCAAGCCTTCTGAAGTTTCATAGCCGCTGGTCATGACCACCAGCGATTTCACTCCGTGGGCTGCGCAGTCCTTGATGGCGTCGTTGACCCTGTCCCGTGGAATGCACAGGAAAGCAACATCCACCGGGCCAGGAATTTCGGTGACCTTGCCGTAGGCCACCATCCCGCCAACTTCCAAGGCAGCATCGTTGACCGCATAGACGGCTCCGGTGTAGCCGGCTTCAATAATCTGTTCCAGCACATCGTGCCCCAGCTTGCCCCAGCTGCGGCTGGCACCAATAACGGCAACTGACTTCGGAGCTAGCAGGCCGGCAACGCTGCTGGCTTCGGCGCGATGTTCGCGCGCCTCGGTAACTTCCCGGGACTTCTCTGTGGGACTGATGGAAAATTCGAGCATGACCACGCCATCTTCAAAGTGGCGCGCCACCGCGTATCCAGCATCGGAGAAAACGGTGAGCATCTTCCGGTTCTCCGGCAAGACCTCGGCCGAGAACTTTTCAATGTCGTTTTCGCGGGCTGCCGCGGCCAAGTGCTCCAAGAGGATCGAACCGATACCGGTCCCCTGGTATTCGTCAGACACGTTGAAGGCGACCTCGGCCTCGAGCGGGTCATCCAAGCGGTCATAACGGCCCACGCCGATGATTTTAGAGCCGCGAACCACGGTGAAGGCGACACGATTCACATGGTCGACATTGGTGAACCGCTCCAGCTCTTTAGGGGTCAGCGACGACTTGTACGTAAAATAGCGTAAGTAGACTGAGGTCTCAGATTGATGCTTATGCATCTCCTGAAGCGCGTGTGCATCCTGCGGCGTAATTGGCCGCAAGTGCGCCGTAGTCCCGTCGCGAAGCACAACATCTGCTTCCCAATGCGCCGGATATGCCGCCGAAAGTTTACGATCCACCATAGGCTTAGGATAGTCGGCACTTTGCTGTTGCGCCCAGACGCAACACGAAGAATCGACAGTTCTGGCCCTAAGACAGTAAATGAAGGACGAACAGAGTAATGGCTCGTAAGAAGTCTGAAGAGATTCCAGAGGATTTCGTTGAAAATATCGTCGATATCGACGTGACCAATGAAATGGAATCCTCCTTCTTGGAGTACGCCTACTCCGTTATTTATTCTCGTGCACTGCCCGATGCGCGCGACGGCTTGAAGCCGGTACAGCGACGCATCCTGTTCCAGATGGCACAGATGGGACTGCGCCCAGAAAAGGGCCACGTCAAGTCCGCCCGTGTGGTCGGCGAAGTCATGGGCAAGCTACACCCCCACGGCGATACGGCTATCTATGACGCCATGGTCCGCTTGGCCCAGGACTTCTCCCTGCGCCTGCCGCTGATCGATGGCCACGGCAACTTCGGTTCCCTGGACGATGGCCCGGCAGCCCCGCGTTACACCGAGGCCCGATTGGCAGCATCTGCTGTTGCCATGACCGCGAACCTGGATGAAGACGTGGTGAACTTCGTCCCGAACTACGACAACCAGTTCATGCAACCAGAAGTGCTGCCCTCAGCCTTCCCGAACCTTCTGGTCAACGGCACCACCGGCATTGCCGTGGGCATGGCCACCAATATGGCTCCGCATAATTTGAGCGAAGTTGTCGCCGCGGCCCAGCACCTGCTCGTGGACCCAGAAGCTACCGTCGAAGAACTGATGAAGTTCATCCCGGGCCCGGACCTGCCTTCCGGTGGCAGCGTTACCGGCTTGGACGGAATCAAGGATGCCTACCGCACTGGTCGCGGGTTGTTCCGCACGCGCGCTACCGTGGTTTTGGAAAAGATCTCGGCACGCAAGTCGGGCTTGGTTGTCACCGAGCTTCCCTACGGCGTAGGCCCCGAAAAGGTCATCGAAAAGATCAAGGACGGCGTCAATAACAAGAAGATCTCCGGCATCTCCGATGTCGTTGACCTTACCGACCGCCATCACGGCTTGAAGTTGGTTATCGAACTGAAGAACGGGTTCAATCCGAACGCGGTTCTTGCCAGCCTGTACAAGTACACTCCGATGGAAGATTCCTTCGGCATCAACAACGTCGCACTGGTCAACGGCCAGCCACGCACCATGGGTCTGCGCGAGCTGCTCACCGTATATGTTGACCACCGTCTGGATGTCGTACGCCGACGCACCACGCACCGCCTGGCCAAGCGGGAAGATCGCTTGCACCTGGTTGAGGGCCTGCTCATCGCCATCGTTGATATTGATGATGTCATTGCCATCATCCGTTCCTCGGAGCAGACCGCTGAAGCTCGCGAACGCCTGATGACGGTCTTCGACCTCAGCGAACCCCAGGCCAGCCACATTCTGGAACTGCGCCTGCGCCAGCTAACCAAGTACTCCAAGCTGGAATTGGAAACCGAAGCCGAACAGCTGCGCAAGGAAATTGAAGAGCTGCGCGCTATTTTGGAATCCGATCAGCTGCTGCGCAATCTGGTTTCCGATGAGTTGGGCCAGATGGCCGAAACCTTCGGCACCCCGCGCCGCACCAAGTTGCTGAAGTCTGCACAGCTGGCACCGCTGAAGGGCACTGCACTGCCTGAAGAAGTTGGAACCGGCAAAAAGGCCAAGCTGGCCATGGAAGTTTCTGACACCCCATGCTGGGTACTGCTTTCGGCGACAGGCCAGATCGCTCGCACCCAGGACCGAACGGATTTGGACCACTCGGCGGCACGTATCAAGCACGATGTGCTCACCTCGCAGGTTGCTTCCAGCGCTCGCGGTGAAATTGGTGCACTGACTACGACCGGCCGGATTGTGCGCATCTCGCTCATTGATGTTCCGGTGCTTCCCGAGTCGCACGGTTTCCCGCAGCTGGCTCATGGCGTGCCCATCGCTGAGTTCCTCAAGTTGGGACAGGCCGAAACCGTGGCGGCTTTGGTTCCGCTGAATCAGGTCGTCGCCATTGGCACCAAGAACGGTGTCGTCAAGCGCGTCACCCCGGATTACCCATTGAACCGTGATGAGTTCGAAGCCATCACGCTCAAGGACAAGGACGTAGTGGTCGCCGCGACACCTGCCCAGGATGCCGATGAGCTGGTATTCATTACCAAGCACGCTCAGCTGCTGCGGTTCAGCGCTTCGGTGGTACGCGCCCAGGGTCGCACCGGACAGGGCATGAGCGGCATCAAGCTCGGCGCCGATGACCAGGTCATCTTCTTCGGTGTAGTTCCTGGTGGCTCCAAGCAGGCGGTGGTAGCCACGATTGCCGCCGGTTCCCAGACTCTGCCGGGAACTTCGGGGCAGTCGGTGAAGCTTACTGACTTCTCTGAGTTCCCTGTCAAGGGACGAGCTACCGCCGGTGTGCGTGCGCATCGCTTCGTCAAGGGTGAAGATCATCTGCAGCTCGGCTATGCCGGCCAGGGGCCGGCGCGAGCCAGCTCCGCAGCTGGTGTTGTGCGTGCGCTGCCTACCGAATACGGCAAGCGTGATGGTTCTGGTGCCCCGTTGGCCCAGTCCATCAACATCATTGGAGGCACGGTCACCGGCGGCGTGGATTCCTCCGCAGCACCGGGTACCGAAGATGCTTCGGATCCTGTGGATCAGAACGGTTTTGCCCCGGAAGCAGGTGCGCCAAAGCCAGCGCGCATCATCACCCCAGGTGAAGATACCCTGCCTTTCGATGATGGCGGAGTCATCCTCTAACTCGATTGCGGCAAAATTTGATGTGGCGTCGTTGCAACCCGTTATGCGGGTAGCAACGACGCCACAGTCTTATGCGTTGGCCTTAAGCTTCCGCGCGCCCAGATCAATTCGGTAAGCACACTGTCCGGCCAGGTTCTGATCGTGGGTGATCAGCACGACGGTACGGTCTGCCAGCGCTTGATGCAAAGTGGAGATCAGCTCGCCAGCTTCATCTTCGCCTAGGTGGGCTGTTGGTTCATCGAGCAAGATGATCTGGTGGCCGCCGAGTATGGCGCGGGCTACGGCGAGTTTGCACCGCTGTCCGCCAGAGAGCTGGTGTCCCCCGGAACCGATCCGGGACTCAAGGCCTGCAGGCTGTTGGGCGAACCATTTCGCCAGGCCGACTTGCTCCAAAACGCGGTGCAGTTCTGCGTCGGTGCAATTCTGCTCCTGGGCCACGGCCAGCATCAGGTTCCGCCTGATCGTCGAGTCGAAGAGGTGCGCTTCTTGCGGGCACCAGGCAACCGATGACAAGTCCGCCTGTTCCATCTCTACCAGGTTTCCATCCGCATCAATACCTCTTAGTGCACCGCCTTGTGCAGGCAAGGCACCGAGCAAGGCCGTGAGCAGCGTTGATTTGCCGGATCCCGACGGGCCGGTGATCGCGGTCCATTGGGATGCCGGGATGTGCGCACTCAACTCGGCCACGACCGTTGTTCCCTGTTCGTAGCCCAGGCTCAGCGAATCCAGCTCGAATCCGACAATCTTGGAACCTTGGTCCAGCGGATGCTCGCGTGTAGCTGGCAGATCCTGGCTTTGCATGCCGCGTTCGGCCAGTTTCGCCGATAGTTCCTTCAAGGCACGCCCTTGTTGCAGGGCCAGCAGCGCATTGCCGGCGCTCTCCCCCAAGGCCAGGGATAGGAGTACGGCGAGCGCGGTGAAGGATGCGCTGCTGTGCGAGAGCGCAGTGATCGCTATAGCCAGCAGCACGCTGATCAAGGTAGCCAGTGCGGTGGCGCTTCCCTGTCCCAGTGCATGCCGGCGAGCGCGCTGGGTATTGAGCGTTTCGGCTTCATGGAACTGGCCGATGACATTTTCCAACCGCTGGTTACTGCGCAATGCCAACTTATGCCGCAGGATTCCTAGGGCGCTTTGGTTCATCTGCATGCGGTGGCGCAGCTGGTGCACGAGGTGCTCGCCTTCAATACGCTGCACGAGCCAACGCACGGGGAAGGCCAGCACAAGGGCCGCCGCCATGGCCAAGTATCCGAATTCTGGCTGGATGAAGTACAAGGTCACTGCCGCTGCTACCCACACCACGATGCCTTGCAGGGGTGGAAAGAGCACGCGGGCCAACAGGTCGCGCAGTTCATCTACTTCAGCAAGCAAGTACCGCAGGATTACCGAGGAACGGCTTAGCAGGCCCCAGCGCGCAGGGTTGGAAACCATCGCGTTCCACATCTTCTCGCGCAGGTCTGTAGCGTAAGCGAGCACCGCGTCGTGGATCGCTAGTTGTTCTAAATAGCGGAAAACGGCTCGTCCGATGCCCAGGGTACGGACCATGACGAAGGCTACGGTCAGGTGCAAGATGGCCGGCTGGTAGCTGGATTCCACGATCAGCCAGCCACTGAGAGCCGCCAGCGCCACAGCACACAGCACGCTGGTACTTCCCCAGAGCAGGGCCTTGGGTGAAGCCTTGTATCCTACGAGCAGTTCGCGCAGCGGGTTGAACTTCTCACTTCGCGGTTCTTTTACCCCTGCAGCAACGGCTTCTGGCTCTTGTAGTTCCCCAGCTGCCTGGGGGGCGGACAAACCGTTGTTCACCTCGAGCGGGGTTGTGCGCGTGTGATGGCCTTGGCTGATGGCAGGGTCGTGGCTGGCAATCAGCAGTGCGCAGCGGGATGGAAGCTCTTCGAGCAGTTCACGTACTTGCTGGGCGTTGCGCTCATCGAGGTGCGCGGTTGGCTCGTCGGCAAGCAGCAAGGTGCAGCCGGCGTCGCTGTGAATCCTCAGCAGTGCACGCATCACCTCCAAGCGTCGCAGTTCCCCTGGAGAGTATTCTCCAATTGGCCGGTTGAGCATTGGCTCCATTCCAAGCCGGGCGCTGAGCTGCTGGCGCAGTTCTGCCGGGGCCGCCGGGGCGTCCTGGTCTAATTGCAACCAGCCGGTGGCGGCGTTGAATTGCGGATGCTGGCTGATGGTGGCCAGTTGGTTGGCAACGAAGATGCGCCCGCTGGCCAGTTCCGGATTGAAGCTGTTGTCACTGCTGTGAGCTTCGGCGATCAAGGTGAGCAGCGTGCTCTTGCCTGTGCCGCTGGGAGTGGAGAGCACTCGGTGTTCGCCAGCCGCGAGCGTGAGGTTGACGGTTTGGTGAATGGGGTTCAGTCCGTCGTAGCTGAACTGCAGGTCGGAGATTTCGAGGATGTTTTGCGGGTTTGTGGCGGTAGTGCTGCGCAGCTGGCGGCCCGGTTTGCCGGTGGTGATGGCCGTGTACTTTTGGTAGGCAGCCAGTCCGTCATCGGCCGCGTGATAGGCCGAACCTACTTCGCGCAGTGCTGAGAAGAGCTCAGGAGCCAAGATCAAGATGGTCAGCCCGGCGGCCAGATCCATATTTCCGCCCACCAGGCGCACACCGATCATTACCGCGAGGACAGCTACGGCGAGGGTGGCAATCAGTTCCAGCCAGAAGCTGGACATGAATACGGTTTTGAGGTTGGCCATGGTGGCTTGGCGGTATCTATTGCTCACTGCGGCGATCGCGTTGCCGTGGGCCCGTGCTCGTCCCAACCCCAACAGTGCCGGAAGGCCTTGGGCCAGTTCGTAGAGCTGGTGGGCCAGCTGGTCCAAGGTGGCCTGGGATTCGTTCAAGGTGTCTTGGGTGTGCATCCCAATCAGGGCCATGAACACCGGGATCAATGGAATGGTCAGCAGCAGGACTACCGCGCTGATCCAGTCCAGTTGGAGTATGTAGAGCCCGAGCAGGACAGGCACGGCCAGTGCACCGATGAGCGCAGGAATGAATTTGGTGAAGTAATCATCGAGCTTTTCCAGGCCGTGGCTGGCTAGGGTCGCGATGACCGGGATGGACTGCTGCTTGGCGGCAGGCGCGATAGTTGGTTGGGTTGCCTGGTTTCGCACGAGATTCAGGCGCAGCCGTTCCTTGGCGCCTAGACCCATGCGACGGGCTCCAGCGTTCAATCCCCATGCGCTCAGGGCTCGAAGGACCGCTCCGATCACTGCCAGCCCCAGCAGTTGCCGGTCATTCTCGCCCGCGGTTGCCATAGTGGCGATCCATAGTCCCAAGGCGTAGGCGACCATGATCAGCCCCACGACTTTCAACGCGCTGAACGCGGCCAGGACAATGAATTGCCTCGACGTGATTAGTTCACTGGGAAGAAAGCGTGGGGCTGGCATAGCTACTCTTTCGGTTGAAATGGCAGTTACTTGATAATCGAGACCACGCGGTGGGTCTCGGGGATGTGCTCTTCACGCAAGCGCTTGCGGAAGACCCAGTAGCTCCAGGATTGGTAGGCCAAGACCAGCGGAACACCGAAGGCTGCAACGATGCTCATCAGCTTCAAGGTGTAGCTGCTGCTCGACGCATTGGCCACGGTCAGGTCGAAGGCCGGGTCGATGCTTGAGGGCAGTACGACCGGGTAGGCAGCGGTGAAGATGGCGGCAACGCCGGCCAGCAAGGTGATGCCCAAGGCGATGAAGGAGATTCCTTCGCGTCCGGCACGACCGGTCATCATGGAAACGAGCAGGCTGATGACCGCTACCCCCATCACTGCCCAGGCAATCGCGGAATCGTTGTCCAGCAGGACCAGCAGCGCCCATGCAACCAACGGCAGGATTGCTAGCGGCAGCCAGCGGCCAACCAGCTTTCCTGCTTGGTGGCGGACCTTTCCATCGGTTTTCAGCCGGAGGAAAGCCAAGGCGTGGATCCAGCAGAATGCAACCACTGCTGTGCCGCCGAGGATCGCTTGCCAGTTAAGCCACGCGAAAGGCCCGCCGATGCGGTCTCCATTTTCATTCAGCGGCAAGCCCAAGGTGGTTAGCGCCAGCATCGCGCCCACGCCGAAGGCAGCCACCAAGGAGCCCAGTCCCAAGGCCAGATCCCAGGCTTTCCGGGTTGGCGCGGTGATGGCTTTTCCGCGGTATTCGATCGCGACGGCTCGGAAAATCAGTGCCACGAGCACTATGGTCAGTGGAATGTACAGGGCTGAGAACAGCGACGCGTACCAGTGTGGGAACGCGGCGAAGGTCGCTCCGCCGGCGGTGAGCAGCCAGACCTCATTGCCGTCCCAGACCGGGCCGATGGTGTTCAGCAGCAGTCGCTTGCGTTTCTCGGTGGAACCGCCAAGTCCGATGAGCATGCCAACTCCAAGGTCAAAGCCTTCGAGGAACAAGTAACCGCACCAGAGCACCGCAATCACGATGAACCAGAGTGTAGGAAGCCAATCCATTGATATTTCTCCTTAGTCCGTATCGCTAGTAGGCGAAAGCCAGCACGTCGTCATCATCAGATGGGTCCTTGGGACCGTTTGCATGCTCATGCTCCGCTTCAAGCTCTGGCATGGCTGATGCAACACCACCACGGATGTAGCGGGCGAGCAGTACCAGCTCGACGACCAGCAGTACGCCGTAGATGGCGGTGAGTGTGATCAGCGAGAACAACAGTTCTCCTGCGGTGACAGTCGGTGAGACTGATGCTGCGGTATACATGAACACCTGGTCCACGCCGCCCATCTGCGGATTGGGGACAACGGTGAACGGTTGCCGGCCCATTTCGGTGAAGATCCAGCCGGTGGCATTCGCACCGAACGGCGCCGCAATGCTCAGCAGCGCAATGCGTGAGAGCCACTTGCTGTGCGGGACGGTCCCCTTGCGGGTTACCCATAGCGCGATGCCAGCGGCTAGGGCTGAGAGCCCGCCGAGGGTGATCATCATGCGGAAGCCCCAATAGGTTACTTCCATCACCGGCAGGTAATTGATTTCTTGGCCGGCGTACTGGCCAAACGCTTCATCGTTCGGGTAGTACTTTCCGTATTTTTCTTGGTACTCCGGAATCAGGGTGTTCACGCCCTTGATCTCCGTGGTGAAATCTCCGTTGGCCAGGTAGGAGAGGATGCCGGGGATTTCAAAGACCGCTACGACGTTGTCGCAGTTGGTAGCTCCTTGTGCCGTGATGTCCCCCAAGGACAACACCGAGAACCCGGTTCCGTCGTGGCAGGCAGCTTCTGCTGCAGCCATTTTCATCGGCTGTTGCTCGAACATGAGCTTGGCCTGCTCGTGGCCACTCAGGGCGACTCCGAGGAACGCGACCATGGCGACTGCTGCGCCGATGCGCAGGGATTTGATCCAGACTTGGTAGTCCACCTTGTCGCGGCTCTTGCCTCTGCTCAAGTCTTCGCCCACGACAACACGTCCATTGGCGTCGACGGTGTCGATGCCTTCACTGCGGCGGCGATAGAGGTGGAACCAGGAGATGCCCAGCAGGAATCCTCCGGCTACTGCGAAAGCGCCGAAGATGGTGTGCGGAAAGGTCACCAGTGCGGTGTTGTTGGTGAATACCGCCCAAGCGTCGGTCATCACTGCGCGGCCGTCGACGATTTTTGTGCCGACTGGGTGCTGCATCCATGAGTTGGCGACCAAGATGAAGTAGGCCGAAAGGATGGTGGCCAAAGAAGCGCACCAGATGGTTGCCAGGTGGATGCGCTTAGGTAGTTTCTTCCAGCCAAAGATCCACAGTCCCAGGAAGGTGGATTCTACGAAGAACGCCAGCAGCGCTTCCATGGCCAGTGGAGCGCCGAAGACGTCTCCTACATAGCGGCTGTATTCGCTCCAGGCCATGCCGAATTGGAATTCTTGGACGATGCCCGTGGCTACGCCCATGATGAAGTTAATGAGAAAAAGCTTGCCCCAGAATTTTGTCATCCGCAGCCAATGCTCGTTGCCGGTGCGATGCCACATGGTTTGTAGCGTGGCCACTGTCAGGCCAAGTCCAATGGTCAGGGGCACCATCAGGAAGTGGTAGACCGTCGTAATGCCGAATTGCCAACGGGCAATCTCTAAAGCATCCATGGATTCCTCAACTGTCGTGGAATAGAAGTTCGATCGCATTTCTACGTTTCGTAGAAATTAGTTCCATTGCCACTATAGATGATTTCGACAGCATGTAGAAATTGAAGGTGAGCCTGGTTCGTCACTGGCAAAATTCCGATGAGGCACGCGCGAAAGAGAATCCTAAGCCTATTTACAGGGTCGTGTCTACGGTTCTTAAAAAACCCAAGTCAACTAGATTAGCTTCGCAGATCTCAAATTCAACGCCCGTTTAGATAAAGCATGTACTCACCCATCTGTTTTACATGCCGTAGAAATATTTTTGAAAGATAGCTACACTTAAGAACCCAAGCAGTATGTTTGCACTCAGCGAGTCAAACAACAGCGTCAAAACTAATGCAAGTGAGGTACGACCTAGTGGCCAGCCTTGGCGATCTGGAACGCTCCGTCATGGATCTTCTGTGGGATTCCGCAGAACCACTCACCGCGAATGACCTTCGTGATGACTTGGCGGCGCTTGGCACCGATGCGAAAGAACTCGCAGTAACTACGGTGCTGACTGTGTTAGCCCGTCTCGAAAAGAAGGGCCTGGTAGAGCGCGAGCGCACTACGCGCCCTCACCGATACGCGGCTTCATCCTCCCGTGAGGATCACACCGTGGGCCTGCTCAACGATGCACTGGGTACCGCCCAGGATCGCGAAGCAGTCCTGGCACGATTCATCGGTGGCATTTCACAGGACGAAGCAGCATCTCTCCGTGCTATCTTGGACTCTGTAAAGTCCGCATAATTTAGATGAACTTCGGGGACTGAGTGCTTCTCACCTCATATTTCCTAGCGGCGTTGGCTATCGCATTGGCGTGGCCGACGCCGTTGGCTTTATCCAAGGCCAAATGGACCGCGCGTGCACCTGTACAAGCGGTACTCCTCTGGCAAGCCATCGCATTAGGCGGTGGCCTGTCAATGATCGGTTCGATGCTCGTCTGGGGCTTGGCTCCCCTAGGCGATGACCTCATCTCCGCACTGCATGGCGGCTGGCTCTTGTTAACCGGGGCCCCAGATGTTCCGTATCCCGGGGTGGTGCACCTGTTCGCTTTGAGCGCTGCACTGCTGTTCGGATTCCATCTGGTCTCGACCCTGATCCTTGCTGCGTGGCGTACCTCCCGCCAACGCGCCAAACACCGGCAGCTGCTTCGCCTGTTGAGCAACCCCTCAGAAACCCGTCCGAACACTCTGGTGATCGATCACGACATGCCGGTAGCGTACTGCGTGCCTGGCATCTCGCAGTCGGTGACCGTATTATCACGCGGACTGCTCACCCAGCTTTCAGACCAAGAACAACAGGCAGTTATTGCCCATGAGCGTTCTCATTTGGAGCAACGCCATGACCTGCTGATCTTGGCATTCACTGCGTGGAATGAAGCTCTGCCTTGGCTGCCCACCTCTCGGCTCGCCCTGGATGCGGTGCGGCAACTAATTGAAATGCTGGCCGATGACAAAGCACTGGAGAACGTCACCAGGCACACGCTGCTCAAAGCTATCGTCACTGTCGCGACCGCTGCGGCAACCGATGATTCATCATCCAAGAATCATTCCTCCAACGCGGGCCTCGTTGGCATGCCAGATGGTGAAGTCTCTTCCCGCCGGCTCCAACGCCTACTCTCCCCGCAAGAACCCCTGGGACGCCCTCAACGGGTCGTAGTCCTGTTGAGCACCATCATGCTGCTGATCTGCCCCACGGTCTTGCTCATTGCGCCCCGGCTGCTAGCTTGGTGAGTCCGGCTTAACGCAAAGAGTGAAGTCCATGAACCTGCTCAGGTTCATGGACTTCACTGTTTAACTACTCTTAGACGTCGATGCGATCGCGTTCAAGATCGTCGGCCCCGTCGATGATGAACTTCTTACGTGGGGCAACATCCGATCCCATGAGCAGGTCGAATACTTCCTCGGCAGCTTGGGCATGCTCGATGCCAACTCGCCTGAGCATGCGATGGCGCGGATCCATCGTGGTTTCAGCCAGCTGGTCTGCGTCCATTTCACCCAGGCCCTTGTAACGCTGGATCGGCTCCTTGTAGCGTCGCCCTTCCTTCTCCAAGGTGGCCAGCAACTTGGTCATCTCCGCCTCAGAATAGGTGTAAATCACCTCGTTCTGCTTGGAGCCTGCGTTAATCACCTCAATTCGGTGCAACGGAGGAACTGCGGCGTAAACGCGACCGTGCTCAATCATTGGACGCATGTAGCGGTAGAACAACGTCAGCAGCAGAGTACGGATATGCGCACCATCCACGTCAGCATCGGTCATTAAAATGATCTTGCCATAACGCGCTTGCTCGATATCGAAACTGCGACCCGAACCTGCACCAATGACCTGGATCATCGCAGCGCACTCTGCATTCGAGAGCATGTCGGAGATCGAGGCCTTCTGCACATTCAGGATCTTGCCGCGGATCGGCAGCAGCGCCTGGTGCTCGCTTGAGCGCGCCAGACGGGCAGTTCCCAATGCACTGTCGCCCTCGACAATGAACAATTCGGACTTTCCAACCTCTTTGCTCCGGCAATCAAGCAATTTGGTTGGCAAGGAGGAAGATTCCAAGGCGGTCTTGCGGCGCTGGGTTTCCTTATGCATGCGAGCCGAAACACGAGACTTCATCTCGTTGACGACTTTCTCCATCAGCGTCGAGGCTTCAGCCTTTTCATTGCGCTTATTGGATCCCAGGCGCTCATTGAGCGCCTTCTCCAGTACCTTGGAGACAATTTGGCGAACCTGCGGGGTACCCAGAATTTCCTTGGTCTGGCCTTCGAATTGCGGCTCAGCCAGCCGGACCGTCAGCACAGCAGTCATGCCCGCTAATACGTCGTCCTTCTCAAGCTTGTCTTTCTGGCCGAATTTGAGCTTGCGCGCATTAGCTTCTACGTTTTTGCGGAAGGATTTGAGCATCGCTTGCTCGAAGCCAGCCGTATGCGTACCGCCCTTAGGAGTGGCGATGATATTGACGAAGCTGCGAAGCGAGGTCTCGTAGCCAATCCCCCAGCGCAAGGCGACATCGACTTCACACACACGCTGCACGTCTTCAATGTGGCTACGGCCGTTGCCGTCAATTACCGGAACCTTCTCATGGAAAGAACCACTGCCTTGAAAACGCCAGATATCGGTGACTGGCGAGTCGCTGCTCAGATAGTCAACGAATTCGCTGATGCCGCCATCATGCTGGAAGACTTCCTCATGCGGGCCTTCGGCACCCGGTGTATCTGGCAATCCTCGTTCATCGCGCAGGGTAATACGCAGCCCGGGAACCAAAAAAGAGGTTTGTCGGGCGCGGTCTTGCAAATCCGAATAGGAGAACTTTGCTTCCGGGGTGAAGATATGGTTATCCGCCCAGTAGCGAATACGCGTACCGGTCACTCCACGCTTGGCCTTACCGATGATTCCCGGAGGCGTCGCAGTCACGTGGGCCTTGAACGGCGCGTCAGCCTTCTTCCGTCCCTTGTCGGTGAACTTGCCTGGCTCGCCACGGCGGAACTGCAGGCCGTATGTTTTACCGCCACGGTCAACTTCGACATCCAAACGCGCAGACAGTGCGTTGACCACCGATGCACCAACACCGTGCAGACCACCAGAAGCACTGTAGGAGCCGCCTCCGAACTTGCCGCCGGCGTGCAGCTTGGTGAAGACCACTTCCAGTCCGCTCAGCCCAGTCTTGGGTTCGAGGTCAACTGGGATGCCACGTCCGTCGTCCTGGACCTCGACTGAACCATCCGAGTGCAAGATGACGTCGATCGCCTGCCCGAAACCGCCAAGCGCCTCATCAACGGAGTTATCGATAATTTCCCAGAGGCAGTGCATCAAGCCACGGGAGTCGGTGGAACCGATGTACATGCCTGGGCGCTTGCGAACCGCTTCCAAGCCTTCCAAGACCGAAAGGTGCCGGGCGCTGTAATTGTCGGATGAAGCCACTGAGCTGTTGTCTCCTACCTGGATGTCAATGAACGTCGTAGTTCTCATTCTAATCGTTACTGTGTTCGAATACCCGCCATTTTCCGGTGCCGCCAAGCATGTTCGGTTCATATGAGCTTATCCACATGCGCTACGCGGTCAGCGAAAGCAGGGGCAATTCGGGATAAAGTCAGAGCCCAAGCTGGTTGTATAGAGTAACCATCAACTTTAGGAGGCTGGCAATGACTACTACGACCGCTAGTCGTGAACTGAACGCCCTCGACCGGTGCGACCGCTGCGGCGCACAGGCCTACGTGCGAGCCGTGCTGGCTTCGACAGGCGGTGAGCTGCTCTTCTGCGCTCACCACGCCCGCGATGTAGAACCCAAACTGCGTCCGCAGACGTCGGTATGGCAGGATGAATCCTCGCGACTCTACGAAAAGCCAAAGGTGGACGTCAACGACTAAGCTCGTGACCAACCACTAATACCAGAAGGTGACCCAATGATCCTGGGTCACCTTCTTTTGGTTTTAACAGCATAAAAAAGTGTGGCCAGCGATTCGATTCACGAACCGCTGGCCACACTCTCAGATTCTTTAGTCTAGGTAATCACGAAGCACCTGGGATCGCGATGGGTGACGAAGCTTGGACATCGTCTTGGACTCGATCTGACGAATACGTTCACGAGTCACACCGTAGACCTTGCCGATTTCGTCCAAGGTCTTAGGCTGACCATCAGTCAGGCCGAAGCGCATTGCCACAACACCAGCTTCACGCTCTGAGAGCGTGTCGAGCACCGAGTGCAGCTGTTCCTGCAACAGGGTGAACGAAACGGCGTCAGCTGGGACAACTGCTTCCGAGTCTTCAATGAGATCACCGAATTCGGAATCGCCATCTTCACCCAGAGGGGTGTGCAGGGAAATAGGTTCACGACCATACTTCTGGACTTCGACAACCTTCTCCGGAGTCATGTCCAGTTCCTTGGCCAACTCTTCTGGAGTCGGTTCGCGGCCCAGATCCTGAAGCATCTGGCGCTGGACACGAGCCAACTTGTTGATGACTTCAACCATGTGCACAGGAATACGAATGGTACGTGCCTGGTCAGCCATGGCGCGGGTGATCGCCTGACGGATCCACCAGGTGGCGTAGGTCGAGAACTTGAAGCCCTTGGTGTAGTCGAACTTCTCCACTGCACGGATCAGGCCCAAGTTGCCTTCCTGGATCAAGTCCAGGAACAGCATGCCACGACCGGTGTAGCGCTTTGCCAGCGAAACTACCAGGCGGAGGTTAGCTTCCAACAGGTGGTTCTTAGCGATCTTGCCGTCGTGGATGATCTGCTCGTAGTCCCAGCGCAAGCGCTGATCCATCGAGCCGTCGTCCTTCTCCAGCTTATCGGTGGCGAACAGCCCAGCTTCAATGCGCAGGGCCAAGTCGACTTCCTGCTCAGCATTCAGCAGGGCAACCTTACCGATCTGCTTCAGGTAGTCCTTGACGGGGTCAGCGGTTGCACCTGCAACCATGACCTGCTGCTGTGGAGCGTCGTCATCACCTGATGAAAGGGTGAAACCCTTTGAATCGTCTTCGGACTTCGAGTCCTTCGAATCGGTGCTTGGTTCAGCATCGTCATCGGCGTCAGTTGACGCTACGGTTGATTCGTCTTGCGCTGCAGTTTCAGCAGCGACCTTTTTAGTCCGAGGCTTAGCCTTGGTAGCGCGCTTCTTCGCTGCAGGGGCTGCTGCCTCGGCTTCAACCACGTCGACCTCGGCCTCGGTTGTTTTACGATTAGCGTTCGTCTCAGAAGATGACACGAATAACCTTTCTAACGATGCGTTCCGGATGCACCTGCCGGTAACACCACTATGACCCTGTCAAGTCCGATGGCGTTTAATCACTGACTAAACACCGAGGGCTGGCACATTGATAACAACGCTTCAAGCCCGCCTATTTGTTCCCGAAATCCGCGGATTTCAAGATCAAGGCAATTCGAACCTAACCGGGTCTGTTATCTCATTATCCATGAATTACCGCTAGGACACCACTTGAGACACTCCGACCCCTAACGCTCAACTGAAATTGGCGCGCCATGCCCGCAATTGGTCGGTCGCCCATTCCGGCATGATCCCATGCGACATCAGCTTTTGCAGCAGCTTCGATAACTCATAGTTCGGGTTTTCCTCGACTGCTCTACCCAGCAGGCAAAGGGCCATCGTCCCCCTGCCCCGAGCCCATTCAATCCATGCAAGAATGCACAGCAAAGCCTGTCGAGAATTGCCTTTTGCCACGCCAAGCAAGTCCCTGGACACCAGCCACAGTCGATCAATCCGTTGCCAGTCCGGGGCATGCCATCCGCGGCCCAGCAGGTAATTGGTTAGCGGCGTGGCTGCCGCCTCGTGATCTCCGCGCATCACCCCGAACAACACATCCAAAGACGCTTCGAATCCCTCACCTGCCAGATACGGGAGCAAGTCGCGGACAATTTTTACGTCCAACGAGCCAAGCAGCAGCGCCGCGTGGTCATGATCATTGTGGATCCACTCTTGGGCTTCTGCCTGGGAGAGGTCCATCGTCTGCAACCACACTTCGAGGCAATGGACAACGTTGTGCTGCTGATTGGAAATGATCTTCAGGATTTCGGCGGCCTGCGGCCATTCGGGAATGCCGCTTCCGTCCCATGGAACGTCTAACGGAGCCGAACCGGCAAAGACCAATGACAGGTGCGTTTCGTTCGTCTCTACGGAGCGCACCTGAGTAGGCGTTGCAAAGTCATCGCTCTCGTAATCCCAGACCAGTTGGCCCTGCCGGCACCAGCTATGGCGCAGCACCACCTTTTGAGCATTCAACGCCTGCTCGAGTTCCGAGACAAAATTTGCGTAGGGAGTCGCAGAAGCTGCAACTGGTTGTTCTGGCGCATAGATCACCAGAACCACCCCCTGGATATGGGCCATGCGTTTGAGCAGGTGCAACACCTGAGTGATCCATGAATCGCATTCGGAGCCGTCTTCTTCCTTGGGAAGATCAACGCGCAAGGTCGCTTCTAGTTGGTCTCCGTCGATCAGCATCAACACGGCTGAATCCTGCGGATGAAAACCCAAGGCGTGCGGCACGTAGGCCAAGATGTCTTCGCACTTGGACAGCGAAAGGGGCTGGCGTTCTGGTGTAGTTGTCATGGCTCCACGGTGTACCGTGCAGCTTTCGACAAGATGCCAGCGGCTACGAGCTGTGGAGAACCTGCTGGGCCGTGGCCTGCTTCAGCTTATTGCTCGGCTAGGAAACGGCGCGCCTTGCGGCGCTCGATCAACATGAAAGTGATGCCCAGAAGTGCCATGACGAACTGGAAGGACAACGCGATTCTGAAGGCCGGAAGATTGTAGAGTTCGCCAACTGATCCGCCGGCTTTGTACAGCATGTCCATAATGAAGCCGACGACGTAGATGGTGACGAATGCGCCCATGAAACCGCCGGTGTTCACTAGACCGGTAGCTGTGCCCAAGACGTGCGGCGGGTTGAAGGTACGGGCGAAGTCGAAGCCAATCACCGAGGCCGGCCCGCCGGCGGCAATCGTGATCATCAGCAGCACCAGCACCCAGAGTGGCGCTTGGCCTGGCCAGCACAAGACAATCGCCCACATCACCAAGATCGTTCCCACGATACCCAGCGCATAGTTGGAACGCTGTTTGGCACGGCTGGCGGTCAATGCTCCAAGGATTGGACCCAACAGCACGGACACGAGCACGAACACAGCCATCAGGCCTGAGGCCAGCGCGCTTTCGATCCCCTGCCCTTCGACCAGGAAGGGGTAACCCCAGGTCATCATGAAGGTGTTGATCATGAACGCGGTGGTGAAGTGGGTCCAGAACCCCAAGCGGGTACCCGGTTGCTTCCAAGCCCGCATAATTCGGGAGCCTGATTCCTGCTCCCCTTGACTAATTCCCTCCCACGTCTTGCCGTTACGCACAAACGCGATCGTGGTGATGAACGTGGCAAAGGCGAACCCGGACATTACCGAGAATGCCGCGGACCAGCCAACACCCAGCAGGATCATGTGGAACGGAAAGAGGCTGATGAGCTGGCCGAGCTGGCCAAAGGTACCCGTGAGCTGGGTGAGCACGGGAATACGTGAACCGGAGAACCACAATGGCAAAAGCTTGAGCACCGAAACGAAAACCATGGCATCGCCCATGCCAACCATGACGCGCCCAACCAATCCCATGGGCACGTTGACCGAGATCGCTAGGAAGGCCTGGCCAGCTGCCATAAACAAGGCGCCAGTGATAATCAGGATGCGAGGACCGAATTTATCTAGCAGCAGACCCACGGGCACTTGGGCGCCGGCGTAAACCACCAGCTGCACCACGGAAAAACTGGCTAAGATCTGCGCGCTTGCGTTGAAACGCTCGGTAGCTTCGATGCCAGCGACGCCAAAACTAGTGCGCTGCGATATCGCCGATATGTAAGCAAGAATTGCAAAGCTGAAGACCACCCACGACTTCGACGAATTCAGATGCGCCTGGCTCACTGTTCGTGTTCACCCGATAACGGTTTGATATGACCGTTTTTCAGCCAATCTTCAGTGTTCGCAATAGCCGCCAAAAAATGTTCGGCACTGGCGCCCAATTCTTCAGCGCCTGCAACCTGTTCATCTTCATCGAGCAACAACGAGCGCGGCTCATGTTCCTTGACGTGGGCGTCAAATCGTTCTTCAAATCCGTCGACCATCTGGCGGACATCGATATTGGATTCAAGCTGTTCAGCGAGCTGCTGGTCGACCAGTCGGGCCGCCTCGCGCAATTTATCCGTCGGCAAGGCCAGTTTCAGGGCCGCGCCGACGTGTTCCAAGGTTGCAACAGCAACTGCAGGGTATTCGGATTCAGCAAGGTAATGCGGGGTATGCATCGAATAGCCCACCACGTCGCGGCCGGCTTCACCGAGCCTCAGTTCAAGCAAGGACGTCAATCCTGCCGGTGATTCAACCGTAGGGCTCCAGGTCGAGATGTTCTCGATCAGATCCTTGCGGTTTCCGTGGGCCGTTACGCCAACTGGACGGGTGTGCGGCACCGGCATCGGCAAAGATGCGGTTCCCACCACGAGGGAGACATTGAAGGCGTCGATGAAAGAAAGCAGCTCTGCGATGACCCGTTCCCATTTCAGATCCGGTTCAACGCCATTGAGGAACCAGAACTTGCGGTTCAGCTCATCGGTCATCAGGTAGATCTCCATACGTGGAACCTGATAACCGGCGAAATGATCGCCTAAGAAAGAGATTCGCGGTCGCTGGGAGGTGTAGGCAATCAGCTCATCGGCATCAAAAACAGCGAAAAGCTCTGAATCCAGGCGACCGAAAAGTTCGTTGGAAACCTGAGAGTGGTTATGCCCTGCATCGCTGATGCTCTTGAGCGAAACGAACATGCCAAGACCTTGAAGGCGTGAGTCATCCAAGTCGTCTGCGACCAGTGTCATCAACGATCCCTTGGACATTTTCTCCTCATTCAGGGGCGGGAACCGGTAAACCGGAACCAACAACCAGTAACTAATTACTGCACTTCAAGTACAGACCAGTGGTCTATCATATCGCCACTTGGCTTTCGCTCGCTGTGAAGTGACACACGATGACGCAAAACCTCAGATAACCTAGGGGGTAGGAGGCGCGCAGCCCGCCCGGATGATCTGTTCCGGAAAACCATTGGGGCTGCCGCGACCTTAGACCCTACAAAGGCATAGAAGGAATGATTTTGTGATCAACTCCAGTGATCTCACTTTGAGCGCCATTGGCACCGATATCAAGCGCAAGAGCGCGGACGCCCTCATCCTGGGCGTTCTGAAGAACGGCGAGAGCCTGTCCATCGCGGCATCCCCTTTCACCGCCGAAACCACCACGTCCCTGGAGCAGTCGCTGTCTGCTCTCGGGGTGGCCGGCAAAGCTGACGAAGTGACCGTGCTGCCAGGAGTGGACGGCGCCAAGGCCAAGGTCCTGCACTTCATCGGCCTGGGCGTCAAGGAGCTGGCAGAGCTCAGCGAAGAGCAGCTGCGCCGCGCCGCCGGTTCGGCTGCCCGCCAGCTGAGCAACGCCAAGAGCGCCATTTTCGCCTTGCCTGCCGACACCGTAGAGCGTGTGGCAGCTATTGCTGAAGGCATCGCGCTGGGCAGCTACCGCTATGAGAATCACCGCTCGAAGAAGAGCGAGAAGCCAGTTCTGGCCGAAGCTCAGATCGTTACCGCGGTCGCAACCTCCAAGGACCTGCCAGCAGTGCTCAAGCGCGCTGCAGTCCTGGGCCGTGCAGTTCGCGGAACCCGCGACCTGATCAATGCTCCTGCGAACGTGCTGTACCCAGAATCCTTCGCCGCAGCTGTCAAGGACTACTCCAAGTCGCTTCCGCTGAAGGTCACCATCTTCGATGAGAAGCGTCTGGCCAAGGAAGGCTTCGGGGGCCTGATCGGTGTTGGCGGCGGTTCGGCACGCCAGCCTCGCATGGTCAAGGTCGAATATGCGCCGTCGAAGGCCGCCAAGCACATTGCCTTGATCGGCAAGGGCATCACCTTCGATACCGGCGGCACCTCGCTGAAGCCTGCCGCAGGCATGCACGCCATGAAGTCCGACATGTCTGGAGCTGCCGCGGTCTTCCAGACCATCGCCGCTGTCTCCGAGCTTGGCCTGAACGTCAAGGTCACCGCATGGCTGTGCCTGGCCGAGAACATGCCAGGCGGTGCTTCGACCCGTCCGGGCGATGTGCTCACCATGTTCGGCGGCAAGACCGTTGAAGTTCTGAACACCGATGCCGAGGGCCGTTTGGTCATGGCCGATGGCCTGGCCGCTGCCAGCCTGGAAAAGCCGGATGTCATGATCGACATTGCTACCCTGACTGGCGCACAGATGCTGGCCTTGGGCCTGCGCACCGCCGGTGTCATGGGTGACAAGCAGGTCACCAATGATCTGGTTGCCGTATCGGATAAGGTCGGCGAACTGGCTTGGGCCATGCCGCTGCCTGAAGAGCTGCGTCCGTCCATCGAGTCGCAGGTTGCCGACTTGGCCAACATTGGCGAGCGCATGGGCGGCATGATGACCGCTGCCGTATTCCTTGAGGAGTTCGTCGGTGAAGTCGATGGCAAGAAGATCCCTTGGGCTCACATTGACTTTGCCGGCCCGGCGTTCAATGAAGGCAGCGCTTGGGGCTACACCCCGAAGAATGGCACCGGCTCCCAGGTACGTACCCTGGTTGCCTACGCAGAGCATCTAGCTGCCGCCAAGTAGCAAAATAGTTGCAAAGGCGATTACCGCCTTTGTGTCGCCAAACTCATCCCGGCATCGGCTAATTCACCAGTTCGATGCCGGGATGCGGTTTAAAATAAGAGACATACCTGACTTTTACTGCCGCGAAGGTGACTGTAACCGGCAGACGGTACTAAGGTAAGTTTTGAAACATCACCGTGGATCAAAGGTGCGCGCCCGCTTGTGTCACGCTCCTCAAAGGTCCACACCCGATCCCCTGGTCGGCCTAAGCCGGCCTCACTAAGCGAATACGAGGGAGCGTTCACGTGGCCGATTCGGCAGCAACGCAAGAATTTGATGTCCTCATCCTCGGCGGCGGATCCGCTGGATACTCGGCAGCCTTGCGCGCCATCCAGCTGGGCTACACCGTTGGATTGATCGAGAAGGAAAAGCTGGGCGGCACTTGCCTGCACACCGGCTGCATCCCAACCAAGGCTTACCTGCACGCAGCAGAGCTGGCCGAGAACGCTCGCGAGGGTGCCAAGTACGGCATCAACTCCTCGCTGGAGTCGATCGACCTGGCTGGCGTTCGCAAGTACAAGGAAGGCATCGTTGCTGGAAAGTACAAGGGCCTGCAGGGCTTGCTGAAGATGAAGAAGGTCAACGTTATCACCGGTAACGGCCGACTGGTTTCCCAGGACTCCATCGATGTCGATGGCACCGTCTACAAGGGCAAGTACATCATCTTGGCTACCGGCTCCACTTCCAAGACCATGGGTCTGGAAATCGGCGGCCGCGTATTGACCAGCACCGAAGCACTGAACATGGAAGACCTGCCTAAGAGCGCTATCGTTCTTGGCGGCGGCGTGATTGGTGTCGAATTCGCTTCCGTATGGAAGTCCTTCGGCGTCGACGTCACCATCGTTGAGGGCCTGCCTTCGCTGGTTCCAAACGAAGATCCAGCCATCATCAAGAACCTGGAGCGTGCTTTCAAGAAGCGCGGCATCAAGTTCAACACCGGTGTCTTCTTCGAAAAGGTCGAGCAGGATGCCAACGGCGCCAAGGTCTCGCTGGCTGATGGCAAGGTTCTGGAAGCAGAGATCGTCTTGGTTGCAGTAGGCCGCGGTCCGGTCACCGAGGGTCTTGGCTTCGAGGAGCAGGGCATCACCATCGATCGCGGCTTCGTTATCACCAACGAGCGTCTGCACACCGGCGTTGGCAACATCTACGCAATTGGCGACATCGTCCCAGGCGTACAGCTTGCACACCGCGGTTACCAGCACGGTCGCTTCGTAGCTGAGGAAATCCACGGTCTGAAGCCAACCATCGTTGAGGACATCAACATCCCGAAGGTGACCTTCTGCGAGCCAGAGATCGCTTCGGTGGGCTACTCCGAGCCAAAGGCCAAGGAGAAGTTCGGTGCTGACCAGATCGAAACCACCGAGTACAACTTGGCTGGTAACGGCAAGTCCTCGATCCTGGGCACCAGCGGCATCATCAAGATGGTTCGCGTCAAGAACGGCCCAATCGTTGGCGTTCACGGCATCGGCGGCCGCATTGGTGAGCAGATCGGTGAAGCACAGCTGATCGTTAACTGGGAAGCATACCCAGAGGACGTATCGCAGCTGATCCACGCACACCCAACCCAGAACGAATCGATCGGCGAGGCCGCGATGGCTCTGGCCGGCGCACCGTTGCACGGTTAATCATGTTTTAGTACATCCAGGCAGCGCGTTCTGACTACGCGCTGCCTGGATGCACTAGGCTCGGAGGCAACGCCTCCCACCATTTTTCAAGCTTTATAAAACAAGGAGATACGGGACGATGTCTGAAACCGTAAACCTACCCGCACTGGGTGAAAGCGTTACCGAAGGTACGGTAACCCGCTGGCTGAAGCAGGTCGGCGACCGTGTAGAGGTAGACGAGCCGTTGGTGGAAGTATCCACTGACAAGGTAGACACTGAAGTTCCTTCGCCGGTTGCTGGCATCATTGAGGAAATCTTCGTAGCAGAAGACGAGGACGCAGAAGTTGGCGCCCCTCTGGTTCGCATTGGCGACGGTTCCGGCTCCGGCGAGTCCGCACCAGCTGCTGAAGAAGCACCGGCTGCTGAAGAGGCACCTGCTGCTCCGGCTGCTGAGGAAGCTCCTGCTGCTCCAGCTGCTGAAGAAGCTCCTGCTGCCGCACCGGCTGACGGCGCTGCATCGGGCACCGAAGTTACCCTTCCAGCTCTGGGCGAGTCGGTTACCGAAGGTACCGTCACCCGTTGGTTGAAGGAAGTTGGCGAAGAAGTTTCCGTCGACGAGCCACTGCTTGAGGTTTCGACCGACAAGGTTGACACCGAAGTTCCTTCCCCAGTTGCTGGTACCTTGCTGGAAATCCGCGTTCCAGAAGACGAGACCGCTGAAGTTGGCGCCGTTCTTGCTGTAATCGGTTCCGCTAACGCAGCGCCAGCCAAGGAAGAAGCACCAGCTGCTGCTCCAGCTCCAGCTAAGGCAGAAGCTCCTGCCGCTCCAGCCGCTCCAGCCTCTGAAGCGAACAACGAGTCCGGCTACGTCACCCCACTGGTACGCCGCTTGGCTAACCAGAACAACATCGATATCGCTTCGGTGAAGGGTACCGGCGTTGGCGGTCGCATCCGCAAGCAGGATGTTCTGGACGCTGTAGCTGCTCAGGAAACTTCTGCGCCGACTGCTGCTCCTGCTGCTGCCAAGCCAGCTGCTCCTTCCGTTGAGGTTTCCTCGCTGCGCGGCACCGAGGAAAAGGCTCCACGTATCCGCCAGGTTATCGCTCGCCGCATGCGCGAGTCGCTGGACGTTTCGACTCAGCTGACCCAGGTCCACGAGATCGATATGACCCGTATCGTGAAGCTGCGCGCTTCGGCCAAGGCCAACTTCAAGGCCACCAACGGTGTGAACCTGACATACCTGCCATTCATCGCCAAGGCTGTTGCCGAAGGCCTGAAGGCACACCCTAAGTTGAACGCTGAGTACAACGAAGAGACCCAGAAGATCACTTACCACAATGCCGAGCACCTGGCATTTGCAGTCGATACCGACAAGGGCCTGCTGGTTCCTGTTGTATCGAACGCTGGCGATCTGAACCTGGCTGGCATGGCTTCGCGCATTGCTGACGTGGCAAACCGCACCCGTACCAACAAAATTGGTCCAGACGAGCTGTCCGGTGGCACCTTCTCGATCACCAACATCGGTTCGGTTGGCGCACTGTTCGATACCCCGATCATCAACCAGCCACAGGTCGCAATTCTGGGCACCGGTGCGATCGTGAAGCGTCCAATGGTCGTTACCGATGCAGAGGGCAATGATTCGATTGCCATCCGCCACATGATGTACCTGTGCCTGACCTACGATCACCGTCTGGTTGATGGCGCCGATGCAGGTCGCTTCCTGCAGACCGTCAAGGCTCGCCTTGAGGGTGGCGCTTTCGAAGGCGAACTGGGACTGTAAAGAACCAGCTTTTGCTTTCGTAGCTTAGGTAGATAATCGCCCCTGTCGTTGATTCGACAGGGGCGATTCTGCGTTTTCTACGATCAGTCGAAAATAGATTAGGCTAGTTCCATGACTATTCTTCTTTCAGTACTGATTTTCGTGCATATCTTGGGTGCAGCCGCTATTTTCGGTGGCTGGCTAGCTAATTTCAAGACTCCAACTGTCTCGGTATGGCAGTGGTACGGAGCTATCGTTCAGCTGGTAACGGGTCTGGCCATGGTCGGCATTATCGAAGCTGGCGACGGTTCGCCAAACCACATGAAGATCGGCATCAAGACCGTCATTGCAATCGTCATCTTGGTCGCTGCCTTCCTTGGCCGTAAGAAGTTGAAGAACGGCGAGGAAGTTCCTACCGGCATCGCCCACGCAGTAGGCGGCTTGGCGCTGATCAACATCGCGATCGCCGTACTCTGGAGCTAATTCCTAGAACTTCATCGGCGGGAGTGGTATTCAAAGGCTTTGAGCAAGCTTTGATTACCACTCCCGCCGCTTGGCATTTAACGACGCAATACCTTCCCGATCTTCCATTGCTCCTGAACTAGTACCAGTTCCACTTCGATACGCTGTGGTGGCGCGGCCTGGACCGTATGGATAGTTTCCCCGTGAGCATCTACATAGCGGTATTCGCTCTGGGTTGAGGTCGCGGAAAGGATGACCGAATCCCCTTGCCCACGCGCGGTGATTGAGACATCTTCAAGCTTCGTGCGCAAGTGATCAATTCCGAGTCCCATCTTCTGCAACTGTGCAATGGTTTCCAGATCCCGTTGCAGCTGCTCAGCACCTTCGGCATACAGCCCTTTGAGCTTCTCCCCTGCAAGCTTGCCCATCGCGTCATCGCGTTCACCAGTGAGCGCCAAGAATGCTGAGATCACTGTGTCTTGATTCAGCGCACAGGCCGGCATTTGGGCACCATCTTCGATTCTGCAGCTCGGTGCCGCGGGTGCCGGCGCTGGCGTGGCACTGGTTTCAGTGGCTAGTGCCGCCCGAAAATGGTTGACTCCTAGAAAGCTGCCAAGAATAACTGCAAGCCCCAGGACACCGGTCCCTGCTAATTTCACGGCCCCGGGAGTTCTTCGCAGGCGGTGTATTTGCCAAGCTTCGTGGCTCACCGCAGAACCTTTACTGGCGGCTGGATCCTTTCGGTGCTTGAGGCGATTGCGTGCAGCGTGCTGCTCGTTAGCCGGGTGAATTGTTTCCATCAGATGTGTGGCTTCGGCGGCTATATGACCTTCCCATCGAATTGGTTCTGCTGGGCAGCTGGCGAACAGGGTGCGTGCAAACTGGTCCGCGGTGGGCCTTGCTTGTGGATCCGGATTCAATGAGTCAATCAGCAATTCGTGGATAATCGTTGGAAGTCCAGGGAACATCACGCTAGCTGGCGGACGCATCAGTTCTTCTTCAGGAACGCGCCCAGAAAGCAGAAACCACAGGCAGGCACCCAAGGAAAATACGTCCTGCTCGCCGGTTTGCCCCTCGCGTGTTCCGGCCTGCATTTCAGGGGCCATGAACCCCGGCGTGCCAGAACCACTCAGTACCTGCTGATCCGAAGCCGATTCCTGGAAATCGATAATTTTCGGCATTCCCTTGGCCGTGAGCAGGATATTGGCTGGCGACAGATCCCCGTGGCGTTGGCCTTGCGCATGCATCACCGACAGGGTTTGGGCGATGGGCGCCAGAGCGGTCACGCACTCCCCCAGGGCAAAAGCGCTACGGTTGGCTACCAACTCGGCCAAGCTGCCTCCGGGGCAATATTCCATAATCAGCCCTTCGCCCAATTGCGTCATTAAAGTCCCGTAAAAAGGCTCTTCAGGAATAAGAGTGTAACCACCTGAAACCAACACCCCGATTCCCGGGCATGTCGCCGAGCACGAAAAAGTCGAGGTCTTCCAGAAGAATGGAAGTTACTACACTAGCCATTTTCGAAAGACCTCGACGTTGCTCAATCCTACCTTCACCGCACCAGACCTCACCACTTTCACCAATCTTGACGGCTTGGGACTGACCGCAATCGGGCAACACCTGAGCGCAGCGAAAGCCGAAATCCTCTGCCACGTCACCAACCCGATCCCTTGGTGCCAAACCTGCGGAGCAGCAGGCATTCCACGCGATACCGTCACCCGCCGCCTCGCCCACGAACCATTGGGCTGGCGTCCCACTGTCCTAGTCATCAAACACCGCCGCTACCGTTGCGCCAATTGCCAACGAGTCTGGCGTGAAGAGCTGTCCCAAGCAGTAGCGCCACGCCAGAAAATCAGCAGGACCGGGCTACGCTGGGCGCTGGTTGGACTGGTCTGCCACCACTTGTCAGTCTCCCGAATTGCCGAAGGCCTCGGCGTCACCTGGAATACCGCCAATGAGGCTGTGCTGGCTGAAGGTCAACGCTTACTGATTGATGATCCAACCCGCTTCGACGGGGTCAAAGTGCTGGGAGTCGATGAACATGTTTGGCGGCATACCCGAACCGGCGACAAATACGTCACCGTGATTGTGGACCTCACCGCGGTGCGTGACGGCACCGGTACCGCACGACTGATCGACATGGTCCCTGGAAGATCCAAAGCTGTATTCAAAACCTGGCTGGCTGATCAAGAAGAACAATGGAAACAGGGCATTGAAGTCGTCGCAATGGACGGTTTCACCGGCTTCAAAACAGCTGCCGTCGAGGAGCTACCCCACGCGGTGGAGGTGTTGGATCCATTCCATGTAGTCAAACTAGGTTCCGAGGCGCTGGACCAGACCCGGCAACGGATTCAACGTGAGCAACATGGGCGTCGAGGACGCAAGGATGACCCGCTTTACAAGTGCAGGCGAACGCTGACCACGGGACTATCCTTGGCTACGGAAAAGCAGAAGACCAAGCTTGAAGACCTGTTCAAGGAGCCGGAGTATGAGCCGGTTCAATTGGTCTGGAGCGTGTATCAGAAGATGGTGGATGCCTACCGGCAACCGAAGCCCGAGGTCGGACGGTGGGCCTTGGAGCAACTGATCAACGAAGTTGGCACGAAGGTACCGAAAGGGTTGCCGGAGCTGAAAAAGCTCGGCGGCACCCTGCGCAGGAGGAAGACGGACATTCTCGCGTACTTTGATCATATTGGTAGTTCGAATGGTCCTACCGAGGCTTTGAATGGCAGGTTGGAGCATCTGCGAGGTATCGCGTTGGGGTTCAAGAATCTGGCGCACTATATCGCCCGGTCGTTGTTGGAGACCGGTGGGTTTAGACGGCGTTTACACCCTCAATCCTGAAGAGCCCGTAAAAATCGACGACATATTTCCTCGATTGCGTGATCTGTTCTTGCCGCATTGAAACAACGTTTTCGATAGTTAGGCTAAGTTTAAGGGTTAGATACGACTGGTCGCTTTCCCTCCGGATCAGCCAAACTTTGCATGGTGACTTGGCACTTAGGGGCTTGACCGTAATGTGCCCGGGGCTTGTGGGCCAGGCCAGAACATTCGTTGATTCATCCATGTGTCCGTTGTATCCGAAAATCAAGAATTGCAAGCTGGATATCCACAGGTGCGGGCATGGCAACTGAATTAGCGACCGATCGTTCAAGAGCGTAGGCTAACCGTCATGGCGATCGAATTCGAACGAGTCGGACTAGGCTCAAAATTTGTGCCCTACATGGAAGCTTGGGATTACCAAGTCCAGCTGCATGATGCGGTAGCCGCGGACACACAAACCCCAAAAGTCCTGTTCCTGGAGCACGAAGCGGTATACACCGCTGGCAAGAGAACTGAACCTGAAGACCTCCCGCTGGACGGAACCCCCGTGGTCGATGTTGACCGTGGTGGAAAGCTGACGTGGCATGGACCGGGACAGCTGATTGGCTATCCCATCGTCAAACTACGCAAAATCAGCGCCATCCGCCTGTACGTGGAGACTTTGGAAGAAGCACTGATAAACGTGGTCAGCGAGTTGGGAATCCCCACCACACAGATCAAGGGCCGCTCCGGAGTCTGGGTTCCTGGCAAAGATGGCGCCCAGGACCGCAAAATTGCGGCCATCGGAATCCGCATCAACCACGGCGTGACCATGCATGGCTTCGCGCTGAACTGCTCGAATGAACTTTCTGCGTACGACCAGATCATCCCCTGCGGTATCTCCGATGCCGGTGTCACCACCATTTCTGAAGAACTTGGCCGTACAGTCCGCCCCGAAGACGTCGTGGACCGCGTGCAAGCCGAAATTGAGCGTCTGCTCACCCCACAAGTCGTTTAGACAGTCACGCCCTCCCCATAGAAAGAGCTGTTAATGAGTGTCGAACCAGAAGGCCGTCGTATGCTGCGCGTAGAAAAGCGAAACGCTGCAGTCCCGGTGGAGCGTAAGCCGGACTGGATCAAGGCCAAGTTGAACATCGGCCCTGAATACGTAGGTTTGAAGAACCTCGTGCAGTCCGAAGGCCTGCACACCGTCTGCGAAGAAGCAGGCTGCCCGAATATTTTCGAGTGCTGGGAAGACCGTGAGGCATCGTTCCTCATCGGTGGTTCCGAGTGCACCCGCCGTTGCGATTTCTGCCAGATCGCCACCGGCAAGCCAGCACCGATTGACCGCTCGGAGCCTTTCAAGGTCGCGATGAGCGTGAAGAAGATGGATCTGCGCTACGCCACCGTTACCGGCGTGGCCCGCGACGACCTCGAAGATGAGGGCGTCTGGCTGTACGCAGAAACCGTGCGCCAGATCCACAAGATGAACCCGAGCACCGGTGTGGAACTGCTGATTCCTGACTTCACCGGGAAGCCGGAGAACCTGGATGCGATCTGCGACTCGGCCCCTGAGGTCTACGCCCACAATGTGGAGACCGTGCCGCGTATCTTCAAGCGCATCCGTCCGGCCTTCCGCTACCAGCGCTCCATGGATGTCATCACCCATGGCCGCAATCGTGGCCTGATCACCAAGTCGAACCTGATCTTGGGTATGGGCGAAACTCGCGAAGAAATTTCCGAGGCCATGCGCGATCTGCACGAAGCCGGTTGTGACCTGCTGACCCTGACCCAGTACCTGCGCCCCACCGACTTGCACCTGCCAGTTGACCGTTGGGTCACCCCGCAGGAGTTCGTGGAACTGCAGCAGGAAGCCGAAGAAATCGGCTTCGCCGGGGTCATGTCCGGTCCTTTGGTACGTTCTTCCTACCGCGCAGGGCGCTTGTGGGCTGGAGCCATGCGCAAGAAGGGCCGCGAAATACCTGAGGCACTGGCACACATCGAATCCTCGGGCAATACCCGCCAGGAAGCTGCCTCGCTGATCAGGTAGTTTGATCCGAAAAACTTTCAAGCACGTCAGGCTCCGGAGCTTTTGACTAACGTCATTGGCACGCTCCGGGGCCTTTCGCCACCGCATGAACGGACAATCGGACTGAAAAAGTCATGTTCGTCCTCGCTCGGCTTAGATCTATCAACTTCATCGCGTAGAATTAAGGCACTATGGCCAAAAACTCCGACAACGACGCAGGCGCGCCTAAGCGTGGCTTGTTTTCGCGTAAACCAAAAGCTGAGAAGAAGAACAAAGAACCAGGCCGCCTGAAGCAAATCGGCCAGGTCTTCCAGATGACTCGCCGCAACGACCCTATGGTCGTGTGGTGGATGGCATTGGCCGCCTTGGCCGTTATTGCTGTCTGCTTGGTCATCGGCTTCTTGATCAATAACTGGATCACGATGTTGATCATCGCGATTCCACTGGCGTTGCTTGCCGCAATGTTCATCATGTCCCGCCGCGCCGAAAAAGCCGCGTTCTCGCAGCTTGAAGGACGTCCCGGGGCTGCTGGCGCTGCCATGAGCGTGCTGCGTCGCGGCTGGATCCTGAAGCAGGAGCCAGTTGCCTACAACCGTCACCAGGATCTGGTATTCCTGGGCATCGGACGCCCTGGCATTGTCCTGGTCACCGAAGGGCCGAAGTCGCGAGTCCGCGAACTGGCTGCTTCCGAGCGCAAGCGCATTGCCCGGGTGCTGCCGAACGTTCCCGTACACGTGATCAACGCTGGTCCCGATGAAGACCAGACCCCCTTGGCTGAGGTCGGCAAGAAGATGAAGAAGCTTCCAAAGTCAATCACGAAGTTGGAAGTCAGTGCAGTCGACAAGCGTCTGAGCACGCTGACCGCAAACCGTCTGCCTATCCCTAAGGGTGTAGATCCAAACCGCGTCCGTCCAAACCGCCGCGCAACCCGCGGACGCTAAAGACGAACAATAAAGAAGCCGCAACGGGAATTCCCGTGGCGGCTTCTTTATTGCCTTCTAGCGTTATTCCTAGGTGATGTTCACCAGAATGGTCTTGGGCAGGCGGTCATGCAGTCCGCGCTGGTCCTTGTCGGTGATGAACGCTGGTATGGCCAGGCACAGCAGCAATGATCGAATCAAACCCTGCAGTGGCTTAATTGCTGTTCCGTCCAGGGCCTGGACCTGCAGTCCGAAGGTTCGATGCCCGATGGTGTGACCGGTAAACCCGACTCCGATGATCTGTCCTGCGCAGAATAGGCTCAATGTAGCCAGATCATGGCTGTCAAACAGCCACCAGCTCAACAGCATCGATAGGCCCCAGTCCAAGAGCAGCGCGCCAACCCGTCGAGGGAATCTGGCAATTGATCCGGGGCCCTTCTCAGGACGCCCCATATCTTGCCCAGGCCATTCTTGCGTATTGTGCTGCGGCGGCCCTTCAAGCCACGAGCTGAAGTCTTTTCTTTCCACTAGGACAGTCTATCCAGCGATCCTGTGCGCCACTGTCATAACGAGATTGAACCAACAACTAACCAAGTCACATTGTTACAGGTCGCTATTAGTGCAGATCAGGGCGATTCGACACGCCCGGATTTTCCACTTGTAACAGGCTGGAAACAATAGAGACACCATTCAGAAATGGATTGTAGGTAGGATTGATTCGTAAGCAAGAGAACCAGCCGGATAGTTCTGGCTACAAGTTCCGTTTACCAAACCTTATATCTCACCAGGGAGTAACCTGCACATGTTTACCAGTCCAGAAGAAGTCTTGGCATATATTGCCGAAGAGGACATCAAGTTCGTCGATATCCGTTTCACCGACCTACCCGGTGTACAGCAGCACTTCAACGTGCCAGCCAAGTCCGTGGATGCCGACTTCTTCGTCAACGGCCAGCTTTTCGATGGTTCCTCCATCCGCGGCTTCGCCGGCATCTCTGATTCCGACATGCAGCTGATCCCAGATGTAACCACTGGTTTCATCGATCCGTTCCGTCTGGAAAAGACTCTGGCGTTCAACTTCTCGATCATCAATCCACGCACCGGTGAGCCATACCACCGCGACCCACGTGGTGTTGCAGAACGCGCAGAAGCATACTTGGAGTCCACCGGTATCGCTGATACCGCGTTCTTCGCTCCAGAAGCAGAATTCTTCATCTTCGAAGACGTTCGCTACGAATCCAAGCCACAGGGCGCGTTCTACTCGATCGATTCCGACGAGGCACCTTGGAACACCGGCCGCAAGGAAGAGGGCGGCAACCAGGGTTACAAGACCCCATTCAAGGGCGGCTACTTCCCAGTGGCTCCAACTGACAAGCAGGCTGACCTGCGCGACGCCATCTGCGTTGAGTTGGACAAGGCAGGCCTCGAAGTTGAGCGCAGCCACCACGAGGTCGGCGCAGCTGGCCAGGCTGAAATCAACTACAAGTTCAACACCATGGTTCACTCGGCCGATCAACTGATGCTCTTCAAGTACATCGTGAAGAACGTCGCTGATGCATGGGGCAAGTCCGCAACCTTCATGCCGAAGCCAGTCTTCGGCGACAACGGCTCGGGCATGCACGTGCACCAGTCGCTGTGGGCCAACGGCGAACCACTGTTCTACGACGAAAAAGGCTACGCTGGCCTGTCCGATACCGCTCGCTGGTACATCGGTGGCCTGCTGAAGCACGCTGATGCAGTGCTCGCGTTCACCAACCCAACCGTGAACTCCTACCGCCGCCTGGTCAAGGGCTACGAAGCTCCAGTGAACATGGTTTACTCGCAGGGCAACCGCTCTGCCGGTATCCGTATCCCAATCACCGGTTCGAACCCTAAGGCCAAGCGCATCGAGTTCCGCGCTCCAGATGCCTCCTCGAACCCATACCTGGCATTCGCAGCTCAGCTGATGGCTGGCCTGGACGGCATCAAGAACCGCATCGAACCAGCAGAGCCAATCGACAAGGATCTCTACGAGCTTCCTGCCGAAGAGGCCAAGGATATCCAGCGCGCTCCTGAAAGCCTCGAAGATGCTCTGAAGGCTCTGGAAGCCGACCACGAGTTCCTGCTCGAAGGCGGTGTCTTCACCGAAGACCTGATCCAGACTTGGATTGAGTACAAGCGTGAATACGAAATCCGACCACTGAGCCTGCGCCCTAACCCATACGAGTTCGAGCTCTACTACGGTTGCTAGCTAGATAACGTGGGTCAAGCCCGTTTAGTCCGCAGAGAGTCCGCACGAGTTGCCAGAGCATTGCTCACGGCGGCGCGTGTGGACTCTTTTGCGTCTTCCATCAAGTGACCGTAAACGTCCAGAGTTGTCTTCGCTGAAGCGTGACGCATGGCCGCTTGCACCTTCTTCACATCTTCCCCGGACGCAATCAAGAATGACGCGAAGAAATGACGCAAGTCATGGATACGGAAATTTTCAGGCAAACCCTCGACGGTAGCGCGGGCAGTCCTGAACCGCGCTTCGATAGTGTACGGAGCTGCAGCCCGGCCATTCTCCAGGGTCACGAAAGTTTCGCTACCCCACTTCGCCGGATTCTTATTCAGCTCGAACGCAAGTTCTCGAGGAATCGGGATATGATTTTTTGATTCTTCAGTTTTCAAGGGCACGCCCGGATACTGAATAACCGGGCTAATGTAGCCTCGCAGGGCGTCCACGTCCTGCACTCGCAACGCTGCAATTTCTGAGACTCGCAGACCGGCAAACGCACCTAATAGGATGACGTTTTTCATGCCGTCCGGCATCGCATCATAGAGCGCCCACACTTGCGCCTCGGTGGCCACGTAGGGGCGTTGCTTGCCCGCAGGTGGCGCGATCTTACG
Organism: Glutamicibacter arilaitensis Re117; assembly: GCF_000197735.1. Lineage (NCBI taxonomy): Bacteria > Bacillati > Actinomycetota > Actinomycetes > Micrococcales > Micrococcaceae > Glutamicibacter > Glutamicibacter arilaitensis. Next base: position 2,319,803 of record NC_014550.1, read on the forward strand.
GCTAATAGGCGTCCGCACCAGTAGGCCGTCTTCCACGGCATCCGAAAGCATGTGAGCCAACCGCCGATAGAGCGCATGAATCGTGGAATCAGCTAAGCCCTCATTCTTCAACGCCGCTAGCCAATTCTTAACCGCCGTAGGCCGAATGTCTTTCAGCGGCATGTCGCCGAAGGCGGCATTGATCCGCTTTACATGCGTCTTGGCTTGCTTCACCGAGCCAGGCCGATTCACTTCGTAGCCCTTGAGCCAGTGCTCAGACCAAACACGCATGGTTGTACCGGCATCCTGGGGGCTGATATACGCGCCGCTTCGAATCTTGGCCGCTTCACCTTCAGCCCATGCCTGGGCATCAATCTTGCGGGCGAACGTCTTAGCCTTCTCCCGCCCTTCAGGGTCGATATATGTTCCGAGCCAGCCACCTTTAGGGAACCGTGCCGAGGGATTACGGCGGCGCGCATTCGTGGTGCCCGGCGTGCGAGTTTGCCGCGTCACGACTTTTCCTCGCTCGCATCCTGCAACTTCACCGTGAGCGCCGCTAAGTGACTCATGAGCTTATTAGCCCGCTGCTGGTCTTCAGCGAGTTCGGCTTGATTGGTCGCAATGCGTTCCTGATACTTCCGGAGCTCCAAATTTGTTGCGTCCAGTTCAGCCCGCAATGCTGCAATATCAACTTTGTTCCTATTTCGCGGAAACACCATTTCAATCAGCGCGACAGGGTGAATATTCAGGACGTTACTAAGCGCTTCAAGCTCCGCAATGGTCGTAGGCCTATTACCCAGCTCCAACTTCGTCACCGTATTCGTTCGCATCTCCGCGCCCCAGAACGTGAGCAAGTCCGCTAGTTCGGCTTGTGTGAGCCCATGACTACGCCGCAAGTCTTTGATTACTTCGCCCAGGCGCTTCCCTACCGGCTGCCCATCATCATTATTCGTCATAGGAACATTATATTTCTTCTTCAGGAGTTGACAACCTCAGCTACGCTCATTAATAATTATTCGTACCAAGAATAATTTTCGGATTCTTAGGAGGAATCATGAGCACCTTATTCGCTTCACTTATGACGTTGGCCGAAGTTGCCAAGGCAACCGGCATCCCAGTAAACACGCTTCGCTACTACCGCCAGATCGGCGGCAAGGGGCCGAAGTCGGCGCTTATCGGTGGCCGCGTGATGTACCGGGAGCAGGACGTTATTGATTGGGTAAATGCCCAATTTGATCAGGACGCCAGCTAATGGCCGACCTCAACCCCGGCGACCGCGTGAAGCACATCTTTACCGGCGCTGAAATGACCGTGACCGGTCCCGGATACTTCGGCGATGAAATCGAAGTACGCACCGGCAACGGCGGCAAAGAATACGTTGACCCGTTCCTAGTTGAACCGATCGACGGCAAAGAAAAAGACCGTAGCGGACTCGCCAAAGTCACCGCTACGGCCAACGAAACCAACACCCAGAAAGAACGTGATTTCATGTCTAACTCTACCTTCAAGCCCGGCGACATTGTGCGCGATACCGAAACTGGCGACTTTTACCGCGTCGCGTCTACTGAAGATGAATTCGGTTATGTCGGCTTCTACCGCATCAGCCCGCAGGTCGAACACATTCTCCCGCGCTTCATTGAGCACGCCGACACCGACCAGGGCGACGCTCAGCCCATGGAAGAGCCCGAAGAACCTAAACACCCCGAGTCGGAGCTCCACGCCCGCCTCATTGATTGGGGAGCATCCGAACGCACTACGGTTCACCAGCTCATTCGCTTCGCTCTCGACACTGAAATTGACGTCAAAGCATTGTTCAACGCTTACGCTTCGCTCGGCTTCATCCCGAACGGCGGGGCAAACAATGTATAAGACAATTCAGTTCGCCGTCCGCACCGTCTTTTACTCCGGCGTTTTCCTCGCCCTGGTCAGTATTCCCCAGATCATCGCTTTGGCCGCAGGAGCACCGATTGTTTACTAACCCCGCTGAGCCCGCCGAGTTGCCGACCATGGACGGTGTTTATGCCGTCGTCGTCGAATGCCAGCCCAAGCTTCAGGGCGTCCACGTGCCACCCCGGCATCGCCGCCGCGTCTATCTATCGCTGGCACCGGCAGAGAAGGCAGTTGAGCGCGCTCGCGTAGCAGGCTTGCGGGCCACGCTCACGCTCTACCGCCTCACGCCCGCAGGACACAACTAAGCACCGAGGAACCATCATTACCGACACAACAGAGAGGGGGCGAAGTGGCTAAGGAAATCACCATCAGCTCGGAACGCCTGAACGCTGATCATCCCCTCGGCCCGCTCGTTCCTATGGAGCGCTTCGACTGGGAGCGCATTCTAGGGCGTTGCAAGTTCAAGCCACGTTCAAGCGCTAAGGTAGTCGGCTACACGCTGGCCACGTTCGCAGATTTGAAGACCGGGGGCAACATCAAGCCGGGCAACAAGCTTATTGGGCTTCGCGCCGGGGTCGGCAAAGATGCAGTAATCAATGCAATGCAAACGTTGCACGACATTGGACTTATCCACAAGGTGCGCAACGGCTCCAACTTTGGGCGCGGGGGTAAGACCTCAGAGTTTCGCCTCACTGCGCCCGAAGGCCTCGCCGAAACCTACTACGAAGAACGCAATGCCCGAACGTGGGATTACTCCGACCAGTGGCCTATCGAAACTTGGCTTGAACAGGTCGGTTCAAGTGGACTTGATAATTCAGGCGAACAGGTCGGTTCAAGTGGAGGTGTTTCTAGCGAATCTGACAAGAACAGGTCGGTTCAAACGTCAGAACAGGTCGGTTCAAATGCAGAACAGGTCGGTTCAAACGTCGAAACAGGTCGGTTCAACCCGACACTAAGGAATCAAGAGGGAACCATTTTAGGGAATCAGATTAGGGAATCATCAGCGGCGTCTCCCAGCGCAACGTTAAGTAGGAGCGACGAAAATTTTGCTGCTGCCCAAGATGATGATGATTTTCAAAACTCCACCCAAGCCCAATACGCCGCCGCTCTCGACCACCTGCTAACCCTCGAAGACCACGGCGCTAAGTTGCTCGCCGCCGTCGAAGATTCAAATCCTGATCTTTCACTCACCCAGCGAGTCATTGAAGCCGCAAGCCTCGCACAACACCGCAAAGGAAAAGCAGCATGACCATTGACCCATACGACCGCGAAGCGGTTATCAAGTTGCTTCGCCGGGCCGGTGACCACATCGCCCAAGGCGTTCGATCAAACGCTATCCATACAGAAATTTCTTGTCTTGCCGACCATCTAGAGCAGGAGGATTAGCCGCCATGGCCTACGTCTACACCGATAAGACTTTGCAATCCGAGCACTGGCCGGAGCCCACGCAAGCAGCCGTCTTGTGGGAACGCGCCAAGCACTGGGAGCAGCAAGCGCGCTACTGGGCTGGGCGAGCAATCTCCGCAGAACGGCGGATGCTCGAACACGAATGCTCTGAGGAAGGCAACTAATGCAACCTGACTTTCGCCCGTACATCTCCCGCATTTATCCGGACGTATGGAACACCCGAGGCGGCGAGCGGATCAACGGAATTGTGCTCTTCGGCTTCTCCGGCATCGCTGCACATCTCACCCCCGCTGAATGCTTCTCCCTGGCCGATCAGCTTGTAGACGCAGCCGAACGACTGCCAAGCCCAGCCGAAGTAATCCGAACCGAAGCCCGAAGGCGAAAAGCTCAGCGCAAACCCAGCTTGCACAGTCCACGACTCACAGCAGCCGATGGAACCGAAGAACCACCCCTAGAAACAACACCAGCAGAAAGCGAATAACCCAATGAGCGAAGAAAGCTTAGAAGACTCCCAATACGAAATTGCCGATACCTACGGCCTCGATGAAAAGGACACCGAACTGCTCGAAGGGCTAACCCCTGACCAAATGGTGTCAGTTGCCCAGCGCATGTCCCGCACGCCCAGCCCCTACTTCAGCGCCCGAGCTGAAACCAGCCGTCACACCTTTTGAAAGGCCAACAAATGACCAACCCAGATTTCAGCCGTCCAGCCACCAACAGCACCAAGGAAACCATGACTAACCCAGACTTCACAGGCAAGAGCACTGAAACCACCGAAGCGCCGACCGTAACCCCCGCAATCGAGAAAGCACACCCAATGAACCGCTACGCACTCACCGAAAATAGCCATACCAACCCAAGCACTGGCAGCACCTACAAGTTGCCCCAGACTCTTCGGAGCATCACGCGGATGCTGAAGAATCACAACCTGGACGCCCCGCAAGAATTGCTCAACGGGCTCGCGTCAACGGTCATCGCAGCAAAGCAGCGCGTCAACGCACTTAACCCCGAAAGCAACGGTCAGTACCTCGACAACGCCGCCCAGGCAGTCCTCAAGGGAGAAGACCCGCAAGAGCACCTATTGCAACACGTCATCTGGAGCCAGACCACCGTAGGTCTAGAACAACGCGTCGAGGCGCTTGCCCGCGCAAACTACCTCCAGGCACTCAACAGCAACGCCGACAACATCACCCGCCAAATCGGAAAAAAGCTCTTCTTCCCCGCCCTGGCCGATCTTGCTTCATTGCTCGACAAGCACCCAGGCAAACAGTGGAGCCTAGACGCTGCAGTGAACGCAAAGGACTTCACACACGCCGCGCTAATCGAAGCCAACGCGCACATTGCCAACAAACTGCATGATGCTTGCCAGCTCCGCGCACTGCTCTACACCCCCGAAGCCTTCACAGACGAAGCCGCATACATGACCTTGCCCGGCTTCAAAGGCAACTTTGCCACCGACAACCTGCAATGGTGGGTACAAATCCTGGACCAGGGCCATTCGCTATGGTTCCCAACTGCCAACGAATGGCACAAGGCAACCAACGGCGAAGAGTTCAGCGAATACCGCAAGGCCGAAGCTGAAGCCCTAGCCGAACTCAATGCAGAGGCCGAAACTGGGGTTAGCCTGAATTAGTGGACACCCGAACAAGCGGGATCAGCCGATCCCGTATTTGAGAGGATGTCATTAATGAGCAATATGAAAAAGCAACGCAGGTCCTTCACCGAGGAATACCGCCGGGAAGCAGCCGGCCTGGTCATCGACACCGGACGCAGCATCAGCGCAGTCGCCAAGGAACTGAACCTCGGCGAGCAGACACTGGGCACCTGGGTGAAGAAGGAACGATCCCGCCGAGGCCTGGACGGCGAGCCGACCGGAGCGCTGGACGAGTCCGAACGCGAAGAACTCAAACGCTTGCGCAAGGAAGTCTTCGAGCTGCGGGAAGACAACCGCTTCCTGGGAAAAGCGGCCTCCTTCTTCGCGTCGAAGCAACATCGGTCGAACGGTTCGAACTGATGCACGCGTTGAAGGATGAGTTCGCCTTGACCCGCATGGCGGCCTTGCTTCACGTCTCGAAATCCGGGTACTACGCCTGGAAGCAACGCCAAACCGCTGGCCCATCCGCAAGGGCTGCCGCGCAACGGGAGCGAGATGCGAAGGTCGCGAAGGTCTTCAACGACTCCCACCAGACCTACGGAGCCCCTCGGGTGGCCGCCCAGCTGGCCCGCGAAGGATCACCAGCGGATCCCAAGACCGTGGCTGCCTCGATGCTGCGCCAAGGCATCGAAGGGATCAGCCCCAGGAGGTTCACCCCCGTGACCACGATCCAAGGCGTTGACACCTACCACCTGCCCGATCGCGTGCACCGCCAATGGGACCAGGGCGCCTTGGACAAGGTCTGGATCAGCGACATCACCTACCTGCGTACCAATGAGGGCTGGCTGTACTTGTGCGCTGTGCGTGATGGCTGCTCCCGCCGGGTGCTGGGCTGGTCGCTGGACAGCGTGCAGAATACCGATTTGGTGGAAAGGGCCCTGCGCATGGCCAGGACCCTGCGGGGGAAGATTCCGGGTCAGGTGGTGTTCCACGCGGACCGCGGCTCGCAGTTCACTTCCGCCCAGCTGCATGAGGTGGCTGTTGAGCTGGATCTGCTGCAGTCCGTGGGGCGCACGGGCGTGTGCTGGGATAACGCCATGAGCGAGTCATTCTGGTCGACGCTGAAGACCGAGTTCTATGACCGGTACCGGTGGGCTACCCGGGCGGACGCCAAGCAGAAGGTGGCTTGGTGGATCGAGGATTTCTATAACCGCCGCCGGTTGCATTCAAGTCTGGGGATGGTTCCTCCGGTGGAGTTTGAGCAGAAGCTTCGCGGTCAGCAGGAACGCGTTGAACAGCATAGGACCGTGCTAACGCTAGCAGCATGAGCTAGATCACGTGTCCACTAGTTGCGGGGAACCTCACAACTGAGGAAAATTCCTCAGTTGACGAGCCTCGCGTGTCTCACGGCCTCGACGGTAAGGGGAACCGAGCTACAACAATTAGCTCAGTTCCCCTCAGTGACCCGGCAAGTCGGAACCAAGCCGGGGCAACGCTTCAGACTCTAGCCGACACGCCGGACACTATGTCGACGCGCTCACCGCTGCAGACTTCTCGCGACAAAAAGAATCCCCGGCGCTAACCCATAACGCCGGGGATTCAAACACCCGATACAGGGAGCAGAACGTAATCCCAGTTTAACAACTTTCGATCTGATTTAACAGGCTGAAAGTTTCATCCATAGCCCGCGTCAACCGGCGCGGGCTCTTTTACGCCCAAAAATGGGCAGAAATGGAGCCTCTGAAATGGCTACTATCCTTTGGTACAACCTTTTGCTTGACGGAAATTACGGCTCGAAAACGAAGGCCGCGTTGCAGCACTTGCTCGCAGACCATGGCTGGTACACCCGCGAATGTGATGGAAGTTTTGGCTATCATTCCCAGCTTGCGCTGCAGAAGTGGCTCAAGTATGACGCGGCAGGATACTTTACGGGTTACCCGAATACCGACAAGCACGCCTACTACACAGGCCGACTTGATGGAAACGCGGGCAGCATGACCTGGGAGGCATTCCGAGACGGCCTTCAGGATTACCTATGGGCCGTTAACGCCACTAACAAGACGGTCGGCAAGGTCTACCCGAATCCATACCCACACGGCGGGGATGCATCTACGCAGTTCGTTGCACAGATGCAGCGGTTCTTGAACACTAATCGCCGATAATCTAAAATCGCCCCGCCGGGTTCATTGCGAATTCGGCGGGGCGATTTTTTGTTGCTCAAATTTAGGGATAAATGTATGTTCCGTTTTCGACGGCAATTGACCTGTCGTAATCAGCGCGTGTGTAAGTACCTGTGAACCTTTCGTCTCGCGTGTGAGCCGTGATCTTGTCAAGCTCGGGATGATCCTCGGCTAGTTCATCCATGATTAACATGGCGAGCACTTCCGGGTTCTCATACGAGGCATTATCCATGATGATTACCAGTTCACCGTCTGTACCATTAGCGAACGAATCGACATAGTAGTAAGGGTATGGGATTTGATCGGGGCACTTAGCGCCATGGGATTCGAGCCACTCTATCCCAATATCATTAGCCCATTTTTGACCTTTAGAATCAGCTTCAGGCCATTCCCATGCGATGCAGTTTATATCCCAATCCGATTCTGGGCGGCCCGAATCGATTGCTTCCTGCTTTTTCTTAGCAATATCAGCAGCCGAGAGTGCCACGGAATTGACGCTCACCGAAGGCGTAGGGCTGGCTACTGCCTGGGCGCTGGAAGCTGCTGTGGGGCTTGGCGTGGCATCGGCGGACTGATTGCCCGCAGAGCAACCCGCGAGGGCGAGAGAAGCGATTACAGCAAGGGCAGCAAGTTTCGTTTTCAATTGGCTTTCCTCCAAAAGGTCTAAAAATAGTCTACGGGCAATGGCGGACAACTGGCTTTACGAGTCAGACTTCTTTGGTCGCCCGCCGTGCCCAGGGCGTGAATCGTTCCAAGCGTCGATAGTTTCTGGAAGCCAGCCACGAATGTTGCGGGGTGGGTCGCCAATTTCCGCATCAGGTTCAGGGAGGCGGCCATCGTCGGCATATTTCTTCGCAGTGTGTGGTGAAATGCCTAGATGCGTTGCCACACCGTTGAGTGATAGGTAACGGATAGTCATTTCTTTGTTTTCACCGCCCGAATGAGCACCGTAGCGCCAATGATGAGAGCGCCGATTCCCAGCATGAGCTTCACTAGCGGTTCTACCGGCAAGAAGAACACGATGATTGCTATCGCGATAAGCGCGATTCCAGTTTTATCCATAATGTGTCAAAGTGGATTGGAGGGTGACCCCCGGCTAGTTTGGACAGCCGGGGTTCACCTTTACTTTTTCTTCTTCTTGGACTTGGTTGCTGATATCAGTCTCGCAAGGCCTCCGAGGAAGATTCCTAGTCCTGCTAGGAGTGCTCCAATTTGATCCACCCTGTACCTCCTTTCTGATATTAATTCTATACGCTCAATCTGCAAAGTGCAAGCTGAGCGTACGAATTTATCAGAAAAGTATGCGGTACACCTCGGCCCCATCCTCATTGCGAGGTGGGGCGCTTTCTGCATTTAAGTTCAGTCACGCGCAACTAGCATGGATTGCGGACTTGTTGTTTCGATCTACGGCGCGAGTCGTAGAATCGCCAACTGAAACCTCCACCAATTTCAGAACCGGATTATCCCAACCGGCAGTGTCGAGAACATTCGCACCGAGTAATTCAAGGTCGCAATCAGTCCAACTTTGATCCTTGACTGTGATCGCTAGAACACCCTGTGTTGGCTGGCTCCACGACTTGATGTAATGGTGGGCAAGCTCTGGGTTGAACTCATCGAACGTAGATTTTGAATTGCCGTTCAATAGCAGATTTATCATGTCGTCTGCCCATTCTTGCGCAGGATCAACGATCTTGTTTGGCGTGGGCGACGGCTTAGGTTTGGCAATCGCCTGAACAATCGGCGTACCAGCATTGGCTTCGGCGGTCAGCTTCGCGTCATTCTTCAACAGTGACGGGCTTGTCGCTGAAACGACGAGAACGGCCACGAGCGCCACTAGGACGACTAGCACGGAGATGTTCCCTAGGATTCGCTTAGTTGAGCGCGACACAATTCCTCCAAGTGATGGTTGCTACGAGTCTAACGATAATCCGCGACATTATGAACTAGTTTTCCTCGGTCGCCCGCCGTGACCTGGGCGGGTAGCGTTCCAGGTGTCGATGGTTTCGGGCAACCAGCCCCGCGTATTGCGGGGCGCGTCGCCAATTTCCGCGTCATGCACGGGCAACCGCCCTTCGTCCGCATATTTCTTAGCGGTATGCGGAGAAATGCCGAAACGCTGAGCAACGCGATTCAATGACAGATACCGAATGGTCATGCGCGCTTCGCTTTCAACGCCCGAACAAGGAGTGTAGCGCCCACGGCAAGGGCTATGACACCTAGAGGGAACGATACCCACCACGGTTTAGGGATGAAGAACGCGACCGCGCAAGCCGCCATGAACACTAGGGCTAATACTGTTTCTTTCATGTAGACCTCTCAACGGTTCCGGTTGCCCGGCAGGAAGGAAGCAAGCCGGGGCAACTATTGTGACTGTATCGGACACACCGGACACCTCGCATTATCCGTTACTGATTATTCACCCGTAACACTTATTTGAGCATTGCACTAAGCGTTACAAGTGACTCACTTGTAACGCTTACTGATCTATGCCATTATCTGTTACATGGAAGTCACTTGTAACACTTGCGGCAAGACATTCGCGGCCAAGCGCTCCGATGCTCGCTATTGCTCAGGACAATGCCGGACACGGGCGCACCGCGTGCGAAACTCCCCGGATGAACCTAAGCGGCCACGCGCTCCCCTGTCCAATTTATTCAGGAACGCCGTGACGAATTCCCAGAGCAACGTCGAGCGCCTGGAACGCCTCGTCAATGACGACCGCTTCGCACGCAGCCGAACGGCACTCGCTGAGGTGAACAAGTCTCGTATTCGGTATCAAATCGAAGTCCTGCAAAAGATTCATGACCAGCTCGAAGGCAAATAGTTATCAGTCCGCAGACAGTCCGCAAAAAGTTAGTTTTCGGTCGTTTTTGACCATTGCCAGCCAACAACAAAAATCCCGGAATCTCGCGGAAACTGGCACACTTCAACAATCGTCATTCAGCGTCTTTTAGAACGAGCTCTACTACGGTTGTTAATCAGCTAGCGGGAGAAGTTTCCGCGTAGTACGCAGAAAGTCCGCACAAGCTGCCAGAACATTGTTCTTGGCAAGCTTGTGCGGACTTTTCTATTTCAGCCAGCGAGGCACGGGCAACCAAGGCCGCAGTAGGCGCTCGGTCCCCTAAGCAACGGCTAATATTCCTGCTTGTCGTCCTTCGCTTCCCAAAGTTCGAAGGCGCGAATCGCACCGGAATCCTCAACTCGGGTAAAAGGTATTTTCCGCGCGCTCATTGGAAGCTCGAGCTCGTTGTAAATGAAATCATCATCGAAACCGATGGCGGCGGCTTCTTCACGATTATTGGCGAAGTAGACGTGCTTGAAGCGGGACCAATAGATGGCTCCCAAGCACATGGGACACGGTTCGCAACTGGTGTACAGCTCGCACTCGGACAGGTCAAAACTGCCCAACACCTGTCCTGCGGCACGGATGGCATTGATCTCCGCATGCGCCGTGGGATCCATCGAACCGACCACCGAGTTACAGGCGGCGGAAATGACCTTGCCCTCCAGAACAACCACGGCACCGAATGGTCCGCTGTCATCAGCTTCCAAGGCCAAGAGGGATTGATCAATGGCCGCCTGCATCAGCTGCGGGTCAAACATCGTAGGAACTCCCCTGCACTAGTACTACGCGTAACGGTGACACGATCCACCATAGTCTCCCATCATGGACTCTGGCAGGGATGGGCGGAAGAATCCCGGGTGCCGATCAGGGCTTGAGTGCCCGCAGGTAACGCCACCGGGTGACCCACTGAGCCGCGATCAGCAGCCAGAAGACTCGCCGCCAGGACGGAACATCAGAGGGTTCGGTCACCGACCTGACACGCAGGAAAACCAGCTGCCCTACGCGTTCGAGAATGAAAGCTTCCACGCCCTGGACGGGGTGCCCTGGCAGTGTCCGGTAGGAAAAGCCCACCCAGTGTTCTTCTTCTGCGACTTCCATGACTTCCACCGGTTCCACCACGCGCAGCAGGCCAGCACCGATGGTGATCACGGGTTGCTGGCCGGCAACAGCGGGCACCTGCGGATCGATCTTGAATCCGCTACGGGTCTTCACTTCCCAATTGAGCAAGGCAGCGCTGGCCTCGTTCCACAGCTGTGCGCTCGCACCCAAGAGCACTCGGCGCTCCCACGGCCGGCACGAGGAAGCCAGCGGACGCCAGGAGCGCACCAGCAGCGCTTCAACGGTCATGCTGCTGCCTAATCCTCAAAGCCGTAGAACAGCACTTCGAAGATGGCGCGTGCATGGCGGGTGGCGCGCAGGTAGTCTTCTTCCAATTCCGCGCCGAAGTGCGGTTCGTAGCCGCACCAACGGGCAACGGCTTCCATATCGCGCGCCGAGCTGGGCAGCACGTCGCTGGAGCGGCCGGAGGTAATGATTTCCGCGCTGCGGATCTGCGTGGCAAGCCGCCATGTATCTGCCAGCTGTTCGCTATCCTCTTGGCTGATCAATTCCAAGGCGGCCAGCTCTTCCAAGGCCTGTAGCGTCGAGGTGGTGCGCAGGGATTCATGCTTCCAGGCGTATTGCAGCTGGAAGAACTGCACCAGCCATTCGATGTCTGAGAGCGAACCGCGCCCGAGCTTCAAATGCCGATTAGGATCAGCACCGCGCGGCAGGCGTTCGGATTCAACCCGGGCCTTGATCTTGCGGATCTCTCGGATTTCAGTCTCTTCCAAACCCTTGCCGTAGCGCACCGGCTTGATCAATTCCATGAATTCACCGGCCAGCTGGTCGTCGCCGGCAAATGGGCGTGCGCGTTGCAAGGCTTGGCGTTCCCACACTTCGACCCAGCGCTGGTAATACGTGGCGTAGGCATCAAGTGAGCGAACCAGCATTCCCTGGCGCCCTTCGGGGCGCAGGTCCGAGTCCACCTTCAGTTTCACCTCGGCTGGAATTGCCGGCTTCAACGGTTTCGCGGTCCACGACACCAGATCTGTCACGACGCGCAGCGCCTGCTCTTGGGCGGCTTGGGCGGTGGCTCCTGGCACCGGACGCTGCACGAAGAGGACATCGGCATCGGACCCGTAGCCGATCTCCCGGCCACCTTGCCGGCCCATCGCGATGACTGCAATGACCGCGTGCTCTCCATGCTTGGCCTGATCGGCAGCCAGAAGGACCTTGAGCACCCCGTCAACCATGGCCGCATCGATATTCGACAGCGCTACACCGACTTCATCCACGGTCAGCAGCCGCGCACCGTCAGCCAATGCCACGCGCAAGAACTCACGGCGGCGCACCATGCGGATCATCCGGATTGCCGCTTCAGGCTGCTTCGCGCGATGAATGATCGAGGTGTTCTGCTGCAGTAGGTTTTCGAATGTCTGTGGCGCCAAGGAGGCGTCAGAGCCCAGCCAGGCGGCCGCAGCAGGTTCATTGGCCAGCAGATCGGTCAGGAAGCGCGTATTGGACAGCAGATGGCTCAGGCGCTCGGCCGCGGCGTTGGTATCGCGCAGCATGCCCAGGAACCAATGCGATTTGCCCAGTGCTTCGCTCAGTCGCCGGAATCCCAGCAGACCAGCATCCGGATCCACTCCACGGGCAAACCAGTCCAAGAGCACCGGTAAGAGCTGCCGTTGCAATGAGGCGCTGCGTGAGACTCCGCCAGTCAACGCCTCGATATGGCGCATCGCGGCCTTCGGGTCCAGATAGCCCAACGCACGCAGTCGTGCTTGCGCGGATTCCGCGGTGAGCTTCACGTCGTCGGTTGAAAGGTTGGAACTGCTCACCAGCAGCGGGCGGTAGAAAATACGCTCGTGCAGCGAACGCACCATGCGCTTGGTTTCGTTCCAGCGGCGCATCAGCTTCTCCGGGCTGCTCGACTGAAGGTCGCCGGCTCCGCGAATGGCACGTGCCAGCACACGCTGAGCGCTTTCCACTCGGGGCATCAGATGGGTCCGGCGCAATTGGCTCAGCTGGATACGATGTTCCAGCAGGCGCAGGAAACGATAGGAATCATCAAAATTCGTGGCGTCATCCCGGCCGATATAGCCGATGTCGCTCATCGCTTGAATGGCCAAGGTGGTGGTGGGCACCTGGATGGCCGGATCAACGCGGCCGTGGACCAGCTGCAGCAGCTGGACGGTGAATTCGACATCGCGCAATCCGCCGGGGCCCAGTTTAATTTGCCAGGCCACATCTTGCTTATCGATGTTGTCGCTGACCCGTCGGCGCATGGCCTGGACGGATTCGACAAACCCTTCGCGTTCCGAGCTGGACCACACCAGCGGAGCGACCATCCGCTCGTAGGAGCGTCCCAGTTCCTTATCGCCGGCGATTGCACGGGCTTTGAGCAAGGCTTGGAATTCCCACGAATGCGCCCACCGTCGGTAGTACGCCTCATGGGAGGAAAGCGTGCGGGTCAGGGCCCCGTCCTTGCCCTCGGGACGCAGGTTCGCATCGACTTCCCAGAGCATTGGTTCTGGGCCTGGCACCATCAGTGCGCGCGCGGTATTGCCGCAGATGACTGTGGCAATAGCCGCCGCCAGGTCTTCGTCAATGCTCGGGGCAGAGTCATGGACGTAAATGACGTCGACGTCGGAGATGTAGTTCAGTTCCCGAGCGCCGCACTTGCCCATGCCGATCACGGTGATCTTCACCCGGTCAACGTCTTCGGCGTCGTACTGCTCGGCTGCTTCTGCCCGGGCAATAGCCAACGCGCCTTCCAACGCAGCGCCAGCCATGTCGGCTAATTCGGCGGCCACCTTGGGCAGTATGCGTTGCGGTTGGGTGGATCCCAAGTCCCGGTGCGCCAAGGAGAGCAGGGCTTTGCGGTACGCGGTACGCAAGCGCTGGCGAGCTTCAGCTCCGGTATAGGCCGAGACCCAATGCCCGCCGTCGCTTTGCGTGGCGTCGATGGATGCCAGCAGGTCCTGTACCAGTTGCTCGGCGGAGACTTGCACAAATTCACCGGAAGGTGCCTTGCGGACAATATCCAGCGCCTCGGGGCAGCGGATGAGGAACTCACCGAGCGCAGAAGAGCTGCCCAAGAGCCTGCCCAGGCCTTGGCAGCTGTCCGGATCCATGAAGATGTCGATGACTTTGGGATGGCGGTCAGCCAGCCTCAAGGCCAGCAGCAAGGCCTGGTCCGGGTCCGGCGCATGCGCCATCTTGCTCACGACCAGGTTGGGATCTATCTTGGACAGTTCCTCGGCCTGGAGGAAATTCTTGGCCCGTTCGATATCGCTGAAGCCAGCGTTGATCAGTGCTCGTGAGGGTACTTCCGGCATGGTGTTTCGTGTTCTCCCACATGTCACCGCGCAGCTTCACGCGGTGAAGTCTCTAGAGGATTCCCAAATATTTGTTCAGCTCGTACGGGGTGATGACCTGGCGGTATTCTTCCCATTCGGTGCGCTTGTTCGACAGGAAGGAGTTGAAGACCTGCTCGCCGAGGATTTCGGCCATCAGCTCTGACTCTTCCATGGCACGCAAGGCATCATGCAGGCTGCCCGGCAGCGGAACGTGGCCCGACGCGCGGCGCTCCGCGGTGGACAGGCTCCAGACATCATCCTCGGTGGGCTCTTCGAGTTCGTAGCCTTCGCGGATGCCCTTGAGCCCGGCACCCAGCAGGACTGCGTAGGCCAGGTAAGGGTTGGCTGCCGAGTCGATGCCGCGGTATTCCACGCGGGCGGACTGGCCCTTGCCCGGCTTGTACAGCGGTACGCGTACCAGTGCAGAACGGTTGTTGTGCCCCCACGAGCGGTGGCTTGGCGCTTCACCGCCGCCCCACAGGCGCTTGTAGGAGTTCACGTACTGGTTGGTGATGGCAGTCATTTCCGGCGCGTGGTGCAAGATGCCGGCGATGAATGAGCGGGCCACGTCCGAGAGCTGGTATTCACGCCCGGCTTCGAAGAACGCATTCGCGTCGCCTTCGAACAAGGAGAAGTGCGTGTGCATGCCGCTGCCTGGCTGATCGCTGAAAGGCTTGGGCATGAAGGTTGCATGGATGCCCTTCTGCATCGCCATCTCCTTGATGACGGTACGGAAGGTCATGATGTTGTCGGCGGTCTGCAACGCATCTGCGTAGCGCAGATCTATTTCGTTTTGTCCCGGACCGGTTTCGTGATGGGAGAACTCCACCGAAATGCCCAAGGCTTCCAAGGTGGTCACCGAGGCCCGGCGGAAGTCCTGGCCCACGCCATCTGGCACGTGATCGAAGTAGCCGCCGTTGTCGATCGGCTGAGGGCGCCCATTGGCGTCCAGCTGATCGTTTTGCAGCAAATAGAATTCGATCTCCGGATGGGTGTAGCAGGTGAAGCCCATATTCGATGCTTCGGTCAGCTGGCGCTTGAGCACCTGGCGCGGATCGGCATTCGAAGGCTGGCCTTCGGGGGTGAGGATGTCGCAGAACATGCGGGAAGTCGGTTCGACTTCTCCACGCCACGGAAGGATCTGGAAGGTGGAAGGATCTGGCTGAAGCAGCATGTCAGATTCGGAGATCCGGGAAAGCCCGTCAATGGATGAGCCGTCAAAGCCCAGACCTTCTTCGAAAGCGTCCTCGACTTCAGCAGGAGCCAACGCCACTGACTTCAGCGAACCAACGACGTCAGTAAACCACATGCGCACAAACCGAACGTCGCGTTCTTCAATGGTGCGCAGTACAAATTCCTGCTGACGATCCATTTTCCACCACCTTTGGGATTCTAATATCCGGTGCTGATCACAACCGGTAAGAAAATTGACCTGTGGCAACACTATATCGGTTTAGAACGGTCCCACCGGTCAGCATCGCCCTGTCCAAGTGCGATAAAGTCGTCTCATGCCACAACCATATCCAGGGAATCCCGAAAAAGGCCCGTCCCGTATCCGACTTCATCATTTGCAGCAGGCGAAAGACAACGGCGAAAAATTCGCGATGTTAACTGCTTATGACGTAATGATGGCTGAAATTTTTGATTCCGCCGGGATCGAGATGCTGTTGGTTGGCGACTCCGCTGCCAACACCGTGCTCGGTTACGAGTCCACCTTGCCGATCACCCTCGATGAGATGATCACTTTCACCAAGGCTGTGGCCAATGGCGCCAAGCGTGCCATGGTCGTCGCGGACCTGCCTTTCGGCAGCTACGAGCAATCCCCCGCCCAGGCTGTGGCCACTGCGGTGCGCCTGATGAAGGAAGGGCATGCCCACGCGGTCAAGATGGAAGGCACCGCGCAGTACGCAGAACATGTCCAGGCAATGGTGCTTGCCGGTGTTCCAGTCATCGGGCATATCGGCTTCACCCCGCAATCCGAGCACGCCCTGGGCGGATACCGAGTGCAAGGCCGCGGCGACGCAGTCCAGCAGATGAAGGAAGACGCCCTGGCCCTGCAGAATGCCGGCGCGTTCTGCATCCTGATGGAAATGGTTCCAAGCCCGGTCGCTGCCGAAATCGATGCCGCGTTGGCTGTTCCTACCATCGGTATCGGTGCCGGAAATTCCACCACCGGGCAGGTTCTGGTTTGGCAGGACATGCTGGGTCTTGGCGGACGGCGCACACCGCGCTTCGTGAAAAAATACGCCGATCTGCGTGAGGTCGTAGGCAACGCGGTGCGCGAGTACCACCAAGACGTTGTTTCCGGCAGCTTCCCGTCAGCAGAGTACGAGTTCAAGGAATAACCTCTGGTTCAACCCAGAACGCACAGTGGTGCGTGACCCAGAAGCATAGCTTCTGGGTCACGCACCACTGTGCTTTTCATTGCGCTGCGCCAAGAGGCGCTGGCAATGCTTAGGCGTCGTCTTCTTCGGCTTCATCCCACGCCTCATTGCGCGCCTGCACCTTGGCCATGGCCGTTTCTGCTTCCGCGGCCGTGTCGTACGGACCTAGCAACTGGGACCAATCGGACTGCGGGCCTTTCTCCACGGTCTTGGTGGAGACGTTGTACCAGTACTGTCCCTCGCCCGGGGTGCCTACTGAGCTCATGGGAAACTCCTTCTGTCGCTGATTGTGCTGTTGCTTTCCACGGTATCCCAACCGAAGAAAAATAGGTGGAACACCACCTGCGCTCTTAGCCAGCTCTGAGCAAAGTGGCGGTAGCGTGAAGCTAGAATAAAAATATGGCTACTGCAACGACTGCACCTATTGGAAATCTCACCGCCGGAACGGTATCCCCGGAACTTCCGGTACCGAAACATATTGAACGTCCCGAGTATGTTGGCAAGAAAGAACCGGCAACCAACACTGCTTCGGAAATCAAAAGCCCGGAAGTCATCGAACGCATCCGCATAGCTTCGAAAATTGCCGCTCAGGCGCTGCAGGAAGTCGGCAAGGCCTGCCAACCCGGAATCACCACCAATGAGCTGGACCGCATCGGCCACGAGTTCCTGATGGACCACAACGCCTACCCGTCGACCCTGGGCTACCGCGGATTCCCCAAGTCGCTGTGCTCCTCGCTGAACGAGGTCATTTGCCACGGCATCCCCGACACCACGGTGCTGGAAGACGGGGACATCATCAACATCGACATCACCGCCTACATCGGCGGCGTCCATGGCGATAACAACGCCACCTTCTTGGTCGGCGACGTAGATGAAGAGTCCCGTCTGCTCGTGGAACGCACCGAGAATTCGCTCAAGCGCGCCATCAAGGCCGTTATGCCAGGACGCGAAATCAACGTGATTGGCCGCAGCATCGAAACCTACGCCAAGCGCTTCGGCTACGGCGTGGTTCGCGACTTCACCGGCCACGGCGTGGGCGAAGCGTTCCACTCGGGCCTGATCATTCCGCACTACGATGCGGCTCCTGGCTACAACACCCTGATCGAGCCGGGCATGGTCTTCACCATCGAGCCAATGCTCACCCTGGGCACCATCGAGTGGGACATGTGGGACGACGACTGGACTGTGACCACCAAGGACAAGAAGCGCACCGCGCAGTTCGAGCACACCTTGCTGGTCACCGACAACGGCGCAGAAATTCTCACCCTGCCCTAGCCGCTGCTGCAAAATCGTTAGATGCAAATGCCCAAACCTCTTCAGGTTTTGGGCATTTGCTTTGGTTGCCGGGACTGCTAGTCGGCGGTTAGCGGACGTTGGGTTCCCTGCGGGGTTCTACCTCGGCGATCGCGCAGGCGGGCAATGGCCGTCTCAAAATCAGTCAAAGACTGGAAGTTGTGATAGACACTGGCAAAGCGCAGGTAGGCCACTTCGTCCAGTCGCGAAAGCGGTTCCAAGATGGCCAGGCCAACCTGGTGCGCTGGAATTTCAGCTGCACCTGAGGTGCGCACGGCTTCTTCGACTTCCTGGGCCAAGATAGCCAGGTCGTGATCGGTGACCGGGCGGCCCTGGCAGGCCTTGCGTACGCCGTTGATGACCTTATTGCGTGAGAACGGTTCCACGGCACCGGACTGCTTGAGCACGTTGAGGCTGGCAGTTTCGGTGGTCGTAAATCGGCGCGAGCAGGCGGTGCACTGGCGTCGACGGCGGATCGAGACGCCATCGTCGGCCACTCGGGAATCAACCACTCGGGAATCAGCATTGCGGCAATACGGGCAGTTCACGGCACCTCCATCTGTAGCCTAAGAAGCATTCTCATTTCACCATCGGTGACAAGAATCAACTCATGTCACCTAACAGTTTAGCGTCTAATGCGCTTTTCGCACCGCGACCGCGTCACCGTGGGCTGGCAGGTCCTCGGCATTGGCAAGATTAATGACGTGAGCGGCAACCTCACCCAAGGCGGCCTTGTCGTAATTGATGACCTGGATGGCCTTCAAGAACGTATTCACATTCAAGCCCGAGGCGTGCAGTGCGGTACCGCTGGTTGGCAGCACGTGGTTGGATCCTGCACAGTAATCGCCCAAGGACACCGGCGCGTAGGAACCTACGAATATGGCTCCAGCAGCGGTGATCCGCGCCGCGGCGGCCTCTGCCTGGTCAACCATGATCTCCAGGTGCTCAGCGGCGTAGGCGTTGCACACTTCGATCCCCTGGTCCAGATCCTTGACCAAGATGATCGCCGACTGAGCACCGGACAGGGCTTCCTTGACGCGGGCCGAGTGCTTGGTAGCCGCTACCTGCGCCACCAGTTCCGTGCGCACGCTTGCGGCAAGCTCTGCAGAATCAGTAACAAGCACCGCTGCCGCATTGGCGTCGTGCTCGGCCTGCGAAATCATGTCGGCGGCAACAAAGCCCGGCACAGCCGAGGCATCAGCAAGGATCGCGATTTCGGTTGGACCGGCTTCAGCGTCGATGCCCACCACGCCTTTGACCAGGCGCTTGGCGGTGGCCACGAAGATGTTGCCCGGACCGGAAATCACATCGACCGGTTCAATGCCGCCACGTTCGTCATTGGGCATATCCACGCCGTAGGCGAATGCGGCTACAGCCTGGGCGCCGCCCATGGCGTGCACCTCTTCGATGCCCAGCAGCTTGGCAGCGGCCAGGATAGTGGGGTGCGGCAGTCCGCCGAATTCCTTCTGCGGCGGGCTGGCTAGTGCTAGCGAGCTGACACCGGCTGCTTGGGCCGGGACGGTGTTCATGATCACCGAAGATGGATAGACGGCTAGGCCGCCAGGTACGTAAAGGCCGACACGGCGGACCGGAACCCAGCGCTGGGTGACCGTGGCGCCGGCGGCGTAGCTGGCTTCAGCATCTTGTGGGCGCTGGGCCTTGGCGAAGACGCGGGCGCGGTCGATGGATTCTTCCAGCGCCTGGCGAACCTTCGGATCGAGTTCTTCCAGGGCGCGGTCCAGCTCATGTTGTGGCACACGGGTATGCTCCAGCTGCACGTGGTCGAAGCGCGCGGCGAGATCCTTGAGCGTTTCCATGCCATGGGCACGGACATCATCGATGATCTGCTGCACCGTTTCGGCAGCGGTCTGGGAGTTCATCTCCGGACGCGGCAGTTTTGCTTTGAGCTGTGCGTAGCTCAGCGATTCGTTGCGCCAATCTAAGGTGGCGAGTTCTGCGAATTCAATTTCTGGAATAGTGCTCACCCACCTAGTTTAACGCCGATGACCGGAGAAGGGTTATTAGTTACCTTCTCCGGTCATCCAGGCAAGCATCCAGTTGGCTACACGTCCAAGCAGTTCGGCCCCAGCAACACCTTCAAGTCGCCGAACAATGCCGGATTCGGATTGACCCGGAAGTTCATGCCCAGGCGCATCAGCGAGGTGCCGCGGCTGCCGGTGAGCTTCACGCGCACCTCGGTATTGCCGCTGTGCGTGCGCAGCACATCACCGAGCTTCTGCACCAGGGTCTCGGTGGCCTTATGCGTTGGAATGCCGATGACCACCGGGCCCCCGTTGGCATCCTCGGAGATTTCCGGGATCATCATTTCCTGGGCATTCAAGGTGATCGATCCGTCATCGCGGCGCTGCACCCGGCCCTTGATGACCACGATCAGGTCATCGGCCAGGATCTCGGCGATCGGCTGGTAGGCCTGGCCGAAGAACATGACTTCCATCGAGCCCGAAAGATCTTCGATTTCGCAGCGTGCATACGGATTGCCGCTCTTCTTGGCGATGCGCCGCTGCAATCCGGAAATCATGCCTGCGATGGAAATGATGTGGCCATCTTGCGGCCCGTCATCAGAGAGCACATGCGTGACCGGCATATCCGCGTACTGGTCCAGGGCCGAGCCCAGGCCCTGCAGCGGGTGGTCCGAAACGTACAGGCCGAGCATGTCGCGCTCGTAGGCCAGCTTTTCCTTCTTGTCCCAGTCCGGCAGGTCCGGGATGGCCACGTGCATCGATTCCGAAGAGTCTTCGGCTCCCAGCGCGCTGAACAGGTCGAACTGGTTGGCGGCTTCATTGCGCTTGACCTGGATGACCGAGTCGACGGCTTCTTCATGGATGGCCACCAGGGCACGGCGCGGGTGCTTCATCGAGTCGAAGGCACCGGCCTTGATCAGCGATTCAATGGTGCGTTTATTGCACACCACCGCTGGAACCTTGCCCAAAAAATCGTTGAAGTCGTTGTAGTTGCCCTTTTCGGCGCGCGCTTCAACCATGCCGGACACCGCGTTGGTGCCCACGTTGCGGATCGCTCCCATGCCGAAGCGGATGTCCTTGCCCACTGGGGTGAAGTTCAACGCCGATTCGTTGACATCTGGAGGCAGCACGGTGATGCCGATATGGCGGCATTCGTTCAGGTAAAGGGCCAGCTTGTCCTTGTCATCGCCCACCGAGGTCAGCAGTGCGGCCATGTATTCGGCCGGGTAGTGCGCCTTGAGGTAGGCGGTCCAGTACGAGACCACTCCATAAGCCGCGGAGTGCGCTTTATTGAACGCGTAGTCGGAGAAAGGCAGCAGGATGTCCCACAGGGTCTGCACGGCGGCATCGGAGTAGCCGTTGTCGTTCATGCCTTGCTTGAAGCCGGCGAACTGCTTATCCAGCTCGGACTTCTTCTTCTTGCCCATGGCGCGGCGCAGAATATCTGCCTGGCCCAGCGAGTAGCCGGCCAGCTTCTGCGCAATAGCCATAACCTGCTCCTGATAAACGATCAGGCCATAGGTGCCGCCCAGGATCTCTGCCAGCGGTTCAGCCAGCTCCGGGTGGATCGGGGTAACTTCCTGCAACCCGGTCTTGCGCAGCGCGTAGTTGGTGTGCGAGTTAGCACCCATGGGACCCGGGCGGTACAGGGCGATGACTGCGGAGATGTCTTCGAAGTTATCCGGGCGCATCATCTTCAGCAGCGAGCGCATCGGTCCGCCATCGAGCTGGAACACGCCCAGGGTGTCGCCGCGGGCCAGCAGGTTGTAGGCCTCGGGGTCCTCGATGGTCAGGGTTTCGAGATCAATTTTGGTGCCGGTGTTGTATTCGATGTTCTCCAACGCGTCGGAAATGATGGTGAGGTTGCGCAACCCCAAGAAGTCCATCTTGATCAGCCCCAGGCCTTCACAGGTCGGGTAATCGAACTGGGTGATGACCTGGCCATCCTGGATACGGCGCATGATCGGTACTACATCGATAATCGGATCCGAGCTCATGATCACACCGGCGGCGTGCACGCCCCACTGGCGCTTCAGCCCTTCCAGGCCCTTGGCTGTCTCGAAGACGCGCGCTGCTTCAGGGTCATTGGCCACCAGGTTGCGGAAGTCCCCGGCCTCGGAGTAGCGCTTGGATTCCGGGTTGTCGATGTCGTTAAGCGGGATGTCCTTGGCCATCACTGCCGGAGGCAGGGCCTTGGTGAGCGATTCGCCCATGCTGAATGGGTAGCCCAGCACGCGCGAGGAGTCCTTCAACGCCTGCTTGGTCTTGATTGAACCGTAGGTCACGATCATCGATACGCGCTCATCGCCGTACTTTTCGGTCACATACCTGATGACCTCAGAACGGCGGCGATCATCGAAGTCGACGTCGAAGTCGGGCATGGAAACACGTTCCGGGTTCAGGAAGCGCTCGAAGATCAGGCCGTGGACCAGCGGGTCCAGGTCGGTAATACGCATCGCATAGGCAACCATGGAACCTGCACCGGAACCACGTCCGGGACCGACGCGGATGCCGTGGTCCTTGGACCAGTTGATGAAGTCGGCCACGACCAAGAAGTAGCCCGGGAAGCCCATCTTGATGATGACGTCCAGCTCGTAGTCCGCCTGCTTGCGCGAAGCTTCGGGAATGCCGTTGGGGTAACGGTAGTGCAGGCCCTTGTCGACTTCCTTGATCAGCCAGCTGGTTTCGTCCTCGCCTGGCGGGCAAGGGAACTTCGGCATGTAGTTCGCGTTGGTGTCGAAGGAAACTTCCACCCGGTCGGCGATGGCCAGCGTGTTGTCGCACGCTTCAGGGAGTTCCTTGAACAATTCGCGCATTTCGCGTGCGCTCTTGAGGTAATAGCCGGTACCGGAGAAGGCGAAACGGCTGCCACCCTGGTCATAGGTCGGCTCATCGAGCGTGGAACCGGAGTTGATGGCAAGCAGCGCTTCGTGGGCCTTCGCATCGGATTCGTGGGTGTAGTGCAAGTCGTTGGTGGCCACCAGCGGAATGTCCAGTTCCTTGGCCAGGCGCAGCAGGTCCTTGGTGATGCGGCGTTCGATCTCCAGACCGTGGTCCATGATCTCGCAGAAATAGTTCTCCTTGCCGAACAAGTCCTGCAGTTCTGCCGCGGCGGCCTTGGCAGCATCGTACTGGCCCAGGCGCAGCTTGGTCTGCACTTCGCCCGAGGGGCAGCCGGTGGTGGCGATGATGCCTTCGTGATGCTCGTTGAGCAGCTCGCGGTCCCAGCGCGGGTACTTGCCGAACACCGAGTCCAGCGAGGCACGCGAGGAGCCCTTGAAGAGGTTGTCCATGCCCTTGTTGTTATAGGAGAGCAAGGTCATGTGGTTGTAGAGGCCGCCACCGGAAACGTCATCGCCCTTTTGCGATTCGTCGGTGCGCCATTTCACACGGGTTTTGTCATCACGGGCCGTGCCCGGAGTGACGTAGGCTTCGACGCCGATAATCGGCTTGACGCCGGCCCCGGTGGCTTGGCGCCAAAAGTCGAATGCACCGAAGAGGTAGCCATGGTCGGTAATCGCCAGGGCTTTCATGTCCTGCCGGTTGGCTTCAGCGAATAGCTCGCCGAGGCGTGCAGCACCGTCCAGCATGGAATATTCGGTGTGGGTATGAAGATGGACAAAACCGTCACGTGTAGCACTCACCCAACCAGTCTAGCGAGTCTTTCGCGGCCTTGTTGGCCGGGGCACGATGCTGTGTTAATAACGACAAAGGTGCTGCTGGATCGTGTCCAGCAGCACCTTGAATCCTTAGTAGCCGCCCTCGCGCAGCAGCTCCACGGCCCCGTCCAGATCGGCAGGATATTCGCTTTCGTATTCCACCCATTGTCCGGAGACCGGGTGGCTGAATCCCAGGCGCTTGGCGTGCAGCCATTGGCGAGTCAGCCCCAGTGCGGCCCCCAGCTTGGGATCGGCGCCATAGGTCTGGTCGCCTACGCATGGATGTCCGAAAGCTGAGAAGTGGACGCGGATCTGGTGGGTGCGGCCTGTTTCCAGGTGCACCTCGACCAGCGAAGCACGCCCGAACGCCTCGATGACCTTGTAATGGGTCACCGAATCTCGGCCACCATCCAGCACTGCGAATTTCCAGTCGTGGCCCGGGTGGCGTCCAATCGGTGCGTCGATGGTGCCCTGCAGCGGGTCAGGCAGTCCTTGGACCACTGCGTGGTAGATCTTCTTCGGGGTGCGCTCCTTGAAGGCGCGCTTGAGCTCGGTGTAGGCGCGTTCGGTTTTCGCCACAACCATCAGGCCGCTGGTGCCCACATCCAAGCGGTGCACGATGCCTTGGCGTTCAGCAGCGCCGGAGGTGGTGATGTTGTAGCCCTCAGCCATCAGCGCTCCAACGACCGTTGGGCCTACCCAGCCTGGGGATGGATGGGCTGCTACGCCCACGGGCTTATCGATGACTACGTAGTCATCGTCGTCCGCGATGATCTTCAGCTCTTCCACTTTCTCAACCTTAATTTCTAATGGGTCTGCCTGCGGCGGGATGGTGACTACCAGCTGGTCCCCCACCTTGATTCTCAGGGACTTCGAGATGGTTCGCCCGTTGACCTGCACCTGCGAGTCCTTGCACAGGCTGGAGGCCAAGGTGCGTGGGATTTGCAGGACCCGTGCGATGTAGGCGTCCAGGCGTGCCCCGGCATCGTCTGGGTCAACGAGGAGTTCGTGAATGGCGGTTCCGTTCGAGATCATGCGTTCGGTTCTGTTTCGCTGTTGTCCGTCTTGTCTTTGTCGCCAGCTTCTCCGATGGTGCCATCGAGGTTGCGTCCACGGATGAGCATGTAGGCCACGGCAATCATGGAGCAGACGATGAAGGAGTCTGCGACATTGAAAATGGCGAAGTGGTTGACCGACAGCATGTCGACCACATGCCCGAACCCGAAGAAGGGTTCGCGGAACAGCCGGTCGACAACATTGCCCAGCACACCGCCGAGCAAGCAACCCAGGGCAATGACCCAGCTTCTAACCAGGATCTTGCGGGTCAAGAGGTAGATGACGTAGACCGCTACCGCTATTTGCAGGAGGGCGAACACGATGGTGAAGTCTTCGCCGATGGAGAAGGCGGCGCCGGGATTCAGGATGTAGTGGATGTTGAAGAATCCGGGGATCACTTCAATTGATTGTCCAAGCCGCATGTTCTGTTCAACGACGATCTTCACTGTTTGGTCCAGCACCAGTGCGATCAGCGCGATCACCAAGCCAAGGCCTGCGTATTTCTTCGCCTTCACGCCTGTATTCCCGGATTGAGTTTCATCCACGGTGGTACCCATTATCTTCTCTTAAACGTCAACGGTGGTGAGCGGAATTTATCCGTTCACCACCGTTGATCTTACTTGATAGCTAGATCAAGTTCTGAACTGCCAGCGACTAGTTAGTCTTGCCGGTTGCACCAGCATCGATCGAACCCTGGGACTCAAGGTCACGTAGCTGTCCTTCGATGTAGGTCTTCAGGCGAGCACGGTAGTCGCGTTCGAAGCCACGCAGCTGCTCGAGCTTGCGCTCCAGAACAGACTTCTGCTGTTCCAGGGCCGACAAGGTCTTGCGGCTCTTCTCTTCTGCGGTGGTGACCAAGGTGTTAGCTTCGGTCTTCGCTTCGGAGATGATCTTGTCGCGCTGTTCAACACCGGCAGCGACGTATTCGTCGTGCAACCGCTGAGCCATGGACAGCACGTTGGCTGCCGACTCTGCGAACTCGGTGCGAGAAGCAGCAGCTGGTGCTGCGGCTGCGGCCGGAGCAGCTGGCGCGGCTGGTGCCTTCTCAGCTGCAGCAGGCTTAGCCTCTGCCTTCTTTTCCTCAGCTGGCTTAGCGGCTGGGGTTTCTGCCTTTGCCGGCTCTGCAGGCTTAGCTTCTGCCTTCTTCTCCTCGGCTGGTTTAGCAGCTGGAGTAGCAGGAGCGGCCGATACAGGTGCAGGCACAGCCTGTTCCTTCGATACCGAACCAGCATCTTCGCCAAGTTCGGCAAGACGGCTTCGCAAAGCCTCGTTCTCACCGGTTAGGCGACGCAGCTCCACAACGATTTCGTCGAGGAAGTCATCTACCTCGTCTTGGTCGTAGCCTTCACGGAACTTGGTCGGCTGAAACCGCTTATTGACTACGTCTTCTGGCGTCAAGGCCATTGGGTCACCTCAATACTGGGATCATTTCCGCACGACCATGTCTTGCCTTGCGAAACACTTACCGTTTTTGTCAGTGTCGCGACCGGTGAAGTCGGAGCACCATTTCCTAAAGGATATAACGATTTGGACAATTATTACGAAATCGAGCTTACGCGCGAGTCTCTTATTATTTGAATCTACAGCTTTTGACCGCTTAGGACAATCCCCGTGAAGCACGGGTTAAGCCTAATCAGATACCAGTCGTGTGTCCAAGGTTGGCTACCACTATCTTCAGGATGATGACAACGATAAACAACACGAGAAAAGACAGGTCAAGGCGGATTCCGCCAAGATCCAGGGGTTTAATCTTCCGACGCAACCAGCGCAGCGGAGGATCAGTAATCGACACGATTGCACTTGCGACAATCAATGCGATGCCTTTGGGTCGCCAGTGGCGAGCAAAGCTTTCCGTTACATCCAACACAATTCTCATTAAGAGCAGAATTTGGAGGATTGCTAACGCGAGATAGATGATCCCGAACACCATTTTGTGCGTTTGCTCCTGGTGTCTTAGCTCTGGTTAAAGAAGGTTGCCTGCGCTTCAGACTGCTTGCGGTCTTCTCCGAGGACCTCAACAGACGCTGGCGAAAGCAGGAAGACTTTGTTTGTGACTCGCTCAATGGAGCCATGCAAGGCGAAAACCAGGCCAGCCGAGAAATCGACAAGGCGCTTGGCATCGGTTTCACCCATATCGGTGACATTCATAATCACCGGGATGCCGTCACGGAAGTTCTCACCGATGATCTTGGCATCGTTGTAAGAACGAGGGTGGACGGTTGTAATCTGACGCAATTCGGAATCCTCATCCCGTACTGAAGGGGCACGCTTAATAGGGGTGACCGGAGCACGGTATTCCGTCTCTGGTTCTCTAGCTTGGGTTTGCGGCGCAGCCTGCCTCACAACAGGCTGAGGGCGAGGGGCTTCGGCAGGTCGTTTTGGAACGTTGTCTTCAACAACCCGAACTTGGGTTTTAGGCTCAGAGTTTTGTGCCTGGGTCTCTTCCTGCTCGACGGCATCCGCCAAGCCGAGATAGACCATTGCCTTGCGCAGTCCGTCAGCCACGATATTTCTCCTCGTTTATCCCTTGCATGCAACCCCATTGCACGCTTCCGCTACTTCGACGCTACCGCACAAAATAATGCTGGCATCGTTCATTCGATCAATTGCTGGCGGTGTGTCGCGCACCCTGAGCCGCTGGCCAGATCAGGCCGGCTAAGCGTCCTGCATCGCTTGAACGCCGGTAAGAATAGTAGCTTTCATCTTCCAGTGTGCACACACCAGATTGCCTGACAGCAACGCCAAGCCCGCGAAGCTCAACTTCGGCTGATGCAGGAAGATCAAGTCCCGCACTACCCCACCGCGTGGTGGTGCGAATGCCACTGCGCAGCTCTTCGGATTCCTGGGCCATCTGCTCAGGAACTTCGTAGCAACGACCGCAAATCGATGGACCTATAACGGCTTCGATTTGTTCGGCTCCATGGCTTTCCAATGCCTTGACCGTATTAGTCAAGATGCCATCAAGCAGTCCGCGCCGTCCGGCGTGCGTTGCTGCACTCAGCGTTTTCCCGGAATGTGAATTTCGTCCAACAAAGAGTACCGGAAGGCAATCGGCTACCATCACGGCCAGGACCTGGGTCCCGGTTGGGTCCAGCAGTCCATCGCAGGTGGGCGCAGCTGGTTCCAGCCACGAGGTGCGCTCTACCGGCTTCACTTCTTGAACATCGGCGGAGTGCACCTGATTCATGAAGTTTAGACAGAAGCGTCGAACCCCGATCAGGTCCTCCAATTTGGCTCGATTCTCCGCTACCAGGCGGGGATCGTCGTTCACATGCAGGGCGAAGTTGCCCTCAGCCTGCGATGTGAACGCCAGTTGGATGCTCGGATCGAGGTTCGACGCGAAATGTAGCACTGCTCAGCTTCTTGCTGTTTTTACTTCAGGAAGTCCGGGACATCCAGATCATCGTTCGAACCGTTCAGGTCCGAGTCGACAACATCTGGAAGATCCTGGAATGAGCTCTTCTGCTCTGCGGCAGCTGGCAGTTCCTGAGCTGGCTTAGCAGCTTCAGGGGCAGCTGGTGCTGGAGTTTCAGGAACGCTTGCTGGCACTGGCTCAGCCGGGCGGGAGGATACAGCTGGCTTTGCTGCAACCGGCGCCATTGGCTTGCTGGTGACATCTGGCTCGTCGAAGCCGGCAGCAATCACGGTTACGCGTGCTTCATCGCCCAGGGCGTCGTCAATGACGGCACCGAAGATGATGTTGGCTTCTGGGTGGGCAACTTCCTGCACGAGGCGTGCAGCTTCGTTGATTTCGAACAGGCCGAGGTCCGAGCCGCCCTGGATGGACAGCAGGACGCCGTGGGCGCCATCGATGGAAGCTTCGAGCAGCGGCGAGGCAATAGCCAGTTCGGCTGCCTTGACTGCGCGGTCTTCGCCCCGCGCCGAACCGATACCCATGAGTGCCGAGCCTGCGCCCTGCATCACGGACTTCACGTCGGCGAAGTCGAGGTTGATCAGGCCCGAGGTGGTGATCAGATCGGTAATGCCCTGCACACCGGAAAGCAGCACCTGGTCTGCTTGGCGGAATGCGTCGAGTACCGATACGTTGCGATCCGAGATCGACAGCAGTCGATCATTCGGAATCACGATGAGGGTGTCTACTTCGTCGCGCAGGGCTTCAATGCCCGACTCGGCGGAGTTCGCACGGCGGCGACCCTCGAAGGTGAATGGACGGGTGACAACACCGATGGTCAGTGCGCCGAGCGAACGGGCAATGCGTGCCACGACTGGTGCGCCACCGGTACCGGTACCGCCGCCTTCGCCTGCGGTCACGAAGACCATATCGGCGCCGCGCAGGACGTCTTCGATTTCTTCTACATGATCTTCAGCTGCCTGGCGTCCCACATCAGGGTTGGCGCCAGCGCCCAGGCCGCGAGTAAGTTCGCGTCCTACGTCTAGTTTGACGTCGGCATCACTCATAAGCAGAGCCTGAGCATCGGTGTTAATGGCGATGAACTCTACGCCCTTGAGACCGACTTCGATCATTCGATTGACTGCGTTTACACCGCCACCGCCGATTCCGACGACTTTAATGACCGCGAGGTAATTCTGTGGAGCTGCCACGTCCCGCTTCCCTTGTTAGATGTGCTACATGTTTACGACTCCAGCCAAGAGCCTTCGCCTTTAGCCTTAAGGTTTAGGATCTGTCAAGCTATCGCTATTAGAAACGCTATGAGCCGTATGGTCTTTCTGCAACGACCGCCTAGGCGTGTCGCTTATTCAAAACTATCTTTCCAGAATTTCTTGGCTTATTGGTCTTCCCGCGCCCAGAGGGTCACGACTTAATAGACCACAGGGTTTTCTGGGTTGGTGACGTCGATGGTTGTCTTGCCCTCGCCTTTTTTCTCAAGCTCTTTCAAGAAGATCGTCGCCACTTCGTTTTTGAGTGCCGATTTTTCAGCGTCACCCCAAATCAACGTGCGTTTCTTCGGCAAAGCCAATTCCGCAAAACCTGCCTGGGACAGCGTCGCCGTTGAAACTTCCTTGAGCACATTGGCATCAACCGTGCTCAAGATCCCGGTCAACAGCTTGAACTGCTCCGGATCGGCAGTGGCGTCACTGGCCTTAATCTTCGGGAGCTTGTCCTTATCCTTCTTTCCCACGGTGCGAAGCTTCTTCCCGGTCTCGGAGACCAGGTATTCCTTCTTACCTTCGATCAAGATGGCAACCGGCACTGCTTCGAGCACCTCCACGACCAAAGTGTTGGGCATCTGCGCCTTCACGACGATTTCATCAATTGCCGGCTGCTCGCCGATCAGTTCCTGAACCTTGGACTCAGAAATCCGAGGCAACGGAACGCCCTTGAGCGGCTCCAATGATTCCGTCAAAGTCTTGGCATTGACCAGCTTGGTGCCGGTTACCTCGATCTTCTTGGCGGCGATTACCGGCGAGAAGCTCAAGATCAACACCGCCGCGAGGCTGAGAATGACGATGCTGGCCGCGACGATGATCAGGATCTTACGTCGTTTTTTCTCCGGGCTTTCCGGAAGTTCGACGACTTTTGCTGCTTCGGGCATGGGTCACCTTGCTTGACGGATGCGGACCACCAACGGCGGTCTGGATCGATGGACGGGAGGAGCTAGCTCAGCGCTTTGAGGATGTCTGGCCCCAGAGCCGTGACATCACCTGCACCAATGGTCATGATGATATCGCCAGGTTCAGCTTTCTCCACCACATGCGCAACGGCTGCCGCTGGCGCAAGCACCTGGGCAGGAACTTCAATACGCGAGGCAATCAGTTCACTGTTCACGCCTTCGATAGGCTCTTCACGTGCCGGATAGATATCCAGCACCGCAACCGAGTCGGCCAGGGACAGAGCCTGGGCGAACTGGCGGTAGAACTCCTGGGTACGGCTGAACAGGTGTGGCTGGAAGACTACATGCAACCGGCCATTGCCCGCCACGGTGCGACCAGCGGTCAAGGCCGCCTGCACCTCGGTGGGGTGATGCGCGTAATCATCGTAGACGCGTACTGCGCCTGCTTCACCCTTGAATTCGAAGCGCCGGGCAGCACCGGAGAAGCTGGAGAGGGCATCGAGTGCTTCCTGGACCTCCAAGCCAGCGTCAATGCCTACGGCCAGGGCCGCTGCAGCGTTGAGCAGGTTGTGCTGTCCGGGGACGGCCAGATCCAGGATGCGGCTTTCTCCGCTGCCCCATTCGATGGTGGCGGTGAAGCGGCCATCTTCCGTGGCCTGCGCCTGGGACAGGCGGCGGTCGGCGTGATCACTGAAGCCGTAGGTCTGCACGCGGATATCCGAACGTGCTGCACGCATCTTGCGTGCAAGGTTGTTTGCGCCTTCATCATCGGCACAGCAAATCAGCAGGCCGTCTTCTGGCAAGAGCTGGGCGAAATCGACGAATGCCTGATGGACCGCGTCGGCGGTTCCGTAATGATCCAGGTGGTCGGCTTCGACGTTGGTCACGATGATGACATCCGGACGATAGTTCAAGAAGGAAGCATCAGATTCATCGGCTTCGGCAACGAAGTAGGATCCCGAACCCAGTTCGGCGTTGGTGCCCAAGCTTGGAATGTTCGCGCCGACTGCAAAGCTGGGCCGTGTACCAATGGTCTTGAGCATGTGCGCGGTCAGCGAGGTGGTGGTGGTCTTGCCGTGGGTGCCGGCAATGGCCACAATCTTCTCATGTCCGCGCATAGTCGCTTCCAAGCCTTCGGAGCGATGCAAGATGCGCAGTCCGCGGCGTACCGCTTCATCGTATTCAGGGTTTCCGGGTTTGATGATCGAGGAGATCACCACGGTGTCCGCATCGCCGAGGTTCGCCGCGTCGTAGCCGACGTGGATCCGTGCCCCGCGCTCACGCAATCCGGTGAGTACAGGGAGGTCCTTGGCATCAGTGCCGGAGACTTGCAGGCCGTAGTCGAGCATCAGCCGTGCAACTGCTGATACGCCAACCCCGCCTACACCCATCAGGTGCACCTTGCCCAGATCGGCGTTCAGTTCGTCGGCTCGCAATGCCATGGTTCTAGCCTTCCTGACCCGCACGCTGGCGAGTTGAAACTTCTTCAATAATCCGTCGCGCCATGATTTGAGCGGCGTCGCGCTGCCCCAATGAGGCAGCGGCTTCGTTCATCTGTTCAAGTTTATGCTGATCGGTCAACAGATTGATGACATTTTCAGTGATGTAGGAATGTGTGAATTCCGCGTCGGAGACAACTACTGCTCCCCCGGCTGCTACCAGCTCACGGGCGTTGAGCTTTTGTTCGCCATTGCCAATCGGCAACGGAACCAGCACCGATGCGGTCCCGGCGACGGCCAGTTCGCAGACAGTGCCCGCACCCGAACGGCAGATCATCAGATCTGCCACAGCGTAGGCGAAGTCCATCCGATCCACGTACTCGAGCTGGGTGTAGCCTTCATGGGCCAATAGTTCCCCGGAGTCATCGAGCATCTGCTTGCCGCGCCCGGTGATGTGGACGGTCTGGATTCCGGCTTGGTTCAACTCCTCCAGCGACTGTGCGATGGCGTTGTTGATGCTCTGCGCTCCCGAAGAACCACCGGTCACCAGCAGCACCGGCTTGTCTGCGGTGATGCCGAAGTATTCGCGGGCTTGGTCGCGCAAGGCTGCCTTGTCCATGGTCGCGACGTTGGATCGCATCGGCATGCCCACCTGCACTTCGCCGGGCAAGCCGGTGTTTGCGAAGGTGGTGCCGACGAAGACTGCATTCTTTGCGCCGAGCTTATTGGCCATGCCGGCAACTGAGTTCGCCTCGTGGACAAAAATTGGCAGCTTGAGCTGCTTGGCTGCCAAGTAGGCCGGGGTGCACACGTAGCCGCCCACGCCGAGCACTGCTTGGGCGCCGGTGGCACGCAGAACCTTTTTGGCGTTATTCAGCGCCTTGATGAAGCGGAACGGGAACTTGAGCAGGTCAGCGTTGATGCTTCGGGGCATTGGTGCCTTGGGACTGAGCTCCAGCGGGTATCCGGCCTCCGGTACCAGCTTGGTTTCCAAGCCACCAGGAGAACCCAGCGCGGTGATCTGGGCTTCTGGATGCTCTGCCTTCACTGCATCGGCGATCGCCAGCATTGGAGAGATATGGCCGGCAGTTCCTCCGCCAGCGATGACTAGACGAAGTGCTTCGCTCATCTGTTGCTGTACTCCTTCGTCCTGCCTCGCAGCAGGATCAACGTCCACCAAGGATCCGGTGGTGGGTTTTTACAACTTGTCAGCCGCCGAGTGCAGGCTGCTACTTGGTTTTCTTGCTTTTGACTGGTTTCTTTTCCAGCTGCCCTTCAAATTCTAGCTTTTGAGCGCGAGCTGCGGAGAGCACAAATCCCATGGCGAGCATGATGGCCAGCATGGCCGAACCACCGGAGGAAATAAACGGCAGTGGCACACCGATCACCGGCAAGACGCCGGTGACCGTACCAAGGTTCACGAAGGTCTGGCCGATAACCCAGGACATCAGGCAGCCCATGAGCACCTTGGTGTACATGTCATTGGCGCGCGCCGCGATGCGGTACATCGCCAGGGCCAACAGGATGAACATCACCAGGACGAACAGCACGCCGATCAACCCGAATTCTTCTCCCAAGATAGAGAAGATGAAGTCATTTTGGGCTTCAGGAACATACGACCACTTCATGCGAGATTGGCCGGCGCCTACGCCAAACCAGCCGCCCGAAGCGAAGGCATGCAAGCCCATGCTGGCCTGGTAGCAGAGGTCATTGCTCGGGCCGCAATCGGTGTCCAGCCAAGCCGTGATTCGCTGGCGCCGGTTCGACGAGGCCAGGATCGCTACCGTCAGCAGCAGGACGCCCACGGCTGAACACGCGGCGAGCCATTTCATCCTCATCCCGCCCAGGAACATTGCTGAAGCGATGATCATGAGCAGCACCAGCGCCGTACCCACGTCCTTGCCGACAACGACAAGACCGACAATCGCAACTCCGACAGGAGCGACGATAGGCACGAGCAGGTGCTTGATGTCCTGCAGCAGATGCTGTTTCTTTTCCAGCATGAACGCGGCGAAAACCGCCAGCGCCAACTTGGCGAATTCACTGGGCTGCAGACCGAAGGAGCCAATGCGAATCCAGTTTCGGTTACCGAGCACCGTGTGACCCAGCGGCGTGAAGGCCACCATGAACAGCAAGATTACCGCGGTAATGACCGCGGGCCAGGCGAGCCGCTTCAGCGTTTCCGGATTCACACGTTGCATGATCAGCATGCATACGATGCCCAGGGCCGCGAAAGCGCCTTGGGCCAGAGCCACGGTGAAGCCGTCACGGCCCTTGGCGATCGCTTCAACCGAGGCCGAGGACTGGACCATGAGCACACCGAAAACCGCAAGCACGATAGATCCAACGAGCACCAGCCAGTAGTCGGTGGACGCCATGCGGCCACTGGAATTCTCGACGGTGCCCAGGAGTCGAAGCGGTCGCATGTACCAAGGCAGTTCAGCTTTGCTACCTGCTGGCTTCTTGCTGGGTTTCGCCGCCATCGCTGCCTCCTACCTCGGTGCTGTTATTTCGGTGCGTTCGGAATTACTTGTCTTGCTCAGTTTTATCCATCAGATCACTGACGGCAGAGATAAATGCGTTGCCACGCTGCGCGTAGGAGCTGAATTGGTCCATCGACGCGGCAGCCGGTGCCATCAGCACGGTATCCCCAGCTTGAGCGATTTCAGCTGCCTTGCTCACTGCACGGGTCATCACCTGTGCACCTGATGGGGCTGCGCCTTCGCTGTCTTGGGCCGAATCGGTGATGTCGATGACTTCAACCTCTGGCGCGTGTGCCGCGAGGGCTTCGCGCAAACCTGCGGTATCGGTGCCAATGAGAAGCACCTTAGCCAGGCGCTGAGCATGCTTGGCCACGAGATCGCCGTATTCCACGCCCTTTGACAGGCCGCCGGCAATCCAGACCACGCGGGTAAACGCAGCCAAGGATGCATCGGCTGCATGCGGGTTGGTGGCTTTGGAGTCATTGACCCACAGGATGTCGTCCTTGCGCGCAACAGCCTGGATCCGGTGGTCGCCGGAATCGAAGTTCTTCAGGCCTGCGGCAACAGCTTCCGGGTGCACGCCATAGGCACGCGTCAGTGCTGCGGCCGCCGCGGCGTTGGCCGCGGTGTGGCGTGGAACGATCTCCCCGATTTCCTTCAGGGCAATCAATTCCACTGCGCTGGTCTTGCGCTCTTCCAGGAAGGCGCGGTCCACCAGCAGGCCCTCGACAACGCCCACCATGGATACGGCAGGGGTGTCGGTGGTGAAACCGATGGCGCGGCAGCCTTCGACTACATCAGCGTCTTCCACCATTTTGATGGTGGCCTCATCTGCCGCGTTGAAGATCGCGGCGATTTGGGTGCGTTCGTAGATCTTGGCCTTGGCGGCCTTGTAGTTCTCGAACCCGTCATGCCAGTCAACATGGTCTTCTGCCAGGTTCAAGACCACCGAAGCTACCGGTGAAATAGTGTGGGTGTAGTGCAGCTGGAAGCTGGAGAGCTCGACAGCGAATACGTCATAGTCCACTGGCTCGCGCACTGCGTCCAGGATTGGGGTGCCGACGTTGCCTACAGCAATGGCTTTCAGGCCATCGGCACGCAGGATCGATTCGGTCATGCCCACGGTGGTGGTCTTGCCGTTGGTGCCGGTGATGACTAGCCACTGGGGAGCGGTGTGGCCTGCACGATTCTGTACGCGCCAAGCCAGCTCGATATCGCTCCAGATGGCAATGCCCTTGGATTCGGCTTCTGCGATCACCGGGTTGCGTGGGTTCCATCCTGGGGAAACCATGACCAACTGGGCTTGCTGCCCATCAACTAGCGGCAGTGCCTGCACCTTGTCGTTGCCAAGCAGCACCTCGTGGGCGCCGACAATCTTCAAGGTTTCGGCACGCTGCTGGTTCATCTGGTCATCACGGCCGTCAATGACCGTGACGATTGCGCCTAGTTCGATCAGCGTGTCTGCAGCGGAGAATCCGGAGAGTCCCAGTCCTGCTACGACGACGCGCAGGCCCTTCCAGTTGGCATCCCAGCTATTGAGTTCGTCCAGTGATTTGCTTGCTTCTACGCTCACAGTGCGACAACCCATTCAGAGTAGAACAGACCCAGTCCGGCTGCCACGAACAGGCCGGCCAGAATCCAGAAACGAATAACTACATTTTCCTCAGACCAGCCCGAGAGTTCGAAGTGGTGCTGCAGCGGAGCCATCTTGAAGACGCGCTTGCCGCCGGAGAGCTTGAAGTAGCCCACCTGGATGATGACCGACAGCGCCACGATCACGAACAGGCCCGCGATGACCAACAGCAGCAGCTGGGTGCGCGAGAGGATTGCGAAGGCAGCCACTGCGCCGCCGATTGCCAGCGAGCCGGTGTCGCCCATGAAGATCTTTGCTGGCTTGGCGTTGAACCAGAGGAAGGCGATCAGCGCGCCGGACAGGGTGGCACCGAGCAGCGCCAGGTCCTGCGGATCGCGTACCGAGTAGCAGACATCCATGGAGTTGATGTTGCTGCAGGCCTGATTCTGCTGCCAGATGCCCATCAAGGTGTAGGCGCCGAAAACCATGATTGATGCGCCAGTGGCTAGGCCGTCCAGGCCGTCGGTGAGGTTGACGGCGTTCGTGGTGCCGGTGACGATGAAGTTCGACCAGATCACAAACAGCACTAGACCGATCATCGGTCCGGCGAAGGCCAAATCAAAGTTGGTATCGCGCAGGAAAGAGATTGCGGTGGAGCCGGGGGTCAGCCCCTTCTCGTCGGGGAACTGCAGGGCCAGCACCGCAAAGCTGATGCCGATGATGGCCTGCAGCACGATCTTCTGCCAGGCGCGCAAGCCCAGCGAACGCTTCTTGAAGATCTTGATGAAGTCATCGAGGAAGCCGACCAGTCCCATACCGCCGAAGAGCAGCAACACCAGCAGTCCGCTGGCGGTGATGCCCGAGGAGGTGCGCCCCATCAGCGAAAGGATGCCGTGAGTGGCGAAATACGCCACGAAGACTGCTAAGACGAAGACTATGCCGCCCATGGTGGGGGTGCCGGACTTGATGGCATGCGAGTTCGGTCCGTCATCGCGAACTACCTGACCGTACTGCTTCTTGGTCAGCAGGCGGATGTACAGGGGCATCGCTACCATGGTCAAAACGAGGGCAATGCCTGCCCCCAAAAGCAATGCGATCATGCCTTGTCGCCTTCCTTCGCGAATGCTGCAATCTCGTCGCCCAAGAAGCGCAGACCGGCTCCGTTAGAGGACTTGAACAAGGCGATATCGCCAGGCTGAAGCTGTTCTTCGAGCAGCGCGCGAGCCTCTTCCACGTCTTCGACGTAGTAGGCTTCATCGCCCCAGCTGCCTTCGAGCACTGCAGAGTTGTAGGCGGGCTTCGCACCGCGGCCTACCACGACAAGTTTCTTGATGTTCATGCGAACTGCCATGCGGCCCAGCAAATCGTGCTGGTGGATGCTTTCGTCGCCCAGTTCCAGCATTTCGCCCAGGACCGCCCAGGTACGCCGGCCCGGTGCACCGTCAGCGCCCAGGCCAAGTTCGGCCAGGGTCACCAGTGCTGCGCGCATCGACTCGGGGTTGGCGTTGTAGGCATCGTTGATGATGCTCACGCCATCGGCACGCTCAAGGCGTTCCATCCGCCAGCGGCTTCCGGCAGCACGGCCTTCAAGGCCCGCGGCAATCAGTTCTGGATCGATGTCCAGTGCCAGCGCTGCATTCGCTGCGGCCAAGATGTTCGAGACGTGGTGGCGGCCCAGCAGCCCGGAGGTGATCCGCTTGCTGTAGCCGTTGGGGAATTCAAGGGTGAGTTCTGGCTGGCCCTCGGCGTTGACAACAACGTCGCTGGCCCAGACTCCCGCGTTCTCTGGCTTAACCGCTCCGGTGCCGAAGAAGCGCACCTGGGAACGAGCCCGCGATTCCATGCGTGCCACGCGTGGATCCTCGGCGTTCAAGATGGCAATGCCTTCGGTGTCCAGGGCCTCAACGAGTTCGCCCTTGGCCTTCTCGATATTCTCCACTCCGCCGAATTCGCCGGCGTGGGCAGTGCCAACGCACAGTACGACGCCCACATGCGGGTGCACCATATCGGTCAGGTAGTTCAGATGGCCGATGCCGGTGGCACCCATCTCGATGACAAAGTATTTGGTCTCTTCAGTGGCGCTGAAGACCGTGAGCGGCACGCCGACTTCACCGTTGTAGGAGCCGATAGGCGATACGGTGGGCGCTGCTTGCGACAAGATGCCGGCCAGCAGGTCCTTGGTGGTGGTCTTCCCAGCGGAGCCGGTGATGCCCACTACCTTGGCATCGTTCTTGGCCTTGAGGTGGGACACGATATGGGCGGCGATCTTGCCCATGGCATCTACCGCATCTTCAACGATGATCGCCGGGTGTTCGCGGCGTTCTTCATCGTGGGTGATGCGTTCGGCGAGGGACAGTACGGCGCCGGCGGCGCGTGCGCCGTCGATGAAGGTGTGGCCGTCGGAAAATTCACCGGGCTTAGCGACATATAGGGCGCCTGGGAGGACTTCGCGCGAATCAGTGGCAACGGAAGTGATCACC
This sequence comes from Glutamicibacter arilaitensis Re117, assembly GCF_000197735.1. Taxonomy (NCBI): domain Bacteria; kingdom Bacillati; phylum Actinomycetota; class Actinomycetes; order Micrococcales; family Micrococcaceae; genus Glutamicibacter; species Glutamicibacter arilaitensis. The sequence goes on from NC_014550.1 coordinate 2,357,984, forward strand.
GTGTCGGCGGCGACTGTAGCAGTCGCCTTGCCGCCGGTGATTTCCAGCAGGTCGGTCAGAGACAGTTCAATCATGGCAATAAGGACTTTACACTTGAGCGGTGATGATAGTGGACTTGTGCGGTCTAGGAATTGGTCACAAATCCATGAAGATTCAGTGCTTTCGCTAGTTCCACCCGATCATCGAGCTCAACGTCAATTCCCGCGACGTCTTGGCTAACTTCGTGTCCTCGTCCGGCCACGAGAATCGCATCGTTGGCATGCGCCAAACTCACAGCGAACTCTACGGCTTTGGCGCGTGGCGCGATGTTGTGAACCTGCACGCCGGGACGCTCAGTGTCCAGTACCTGCTGCGCTCCGGAGGCAACCTGCTCGCGAATTGGGGCCGGGTCCTCTCCGTGCGGGTCATCATCGGTGACAATGACGATATCTGCGTGGCGGGCGGCTACCGCTCCCATATCCGGGCGCTTGGTCTTATCGCGTTCTCCGGTGGCGCCGAAGACGACGATTCGCCGGCCCTGCTCCCCCGGACGGATCGAATCCAGTGCCTTGGCCAGTGCGTCTGAGTTATGCGCAAAGTCGACGACTGCCACCGGGGATTCGCCAACTACCTGCATGCGCCCTGGCACGGCGACCGACAGCGGGTCCCCCGCGTTTAAGGCACGCTGCAGGGTATCGAGCTCTACACCGCTGGCAAGAACCATGACGGCTGCCAGTGCGCCATTGGCAACGTTGAACATGCCCGGCAGCAGGGTACGTGCTCGCAGCTCGCGTCCATCGCGGTGGCGCAGGGTGAAGCTGTGGCCCAGGCCGCTGTGCGCTAGCTCAGTGACCCGCCAGTACGCCGAAGGGTGGGCTTCATCCAGGCTCAGGGTTTCGGTTGGCACCAGTGCACGCTCAGCCAGACGCTGGCCGTACTGGTCATCGACCATGACGACCGCGCGTTCGGAGCGTTCGGCGGTGAACAGCTGAGCCTTGGTTTCGAAGTACTCATCCATGGTGCCGTGAAGATCCAGGTGGTCCTGGGTCAGGTTGGTATAGCCGGAGACAGCAAAGCGCAGCGAATCAACGCGGCCGTAGCTCAGCGAGTGGCTGGATACCTCCATGGCTACCGAGCTGACGTCCTGCTGCGCCATGCGCGCAAGCACCCCATGCAGCTGGGTGGATTCCGGGGTGGTCAGCACGCTGGGGATGATCTGCCCGCGAGCAGACATTTCAATCGTGCCGATCAGTCCGGTCTCTTCACCCAGGGCGTCAAGGATCGCACGGATCATGTAGGTGGTGGTGGTTTTTCCGTTGGTGCCGGTCACGCCGAAGAGTTTCGGACTGCGCTGATCGGTTCCGTAGACGTTTTGGGCAATCGCGGCTGCGCTCTTGCGCACGTCGGCGACGACGGCCACCGGGATGGACAGGCCATCGCCGAGGAATTCGAGTCCAGCGGTATCTGTGATCATGGCAACCGCGCCATTGGCGACAGCGGTTTCCACGAATTCTGCACCGTGGCGCTTCGCCCCGGAGATACCGAGGAAGACATCGCCAGGCTGTACGATCTGCGGGTTGAGGCTGACTCCGAGGATCTGCGGGGCCGCGTTGAGCAATGCGCCAGTGCGCACTGCCCCGGCGGTGCCGCAGAGCTGGTCGAAGCCGAGGCCTGCGGTGTTCTCTGGGCGTAGGTACCGTTCAAGCTCACGAGGAGTGTCGGGGTTTTGGGCTACCAAGATTTCTTCTGATCCTCACCTACAAAGACGTCGTACGCCTCTGACTTAGTAGTGCTCGGAGGCACATTGAATGTGTTCAGGGTGTGGCTCATGACGTCGGTAAACGTGTCGGCTACCGAGAAGTCCTGCCAATTGCCCTTTGGGCGGTACATTGTTGCCACGACAACGAACTGCGGATCTTCCAAAGGTGCTACACCTGCGAAAGAATAAGTATAGCCGTCATAGCCCTTGGCGCTGGCGGCCTGGCCAGTACCGGTCTTGCCGCCTACACGGTATCCGGGGATGCGTTCCTTGTAACCGGTACCACTATCTACCACCGTTTCCATCAGCTTGAGCATTTCAGCTGCCGTGCTCTTCTTGACCACGCGCTTCTTTTCAGGTGCTGGGATTTCGGTCATGGTGCCGTCCTCATTGCGGTACCCCTCGATCAGGCTCGGCGAAAGGCGAACACCCTTGTTGGCCAGGGCCTGGAAGATCGAAGCGGTATGCAGCACAGTCTGCGAGTAGCCCTGGCCGAACATGGTGGTGTACTGCTGGCGGCGGTCCCAGTTCTCCGGAGCTGCCAACTGGCCAGCGCTGGCGCCGTTCAGCCCGACGCGGATCGGTGTTCCGAGGCCGAAGGCGCGCATGTAGTCGTAGCGGGTCTGCTTGCTCATGGTATTTCCGACCATCACGGTGCCGGTGTTGTATGAACGGGCGAAAATGCCTGCAACGGTCATGTCGTAGGTCGAGTGCTCCAAGGAGTCGTTGATGGTTTCCTTGGTGAACGTCTTCTTGTGCGGTACGCGCATCTCGGTTAGCGGATCCACTCCTCCTTGGTCAATGGCGGCAGCGAAGATCGCTGCCTTGCCGGTGGAACCGGGTTCAAAAGCACGCGTGATGGAGGTAGAACGGCGGAATTCAGGAACGGTGGCGCCTGGATCATTGGGGTCCAGCTCTGCCGAGTCGCCAATCGCCAGAATCTTGCCGGTTTTCGCTTCCATGACGACCACGGAAACCCACTCGGCGTTGAACTGTGCTTGCTTCTTCTCGGCCGCACGCTGGGCGACGTAGTTGATATCCGAGTCAATGGTAAGAATGACGTCCTGGCCGTCGACAGCCGGGGTCTCTTCTACCTCTGTGACCGGGATGCGCACACCGTCAGCACTGATTTCGTATTTGCGGCTGCCTTCGGTGCCGGCAAGGTGCTTTTCCTGGCTCAGTTCCAAGCCTTCTGCACCAACCACGCTGGTCTGGTCTTCAGAGTTGCGTACGAAGCCGAGCAATGGACCAGCAATGACACCCTGCGGGTACTGGCGTTCACTGCGCAGCAAAGAGGCCAGTCGAGGGATTCCGATTTCAAGAACTTCATTGCGAACTTCTGGGGTCACGCTCTTGGCGAGCATGACGTAGCCCTTGGGCTTGGCATCGCCCTGAGGACGTACCTTCATGGCCAGCTCGTCGCGGTCTTGCTCAAGAGCTTCGGCCAGTTCATCAATGGCTTGATCCCAGGTGATGCGCTCCTGGGTATTGGTTCCGTCACGTTTGGCACGGCGAATGGTCTCGCCTTGCTGGCGCTGGTCGATCACCAGGTCATAGCGGTCAACGGAGGCAGCGAGCATCGTGCCATTGCGGTCTTCGATGGATCCGCGATTGGGAGCGATGGTTTCAACGCGTTCACGGTTGGCCTGCGCCGCGTTGGCGATGCTGGCCGAGTTGATGCCTTGAACCCAGACCAACCGCCCCAGGATCACCAGTAGCAATGCCACGGAGAGGACAAGCACCAAGCGCATTCGCTTTTTTGCAGTGTCTATTGCGGACGAGCTCACAAAAGAACCTAACTTTCCCTCAGCGTGGTTTTCCAGCAGCGTTAGCCGCCTGTATCTAGCTTAGAAAGAGCTAGCTACTCTGCTGGGGATTTGATGCTTGGTGCGGGGATCGTGCCCCCGTTTAGCTCGGTGTCACTGAACACGGGGCGGCCATCTTCGGCTACTTCGCGTTCGGCTTTCTTGGCCTCGACCTCAGGTTCCTTGGAACCTTCAGTTTCCGCGGATTTCTTCTGTGAATCTGCTGGGGCTTTGCCTACAGTAGTCTTCGGCGTGTTTGATTCTTTGGCCTTAGCTTCGCTCTTGCCCTCGCGGATGCTTTCACCAGGCAGCGGAATCGTTCCGTATTCTTGCTTGCTGTTCTTGGCCTTAACGGCCTTCTTAGCTTCCTGGGCGATCTCGCCATCGGACAGGCTAATCAATCCGGGGGCGCCTGGTGAGACGAGCCCGAGGTCCTTTGCCTTGGAAGCCAAGGCCTGTGGTGCAGCCAGTGACTGGGCTTCCTTGAGCAGTGCTTGGTTCTCCTGGGAGAGCGCGCGTTCTTGCGAACGCAGGTTCACAATGTCGTACTGGCGCTGGGCTACCGAGGTGTTGAGCAGTACCAAGGTGACGATGACGCTGAATGCCAATGCAACAAGCACAGCAGACATGGCGAACATGGAGCGCTTGTTGTTCTCGTTCAGCTTAGGAACCAATGAAAGGGTGACTCGCTGGCGCGAGTCTCCTTTGGGGAGGTTGCTAGCGGGGACGGGCTCGGGTCGCGTTGCACGCGCAGTATTACCGTCGACAACCGGCTGGTTGTTCACGGCTGCGGTCTTCTGCACGCGGCGCTGGGCTCGTTGGCTCATGCTAGCTCCTCTTCAACACTCGTTCCACAGCTCGCAGGCGGGCTGAGGCTGCACGTGAATTTTCGGCTATTTCGTGTTCGCTTGGCTTTTCGGTGCCCTTGGTGAGCACCTTGTATTCGGCCTTGTGTTCTTCCAGCTCCACCGGGAATCCGGGAGGAGCCGAGGACGTCGATCCTTGAACGAAGTGTCGTTTGGTGATCTTGTCTTCCAACGAGTGGTAACTCATCACGACAACTCGCCCACCGATATTTAGCGCACCCATTGCTGCCGGGATAGCACGCTCAAGAACGTCGAGTTCCTCATTCACTGCGATACGCAATGCTTGAAAGGTTCGCTTTGCTGGGTGGCCGTGGTTACGGGCCGCAGCCGCTGGAACGACACTGCGGATGACCTCGACCAGCTCAGCGGTGGTGCTGATCCGGCTCTTCGCGCGGGCCTCGACGATAGCCGTGGAGATGCGTCCGGCGAATTTTTCTTCGCCCCACTGCCGGATGATTCGAAGCAGTTCGTCGCGGTCCAGGTCATTGACCAAGTCCTCGGCAGTTGGGCCAACGGAGGTATCCATGCGCATATCCAGCGGAGCATCGTAGGAATATGCGAAGCCGCGTTCGCGTTCATCGAGTTGTAGCGAAGAAACACCGAGATCGAAGAGCACGCCGTCAATGCCTGGGAATCCCAGGTCTTCCACGACGTCTGCAATCTCGTCGTACACAGCGTGCACAAGATCGATGCGATCCTGGAACGGCGCCAAACGAGCGCCGGCAAGTTCATGGGCCTGCTCATCGCGGTCCAGACCGATCAAGTGCAGGTTCTCGAAGCGCTGGAGGATGGCTTCGGAATGCCCGCCCATTCCTAGGGTGCAGTCCACCACAATCGCCCGACGGCCTTCCGCATTTGCTCGCTCAATACCTGGAGCTAGCAAGTTAACGCATCGGTCCAGAAGTACTGGAACGTGGCGTTCGGATGCTGGTCGCTGGGAATCCTGATTTGGCACTGCGCCCCCTTTCGCTTTCAATCTGTTGTTGAGATCAGATCCCCCTCCAACCAAGCAGCAATCCAACCTTCTGGCTCCGGGGAAGTGAAGCCAGACGATTTTCTACCCCGTGGTGGCTGGAGATCTCATCCCAACAAATGTGGTGTTTTGTCGATCTAGTCCCCGAGGGTCCTAGTCTTCGTCAGTATCGGAGAACACTTCTTCTTGTTCGTCCAAGTACTGCTGCCATGCGGTTGTATCCCAAATTTCGATGCGGTTGCCTGCACCAATCACTGTGACTTCCCGGTCAAGGCCTCCGTAAGTGCGTAGCACCTGCGGAATCGTGACGCGTCCCTGCTTATCTGGAACTTCATCCGAGGCCCCTGAGAGGAACACTCGCGCATAGTCGCGTGCTCGTCGAGAGGTCAAAGACGCCTGTGCCAATTGCTCGTGCTGCTTCTCAAATTCCCGCTGGCTAAAAACGTAAATGCAACGCTCTTGCCCACGCGTAAGAACCAGCCCATATGACAGCTCGTCACGATATTTAGCTGGAAGAATCAACCGACCTTTTTCATCAAGACGCGGTGTGTAAGTTCCTAAGAACATGCACACCACCTTTCCCGTGAAGTGGCCAGAAGCCCCATTCTTCTCTACTTGCCTCCACTTTACTCCACAACCCTCCACTGTCAATGCAATTTCACTGGTTTCGCGAGGGTCTGGACTTAAAAAATGCCGAAATCTAGGGGATTCTCAGCCTATGTTCAGGTGGAGGGGTGTGGATCTCCCAAGAGCGTGATCACGTATTTTTCAGAGATTTTGCATGCAAAATCCCCGGAATGTAGCTACTTTTGGGCGCAGTGGTAGGAAGTGGAGGACCTTGGGGAGGAAAGTGGAGGTGTTCTCGTGCACCTCCCATAGGGCGAACCTTGGAATCTGCAGAGAATTAAAGATCACCCTGAAAGTGCGTAATCCGACATAGCCCAGATCGCTTCTGCCACCCCTGACTTCAGGACCATCGCGCACCAGGCTCGTCGGTTCCCTGGCTCGCGACACCAAGCAGTTACTTGGGGTTAAACGAAAAAGAGGTGCAACCCAACGGGTTACACCTCGATATCAATGCCGATCAGTTATCAGACTGATCACGCTTTCGCTGGTTCCATTTTTCTTCCAGACCGGAAAGGAACTGCGAATTATTCTTGGCTGCGGGCTTTGGTCCAGCAGCATTGGACGGGCCAATTTTCCCTGTAGCTGATTTAGTCAGGGCGAGCAGTACGCCACCGAACATCACCGCAAAGCCGATAACACCGACAATGATGATGTGTTGCGAGATTCCGAAAATGAGCCCAGCAAGGCCGACGATGACCAACAAGATACCCAACGCGATATTGCGCGTCGACAGGCGCCCCGTGCTCGCTGGGCCTTTCATGCTGGAAGCGAAGCGACGGTCTTCATGCAGCTGCTTTTCCAACTGCTCCAACAAACGCTGCTCGTGTTCCGATAGCGGCATCGTCTTCTCCTTCCAAAGGCAATCTCAACGGTCGTCCACCGTCATTAAGTTCAACGTTGCACCTGTGGAATTAGTTCCCACAATTCTGATGAACTTACTTCAAGGATAGACTCTTTTGCACCCGCCCTGCTAGTTGATCTTCACCACTGTCCAGATATCCATATGTTCTACACAGATTGCGTTTATTCCTTGGGCCGCAGAAAACGCGCTGGGGTCACGATGGACTGCGGGAACTTCTGTCCTATCTGGTCAGCAATGCGTTCTGCCTCTCGGGCTTTTTCTTCTCGTGGGTCCAAGCTAAATTGCAGACCCAACTCGAAATCCTGCAACCTCTCAGCTTTCACGCCGATTAGCCGAACCGGTTGGGCCAGCGGGGTCAACTTGCGTAGCAGTGCCAGCACAGACTCACTGATTTTCGTTGATGAATCAGTTGCCGCGGCCAGGGCCTTGGAGCGCGTAATTCCTGAGAAGTCTTTGTACTTGATCTTCAATCCGACGCCATTAGCTGATTTGCCGTGTCGACGTAGCCTCTGCCCGACCTTGTGGCTCAGCCGTAGAAGTTCACCTTCAAGCACCTGCAGGTCGGTGATGTCCGCAGCGAACGTATGCTCAGAAGAAATACTCTTCTCGTCCCGGGTAATTTCCACCGCACGGTTATCGATGCCTCGCGAAAGCAGATGCAATGAACGACCATGCTCCCCCAGCCGGCTAATCAGCCTTTCTTCATTCTGCATGGCAAGCTGCCCCACGGTCTCAATTCCCAAAGCCTGCAGCTGGGCAGCGGTCCGCTTACCCACGCCCCACATTTTCGACACCGGCAGATCATGAAGGAACTCTTCGGTTCTTTCCGGGGCAACCACAGCCATCCCGTCAGGCTTGGCATGGGTCGAAGCTAACTTTGCAATGAATTTATTCTTGGCAATGCCAACGCTGGCCGGTAGTCCCATCTCTTGGCGGATATGAGCTCGGATTTCCCGTGCAATCTGCACCGGTCCACCGAGTAGGCGCATGCTTCCGGTAACGTCCAGGAATGCTTCGTCGATACTAACCTGCTCCACTAGTGGCGTCAGGGTGTGGAAGTACTCCATGATTTGAGCTGAGGCCAACGAATATTTGTGGTGGCTCGGTTCGATCACAGTTGCTTCTGGCATCAATGGGATCGCTTGGCTCATCGGCATTGCCGAATGGATTCCACGTGCTCGGCAGTCATAAGAGGCCGACAGCACGACGCTTCGCCCGCCAGGAAAACCGACAATCACCGGCTTGCCAACTAGTTCAGGACGGGCGCGCAGTTCCACCGAAACAAAAAAGGCGTCCATGTCGACGTGCAAGATGGCACGCTCTGTCATTTCAACTCACCTTCTTCCAGTCTTACTACTAACCACCTTACTCGAATATATGTTCGGATTGCGTGTAGCTCCCAGATACGGCCGACACTTAATTCCCCTGGCGCAAAACACCGGTAGAGTTGATGCTAACCACCATCAGTTCACCCGTAGAAATGATTTTGCATGTCGCTGCCTCATTCCGTGCCGGCCCTCAACACTAAACCCCAGAGCTTGAGCCGAACTTTTACTGCTGACGTTGCGCAGTTGTTAGAGGAATTTCTGGCCGCGAAAAGTATTGAGGTTGGACAGATCACCACTAGTGCTGTCGAAATCGTCAATGCAATCACTTCCCTGACTCGTGGTGGCAAGCGACTGCGCCCGCTCTTCGCCTTTTGGGGTTACCTTGGAGCTGGCGGCCAGGCCGAAGATCGCGACATCGTTCGCCTCGGTGTGGCTTTGGAACTGTTCCAAGCCGCTGCATTGATCCACGATGACATCATCGATAATTCAGATACCCGTCGTGGCCAGCCAAGTGTCCACAAGCGCTTCGAAGCCCAGCATCAGGAACTGGAACTTGCAGGAAGCGCGCGGAACTACGGCATGGCCAGCGCGATCCTTACCGGCGACTTATGCCTCTCACTGAGCGAGGAAGTATTCTCTGAGATTTCCTCTCTCACTGCTCAGGCCCGGACGATCTTTAACCAAATGCGTACGCAGGTGATGGCCGGACAGTACCTCGACGTTCTAGAAGAGTCTGCTGGCCCTGCCTACGATCCGAAGGAAGCGGTTAAACGAGCGCGCACCATTGTGCGTTTCAAGTCCGCGAAGTACTCCACCGAGAATCCATTCTTACTCGGTGGTGCTCTTGCCGGGGCAAGCGAATCACTCATGGAGCATTACTCAGCCTTTGCGCTTCCATTGGGTGAGGCGTTCCAATTGCGCGATGACGTTCTGGGCGTTTTTGGGGATCCAGAAATCACTGGTAAGCCAACCGGTGGAGATCTTCTGGAAGGCAAGCGCACCGAATTGATAGCTCACGCGCTCTTGCTCTCAAGCCCCGAGGAACAGGACTTTATTCAAACACGCCTCGGCGCTGTGGACCTTGGCAAGGAAGAAGTGCTGCGGCTAAGCAGCATTCTGCGCGAAAGCGGCGCGTTGGCTGCAACCGAGCAGAGCATCAGTGATTTGACCGCACAGTCAGATCTGGCGCTCAGTACGCTGCAAGTCACTCCGTTGGCTCATGCCGGACTGCAGCAACTGAGCAACGCCGTGACCAAGAGAAGCAAATAACGCATCTTCCCTTAAAAGTAACAAAAGGTCTCAACCTGCCACGTGATGTGGATTACGGTTGAGACCTTTTGGTTATAAAGAGATTAACTTCTCAGGACGTCTACCAGCCCAGGGCCTGCGCCCGGCGACGAATTTCAGTTTTACGTCCAGTGCGCAAGGCATTCATTGGGGTGCCCGGGAGCGATTCATCGTCTGTGAACAGCCAAACGATCGATTCTTCGTCAGAATATCCCGAGTCCAAAAGGACCGACAGGGTACCCTTCAGGCTTTCCACTACAACTCCGTCTTGGAGAAAATCTGCCGGAATGGAACGCACATTGCGAGGTCCGATTCTCAACGACACGATGGCTCGTTCGTCCAGCAGTCGGTGCACGCGGCGGATATCTACATCTAATTCTTCGGCCACATCGGGCAGGGTCAGCCATTGGCCAACGAGTTCTACGGTTTCCTTCACCCCTCAAGGTTCCCACAAATTCCCGGTCTGCGCAGAAAATTGAGGAAAACGCACCTCATTAGTTCCCACGAGTCACAGGAGTAGTGTAAATTTTCTTGTATCACTTTGATAACAATTGCATCACAGACAACAGTGAGGAACCTTCCTACTTTGTTACCTGCGAAGCAGAGCCCGTTATTTTCACCGTATAAATGAGGATTGACTCCATGCCCCACGAATCCAAACATGCTTCCAAGCATGCGTTAGGCGTTGTAGCAGGCGCGGCCATTCCCGCAGCGGTCATTGGTAGCCTCGCGCTGGCCCCGGCCGCGCAGGCAGCTCCTACGACTGTTCCTAACACCTCGGGCAGCTTTGCCAAGGCGGTAACTCCAGAGACCATCAAGGTTGCTGAGGACCAGATCAAAGCCCACCTGATTGCTTCGCGTGTATCGACTCTTGGTTTGCCCGCTAAGCGAGACGTCACGGAAATCAAGATCCCTGCAGGCGCATCCCTATGGAGCATTGCACAGGAGTACGACACCACTGCGTCTGCTCTGAAGAAGCTCAATAATCTTAAGAGCGATTCAATCATTGCCGGCAAGACCCTCAAGGTCTCCGGAAAAGCCTCGAAGAGCACGACCAAGTCCAGCTCTTCAACCTCCGCTACTTACACCGTCAAGAATGGTGATACTCTCGGCGGCATTGCCAACAAGCACGACATGAGCTTGTCGGAACTGCTGAGCAAGAATGACATCTCCGCCAGCAAGGTGATTTTCCCGGGCAATAAGCTCAAGGTCAAGGGTTCAGCATCGAGCTCCAGCAATTCCGCGAAGTCGCAGAAGACTTCCTCCTCTTCGGGCTCCTCCAGCTACACCGTGAAGAACGGTGACACGCTTGGAAGCATCGCGATCAAGCACAACATGAGCCTGTCTTCGCTGCTGAGCAAGAACGATATCTCGGCCAGCAAGGTGATCTTCCCTGGAGAGAAGATCAAGGTCAGCGGTTCTTCGTCTTCGAGCTCTTCGTCAAAGTCCTCGCAGAAGAAGTCTTCATCTTCGGCTTCTTCCAGCTACACGGTGAAGTCCGGCGATACGCTCAGCGGCATTGCTTCCAAGCACGGTATGAGCCTGTCTGAGTTGCTGAAGGCCAACGATATCTCGGCAAGCAAGCCGATCTTCCCAGGCAGCAAGATCAAGGTTTCAGGCGGATCATCGTCATCGAGCTCTTCCTCGAAGAGCACGGCGAAGCCCAAGGCCAAGACTTCGACCTACACTGTCAAGTCAGGCGATACCCTCAGTGGCATCGCTACCAGCCACGATATGAAGTTGGCTTCGTTGCTGAATCTGAACCCGGACTACAGCGCAAGCTCGCCGCTGAAGATCGGGGCAAAGCTGAAGGTCTCCGGATCTTCCGTGGCACCGTCGGGCCAGGTCAAGAAGCAGAAGATTGGCAACACCTTTGCCGGTCGCACCTACGCTGATCATGTAGTGAAGGACGCGAATTCGAACAAGGATTACCTTGACTCGACCAGCGTTCCTAGCCGCGGCGAGATGCAGGCTCTGATCCGTTCGACCGCTAAGAGCATGGGCGTCGACCCAGCTTTGGCTTTGGCTCATGCGTATCAGGAATCCAGTTTCAACATGCGTGCGGTCTCCCCTGCTAACGCTGTTGGCGCCATGCAGGTACTGCCAAGCACCGGTGATTGGATTGCATCGGTTATCGGCCAGGACCTGAACGTGCTGAACCCACGCGATAACGTTGTCGCTGGTGTCGCAGTTATTGCCTACAACTTGGATAACACCGACAACCTGGATGATGCCATTGCATCGTACTACCAGGGTCTGGCCGGAGTCCGAAACAACGGCATGTACGAGGACACCAAGCACTATGTGGCCAGCATCAAGGCTCACATGAAGAACTACCGCTAAATAACGCAAAGACAGACCCGCCCAACACAGTGTCTTGGGCGGGTCTGTCTTTTGTTTTATCTAAGGCCAGTGCGCTTACGAGCCACGGCGGTCTAAGTCCAAAGGCATATCGATAACAACCTTTGTCCCGCCCTTCTCCCCCTGCAGCCAACGGATCTCACCCGAGAGCTCGCTGGTAACCAAGGTGCGCACAATCTGCAGCCCGAGTCCCTCGCGGCGTGGCTCTTCCGGCAGCCCGTGGCCATCGTCCTCGATGACAACGCGTAGCCAATCCATGCTGTCTGCGCCCTTGTATCGTTCGGCAACCAGGGCAACTTCACCATCGCGCTGCGCCAATCCGTGTTCTACGGCGTTGGTCACCAATTCGTTGATGACCAGTGAGAGTGGAGTAGCCAAATCCGCGTCGAGCATTCCGAATTCGCCTTCACGACGAGTCGAGACACGTTGTTCAGGAGAAGCAATTTCCACGATCAAGCGGAACTGGCGATCCATCAGGTCATCGAATTTCACGGTCTCGTTCAGTCCCTTGGACAAGAAGTCGTGAACCGAGGCGATGGTCGACACGCGCCGCATGGCCTGTTCCAGGCCCTGTTTGCCATCTGCTGAGCTCATCCGACGTGACTGCATGCGCAGGAGCGCAGCGACGGTCTGCAGGTTGTTCTTGACCCGGTGATGGATTTCCCTGATCGTCGCGTCCTTGGTGACCAGTTCTTTTTCCCGGCGGCGAAGCTCAGTCACATCTCGGCACAACACCAGTGCGCCCCAGCGTTTTGATTCGTTGCGCAATGGTATTGCACGCAGAGACAACGTGACCCCGCGGTGCTCTACTTCAGTGCGCCATGGCATCTTGCCTTGGAGCACCAGGGGAAGGGTTTCATCCACGACACGACGATCACTGACCAGAGCCATCGTCAGATCAGCCAGCGGCTGGCCTTGGAGGACATCGGCGGCACCGAGCCGGCGGAACGCGGAGACCGCATTGGGGCTGGCAAATTCAACGGCGCCATCAATGCTGAGGCGGATGAATCCATCGCCTACGCGTGGTGCACCACGACGAGAGCCGGTAGGACTGGCGAAGTCTGGCCAGAGTCCTTGGGTGCCCATCTGCAAAAGGTCATCGGCGCTTTGGCGGTAGACCAATTCAAGATTGGAAGGAGTACGGGATTGATTTGGGTCAAAGTGGGAAGTAATGACCGCGACGGGTACGTTCTGGCGCACCAATGGAATCGCCTGCACCGTGGTCAGTCCCATGATGATATCTTTGCCGGCTTGTTCAGCCGAGCGTTGCACTTGTTTAGTTTCCCACGCACGGTCCACCATGATGCGCAGATCCTTGCGGATCCGTTCTCCCACGAAGTCGCTGTGGAATGCAGTATGCGAGGTGGAAGGGCGCACGTGGGCCAACGCGGTATAGGAACCGTCCCCGGTGGGGAACCAGAGCACCAGGTCTGCGAATGCTAAATCCGAGACTAGTTGCCAGTCCCCCACCAGGAGGTGGAGCCAATCCTCATCACCGGGCGCTAGTGCAGCACGTTGACGTAGTTCTTCAGTGATGAGGGCCATTGGCGGTGTTTACCTTCGAACGATGGAACGCAAGAGGCGAAGTGCCACGGAAAGGGACGCCATGTCATCTCGTTCCAGGCTGTTCACTTCCGCAAACATAGTCTTCGCACGATCAAGGTTAGCCGCGTTTGCTTCCTCCCACGCAGCAACACGCTCTGCAGGATCCGCAATATCGCCGTGTGCATCCAAGATGTTACCGGTCAGGTCAATGATCGTGGTGTACAGATCATCGCGCATCGCGGCACGGGCCAAGGCCTGCCAGCGATCCGAACGCGGCAGGTGCGTGATGCGGTTCAGCAGGCTGTCCACGCCGAACTGGTCGTAGAGCACGTAGTAGGTTTCTGCGACCTTGACCGGTGCGGTCTCGGTGCGGTGCACATAGTCTGCCACGTCCAACAGCGCATAGGACTCGAACTGAGTGGCCCACATGCTGGCACGACGCTCCGGAATGCCCTGGCTCATGGCCTCTTCACGCCACTGCTCGAAACGCTCCAGGTCGGTACCGCGAACCAGGGTCGGCAGTGCCTCGCGCAGTTCGGTTACCGTGGATTCGTAGCGCTTGACCGCTTCGGTCACCAGCAGGTCCTGGTCAACCCGGTTGATGAACCAGCGGGTAGCGCGATCCAGCAGACGACGCATGTCGTGGTGCTGGCGTCCCCAGTGCTCCAGGTCGGTTCCCGCAGGCTGCGCGTTGATTGCATCGAATTGGCGTTCGAAACCATAGATCTCACGCAGTGCGCAGAATACCTTGGCGATCTGGACTTCGCTGGCACTGGTTTCTTCCATGGCACGGAAGACGTAGGTAATGCCACCAATGTTCACGATGTCGTTGGCGATGACGGTTGAAATGATTTCACGGCGCAGCGGATGGGATTCGAGTTGATCCCCGAAACGCTCCACCAGCTTGGCCGGGAAGTATCGCTTCAGCGTCTGGGCGAAGTATGGATCATCAGCCAGATCAGATTCGCTCAGCGCATTGGCCAGCTGGATCTTCGCATAGGCTGCCAGCACCGCAAGTTCCGGCGTGGTCATCGCTTCGCCTGCAGCCCGGCGTGCTTCGAGCTGTTCCGCACTTGGCAAGAATTCAAGGCCGCGGTTCAGATCTGCATGCTTCTCAAGCCACTGCATCAAACGCTCGTAAGCCGGCGTCCAGGTCAGCGCCGCGTGCTTTTCGTTCAGCAGCAACACGTTCTGCTCGAAGTTGGTCTTCAACACCAGATCACCGATGTTATCGGTCATCGAGAGCAGGAACTCAGTGCGTTCAGCCTCGGTGAGGTTGCCCGCCTTGATCTGGCGGTCCACGAAGATCTTGATATTTACTTCGCGGTCCGAGGTGTCCACGCCAGCAGAGTTGTCGATGGCGTCGGTGTTCAGCAGGACGCCATTGCGTGCCGCCCCGATACGGCCAAGCTGGGTCATGCCCAAGTTTCCGCCTTCGCCTACAACCTTAACCCGCAGATCAGCACCGTCAACGCGGATGGCGTCGTTGGCACGGTCACCGACCTGGCCGTGAGTTTCGGCCGCTGACTTCACGTAGGTACCAATGCCGCCGTTGTAGAGCAGATCAACTGGTGCGCTCAGGATGGCCTTGAGCAGTTCGTTAGGGCTCATTTTGGTGGTGCCGGCATCCAGTCCCAGAACCTCGCGGACCTCGGGGCTGATCGGTACGGACTTCAGGCTGCGCGAGTACACGCCACCGCCAGCCGAGAGCAGTTCCTTGTTGTAGTCTGCCCAGCTGGAGCGCGGCAGATCATACAAGCGCTGGCGCTCATCGAAGGCCACCTGGGCGTTCGGGTTTGGATCAAGGAAGATATCGCGGTGGTCAAAGGCTGCCACCAGCTTTACCGTCGGGGTACGGCGCAGGCCATTGCCGAATACGTCACCGGACATGTCGCCCACGCCAACGGCGGTGAACTCGTCCTTCTGGGTGTCGACGCCCAGTTCGAAGAAGTGGCGCTTGACCGACTCCCAGGCACCGCGTGCGGTGATGCCCATGCCCTTGTGGTCGTAGCCCACCGAGCCGCCCGATGCGAATGCATCGCCCAGCCAGTGGCCCTTGTCAGCCGAGATCGAGTTTGCGATATCGGAGAAGCTTGCGGTTCCCTTATCGGCAGCAACAACGAGGTAGGAGTCATCGCCATCGCGACGCACTACGTTGGCTGGGGCTTCGATGTGTTCGCCGTTTTCGTCGGTGACCATGTTGTCGGTCAGTTCCAGCAAGGTGCGGATGAAGACCTTGTATGCGCCCTTGCCTTCTTCCATCCATGCACCACGATCATAGGCAGGATTTGGAAGCTGCTTGGCGTAGAAACCACCCTTGGCGCCAGTTGGCACGATCACGGAGTTCTTGACCATCTGGGCCTTGACCAGGCCCAGGACTTCGGTGCGGAAATCTTCTCGGCGATCGGACCAACGCAGGCCACCACGGGCAACTGCGCCGAAGCGGAAGTGGGTACCTTCAACTCGTGGCGAGTAGACCCACAGCTCGTGCTTCGGACGTGGGAACGGCGCAAAGTCGATTTCTTCAGGAGCCAGCTTGAAGGCCAGCGCCTGATGGGTGGTGAAGTAATTAGTGCGCTTGGTCGCTTCGATGACCTTCACGATGCGGCGCAGCAAGGTGTCAGCATCCAAGGTTGGCACCGATTCGAGCGCTTCAGTGATCTCGGCGTGAGCCTTTTCGCGTGATGCCTGCGACGCTTCGGTGCTCAGCTGCGGATCGAAGGTCGCCTTGAAAAGCTCCACAATGGCGTGGGTGACCGCGGGGTTGCCCACCAAGGTGTTGGCGATGAAGTCGGTGGAATTAGGAACACCGAGTTGCAACAGGTAGTGAGCGTAGGCGCGAAGCATCGAGACTTCTTCCCACGAAAGTCCCTCGTGCAGGACCAGCGCGTTCAGGCTGTCGGACTCAGCTTCATTGCGCACCACTGCGCAGTAAGCGTCAGCGAGCTTGCTTTCCACGGACTTGAAATCGATCTCTTCATCGATCTTCAGACCCATGTCGTAGATGTAGCGTTCGCCGATCCCTTCTGGATTCAACTCATATGGGCGCTCGTCAACGACTTCAAGTCCCAGGTGCTGCAGAACTGGCAAGATGCGCGAGAGCAGCAGCGGCTTGGTGACATAGATCTTCATGCGCTTGGAAACAGGAGAATCTTCGTCCTGCTTCTCGTCGTCGTAGAAGGAGACTACCGGGCCATCGACTTCTGGCTCGTTCAACTCGGTGAGCAGGTCGATGTCCTTCAGCGCATCTTCAATTTCGAATTGCACCTTGTAGGAAGCCGGGAAAGCTTCGGCCCACGCGTTGGACAGCGTGTTCGCGTCGCCAAGTTCCAAGCTCGCGCGTGCGGTGTCGACAATCGCATCGGACCAGGAACGCACTGCCTTGGCAATGCGATCTTCCAGACCCTTGGGATCAACTACCGGAGCCAGGCCATGACGCTGCAGACGCAGGCGGTAGAACAGTCGAACCAGTGCACCGGCACCCAGCTGCGCTTCGTATTCAACGGATTCAGCGTTGAAGCTGCGCTGCAGTTCCTGTTCGATGCGCAGGCGGACTGCGGTGGAGAAGCGGTCGCGTGGCAGGAATACCATGGCGGTGACGAAACGGCCGTAGTCGTCCTTGCGCAAGAAGACCGAGGTACGGCGGCGTTCCTGCAGGCGCAAGATGCCCAGGGCGATCTTGGTCAGCTCGTCGACGGAGATTTGGAACATCTCATCGCGCGGGTAGCTTTCCAGGATGGTGGTGATGTCCTTGCCCGAGTGGGAGTCAGGCGCGAAACCGGTGTGCTTCAGCACGGCTTCAACCTTTTCTCGGACCAGCGGAACGGTCTTCACGCTGGAGGTGTAAACGCTTGAGGAGAACAAGCCGATGAAGCGGCGTTCGCCGTTGACGTCACCATTGGCGTCGAAGCTCTTGACCCCAACGTAGTCCAGGTACACGCCACGGTGCACGGTGGAACGGGCGTTGGCCTTGGTAATGATCAGCGCACGCTTGTCACGGGCGGTGATGCGACCACGGCGGGTCAGGTGCTGTGGACCCTGGTCCGCCAGATCACGCATCAGGCCCAGGCCACTGCCGGGGCGAGCAACTAGGACATCTTCGCCATTGATGGTGTCCAGTGAGTAGTCGCGGTAACCCAGAAAGGTGAACTTGCCGTCAGTCAACCAGTCCAGCAGTTCTGATGCCTGCTGTAGTTCTGCGATTTCTTCAGCCTTTGGCGTGTGCGGAAGGCTCTGGGCGATGTCTTTGGCGCGATCGAGCATTGCTGGCCAGTCTTTGACAGCTACGCGTACATCGGTCAGAACGCTGTACAGGCGTTCGACGAATTCCTTGGCCTGCTCATCGCTGAGTTCGCGAGCAAGCTCAACAGAAATCCATGATTCGATGCGGGTTTCGGCACCGGCGGAAATCAGCGAGCTCAGATCGGATAGGGCGGCGGTGTCGCCGCTGGCCACGTGCTGCAGACCAGCGTGGCTGATCTTGGTAATTTCTCCGGTTTCGATTTTGCGCGAGACGACGAAGGTTGGATGCACCACGAGCTGAATCGGTGAGTTCAATTGCACCAATGCGGCCGTGACGGAGTCAACAAGAAATGGCATGTCATCGGTAACGATGTGCACCACTGAAATTCCGTTGTTGCGGGTAATGGCGACATTGGCGGTGTCCGCGTCGCGCTGATACCCAATTTCCAGATGTGCTGCCACGCGAGCTTCGAGTTCGTCGGGCCGATAGGCCGCCACGTCTTCGGTCGCAATTTGGCCATAGTACTCGCTCACCAATTTCGAGGTGAGTGTCGCATCCATGAATGATTCTGACATGCTGGATTCCGACGAGTTCAAATGAACGCCTCCAAGAACAAAGTTCGACGAATCCGCGCCTTTGCGGATCTCTAGTTTAATCCACATTACCCGGTTTTCATCGCTAGGGTTCAAGCTTTGGCGCGAAATCGACGACTAGTCTGATTCTTGGGTGAATCCGTGGATTTTATGCCTGCCAAGGACCGTATTTCGGTACGCAATGAACACCGAGGGGCGATTTCGAGTAAAGGACTTCCACCGAGCACCGACGCGTTGCATGATGCGCTGTCATCGGGCAAATATCCAGCGATTTCTCGCGTCGGGCCAAAACGGTCCCACGCCTCAATCAATCGGCGTTTCGGACTGCGACCGGTGCTGCCGGTGCCCACCCGATTGAAAACAATTTTTGACTTCAGTCCGGGTAATGCTTCTTCAAGTTCATCTATGGCTCTCAAGGCTCGCGGAATTCCCACGCTGTCGGCCCGCACGATCATGAACAGCTCGTCGGAACATTGCAGCATCTCCACGGTGACAGCGTTTCGTTGCGGCGCTTGGGTATCGAAGCTGAGTTGTTCATCGAGTTCAATGTATGGGGCCAAATCCAACACCACGATGTCATGGTGTTCTCTGAGCAGCATTGACGCGCGGCGCAGTGCTGAGGCTCGAACTTCTGGCCAGCGACTGGCACGCGGGATTCCGGTCGCAACCCGCATGTTCGCCTCCCCGACCTGGACCATGGAGCATGCGGCGTTGAGCCGGGCTACATCCACCGAGCCGGAATCGATCACCCGGCAAAGCTGCGCGATGGATGCCGATTCTTCCATCAGGCCAAGCTGGATCGCGATGCTGGCCGCATAGGTATCAGCATCCAGCAGCACCACATCCAGGCCTGCTTGCGCGGCTTCCACCGCGTAATTCAATGCCACAGTACTGCGTCCCGGAGATCCCGGGGCACTCCAGAAGCTGACGATCTTGCCATTGCACCCCGTTGATACATCGTCTAGTTCGAGCTTCTCGCCGGTTGCGCCAGCGGCGGGACGAGTCAGCGATTGCACAGTTGATGAGATGCGTTCTTCCAGCTCGACCATGGCGACGGTTGCAGGCAAATGCAGAACGTCGGGTAGGGGCTGCCAATTTTCTGGGCGTTCGAAGAACAAGACCACTGCTGTTTGGTGCATCAGCAATTCATCGATCTGTTCCATCGGCGGTACCAGTTGCGCATCAGAAACCAGCAATACGTCAGCCATGCCGGTATTGCAGGCAGCGATTGCTTCTGCAATATCAGAGCAGACGCGTGTGACCATCATTTCCCCGCGGTAGCTTTCGATTTGCCGGACGATTTTCTCTTGGTCCCCGAGTACTACTACCGAGATGCTCATTGTTCTGTGCCTGCGGGGTTGAAGACGACGATGATTCGAGATTCATTGGCTAATGCTTGGAGCAATGGTTCGAGCTGGTTCGGTTCGACCAGCAGTTCCAAGTTTGTGCCGTGGGTGCCAACCAGTCCCCCTCCGCTTTCAACGCGGGCCGCGACTTCGACCATGGAAGAGAGCTTTTCTGGCACCTCATAGGTGTTTCCGCTGGATTCGCGCTTCGCGATCCATACGTCGACAAAACTTCCCGGAGTGATCGATGAGGAAAGATCTGCAGGAAGCTCAACGTTGATCGGCCTGCGCGAGCCAAGTGCACTGTTGGTAATAGAGGTGACCGGGATCAGTTCGCCGGCACTAATGAAGGTATTTGCCCTGGCTTCTTGGCCTACCGGCATGTCCACATGCAGATAGTTTTCCAGAGTATCCCCCAGCTGGACTTCTTGGGTTTTCATATTCTCAGCCGTCAGTTGTTCCCCGAGGGTGATATTGCTGCTTGCCACGTACACCGTTGAGGTCTGGTGCAATTCACCGACCAAATAAACGGTGCCGGCAACAGAGGCAATGACCAGCACGGCACCGAGTGCAAGGCGCGGATCTTTCCAGCTAGGCCGACGCACGCGTGAGGCAGATGGGGTTCGCGTTTCCTGTGGGCTCTGTTCTGTCATCAAGGCTTCGACCTTCCGCCAGCATAGGTGCTTATGGTTGGTGAGCCTACGACAACTTAGTCCAGCTGAAAAGACTTGTTCTAGATTTGTGGATCATGAAAGGTGCTTCGCTTCGACCCATCCAATGGCTTCGAGCGGAATCAGGAGTTGTGTTGAAACTTGTTGGGATCTGGCATATTCGTCGCGCGGGTGCACCAAAATCATCAAGAAATCTTTGGCTACCTGAGCCAAGGTGCCCTCTGCCAGGCTTATTCCGTCACGGCTGAAGATTTGGCATCGGGCGCGATCTCGAAGCAATCCGCGCAGCACGCTCGAGAATTTCACCGAACGGCCCGCACCGTGCTGATCGGCAATTGGCACCTTGCCTGGCGGAAGGGCCAGTGTTTGGATCGCGCTGCACCGGATCACCCATTGGGAATGCTCCGTTTCGAGACAGATGTAGTCGGCGGCGCAAGGACCGAGCTTGGCGCGCAGTTCTGTTCCGCCAGATACCCGCAGTGCTATTTCATGTCCTGAAAAGCGCACCAACGTCGGGAGCAATTCGGCGGTGGCCCGTTCAATCCTGATGTTTTCCGCGATTTCTTCACGCAACTGCGCTTGGCTTTGCTCATTTAGCTGAGCTTCCAGGTCGTCGAAAAGCGAATCCCACCGCATGCGCCCACTGTACGAGACTAAACATTTTTACGTAACCCTATTCACAAAACGCGCTTTAAGTGCCACTATAAACATCAAACAGCATCAAATGACATCAAAACATACCTAAGGAAGTGGATCGGATGTCTCGCCAACAACGAATACTCATCTTCGCGCTCTTCACAGCAGCATCATTGGTCATTAGCTATGTGGGCGTTGCATGGATCGCCGAGTACATCCAGACCGCTGACAACGGCCGGTCCATAACCGATCGCATCAAGCTTCTGCTCAGCGTTTCCTTGCTGTCTCTGCTCATGCTTCATCTGCTGCGTTTGGCCTTAGCCAGGCTGATTCGCTGGGCCTTTACACACAAGAAACGCAAGCTCTCGCGCCTTTTCCAACGGATCGCACCCGGGCTGAGCAAGAAAGTTCTCGGATCATTGCTTGGAACGTCAATCGCGTTGTCCTCGACCACCGGAGCATATGCCATCCAACCGGTATCCATCGACCAGGCCCAGAGACTCGTGGAAAACCACGACCACCAGCTTGCAAATTTCCCCAATGCGCAACAGGCCTCGGTACCCAGCCCGCAATGGTTTCCAGACTCCATGAGCATTCCGATCGACAAGCTGGTCTCGCCCGGTGCCACAAATCCACGCCAACGCGTGCAGCACCGCCCCGAAGTCGTTGTCGCCCCGGGACAGAACCTATGGAGTATCGCCGCGGATCACTTGGGAGTTCAGGCGACAGCGGAAGAGATCTCGGCATATTGGCCCAAGATCTATCAACAAAACAAGAAATCCATTGGTACCAATCCAGACCTCTTGCCCATCGGAACCGTGCTTGAACTGCCACCAGCGCATTAGGCGGGCTTGCACCGCAAAGTAACTACGAAGGAGCCACTCCATCATGAGCACCATCGCCATCAGCCCACGAAACGCCAACACCGAGTACTACCGCCCGGACTTGTACACGACCGATCGCCCCGAGCGTTCCCAAGCCGCCGCTGCCCCAATCGAAACCTGCCCTGCGCCAGCCCACTTGCGCCGAGCCTTGGATCATATCTTCCATCGCTCCGCAGTCCAGCGTGCCGAGCACCGGGCCATCATTGAGATCTCGCATGCCGTTGCCCGCGCAGTGTTTGAAATCCTAGCCGGCTACCGCACAGTAAATCAGCTCGCGTTCGTGATGGAACCAGCATGTATTGCCAAACTGAGGCGCCGGGCCTTATTGGAAACCTGCCAGTACACCGTTGAACCACTGCCAGGCACGGCGCACGGGCAGATCATCTCCTTGCACCTGGACCGGTGCATTTCTGGTTCGTGGGAATGCGCCGTCGTCTTGGGCTTTAAATACCGCGTCCGTGCCGTGGCCCTCAAAATTGAGCCATGGCACGGACGGTGGCAGGTTACTGACGTCGAGCTGATCTAGCCGCGCTTCGCCTTCTTTTTCTTCTTAGCACTTTCGGCCTGGGCCTTCGTGGTGCTGGCCTCGCCATCCTCGTCAGGACCGGTGAACTGCAAGTTCTTAGGCTTTGCTGATTCGTCGATGGCTGGCGCTGCGGCTGCTTCGCTACCCGATGGAATGTCCAAGTTGAACAGGGTGCCGATGCTTTCTTCGCGGATCCCTTCCATCATGGTCTGGAACATGGTGTAGCCCTCACGCTGGTATTCCACCAGTGGATCACGCTGAGCCATGGCACGCAGGCCGATGCCTTCCTTGAGGTAATCCATCTCGTACAGGTGTTCCTGCCACTTGCGTCCAATGGTCGAGAGCACGACCCGGCGCTCCAGATCACGCATGGTGGAAGGACCCACGAGCTTCTCACGCTCCTCGTACTGGTACTGGGCATCCGAAAGGATTTCACGTTCCAGGAACTGCGCCGAGAGATGTCCTACGCCGCCAGCTTCTTCCACGACCTCGTCGAGGGTAATGCCGATTGGGTAGAGCTGCTTGAGGTTGGTCCACAACGACTTCAGCTCCCACTCACCGGGGTCGCCGACCTGAGTTGCTTCCAGCACCATGGCCTTGACCACGTCTTCCAAGAAATGACCGACCTTTTCTTCAAGGTCATCGCCTTCCAAGATGGAGCGGCGGTCAGCGTAGATCGCTTCACGCTGGCGGTTCATCACGTCATCGTACTTCAGCACGTTCTTACGCTGTTCAGCGTTAACGCCTTCCACCTGAGCCTGGGCAGATTCAATAGCGCGGGAAACCATCTTGGATTCCAAAGCCACATCTTCTGGCATCGATGGGTTATTCATGATGCGTTCAGCCATGCCGGAGTTGAAGCGGCGCATCAGATCATCGGTCATCGACAGGTAGAAACGCGATTCACCCGGGTCACCCTGACGGCCAGCACGGCCACGCAGCTGGTTATCGATACGGCGGGATTCGTGGCGTTCGGTGCCCAGCACGTACAGGCCACCAAGCTCGGCAACTTCCTTCGACTCAGCAGCAACGGTCTGCTTGGCCTTGGCAAAGACCTCGTCCCAGACGGTGTTGTACTCTTCTGGGTTCTGTTCCGCGTCCAAGCCACGGCGTTCCATCTCGGCCACGGCCAGGAATTCTGCGTTGCCGCCGAGCATGATATCGGTACCGCGACCGGCCATGTTGGTGGAAACAGTGACAGCGTTCTTGCGTCCGGCCATAGCCACCACGGCGGCTTCGCGAGCGTGCTGCTTGGCGTTGAGCACTTCGTGGCGGATGCCCTTCTTGGACAGCAGCCGGGAGAGGTATTCGCTCTTCTCCACGCTGGTGGTACCCACCAGGATTGGCTGGCCAGTTGCGTGGCGCTGGGCAATATCCTCTACCACTGCGTTGAACTTGGCGACTTCATTCTTGTAGATGTAATCCGACTGGTCCATGCGGATCGCTGGCTTATTGGTCGGAATCTCCACCACGCCGAGCTTGTAAGTGCCCATGAATTCGGCAGCTTCAGTCTGCGCAGTACCGGTCATGCCAGAAATCTTTGAATACATGCGGAAGTAGTTCTGCAAGGTAACGGTAGCCAGGGTCTGGTTCTCCGCCTTGATCTCAACACTTTCCTTGGCTTCGATAGCCTGGTGCATGCCCTCGGAGTAGCGTCGACCAGCCAGCGCACGGCCGGTGTGCTCGTCAACGATCATGACTTCGCCGTTGACGACGACGTAGTCCTTGTCCTTCTTGAACAGTTCCTTGGCCTTGATGGCATTGTTCAGGAAACCGATCAGCGGGGTGTTGTTTGCTTCGTAGAGGTTATCGATGCCCAGGTAGTCCTCGACCTTTTCGATGCCCGACTCCAGCACGCCAATGGTGCGCTTCTTCTCGTCGACCTCGTAGTCGTCTTCACGCTTCAGGCGCGAGACGATCTTGGAAAATTCGGTGTACCAGCGGTTCACGTCCCCTGAAGCCTGCCCGGAAATAATCAACGGGGTACGGGCTTCATCAATCAGGATGGAGTCAACTTCATCGACGATCACGAAGTTGTGGCCGCGTTGGACCAGCTCATCCTTGCTCCACGCCATGTTGTCGCGCAGGTAATCGAAGCCGAATTCGTTGTTCGTGCCGTAGGTGATGTCAGCCTCATACTGCTTGCGACGCTCATTAGGCTTCTGGCTGGAAAGGATGCAACCGCAGGACAGCCCGAGGAAGCGGAAAACGCGTCCCATCAGGTCCGACTGGTACTGTGCCAGGAAGTCGTTGGTGGTCACGACATGGACACCTTTGCCGGTCAGCGCATTCAGGTACGCCGGTGCGGTCGCGACCAAGGTCTTACCTTCACCGGTACGCATTTCAGCGATGTTGCCCATATGCAGGGCCGCACCACCCATCAGCTGAACGTCGAAGTGGCGCATGCCAAGCACGCGGTCCGAGGCTTCGCGAACGACCGCGAAGGCCTCCGGGAGCAGGTCATCCAACGTCTCGCCGTTAGCCAAACGTTCGCGGAACTTGTCGGTTTCACCCTTGAGCTCTTCGTCCGAAAGTTCGCGAATTTCGACTTCCAACGTATTGATCGTGTCGGCGTACTTACGAAGAGTCTTCAGAATCTTCTTGTCGCCGGTACGCAAAATACGTTCTAGCAATGATGCCACGTGGTAGCTCCCAATATCTCAAGCACAGTAATTTCTGGCGTCTTTAGTCTACGTGAGGAAAACAGCACATCTTGCTATTTCAATCTCGTTTGGTCTGTTCTCATAGCGAACAGCTGTTTGATCGACAGGCCTTTCACAGCCCTATTTCCACTTGGTCGAGTTCCAACCAGCGCGCCATGCGTTCCAGCTCGGCACGCAACTCGCTTTCAATGCTGCTGTCAACGCCCGGCTCATAATGCACCTGCTTGGCGTGCAACACCGATCTGCTCCGGTCAGCTTTCAGGTCTACCCGGCCAACAAATTCTTCTCCATGGAGCATTGGGAAAACGTAATAGCCGTAGCGGCGGAGCTTTTCCGGGACATAGATTTCGATACGGTACTCGAAGTCGAAGAACTTCTCCAACCGGCGGCGGTTGAAAACCATGGAATCGAATGGCGAAAGCAAACGCAGATCGCGGTCGATCTTGCGTGGAATTTTGGTTCCGGCCTGCAGATAGCACGGTTCGGAAATGCCCTGAATCTGGACTTCTTCAATAAGCCCGTCGAGGGCTTGCGCAGCGAGTTCTTCCTTGGCCTCACGTATCGGCAGGCGGAAATACTCGGCGACACAGTGGGCGGTCGCCACACCGAGGGCCTTCAGTGCGCGCGCGACCAATCGGGTCAGGGCTTCATGGCGGTGCGGTGCATCAATTTCCGGTCGCAGCTCCACAACGTCGCCGGCCAGCGCATAACGGCGTTCAAACTGGGAGTTGCGTCCCAGGGTCAAAATCTGCGCTTGGGCGAAGAGGGACTCGGTGACGTATTTCGTGTCGTTCCAGTTCCAACCCCAGTGGGTCTTCACTTCAACCGGTGCCACATCCAGCGCTTGGCTGATTTGCCGGGCACTGGATCCGGGATGCTCCTTGAGGTACTGCATAACCCGAGCCGAGAGTTCGTGCTGCTCGGTGCTGAACCCGGCGGACCTGTCATTCCAGGTTCTTCGCTGCCACACCCTCAGATCCTGGATCAGTTCTGCGCTGATCACCGAGGCTTCATGAGCCCAGTATTCGGTGATGGGACTGCGCGGTTTAGCCAAGAGCTGGTCCAGCGTGCTGATGTCATAGGCACCCAGCCGGGCAAATATCGGCATGTAGTGTGCCCGGCGCACCACATTGACCGAGTCGATCTGCAATTGCGCAATGCCATCGATGGTGTTGACGATTTTCCGTGCGGTGACGGGTTGTTCTTTCCTGCTCTTGGACAGGCCTTGGGCGGCCAACGCGATTCGTCGAGCCTGTTTGAGGCTGAGAATGCGGTGGCCGCCCAAGCTAGTTGCTGTTGTTCCGATGACTAGCCTTCGGTTGCCATGGCTTTGTCACGGTAGCCACGAGTTTCCTTGGTGGCTTCTTCGTTGGAGCTCAGCGATGGGTCCAAGGAGATGACACCGTACTGGTACTGGGTACGACCGTAGACCACAGCATGCTCACCGGTGGCTTCATCGATGAACAGGTAGAACGGGTGTCCAACCAATTCCATGCGATCCACTGCATCATCAACGCTCATCACTTCAGCTGGGAAGGACTTGCGGCGAATGACCACTGGCGAATACTCGGCGTTTTCCTGAGCTTCAGCTGCTTCCGCGGCCTTCTGGGCTTCGATGGTTTCTTCAACCAGCGACTTTCCACTGGAAGCGGTTGGAAGGCTGCCGGTAGCCTGGTGGACAGCGACCGGGGTGTGGTTGCCGCGGTGAACCTTGCGCTTGTCGCGTGCCTTGCGCAGGCGTTCCAGCAGTTTAGCGAACGCGATGTCGAAAGCGGCGAACTTGTCAGCGCCACGAGCTTCAGCTCGAATTGCTGGGCCACGGCCAACGACAGTCAATTCAACGGACAGTGCAGTGCTCTGATCACGAGCGTGTGCTTCTTTGAGGACCTTGACGTCGATACGCTGTACTTTCGTAGCCAGCTGGTCAACCTTGGTGATTTTCTCATCAACATACTCCCGGAAACGATCCGAAATGGTGATGTTGCGTCCGCTGTAGTTCAGCTCCATGGTGTCCTCCAATAGAGAGTCGGGTGACACAACAGTCCGAAAATTCTTTCTCTTCGGACTGAAGATGGGCTTTTCACTGCATCTGTGATGCATCCCATACTTCACCTTATGCCACCGTGGCCAAGATTCAAGTATCTGGGCTCACATTTTCCGATCGCGGTCAGCGTAATCACTGTTCAGGGTCGGTATTCGGGGGTCTGGTCAAAGCCAGGACCACCGCGCTGGTGACGTCATATCCTGCCTCAATACATGCCATCGCCGCATGCCTCAAGGTGGAACCGGTGGTGAGAACGTCATCAACCAGAATCACCGGCTGGCCTTTGACCGTGGCCGGCTCGGCAACAAAATGGGTCTGGCCGCCACGCCGGTCTGAACCGCTCTTGGTTTTCTGCGCCCCACCCATCGCATATCCGAACCGGTAGTGCAGCAAACTGCGGCATTCAAGATCAGCCCTGAATAACCCGCTTTCCACACCGCGATCCAGCATGGTCTTCACCGGCCAGTACCCGCGTTGTCCCACTGCCTTGAGCGAGCTTGGCATCGGCACCACCAAGGTGGGCAGGTTCTCCCGCTGCGGCGCGCACCCGGCATTCAGTGCCGCAGCAAGATAAGGGGCAAACACCGACCCTAGGAAGTATCGTTGCTTGTTCTTGAATGCCAGCAGCGCACGAGCCAACTCCTTGCCGTAGGCCCCGCAGGCACTCACGGCCAGCTGCCGGCTCAGCGCTGGGAGTTCAACGTACAGGTGATGGGAATCAGGCAAAGGGGGCAGGTGCAGCTGGTGTTGGACTTCGCTGCGGCATTCGGGACAGAGCCGGAAGTCCGCCCGCCCGCAGACCGCGCAGCTGGCCGGAAGAATGAAGTTGGCAACTTCCCTGGCGCCAAATCCAATCCAGCGCATGCAGCGCTGATGGCACAGCTCATCAGCCAGCCGCATGCACTCGTCGAGAAATCCCATAGCTCCAGATTCGTTGATTAGTCCGGAGCAGCACGGTGCCCGCGAGCGAGCTGTGGAGCATTGTGCTGGTTAGCCCGGGTAGGCCACGTCCAGGGCGAAGTCATCGAGTTCATGCCAGGAGTTGCCGACTCGGGTGTACAGCTTTTCGTTGGTTTCCGCATAGACTTCACGGCGGTTGCCCACACCCGTTGCGATGCCCACCATTCCCAACAGCAGCTGCAGGTGCTCGCTGCCGCCTTCAAAGGTAATCTGGGCCGCTTCAACGGCTTTGTCATTGCCCAGCTCGGCAACGATGATCGAGCTGTCCGAATCCCACAGGGCGGTATTCACTGGAACTTCTGGATAGATCTTCATCGGCGAATCGGTAAGTCCTCGCGGCACGCCCTCGGCATCACGGATCACTCCGGCCACGTACACCGACGATTCCTTGCCCTTGGTCGCCACGATCAAGGCCCTCGCGCCGTCGCGTGAGATCCGCAGGGAATCAATCTGCGCGTCTTCCAGCCAGGCGACATCGATCGGGCGCGCTTCGCCCTTCATTTCGGTGTCGGCCGGAACCGCACGTATTGGCGTAGTAGCCCCGTTATCTGCTGTCCAGGTCCACCCGGCCAGATCCATCGAAGGCTGGATCAGTTCTCGGCCTTCCAAGGACAGGCTCAGTTCGCCCTTGTCGTCGATGCCCCACAGCTGGGTGCGTTTCCCGTTCAGGAAGGCATATCGGTTGCCGACCGGAGACATGGCGGGGTCGCGCGGGTTGTAACCGGAAATATCAGGTACGCCGCCCACCGGGATGATTGACAGTCCCTTGACATAGACCAGGTACTGATCCGAGATGCCAATCAGCGTGTCCTGGGTGCTCGGGTTGATCTTGGCCGGCTCGATATTCGTGTCCTCTGAAGAGAGGTTCACTTCATTATCTTCACGCAGCAGCTTCACCTTGTCCACCCGGGCCAGGGTGGTCAGCGTCGCTTCAAGCTGCTGTTTCATCAGCGAGATGCCGCGGTCGGTGGCATCGGCGAAGGAATCGGAGTTCAGGTCAATAGTCGCTTCGCCATCGCGCACCGGTACCGCAGAACGCACCAATTCGCTGGCCGTTGAGAATGCCGAGACCACCGCGTTTTGCAGGTAGGGCGCAGGTCCGTCCAGCAGCGCTTCTACCATCGAGGTGGTGGTGCCGGATCCCGAGGTGAACCAACGGACATCCGGGACCAGGTAGGCGAAGCTCGCATCGTAGAAGTACAGGGTCTGCGCAGCGAAGATCCTGGTGAAGGTCGAAGCTTCGAGCATGGTGCCGTCCGGAGCCTTGGTGATCCGCCATTCGCCTTGGACCTTGGAGACTTCAACATCTACGGCTCGGGTGGAGTGATCCGGGTAGTTGGTGCGCACGCCCTGCTCGTTGACTTCCCCGGTGATTTCAAGCTGGATCGTGTATCGGTTCGCGTTGGCCCCATTGACCACGTTGAAGGCGTCATAGATCAGGGTTTGGGTATCGCCGCGCCAGGTGTTCCCCAGCTGCGCGTTCATGTATTCGCGGGCGACTGCGTAGTCTTCGGAAACCGAGCGTCCGGCCTCGACGAATCCTTCGACGATGGCTCGGGCATCAGCGCCTTCGGCTGGCCCTTCGGCCGCATAGCTGTAGCTTTCGGCACCGCCGTCATCGGTTTCGGCTTCGATCTGCTGGACCGTGGAAGTTCTGGGAATCGAGGCGCATCCGGACAGTGCCAGCATCGCGCAGAGAATTATTGCGAGGCTGGAAAAGATCTTATCCTTCATCAGCTCTCCCCTTCTTTCTTCCGTTCGCCGCTTCCCAGGCTTGGGTCGGTGACATCGTCATCGGGCGATGCCTCATCCAAGTCCAGGTCGAGAATCAGCGGGGTGTAGCCGATCTTGGGGACTTCACCAGTGAGCGGGAAGCTGTCGCCCAAGACGACGCTCGCCAGGCTTTCAGGAACCGATGGGTCAAGCGGAAGCGGCGAGGAAACAATTTCTTGCTCTTCGCTGCGCGGCAGGGTCAAGCGGAAGACCGAACCCACGCCCGGCTTGCCCCACGCTTCCAAACGGCCATCGTGCAACCGGGTGTCTTCCATTGAAATGGACAGGCCCAAGCCGGAACCGCCGGTGGTTCGCGCACGCGCCGGGTCGGCGCGCCAGAAACGGTCGAAGACGTGCCGGCAGGCTTCTTCGGACATGCCGATGCCGTAGTCGCGCACCGTGATGGCCACGGCGTTCTGATTGGATCCGATGGTGATATCGATCGGCTTGCCTTCGCCATGCTCCACAGCGTTGAGCACCAGGTTGCGAATGACGCGCTCCACACGGCGGGGGTCCACTTCCGCTACGCAGCCGTCGCTGGGAGCGTTCAGCCGGATCATCGAACCGTATTCGTCAGCCACCGGGGTGGCGATATCGATGACCTTGCGGGCAATGACGTTCAGGTCTGTTGATTCCCTGTCGAGTACTGCAACGCCGGCATCGAAGCGCGATACTTCCAGCAGGTCATTGAGCAGGTGCTGGAAACGCTCAATTTGGTTGTACATCAGCTCAGCGGAGCGTGCGGTCAGCGGGTCGAAATTTTCGCGCGCATCGTGAATCACTTCGGCCGCCATGCGTACGGTGGTCAGCGGGGTGCGCAATTCGTGGGAGACATCTGAAACGAATCGCTGCTGCATTGCGGAAAGGTTGTTCAAGGCGGTGATCTGCTCTTGCAAGGAGTGCGCCATATGGTTGAAAGCCGAGCCCAAGCGGGCCACTTCATCCTTGCCGGCCACCTTCATGCGGCGATCCAGGTCCCCTGAGGCAATGCGTTCGGAAACGTAGGCGGCGTCGGCTACCGGGCGGACCACGGTTCGGGCTACCGACCAGGCTACGAAGCCTACGACCACCAGCAGGATCAGGCCAGTGAAAGCCATCGCGCGGTTAATGAATTCGAGGGTGTCCTGGACGCTGGACAGGTCATAGACCAGGTACAGGCCATATTCTCGTCCGGGCGGGATCAGCACCTTGGTGCCCACGATCAGCCCGGGCTGGGTTGCATCCTCGGCGCCCAGTTCGATGGAACGCCAATAGATCCCCTGATCCCCTGCAACGCGCTCCGAAAGATCGGCAGGGATCGCTCGGGTGGTCAGGGAGCCAGAAGCCATCGGGCCGACATACAGGGACTGGTCACCGGCAATGGGCATCAGCACGAAGTCGCGAACCACTGTCGCGCCATCGCCTTCCAACGCAGACAGGGTGGAGTTCACCAGCGCCTGGGTGGAGGCGCGGTCAGTGGTGGACGCTGATTCAAGAATGGAGCGGGCCTGGGACAGGCCGCGTTCTGATTCCTTGGAGATCTGGTTGACACGCTCGTCAAAGAGCGTCGAGGAAATCTGGTTGGAGAGGAAGGCACCGGCGGCAACCAAGGCGAGCGCGGTGAACAGCAGCGTCGAGATGACGGTACGGAACAGCAGGTGCCGTTGCCAGCGCAGTCTGCCGGTGCTCCACGGATGCTTGATCCATTGCTCGATTTTGCTCCACCGCGCAGATTTGGCCTGCGAGTGGGCATGCACATCGACCGGAACCAATTCTGCACCGGTCGACGTGTGCGGGCTCAACTTGCCGAACCAGCCTTGTAGCCCACACCGCGCACGGTCTGGATGATCTGCGGTTTCTCCGGATCAATCTCGATCTTGGAGCGCAGACGCTGCACGTGTACGTTGACCAGTCGGGTATCTGCCGCGTGGCGGTAACCCCAGACTGCTTCAAGCAGTTGCTCGCGGCTGAAGACCTGCCATGGCTTGCGTGCCATGGTGACCAGAAGGTCGAATTCCAGCGGGGTCAGTGAAACCACATCGGTTCCGCGGGTCACCCGGTGGCCGGCCACATCGATGGTCACTTCGCCTACCTGCAAGGTTTCGGCGGCGTGGGTTTCGTTTGGACGCAGGCGGGCACGCACGCGGGCTACGAGTTCGGCTGGCTTGAAAGGCTTTGGCACGTAGTCATCGGCACCTGATTCCAGGCCGCGGACCACGTCAGCGGTGTCCGACTTGGCGGTGAGCATCACGACCGGGACATCTGATTCAGCGCTGATCAGCTTGCAGACTTTAATCCCATCGATGCCCGGAAGCATCAGGTCAAGGAGCACCAGATCTGGGTTCGACTCACGGAATGCTTCCAGAGCACCGGAACCCTCATAGCAAAATGAGGTATCGAAACCATCATTTTGCAAGACGATGCCAATCATTTCTGACAACGCTTCGTCATCATCAACGACTAAAATCCGTGCCTTCATCCCATGTCCCCCTGAAACCGTAGGTCGAGGTTTCAACCAACTGGCTAAACCGGGTAGATCAGCTACCCCACTATTCCTAAGATACATGATCAACTGCCCTTTTCGGGCTGTGACCGGCATGAATCAGGCAGTTAGCTACGCATCAACTCTTGTCTGCTCCAACGCTTGGGCATAACTGGCTAGATGCTGGAGGGTTCCGATCGCCTGCGTCGAGGTGCAAGTGGAGAAATCTCCACGCGGCATCAGGGTTAGCGCACCAAGCTGTTCCAGTCCCAAACCCAGCTGGCGCCAGGGGCGGAGAATGGTTTTAACCGCTTGAACCACGCCCGGTGCCCGTGCTCCAGGGGCAAGCGCCTGCAAGAAGACCCGGCCTCCGCTTTCAACCAGCCCGGCGATCCGTTCCCATTTGGCGTTGGTCATGCCTTCAGGATCAATCACCAATGCGTCGGCTCCGGCCTGGTGCAAGATCTCCACCCGTTCAATCCAGCGCTCATCACCGGTAGGCAGGTTCAGCAACGAGGTGAACTGGCGATACGGGTCCTGGCCGGAAAGCACTTCGAGGAACTGCGCATAGGAGCTGCGCACTTCAGCGCGTGGAATCGAACGCAGGGTTCGGTAACCGCTGGCGGTGCTCACCGTGCCATCAAGCACTGCTCCGAACAAGGGTTCATCGAGCTGGAGCGTGAAGTCGCGCAGCGAGGTAATGCGCGCCAGCCGCTGAAGATGCTCGCTGATGCCGTGGGCGTAAGACTCGATGATGTCGCGGCGGGCCCCATGGTCGCTGATAACCCGTTCACCGTTGGCAAGGTACAAGCTGGCGGCCAGGGTCCATGGACCCAGCACGCTCAGCTTGAGCCGCTGTGCAGGTTTCGACTCGGCGCCGAGCACGTCTGCGAGCAGGTTCTCGTCGCTGCGCAGAATGCTGCGGGCCCGGCGGGCGTCAATTCCGTCAGGGGTGCCAACGCGCCATCCGTGCGGCTGCAGGTCGAACCCGAGCTCCGCAAGCATGGTGGCGCTGCGTCCTACCGCATCGGCTCCCACGCCGCGATCGGGCAGCTGCGGGAAAACTGCGAGATTCGGCTCGCCTAATTCACCGCGCACCACCTCGTGGATGGCCATCGGGTCGGTGCCCGGAAACTGGCAGAACGCGGTGGCGTACACATCCTGGCGGAGAACTGCTTGGTTCTCTTGCTTAAGCATTGTTATGCGAGTCAGAAATGTTCTGGTGGTGGCGGATGACTTCAGAGATCACGAAATTCAAGAACTTTTCAGCGAATTCCGGATCAAGGTGCGCTTCATGAGCCAGGGCGCGCAGACGCTCGATCTGCGCCTTCTCGCGATTGGGATCGCTTGGCGGCAGCTGGTGCATGGCTTTCAGATGACCTACGCGCTGGGTCGCCTTGAAGCGTTCAGCCAATAGGAAGACCAGTTGGGCATCGAAGTTGTCGATGCTGCCGCGGATGGCATACAGCTCTTCGAGGACTTCATTTTGGACCTCGCCCTGCAACGAGCTGGCGTGCGGGTCGAATGACTGGGCGCTCTCAGCGTTCTTCGGCTCGTTCATATTCACCAGTTTACGGGTTCATCAGTCGTATTACCCACAAGGTGACATGCCCCGGACACGGTGTTTCCACCATGTCCGGGGCATGCGCCGACTTCGCTGATCCGCCGTCTGCTAGGAAGCGTTCAGCTGTTCAATGAGTTTTCGGCGCTGTGCCTGCTCCCGCGGGTCTGGGACAGGCAGCGAGGCGATCAGCCGCTGGGTGTACTCATGCTGCGGGTTGGCCAGAACCTTCGAGCCAAGGCCTTCCTCCAGCAGCTGGCCGCGGAACAGCACGCCCACCCAGGTTGCCAGCTGGTCCACTACAGCCAAGTCGTGCGAGACGAAAAGGGCTGCGAAGCCCAGCTCGGCCTGCAGTTCGCGGAACAGCTCGAGCACCTTGGCCTGGACCGAGACATCCAGCGCACTGGTTGGCTCATCGGCAATCAGCAGCTTTGGATCCAGGGCCAGTGCACGGGCCAGCGAGGCACGCTGGCGCTGTCCGCCGGAGAGCTCATGCGGGTACCGGTTGGCGAAGCCTGCTGGAAGCTGCACGGCTTCAAGCAGTTCGCCGACCTTCGCACGGTTCTGCACCGGGTTCAAGTCCCGGTGCACCTGAAGCGGCTCGGCCACGCATTCGCCCACGGTCAGGTGCGGGTTGAAGCTGGCAGCCGGGTCCTGGAAGACAAAGCCGATCTGCTCGCGCAGCGGCTTGAAGGTGCGTTCCTTGAACTGAGCCATTTCATAGCCCAGTACCTTCAACGAACCACCGGTGATGCGGTTCAACCCGGCGATGCTGCGGCCAATGGTGGTTTTGCCCGAACCGGACTCCCCCACCAGGCCGTAGACTTCGCCGGCATGGATTTTCAGGTCCACCTCATTGACCGCGGTGAAGCCGGCTGCACCCATGCGCCCGGGGAAGTGCACCTTCAGCCCCTGTGCTTCAACCAGCACCGGCGCGTCCTGGTTAGGCCGTTCCACCAGACCGGCCGAGGCGCTTTCGCGGCCCAGGTGCGGCACGGCGGCAAGCAGGGACTTGGTGTAGTCCTCTTGCGGGGATTCGAAGAGCTCGATGGCTGGCGCCTGCTCCACGATCTGCCCCTGGTTCATCACGATCACCCGGTCGGCAATATCGGCAACCACGCCCATATTGTGGGTGATGATGACAATGGCGGTGCCCAGCTCATCGCGCAGATCGCGCAGCAGCTGGAGGATTTCGGCCTGCACCGTGACATCCAGTGCGGTGGTAGGCTCATCGGCCACGATCAGCTCCGGCTTCAAAGCCAGCGCGGCGGCGATGACCACGCGCTGCTTCTGCCCGCCGGAGAACTGGTGCGGGTAGTAATCCACGCGGGCTTCAGGATCCGGGATGCCGACCTGGCGCATCGCTTCGATGGCCCGGGCCTTGGCGTCCTTCTTGGAGATCTTGTTGTGCGCGCGGATGCCCTCCATGATCTGCCAGCCCACGGTGTAGACCGGGTTCAAAGCGGTGGAAGGCTCCTGGAAGACCATCGCCACGTCGCGGCCGCGGGTTGCGCGCAGTTCATGTCCGCGCAAGGTGAGCATGTTCTTGCCGTTGAGGTACACCCCGCCGCGCGAGGCACCGTTCTCGGCAAGGATGCCCAGTGCGGTACGTGCGGTAACGGACTTGCCGGACCCGGACTCGCCCACAATTGCCAGGATCTCTCCGGCCTTCACGGACAGGTCCACACCGCGCACTGCCGGCACGGCGCCGGCATCGGTGACGAAGTCGATATTCAGGTCTTCAATGCGCAAGACCTCAGGGGCTGCAGCTGCCTCGGAGTTGAGGATAGGACTGTTGGTCACTGGCTTGCTCCTACCTTTCCGGACTGGGTGATGCGCTTGGCCTTCTTGCGGCTGAATCGGCGCAGGCGCGGGTCATTGAGGTCATTCATGGACTCGCCGACCAGGGTCAGGCCCATTACGGTGAGCACGATAGCCAGACCTGGGAACAGGCCGGTCCACCAGATGCCGCTGGTGGCATCGGACATGGCGCGGTTCAGGTCATAACCCCACTCCGAGGCACTGGTCGGTTCGATGCCGAAGCCCAGGAAGCCCAGGCCCGCAAGGGTCAGCAAGGCTTCGGTGGCGTTCAGCGTGAAGATCAGCGGAAGGGTTCGGGTGGCGTTGCGCAGCAGGTGGGCGAACATCACCCGCCATGGGCTGGCGCCGATGACCTGGGCGGATTCCACGAAAGGTTCAGCCTTCAGGCGCATCACTTCGGCACGCACCACGCGGAAGTACTGCGGGATGAACACCACGGTGATGGAGATGGCCGCGGCCATCACGCCGCCGAAGAGCGAGGACTGGCCCTGGGAAATCACAATGGACATCACGATGGCCAGCAACAGCGATGGGAAAGCGTAGATCGCATCGGCAAGGACCACCATGATGCGGTCGAACCAGCCACCGAGGTAGCCGGAGATCAAGCCCAGCAGCACGCCCAGGAAGAGGGACATGACCACAGCGGCGAGGATGACCCAGATGGCAGTCTGCGCACCGAACAGGGTGCGGGAGAATACGTCGTAGCCGGTAGCGGTGGTACCCCAGATGAATTTGGCATCCGGGGCTGCTTGGCGTGGGAAGTCTCCGGAAGCATCCGAGGACTGCGCGAAATCAAAGGGCGCGATCAGCGGGGCGAAGATGGCGGCGATCAAGAACACGCCGGAGAGCACCAGGCCTGCGATGAGCATGCCGCGCTGCAGTCCCGAGGACATCTTCAAGTGCGAGATCACCGGAAGGCGGTTGATCCACGACTTGTTCGAGGTGGGCAGTGTTGGTGTACTCATGATTAGTACCTGACTCTCGGGTCGATCAAGGCGGCCAGCACGTCAACGATGAAGTTGGTGATGGCAACGATAATGGCCAGAAGCACCACGATGCCCTGCACGGCCACGAAGTCGCGGGCGGTGAGGTACTCGGCGAGCTTGAAGCCCAGGCCGGCCCATTCGAAGGTGGTTTCGGTCAGCACCGCGCCGCCTAGCAGCATGGCGATCTGCAGGCCCATCACGGTGATGATCGGAATCAGCGCCGGACGGTAGGCATGCTTGGTGGTCAGGCGGAATTCGCTGACGCCGCGCGAACGGCCGGCTTCCACATATTCGCGGCCCAGGGTGCCAATTGCATTGGTACGCACCAGGCGCAGGAACACGCCGCCGGTGAGCAGGCCCAAAGCCAGGGCAGGGAGGATGGCGTGCTCGGTGACGTTCCAGAACGCTTCCATATTGCCGCTGCGCAGTGCGTCCAGCCAGTAGATGCCCGATGGGCTTTGCAAGCCGGTCAGCGCCAGTTCGGTTTGCCAATCGGCGCGGCCGCTGATTGGCAGCCAGCCCAGCCAGACGCCGAAGACGAGCTTGAGCAGCAGGCCGGCGAAGAATACCGGGGTGGCGTAGGAAAGGATGGCCAGGATGCGCAGGATGGCATCCGGGTAGCGGTCGCGGAACTTCGCGGCAACCAGGCCCAGCGGGATGCCGACGATCAGGGCGACCAGTACAGCGTTGATGGCCAGCTCCACCGTTGCTGCACCGTAGGTGGTCAGCACCTCGGTCACCGCGCGGTTATCGCTCAGCGTGCGTCCCAGGTCTCCGGTGAAGACTTGGCCCAGGTATTCGAGGTACTGGATCAGGATCGGCCGGTCATAGCCGGCTTCATGGATGCGCTGCGCCAGTTGATCCGGGGTGAGGCGTCCGCCCATGGCTGCGGTGATCGGGTCGCCGGTCACGCGCATGAGGAAGAAGACCACTGTGATGAGGATGAAAACAGTGGGAATGATCAGCAAGAATCGGGTAATCAAGTAGCGGAGGAATCCCCCGCCATTTTGCTTTGCTGGTTTGGGTGTTGCTAGCGGGCTGGCTTCTTGGCCCGGTGGCGACGTGATAGTCATCGTCAGTCCTTATAGTTCAGGATGCGTGGCGATGCGCCGTCTTGTGGTTTTCAATGACGGCGCATGCCAAGGGGATCCGCCTGGCGCGCCATGGCTGGCGCGCGGCAGATCCCCTCAGGTTCAGTGTCTGCGAGGCTGGAGCAGGATTACTTGCTCAGCACACCGAGACGGAACTTGAACGAAGCGTCCAAGGTCTTGTCAACGTCCTTGATGCCCTTGCCTGCAACAGCGACCTGGGCACCCTGCAGCAGCGGCAGCGTGGACAGATCCTTGGCTACCATGGTCTGCAGTTCTTCGATGGCCTTGGTGCGCTCGGCAACGTCGGTCATGCCGCGCTGGTCGGAGATCAGCTTGTCGACTTCAGGGTTGTCGTAGTTGTTCGACAGGAAGTTGTCCTTGGCGAAGAACGGCGACAGGTAGTTGTCGGCATCGGAGCAGTCCGGGAACCAACCCAGCTGGTAGGCCGGGTAGTCAGTGACGCGCTGCTTCTGGTAGGTGACCCACTCGGTCGACTTCAGGTCGACTTCGAACAGGCCATCGGCTTCAAGTTGCTTTTCAACCAGTGCGTATTCGTCGCCGGAGTTCGGTCCGTAGTGATCCGGGTTGTACTGCAAGGCCAGCTTGACCGGGGTCTTCACGCCTGCGTCTTCCAAGGTCTTCTTGGCCTTGGCTGCATCTGGCTTGCCGTCGGTGCCGTACATGTCCTTCAGGGGTTCGATAGCGCCGGTGAAGCCCTGCGGTACGTACGAGTACGCCGGGGTGTAGGTGTCCTTGTAGACGTTCTTCGCGATGGCTTCGCGGTCTACCAGGTGGGCTGCGGCCTGGCGTACGGCCAGCGACTTGGCTTCATCAGCGTCATCGGTCTTGGCACCGTATGGCATGGTGTCGAAGTTGAAGACGATGTAGCGCAGCTCGCCGCCTGGGCCCTTGTGGACTGCCAGGTTATCGTTCTTGCCCAGGTCCTCGATGTCGGTCGGGGTCAGCGAACGCCATGCGACGTCGATCTTGCCTTCCTGGACTTCGAGCTTCAGGTTGTTGGCGTCCTTGTAGTACTTGATCGCAGCCTTGTCGTTGGCTGGAGCACCGAGCACGCCTTGGTAGGCGTCGTTGGCGCTGAAGGAGATCAGGTTGTTCTTGTTGTACGAGTCGATGACATACTGGCCGCCGAAGGCCTTGGCATCAACGATCTTCTGATCATCCATGAGCTCGTCAGCAGAGAAGACTTCATCATCCACGATTGGGCCGACCGGGGAGGTGAGCACCTGTGGGAAGGTCTGGTCGTTGGCGACCTTGAGCGTGAAGACCACGGTGGTGGCATCCGGGGCTTCGATGGACTCGACGTTGCCCAGCAAGGAGGATGGACCGTTCGGGTCAGCAATCTTCAGCTGGCGATCGAAGGTGAACTTCACATCCTTGGAATCCAGGTCGTGGCCGTTAGCCCACTTCAGGCCTTCCTTCAGCTTGACCGTGTATTCGGTTGGGCTGGTGAATTCTGCCGACTCGGCAAGGCTCATCGATGGGTCTGGGCTGCCGGGCTCGGAATTGAGCAGGAATGGGTAGATCTGGTTCATGACCATGAATGAACCGTTATCGTAGGATCCAGCTGGGTCCAGGGAGGTCACCTTGTCGGTGGTTCCCAAGGTGATTGGGGCGCTGGCTTCACCGTTGCTGCCGCCATCTTCGTTGCCGCTGTCTGCCGCCTGGGTGCAACCGGTCAGTGCCAGGGCAGAGATACCCACAACGGCTGCTGCGAGTCGCAGTCCGTTCTTCTTACGAGTCATGAGTCATCCTTCTTCTAGGTACATGCATGGATGGTGATGATTAACACATGCTTCAGACAGCCTAGGTGATGCAGCGCACAAACGACGAATGGAATTAGCGTTGATTGGCAAAATCTGTGGCCTGAACCCCCACTTTTTGTGCTTCAGCCCCTAGCCTTTCTAACTCAAGCGTGAGATGCGTTGGCATTCCTTCCGGCAGGCAAGCGCGGTGGCATAAGCTAGATGTCAATGATGACTCGTAGAGACGCGGCAATCGCGTTGGATATCCCAGTAGAAATGGCCAAGCGCCACGGCATCCCCTCAAAAATGAGCGAAGCCGAGTTCCGTGAGCTGAATACCAATCCCCCAGCATGGTTGGAACAGTCGCGCGCAAACCGCACCGGAAAACGCCCCGTGTGGATTCATCTGGTTTGCGAAGTCTGCGGCTTCAGCGAATACGAGCGTCCCAAGAAGTGGTGGCCCACCTTCGATTTCGTGCACTGCCACAGCCACTCCCCGGCGCAGCTTCCGAAGCTGGAAAAGGGCAAGACCCGCGTGGAGTACCAGGATATTTCTGCACATATGTTCGGCATTGTCGACGAAGCCTAGAGGATTCCAGCAACATGCTCAAAAGGTGCCCGGCCAGTTTATTGAACTGGCCGGGCACCTTTTTCGGTTTGCGGACGGGGAATCGCGCCTACTTCACGCTGATCATTCCGTGCGCTCCCTTTTCGGCATCCGACATGTAGTGGGTGACGAACGGATAATTCCCTGCTTCATCCAGTTCCAGCTCGACAAAGCCGCCTTTGGCTGGAGCCAGCGCCAGGGCCTGCGAGCCTCCGCCTTTGTCCTGGCGGGCATCTAGCGTGTAGTGCCCCTCGGCGTAGACGGTGTCGAATTGGCCGCCAACCACGTGGAAGGAGCTGGCTTTGTTCGGCCCGGCATCCAGCACCCAGAAGCGCACCCGGTCCCCCGCCTGGACTTCCAGCGGCTCGAAAGTGTACTGGTTGGCGTAGCCGTTGAAGACTACGAGGTCCTCCTCTTGGGCTTCGGCCTTGCCCATGTCCACTTCCCCGCCCGGCGCTCCCAGATAGTATTCGGACTGGATGAGCAGGAAGGACTGGTCCACCTCGGGCAAGTCATCCGGCTCGATGATGACCGCGCCGAACATGCCATTGGCGATGTGCGCGCTCATCGGGGCTGTTGAGCAGTGATACATCCAGATCCCCGACTTGGTGGCAGTGAACTCATAGGTCAAGCTCTGCCCCGGGGCAATGGTGCGCATCGGTTCATCGGGAGCCAAGGCCCCGGCATGGAAGTCGATCGAGTGCCCCATGCTCCCATCGTTTACCAAGGTGATTTCAAATTTGTCCCCCACCTTGCCGTGCAGGGTCGGGCCAGGAGCCGTGCCGTTGAACGTCCACAACTTCTGGCTGTATCCCGGTGCGACATCCAATTGCAGCTCGCTGACGGTGAAGGTTTCGCGGTGCGTGAC
Source organism: Glutamicibacter arilaitensis Re117 (assembly GCF_000197735.1). Lineage (NCBI taxonomy): Bacteria > Bacillati > Actinomycetota > Actinomycetes > Micrococcales > Micrococcaceae > Glutamicibacter > Glutamicibacter arilaitensis. Next base: position 2,398,872 of record NC_014550.1, read on the forward strand.
CGGTTTCGCCCCGTTCTTCGGCAAGGGATCAAGCCGTGCGTCAAACGCTGAGAAGTCCTTGCCTGGTACCGCGTTCAGGTCCGGGCCCGCAGCGGAGGCGGCTTCCTGCCCGTCGCCGCCTGCATGATGCTGCTCGTGGCCGCCCTGGGGCGAGGCGTCCGAGGCTTCTGGCTTAGCGGCACCAGTTGGCTTGATCTGCAGGGTCATCCCCATTTGCTTGTGCCCTACGATAGAGCACCAGCCTTGCAAGTCTTCGCTGATAATTCCAGCATCGATACTGGCGCTTTCTCCGGTGGCCAAGCGTCCGGAATCGACGCCGTTGGCCAACACGAGATCATGGACCTGCCCGGGGGCGGTGTTACTGAGCTCGATGACCAGTCGGGTCCCCGCTGGCACCTCGATTACGTTGGGTGTGAAGGCCATGTCCTTGGCTTCGACCTGCACCCGCTGCACCGGAGCGTTAGAGGCGGCAATGTTCTGCTCGCTGCTGGCGGGTACCGGTTCGCGCACCCCTGCGGCCGCTGGGTCGATGGCCACGGCAACAGCCACCGCCAGCACAACGGCCATGACCCCGGCGGCAGCTTGTCCGGCCAATTGCCCGGCAGGGCGTTCGGCCACAGGTTCCGGTGCAGGGCGCGGGCCGGATCCGGGTTGCTGTGCTTGGGCCAGCTCGGCTTTGGCCTTGCGGTGGGTTTTCAGCGCCGTGAACAGCAGCAGGATGAAGGTGGCCATGGCAATGAGGTACAGCACCGAGCAGAAGACACGGACCAGCGAGGAGACCGGCAAGGCGCAGGCCAGCAGGGCGGCGTTGGCCATCGCTATACGCCAGGCCGCGCCGCGGTCAAAGACCGCATTGGCCAGCTTCAGCGGGCGCGGTCCCCCGCCCAGCGCTACCGGAATCAGATAGGACAGGGCACCGACCAGGATTTGGGCGCCGAATCCGGCGACCAGGTACGGCGCAATGGCATCGAAGTGCTTGCCCATCTGCTCCCAGCTGCCGCTGGTAAACATGGCGCTCAGTGTCCAGATCAAGGTGCCGATCCACCAGCAGGCCGCAGCGAGTACGCTCAGCGTGGCGAAGTTCCGTGGCGGTTTGGACCTGGCAGCGAAGATAAAGGGGGATGCCAACAATCCCAAGCCCACCAGATAGGCAAGCAAACCAAGTGCGGCCAGTGGCAGTAATCCGCTGGCGGCCCCGGCAGCTGCGGTGAACGCGCCGGCCACCAGCACCGGCAAGGCCTGGCGCAAGGCGGTGGCCGCGTTCTGGGCCATGCGTGTGCGCAGCATCGTGGGCCACAGGGTGATCAGGGTTCCGGCCACGGTCAGCCCTACCCATCCGAGCAGGTTCACCATGGCGTGGGCTACGGTCATCCGTTCATGCAGCGTTGAAGGCAAGCCGGCGGCAATCCAGGTTCCCAGCCCCGCGCCGATAGGCAGGAAGCATGCCGCGGCAATGTAGTAGCGCACGCTGGGCCCGAAAGGGGAAGGCAAGGCCTTGCGGATGTTGCGGTACATCCACCCCGCGTGCCACAGGGCCGCGGCGGCGATCGCGCTGGACCCGATGGCAACCAGCACCCAGAGCTCGCTGGGCACGCCGATCAGCACCAGCAGTGCGCCACAGTTCATCAAGGCCAGACGGTAGCTTTGCTGCCGGCGTGCCTGGGCGGTATTGACCAGTTTGAGCAAGGCGGTGGCGAAGTACTGGGACCAGACCAAGATGGCGTGCGACAGCGCACCGAGCATCATCAGATGGATCAGCAACCAGCGCGGCGCGGGCAGTTCACGATGGATCAGGGAAACCACCACCGCGAAAATCAGCCACAGGGCTGTTGGCAGATCCCGCAAAGCCCAAAAGCCGCGGCCGGGGATTCTTTGCGCCGCGGGGTTGATGGCAATCGGCTCACGCATGGTTTGCGGCTTCTTTCTTTGCTTGCCCTGCAGCCTGCAGGGCGGAGTACACAGCGATAGCGGCGAAGACCAGCAGGGCCGCGACATTGCTTGCTCCCCCTGCCTTCCACAAGATCTGAACGCCCAATCCGTCGCCCAACCAGATCCGCAAGACCAGCCCCAGATGCAGCATGGCGGCCGGGATCCACATGGCCCGATGGTATGGCAGGTTGATGGCCAGCACGGCCGGCAAGATGGTGGAGGCATGGGCCATGATCATGGAAATGGCAAAGCCCAGGAAAACCGCGTGGATCACGGTGTCATAGCGGGCGGTGCTGGCCGGATAGCCCAATGCCCACACCACTGCCGCAACCAGCAGCCAGAAATAGCCAGCCAGCAGGCAGGCGGCCATGAAACGCGGCGCACCGGTGGAGTTGATGGTTCGTCGTGCCACGTCGTGGCGCACGAGCCAGATCACCAGTCCCAGCAGGAAGCAGCCAAAGAGCACCGACCCGATCTGCACGAAAAGGGTTGAGGCTGCGGCAGCTAGTAGCAGGCCCAAGTTCAGCAGCACCGCTGCGTGTTCGGCGCGGGCACTGATCTGTATGCGGGCCAATTCCACGCGTTCCCCGGCGATGGTGGCGATCAGGAAGACGGCCAGCCACGGCAGCAGCAAGGAAATCTGCACTGCACCGGCCCAGAGGATTGCCGCGCCCAATCCGGCGCAGGCGCCGATCATCTGGATCATCACCGCGTGGGCGCGCTGGCGCCGCCACAACGGGATGTAAACCCCCAGCAGTGCCGCCAAACCGGCGATGAACAAGCCGGCCGGGATCCACTGGGGCACGGTGAACAGCTGCGTCAGCCCGCCAAGGGACAGGCACAGCGGGGCCGCATATCCGGCGAGCTTGCCTAGGGCCACCGCGCGTTCCAAGGCGATCAGGGACCCTGCGAACCCGAAGACCAGCAGCAGTCCATGGGCCTGACCCCAGGATGAGATCATCATCGGTGCGGGCAGGTCCAAGAGGATCAGTGCCGCGTCCAGTCCGGACAGCAGGCAGAGCATCGCTGGCAGCATCAGCATCAGGCGCCAACGTCCTTTGCGCCGCGCAGCTGCCAGCCGCGGCAGCGCTGTTCGGTTCATTGCTGGCCTTGGCTGGAGAGCGGAAGTTCCAGCTGGCAGGTGTGCTTGGAGGCAAAGGGGTTCAGTTCGGTGCCTTCGCTGGAGGTTCCGGCCGATTCCAGCAGGCCGCGCACCATGCCCAGATGCACATTGCACACGATCCCCGGATTCTTTTCGGCAGCACCGATCAGCGGACAGGCATTCAAGGTGATGCTGTGATCTTCGCTCACCGCTGGGGCGAACCCCATGGCTTCCAGTGAGTTCAGGACCTGCGTTTCAGCTGGTTGCGCAGGAAGGTGCGTGGCCTCAGGACCGGTGCCCAGGGATTGTCCCCAGCGCCGTCCGGCAGCGATGCTCGCTGCGCGCGGATCATCTGCGCTGTGCACCAGTTGCTCTGCCAAGGCTGAGGCCAAGGCGGCATAGGTGGATTCTTGGGTCTCGGCCGGGAACCAGATCCATGCCGGACGGCCGCGGCCGGTGGCTTCGGCCGCTTTGCGCAGCAGGTAGCCATCTTCCAGCAGGGCTTCGAGATGGGCGCGCACGGTATTTTCATGCAGGCCGGTAGTGGCGGCAATCGCTGACAAGGCCAGGCCTTGATCCGCGTTGCCTACCAGTTCCAAGATGCGTTCGCGGGTCGGTGAATGGATGCGCCCCGAGGAAGTGCGTCTGGCTACGGGCTGCATGCCGCTGCGTTTCATCGTTCCTACCTGTCTCGGGATCATTTAGGCACCACTACCTTTTTCCACTGAGTTAATTGTAATAAAATAAGTTCAACCCCGCCACGCAAGGTGGCTCATGACACGGGTAGTCACTGACGAAATCTAGGAGGATTTCATGGCAGAGCGAATTGAGCTCTCGGCAAGCAAGGCAGAAGCTGAAAAGCACCAGCAGCCAGGTGGCTCGTGCGCCTGCGGAGAGCATGATGAAACCCTCCCGGAACTCGATGTGCAGACCATCCCGCACGCCATCCGCCACGGCTCGATCTTCGGTGCCCTCGATTCACTGCGCCCAGGTGCCGGACTGGTCATCTCGGCAACGCACAATCCCCTGCCCCTGCTCGCGCAGCTGGCTCAGCGTTCACCGGACGCGTTCGAAACCACCTACCTGACCGAAGGCCCAGATCGCTGGCGCATCAAGTTCGTTCGCAACTAGCCTTAACCGAGGAAACCCCTTGGATCCATGGATCCAAGGGGTTTCCTCGTTGCTATGCTCAGCTGACCTTGCTGGAGTCCCATTCGCTGGAACGAGCCGAGTCGATGGTGGCCTGGCCCAGCACACGGCTGCCCTGGTAGACCACCATGGTCTGCCCAGGGGCAACACCGCGCATGCCTTCTGGCAGGTTGACCACCAGTTCATCGTGACTCTCTGCCGAGCGTTCCATATGGGCTACGGCAGGCACCGGATCGCCGTGGGCGCGCACCTGCACCATGCAATCGAACTTTTCTCCGGTGAAGACCTCGGAAATGGGCACACCGGCCCAGGAAATGCGGATGCCGCGCAGCTGGTCTACAGCCAGCAGTGCTTCGGGGCCGACAATGACCTTGTTCTCCTTGGGACGGATCTCCAAGACGAAACGCGGCTTGCCATCGGCCGCCGGACGGCCCAGGCGCAAGCCCTTGCGCTGGCCTACTGTGAAGGCTTGGGCGCCTTCATGCTCGCCGAGCTGATTGCCTTCGTGGTCGACAATTTCACCTGGCTTCATTTCAATGCGTTCGGCCAGCCAGCCACGGGTATCGCCATCCGGGATGAAACAGATGTCGTAGCTGTCGGGCTTGTTCGCCACGGTCAGCCCGCGGGCGGCCGCTTCGGCGCGGACCTCAGCCTTGGAAGGGGTTTCGGCCAGCGGGAACATGCAGTGCTCCAGCTGCTCGTGGGTCAGCACGCCCAAAACGTAGGACTGGTCCTTGGCCCAGTCGGCGGCGCGGTGCAGTTCCGGGTTGCCCTCGTCATCGCGCAGCACCTTGGCGTAGTGCCCGGTGCACACCGCATCAAAGCCCAGCGCCAAGGCCTTTTCCAGCAGTGCGGCGAACTTGATCTTCTCATTGCAGCGCATGCACGGGTTCGGGGTGCGCCCGGCTTCGTATTCGTCCACGAAGTCCTGGACGACGTCTTCGGCGAAGCGGTCTGAGAAATCCCAGACGTAGTACGGGATGCCCAGCTTGTCGCAGGCACGCCAAGCATCATTCGAATCTTCCAGGGTGCAGCAGCCGCGCGAGCCGGTACGCAGGGTTCCGGGCATGCGGGACAGGGCCAGGTGGACGCCGACGACGTCGTGGCCGGCTTCAACTGCGCGGGCCGCGGCTACCGCCGAGTCCACGCCTCCGGACATCGCTGCTAGTACCTTCATCGTGTAAAACCTGTTCCTGCCGTGTGGATGCTGCTTTCATCGGCTGCCATTCCAGCCTTCTTCGCCCGAGCATATGCTTCGGGCAAAGCCTCTAATAATGCGTCAACGTCTGCGCGCGTGGATGTATGCCCCAATGTGAAGCGTTGCACACTGCGGGCCGAACGCGCATCGCGTCCCATAGCCAGCAAAACATGCGAAGGCTGTGGAACGCCAGCGGTGCACGCCGACCCGGTGGAAGAGGCAATGCCCACCATGTCCAAACCGAACAACAGCGAATCGCCTTCGCATTCAGGGAAGGTGAAGTGCAGATTGCCCGGAAGCCGCTTGCCTTCATTGTCCTGATCCCGTGGACCGTTGAGCACGGCTTCGGGGATCAACTCGTTGATTTTCTCTACCGCGTATTCGCGCAGTTCGCCCAGCCGGGCCGCTTCATCAGCCAGCTCGGCACGCACTGCGGTGGCAGCGGCGGCAAAACCTGCGGCCAGGGCCGCGTTCAAGGTTCCCGAACGCAGCTTGCGTTCATGCCCTCCGCCATGTTGTACCGGGGTGAGCACGACATCGCGGCGAACAAGAAGTCCGCCGATGCCCACCGGGCCACCGATCTTATGCGCGCTAATGGCCATGGTGGCCAAATTCGAGTTGGCGAAGTCGACCGCCACTGCACCAAAAGCCTGGACCGCATCGCAGTGCACCGGGATCCCGTACTTGCCGGCCAAAGCGGCAAATTCGGCAATCGGCTGGACGGTGCCCACCTCGTTATTGGCCCACATCAAGGTCGCCACAGCGATCTGCTCGTGGTGCTTGGCAAAAAGCTCTTTAGCTGCCTGCAGGTCAACGACCCCGTCTTCATCAACGGCCAGCCACAGCAAGGTGGCATTCTCGTGGTTCTGCAGCCAGGTGGCCGTATCCAAGATCGCGTGGTGCTCGATGCCGGTAAGCACGATGGCGCGGGCTTTGTCGTTGGCCGCGACGCGGTTCCAGAACAGCCCTTTGAGCGCCAGGTTATCCGATTCGGTTCCCCCGGAAGTGAAGATCAACTCGCTGGAGTGCGCCCCGGCTGCCTGCGCGATTGCTTGGCGTGAATCATCAACGACACGGTTCGCTCGGCGCCCGGCCCCGTGCAATGAGGACGGGTTTCCGGTGCGGGCGTACTGTTCGGTGATGGCAGCGAGAGCTGCTGGATTCAGATCGGTGGTTGCCGCGTGATCCAGGTATACGGCGGAAGTATTCATAACTCTTCAATGGTACGGGGTTGGACACCCTAGTTTGAATGGCCGATTCGTGTGAATTGGCCGACCTCGATGGCTTCGAGCTGCGGATGATTCAAGATCGCTTCAATCAGCGCCGCTGGCCCACCCAGGATGGTGCAGTCGTCAAACGGTTCGGTGGACAGCATCCACTGGTGATCCGCCGCGAAGGCCAACGCCGGCCGCTGGCGCTGGGCCCCGTCGGCGGTAGCAGCCCATTGCGGCTGCGCCAGGAACTGCGCATCGGCTTCGAACAGATGGTAGTTGCGGTAGCCGCCACCGAGCTCAAGCTGTTCTGCGTCAAGGACCTCAGGGCCGAAGGCAGGCTTCTGGGCTTCGGCGAGCGCCAGCTCGTAAACGCGCTGGTTTTCTTCTTCGCTTAACGCAGGATCAGGTTCGCGCTCAATTTGGATGCGTTCCCCACCTTCGATAAAGGCATATCCCGCCCAGAGTCCAAGCACGTATTTCTGCTCATTGGGGGTCGCCTTGATCAGCTCTGCGGCGAGCGCCTGCCATTGCTCTTCTGGAAGCTGGTCCAGTGGAAGGTCTGAGTCCACCCAAGCGTCTTCGGTGGCAGGATTGCCCTGTGCATCCAGACCGGCCACGGTTTCAAAGAGATCTGCTGCGGTAATGATGTGGTTGCGGCTTCGTGCCACGGCATCCCAACGCACCAATTGGTCATCTTCGTCAAGCGCCGGGTGCAAGATGCGCACGTAGCGTTCATAGCCATGCGGGATTTGAGCGACTACGGTACTGGGGTCAGCCGAGGCACAGGCAGCGGAGATCCATGCTCCGTGCTTAGCCGAGAGGTGTGAAAACTGCATGCTCTTAGCCTAGCGAGAACACAAGGTGAATTCTGCCCTCCAGCCATGCTCAGTGGTATGAATAGAAGAAGACCTGATGACCTGCTGAATCTACCCAAGGGAGCCTTCCTCAATGTTCAAGCCTGACTTCTTGGCTCCTGTCCATGAATTTTCTCAGCGCACCTTGGATTTCTCGCAGCGCATTGCCGTGATGGCAGTGATCAACCGCACCCCGGATTCTTTCTTTGATGCCGGGTCGACCTTTGGCTTGGATGATGCGGTAGCCGCGGCCATGCGTGCCGTTGATGCAGGTGCCGATTGGGTGGATATCGGCGGGGTCCCTTTCTCTCCTGGCCCTGAGCTTCCGTGGCAGGAAGAAGCTGAGCGTATTGTGCCGGTGATCCAGCAGGTGCGTCAGCGCAGTACCGTGATCATTTCGGCAGACACCTTCCACCCGCAAGTAGCGCAGGCAGCCATCAACGCCGGCGCAGATGTCATCAACGACACCACCGGTTTTTCCTACCCGGAGTTGGCTCGCGTGGTTGCAGCAAACAATGTCCACGTGGTCATCACCCATTCGCTGGCCGAGCCCCGGACCATTTATCCGCGCCCGCACTACGAGGATGTGGTCAAGGAAATCCGCCAGTACCTAGTCCAGAAAGTGCAGATTGCCTTGGACGCCGGTGTTGCACCGGAGAAGATCATCATTGATCCCGGTCATGATCTGAACAAGAACACACGCCATACTCTCGATCTGACAGCCGGGTTCCAGGCCTTCGCTGACTTGGGATATCCGGCGTTGGCCGCGGTGTCGAACAAGGACTTCATTGGAGAGACCTTGGACTTGCCCAAGAGCGAACGCATGGTCGGCTCAATGGTGGCCGCAACCATCTGCGCCATGAATGGTGCCCGCATTTTGCGGATGCACAATATCCCGGAGTCAGTGCAGACCGTGCACCTGATCGAAGCTGCACAAGGTTGGCGGGAGCCGGCCTACCAGATTCACAACATGGGCGATGTCAATCCTCCGGCCCATCCCGAACGCGAAGCCAGCAAGTAAAGGAATTCTCAAGATGCGTGCATTGCTGCCCCACCCGGCCGATCAGGTTGATGACCGGTTCCTGCTACAGAGCTACTCCAGTGAGCAACGTCTGTTCGTGCGTTTCAACTTCGTGAGCAGCATCGATGGCAGTGCACAGGTCAATGGACTGTCAAAAGGCCTGGGTTCCCCCGCCGATGGCAGGATCTTCGCGCTCTTGCGGCGCCTTGCCAGCGTAATCCTGGTGGGCGCTGGAACGGTTCGTGCCGAAGGCTACGAAGGCCAATTGCTCGCTGACGAAGATATCAGCTGGCGCGTTGAGCAGGGCATGGCCCCGCAGCCTGTATTGGCGCTCATTTCGCGAGGACTGAACCTGGAACCGAACGATCCGGTGTTCGTCCAGTCCCCGGTTCCGGTTTTGCTATTCACCAGCGTCAGGGTCACCAGCGAACAGCGCCAGGCATTCGGCCCGAATACAACTCTGGTGCAGGTTTCAGAAACCGAAGGTGGATGTGATCCGCAGGAAATCATTGCGTATCTGCAGGCGCAGGGGCACGGCTTCATCCATGCAGAAGGAGGCCCCCACATCTTTGGGCAGTTTGCCGCCGCCGGCGTCGTTGACTCGGCCTGCATCAGCTACTCCCCTGCCGTGGTAGCTGGAGACGGCATGCGGATTGCAGCACACGGCCCGCAGACGTTCCAATCCTTTGACCTGCATGCCCTCTTTGAAGAGGACAGCATGCTCTTCTGCGACTACCGGCTCAAGAAATCAGCTGGATCCCCGCAGGGATAACCGCTAATTCAAACGGGCCCTGCCCTACCAGTTCCCCATCGGCATAGCTTTGCTGAGTAGTTTCAACACGTGCCTGTTTCAGCTGGGCGCTGACTTTCCACGGGTGCGGTGCGCCCGTGAGGATCTTCGCCAGATGCGGCAGGACCCGCAGGATTCGAGGTCCGCGCACCATCGCCAGTTCTGCGAAACCATCGGAGAAGTCCGCGTGCGGGAAAAGCCTGATCCCTCCACCGAGGGATTTGATATTTGCCAGGCTGGCGGCCAGGACGCTTCCACTGAATTCCATCCCGTCGGCCCGCACCTCGCTGCGGTAGCCGCGTAATTGCGGCAGGCACAAGACCAGGCCTGCAATGTACCGCAGGGCACCAAGCTGTCGCGGCAGTGCGTTGGCCTTGGCATTGACGGTAGCTTCAAATCCCCAGGAAACCGCCCCCAGCGCATAGCGGTGCGCTCCGCTGGTCTGGTCGAAGCGCAGCTCGAGTACGTCGATGGGAGTTGTAGCGGTGGGGTTCTGGAAAAATTCCAACACCTTGGCCAGGGATTCTTCAGCGTTTGAATCCATGGTCATGCGCCAAAAGTCGTTGCCGCTTCCTGCTGGAATGATGCCAATGGGGATGGTCGTCCCGACAATGCGCTGGATGCTGTGGTGGACCAGCCCATCGCCACCGATGATCACGATGGCACGCGATGCCTTGAGCTGGTTACCCACTTGTTCCACACTGTTCACCGAGGTATCGAGCAGTTCATGGTCCAGCCCCAGCGCACTGAGCCCTTGGGCAAGCAGCTGTGCCCGGCGCATCCCTCGGCCTCGGCCTGAAGCGGGGTGGAAGATGACCCGGATTTTTCCGGCATGAACAAAAGAACTCATGAGAATAGAGATTACCCAGCAACTTGGCGCTTCTACAAAGAAAACGCTGGGTTCGGTTCGCTAAACTAGGACTCACCGGCCATCTGGCCATTCCACCGAGAGGACTCTTCCGTTCAATGAGCACACCAAGCCCGTATGAAATTCTTGGTGTCGCGTCCACTGCAAGCATGGAAGAGATCAAGGTGGCTTACCGCAGGGCCGCTCGCGCGACCCACCCGGATCTCGGGGGAAGCGAAGACAAGTTCAAAGAGGTCCAACGCGCCTTCCAGCAGATCAACGATGCCGCGACTCCGCTGAGCCATGAGCAGACGTTCCAAACTCCGGGCAATGCCCCACGCGCCGGATTCAGCGCCAGGCCTTTCGACGAACGTTTACGCAAGAGCCCCCAGCAGCCCAAGGCCCAGCTGCCCACCGAATATGTTCCGCCGTTCTCCGAGGATTCCTTTGATTTGTTGGATCCCAAGATCTGTCAGCAGCGGATTCACGGAGAGCCGCGTAAGCGCGGACTGTTCTCCAACCGTGCGCGGCTATTCCGCGAAGCCCAGAGCATCAACTTGCTCTCCAAGAACCTTTTGAATGTCCTGCCGGCTGCGCGCTTGGTCAACGGCCTGCGCTCGCCTTCCTCCGGGTACTACGACCATGTGCTGTTCGCCGGTTACCGCATGGCAGTGATCAATACGATGACTTTGCCTGATGGCTACTACTCCTTCGACGGGCATGTTTTGCGTCACGGCAATAAACTGACCCAGCCGCCACAATTCTCCATCTCCGGTCTGCAACGGCAATTCATGCAGATGAACGTAGTTTCCTTCACCCTGGTGCTCTCGGCCAACGGAAATTATCATGAACCGGTCATTGAGTACCGTCGCAATGCCGATCCCACGCTTGCCTCGACGCCGAATGTGCTCAACGCGGCGGGTTTGATTCGCGAATTGAAACTCTTTTTGGGCTCTGGCCCATCGCCAAATGTCGTCGATCGTGTAGCGCTGGCACGACTGCGTGAGGCGATGTACTAAGTTCAATGGCTCGAATTCCGGTTTCGAGAGCTTAAACTGGTTCAGTGTTTCGTATCGTTTTCAATGCCCCAGAGATCCCGGGTAATTCCGGCAACGCTATCCGACTAGCCGCCATCACCGGCGCAGAGCTGCATTTGGTGAAGCCCCTGGGCTTCAACTTCGAAGATGCCAATCTACGTCGTGCAGGTTTGGACTACCACGACCTTGCTTACGTCACCGTCCATGAGGATCTCGACGCAGCTTTTGAAGCCCTCGGTGAGGGCCGTGTCTTCGCATTCACCTCCGAAGGCAGCACCGTCTACTCGGACATCAGCTACGAGACCAGCGACATCCTGCTCTTCGGCCGCGAATCGGTCGGCTTGAGCAGCGAAGAGAAGAAGCATCCACGGGTCACCGACCTGGTTCGCTTGCCCATGCTTCCAGGCCGTCGGTCGATGAATCTGGCTAACACCGCTTCAGTGGTTGCTTTCGAGGCTTGGCGCCAGCACGGCTTTGCCGGCGCGTAAAATACCAGCTCGCCAACGCCACGCATACAGCTTTACCTAATCTTTATAAAGTAGGCTCGAGTCTGTACCTGCAGTTTCCAGGTATTGAACTGTGCCGACTACACTTCGGGAGATTCCAAGACAATGAACGGTAGCCATTCTCAGCACCGCGACGAGCCCCAGGAAGAGAACCTGGGTCTAGATCTGGTGAGCCAAGTGGCCAGCAGTTCACGCGCAGCAAAGAAAAAGCCTAAGCGCTGGATCTTCGCCGTCACGGGACTCGCCATCATCGTCGTTCTAGCGGTGGTCATTTTGTCTCTGCTCAACGGGGGCACCAAGGCCTCTAAAGCTGCCGACGCCGCTGACGCCATCACGCAGACCGTTGAACTGAAGAGCGGCGGAAAAGCGGTTCTCAGCTCCTCGGAGTCTGAAAATGCCGTAGGCGTTGAACTCTCAGAACTTCCTGCTTTGGACGGTTCGGAACAGTACGTTGCTTGGGCAGTGCGTGAATCCGGCAGCATCTCCGTCATCGTTTCCAGCACCGGTGAAGACGCCTCGGCAGGATTGACCCCAGCCGATGACGTGATTGCCCTTCACATCACCGTTGAGGGTTCTAAGATCCCGGAGGCACCATCGGCAGATGCTGAAGCCTCCGTCGACCTGCCACTGGCTGAAGATAAGGCCGCAAAAGACGAAAAGTAATTGCTGCGACAGCTAGCCAAAGAGCTCGGGGCGAAGATCAATTCACGATCTTCGCCCCGAGCTCTTTTTCGGCCTAGACGCAGCTACAAAGGTTAGAACCCTGCGATGGTGTCGCTGGCGTTGACCGCAACCACATGGAAAGCTTCCGCAAGCTTGCCTTGGGCCAAGCCTGCACTTTGCGCATTTTCTTCACACTGCTGCAAAACATAGTTTTCCATCGCCCCAACATCCGGGTGCTGGGTGAAGTGCGAACGCAAAGCATCCATCTTCTTGTCAAAGAACTCGGTGATGTCGACGTACGCGTTTTCGCGTTCCTGCGGTGCTCCGCATAACCAGAGCCAAGGCACCTTGTAGGCTTCGAGGCCTTCTTCAGCGAGCAGCTCCGGGTAGGAGAAAGGATTTTCCACCGCAGGGTAGATCGCGCGGGTCACCGCTTCGCCGCAGGCCAGATGATCTGGGTGGGCTGCCTGGATCCGTTCCCATTTGCGTTCCGGGTGCATGGCAATCACGATGGTCGGCTTGACTTGCCGCATCAGCCTAACGACCTTGCGCATGACATCATGGTTGGCTTCCAAGAACCCATCGCGTTCGCCCAGGAAGTGCACGGTGCTGACCCCGACCTTGGCCGCGGCTTGCTTCTGCTCTTCATGGCGCAGCTTTGCGGTCAGTTCAGGATCACGGTCATCGAATCCACCGGCATCTCCGTCGGTCATGATGCAGTACTGCACTTCCACACCGGCAGCGGTTAAGGCCGCGACGGTACCTGCGGCACCGAAATCCAGATCATCGGGATGGGCGCCGAAGGCCAGGACACGTGCGGTGCGGGCGTTGATGAAAGGTGTTGTATCGATCATGCTTGGCGACGACGGATCTCTTCGGCTGCCTGCGGCAGCACCTTGGCCAGATCGCCGACGATGCCCAGATCTGCAATTTCGAACACTGGTGCGTCGACATCCTTGTTGATGGCGATGATGAACTTGCTGGTCTGCATGCCGGCTTTTTGCTGGATCGCGCCAGAGATGCCTGCAGAGATGTACAGCTGCGGGGCAACGGTGACACCGGTCTGGCCGATCTGCGCGTCATGGGAGATCCAGCCAGCGTCGGTGGCTGCGCGCGAGGCACCTACTGCGGCGCCCAGCGCGTCAGCAAGGTCCTCAAGCGGGCCGAAGTCGCCATTGACGCCGCGTCCGCCGGCAACCACAACACGGGCTTCGGACAAGGCCGGGCGGTCGCTGGTTGCCTTGGCCTGCGCGTCGGCAATACGGACCTTGGCGTCGCCTGCGCTATTGAGCGCTAGTTCTTCTACCGCGAGAGCCGGGGAAGAAGCTGCCGGGACGTCCTGGATGCTGTTCGGTTTCAAGGTGGCAAAGAGGGTGCCGCGGGTGGCCTTTGCCTGGGCGCTGTAGCTTCCGGCGAGTTCGTCCTTGGTGGCGACCAGGTCCGCGCTGATGCCAGTTACATCGGTAATGATCGCGCCATTGTGGCGTACTGCCAGGCGGGCACCGAGCTCACGGCTGAAGTTGTCGTTGGCTAGCAGGACCAGTTCCGCGCCGGTAGCCTGCAGAGCAGCGTCGAGCACGGAGATCTCATGCGCGCCGAAAATCTGCTCATCGCTGGCAGCGGTGAAAAGCTTCGTCACGCCATAGGAGGAGAGGACTTCCCGGGCGCCAGCGCCAACTTCGGAGGCCACGGCCACGGCAGGATTCTCAAAACCGGAGGCCAGAGTCAGCAATTCACGCTGGGCCTTGGAAGGTGCTTGGGAAAGTTCAGTGAAAAATACAAGTGCTGAAGGCATGTTCAATATTCCTTAGATCAGCTTCTGTTCGGCCAGGAAATCTACCAAGGCAATGCCTGCTTGGCCGCTGTCATTGATGACTGTTCCGGCTTCGCGTGCCGGGCGGGCTTCTGCTCCGAGCACTTCGGCGTTCGAACCAGTGGCGCCAACGGCTGCCGCTTCAAGACCGATGGCTGCGAGGTCCAGTTCCGTGACGGTCTTCTTCTTGGCGGCCATGATGGCTTTGAAGTTCGGGTAGCGAGGCTCATTGGCCTGGTCGGTCACCGAAAGCACCGCTGGCAGGTTCGCCTTCAACGTCAAGGTGCGATCCAAGTGATCGCGCTTGATGCTCAGTTCACGCTGCGTGGCATCAAATCCAACCTCAAGGGCGTGTGTCAGCTGTGCAAAGTCGAGGCGTTCTGCCAGCTGAGCTGGGATGACCGAGGTTTCAGCGTCGGTCGAGGACATGCCGGTAACCACCAGGTCCACGTTGCCCACGTGCTCAACCAGTGCCGCCAGGGCCTTGGAAGTGGCGATGGTGTCAGAGCCGGCCAGGGCTTCATCGTTCAGGTGAAGTCCCGAGCTGGCTCCCATCTGCAGCGCCTTCTTGACCGAGTTGCCCGATCCCTTAGGACCCATGGATGCGGCGATGACTTCATGCCCGGCGGCGAAACCGCCGTTGGCTTCCACAATGGCTACAGCTGCTTCCACTGCGTACTCGTCTAGTTCGGACAGCACCGATTCTGCACGGTCAAGGCGCAGTGTCTCCGAATCGATGTGACGATCAAACTGAACATCTGGGACGTGTTTGACCAGGACCACTATTTTCAGTGGCGTGGTGCTTTCCTCGCTCATTCGCGCCTTCCTACAAGCTTTGATGCCCACACCAGTGCCGGGCATCGATGCAGACTGATTTCTTCAGTATCTATCGTATCGACTCAACGCTGTTCACCGAGTGTTTATCGCTCTGAGAACAACAAGTGACGCAGGCTGGTTGCTGACCAGCTTGCGTCACTTGATTCACAGCGTCATCATGACGATTTGTTTAGCCGTTTGACAGGGTTCCGACGGTAGTTGTCGCGGTTTCTTCCTGACCGTTACGCAGGTAGGTAATTTTTGCCTCTCCCCCGGCAGGAATTTCCCTGATCGCCGCGGTGACGGTCTGGGAGTCCTGAACGGCACGGCCGTTGACACCGGTGATGACGTCACCGGACTTCAAGCCCGCCTTTTCGGCTGCCGAGTCAGCGGAAACTTCAACAATGCGAGCGCCTACCGAGAACGAAGAACGGGATTGCTGGTCGGATTCGGCAGGACCCTGCGGAGTCACTGTGGCGCCGAGCAGGCCGTGGGTGGCCACGCCGTTATCGATCAGCTCCTGGGCAACACGCTTGGCATAATCGATCGGGATGGCGAAGCCCACGCCAATCGACCCGCCTTCTTCGCTGCTGCCAGAGGATGCGATCGCGACGTTGACGCCGATGATTTCACCATTGGCGTTGACCAGGGCACCACCTGAGTTGCCGTGGTTAATTGCCGCGTCGGTCTGGATCACGTTCACATAGATGGAACCGCTGGAGCGCTGCTGTTCCTTTTCCTGTCCTGGGAATTGGAAGTTGAACTGGTTGCCATCTCCGCCTTCACCCTGGTCGCTTTCCTTGGGAACAGCGGAGGAAGCGACAGAAATGGTACGGTTCAGCGTTGAGATGATTCCGTCGGTCACCGTGCCGCTCAGACCCAGCGGTGCACCAATTGCTACGGCGGAGTCCCCGACATTCAAATCAGCCGACGAGCCCAAGGTGGCAGGCACCAGCCCTTCAGCCTGAATATTGATCACGGCCAGATCAGAAAGCGGGTCGGTTCCGACAACGGTGGCGCTATGCACCGATCCGTCGTTCATCTGTACCGAAATCGAAGGATCAGCAACTTCGCCACCCAAGGTCACCACGTGGGTGTTGGTCAGAATATTGCCGCTCTTATCAAGGACGATGCCCGAACCGGATCCGCTTGACCCGTTTCCGGAGACCTCGATGGTGACCACGCTCGGGCTGGCCTTGGCAGCGGCTGCCGTAACCTCGGTAACCGAGTCCGGGTTGTTGATGACCACACCCTGGCTTGTGGAATTAGTTACCGACGACGATCCAGCGTCATCGTTCATCACGTAGGTGGTTCCAGCGGCGGTGACACCGCCAACCAAGGCAGCTGCGACCATGCCTGCGATCAGGACGCTGCCGGAGTAGGACTTCTTGTTCTTGGAACGCTTCTCTGGCGGGATCGGGTAATTTTCAGGACCCTGAGGCGCGGTGCCATAAGGAGATCCATAGGCAGATCCGTTGTGTCCTGGCTGCCCTTGGGAGTGTGCTGCCGGAGCATCCGACGACGCATAGGAAGCCGTTGGCTGCTCGCTGGCGGCCGGTGTCTGGTTCACTCGGGGATAACGCACTGTAGGTTCGGACGAAGCTACCGGGGTGGTCTCGTTCGCTGGCTCTGGGGAATCGTCTGCGCTGTTCCCACGCGGCTCATTCGGTGTCTGGCTCATGGCTGGCCTCTTTCGAACTGAAGATTGTCTTGAGTTCCATTATTCATCTCTGGTCTGTGGCATCGAATTGTGGTCTCTGAGCGCCTCCTGTGAGTTAACTATTCTGCCAGCTGAATGGCGTAGACGTTGTTCATTAGGCCAAATAGAATCAATCATAAGTGTGAACCCAATCTCGGGGATCACCAGATCGGGATTTTCCGATTTTTGATTGACTGATGCATATCAGGTGGGGAAACAAGACATGCGTATGAAAGCTCGACGGCTCCTGGCAGGAGCAGTATTGGCAACGGTAGCCTCGATAGGCTTATCGGCACCTGCGATGGCCGAATCGCCTGTAACGATTCCACCTGGCGACTTCGTGGTGGATTCTTCAGGCGTCCTTGGGGCCGACGAGCAGCGCTTGGAATCCGAAATCAAAGAACTGCGAAACGACACCGGGCTGAATCTGTATGCGATTTTCGTCGATGAGTTCTCGGATCCGACCCAGGCCGATGAGTGGGCCCTGGCTGTAGCCAACAAAAAGGGATTGGGCAGCGCCGACTCGATTCTGGTGGTCGCCACTCAAAGTCGCCAAGCATATTTTGAGGGCGCCTCCGGTGGTCCGATTGCCGAGGCAGACACCGAAATCTACAACAGCATGATTAGCGCAGCGTTGGGCAATAAAGATTGGGCCGGCGCAGTGGACGGGGCCATCGAGGGCATACGCAGCGTTGAATCTGGTGGCAGCCCGGACGGTTCTTCCTCCGGTGGCGGCTTCCTTACCGTAGTCCTGGTCATTGGTGCGGTTGCAGTGGTTGGTTATCTCTTCCTTTCCCTGCGCGGCAAGAAGAAGGCTAATCAGCTTGGCCAGGGCGGCCAAGGCCCGTATCCAGGACACAATGGGTCCCCCGCCCCGCAGGCACCGTTGGTCCCGTTGGATCAGCTGCGCTTGCAGGCAGACCAGCTGCTGGTGGCAGCGGATGACTCAATCCGTTCATCCCAGCAGGAATTGGGCTTCGCCGAAGCACAGTACGGCAAGCAGGCGATCGAGGTTTACGTTCAAGATATCGAACAGGCCAAGACCCATCTGACCGAGTCCTTCCGCCTGCAGCAGCAGCTGGATGACGATATCCCCGATACCGAGCAGGATCAGCGTTCCTGGTTGAACGAGATCATTGACCGCTGCCAGAAGGTCAATGCTTCATTGCAGGAGCATGCCAACGAGTTCAAGCAGCTGCGCCAGCTGGAGCAGAATGCCGAAGCGCGCATTGCCGACGTATCTGCGAATCAGGAACCTCTCAACCAGCGGTTGTCGGCGCGCGTCGCCGACTTCGAGCGCCTGGCAGCCCAGTATGACGCCAGTGCAGTTTCACAGATCAAGGACAACGCTGATCAAGCCGCCGATCGATTGACCTTTGCGGCCTCGGCGCTGAAGCAGGCTTCAGAAAAGCTGGCCACCGACCGGTCCAACGCCGCAATCCTGATCCAAAATGCGGAAGAAGCACAAGACCAGGCCGACGTGCTGCTCAAGGCCATCAACAAGGCTGGCGAAGCCTTGGGCCAGGCACAGCAGGATTTGAAGTCTTCCATTGCACTGGCCGAACGCGATCTGGCGCAAGCCGATGCATTTGTCGCCAACGGTTCGAATCCAAGCCTGGCAAGTGCCGCTGCTGGCGTCCGCAGCGCCCTGAACAGCACCAAGCAGGCTCTGGGCAGCGACAAGTACAATCCCCTGGCATTGATTACCCAGCTTGATGAGGCAGTCCGACCACTCTCCGATGCGCTGGCGAGTTCGCGCAACCACGCGCAGCAACAGCAGGCGGCAATGTCCCAGCTGGACTCGTTGCTGCATACTGCGGCCTCGCGCATCAGCGGTACCGACGATTACATCCGTGCCCGCCGCGGCGGCGTGCGCTCTTCGGCGCGTACCCGTCTTGCGGAGGCCCAGCGCACCTTTGATGAGGCCCGTTCGCTGGCCAGAAACGACCCGCAGCGTGCTGTTTCTTCCGCACAGCGTGCCATCCAGCTCGCCGATCAGGCAGCGCAGATGGCTGAAAGCGATGTCAGCGGATTTGGCGGTTTCGGCGACTCCAACGGTTACGGAAACTATGGCCGCGGACGCAGCGGCGGAATGTTCGATGGTATTGGCGGAGCAATGCTCGGTGGCATCCTGATCAATACCATCCTCGGCGGCGGTGGCCATGGCGGCCATTCCGGCGGCGGCGACGGCGGAGGATTCTTCGGCGGGGGCGGCTTCGGCGGCTTCGGCGGTGGAGACGGCGGCGGTTTCGGAGGAGGTGGCTTCGGAGGCGGCGGTGGCGGCGGCAATTTCTAGCTCGCCTGCCTAGTTTCACCAGTGGTTTTGAATTACCCAGTGTTTTCCTGACGGACAGAAAGGTCCAACCATGATCAAGCAGTCAATCTTCGGACGCATTTCCCAGCTAGCCAAGGCCAACATCAATGCAATGCTCGACGCAGCTGAGGATCCTCAGAAAATGATGGATCAGATGGTGCGTGACTACAACGACAATATTGCCGAAGCGGAGCAGGCCATTGCCCAGACCATCGGCAACCTGCGCATGCTGGAAGACGACTTCCGCGAAGATGAACAGGCTGCCTCGGAGTGGGGCAACAAGGCTCTGGCAGCCTCCAATAAGGCCGATGAGTTCCGTGGGGCCGGCAAGGCTGATGAAGCTTCGAAGTTCGATAATCTGGCCAAGGTCGCTATCCAGCGCCAGCTTCAGGCGGAATCCGAGATGAAGACCGCCGAACCGACCATCGCTTCTCAGCGTGAAATTGTGGACAAGCTCAAGAACGGCTTGAACATGATGAAGGAAAAGCGCACCGAGCTGGCCAGCAAGCGCGACGAGCTGGTAGCCCGCTCCAAATCGGCTCATGCCCAGAACCAGGTCAATGAAGCGATCAAGTCCGTGAATATCATGGACCCATCCAGCGAGATTGGCCGTTTTGAAGAAAAAGTCCGCCGGGAAGAAGCCCGTGCTCGCGGTGCCGCTGAGCTGCAGGCATCGAGCCTGGACGCACAGTTCGAATCACTGGAGGATCTAGGTGAGCAGACCGAGGTAGAAGCCCGTCTGGCCGCTCTGAAGGCCAAGCAGACAGGTGCTCTGGAAAGCTAAGCTCTCGGCTTTCCGAAGAACCGCCAATTGGCTGGCAGCATGAAAGCTGCCAGCCAATTGTTTTTAATGCTTAAACCAAAAACGGAGACCCTTTCGGATCTCCGTTTCCACTTTCGTGGCGGGGAGAGGATTTGAACCTCTGACCTCCGGGTTATGAGCCCGGCGAGCTACCGAACTGCTCCACCCCGCGTCGGTAAATACAACATTACCAATCAGTGAATGACTTGGCTAATCCTGAGACAGTGGCCTTCGTCACCCGCACAAAACCGACTGGTTCCAACCCGTAAAGCGGACGTCTTCAGGTACTGCTCCTCTGGCACCCCGACGGCTCTTCGCCCTACTTGCAAAGGGCCCACGAACATCATGCGAGCAAGGAACCGAAGCCCGTAATCTTGACTCCCCTGTGGCATGCTGGCCATGTTGCGCGATGAGCCGCAGGCGCCAACTTGGCAACATGGTGTTAAACCAAAAACGGAGACCCTTTCGGATCTCCGTTTCCACTTTCGTGGCGGGGAGAGGATTTGAACCTCTGACCTCCGGGTTATGAGCCCGGCGAGCTACCGAACTGCTCCACCCCGCGTCGGCAAATACAACTTTACCAACAGATGAACTCAATAGCGAATCGAGGAGAGTGTCCTTAATCGCACTACGCCTACAACTCCCACCTGAGCCGAATTATTCATCCGTGATACCCATATAGCCGGGTCATTCAGCGTCCCTGCCTCTATCCAGCGCGGCAGCTCTCCGTACGTACCCGAATGCCGCTCTCGCTGGATTCAGCTTTTTCTGGAATTCTTCACTGCCAAAAAGCATCCAGCATCTGCGTGCAGTTCTGCCCGTTGGATCTGGCAGCTCTCGCAAAGCATCGCATGCCTGCTCTCCCTCGTTCATTGACCCCACTGACCCAGGCATTATTCTCGGGTTTTCCGGCAGGCAGGCACCTTGGCGGTTAACGCAAAATGGAGACCCTTTCGGATCTCCATTTTGTCATTCGTGGCGGGGAGAGGATTTGAACCTCTGACCTCCGGGTTATGAGCCCGGCGAGCTACCGAACTGCTCCACCCCGCGATGACTAGACAATTCTTGCATCATCGCGGAGTGAAAGCAAATCGGGAAGCTGAGGCTGATACTTAGCCCTCGGCGCCATCCTGTGGTGCTGGCGACTGGGCGGCGTCCTCATTCGTACCGTCGTCCAGTTTCACTTCGCCTTCAGCCTCGGTGCCGTTGATGGCAGCGTCTGCGTCCACCGCACGGTTCAAGGCATCTTCCAGCTTCTTCTGCGATTCACCATAAGCTCCGAAGTCGCTCTTGGCCAGCGCTTCCTGGCCAGCCTTGATCGCTTCGTTCGCATCGGCCAGAGCCTCAGAGAGCTTCTGCGTATCGGTCTTGGTCGGTTCCTTCTCGCCCTTTGGAGCGTCTTCAGGCGAGACGCCTTCGGTTTCACCGGTTACAGCACCGGATTCGCCGCCAAAGACCTCATCGAGCGCTTCAGCCAAGGTATCGGCGAAGCCGACCTTGTCACCGAAGGAAACCAGAATCTTACGCAGGGTTGGGTAACTTGTCTGGCCCGAAGACTGGACGTATACCGGCTGGACGTAGAGGATACCGCCGCCAACTGGCAGGGACAGCAGGTTGCCGTTCTTGACTTCCGAAGCACCCTGACGCAGCAAGTTCAGCTCAGTGGTCACGCGGGTGTTGGTATCGAAGTTCTGCTGAGCCTGGCCTGGACCAGGTACCGCAGTGTCTCGAGGCAGCTCAAGCAGACGCAGCTTTCCGTAGTCCTCATTTTTCTCTCCGGACTTTGAACCAGCGTCGGCATTGGCGGAGAGGAAGCCGAAGAGCACGTTACGCTGCTGGCCATTGGCCGCTGCGGCAGGAATGAACGTCGAAGTCAACGAGAACGAAGCTTCATCCTGGGTAGGCATCTTCAGGGACATGAAGTACGGAGGCTGCTTGACGCCCGCGGTAGACGAAGTCGGATCATCAGGGACGGCCCACGCATCGTTGGACTCGTAGAACGCATCCGGATCATCCACGTGGTAGGTGGTCAGCACTTCGCGCTGCACCTTGAACATGTCTTCTGGGTAGCGGACATGTTCCATAAGTTCAGCGGACATGTCATCCAAGGAGTTCAAGGCCGAAGGGAAGATTCCCTGCCAAGCCTTCAGAATCGGATCTTCGGTGTCCCAAGCGTAAAGCTTGACCGTACCGTCATAGGCATCAACAGTTGCCTTCACCGAGTTGCGCAGGTAATTGACCCGACCGGTCAAGGACAGGTCCTGTGCATTGGTCAACGAGTCGGTCACTGCCGAATCAAGCTGCTGCTGCTGCGCATATGGGAAGTCATTCGAGGTGGTGTAGCCATCCACGATCCACTGCACGCGGCCATCGATGATGGCAGGGTAAGCCTGGGAATCCAGAGTCAGGTATGGCGCAACCTTGCTCACGCGATCACGCGGATCCCGATCGTAGAGGATCTGCGACTCGCTATTGACGTTCTGTGAAAGCAACAGGTCAGTAGAGGCGAACTTCAATGCGTAGACCAAACGGTTGAACATGTTGCCAACGTTTGGACCACCATCACCCTGGAAGGTGTAACGGGTGTCCTGGTTCTCGCCACCGGTACCTGGGCGGTCAAGTTCCTGGTCGGTCCAGCCTTCGTCCGGTCCGCCGACAATCGAGTAGGACGGGGAATTCTCACCGAAGTAGATACGCGGCTCGTAGTCCTTATCGGTAATCAAGCTACCGGAGGTCGGAATGCCGCCAAGCATGAAGTCCGGACGGCCGCCAGCAGCTACGCGGTTACCGTAAGCAGCCACCAGCCCATAACCGTGGGTGTAGTTAATGTGCTGGTTTACCCAGGTGTCAGTCGGGTCAACGTTTACTTCACGGGCTGCAATAACAGTGTCTTCAACCTTGCCGTCGATCTCATAACGGTCAACGTTCAAGGTCTCGGCAAAGGTGTAGTAGCCACGGAACTGCTGCAGCTGCGCGAAAGCAGCCGACACCAAGTTCGGATCCAGCAAACGGATATTCGCAGTGGTTGCCGTTTCCTCAGCCAGCGCGTTCTTCTCGGTCGAGATCTTTGCGTCGTAGTCGGTAACTTCGACTTCGTCCAGACCGAAGGCCAAGCGCGTCATTTCGATGTTGCGCTCAATGTAGTCGCGCTCCAGGGCACGCTGGGAAGGGACTACCTTGTACTGCTGAACCAGGAATGGGTAGACGCCGCTGGCAACGATCATGGTAGCAACCAGCATGGCAGTACCGATCAATGGCAATCGCCAGCGGCCGTTGATTGCTGCAATCACGAAGGTGATGGAAATCAGTACAGCCACGATAGCCAGAATCATCTGAGCCGGGATGACAGCATGGACATCCTTGTACAGTGCACCGGCAACACGACCGGACTGGTCGGTCAAGGTCTCATACTGGCCAATCCAGAAGTTCACACCCTGCAGAATCAGGAAGACAGCTACCACTACTGCGGTGTGCACGCGAGCGGCCTTGCCAACGGTAATGCCGCCACGCTCTTCGACACGGATGCCGCCATAGAGGTAGTGAGTCAGCAGGCCAGCTACGCCGCCGAGCAGCACAACTGAAATCAGGAAGCCATTGACCAGACCGATGAACGGCAAGGAGAAAACAAAGAAGCCCAGGTCCATATTGAACTGCGGGTCAGTGCTTCCGAATCCAACCTGGTTGAAGAACAGCAAAATGGTCTGCCACTGGCCGGCTACGGCAACAGCAGCGAAAATGCCGATCACCACCGGAATGCCGACCATTAAGAAACGGCGGACTGGTTCCAGCTGGGCCTGGTAACGCGACATGGAATCAGGTCGAGTTGAGTTTGGCGCATAGACTGGGCGGTGCTTGTAGGCACTGCGCATCGAGAACCACATGGGTACTGCCATCAATACCAAAGCGATCACGAAGATCACGAGCTTGGCAATACGTTCAGTCCAGTAAACTTGGGAGAACCCCAGCTGATTGAACCACAGGATGTCAGCGTAGAAGTTCGACAAGAAAACGAAGACCGCGACAAGGATGACCACCGCGAAGATGGTCAGGGTCAGCGGCGAGGCTTTCTTGCCCGAGGGGTTGGAAGGTCGTTGTGGTTCTTGGGGCCGTGGAGGACCCCCGAACGGACTATCCGATCCGTAAGACACTATCTATTCCTTACTTTGGGTTCTGCTCGTTGCTTGCAACCAGAGAACTCGTGTACATAAGTCTTGTACGAGTGTATTTGTACAATTTTGATTCCTTGCATCACATTCTTCCCTTGATGCTCGGCTAAATCTATTCACAAGTCGTGAAAGTCTTCGGGTCTTCTCCCTTAGAAATCTTCTCCAAGGCTTGGCGGGCCTGCGACAAGGTTGAAACCTTGATGACGTTCAGCCCGTCCGGCACCCGTCCAACGGCTTCCGCGCAGTTATCTGCAGGAGCGAGGAAGACGGTTGCTCCTGCATTCTTCGACGCGACCATCTTCTGCGCTATTCCGCCGATTGGCTTCACTTCCCCATCGGCAGTAATTTCACCGGTGCCAGCCACATGCACGTCGCCGGCTAATGAGCCCTCCGTCAAACGATCAATGATCGCCAAGGCAAACATCATGCCGGCACTTGGGCCGCCAACATTTTCCAATCCGAAGCTCACATCAATGGGGAATTCGTATTCGGCGCCCAAGTAGACACCCAGCTGACGGTCACCGTTTTCGGCTTCTGTGGTGTTCACGGTGACATCGGTGTTGCTGTAGACCCCGTGCTTGTCCGGCCGGCCAACGGTCAAGGTCGCTGGTTCGGCTCCATGGGAATTCAGGTCGGATTTCAGCTCTTTGAGGGAGGTGATTTCCTTGCCTTCAAATTTCAGCAGACGATCTTTCGGCTCAAGTGCCTTCTCGTTCGTGTCGGTGGAGAATTCGGCAACTGTCAGCCATTCGGTGAAATCCTCATCGAGCTCAGTCAATGCCGCAGCCACTGCCAGGTCCTGCGATGAGGTCATCATGAAGTCATTCTGCTCATTTTTCTCTACTGAAGAGACACCGCGGGAAATGATCGTTTCTTCCGGAACAACATCCTTGGTCGGGTTGATCAGCGCTTCGAGCACGACAGGGATGGTGATTCGGTTTTGCCCGCCACCTTGGACGTAGATGGTCAGCAGATCCAGAACACTGTCCGAAGGGTACGTTTCGGCGCCCTTAATCGAAACCACGTCATGCCCGTTGTCCTCGCCAAGGGTGTTGAACACCGGGCCAGGCGAACGGATCATGAAATTCGTAGGGAGGAACATCATCACGCCGATGAGCAACAGCGCAACAATGCCAGCGCTCGTGCGCTTGATGGTTTTGGAACCTTGCGGAGTACGGGCAGAATCGCCCGGCTCCAGAGTCGAGTCTTGTGGTTCCCGTACGTGCACTGATCCTGCTCCCGCCAACTGTCAAAAAAATAGTGGATCAGTCCTTGCAGACTTCCTCCCTCCTTAGCCTACTGAAGCCAAGGGATGAAAAGCATCAGCATCAAGGAGTATTCGATGTGCCGAAAGCGAACTGATGCCCCGATTCATGGGAACTAATCAGCTAGTCGCGGTAGTTTTAAAGACATGGCACAGAACCCCCCGAACAACCGCCCCAACGGCGACGACGACGAAAACAATCCGCAGGACCCATTTTCTGCAATGTTTGGTCAGCTCTTCGGTGGCGGATTCGACCCGAATGACCTCCCACCGCAGCTTCGCGATGCCCTTGGCGCTCAAGGTGATCCGGCTGCGATGCAGAAAATGATGCAGCAGGCTCAAGCAATGATGTCCGCGATGATGAGCAATAACGCCTCCTCCGGTCCGGTGAACTGGAAACTCGCATCCGATACGGCATTGCAGGCTTATGCCAGCGATGATCCGGCGGTTTCCGAGGCGCGCAATAACGCCATCCGCGATGCTTCAAACCTGTCTGATCTGTGGCTCAACAACGCCACGGTGTTCGAGTCGAACGGCCACATGACCGAGGCCTGGACTCGCAAGCGCTGGTACGACAAGACCTTGGCTACGTGGAAGCAGGTTACCGAACCGGTCGCCGAGTCAGTGGCTAAAGCAATCACCAGCGCGATGAAGGACCAGATCCCCGAGGAAATGAAGGGCATGCTCGGAAACTCCGATTCCATGTTCCGCACTCTGGGAGCGAGCATGTTCGGCATGCAGCTGGGTACCGCTCTGGGCGGCTTGGCTACCGACGTGCTCGGCGGCACCGATATCGGACTGCCCCTGGCGGGAACCACCCCCGGCATTATTGTCACTAACGTCAGCAAGTTTGGCGATGGCCTGGAAATTCCGGAGCAGGAGGTCCTGCTGTACGTGGTGCTACGCGAAAACGCCCACGCACGGTTGTTCGCCCGAGTCCCATGGCTCAGCTCCAAGTTGATCGGCGCGGTGGAGTCCTACGCTCGCGGCATCCACATCGACATGTCTGCCGTTGAAGAGGCAGTACGCGATATCGATCCGTCTAATCCTGAAGCCCTGCAGTCGATGCTCGGTGAAGGAATGTTCGCTCAGCAGCGTACGCCCGCTCAGGAAAAGGCTCTTGAAAGCCTCGAGCTGACGCTGGCATTGATTGAAGGCTGGGTTGACCACGTAGTCTCCTTGGCCGCCCAGAACCTCCCATTTGCCGGCCACCTGCGTGAGACGATGCGTCGTCGCCGCGCATCCGGCGGTCCGGCAGAGTCAGCGTTCGCTTCCTTGGTAGGTCTTGAGCTGCGCCCACGCAAATTGCGCGAAGCCGCTGCCCTGTGGGAGCACCTGCATGAAGAGCGTGGAACCGATGGCCGCGACGCTGTTTGGGACCACCCTGATCTGATGCCTACGGTTGAAGATCTCACTGACCCGAAGGGGTTCACGCATCGCCGTGAACTGGCCGCGACCGAATTCGATGATTTCGACGCCGCTTTGGGCAAGCTCTTGGACGGCGGGTTCGAGAACCTTGATCCCGAAGCTGGAGAAGATCCCGAAGGCAAAGATGAATCTGGAAACCCAGAGGATCCAAAGAACTAAATAGGTCCAAATAAAAATGTGGCATGTGCGCTTACCGCGCGCATGCCACATTTTTGCTTCATCTCATTGTTCTTCGTCGTCCCCGAAGCCCGAAAGCTCGTCAGCGGCTCGACCAAGTTCCTTAGCGTGTGCGTTGTAGCCGGCATGGAATGCCTCTAAGAAGATGTCGGCCTGGGCACGACGCTCGAATCGGTTCAGCAGCGCCTGGAATTCGGGGCCATGACCTGACTTCGGCACTACCAGATGTGCCAGTTCGTGAACCAAGACATAGTCCTGCACCCAGCTGGGCATGTGCTGCAGCGTTGCCGATAGTCGAATCGTACGTTGCCGGTAGGACGCTGAACCCCAACGCTTGTTCTGGTTGGAAACCCAACGGACAGATTCCGGTGCGCCCCTGCCGGCAAAGTATTTCTCATCCAATGATGCGGCGCGAAGCTCCAATGCGTCGTCGGTATGCCCTGCGGTGCGCGCATGGCGTCCTTTGCGGTACTTCGCGATCATTTCGTCAACGAAGGTTCGCTCGGATTTCTCATCCAACGCCGCAGGAACTTGAACCACTAGACGGTTATCACGCCATTGGGAGGAGATGGTCTTCCTGCGCTTGGCTGAACGGATGATCCGTACCGGGATCTCATCTGGAGCTACGAAGTCAACGGTCTTTGGAAAAGCTGGCATTTCACCGCGCCCCTTCCCTTCTTTACGGCGCTGGCCGCGAATCGCCTGATCCGCCAGCCAGTTCATTGCTTAAAAGCTAAGTCTTCGCGAGGTACGGCTACTGCTTTGGTTTCCCAACTGTGCACAGCCCTATGCGCGATGCTCGCCTACGACAGCAAGTACTGCTTCGCCATAGCGTTCGAGCTTGCTTCGACCCACCCCTGGAATCTTTGACAGGCCTTGGACCGAATCCGGCTGGTGCTCGGCAATGGCCATCAGCGTTGCATCGGTGAAGATGACGAAAGCCGGGACGGCATTCGATTGCGCAATTTCAGATCGCCATTCACGCAAGTTTTCAAACAGTGCTTCGTCATAGGCTGCAGGGCAAGAAGCACAACGCTTGAGCTTGCGTTCCTTGGCGCTGGTCAAGAAGGACCCGCACGTCGTGCAGACTGCTGGAGTGACTTTCTGTTCACGTTTGCGGTACGCAGCTGGTTGCCTGCTGCTGGCTTGGCGTACCGATTTAATGCCGTCAAGGAACCTTGATGGGTAGCGGTGAGCTCGCCCGCCGGGGGTTCTGGCAAGTGACCATGAAAGGAACAGATGCATGCGGGCGCGGGTAATACCCACGTAGAGCAGGCGACGTTCTTCGTCGAAGCCTGCCTGATCCTTGGCATAGGAGATGGGAACCAGGCCTTCGTTGAGTCCAACGAGAAATACTGCGTCCCACTCCAAGCCCTTGGCAGCGTGGAATGATGCCAAGGTGACGCCATCAAGCGTCGGTGCGTGCTGGATCGCTGCACGGTCTTCGAGCTCTTTGACTACATCGTGCAAGGTTGCATCAATTTCTTGCTGTTTTTTCAGTGCAACAACTTCATCAGCCAAGCGCACCAGCGCCGACATCGATTCCCACCGTTGGCGCACTGCACCGGTTCCACCGCTAGGCGCATTGACCGAGTAGCCATGTGAAGAGAGGATGTCGCGGACCATCTGTGCCACCGGGGCATCCTCGGCAACGCTCAGCCCTGCCCGCAAAGCGAGCATGCCCTCTTTGACTTCCCGACGGGAGAAGAATCGTTCGGCTCCGCGCATTACGTACGGAATGGAATAGGCCGTCAGGGCTTGTTCAAAAGCCTGGGACTGTCCGTTGGTCCGGTAAAGGATGGCAATTTCGGAGATGTCTTGGCCGTTTTTGAGCAACTTCTTGATGCGCTGCGCGACTTCCTCAGCTTCATTTTCATCATCGGTTGCTTCAAAGAACTCAGGTGCCGGACCATGATCGCGTTGGGCTATGAGCTCCAGTGGCTCTGGCCAAGTTACGTTGCGATCTGGAACTTGGGATTCGATGCGTCGGTTGGCCAGCACCTTGTTGGCCAGGTTCACCACTTCAGGGGTCGAGCGGTAATCACGTACCAGCTTGACGACCTTTGCTTCTGGGAAGCGGGCGCTGAAGTTCAACAGGAAATCCGGGCGTGCACCGGTGAACGAATAAATAGTCTGCGATGCGTCTCCGACTACGCATAGCTCATTGCGCTGGCCAAGCCAGAGATCCAGCAGCCGTTGCTGCAACGGCGAAACGTCCTGGTACTCGTCGACAACAAAGTGCCGGTATTGCTGGCGTACGTTCGCTGCGACCTTTTCGTTGTCTTCAAGAATCGCGATGGTCAGCAGCAGTACATCTTCAAAGTCGATGACAGAGCGGTCATCTTTAAGCTCTTCGTAAGTCTGGAAAATACGCGCCATGCTCACAGCTTCCAGACCATTTGGCAGGTCACGCGATGAGGCGATTTTTGCGTAGCTCTCCGGGGTATGCATGGACACCTTGGCCCATTCAATTTCCGCGGCCAAATCACGCACCATCGCCCGATCGCTGGAAATGCGCAGGCGCCGAGCGGCTTCGGCAATCAGCGGAGCCTTGTGCTCCACCAGATTAGGCAAGCTACCGCCAATGGCCTGGGGCCAGAAGTACTGCAGCTGGCGCAACGCCGCTGCGTGGAAAGTGCGAGTTTGCACCCCCGAGGCGCCAAGCTGGCGCAATCTGGTGCGCATCTCGGCAGCTGCACGCGTAGTGAAGGTCAGGGCAAGAACACTGGTTGGATTGTAGATTCCGGTATGCACGCCATGGGCGATGCGGTGGGTAATAGCTCTGGTCTTGCCAGTACCTGCTCCGGCCAGAATACACAGAGGACCACTGAGGGTTTCAGCTGCTTGCCGCTGTTCAGCGTCCAGGCCCGCGAGCAAATCTACTGCTGGCGGATTGTCGTATTCGGTCACTTGTTCAAGGCCTCCGGAAGGGGTTCGCCGTACCAGGTACGGATCAATGCGTGGGCTATCGAGACTCCGCGCGGTATCTCTATTGTTCCCGATTCCAGAGCCTCACGCAGTTCGGCCCGGGTGAACCAGCGCAAATCCATGATTTCAGCGCCGTCCGGAACCAGCTGTTCACTCACAGCTTCAGCGGCGAAACCAAGCATCAAGGATCGCGGCAGCGGCCAAGGCTGGGAGCCGCGGTAGGCCACCTCGCCAATACGTACCCCTGATTCTTCAAAGATTTCGCGGCGCACGGCAGATTCCAAGGACTCCCCTGCTTCCACGAAGCCAGCGAGCACCGAGTACATCCGTTTTTTGAAGGTGGCGTTGGATCCCAAGAGCAAACGGTCCTGGCTGTCGATCACCGAGGCAATAATTGCCGGATCGGTCCGCGGAAACAGTTCATGGTCATTATTCACGCACCGCTGGCCCCAGCCGAAGGTTGCTGCGGCAACCGGCGAACCACAGCGCGGGCAGAACTTCTCCGAACGAATCCAGTTGGCTATGGCTTGGGCTTCGACAAAGAGTTCGGCATGCAGCTCGCAGAGCATGGCGAAGCCTTCGCGCAGGGTCATCCAGCTGCCCAAGCCCGAGTCCTTGTAGTCGTCGGCCTCCACGATGGCCAGGACATAGTCTATGCCGGCAGCACGACCTAGGTAGACCTGGCGTTCTGACTCCTTGGCCTGATATTGAGTGCCGCTGAGGAAGAACAGCTCAGAGTCGGTAGCTGCTGCCCCATCACCGCTGAGCAGCATCACCTTGGTGCCCGTTTGCTTCAACAAGCTGGGCAGCAGCAGCGGATCTTGCTGTTCGGTCAGCGGGCGCTCAATCAAAGACTGCCCAAAAAGAAGTCCGGTAAGTGGTGTTCGATAAATTTCTGCCAGCGCCATATCTCTAACCTAATGCACACAGCGCCTTGGAACCTCGATGCGTTCTGGTTGTGGATAGCGGGTTGGGCAATGAGATTCGTCGCAACACTGAGCATTGCCGGTGAATCCCACCATATTCCGTGCGTCATTCAACGATAGGAAAGAGAATCTCGCATACGGTGGAACTTGTGAAACGCACTGCCATGGAACTCGCCGCAATTGCCACCGCCGCCGTCCCCGGACTGACCCCGGTGGGCTTCGCAGCGCTGTCTGACGACGCAGAAGACTTCGATTCAGCATTGATCGTCGATGCACTCAAGCATCGCTGGCGTGTACGCTCACCTCGCCACGACGAAGCGAGCATGCGCCTGGAAGCTGAGCTTTCAGCCTTGCGCGCATTCTCAGCGAAGGTGCGTGCTTCGCTGCCCTTCGCCCTGCCCGCTGTCGCCGGCACCGTACGACAGGGACCATTGCGCACCTTCGTTTACAAAGACATGCCCGGACACGTCCCGACCCTCGACGAGTTGGTTGATGAAGGCAGCAATCTGGCCAAGGCCCTGGGCCAGTGCATGGCTTCCATCCACCAGATCCCCGATGAATCTGTTGAAGTCGCAGGCCTTCCAACTTACTCCGCAGATGAGATCCGCCAGCGCAAGCTCAACGAGCTGGATACCGCGGCAGCGACCGGCAAGGTACCAAGCCGATTGCTACGCCGTTGGGAACACGCCATGGAAGATGTGGCCCTGTGGCGTTTCAACGCTGCCGTAGTCCATGGCGACTTCGATGAAGAGCAGCTGCAGATTTCACATTCCAGCATTACCGCGGTCAAGGGATGGACCGACTTGCATGTTGGCGACCCGGCCGATGATTTTGCGTGGCTTTCTGCCATTGAAGACCAGAGCTTCAGCGAGCGCGTATTCAGCGCCTATGTGGAAGCTCGGGGCAAGTCAGCGGATCCGCACATCATGCGTCGAGCAGCATTGGCAGCCGAATTCGCTTTGGCGCAGTGGCTTGTGAAGTCCTTGGACTCCAAGGATGCCGAACGCATTGCCGAAGCAGAAGAGATGCTGCGCGAGTTGGACCAGAACATCGCCGAGTACGGCGGCCAGCCGTTGTCGGTAGTGGAAGCACCTCGACCTTTGGCCACGCAGCCCGAAGCTCCTGCCCCGCAGGCAGCGCAAAAGCCTGTCTCCCTTGCTGCTCCGAGCATCAATACGGAGAAAGTCACTGCTCTGGCTCCGGAAAAGCCGCAGTCCCAGTCGACCCCAGAGAAATCTGCGGATCACCAGGAGGACTCTGCGGATCAGCCTGCTGTTGCGGCGAAGCGCGAGGCAGACGCAGAAGAGCCAGCATCCAAGGATGATGAGCCTAAGAGCGATTCCACTGAATCCGAGGCGAAGCCGGCAACCGAAACTGATCCAGCTGCAGACAAGGACCAGCAGGCAGAGGAATCCACCAAGTAAAGTCTTGTTGGATTCCCCTCCAACTAGTTGCTGAGCTGGTCGAAGGCGCTGGAGATCATGTGTTCAAGCTCCTGCTCATTATGCAGGTATTCGGCATGGATAGTGATGCCCGCTGCCACGTAGTAGAACGCGGCCTTGATCTCCTCTAGTGGGATTCCATGCAGACGAGACCAGCCGAGCCGGTATACGGCCAGCTGGACTAGTTTGCTCTTCAGGTCCTTGCCGCTGGGAACACGTCCGGTCTTCCAGTCGAGCATCAGCCATGTGCCATCTTCCATCTGGAAGACAGCATCAATGCGGCCACGCACAGCCACCGGCCCCACGCGGGTCTCCAAAGGAACCTCGACATAGGCCGGCTGCAGCTTGGACCATTCACTGGACAAGAAGGCTTCCTTCATGGATTCAAGATCCAAGGCCTCATCAAGGTAGCCGTCGGCTGGTTCCTGAAGATCTCCCAGATCCAGCATCGAAGTTTTCTCGTAGAACTCTTCAATCCAGGCGTGGAACGCGGTACCGCGTCGGGCGGCAAGCCCTGGACGGCGCGGCACTGGGCGCCGAAGGTTTTCCAATACCTCCACAGGGTCTTCAGCCAGCTCAACGAACAGCGAAGCGCGCACGTGCTCGGGTGCTTCAATGCGGCGTTCACGCCCGGCCAGGAATTCGCGTTGCCCTAGGAGCTTGCCAGCTTCCTCAGCCCACTGCTGGCCGAAGCTGGTCAGCGGCTCATGCTCTTGGGAAACAACTTCAAGATTCTTGGCCATCTCAGCGATGACCTCGCGGCGCGAATACGGGTGGGGAGTCTTTTGCACTCCCCCGGTGATGACTGGCCCTTCCAGCGGGTCATAGGGCCACACAGCTTCAAGCGGCGTCAAGGTGCTCGGGTTTTGCTCAGGAGCATCCTCATCTTCAACCCAGACTCCAATTTCAGCTTGAGGATTTTCCCCTTCAGCCAACGGGACCAAGCAGTTGAAGAATTCTGATGGCGCAGTCGGCTTGGTACGCGTACTGGTCCAGACGCTGCTGCTGCAAATGAGCAAGGACTTCGCGCGAGTCACCGCAACGTAGGCCAAGCGGCGTTCTTCGGCAATATGGTGGTCTTCAACCCTATCCTTGAAAATCGACTCGGCTTCCAGCAGTTCTTTCAACGTCGGCTGGTCGGTGTCCCATTGGGGCAGGTCCTTGTGATCTCCACGCAATTCCCATGGCAGCGCTTTGTCTCCACTGGTCCAGCGGTCGGATTTAGAACCGGGGAATACCCCGTCGTTGAGGGTCATCACCGCCACGATGTCCCATTCAAGTCCCTTTGAGGCGTGGACCGTCAGCAGCTGCACCGCGCTAGGATCTGCGTCTTCACTTGGCAGTGGGAGACCTTTTTCCTTTTCGGCAGCCTGTTCCAACCACATCAGGAAACCAGCCAGCTCCACGCGTGGCGCATTGCGGCAATATTCGCGCACCACGTCGGCAAACGCATCGAGGTTGGCCCGGGCCTTGTCCCTGGAGATCCAGGGCCTGGCCGCTACCTCGATGTCGAGATTCATGGCGCGTTCGGTTTCGCGGATCAGCGTCTCCAGATCATCATTGGCCAGTAGCCGCAAGCCGGCAAGTTCATCACGCAGAGCCGCTAGCCGTTCATAGCCAGCGGGGCTGATAGTTCTGCCGTCACTGCTCGTCCAGCCTTCTTTGGGCAGGAAGTCCAGTGCTTCAACCAGGCTGGCCGCATCGTTGAGTTCGGCGCGTGCTGCCTCCTTGAGCACATCTTCATCGCTCGATGCGCTTTCATCGGCTGCCGGGGTTGACTGCAGGCCGTGGGCCCGGCGGCGCTCCAGCTGGCGGGACCAGTCGGCGAAGGCCATCAGGTCTGCGGTTCCCAACCGCCAGCGTGCCCCGGCCAAGATCCGCATGAGCTTATCGGAGCGCAGGGGGTCAACCAGCACATGCAGGTACGAGACCAGGTCGGTCAGTTCCGGGGTGCTCAGCAATCCGGACAGGCCCACCAGCTGGTATTTGATGCCGCGTTCTGCCAGTACTTCGCCCATGATGCTCAGCTGGGTGCGGTTGCGTGAGAGCACCGCGCTGGTCTTCGGCTCGGCGGCCTTCCTATTCTCGGCAGCAATCATCTCTGCAATGGCTTCTGCTTCTTCACGCACCGTTGCACAACGGTTGAGCACCACGCGACCGGGCTTGGCATGCGCCGAAGAATCCAACGGCTTGACCGAGACCGGGCCCTGGTGTTGGGGTGCTGCGGCAGTGATGCTGTTGGCCGCTGCAAGCACGTTGACAGTATTGCGCCACGCGATGGTCAGGTGCTTTACATGGGCAACGTCGTTTCTGTTTTCGCCATTGATTGGGAAGACTTCTGGGAAGCGGAATAGCTGGCCGGCGCTGGCCCCGCGGAATCCGTAAATGGATTGGTTGGGGTCACCCACCGCGGTGACCGGATGGCCTTGGCCATAGAGCTGGGAGAAGAGCACCATTTGCGCGTGCGAGGTGTCCTGGAATTCATCAAGAAGTACCACCTTGTGGCTGGCTCGTTCGGCGAGCGCAGCGGCTGGCACTTCCTGGGCAATGCGAGCGGCGTGGGCTACCAGGTCCCCGTAGTCCATCACGCCCAGGCGCTTCTTTTCCGAGGCATATTCTTCAGCCAGCTCCGCGATGGTGGCGCGTGAGGCGAGCTTGTCAATGAGCTTAATGGCTGCCTGGGTAGTCTTCTTCGGCTTTTCTGCGTCCATTGGCAGGGTGCGCAATCTTTCGACCAGGTCATCGATCCATTGATGTGCATATGGCGCGGTGACCAGATGTTCTGAAGCTTCGGAGCTGAAGGACACGATGGCATCGATTAAGGTGCTGGTGGCGCTGTTGAGGTGTTCATAGCTGCCGGTGTATTTTTCCAGTACCGAGTGGGCTACTTGCCATGATTGTGCTGCCCCGAGCAGTGCGCTGTCTTCTTCCAAGCCAAGGCGCAGCCCGTGGT
This sequence comes from Glutamicibacter arilaitensis Re117, assembly GCF_000197735.1. Lineage (NCBI taxonomy): Bacteria > Bacillati > Actinomycetota > Actinomycetes > Micrococcales > Micrococcaceae > Glutamicibacter > Glutamicibacter arilaitensis. The sequence continues at coordinate 2,433,910 of NC_014550.1, forward strand.
CTTGGACAAGCGTATTGGCGTAGGAGTGGTAGGTGGAGACGGAGGGGTCCAGAAAGTCTCTGGTTTCTTCTGCGCTGAGCAGTCCGGTGGCCACCAGCTGGGCAATCTTGGCACGGATGCGGATGGACAGCTCGCCAGCGGCCTTGCGGGTAAAGGTCACCCCGAGGATTTCTTCCGGGCGGACCAGCTGGTTGGCTACCAGCCAGACAACCTTGTCGGCCATGGTTTTGGTCTTTCCCGAACCGGCTCCTGCGATCACCAGCATGGGTTCCAGCGGGGCAGCAACAATTTCTGCCTGCTGGGCTGTGGGTGGGAACTGCTCGCCTAGGGCTTCGGAGAGTTCTTGCGGGGTGAATCTGATATTGCTCATGGTTCGGTGACCTGTCGTCCTTGGGCGCACAATGGGCAGATTTCCGGTAGCGTGCAGTTGCCGAGAATCCCGGCTGATCCCGAAACGTGCCGGGTGATGAATTCGCTATTTCCCATAAGTGCGGCGGCTTCGAGTATGAGCGTGCGAGCCCAGTCTTCGTCACCGATTGATGGTTGTTCACGCACCGAGGCGCTTTTGGTATTGGTCCCGACATACACCAAAGAAGCACCGGCTGGCTCATCGGGCAGCCCGGCAGTTTCCTCGTGCTCTTGCAGCGCACCGAGCTGTATGGCCGTTTGGTAGACACCCAGCTGCAGGTGCTCCAAGGTGGCCTCCTTGGTTGGGGCAGAGGATCCGGTTTTCAGGTCGACAACTCTCACCTTGCCGTTTGCGTCAGCTTCGACTCGGTCAATAATGCCGCGCAGCTGGATGTGCGAGCCATCAGCGGCGGGAACCTCGACTTGGAATGGCATTTCCCTGGCCACCAGTTCGCGGCCTTCTTGGCGCATGGTCACGCAGTAGGCCGCAAATTTCCTGAGCATGCCGTTGGCGCGGTCAAAATCCCTTTGGCCTTCCCAATTCTCCAGTTTTTCCAGTTCCGGCCAGCGTTGCTCAAGGATCCGCTCGTATTCGCTTCCGCTGGCCTCGGGGTGCTCTTCGGCAATGGAGTGGATCAGGGTGCCTAGCGACGCTGCGAAATCATGGGCGGCAGTGCCTCCGGCACTTTGCACAAACCAGTTCAGCGGCGATTTCACCAGGGTCTCGACCTTGGATGGTGAGACGCGTCGCGGCTGGTCCTCAGGGATCACCGGCTCTGTGGTGGTCACCGGGCTCAGGCCCCACCAGGAGCTTGGATGCGCGCCACGTACCGGTTGCTCAGCGTGGGCAAGGCGGCCCAGCACGTGCACGGCGTCTTGGTAGAGGCTATGCGCTTCTACGTCTGCCGGCGCAGGCACTGCCCCTAGGCTTGCCGCTTTGGCCTTTTCGGCGGTGCTGCGCAGCTCCGCCACCAAGGCTGGCAGCGAACGGATGCGTGGAACCGCGGTTGGTTCACGCCCCTCCGGGCACGGTGGTTCGACCAGGTCCAGGAAGGATGAGGGCTGGCTGTCCTCGTTATCCACCGCAGTACAGATCAGCTGGTCTTGGGCACGGGAGACGGCATTGCTGAAGCTGCGCAATTCGTCGTTGCGGATTTGGCGTACCAGGTGCGTTGGTGTTCTGGTGGCCAGGAAATCAATGCCGTGCTCGGCGGCATCGGCCAGTGCGTTGGAACCCAGCAGTTCCCCGCGCAGTCGGAGGTTAGGCCACGAGCCTTCTTGCAGTCCGGGAATGAATACCACCGGCCATTGTTTTCCGGCGGCCGCTGCGGTGGTTAGTACCGTGACGGTTTGCCCGCCAGCGGCACGGGTGGCCAGCGAGTCCATCGGCAAATCTTGATGCAGGATGTGGTCAATGAACTGCTTGACGCTGGCGCCAGGAAGCTGGTCCACAAAACGCTCGGCGGCCTGGAAAAGCGAGAGCACAGCGTCCAGGTCGTGGTCGGCACGGCGTGCTGCGGTACCGGTGCCCAGTGCTTCTTCACGCCAGGCTTTGGCGCGGCCCGAGGCTTCCCACATGGCCCAGAGCGCTGTTTCTGGTGTAGCAGTTCCGCTGTTTAGTTCTTCTTGCAGTGCACCGTACATGGACAGCAGCCGCTTCAGGCCAAAGCCGGGCTTGCCCAATTTATCAGCCAGTGCCGGCTCGCGCAGGCAAGTTTCCAGCAACTCCTGGCTGGAACGGCGTCCACCGGCTTCAGCTTCCTGCTGGCGAAGCAATTGGCGGATCCGGCGGATCTCCAAGGCCGTGCTCATCCCATAGCGGGAGAGCAACAAATTCTGCATCAGCAGCGGGTCATCGGTGAGCGAATCGCTGAACGCCAAGTCCAGCAAATCAAGCAGCGGGCGGACCGCCCCTTCATCCTTCAATGGAATTTCCGCCGGCGGCACTTGTACGCCAATTCCCTGGCCTTCAAGGAAGCGGCTGAAGGAACGCACTTGCGAACCGTTGCGCACGACGATTGCAATATCGGCGAGGCTGCGGTTCTCGTACAGGTTCAAGTGCACGATGCGTTGGGCGATGAATCGTTCTTCCAAGGTGGAATTCTCGAAGACCAGCGCTTGGCACAGTTCATGCTCGGAGGTATTCAATGCTTCGATTGTTCGTCCGCGTAGTCCTGCGGCCAGCGGGACGCGGCTGACGATCCGTTTCCACGCTTCGGTGATTTGTGGCGACATGCGCAAGCCACCGGTGAGCTCCATGAAAGACGCTTCGGTGGTGTGCGCATAGTTCTGTGCAAAACGATGCAGCTCATCGGTGCGCGCTCCACGGAATCCTTGGACAACGCTGTCTGGAGCGGCGAAGGCGACCATCGCACGGTCCTTGCCCAGCAATGACAGCAAGCGATGCTGAGACAGGGTGGCTTCTTGCAGGTCATCGACGAGGATCAAAGCCATGCGGTCTTGTTCTTCATGCAGGAATCCTTGATTCTCTTCAAGGATCTGCGCCGCACGGGTAATCAGGCCAGCCGGGTCGAAGGCTTCGGCGCTGCCCAGGTCCAGCAGGTCTCGGTACTCCTGGTAGAACAGTGCAGCGGCATGCCATTCGGGACGCTTGGCTTGTTGTCCCAGGTCTGCAATATCCGCTGGTTCCAGGCCGAGCTCTGAAACACGATCAAAGAACTCTCGAATTTCCTTGCGGAATCCTCGTGTCTCAACGGCCAGTTCCAGTTCGGTGGGCCACTGCGGTCCTTCGGTGAGGCCAGCGGAATGGCCCTCTAGGAGATGGCCGATCAGGGTGTCTTGCTCCGGGCCAGAGAGCAAACGCGGTGCACGTTCAAGCTGGGGCAAGAGACCCTCAACGCGGGCACGGCGAATCAGGTCGAAGGCATATGAGGACCAGGTGCGCACCACAGGTTCGGTAAAAGTGCGTTGCGCCCGGCGGCTGAGTTCGTCGCGAATCGAGGCGGCGGTCAGTCGGGTTGGACCGATAATGAGCAAGGACTGCGGGTCAAGCCCGGCGTCGAGATGTGCCACTGCGGTGTCGATGAGCAGGTGGGTCTTTCCTGTGCCCGGGGCACCGGTGACAAGGACGGGACTTTTAACAGAGCGCAGTTGGCCAAGAACCTCCGCAGTCTGTGCGGTGGGCTGGCTTCGGGTCTCTTCCATACTCATAGTTGATCATCCATCTCGGACATTTTGGGGTTGCCCAACGCCGTACGCAGCGCATCAATTTCTTCCCACGCCTGATTGCTGGGATTCCAGCGGGATTTGTTGATGTTCACGTGCCGGCCCGGAGCAGCCAGCCCTTCTTCATCCCAGTGCCGTTGCGCAGTTTCGGCCAGCGCTTCGGTCAGCGATCCATTCGAGCGAATGATCCGCCACCACGGTGTGCCTGCTGGCGCGCTTGCCATCGCTTTTCCTGCCTGCCGAGCTCCCCCGCTTCCCAGAAGTTCGGCCACGTCCTTGTAGCTCAGGACCGCACCTGCCGGCACCAAGGCAGCAAGTTGGTGCACTGCTTGGGAATAGTCCAGTGGCGGTGGGGGCAAGTGAGCTGTCATGGTTCTATTCTGCCAATTAGCTTGCAGTACTCCACAACACGCAATTCGAACAGCTGTCCTGTCCGGCCTTGGCTGTAGCGTTATACCCATGACTGAATGGCATAAGGGCCTGGCAATTGGCTTTGACTTGGAAACCACTGGTGTTGATACCAACACTGCACGCATCGTGACGGCTTCGGTTGTCTTGTTGGATGCCGAGGGCAACGTGGTGAATAACCGCGAGTGGCTGGTGGATCCCGGGGTTGAGATCCCTGAAGCCGCAGCAGCGGTTCACGGCATCTCCACGGAGAAGGCGCGCGCCGAGGGCGCCCCGGCGAAGCAGTCCGTCGAAGAGATCTTGAACTTATTGAAGTTCGCTTCGGAACAAGCCCCAATCGTTGCCTTTAATGCGTCCTACGATTTCTCTGTGCTCTACAGCGAAGCCGTTCGATACGACCTTGAGCCATTCTTCCCCGGTAACGTGATTGATCCGTTCATCATCGATAAGCAGGTTGATCGGTTCCGCAAAGGCAAGCGCACCCTGGCCGCGGCCTGCGAATTCTATGGTGTAGTTCTAGAGAATGCACACACGTCTTTGGCTGATGCTGTTGCCTGCGTCGAGGTCGCGCGCCAGTTGGGCGAACGCTACCCGCAGCTGCAAGTTGATCCGATGGTATTGCACGGCTGGCAGATCGGCTGGGCGAAAGAACAGGCAGAAAGTTTCCAGGCTTACCTGCGCAAGACGAAGCCTGAAGCTGTTGTTGATAGCGCATGGCCCATCACTGAGTCGTAAAAAGTGAAATAACCAGGCCATTGTGCGTCATTTCACATAGGTCAACTATGGCTGTTGACCACTATGTGGAAGCCATTCGTTCATTTACTGTCATAAATCAGCAAATTTTATTCGACGCACTGCCAAGTAAGCCCTTGCGCTAAGAAGTTTGAAGGTGCTTTTCCCTTAATTCGAGCGATTTTGTTCGATAGTGATTCAATGGAGGGTACTCTCTACACCCTTTGAGAATCTGAAGGAACACGCCTAGTGATCACAGTTAGTGACCTGCGCAAGGTCTACCAGCAGGGCAGCAAAGATGTTGTTGCCCTTGATGGTGTCAGCCTTGAAGTCCCTACCGGGAAAATTCATGGCATCGTCGGACATTCTGGAGCGGGTAAATCCACTCTTGTCCGTTGCTTGACCTTGCTCGACCAGCCCACCTCCGGGACCGTTGCCGTAAACGGCAAGGAGCTGACCAACGTCAGCACCGACGAATTGCGGAATGCGCGACGTCGAATCGGCATGGTGTTCCAGCACGCGAACCTCTTCGACTCGCGCACCACCGAGCAGAACGTGGCCTACCCGCTGGAACTAGTGGGCACCCCCAAGGCTGAAATTGATGCCAAGGTCGCTGAACTCCTGGAGCTTGTGGGCCTGACCAAGTTCGCCAAGGGCTACCCATCCCAGCTCTCCGGCGGCCAGCGCCAGCGCGTGGGCATCGCCCGCGCATTGGCCACTGATCCAGATGTGCTGTTGTGCGATGAGCCAACCAGCGCGTTGGATCCGAAGACCACTGACGAAATCCTGGATCTGGTCAAGAAACTGCGTGACCGGCTGAACATCACGGTGCTGATCATTACCCACGAAATGCACGTCGTAAAACAGGCCTGCGACTCTGTCTCGATGCTTGAAGCCGGCAAAATCGTGGAACACGGCGACATCGAACAGGTCATCACCAACGCCAAAGGCAGCTTGGCTTCCACCTTGCTCCCGCTTCCTGGTGACGCTCCGCGCGTCGACGGCGAAGGCCCGATCCTGGACCTGCTCTACACCGGCGACCAGGCAACCCAGCCAGTGATCTCCTCGATCTCCCGCCAGTTCAATACCGATGTCAATGTCTTGGCTGGTTCTGTTGAACAGCTTGGCGAGCAGCAGTACGCGCACTTGCGCCTGCAGCTGGCTGCTGATGCCGATTTGAATGCAATTGTGAATCACCTGAAGTCCACCGGCATCGCCGTAACCGTGAAGGGAGCCAAGTAAGCAATGGATTTCTTCACCCCCACCGTACTCAAGGCCATGTGGGTCGCTACCGTCGAAACTCTGCAGATGGTGGTGATCTCCGGCATCGTCACCGTAGTCATCGGGTTGTTGCTGGGTATTTTGCTCCATGTCACCGGGAAGGGCGGTCTGCGTCCCGTTCGTTGGCTGAACGCGATCCTTTCGGCCGTCATCGTGAACATCACCCGTTCCATTCCCTTCGCCATCTTGATGGTTGCTTTGATTCCCTTTGCTGGCATGCTGGTCGGCACCTCACTTGGTCCGATCGCGGCCTCCGTATCGTTGACCATCGGTACCGTTCCATTCTTCGCCCGCCTTGTTGAGACCGCGCTGCGGGACGTTTCTTCGGGGAAGGTCGATGCCGCATTAGTCATGGGCTCCACCAAGCTCCAAACCATCCGCAAGGTTCTGGTTCCCGAAGCCATGCCAGGGATCATCGCGGCCATCACCACCACCATGGTGACGTTGATCGGCTACTCCGCCATGGCTGGCCTGGTTGGCGGTGGCGGCTTGGGCCGCATGGCCTACACCTACGGCTACGCCCGCTACAGCATGCCCATCATGCTTGCGACCATCGTCATTATCGTGATCTTGGTCCAGTTGGTCCAGATCATCGGCGATGTAATTGCCCGCAAGGTCGATCACCGCTAGCAAATAACCTCCACCGGTTCATCCGGTGGCGCCGTGGAATCGCTGAGGACACGGCAAATTCACTCGCACAGTGCCTCACGGCTCTACCTAAGGAAAGAACAAGTTATGCGCAAGAAACTCGCACTCGCCATCACCGGTGTTGCCACCGCATTCGCACTGACCGCTTGCGGCAGCAGCGAACCGACTGCAGACGCTGCAGCTACCTTGGATCCAGCGAACCCTACGGTTATCAAGGTAGGCGCCAGCCCAGTTCCACAGGCAGACATCCTGAACTTCATCGATGAGAACCTGGCTCAGGAAGCCGGCATCGACATCGACGTCGTTGAATACGATGACTACGTTCTTCCAAACACTTCGCTGGCCGACGGCTCGCTGGATGCCAACTACTTCCAGACCGAGGCCTACCTCGCCACCGAGATGAAGGAAAAGGGCTACGAGTTCGCCCACGGCGCTGGCGTTCACGTAGAGCCAATGACTGTCTTCTCCAAGAAGTTCGACAACGCCGAGGATGTTACCGAGGGCACCACCGTGCTGCTGAACAACGACCCGGTAAACCAGATCCGGGGCATGCGTGTTCTGGAAGAAGCCGGTCTGCTCAAGAACATCGCCGACGATGACTCGGTCCTCACGGTCGAAGGCGACAAGGAAAAGAACCCTCTGGGCCTGGTGCTCAAGGATGCCAACGCCGAGCAGGTTCCGCAGTACTACATGAGTGATGATTCCATCGGTGTGGCTGTTATCAATGGCAACTTCATCGTCCAGGCCAAGCTGAACAAGGACGAGATCCTGGCTCAGGAGTCCGGCGAAAACAACCCGAACGCCAACTTCCTGACCTGGCGCGATGGCGAAGAGACCCCAGCCATTGCCAAGCTCGAAGAGCTGCTGCACTCGGATGAGGTCCGCGATTACATCGAGAAGACCTGGAACGACGGCAGCGTCATCGCCGCTTTCTAAGTACTTCTTCCAGCAGCGGGGCACAGCCCCAACGCCAGAGCCACAGCTGCCCGAGTTCCAATCATGGAACTCGGGCAGTTTTCTTACTCCTCAAGCTATCGAGGATTAAACAGCCAACGCCTGGCAGGCACCACAGGTGCCTGCCAGGCGTTGGCTGATGCATTTGTTGCTAAGTACTAGGCCTTGGCGGCCGCAGCTGCCTTCGCGGCTGCTGGAAGGGCTGCGAAGATCTTCTCCATTGCCGCATCGTCGTGGGCTGCCGAGACGAACCATGCTTCGAAGACGCTTGGTGGCAGGTAGATTCCCGACTCCAGCATCGAGTGGAAGAACGGCGCGTAGCGGAAGGCTTCCTGCCCCTGCGCGTCAGCGTAGTTGTGCACGCCCTTTTCGGAGGTGCCGAAGGCTACCGAGAACAAGGTGCCGGCGCGCTGGATCGAGTGGTCCAGGCCTGCGGCGTTGAAGGACTCGGTGATCGCGGACTGCAACGCCTCGGACTGCTTGTTCAGGTGCGCGTATACCTCTTCGGTGGCGTGAGTCAGCTGGGCGATGCCAGCGGCCATGGCCACTGGGTTGCCCGAGAGCGTACCTGCCTGGTAGACCGGCCCCAACGGTGCCAGATAGTCCATGACCTCGGCGCGGCCGCCCAGGGCGGCGGTCGGCAGGCCGCCGCCGATGACCTTGCCGAAGGTGTAGAGGTCCGCATTCCAGCCCTCGTCCTTGCCGGTCAAGCCCCAGTAACCCGAGGAAGATGCGCGGAAGCCGGTGAGCACCTCGTCGAGGATCAGCAGTGCGCCGTGCTTGGCGGTGGTGTCCTTCAGGAACTTGTTGAAGCCATCTTCTGGCACGACAACGCCCATGTTGCACGGTGCGGATTCGGTGATGACGGCGGCAATGTTTGCACCGTGCTCAGCGAAAGCAGCTTCAATTGCTGCCCGGTCGTTGTATGGCAGGACCAGGGTCTCGGCTGCGGTCGCAGCGGTCACGCCAGCAGAACCTGGCAGGGCCAAGGTGGCCAGGCCCGATCCTGCGTCAGCCAGCAGGCCGTCCAGGTGTCCGTGGTAGCAGCCGGAGAACTTGATGACCAGTTCGCGGCCGGTGAAGCCACGAGCCAGGCGGACAGCGGTCATGGTCGCTTCGGTACCGGTGGAGACCATCCGCACGCGCTCTACCCCGCCCATGCGGGACTTGATCAGCGCGCCGAGCCTGGCTTCATCCGGGGTGGATGCGCCGAACGACAGGCCGCGATCCACAGCCGTGTGCACGGCAGCCTGGATCTCCGGGTGGGCATGGCCCAGCAGTGCCGGACCCCAAGAGCACACCAGATCAACATATTCCTTGCCATCGGCATCGGTCAGGTAGGCGCCCTTGGCCCCCACCATGAACGGAGGAATTCCACCGACTGAACCGAAGGCGCGCACTGGGGAATTCACGCCGCCTGGCATGACATCGCGGGCCTCGGCAAAAAGCTTTTCAGAGTTAGACATGCGTCTTATTTACCTTCCTTGAGCCAGCCGGCAACTTCGGCGGCGTAGTACGTCAAAATCTGCTGGGCGCCTGCACGCTTGATCGACAGCAGCGATTCAAGCACGGAGGCCTTGCGGTCAATCCAGCCGTTGGCGGCTGCGGCCTCGATCATCGAGTACTCGCCGGAGATCTGGTAGGCGGAGACCGGAACCGGGGAAATATCGGCAATATCGCGCACAATATCCAAGTAGCTCATGGCCGGCTTGACCATGATCATGTCCGCGCCTTCGGCAATATCCAGTTCAGCTTCCAGCACAGCTTCGCTGCGGTTGGCCGAATCCATCTGGTAAGTGCGGCGGTCCCCCACCAGCTGGGAATCCACGGCCTCGCGGAACGGGCCGTAGAACGCGCTGGCGTACTTGGCGCTATAGGCGAGGATGGACACATCCTGGCGTCCGGCAGCATCCAGTGCTTCACGGATCACGCCGATCTGGCCATCCATCATGCCCGAGGGGCCCAGCATGTGGGCGCCAGCCTCGGCCTGGGCCACAGCCATCTGGCCGTAGATTTCCAAGGTGGCATCGTTATCCACGCCGCCCTGGGCATCGAGCACGCCGCAGTGGCCGTGCGAGGTGAATTCGTCCAGGCAGACATCGGACATGGCCACCAGTTCATCGCCTACTTCGGCGCGTACCGCTGCAATGCCGCGGTTCAAGATGCCCTGCGGGTCAAGACCGGCTGAACCGTTCTCGTCGCGTACTTCCGGGATGCCGAAGAGCATGATGCCGCCCAGGCCCAGCTCGGCCGCGTTCGACGCGGCAGCCTTCAGCGAGTCCATGGTGTGCTGGTAGACCCCTGGCATGGAGGTGATCTCGTTGGGCTCGGCCAGTCCCTCGCGCACGAAGGCAGGCAAGATCAGTTGGCGTGCCGAAAGCTCATTTTCTGCCACCAAACGGCGGATGGCAGGATTCTGCCGCAACCGGCGCGGGCGATGCTGAGGGAAACCCATGGCTCCTCTTTCTCCAGTTCTCATAACTTCTTATTTCGTTGTGCACACTTCCGGTCCGGGAATTACCGGTACCGGAGCAAATCTTGGGCCGCACGGGCCAGGCCCTGCGGGGTGGGAGCAGAGGCCACCGCATGCACCGGCAGCCCGGCACGCTCCATGGCCCGGGCCGTCGGACGGCCAATCGCGATGGTCTGCAGTTTCTCGGGCAGCTGCGTACCTGCCAGCTGCACGAAACGTCGGACTACGCTGGGAGCCGAGAAGACCACTAGATCCTGTTCTTCCAGTCTGTCACCGATGCGGTTCGCCGGTAAGACATTGAGTCCGGGTACCGCTTCCGGCTCTGACACGGGGGTGCCATCGGCCGGAGCATCCACGGTTTCATAGACAATGAATTCATTGACCTGCACCGGGTATTTGCCCAGCCCGTCGGCCAGCGTGGAGCTGGCCAGATCGCCGTGCGGATAGCAGATCCTGGCGCCCGGCTCAGGGACCCAGGCCGCAAGCATGCCGGCAGCCGATTGCTCTTCAGCTTCGAAGTCCACGCTGCGGCCCAAGTACCTTTCGATGGCTTCGGTGGTTTTCTCTCCGACCGAGGCCAGGCGAAGCGGCTCGGGCAACGGCTGGCCATCCAAGACCTGCTGCACTACCTTGACGGTATTCACCGAGGTGAAGACCAGCCAGGAGTAGGCTCCGGCCACCAGCTCGCTGGCCATGCGCTGCAGCGAACTGCGATCGGCAGGCCAAACGGTTTCGATCAGCTGGGCGCACCACGAGGTGATGCCCAGCTGATCGAATTCCTGCACGGTGGCCGCGGCACGTGCCGGGTTGCGCAGGATCAGTGCTTGATAAGCCATGGCCCTGAGCTATGCCAGCCCGGCGACTACGGCAGCGCCATCGGCGATCATCGACTGCGCCAGCGAACGGCCCAGCTGCTGTGCAGCATCGGTGGTGCTGCAGGCGATCCGTGCGCTGCGGCGCATGGTTTCCGAGCCATCAGGGTTGCAGGCCACCGCTTCAAGAACCAGGTCATCGCCGTCGATATGGGCCAAGGCACCAATCGGGGCGGCGCACCCTGCTTCCAGCGTGGACAGCAGCGCGCGTTCGGCCTCTACCTGCATGCGGGTGTGGGCATCATCGAATTGGGACAGCGCCGCATCCAGGGCCTGGTGCCCCGAACCTGCACTGCGGGTTTCCAAAGCCAAAGCGCCCTGGCCCGGTGCAGGCAGCATGATCGAAGGATCCAGGTACTCGGTGATGTGATCTTCCAAGCCCAGCCGGCGCATGCCGGCAGCTGCCAGGATCACCGCATCCAGGTCGCCCTGGGTGGAGCGTCCCACGCTGCCATCATCCAAGGTCTTCCCTACGCCCTTGACGCGGCCCAAGCGGGTTGGGACGTTGCCGCGGATATCAACAATCTCGAAGTCGCTGCGGTAGGCCAGCAGCTGGGCTGCACGACGCGGCGAGCCGGTACCGATCTTGGCACCGTGCGGCAGCTGGTCCAGTCCCAGCGAGTCACGCGAGCACAGCGCATCGCGCACGTCTTCACGCGCGGGAATCGCGGCCAGCACCAGGCCTTCAGGCTGCGCGGTCGGCAGGTCCTTGAGCGAGTGCACGGCCAGGTCGCAGCCGGCATCCAGCAGGTGCTGGCGCAGGGCGGCGGCGAAGACGCCGGTGCCGCCCAGGGTGGCCAGCGAACCGGTCACCACATCGCCTTCGGTCTTGACCAGAACAGTTTCCACGTCCAGCCCGGAAATCCCGGCCAGTTTTTGCGCGGCCCATCCGGTCTGGGTCGTGGCCAGCGCGCTGCCACGGGTTCCTACACGAAATGATTCGCTCATGATTGGGGTACACCAACTTCTGAATCTACTGCGCCGATCGTCGGGCGCAACGTTCCGTCCAGGGCACGCTTCTCGCAGCAGCCCGGACGGCAGACATCAAACCATGGACCGCCGGCAACCACCGAGGTGCGGCCCTCGCGCAGCGACTTGCCATCGGGGCCGGCCAGGCGTTCTTCAACCAGGTCCACCAGGCCGGTAATGAACGCCTGGTGGGTGCCCGGGGTGGCGACACGGTCAAAGGCCAGGCCCAGCTCGGCGCAGCTGTCCCTGGCTTCGGTGTCCAGATCCCACATCACTTCCATGTGGTCGGAGATGAAGCCGATGGGCACCACCACTACCCCGGCGATCCCTGCGGCGGCGTCTTCTTCCAGCGCATCGTTGATGTCCGGTTCCAGCCATGGCACATGCGGTGCCCCGGAACGCGATTGGTACACCAGCGAATGCTCCAGCCCCTGGGCTTCTTCAACCTGGGAGAGGATGTAGTCAGCTACGGCCTGGTGCTGGGTGGTGTACAGGTTCTCGTACCCGTCGGCGCGGATGCCTTCGGGCCCGGCGGCCTGGGCATCGGCCATCGGGATGGAGTGGGTGACGAAGACGATCTTGATCTGGCCATCTTCCTTCCCTGCTTCAGCCAGCTGAGCACGGACGTTGGCTAGCGAGGTACGCAGCGAGTGGACGAAAGGCGTCACGAAAGCCGGGGTATCGAAGAACTGGCGCAGCTTGTCGATTTCCACCACGCCGTCCAAACCGGTTTCCAGCAGGCCCATGCCAGCATCTTCACGGTACTGGCGGCATGCCGAGTAGCCGGAGTACGCGCCGGTGCCCATCAGCAGCACCTTGCGATGCCCATCGGCGGCCAGTTCCTTGAGCGTGTCATTCACGAACGGGTGCCAGTTGCGGTTGCCCCAGTAGATCGGCAGGTCAATGCCGCGATCAGCAAGTTCGGCTTCCAGCGCGGCCTTCAGCGCGCGGTTCTGCGCGTTGATCGGCGAGACACCGCCATTCTTGCGGTAGTGCACCGCGACTTCTTCCAGACGCTCGTCCGGGATACCGCGGCCTTCGGTGACCTTGCGCAGGAACGGGATGACATCATCCTGGCCCTCGGGTCCGCCGAAGGACGCCAGCAAGATGGCGTCGTACGCTTTGGGGATCATGCGGCCTTGGCCGTCATATCCCTGGCGGGGGTCGAAGGCCTGGCTCACTTCAGGACCTCTAGTACCTGCGCGGCCGAGATGCGGCGGCCGGTGTAGAACGGAGTCTCCTCACGCACATGGTGGCGGGCTTCGGTGTAGCGCAGGTGGCGCATCATGTCGACCAAATCGATCATGTCATCGGCTTCCAGACAGATCTGCCATTCGAAGTCGCTGAAGGAGAAAGCGGCTACGGTGTTGGCCAGTACGTTAGGGAATTCGCGGCCCAGGATGCCGTGGTCGCGCAGCATCTTGCCGCGCTCTGCTGGATCCATGGTGTACCACTCGGTGGAGCGCACGAACGGGTAGACGGTCATCCATTCCTTGGCATCCACGCCTCGGGCGAATGCCGGCGAGTGGTCCTTGGCGAATTCTGCTTCGCGGTGCACGGCCATGGTGGAGTACACGATTTCGGTACCCTCCAGCAGTGCGGAGCGGCGGATCTTGCGCATCGAGGCCTGCAGCAGCTCAGCGGCTGGACCGTGGACCCAGATCATCACGTCTGCGTCTTCGCGCATGGCCGAGACGTCGTAGATGCCGCGCACGATGGCGCCTTCGGCAGCCAGCTGCTCGATCAGGGCATCGAATTCAGCGGCAGCGGCCTCGGAACGCTCAACGATTTGCGAACGCTTGAAAATGGTCCACAGGGTGTAGAAGAACGTCGGGTTTTCTCCTGCATTCTCACGTTCGCGAATGACTGGGGAATTATGCTCCGGTGCGGTGCTCACTTGGTATTCTCCTTGATCTGGTTTTGGACAGCTGTCCAGGTTAGTTAGCTTGGGGGTGCTTAGCGGGCGCTGATTGCCACGGCGCTGCGGGCTTGGGCGATCACTCGCGCCAGCCCGGTGCCGGCAATCCATGCGCCAACTACATCGAGCCCTTCGAAGTCCGACAGGTTGTGCTGCAGTGCGGTGCGGCGCGCCGTTGCGGCCTCCCCCTGCAGCGGAACCATGTCGCTGAAGCGTGAAACGGTGCTTCCCAAGACATCATCACGATGCAATTGAACACCGAGAATCTTTGAAGCATCTTTGATTGCCTGGTCGATGAGTGCGGAGTCATCCCCGGATTCGACCAGGTTCTCGTGTTCGCCGATCCGTCCAAAGGACAGGCGGATGACATGCGTGCCTGGGCCGGACTCGTCAGCCAGCCAAGGCCACTTGGCGGTCGAATGGGTCAGCGCCTTCGCGGCCAGCGGGGCTTGCTTGGAAACCAGCACCCCTGAACCGCGCGGGGCATCATCAAGTTCCGGCTTGTCGATTACCAGAATCGCCAAGGCAATGGCGTTGGCGTCACCATCGGAGTCAAGTTGCTGTTCTGCGGCGAACAGGGGGTTGAGCAATTCAAGGGCAGGCTGCGCGGGAACCGCGAGCACTACCCGATCTGCGTGCAATTCCTGGCCCAGGGTTCGCACGGCGTACGGTGCAGCCGCTTGCGGATCATGGCTCAAGGCGGTGGCAGCGCAATTGCGCACCAGCGCGACTCCAGCTTCTTCCAGTTGGGCCACCAGGGCCTGGACCATGGTGTGCATGCCGCCGTTGAGCCCGGCGACCCGGGAGCCTGCGGGGGCCGAAGCCTGCAGCTTGGACACCGCACGAGCCAGCGAACCGGTCTCCTGCATGGCCTGGCGCAGTCCCGGCGCGGCGGCGTCAATGGAGATCTTGGCTGGGTCGGTGGAGTACACGCCGTTGACCACTGGAGCGACCAGCTGGTCCAGCACCGCTTGGCCCATGCGTGCACGGACCACTTCAGCGATGGACAACTTTTCGGTAGCCCATTTCTTGCTCATCGGGGTGATCAGGTCTGCCGCGGCGCGCACGGTGGCTGGACGGCCGATGATCGCGCGCACTTCATCGGTGCGCACGTTACCCGGGATGCCCAGCATCGCGGTGGCCGGCATCGGATGGGCCAGGATCTCTTGGTCCTCGCCCTGGATGAGCCAAGCAGGCTGCCCGGAGGTGGCGGCGATCTGCTCGCCGAGATCCAGCTCGTCGAGGTAGGAGGCGACGACTCCCCCGCGCACGGCGAAGGATTCGGCGCCGGCGTCAATTCTCAGTCCCGCAACTTCGGTGGAGCGTACGCATCCGCCGAAGTTACCGGTGGCTTCCAGCACGGTGACTTCGTGGCCGGTCTGGCGCAGTTCGCGGGCGGCAACCAGTCCGGCGATGCCGCCGCCGATCACCACTGCATGCGGTGCCGCGTTCTGCTGGCCATCACCATCCGTGTCGGTCTTAGCTAGGCGTGCTTCGCTGGCGTGGCGCACCTTTTCCAACAGGCGCAAGGCGTGCGCTGCGGCCTCATTGGCAATATCGCGTCGCGGTTTGGCCGCATCAGTGGTTTCGGATGAATCCCCTGCACGCAGGTTGCGCTGTTCCTTGCTCACGTACCTAGCACCCTTCTACCTTCAGAATTTGACCGGGCCCTGTCCTGCACTTTGTCCTCGACGGACAGTTGGACAAGGACCCTGAACCTAGCTTAGACCTGTTGAATTACAGCGAGTGGATGAGCTCCACCACACGGGTCAACACGGTTGGATCGGTGGTCGGAGGAACACCGTGGCCCAGGTTCACCACGTGGCCGCGAGCGTTCTTGCCCGCTGCCACCACTTCACGCACATGCGCTTCGAGAACTTCCCAAGGGGCGGCCAGCAAAGCCGGGTCGATATTGCCCTGGACCGATACGTCCTGGCCCAGGCGTTCGATGGCCGTTTCCAGCGGGATGCGGTAGTCCACGCCCACGGTATCGACCCCTGCATCGCGCATCGCGGTGAGCAGCTCGCCGGTTCCGGTGCCGAAGTGGATCAAAGGCACACCCAGATCGCGCACGTCGTCCAAGGACTTCACCGAGTAAGGAGCAACGAACTTCTGGTAGTCCGGCAGCGACAGCGAGCCGGCCCAGGAGTCGAAGAGCTGCGAGGCCGAAGCTCCTGCCTCGACCTGGGCGCGCAAGAACTTGCCCGAGGCATTCGCGGCCCAGCTCATCAATCCGTCCCAGACTTCCGGGTCGGTGTGCATCATGGTGCGCGGGCCCAGGTGGTCGCGGCTTGGCTTGCCCTCGACCATGTAGGCGGCCACGGTGAATGGCGCTCCGGCAAAACCGATCAGCGGGGTGCTGCCCAGTTCGGCAACGGTCAGGCGCACTGCTTCGCGGATTGGTTCCAGCGCTTCGTCGGTGAGCTCTGGAAGGGCGGCGACCTGTTCGGCGGTGCGGATCGGGGTATCGAGTACCGGGCCAACACCTGGCACGATGTCTACGCCGATACCGGCCAGTCGCAGCGGGATGACGATATCGGAGAAGAAGATTCCGGCGTCCACCTTGTGGCGGCGCACCGGCTGCAAGGTGATCTCGCTGGCCATGGCAGGGTCCAGGCAGGAGTCGAGCATGCTCACCCCTTCGCGCAGCTTCAGGTATTCAGGCAGCGAACGGCCGGCCTGGCGCATGAACCACACCGGGTGATGCGACGGCTTCTTGCCGGTCAGAGCTTGGATCAGAGCGGAATCTTGGGTACGGCCATCAATCATCGGATGGTTCTGCGACAGGGTCATGCCCCAATTCTGCCAAGTCTTCAGATTAAAAGCCCATTAAGTGCGTTCGCCCGCAGGGGAAGGTGAGCAAACTAACCCCTTGGAACCATGCGAATTTAGGCACGCCTGCATTGTCTGGCAGTTTTTTCCGGCCTATTCTAGGGTCACTGTGGTTTTCTTATCTCTTGTCGCATCGCATTCGCAGCTCGATCTGGAGACCGTCGCACAAATCAGTGCCTCGGCCGACGGGCTGGCAGCTGCCTCCGTGAACGGTTCGGCGGCTATCAATGGTGCCGTCGTGCTGGCCACCTGCAACCGCTTCGAGGTCTACGCTGACGTAGATCATGTCGAAGACGCTGCAGAACATCTGGTCAGCGAGCTGGCATCCAGCACCGACCTCTCCCCTGACTTCCTGGCCCGCCGCCTGACCACCTTGGAAGGCGATCCGGTTATCGAGCATCTCTTCTCGGTCGGTGCCGGACTGGACTCAGCTGTTGTCGGCGAACGCGAGATCGCCGGACAGGTCCGCCGTGCATTGACTCAGGCACAGCAGGAGAAGACCACCACCAGCAATCTCACCCGCCTGTTCCAGAACGCCACCCGTGCAGCCAAGGACGTCGGCTCGAACACCGATCTGGGTACCCAGGGCAAGTCCGTCGTGTCTGTGGCCTTGGATCTGGCTGAAGAGCTCATGGACGGGGACCGCGCCTGGGCTGAACAGGATGTCGTGCTCTTCGGCACCGGTTCCTACGCCGGCGCCACCATGGCCCTGCTCAAGGAACGCGGCGTTGCCCGCATTTCGGTGTACTCCAGCTCCGGACGTGCCGCAGATTTCACCGCCAAGCGCGGCGGCTTCCCACTAACCGATGAACTGCTGCCGCAAGCATTGCGTGAAGCGGACATCATCGTCGGCTGCTCCGGCGGCGGGCACCAGCTTTCGCGTGCTGAACTTGAATCGCTGCGCGTGAAGAACCATCCGCTGGTCGCCATCGACATGGCATTGACCCACGATTTCGATCCAACCTTGGCCCAGCTGCCGCAGGTCGAGCTGATCACGTTGGAATCGGTGCGCATGGCCGCTCCGACCGAACAGGCCATGGCCGTGCATGCGGCCAGCCGCATCGTGAAGAACGCGACTGCGGAGTTTGCCGCAGCCCAGCGTGAACGCGAAGCGGACTTCGCAATTGTCGCACTGCGCCAGCACACCAAGGCGGTTTTGGATGCCGAGATCGCCAAGGTCCGTGCCCAGCACGGCTGCAGCGCCGCGGCAGAAGAAGTTGAGCTTGCCATGCGCCGCATGGTGCGCCAGCTGCTGCACGTGCCTACGGTCCGCGCCCGCGAATTGGCAGGCGAAGGCCGCACCAGCGAATACGTCTCGGCTTTGGAAACCCTCTACGGCCTTGAGCTCGCCCAGCCCGAGCCTGCAATGCCGCAGCCGGCACAACCCGAAGCCAGCTGCCCGGCAGTCCCAGAAACCAAAACCGCGTAGGAAATCTACTTTTCCGCCTGTATATTTCCACTTTCCGGATAGAAGCATGCAATACTACTTCCAAGTAGGTCACCTCTCAAGAATTCCCGCAATGACTTGGGAGCTGAGCGCTCTGCAGCTGGAAAGGCCCCACTGGACATGACGGAACTCGAAAATAGCAAAGGCACTCGCCCGCAACGGATGCCCCGTGAAGCGCGACGCCGCCAGCTGCTTCAAGCAGCGCACCAGGTTTTCGTTGCCCATGGCTACCATGGCGCCTCCATGGATGAAATCGCCGAAGTCGCCTTGGTTTCCAAGCCAGTGCTCTACCAGCACTTCCCCGGCAAGCGCGAACTCTATCTAGCCTTGCTGGATTCGCACCTTGCCGACTTCAGCCGGCAGCTGGATGAAGCCATCCGCTCCACCGAAGATAACCGCGAGCGCGTCTTCGCCACCATCAACACGTACTACAGCTACATCAAGGGCGAATCCCAGGCCTACCGCCTGATCTTCGAATCCGATGTGCTCTCCGACCCGCTCATCGCCCATCGCATTGAACAGTTCAACAGCTCACTGGCCT
The DNA here is from genome assembly GCF_000197735.1 of Glutamicibacter arilaitensis Re117. NCBI lineage: Bacteria > Bacillati > Actinomycetota > Actinomycetes > Micrococcales > Micrococcaceae > Glutamicibacter > Glutamicibacter arilaitensis. Next base: position 2,452,579 of record NC_014550.1, read on the forward strand.
CATCCATCGCCCGGGTCGTTGTTGAAGATACCGATATGAGCGAAGACGAAGGCCTGCTCATTGGCCGCGGACTCGCCGGACTGTCCCAGATTTCGGCACGCTATTGGGCTACCAGCGATTCCGCGGTGGACCAGAACTCGGCTGTCGAACTGATCTCCCGTTTAGCTTGGCGCGGAATTTCACAGTTCCCGAAAGAAAACTAGATAAATTAGTCATCAGAGGACCCATTCGGGACACCTATTTCGTTCGAGAGGATCTGCGAGAATCATGGAAATCCGCATTGGCATTCAGAATGTCGCCCGCGAAGTTGTACTTGACTCCGAGCTGAGCAACGCAGAAGTCAACGAACTGGTCTCAAAGGCTATCGCCGACGGCTCAGTTCTGGCACTGAAGGATTTGAAGGGTCGCGAAGTCCTGGTACCTTCAGCTGGCATCGCCTACGTTGAGGTTGGCCCAGAAGAAGTTCGCCGCGTCGGCTTCGCACAGTAGCGCTTGTTGACTGCCAAAGCATCGCCTTGGCAGTGAATGGCCGGTTTCGCTTCAAAGCGAAACCGGCCATCTCTTTGCATCAAATAGTGATTTGCTTCACCTAGTCGTGATATTCCTAAAGGGTGACTGAACGACGAATCCACAGCCCCCGCCCCGTGCCCGCCAGCTCGTTGGCCCAGCTCCTGCTGGGCCTGGAAACCGAGTTCGAGGTACCGGACCCCTTCGATGAGCCAACCCTGCAGGCCGCAGAACAGGCGGTAGCCGTACTCCAGCTTCCTGAAGAAGACGCCACGCAGATCCCGTTCTTCACCATTGATCCGGTGGGCGCCACCGATCTGGACCAGGCGATGTTCCTGGAGCGCAACGACCAGGGCTACACCGTGCACTACGCGATTGCGGACGTGCCGGCCTTCGTTGCACTGGACAGCCAGCTGGACCAGGTCGCCCGCCAACGCGGCCAGACCTACTACCTGCCGCATCGCAAGATCACCTTGCACCCGCCGTTGATCTCCGAAGATCAAGGTTCGCTGCTGCCTGACCAGACCCGTCCGGCCTTCCACTGGAAAATTTCCTTGGACGCCGATGGAGCACTGGGCGAGGTAGAGCTCAAACGCGTACGCATTCGTTCGCGCGCCCAACTGGACTACGCTTCGGCCCAAGCCCGGCTCGATTCAGGGGAACCGGACGAGCAATTGGAATTGCTCGCCGAAATCGGTGCGGCCCGGCTCAACCAAGAGCAGCTGCGCGGAGGGGCTTCGCTGAATCTCCCGGACCAGGAAATCGAGGAAGACGGCGAAGGCTACAAGCTGGTCAGCCGCGCCCCCTTGCCGCTGGAAGAGCATAACGCGCAGATCTCCCTGGTAACCGGAATCGCCGCCGCGCGCATCATGTTCAAGGCCGGGGTAGGCATCCTGCGCACCATGCCGGCCCCGGATGAAGAAGACAAGCAGGAATTCCGCACCCAGACACAGCTGCTGGGCAAGCCTTGGGATTCGTCCATCAGCTACGGGCAGTACCTGCACACCTTGGATGTCAGCGACCCCAAGCAACTGGTGATCATGCATCGCGCCGCAGCACTATTCCGCGGCGCGGACTACCAGGTCATTGCCGGGCAGCCAGAAGAAGAACTGATACAGGCCGCGCTGGCCGCGCCCTACGCGCACACCACGGCCCCGCTGCGCCGGCTGGTAGACCGCTTCGTGCTGCTCACCTGCTACTTGCTGTCCACCGGGCAGCCGATCCCAGATCAGCTCACCGCGGCACTCGATGAGCTGCCGGGGCTGATGCGCACCAGCTCGATCGCCGCGAACAGGGTTAATAATGCGGCCGTTGACCTGCTCGAAGCCTACGTACTCAAGTCCCGCATCGGGGAAGAATTCGAGGCTATCGTGCTCAAGGACGCGGTGGCCAAGGACGATGGAAGCCTGCGTCCCGGAACCTTGCAATTAGTGCAGGATCCGGTCACCGGCCAGTTCACCGGCAGCGCGAAGCCAGGAACCCTGGTGCGGGTGAAACTGGTCCAGGCCGATCCCAAAACGCGTAAGATCGGCTTCGAAATCGTGGCCTAGGACTCGCAAACCCTGGTTTTGCGGCAAAACCAGTTATGCTTGGCCTATTAGTAAATAGGATGCCCGATCGCAATGGGCTGATAGATGAAACAGTTTTGTGGTGACTTCCCAGCGGTCACCATCCCGCAGGTGCTTGACGAAGGCATCTAATGTGAACGAAGCGATCGGCTCCGCTGGACTCGCGCAGTACCCAGAAGCTCGCGGCTTATGACAAGCCAAGAAGGAGCAGGGGCTGCGCCCACATGAAACGAGAATAAAGACATCGTGACTGACACGACTCTTTCGGCACAGGCTGCCGAACCACTAGACAACGAATCAGTTGAAGCAGAGCCAGCCAAGCAGAGCTTTGCCGATCTGAAAGTACGCGAAGACATTGTTGCTTCGCTTTCGGAAGCCGGTATCGAGTACCCCTTCCCCATCCAGGCCCTGACCCTTCCGGTCGCACTGGGTGGCAATGACATCATCGGACAGGCCAAGACCGGTACCGGCAAGACCTTGGGCTTCGGCATTCCTGCGCTGCAGCGCGTGGTTCGCGAAGGCGACAAGGGCTACGAAGATCTTGAATTCCCCGGTGCCCCGCAGGCGCTGATCGTGGCTCCAACCCGCGAGCTGGCTATCCAGGTCGGTGCCGATCTGGCCCAGGCTTCGAAGCACTCGAACATCTCGATCACCACCATCTACGGCGGCCGCCCGTATGAAGAGCAGATCAACGCCCTGAAGGCCGGCACCGACGTCATCGTTGGCACCCCAGGACGCCTGATCGACCTGAACCGCCAGCGCGTGCTGAACCTCAAGCAGGTCAAGACCGTGGTCCTGGATGAGGCCGACGAAATGCTGGATCTGGGCTTCCTTCCCGACGTCGAGCGCATCCTGGCCGCCCTGCCGCCAGTACGCCAGGCGATGCTGTTCTCGGCAACCATGCCCGGCGCCGTGATCACCATGGCCCGCCGCTATATGACCCGTCCAACCCATATCCGTGCCCAGGATCCGGGCGATGATGATTCGCTGACCAAGCGCAACATCCGCCAGCTGATCTACCGTGCGCACAACATGGACAAAGATGAGATGGTTGCCCGTCTGCTGCAGGCCGAAGGCCGCGGCAAGACCATCATCTTCACCCAGACCAAGCGTTCGGCTGCCCGCTTGTCCGATGAGCTGATCGACCGCGGCTTCAACGCCGGTTCGCTGCACGGCGACTTGGGCCAGGGCGCCCGCGAGCAGGCCTTGAAGGCCTTCCGCTCGGGCAAGGTTGAAATCCTGGTCGCCACCGACGTTGCCGCCCGCGGCATCGACGTGGACGACGTCACCCACGTGGTCAACCTGCAGTGCCCGGATGACGAGAACACGTACTTGCACCGCGTAGGCCGCACCGGCCGTGCCGGCAACACCGGCACCGCGGTCACCTTCGTGGACTGGGATTCGGTGCCACGCTGGTCGCTGATCAACAAGGCGCTGGGCCTGAACGTTCCCGAGCCAGTGGAAACCTACTCCTCCTCGCCGCACTTCTTCGCTGATCTGGAGATCCCGAAGGGCACCAAGGGACGCTTGCAGCGTGCCAAGAAGAGTGCACCGGCTGAGGGCGACGGTTCGCCGCGCCGCGATGAATCGGCACGCACCCCGCGCCGCCGCAGCAGCTCGCGCACCCGTACCCGCACCGTGAACGGCGAGCAGAAGCATAGCTCCCAGGGCGGCGCAGCTGAGCAGGACGGCGCACGCCACGGCCACTCCAAGGGCAAGCAGGACCGCCCGGCCCGTGAAAATGAGCGTCATCGCGAAACTCACGTTTCCGGCGAGGAACAGCAGGCTGAAAGCGGCGCCACCGCACGTCGCCGCCGCCCGCGCCGCCGCACCCGCAGCACCGAAGACGGCGGCCAGGACTAAGTAGCAGTCCGCCTCGTCCGTCAACTTTTCCGAAAGGAACTCACACCAGCGGTGCTCGCTCTACCCGAAGAACCAGCTTTGCCCCAGGCCCGAACGCAGGACGCTGAGCCGTCCGGCGTTCAGGCCGCGGGCAATACCGTGTATCACGGTGATAACCTCTCCATCCTCGGCTCCTTGCCAGATCAAAGCTTCACCCTGATCTATGTGGATCCGCCGTTCAACACCGGACGCAAGCAAACCCGTGCCCAGCGCACCATGGTTCGCGCTGCCGAAGGCGAAGGCGACCGCACTGGTTTCAAGGGACGCGAGTACAACACCGAGCTGGGAATCGCTCGTTCATATCACGATACATTTGATGACTATCTCAGCTTCATCGAGCCGCGGCTGCGCGAAGCCCATCGGTTGCTGGCTGAGGACGGCACCTTGTACGTGCACCTAGATTACCGCGAGGTGCACTACGTGAAGGTGCTGCTCGATCAGATTTTTGGTCGTGATTGCTTCTTGAATGAACTAATCTGGGCCTATGACTACGGGGCTCGGGCCAAGAGCCGCTGGCCGGCCAAGCACGACACTATCTTGGTCTACGTGAAGGATCCCAAGCAGTACCACTTCGACTCGGCCGAGGTGGACCGCGAGCCGTATATGGCTCCCGGTCTGGTTACCCCGGAGAAGCGCGCCTTGGGCAAGCTTCCTACCGATGTCTGGTGGCACACGATCGTTTCGCCGACCGGGAAGGAAAAGACCGGCTACCCGACGCAGAAGCCCGAAGGGGTACTGCGCCGAATCGTGGCTGCTTCTTCGCGTCCCGGCGATCTGGTGCTGGACTTCTTCGCCGGTTCGGGAACGACCGGCGCTGTGGCCGCGAAGTTGGGCCGCCAGTTCGTGCTGATCGACCAGAACCCCGAGGCCATCGAGGTCATGAAGGCCCGGTTGCCCGAAGGCACCAACTACATTGAGGGCGACGTACCAGTCCCCTGATCAATAATTCTTTGCAACATGTCCGGCTCGGTGAGATTCTCACCGAGCCGGTTCAGTTTTCCGGTGCCGTGGTAATCCGAGGAGCCGGTGACAATCAGGTCGTGCTCGGCGGCCAGCTCCAGCAACCAAGTTTTGCCTTCAGCGGTATTGTCCCGGTGGTGCACTTCAACACCTGCCAGTCCCGCATCGATCATGTCGTGGAAGGTGGAGTCCGGAACGACCCGTCCACGCGCTGAGGCCTTGGGGTGGGCGAAGACTGGGACACCACCGGCTTCACGCACCAATTGCACCGCAGTGACCGGATTGACCGCTGGATGCGAGACGTAATAGCGCGAGCGTGAAGAAAGAATATTGGCAAAAGCCTCATTGCGGTTTTCCACTACCCCGGCAGTGACCAGGGCGTCGGCAATATGCGGGCGGCCCACGGTGGAGCCGGGCAGGCAATGCTCCCCCACCAGATCCCAGCTGATCGGGTAGTCCTCGGCAAGCAAATCCACGATGCGCCGGGCGCGGATGATGCGTGAGTTCAGCGCATTATCCAGTTCATCGAGCAGCGGCTGGTAGGACGGGTCGTGCAGATAGCTCAGCAGGTGCACGCTGATCCCGTTGGAGTCCTGGCAGGTGATCTCCATGCCCGGGATGAACCCCAAGCCAAGCTTCGAGGCCGCCTCCGTGGCCTGGGCCCAGCCGGTGGTCTGGTCATGATCTGTCAGCGCCACAACATCCAGGCCGGCAACCGAAGCTGCATGCATCAGCTGGGTGGGAGTTTCAGTTCCGTCGGACACATTGGAGTGGGTGTGCAGGTCAATTCGCATATGCCTAGGTTATCCCCTGCGCTGATTCTTTGCTGGGATACAGCTGTTGGTGACACAATTGGACTATGACCAATCAAGATTCATCTGCACCAAGCACTGATCAGCCGTTGGAAGACCGTGTGAACAACCGTTCCCAGCGTCCAACGTCCAAGGCATTCCAGGAATTCATGGCCACCTCGTGGGCCCCTGATACCTCCGATTTGCCAGCACAAGATGCCGCAGCCGGCTACGCGGTAGCCCGCCGTGCCAAGCTCTCGGAAAACTTCACCGGTGAACGCCTCGTCATTCCGGCCGGACCGCTCAAGGTCCGCTCCAATGACACCGACTACCGTTTCCGCCCGCACTCGGCCTTCGCCCACCTGACCGGCTTGGGTGTCGACCACGAGCCGGATGCGGTTCTGGTGATGGAACCAACCGATGACGGCGCGGGCGAGCACGGTTCCAACCACGTTTCCACCCTGTACTTCGCCCCGATGGCAGGCCGCGACACCACCGATTTCTACCTGAACTCGCGTTCGGGCGAATTCTGGGTGGGCCCGCGCCCAACCCTTTCCTCACTTTCTGCCCGCACCGGCATGCCAACCGATTCGCTGGACCAGCTGGAAATGGCCATCACGAAGAACTCCGGCCCGCAGGCCCTGGGCGGCATCCGCATCCGCCTGGTCCGAGAGGTGGATCTGAACATCGAGGCCCTGGTGGATACCTCGCGCATGAACACCGGCCAGGACCTGGAAGCCAGCGATGCGCTGGATACCGAGCTGTCCGAGTTCGTCTCGGAAATCCGCCTGGTCAAGGACGAGTACGAAATCGCAGAATTGCGCAAGTCCGTGAACGCGACCATCAACGGTTTCGAAGACGTAGTACGCAACCTGGACAAGGCCATGGCCCACGAACGCGGCGAACGCGTCGTTGAAGGCGCCTTCTTTGCCCGTGCCCGACTCGAGGGTAACGAGCTGGGCTACGACACCATCGCGGCCTCGGGCAACAACGCCACCATCTTGCACTGGATCCGCAACACCGGAACCGTCAAGGACGGCGAAGTGCTGCTGCTGGATGCCGGTGTCGAAGCCGAATCGCTGTACACCGCAGACATCACTCGCTCGCTGCCGGTCAACGGCAAGTACACCGAGGTCCAGCGCAAGGTCTACCAGGCCGTGCTGGATGCCGCTGATGCTGCCTTCGCCGCGGCCAAGCCGGGCTTGAAGTTCCGCGATCTGCACCTGATCGCTACCCGTGTGCTGTCCGAGCGCCTGCACGAGTGGGGCATCTTGCCGGTATCGGTGGAAGAAGCCATGGATCCAGAAGGCCAGCATCATCGCCGCTGGATGCCGCACGGCACCAGCCACCACCTGGGCCTTGATGTCCACGACTGCGCACAGGCACGCGCCGAGCTGTACCTGGACGCCGTACTTGAAGAGGGCATGGTCTTCACCATAGAGCCGGGCCTGTACTTCAAGGATGAGGATCTGGCGATTCCTGAGGAGTACCGCGGCCTGGGCGTGCGCATCGAAGATGACATCCTGGTCACCGCTGATGGCGCCGAGAACCTGAGTGCCGCCCTGCCACGCAAGCCTGATGAGGTTGAAGCGTGGATGGCTAAGCTGCGCGGCTAAGGAGTCCTGCAGCGTTAAGCAGTGAAAGGTCTGGTTGAAGTTACCTTGGTAACTTCAACCAGACCTTTCGTTGTTCTTGCAGGCCTTGAGCGCCTGGATGAACTGATTCAGTCCTTGTTGGACTCTGCGTCCTGGGCCGGTGCCTGAGTCTGCCCTGCAGCATCTACCTTCGGCTCAACCTCAGAGAGGTCTTCGGCTTCCGGCTGCTTGGCTGGCTGCTGTTCGCTGACCGGGGCTGTAGCGTGATCGCCACCTGGCTGCTGGCTGGCGGCCGGGGCCGCGCTGGCTTCCTCGGGCTTCTGTGCTGGTGCTGGGGCAGCTGGCAGTGGTTCGTTGACTCGCACACCGTAGCGCGGGCGGCCATCTGGCAGGTCAGGGAACTGTCCGCTGCGCGGCTGCTCAGCAGCAGGCTGTGCTCCGGCTTCCGGTGCAGGCGCTGCACCCTGAGTCGCTGGTGCAGCAGCTGGTTGCTGAGGCTGCGGCTGCTGTGGCTGCTGTGGAGTCTGGGCTACTGGCTGGGCCGGTGCCTGATTTGGACGCATCGGCAGCTTCGAAGCCAGGGTCCTGGCAGCCTGTGCATGCTCGAAGTCCACCACGACATCGAAGCTGGTGGCCACGAACTGGCTGGAGGAGGCGAAGTCGCGCTTGCCGCGACGAGTCGAATAGCTGATAACCCCGGCGATCATCCAGATCGCCATGCCCAGGCCGATGGCCGAGAGGATCTGGTACAGGCCGTTTCCGCCGCCGCCGAACAGGGTCAGGAGCAGGCCGACGAACAGGCCCATCATGCCGCCCTGGGCCGCGCCGGCCAGCGCTACACGTGGGTAGGAAAGTTTTGCAGTGACTCGCTCCACGGTGCGTACGTCATTGCCGACGATGCTTACCGCAGCGACGGGGAAGTCGTTGTCGGCCAGATAATCAACGAGCTTTTGGGCGTCGAGATAGCTGGTGTAGCGTCCAAGCAATTCTCCGCGCGGAAGGCCGCTGGTGCTAATCGAATTTACTCCATGAGGCGAGGTCATATCTATATTGTGCACAGGTTTACTGTGAGCCTGCCTAGTTGTGAAGCAACTATCGCTGTGGGTGAAAGAAACAGTGCTTGCCCTGTGGCTTTGCACACCAAGAACGGGCGTGGAACGCGATAGTCTAGGAAGGTGAGCGCACAAGTGTCTAAAATCTTCGTCGCCCGGCTGCTCGGGCTTGATGTCTTCGACCCCTTGGGCGACCGCTTGGGCCGTTTGCGCGATGTCGTGGTGGTCTCACGCGGCCCCAAGAGACCCGCCGCCTGCGTGGGTTTGGTGGTCGAGGTGCCCGGAAAGCGACGGGTCTTCGTTCCAATGACCCGCATCCAATCCATGGAAGCCAATCAGGTGATCTGCAACGGCCTGGTCAATATGCGCCGATTCCAGCAGCGCGGCCAGGAAATCCTGGTGGTTGCCGAAATGTTCGACCGCATGATCACCTTCGTTGACGGATCAGGGCGCGGTGTCATTGAAGACGTCGGATTAACCCAGACCCGACGAGGCGACTGGGAAATCAACGAATACTACGTCCAGCGCGGAGAGCCTACGGCCAACATCCTGGGCTTGCGTTCGCGCCGCCGCCACAAGATCTTGGTCTCCTGGGATGAGGTCAGCCACGGGGCTCAGACCGAACCTCAGTCAGCTGACACCTTCGTGGCCGCCCACGATGAGATGAAGCCTGCAGACTTCGCCGACGCACTGCATGAGATGAATGAGAAGCGCCGACTGGAAATCGCCGCGCACCTGCAAGATGAGCGCCTGGCCGATGTGCTCCAGGAGCTGCCGGACCGCGAACAGGTCGAGATCCTTTCGGCCTTGGGCCTTGAACGCGCCGCAGACGTGCTGGAGGAAATGGACCCGGATGACGCGGCCGACCTCTTGGCCGAAGTCAGCGAAGAGACCAAGCACCAGCTGCTGGATCTGATGAACGAGGAAGAAGCCAAGGACGTACGCCGTCTGCTGGCCTACCCCGAGGGCACCGCCGGTTCTGTGATGACCCCGGTTCCGGTGATCCTGACTCCCGAATCCACCGTGGCCGAGGCCCTGGCCTCGGTACGTCTTGAAGAATTGAGCCCGGCGCTGGCCTCCACCGTGTATGTGGTGCGCCCGCCGCTGGAGACACCCACCGGACGCTACCTGGGCCAAGTCCACATCCAGGCGTTGCTGCGTGCCGCTCCCCCGGAGCCGCTGGGCGATATCCTAGATACTGAGCTTGAACCGATGTCGGATCTGGCAAATATCTCCGAGGTGGTTCGCCACTTGGCTACCTACAACCTCACCAGCGTGGGTGTCACAAACAAAGAAGGACGCCTGGTCGGCGCCATCACCGTTGATGACGTGCTGGACCATATCCTCCCCGACGACTGGCGTTCGCAAGACTAGCGACGAGCACCCAACTACCCGATCAGCAGCAAAGGAGTTCCAGCTATGGCTGAGCAGCGCAAGAGTAACGGCCTGGATACCCCGCTTGCAGCACGACAACGCTTCTGGCCCCGGTTCTCCCCGAACCCGGATCTGTTCGGTTCGGCGACCGAGAAGTTCGCCCGATTCATGGGCACCCCGACGTTCTTGCTGTACATGACGGTGTTCTGCGCCTTCTGGCTGGTCTGGAACTCGGTGGCCCCGATCAACTGGCGCTTTGATGATGCCACCATCGGCTTCACCGCGCTGACCTTGATGCTCTCCTTGCAGGCTTCCTACGCCGCACCGCTGCTGCTACTGGCTCAGAACCGTCAGGATGACCGTGACCGCGTCTCGCTGACCGAAGACCGCGCCCGGGCCGAACGCAACCTCTACGACACCGAGTACCTGACTCGCGAGCTGGCCTCGCTGCGCCTAGCACTGCGCGATGTCGCCACCCGTGACTATGTGCGTTCCGAGCTGCGCAATGTCCTTGAAGAGCTGCTGGAAACCACAGATGGTGAAGAGCTGCATTTGCGCGCCAGGAAAAAAGGCGGCAATAAGAATTCCCAGCCGCAAACCGGCGTGATCGAAACCGTCAAGCCCCAGCACAGCCAGCCTCGGAAGAACAACTAAGCATTGAGCAACTCTCCTGAACTTCTAGCAGCACTCGCAACCGTCCACGACCCGGAGCTTCGCCGTCCCATTACCGAGTTGGGCATGGTGGAATCAGCTGTCCTTTCGCAGGGCACTGCCACGGTCAAGATCCTCTTGACCATCGCCGGTTGCCCGATGCGCTCCACCATCCAAGACGAGGCCACCGCCGCCTTGCAGGCCGTAGCAGGCGTGCACCAGGTTAATGTGAATCTGGGAGTCATGGATCCGCAGCAGCGCGCGGACCTGCGCGAGTCCCTGGCCAGCCGCCGCACCCCGTTCTCCGATCCGTCCTCGTTAACCCGGGTGATCGCTGTGGCCAGCGGCAAGGGCGGCGTGGGCAAATCCTCGATTACCGCGAACCTCGCCTGCCAGCTGGCTTCCCAGGGACTGAAGGTCGGGTTGATCGATGCCGATGTCCATGGCTTCTCCATCCCATCGCTGATGGGCATCTCGCAGAACCCTACCCGGGTTGATGACATGATCCTGCCGCCGGTAGCCCACGGGGTGAAGGTCATTTCCATTGGCATGTTCTTGGACTCGAATCAGCCGGTGATCTGGCGCGGGCCGATGCTGCACCGTGCCCTGGAACAGTTCCTCTCCGATGTCTACTTCGGGGACCTGGACTACCTGTTCCTGGATTTGCCGCCGGGCACCGGGGACATGGCCATCTCGGTCTCCCAGCTGCTGCCCAACAGCGAACTTCTGGTGGTCACCACCCCGCAGTCCACGGCTACCGAGGTGGCTGAACGTGCCGGAACCATCGCCTTGCAGACCGATCAGAAGGTGATCGGTGTAGTGGAGAACATGAGCTTCCTGCAGCTGCCCGATGGCACGCGCATGGAGGTCTTCGGATCCGGTGGCGGCGCCAAGCTCAGCGATTCCTTGTCCCAGCAGCTGGATTACCCGGTCCAGTTGCTGACCCAGATTCCATTGGAGGAGTCGGTACGCGTGGGCTCGGATGAGGGGCGTCCGGTGGTGCTTAGCTCTCCGCAGTCTCCCGCGGCCTTCGCCTTGCGTGAATTGGCCGGGAAATTGGACCAGCGACCGCGCGGACTTGCCGGGCGATCGCTGCCAATGTCGTTCTAAGTCTTTTGCACCCTAGGTAGCTTCGGAGTCGAAGGGGGCCGGTTCGCCGGCTGCCAGCGACGCCTGCTGCGTGGTCACCGAAGGGATTTGAGTACGCACCGGTGCAGGTGCCGTAGTGGTACCCCCGGTGCCCTTGGCCGCATTCACTGCGTCATCGAACTCGTCGACCAACGCTTCCTTGATGATCCGGCGAGGGTCGTACTGGCGTGGGTCCAGCTTCTTCCAGTCAATATCGGCAACCTCGTCGCCGACTTCTTCGCGCAGCTGCTCCTTGGCACCGTTGGCCATGCGCCGAACTTCCTTGACCAGATTGGCTAGTTTTTTGGCGTACTCGGGAAGCTTTTCGGGGCCAAGAATAACCACCGCAAGCACCGCGAGAATAATGAACTCGCCGCCATTAATACCAATAAAGTCCACGTAAAAAGTTTACCTTGTTCCAGTGCCACGAGCGAAGTCACCGTACCATGCCAATGGTGAACATGTCGTGAACGAGCTTAGCCAGCGGCCCGAAGGCCTCGGGTAATACGCGGCAACGACATGGTCTTTGCTGGGCGGTTGGCGGGATTGCGGTGAGCCAACGCGTCACGCAGCATGGCACGTCCGCGGTGAATACGTGAACGGACGGTACCCAGCTTCACATCCAGGATGCGTGAGACTTCCTCATAAGAGAAGCCCTCCATGTCGCAAAGTACAATCGCAGCACGGAATTCCGGGGACAGTGCGCGCAAGGCTTCCTGCACATCGATATCCAGGTTGTTGAATTCAAAGTAGCGTTCCGGGGTCACCGCGGTGCCAGGCAAACGCTCTTCGGAGCCCTCGGCGAAACGATCAAAACGGATCTTGCTTTTGCGCCGAGCCTGATCCAGGAACAGGTTGGTGGTGATGCGGTGCAGCCAGCCACCCATGGTTCCCGGCGTGTATTTTTCCAGCGCTTTGAAGGCGCGAACAAATGCTTCTTGGGAAAGATCCTCGGCGTCTTGGCGGTTACCAGTCAAGCGGTAGGACAGGCGGAACACCTGTTGGCCATGCTCTTGGACCATTTGACCCCATGTCGGGGTCGTGGTTTCTGCATCCATCATTGTCGAGATTGCGTCACTTCCTGCATTGTTCACACTTCAAGTATGTAGTGGAAAGCTGAGCTGAAGCTAAGAATCCCCTGCGCGAGTACCTCCAAGTTCAACAACTTCAGGTAACGACGTAGGTACGATTGGAAGTGGCCACGCCAAATCAACTCTTGAGGACCCGCACCAATGCCTTCGATGAATCCAGAACTCTTCGCGAGCTGGACCTACACCCAGACGCACGTCAACGAGCCAGAGCATGTCGCAGCGGTTCGCGAGCGTGCCGAAGACCTGGGCGTGCGGTGCATCGATCCCGCGGGCCGCTCCATGCTCCAAATGCTCTGCACTCTGCGCCAGCCTCGGAACATCGTAGAAATTGGTTCCGGCGTCGGCGTCGCTTCCCTGGCGATGCTCGAAGTGATGGGCAGCTCGGTGACCCTGACAGCCATTGAATCGGATCTGGAGCATGCCAACGCGATGCGCCAAGGCCTGCGCGATTCAGGCATCCCCTCGGCACGGGCGCGCATCATCAACGAACGCGCCGAGAATGTCCTCTCGCGCTTGGCAGACCACGCCTATGACATGGTGCTCATTGATGCCGGCGCTGAGCAATTGCTCGAGTACGTTGCCGAGGCCAAGCGTTTAGCCGGCACCGGCGGGGTCATCATCGTGAACAACGCTTTTGATGAGCACCGCTTGGCGAAGCCTGCGATACGCCGCAATTCGACGGTCATGACCCGGGACGCACTGCGCATGCTGCGTGAAGATCCGCGCCTGCAGACCCACCTGTTCCCTACCGAACAGGGATTGTTCGTCGCTACTGTGCTCCCGGCCAAGGCCGGCGTAAAGCGCTAGCTTCCAGGCAAGACAAAGGACCGACATTTCTGTCGGTCCTTGGTTGCCGTCCCACAATTATTGGTGCGGCAAAGCTAGAACTTGGGCAAGCTTACTCAGTTACCTTGAGCAGGCACTCGCGCAATTCGGTTGCCTCGTCGTTGTTCAACTCGACTACCAGTCGTCCGCCTCCGTCGATTGGCAGGCGCAAGATGAGGCTGCGGCCTTCTTTTGCGACTTCCATTGGCCCGTCACCGGTGCGTGGCTTCATAGCAGCCATTAAGCTGTTCCCTTCGTCTGTGGCTAACGCATGCACTGGCAATTGCCCTGCATGCAACCGAATGCCTAGTCCATCCTCCGCACGGAATCCGTGCTGAGTTGGGACACTTATCTTTTATTATTACTAATTTTCGCCCGTGTCGCTAATCACACGCCGTGACTCAAGGTCACGAATCGTATTCTCAAGGTTCGTGATTTCAGCAGCCAAGACATCGAGCACCTCATCCACCTGGTCGCAACGGTAACCGCGCAATCCCAGAGAGAAGCGAACTTTATCCACGTCTTGGGCGCGAGGACTCTTGGGCAAGAGCACCGGCGGCAACGAGGCTTGATGCTCCACCAACCCGGTGATGTTCCCGCCAGTTGATTCAAAATGCCGGCCGGCTGGCACGTTTTTCCGCTGGCTGGAGAGCAGCAGCGCGACGGCGCCAACCAACAGGACAGCAATGGCAATCAGCAGAAAAGGCATCAGCTAATCGCCCTTCGCCAGATCGCCGACTTTCCGATGCTCCTGGTGCGCACGCAGCACCAGGTCCACAGCTTCATCCGGATCATCAGTGATGGTAAACAAGTTCAAGTCGCCAGCGGAAATGGTGCCTTCGGCCAGTAGCGTATTGGTCATCCAATCCACCAGGCCGCCCCAGAACTCGGAGCCTACGAGCACAATCGGGAAGCTGGTGATCTTCTTGGTCTGCACCAAGGTCAGGGCCTCGAATAGTTCATCCAAGGTGCCAAAGCCGCCAGGCAGCACAATGAAGCCCTGCGAGTACTTCACGAACATCGTCTTGCGCACGAAGAAGTAGCGGAAATTCAGGCCCTTGTTCACCGAGGCATTCAGCCCGGTTTCAAATGGCAGTTCGATGCCAAGGCCGACAGAAATTCCATCCTTGTCAGCTGCGCCCTTGTTGGCAGCTTCCATCGCGCCGGGGCCGCCACCGGTAATGGTCGTGATGCCTTCTTCAGCCAGACGGCTGCCGACACGCTGCGCCATCGCATAATACGGGCTGTTTGGATCGGTGCGCGCGGAACCGAAAACGGCAATAGCTGGGCCGGTGCCGGCCATGCTTCCAAAGCCGCTGACGAATTCGGACTGGATGCGCAGCACTCGCCACACATCGGTGTGGGTTACGTCCGCCTGCGGGCTTTCCAAAAGATAGTGGTCAAGCTGATCTTCCGGTTGCTTTCCTGGCCAGCTCGCTTCGATGTGGCGTTTTTGCCCGACCCGAGCATTTTCTTCACTCTTACGCTGATGAACCATACCTTCACTCTATCGGTTACTTCAGTGCAACTTCGGATGTGACCTACCCCTGATTGAAGAACAGTTTGATAACAACTCGATGTGACATGGTCGGAAGGTCGCGTAGTCGGCATCACATCAAGTAATGTCTACAACATGAAAAGCGATCATCAGGCTCAAGCTTCTTCTGACGGCCCCATCGTCCAGCTGACTGGGGTCAATAAGCACTACGGTGCCTTGCACGTGCTCAACGACATCAACCTCGAAGTCACCAAGGGCGAGGTTGTTGTGATCCTGGGCCCTTCGGGTTCTGGCAAGTCGACACTGTGCCGCGCCATCAACCGGCTGGAAACCATCGACGACGGCGCCATCAAAATTGATGGCAAGACCCTTCCTGACGAAGGCAAGGCGCTAGCGAACCTTCGCGCCGATGTCGGCATGGTTTTCCAGTCCTTCAACCTCTTCGCCCATAAGTCGATCTTGGAAAACGTGACCCTCGGTCCGATCAAGGTCAAGGGCATGAAGAAGGAAGAAGCCAAGAAGTTGGCGATGCAGCTGCTTGAACGGGTTGGCGTAGCCAATCAGGCAGGCAAACTGCCAGCACAGCTTTCCGGCGGCCAGCAACAGCGTGTGGCGATCGCCCGCGCCCTGGCCATGAAACCAAAGGTTATGCTCTTTGATGAGCCAACCAGTGCCTTGGACCCGGAAATGATCAACGAGGTCCTGGACACCATGGTGGGTCTGGCCAAGGAAGGCATGACCATGCTCGTGGTCACCCACGAGATGGGCTTCGCCCGCAAGGCTGCGGACCGCGTGATCTTCATGGCTGACGGACAGATCGTTGAACAGGCCACCCCACAGGAGTTCTTCACGAATCCGAAGACGGATCGTGCCAAGGACTTCCTCGGCAAGCTCATCACCAACCACTAATTTCATCATCACGCACCCAATAGGAGGAACAATGCGTAAGACTCGTTTCGGCACTGTAGCCACAATGGCAGCAGTAGCAGCTCTGGCCCTGACTTCATGCGGCGGAGGCGGCGGCAGCGAAGCTGACGGCGACAAGATCCGCATCGGCATCAAGTACGACCAGCCAGGCTTGGGCTTCAAGGACGGCGACAACTACACCGGTTTCGATGTGGATGTTGCCAAGTACGTAGCCGGCGAATTGGGCTACACCGAAGACCAGATCGAGTTCATCTCGGCACCGTCGGCAAACCGCGAAACCATGCTGCAGAACGATCAGGTTGACATGATCTTCGCAACTTACTCGATCACCGATGAGCGCAACAAGGTTGTCGACTTCGCTGGCCCGTACTTCGTTGCCGGCCAGGACCTGCTGGTCCCGAATGACTCCGACATCAAGGGCCCAGAGGACCTGGATGGCAAGAACCTTTGCTCGGTCACCGGTTCCACCTCGGCCCAGAAGGTCAAGGACAACTACGCGAAGAACACCAACCTGCAGGAGCTTCCGGGCTACGCAGAGTGCACCACTCAGATGAGCGGCGGCACCATCGACGCGGTCACCACCGATGACATCATCCTTGCCGGACTGGCTGCACAGCCTGCCTACCAGGGCAAGTTCAAGGTTGTTGGCGCTCCATTCTCCGAGGAGAACTACGGCGTGGGCCTGCCTGATGGCACCGACAAGTGCGCGGACATCAACGCAGCGATCACCAAGATGATCGAGTCCGGCGAATGGCAGAAGGCCTTGGACAAGAACACCGAGGGTACCGGCTACAAGCCAAACGCAGAGACCAACCCACCAACACTTTCGGATACCTGCGCCTAGCAGCACCTGATGCAATGGGGGCCAAACGCAGCGTGTTTGGCCCCCATCTGCAATCTGTGTTTCTCCGATAACCGGCTGACCCCGGTATCGGACCCATAGCCACTTGGCCGGTTCCAGGCCATCGAGACAGAGGCTTGCAGTGGAGAATTACTTATCCATATTCACTGAGTACGACATTCCCGGAGCTTTCTGGGTCAATATCCAACTAACTTTCTGGGCCGCCATTGGCGCCCTAGTCCTGGGCACCATCTTGGCGTTGCTGCGCATCTCCCCCGTGGGAAGCTTCCAAGCCATTGGCACCAGCTACGTCAACTTGATTCGTAACACCCCGCTGACCATCATCATCCTGTTCTGCGTCCTGGCGCTTTATGGCCAGCTCGGATTCGTGCTCAGCGGCGACTTCCAAGCGAACTTCTTCCGCCTGGCCGTTGTCGGTCTTGCGGTCTACCACGCTGCGTTCGTCTGCGAGGCAATTCGTTCAGGTGTGAACACCGTTCCGCTGGGACAGGCAGAAGCTGCCCGTGCCATTGGCTTGAGCTTCTTGCCAGCTGCACGCTTGGTCATCTTGCCGCAGGCTTTCCGCGGCGCGATTGTTCCGCTGGGCAACACCTTGATTGCCCTGATCAAGAACTCCACCGTTGCAGCGGTCGGTTCGGTAGCCACCGAATCTTCCTCTGTTATGAAGACCATGATTGAGTTCCGAGCAGATATCGTGATCCCGATCTTCTTGACCTTCGCCATCGGCTTCGTGATCATTGTTATCCCTGTTGGCCTGTTGACCACCTGGGCCTCGAAGAAACTGGCGGTGGCACGATGAGCGCCTCAATTCTCTTTGACACTCCCGGCCCGAAGGCCAAACGCCGGATCCTGCTGATCAACATCGTCGGCGCCCTGATTGCTGCGGGCATCGTGGCATGGATCATCATGGGCCTTGCAGCCAAGGACCAGATGCAGGTTTCCCAGTGGGATGACTTCATTGAAGGCAGCACCTGGAAGAACTACCTGCTACCCGGACTGTGGAACACCCTGAAGGCCGCGCTCTTCGGCATCATCGGGTCGGTGATCTTCGGTTTGATCTTCGGCGTTGGACGGCTTTCGCAGAACAAGCTGATCAACGGTTTCTGCACCGTGATCGTCGAGTTCTTCCGTGCCGTTCCAGTGCTGCTGATGATCGTCTTCTTCAACGTGTTCTTCGCCCGCTCCCTGGCCCTGCCAGGCGACACAGCAATGTGGGCAGTTGTTGCCGCCCTGGTCTTCTACAACGGTTCGGTTGTTGCAGAGCTGGTACGTTCTGGCGTGCACAACCTGCCTAGAGGCCAGCGTGAAGCAGGCATTGCCATCGGACTGACCCGTGGCATGTCGTTGCGGCATATTGAAATCCCACAGGCCCTGGTGGCCATGTTGCCGGCGTTGATCGGCCAGTTCGTTGTCATTTTGAAGGACTCCGCACTGGGCTACATCATCAGCTTCAACGAATTGCTGTTCTTCGCCCGCACATATTCCTCGCCTAACGGCAACGTGTTGCAGGCGCTGATTGTGGCAGCAGCCATCTTCATTCTGATCAACTTCACCCTCAGCAAGATCGCCGTGCTGGTCTCGAGCCGGCTGAGCAGCCGTGTGAAGAAGGAAAAGAATACTCCTGCCAACCCAGCTGCAGCAATTGTCGCAGCCCCTGCAGGCCTTGACGTGCCAGCTCCAAAGGATCCTGCCGATCCCAAGGCCTAGCAGCTGAGAACAAAAAAATCTCCGTACCGTTTGAGTCAAAACGGTACGGAGATTTTTTTATTGCGGCAAAAGCCTACTGGCCCAGTGCGTCCGCTAGCTCAGCCAGGTGCGCAGGGTCTGCAAGCATTCGCGGATAGCCTGCTGTGGCACATGCTCATCATCGCTGTGCGCCAGCAGGGCATCGCCCGGTCCGAAGTTCACTGCCGAAATCCCCAAGGCGGAGAAGCGTGAAACGTCGGTCCAACCGTACTTGGGCTTGGGCTCCTGGCCCAGCACCTTGATCAGGTCGGCGGCGATTTCTTGATCCAATCCTGGCTTGGCTCCATCAGCACCATCGGTACGTTCGATCTCAAAGCCGTCAAAAAGATCGAATACCACCGCTTCAGCTTGCGCCAGCGACTTATCCGGAGCGAAGCGGTAATTCACTTCCACCTCGCAGTAATCCGGAATCACGTTGCCGGCGATACCGCCAGCAACCCGGACCGCGTTCATTCCTTCGCGGTATTCCAGGCCCTCAACGGTAATGGTCTGCGGCTGGTACTCAGCCAAGCGGCGCAGGATTTCACCGGCATCATGAATGGCGTTATGCCCCATCCAGGCTCGGCCCGAGTGGGCTGCCTTGCCGTGGGTTCGGATGACGAAGCGGCTCGTTCCATTGCAACCGCCTTCCACCGTGCCGTTGGTTGGTTCAAGCAGGATCGCGAAATCCGCCTCCAGCAGTTCGGGGCTGTTCCTTGCTAGGCGTCCCAACCCGGATTTGGCGGCTTCGACTTCCTCATGATCGTAGAAGACGTAGGTGACATCGTATTTGGCGTCGGTCAGCTCGGCAGCCAGCGCCAGCTGCACGGCGACGCCGCCTTTCATGTCGGTGGCTCCTCGGCCGTAGAGCACCCCGTCAATAACCTGGGCGGGCACCGTTCCCTTGGCCCCTTCGGTGCGCGGCAGCGGTACCGTGTCCAAATGTCCGGCCAGCACCACGCGGCGCTCGCGGCCAAAATTGGTGCGGGCGAGAATGGCATCTTGGTCCCGATGCACTTCAAGATGCGGGTACTTAAGCAGTGCCTGGTGCACCTTGTCGGCAATTTCTTGTTCATTGCCGGAAACAGATTCAATGTTCATGATCTGTTCGGTGAGCAGGGCAACGTCTTGCTGCAGATCCAATTCGTTCACGACTGGCTTTTCCTGAGTCTCTCAGCTTCACTTTTTTGTCATTTTCAACGTTACTCCGGGCAACAAAGATACGATCAGTGTATGACTTCAGAATCTGTGGCATCCAGCGAATCATCTGTACGTTTAGCCTCGGCCCATGGGCTGGCAACGATCGCTTCCGATGGAACGATCCTTGATGTTTGGTACCCGGCTCCGGTCTTGGGCGAAATCGCCTTGGCTGAAGAGCTTTCCGGTGAACTCGCTGCCGCTGCGCAGGACGATGCAGCCCGCGGCACCACCCAAAAAGTCGTTTCACTGACCATTAATCTTGATGTAGCCCCAGCTGACACCGCTGATGTGTGGCTGCGCCTGCACCTGCTCTCCCACCGTCTGGTCCAGCCCAACAGCATCAACCTCGACGGCATCTTCGGCCACCTCGCCAACGTCGTGTGGACCAACTTCGGTCCGTGCCAAGTTGAAGGGTTCGAGGTCACCCGCTTGAAGCTGCGCGCCCGTGGCGATGTAACCGTGTACGGAGTGGACAAGTTCCCGCGCATGGTCGACTACGTGGTGCCTGCTGGCGTGCGTATCGCCGACGCCGGCCGCGTTCGCCTCGGCGCCCACCTAGCGGCAGGAACCACCGTGATGCACGAAGGTTTCGTCAACTTCAATGCAGGCACTCTGGGCACCTCGATGGTCGAAGGCCGCATCTCGGCTTCGGTTGTCGTGGGCGATGGCTCGGATGTGGGCGGCGGCGCCTCCATCATGGGCACCCTCTCCGGTGGCGGTAAGGAACGCATCGTCATTGGCGAACGCGTGCTTTTGGGCGCCAACGCCGGTGTGGGCATCTCCATCGGGGATGACTCGGTCGTGGAAGCCGGCCTGTATGTCACCGCGGGCACCCGCGTGGTCTTGGACGAGCAGCAGGTCAAGGCGCTGGAACTTTCCGGTGTGCCAAATCTGCTCTTCCGTCGCAACTCGATCACCGGCGCCGTCGAAGCGCTGCCTCGTGCCGGCCAGACTGTGGAGCTGAACAGCGCCCTGCACGCCAACTAATTTATTGCCCATCAAAATACTGGCAGATCACCATGGTGATCTGCCAGTTTCTTCGTTTTCTGCTCATCCTCCGGGGAAGATGATGGTCACCATCGGCTGAATAAAGCCTTGGAAGGCCTTGGAGTCGCGTAGCAGCGACGTACTGGCCACGATGGTAGCTGTGCCGGTCAGCCAGGCTCTTGGCTCGCCTAAAGGCACGTCAATGAGCTGGATCTCTTGGCGGCAGCTTTGGCTTTCGTGTTCCACCCCGTGGTCGATCAGGATTCTTTCCAGCTCATCCATCCGCTGGGGCACGTATTGCCCGCTGTTTTCGGCAAAGTCTTGGGCATGCTGCTGGGCAAAAACGGTGGCTTGGCCATAGTGCGCACGTGCTAGGCGAGCCAGTGCCGGATAGCCTTCATCTTCGAGCCGCCTGATCAGTTCCTCATTGGCGCTGGGTTCATCGGCAGGAGCTGCGGTGGTCAGCGAATCCCACCAAGAACTCCATTCCTGCTTGAGCTGGCCGTGCGAGTCATCTTCGATGTTGCGGTTTTTGATGTTCGATGCCAGTTTGCTGTTGGGCCCGGCTTCAGCGGGGTGCACGCCTGATAGTTCGCGCAAGTACAGCGCCATCAGCATATTCTGATTGGTATTTATGGCCAGAGACCAATTATTTCCACGACGCGAGTACATGCATCCCACCTGACTTTTCGGCACACTTGTCGTTTCCCCTGTCTCAAAGGATACTCCCGAAATACCGCTTAAAACAGTGAAGGACCTGTCTGCCACTTGCGTGGAAAGACAGGTCCTTGAACCAGTTTCTAGAAACTTCCCTTAGGCCTGGTAGCCGGGGTAGTCACGAGCGGTTTCGCCCATGTACAGCTGGCGTGGGCGGCCGATCTTCAACTCTGGGTCCTTGATCATTTCGCGCCACTGTGCGATCCAGCCTGGCAGACGGCCGATGGCGAACAGCACGGTGAACATCTTCTCCGGGAAGCCCATGGCGGTGTAGATCAGGCCGGTGTAGAAGTCCACATTCGGGTAGAGCTTGCGCGAGATGAAGTACTCATCGTTCAGCGCAGTCTCTTCCAGCTTCATCGCGATCTCAAGCAGCTCGTTCTTGCCCTGCTTTGCCAGCAGGTCGTGGGCGGTCTTCTTGATGATCTTGGCGCGAGGATCGTAGTTCTTGTATACGCGGTGGCCGAAGCCCATCAGGCGTACGCCGTCTTCCTTGTTCTTGACCTTGGCCATGAACTCTTCAGGACTAATGCCCGAAGACTGGATTTCGCGCAGCATCTTCAGCACAGCTTCGTTGGCGCCGCCGTGGGCAGGGCCGGACAGTGCGTGGATACCAGCCGAAACCGAAGCGAACATGTTGGCTTCCGAAGAACCAACCAGGCGCACGGTGGAGGTCGAGCAGTTCTGCTCGTGGTCTGCGTGCAGGATCAGCAGCAGGTCAAGAGCCTTGACCACATCTGGATCCGCGATGTATGGCTCGGCGGCGGTGCCGAAGCACAGGCGCAGGAAGTTCTCGACCATGTTCATCGAGTTGTCCGGGTACAGCAGTGCCTGGCCAATCGACTTCTTGTGCGAGTACGCGGCCAGTACAGGCAGCTTTGCCAGCAGGCGCAGGGTCGAACGCTCGACCTGTGCGTCATCCTTTGGATCCAGCGAATCCTGGTACCAGGTCGACAGGGCCGAAACAGCCGAGGACAGCACTGGCATTGGGTGCGCATCGCGTGGGAAGCCGCCGAAGAAGCCCTTGAGCTCTTCGTGCAGCAGGGTGTGGCGGCGCAGCGAGTTGTCGAAGTCGGCAAGCTGATCAGCAGTTGGCAGTTCGCCGTAGATCAGCAGGTAGGTTACCTCGATGAAGCTGGACTTCTCGGCCAGCTGCTCGATAGGGTAACCGCGGTAGCGCAGGATGCCTGCGTCACCGTCGATGTAGGTGATCGCGGACTTGGTAGCCGCGGTGTTCATGAAGCCAGGATCGTAGGTCACGTTCCCGGTGGTCTTCAAAAGCGGGGCTACGCCAAATCCATCGTTGCCCTCAGTTGCCTGAATTACTGGCAGCTCAAGATTGGATTCTCCAAAGTGTAGCTGTGCAGACGTAGTATCTGTCATTGCATCTCCTAACCGGAAAGCGTGTAGTTCCGAAAGGTCAGTCGTCACCGTAGAACATACCGCGATTTGACCCTTTCAAGCTAATTAGGCTGTCATCTTCACCGATTGGCGGAAGAATTCAGCCGTTCAACGGCAGCAGCAATCCGTTCATCGGATGCGGTCAGGGAAACGCGCACATGGCGCTCCCCCGCACTGCCGTAGAAGACTCCCGGGCCGGCAACAATGCCAAGTTCAGCCAAGGCCTCGATAGTCTGAAAGCTCGGGCGGGAATCAGTGCACCAAAGGTACAGGCCAGCCACCGAATCCTCGATGGTCAACCCGAAGTTTTCCAATGCCGGGCGCAATGCAGCACGGCGGGCACGGTACAGCTCGCGCTGCACGGCGACATGGGCGTCATCGTTCAGGGCCACAGCCATGGCGTGCTGGATCGGGCCGGGAAGAATCATGCCTGCATGCTTGCGGCTGTTGACCAGGGCAGGCATCAAGTTTGGCGCACCGGCCACGAAAGCGGCGCGGTAGCCAGCAAGATTCGATTGCTTGGACAGCGAGTACAGGGCGAACAGGTCATCAAGATTTCCCCCGTTGACCTCCGGGTCCAGGATGCTTGGAATCTTCCCCTCGTATTCGTCCCAGCCCAATTCGGCGTAGCACTCATCGGAGGCCACAACCGCACCCATTTCACGGGCCTGAGCCACGATGCCGGCCAGTTGGGCGGCATCAAGGACTTTGCCGGTGGGATTTCCCGGGGAGTTCACCCAGATCAGCTTCACCTGGGCGCGCTGTTCTGCGGTCAGTTCCGAGAGGTCATCGGTGGCGATCGGCGTGGCACCGACCAGCTGAGCACCAATGTCATAGGTGGGGTAGGCAATCTTGGGACGAACCACGATATCGCCTGCACCAAGTCCCAAGAACAGCGGCAACCAAGCCACCATTTCCTTGGAGCCCACCGTTGGCATGACGTCATCGGTACTCAGCGTCGTGACATTACGTCCACGGGCGAACCAGTCAACGATGGCCTGGCGGACTTCCAGCGTTCCGTGTGTGGTCGGATAGCCGTGGGAGTTCGCGGCGTCGGCTAGCGCCTGCTGGATCAGCTGCGGGGTGTCATCGATCGGGGTGCCGATCGACAGATCCACGACTCCCCCTGGATGCGCGGACGCCTGCTTCCGGTAAGGAGCAAGCTGGTTCCAGGGGTAATCGGGGAGCTCAAGCATAAAAGTGAAAACCTAGCCTTGGTTCTGTGGTGGCAAGGCGCTGATCAATGGATGGTCAGTGCCGGTATTACCAATTTTAGCGGCACCGCCGGGGGAACCAAGTTCGTCGAAAAAGTCGACGTTTGCCTTGTAATAGTCGGCCCATTCATCAGGCACATCATCTTCGTAGTAGATGGCTTCAACTGGGCAGACAGGTTCGCAGGCGCCGCAGTCAACACATTCATCCGGGTGAATGTAGAGCGAGCGCTCACCTTCATAGATACAATCTACCGGGCACTCTTCGACGCACGCCTTGTCTTTAACGTCGACGCACGGCTGAGCGATGATGTAAGTCACGAGGGCCGAGACCTTTCCTTGCACTGGGTGGTTTCAACAGGAGCTAGTGGTTTCTTTAGATGCTCTTTGAAACCTCTACCAGCTCAAACTACAGTCTAGTCCTGATACCCATGCATCGGACCGCCCATTGACCCGCTGTGACGTAATCGACGATTCACATTTCAGCTACTTGGGGTTCAGATGAATTCTTCTTACGGAAAGATGACGTGCACAAATGCTGAGTTTTAGTGATGTGACTCCCGGTGAACGCCTAGTTGTGCGCTACCGGTTATCCGATGTGCGCACCGGCGAACATTTTTCAGATGCCTTGGGCGAGTTGCAGGAAGTCACCGAGCAATCGGTGACCATCCAGACGCGCACCGAGCTGGTGAGAATCCCCCGCGAGGCGATCACCCACGCCAAGCGTGTCCCGCCTCCCCCGGCACGGCGTCGGCCGCGTGCTTCGCGCAGCGAGTAGCCCCTCGAAGCGGAGCCAGGATTCATTTGAGCCATGGTGCTTGGCCAGCTTTGCCCTGTAGCTAGGGGCGACATGTGATTTGAATCTGCCAATCACTCAAGGCTTTTCGCGTATGCTGTCTACATGCCCTCCGATAAACTTGTCCAATCGCGAGCACGAGCTCTCAGCTCTCCGTTGAGGCTTCGCATTTTGCGCTTGTGCCTCCACGAGTCACGTACAAACAAGGAAATTGCGGACATTCTCGATTTGAATCCCGCGACCTCGTTGCACCATGTGCGCACCTTGGTCAGCAACGGCTACCTCGCCGCTGAGGAAGCACGCCGCGGCAACCGCGGGGCCAAAGAAGTGCCCTACCGCAGCACCAAGCAGTCCTGGGGCACCCGCATCCCCGATGCGGCCCCGATGCTGGTAGATACTTTCCTGCAGGAAATTGAAGGACTTGCTCCGCAGGAAATACAGGTGGTCCGCTTGGGCCTGAAACTCAATGAGGAGAATCAGAAGGAGCTGATGAGCCGCCTGCGTTCTGTCATCGAGGATTACGCGGTGCGCGACCCTGATCCAGATGGCGTGGCCACATCCTTGTTCCTTGCCCATCACCTGGATCTGACCGGCAATACGCCCAAAGACCAGTAAGCAGCACTTGGCCGTTAAACACTGAAGGAGTTCTTCCCCATCTGGGGAAGAACTCCTTCAGTGTTTAGTTCTAGCGTCGTTGCTTGCGCAGCACCCGCAGGGCGCAGAGCAAGGCGATCACCGACGGAATAACCATGCCGTACATCCACAACGCTGAGGCCAGCGTTGGTCCGGGCAGGAACCGGTAGTACTGCATGCCCAAAATCAATTGGTCGTTACCCACATAGGAAATCAGGCCAACAGTGACATAGCAGCCGATGAACCCCAGCGCTCCGGCCCAGAGTTTCGATGAGGAAACCGCAGCCCAGTACACCAGGACTCCAAGCAGAAGCCAAGCCAGCCCCACTCCCCACACCAGCGGAATATCGTTTCCGACATAGGTGATGGATGCGTGGATTGAGGTGCCGAACAATCCTGCTGCCACGGCAGCAACCGCTCCACGCCATAGCGCGGAGAGGTTGCTCCCGAGGGTTGTTTGCTTATTAGGAGCGAGCGCGTGCACGGGTAGCCTTGGCACGGTCGTTGGCGTTCAGCAGCACCTTGCGGATGCGGATTGCTTCTGGGGTAACCTCAACGCACTCGTCTTCGCGAGCGAATTCGAGCGACTCTTCCAGAGTCAGGGTGCGTGGTGGGGTCAGGTTTTCGAAGCTATCCGAGGAAGCTGCACGCATGTTGGTGAGCTTCTTTTCCTTGGTGATGTTCACGTCCATGTCATCGGCGCGGGAGTTCTCGCCAACGATCATGCCCTCGTAAACCTCTTCAGTAGGCTTCACGAAGAAGTTCATGCGTTCCTGCAGGTTGATCATCGCGAACGGAGTCACAACGCCTGCACGGTCAGCAATGATCGAACCGTTGATGCGGTACTCGATGTTACCTGCCCATGCCTCGTAGCCTTCGGCCAGCGAAGCGGCAATGCCGGCGCCGCGGGTTTCGGTCATGAAGCGGGTACGGAAGCCAATCAGGCCACGTGCAGGAACCATGAATTCCATGCGGACCCAGCCGGTGCCGTGGTTAGCCATGTCGGTCATGCGGCCCTTGCGCGATGCCATCAGCTGGGTGATAGCACCCAGGTACTCTTCTGGTACGTCGATGGTCATGCGTTCCATTGGCTCGTGAACCTTGCCGTCGACCATCTTGGTCACAACCTGTGGCTTGCCAACGGTCAGCTCGAAGCCTTCGCGTCGCATCTGCTCAACGAGGATGGCCAGTGCCAATTCGCCACGACCCTGTACTTCCCAAGCGTCTGGACGCTCGGTTGGCAGAACGTTCAGCGAAACGTTACCGATCAGTTCCTTGTCCAGGCGATCCTTGACCTGGCGAGCGGTGACCTTGGCGCCCTTGACCTTGCCAGCCAGTGGCGAGGTGTTGATACCGATGGTCATCGAGATCGCAGGTGGATCAACGGTGATCAGTGGCAGTGGCTTCGGGTTCTCAAGGTCGGTGAGGGTCTCGCCGATCATGATGTCTTCGATACCTGCAACTGCAACAATCTCGCCTGGTCCGGCTTCTTCAGCTGGAACACGGGTCAGACCCTGGGTTGCGAGCAGCTCGGTGATCTTGACCTGCTTCATGGTGCCGTCCTGGCGTGCCCAGTTAACCTGCTGGCCCTTGCGCAGGGTGCCGTTGATCATGCGCAGCAGTGCCAGACGGCCAAGGAATGGCGAAGCGTCGAGGTTGGTGACGTGAGCCTGCAGAACTTCACCTTCGGTGTAGGTCGGTGCAGGTACGTGCTTGATGATGGTCTCGAACAGTGGTTCGAGATCTTCGTTGTCTGGCAGGGTGCCATCGCCAGGCTGGTTCATCGAAGCGTAGCCGGCCTTGCCCGAGGCGAAGACGACAGGTACGTTCAAGATCGCATCCAGATCCAGGTCTGGAGCTTCATCAGCCAGGTCCGAAGCCAAGCCCAGCAGCAGGTCCATGGAGTCGGAGATAACGCCATCGATGCGGGAGTCCGGGCGGTCGGTCTTGTTGACCACGATGATTACTGGCAGGTTTGCGCTCAGTGCCTTACGCAGCACGAAGCGGGTCTGGGGCAATGGACCCTCAGATGCGTCGACGAGCAGAACAACGCCGTCAACCATCGACAGACCGCGCTCCACCTCGCCACCGAAGTCGGCGTGGCCGGGGGTGTCGATGACGTTGATGGTCATCTTCTTGCCCTCGGCTGCTGGGCCGTTGTAGAACACGGTGGTGTTCTTAGCAAGAATGGTGATGCCCTTCTCGCGTTCCAGCTCACCTGAGTCCATCACGCGATCTTCGGTTTCACCATGGCTGTCGAATGCGCCAGTCTGCTGGAGCATTGCGTTGACGAGGGTGGTCTTACCGTGGTCAACGTGTGCAACGATGGCTACATTGCGAAGTTCATCGCGAGTAATGGTGTTTGCTGACATGCGTGAAGGCTCACTTCCGCTCGAGAATTTGGGTCTATGGAGTCGGGGCCAAAGTCGACCCAACAATCCAGTTTACGCGCTCGAGACTCATAGTCTGTTGATCTGTGTCAGAACATACAGGAATTTCATGTACCAGTCGCGAAAAATTCAGCGGATTGACCGCGTTGAAATCCAAAACCGCAACTTGCTGGGCCCATCACTGACTTCAATTTCGGGAAGTTCCGCGTCCAGCAAGCCACCGCAACTTTCAATGGTGGATTTTGAGGCAATGTTATCGGAATCACAAGTTACGAGCGCATGTTCAATTTCCGCTTCGCGAAGTTCCTGCAATCCGAATTTACACAGTGCCCGTGCCACACCAAGGCGACGATACTCGGGAATTACACCATAGCCGATATGTCCGCCGACTTGAAGCAGGCCTTCATTGAGCTCGTATCGAAGTGAAACCCGGCCCACCAGATCGCCCTGGTCAAAGGCCGCGAACAACCCCGAGCGCACCCACCCTTCCGGGATGTGCTCACCGCGGCGCCCCGCACTCATCCGGTAGATGTAGTCTTCCCAATCCTCATCGGCAGACCAGGTAGGCAGGAACTCGGAATCTTCGGCAATTAGCTGGTGATGCGCATCGATTGCCTGCTGTTCGTCTTGGCTTTCCAATTCGCGGATTTCCAGCGCAGCTCCCAATCTCATGCGTTAAGTATGCCAGTGCAGAATCTTCCGTTCAGTAGGCCAGGTCGCGCCCCTGCACTTGTTTCACCCATTCCAGGGTTCCGCCGCTGAGGCTGTAGACCGGAATGCTTGATGTCGGGCCGGATGCGAAGTTCTGCGCGGCTTGATAGGAGCGTGCACCGGTCTTGCACACGAACACGATTTTCGACGCGCTACGGGCCAGTTCTGCGAGCTCGCCTTCGTGCAGCTGCGCCAGCGGCACATGCTGGCTATGTGGAATCGCCACGATTTCGCGTTCCCAGCCTTCGCGTACATCCACGACCAAGACCGCTTCTTGCGCTTCCATTTCGGTCAATTGCCCAACGCTCAGCTCCAGGTCTTGTTTTTCAATGCCGCACGCCGCAGCCTGGTACTGCCCTAGCTCGACAACCGGATCTCGCTTTGGATCCTTGGAGAAGGACAAGGTCCGCACGCTGGCATCCAGTGCGTCATAGAGCCAGAGCTTGCCGCTGAGGGTAGTGCCGACACCGGTGATGAGCTTCAAAGCTTCGGTGCACATCACCGAACCGATCACTCCGCACAGGGCGCCAAAGACTCCACCCTCGGCACAGCTGGGCACAGAATCCGCATCGGGAATTTCTGGGAACAGGTCTCGCAGCATCGGTCCGGTGCGCGGATCAAATACGGAGACTTGTCCGGAGAATTGGAATAGCGTGCCCCAGACCAACGGCGTGCCGGTAATTTCCGCGGCGTCATTGGACAGGTACCGGGTCGCGAAATTATCGCTGCCGTCGATCACCAGATCATAATCGCTGAATAGGGCCACGGCGTTGGTTTCGTCCAGTTTCTGCGCCACGGTGGTGATCCGGACATGCTGGTTCAGTTCATGGGCCAGCCGCGGCACGGAATCAACTTTCAATCGCCCCACGTCGTGTTCGCGGTGCATGATTTGGCGTTGCAGATTCGACAGTTCAACCCGGTCATCATCCACCACGCCCAGGGTGCCGACACCTGCGGCAATCAGATAGCTGGCGATGGGGCTTCCCAGTCCCCCGGCCCCGATGACCAGCACCTTGGCATTGGCGATAAGCCGTTGGCCTTCTGCGCCAACTCCAGGCAGGGTCAAGTGCCGCGAATAGCGCGCCAATTCGGCCGGTTCCAATTCGGCACCAGCAGAGACCAGGGGTGCCCGGGTCATGAGAAGTCGCCGATCAGGGTTTTCATCATGCCCTCGGCTGGCGAGGAGGCCAGCGCGGTCTCGCGTCGAGGAATGCGCCCTGCCAGCCGTGCGGCTCGGCCGGCCCGCACAGCATCGCGCATGGCGGCTGCCATCAGGGGTGCATTGTGCGCCCGGGTGACTGCACTGGCGAGGAGTACCGCGTCGCAGCCTAATTCCATTCCCAGGGCCGCATCCGAGGCCGTTCCCACCCCGGCATCGAGGACCACCGGCACATTTGCGCGTGACACGATGGTGGAAATGTTGTGTGGATTCAAGATTCCCAGACCTGAGCCAATGGGGGCACCGGCTGGCATGATGGCGGCCACCCCTGCATCTTCCAAACGCTGGGCCAGGGCAGGATCATCATTGGTGTAGGCGAACACTTCAAAGCCGTCGGCGGCTAATTGCTCGGCAGCTGCATGCAGTTCCAGCGGATCGGGCAGCAGCGTGTGCTCATCGGCAATGACTTCGAGCTTGATCCAGTTGGTCTCCAATGCTTCACGCGCCAGGTGCGCGGTCAGAATTGCATCACGGGCGGTAAAGCATCCGGCTGTGTTAGGCAGCGGGATCACGTTGTTGCGCTGCAAGAGTTCATAGACGCTGCCGGCTCCGGCTGCCGAGAAGTGGCGGATGGCCACGGTGGTCAGTTCGGTGCCGGAGACTTGCAGCGCGGTTTCCAAGGTGGCAAGCGAGGTTGCTCCCCCGGTGCCCAGGATCAAGCGGGAGGACAGGGTGCGCCCGGCGATCTGGAAGGGATCGGTTTGGCTGTCTAATTCGGTGATGTTTTGCGTTTCCATGCTTAGCCTCCTTGGGCGGCGGTAACGAGTTCAACGCTGTGCCCTTGGGCCAGCAGGCAGGTATTCCACGCGCTTCGTGGGACAACGGCCCCATTGACCGCGGCTGCGATTCCCAGCTTGCTGCCGTCTACTGCCAGCGAGTTGCCATCCAGTTCCTTGCCGATGCTCGTGCTGATCAGTTCGCGCAGGGTCGTACCTTCGGCCAGGTCTACTGGCTGGGAATTGAAGTTGATGCCGATGGTTTTCATAGCTGCGTGCTCCATTCAATGAGTGCTCAGAGTAGTTGTCGTAGCAAAGCGGTGCGGGTTCACTGCCAGGTCGAATTGCCCAGGTTCTGCGCCATCGATGAGGTCGGTGGTCATCCGGGCGCCCAACGGGGTCAAGAGGACACCGTGGCGGGAATATCCGGTGCTGAGAACCAGGCCCGGATCAAGGCGGCCAATCAGCGGCCGGTCATCCGGGGTGGCTGGACGGGCTCGGGCGGTGGCTTCGTTCAAGGTGCACTCGCTGATCCCGGGAACCAGCTTGCGGGCATTGTCCAGCAGGTTGTGCATGGC
Organism: Glutamicibacter arilaitensis Re117; assembly: GCF_000197735.1. Classification (NCBI taxonomy): domain Bacteria; kingdom Bacillati; phylum Actinomycetota; class Actinomycetes; order Micrococcales; family Micrococcaceae; genus Glutamicibacter; species Glutamicibacter arilaitensis. The sequence continues at coordinate 2,483,594 of NC_014550.1, forward strand.
CCCGATGTTCACTGCCGGTTGCGCATCTTCGCGGACACTGGCGCCAAGCACCAGGCTGCCGTCCTTTCTTGGGACCAAGTACACGTTGTCCCGGTGCACGATGCCGCGGATGGTGCGGGTAATCAGCGGAGGTCCTGCAGGTCCTTGGATCCGCAGGATATCTCCATAGACCGGGCGCAGCGGAAGATGCGGGAGGCCTTGAACCGTGCCAAGCCCGGTGGCAAGGATGGTCTGGTCAGCTTCGAGGATCCGGCCTGTTACGGTGCGAACCCCGACGGTCCGCTCCCCTTTAGTGAGCAGCGTCTGCACGGATTCTTCAATGAGCGAAGGACGCAGGTGCGCCAGCAGGATCTTGAGAACTGAGCGCGGGTCGACCTGATGGTCTTCTTCGCACAGGACCGCGCCTGCGATATTGGCGGCCAACGCCGGTTCGAGTTTTCGTGCTTGGCTTGGCAACAGCTTTTGCGCACACAGTCCAAGGGATACTTGCAGCTCTGCCAGTTCATGTAATGCTTCGCGGTCAGCAGGCTCGGCAGCGACAACCAGCGTGGAGTTTTGCAGGTAGTCCGGCCGGTGCCCGGTCACGGATTCTATGCGTTCAATAAATTGTGGATAGGCTGCATTCGATGCGGCGAGCAGCTGATGCAGCTCACCGTGGCCCCAATTGGTTTCAGCTGCTGGAGCGAGCATTCCTGCCGCTGCATAGCTGGCGCCGTGGCCCGGACCCGGATCGATGAGCGTGACGGTGTGAGCTCGGGATTGGAGTTCGAATGCGATAGCCAGGCCAATAATTCCGGCACCAACGATATTGACATGCACAAGGGCACGCTTCCTTCCTACGGCGGCATGACCCGCATCAGGTGTAGCGGTCGGCTCGGTGCCCTCTCAGCCTGGTCAATTCAGGCTCCCGCGGATTACTGCGATTATAAGCATGAGCTAGCTCATAATGTCGAACTTTATTGCCACTAGTTCCGTCATCTTCTGTGATGTAGTTACTGGTATGGATTTTCAAGACTTCCCTGTAGCTCTTCGGCTTGATTCTTCGCTGGCCCAAGTCATCATCGACTTGGAGCAAGAACTGCTGGATCCAAGTCGCCGGAGCAGCGTCGAGGAATTGAAGCGGCTCTTGCATCCTTGGTTCCGCGAGGTTGGAGCCAGCGGACGGAACTATGACCGGGAGAGCATCATCGCCCAGCTGGCCATGGAACCCATTCGACAGTCGGGCCCGTTGAAGGTGGCGAACCCGGTGGCGTTGCAGCTGGCAGGGCACCTGGTGCTTTTGCGCTGGCACTTGCATGCCGAGGTGAGCAGCGAGCGCAGTTCGCTGTGGATCCTTGAGCAGGATCGCTGGCAGATGATCTTCCATCAGGGCACCACCAGCAGCGCACCGATCCCTGCTTCTACTCCAAAAGCTGAAGCGGCTGCGAGCGCAGGAGATGAATTTTGTGTGCGTCCACTTGAACCATCTGATGCAGCAGCGGTGTTCGAGGCATTTTCTTCAAACCCGGATATGAAGCGCCAAGGTGATGCCGATACCCTGCAGAAAGCTCACGCGTATGTCCAAGCGCTGCTTGAGGATAGGAAACGCCAGCGGGCACTGGCGGTGACCATCGAAGACCGGTTGGTTGGCTTGGTGTGCGGGACGGTGAACCAGTCCAATGAGAACGCGTGGGTTTGGTATTGGATGAACCAGAAGTACCGTGGCCGATCACTGGCTACCCGTGCTGTGGCGAGTTTGGTGGATTATCTTTTCGGCGAGTTAGGTCTCTACCGCTTGGAGCTTGGACTGCGGGCAAATAATGCCAGTTCAAAGCACGTGGCCGAAAGCAATGGTTTCCTGCGTGAGGGAATCGAGCGGGGCAAGTTCTTGGTGGATGGCAATCGCATTGATGTGTATACCTATGCTCGGTTGCGCACCGACCCGGCACCGGCAGTGAACGCGCTGCCGTGGAGCAGGCAACCGTAGCGTGCTGAAATTCAAAAAAGCCACGGAATCCAAAATTGGATTCCGTGGCTTTTTATCTGTCCCTCAAGTTCTGTGATTGATGGTTAGATACCAGGGGTTGACGATGGTGGCATCGTATTCGGGCCGTCGTTGTTCTTGCTTGCTTCCATCTTGGTCAGCGTGCGTGCGGCTGCATCGCGTCCGCCAAGTCCAAAGGCCAGCGCTGCTGCCAGTGCTGCACCGATGACAATTGCGCCGAAGGCCATGTTGATGATCGAATCGGCGATACCCATGTACTTCAGGCCCATCGCTACGAACAGCGCAATTGCTGTGTAGCGGATGATCTTTGAAGCGGTGGAGTCACCCAAGAACCGTCCGATGACATTGGCGATGACGAAACCTGCGGCAATGATTGCTGCGCCGAAGATGATCTTGCCACCCAGGGCCAGGATCTCGTTGAGGATGTTGGTGATCGCTGGGAAGTTCAGCATCTGAGCTGCCATCACGCCGAAGAACAGCACGATAGCGATCTTGACGATGCCGGCAATGATTCCCGATGCGCTCTTGCCTTCGGGAACAATGCCCCACTGGGCCACGACCGAGTCGGTACCCACACCGTGAAGAGTGGTTTCAAGCAACTGACCGACGAACTTGGCAATCAGGATACCGACTGCCAACAGAGCCAAGGCCATAATGACCTGTGGGATTGCGGTGAAGACCAGCTGCAGCATCTGCTGAGCAGGATCCGAAATTGCCGCGATTCCCAGTACCTGCAGGGCCGAAATTGCCACGACCAGCAAGATCAAGGCGAAGACGATGTTGGAAATGATGTCAACGATCTTCGCTTGGGATTCGCGTGACTGGACTCCATCTACAGGTTCGCCGCGCGGGGTGACTTTGCGGACCAAGCTGCTGAAGTCTACGGTTCCCAACGCGGTCTTCAATAGCTGGCGAACGATATTTGCGATCACGTAGCCGATGAAGAAGATGAAGCCTGCACCGATGAGGTTTGGAATGAAGGCCATTACGCCGCCGAGCAGACCCTGCACCGGCGAGAGGACTTCAGATAGTGCGAAGACTTGCAAGATTGCTACCAGGCCGAAGAGCCAGACAATCAACCCTGCAACCTTGCCGAGGGATTGGCCTATCTGCTCTCCGTCATTGCCCTGCTTTTGCAGGAACTTCACCCTAGTCACCAGTTTGGCTGCAGCCCAACGAACTATGCGCGCAACAAGCCACGTGATGATGAGGATGATTAGCGCGATGCCAACCTTTTGTAGCATCGACGCCCAGTCGATATTTCCTAAAACGTTCTCAGACTGCATTGCTGCTCCTTCAACGTAGGGACAATCCGACCCTACGATGAAGTTCCAACACTGACTAGGGCAAAGTCCAATACCCCCAGCTTGATTCAATAGACTTTCACAGGTTGAATTGCGAAAACCCTATGAAATATTAGTTGATTGCACGGAATCCGCAATATGTGCCCTATGCCACAACTGATTCACGCAATGTTAGAAAGTTCCACGCACAGCTAGAACCCCTGAATTGCCTTGGAATCTCTTGCAGATTCGGCCGTTGCCCTATATCAAGCTAAGAATTGCGAAAATTTCCCTACGCTTAGTCGATAACTTCGCTCTGCACGACGGCCCCAAGTTCAACCGTCCGTGAAACTGTGCAGTACTTGTCATGGGACAGCTTGACGATGCGTTGGATCATGCCAGCGGCTTTGCGTCCTTCTTCGGTATCCGGGAACTTCAGATCGAAACCAAGATGGATGTCTTCCATCCGGCTCGCAGAGTCTTCGGTGACCTTGTAGCCGCTGGCCTTGACTTCAAATTTCTCCGGTTCGCTTCTGCGCGTAGTTGCCACATCCACGTCGATGGAAGAGCATCCTGCAATGGCGGCAAGCAACAGCTCAACGGGGGTCAGCAGACCCTCGCCCTGGCCGAATTCAAGGCTGGCACCTGATTCAAGGCTGGTGGCTTTGTACTTGCGCGCTTCGAGGCGCTCGATGTTGACTTCACGGATTTCACGGCTATTTTCGCTCATGAAACTATGGTGCCACGATCTGGGGAGCAGATTATCCGTGGCGCAAGATGATGCGTTGCTCCGAAGCTTCTGCGTCCGAGGAAATCAGCTTGAATCCGCACGTGCCAAAAAAATCGATGGCGTGCCGACGCTGGCTATCGAGATGAACACTAACGCCCGGAGTGGTGGCAATGATTTGTTCCAGCAAGACTCGGCCCACGCCTTTTTGCCGATCACTGTGACTCACCCAGAGCAATTCAATCTGTGTCGGGCCCCAGGCAGCAAAGCCGACAATGCGCTGCCCTTGCTGCGCGATTCTAATGGACACCGATTGGCTGTAGATTGCCTCCAAAGCCACGGCCACGGCATCGATATCGGCCGCGGAGAGGAAATCTCCTCGCCGTTCCACCGAACCGCGCCATATGTCCAATAGGTCAGGCACTTCATCTACGCTTTCGAGCTCGCGCAGCACGAGTTCTTCTTCCATGCCTTATTCCTTCGTGCTCTGGCAACAACCGTACTTGCTGATTCGAAATGTAGCCGGATGCAAGCGATTACTCAAATTTCTCCGGCTCCTTGCGTACCTCGCGTTCTGGGAACAGGCCACGGATGTTGCCAATGCGGCAGGACCAGTCCTGCAGTTCGAAGGCTACTTGCTCGGGTTGCTCAAGATGCAAGTTATGCCCAGCAGGATCAAGCACCACCATGCGCATCGCAGGATAACGGTGCGCGAGCCGTTCTGGATCCTGATATCCGGTGACGTGGTCTTGTTTGCCGCACAGGATCGAAACGGGGATGTTCAGTTGGCTCTCGCGGTTCACGGGCAAAGTGTCCAGGACGTAGCGTCTGGAGAGCTTGGCCATGGCCCGCAAGTTCGCGCATTCCAAACCGGGCAGAACCCACGAGACGAAGCGCTTCCAGGTCTGGGGTGACTGAATCACGGCAACCTCTTGAAATAGCTGTGCCTGCTTCGGTTCAAGCTGGGCAATTAATTGCGGATCTTCCACGAGTACCTGTGCTTCGGGAAGGGTCCGCCTCGCGTTATCAGGGAAGACCGCCGGTGCCAGGAGGAATAGGCCTTGGACTTGGTTGGGGAAACGGTCGGCCATTTCCTGGCAGAGCAAACCTCCAAGGGAGTTGCCCAGCAGGGCGAACTTCCCAGTTCCCGCGATGCGCTTGATCCGTTCTTCCAGCCATGTCGCAAGCTCAGGCAATCCCCCGGTGCCATCCAGTGGCGGGCACGTACCGAAGCCGGGCAAATCAATAAAGTGCAGGTCGAAAATTCCGGCTTCTTCCAACACCGGCTCCAGCGGTTTGAGAATACGGTGGTCCACTCCATTGCCATGCACCAGGATCAACGGGATCTTGGCTTCTGGTGCTAACGGCATGGATTCTTTTCCTTCTGGTGCTGCTCGGTTCTCGTTGCGGCAATTCCTATCATCGCCTGTCCAACCACGTAGGTGAGCATAATCCAGAATCCCATTCCGGGGATGTCAAGGGTGGTGAAGGATCGTAAGGCGATCAAGGAATCGGATAGGAAGAATATCGCCCCGCCGCAGCCAGCGAGCACCCCCAGCCCAGTGCCGAAAATGGCCATCGCCGTCAGCGCCACTCCATAAATGAGCACCGGGACCAGCAGTGCCCCGGCCCCGGGCGCACACAGAAGCACTAAAACTGTGAATGCGCCGAGATATGGAGTTGTCATCCACCAGTGCCGCATTACGGAGGATCTCCAGTACCTGGCCAGCGCCGCGATGTAGAAGAACTGGGCGATGAGGAAGCTGCCGACCATGGCCAGGAATCCTTGGTCGCCCTCCATGAACCGTGGCAGGGTGTCACCTACCCACGAGAAGAGGACCGCGATCAGCACCAGCTTGATCAGTTTGCCGCGCTGTGCGCTGGTCAGCGCGATGATGATCGCGCCAAGCAGCGGCATCAGCATTATCTGCGTAACGTCGGCCAATATCCCTGCAGGTGCGAACAGCTGGGTGAGCAGATGGATTGCTGTGACGAACGCCATCGCCAGGACCAGCAATCTGGTGCGCGCACGGTTCGGTTCGGTTCCGCGGGCGCTTTGGCCGTGTGATTGTGCTGGCACGTTATTCCTTTTTGCGGGTCCTTGGGCTTTCTCGATTACCCTTCAGGCTGTTGGCAGCGGTTCCAAGATACAGAATTCATTTCCTGACGGGTCGGTGAAGACCTTCCAAGGAAGGGTTCCCCACTGCTGGTCGAGCTCTTCTCCGCCCAGCGAACGGACTGTTGCCAGCGCTTCATCCAAGCTCTCCCCTGCTTCAAGGCGCAAGTCGAGGTGGAGCGCATTTTTCCGCGAAGTTTTAGGCGATTCTTCTGGGACAAAGATCAGCTGCGGGCCGAGGCCGGATGGATGGGCCAAAGTCATTGGGATTTGGTTTACGATGTCCCACCCCATCAGCTTCGACCAAAAAGTTGCATCGCGCAGGGGGTCCGAGCAAGCCAGCTGCAGGGCAACTAGTTCCAGGCCCTTGCGCTCTTCACCGGCACAGAGCAAATACTCGTTGCCAGCGGAATCCCTCCTGGATTCCAGCGCCTGCCCCGGATCATTGCCGCATCCTCCCAGCGGACCGGCGCTGGGAGCAAGAATCAGGTGGGCGCGTTGAATTGTGCGGTCCGGATCTTGGACCATAGGGAAACAGAAATCCAGGTAGCGCTGCTCGGGCAGGTGCAGCCGAGTTTCGTATCCGCCCTCGTTATCCGTAAGCATCTGGCAGTGCAGCAGTTCTTCCCAGAATTTGCCATGCTCTTTGGGCGTTTCGGAATCGAAGACCATGTTCTCCCAATACATACTGACAGCCTACCGTGGCAGTGGCCCACCTCACGCTCACCACTGCCCTGAATCCGTTAGTTATTCTCCCTTTATGGAAATTATTTATTGTTTACTGAGGTAAGGGAATTAGGAATTTTTTGCATAGAATTTCTTCTCAGATAAAAACACAGTCTATATTTAGCTTGCTTGACTACCTGTAGAAATTTAGGCCAATCTTTAATTTTATAGGTTCAATTTCAGTGTTTTAAGTCAACTTCGGAGATTTTCCTTGCATTTTTCGGAAGTATTATGTTGCCATGAACAACAAGTCTTTTCCCCACCTGATGCCAGAGGGCCGGATCGGGCCCATGAGTACCCCGAACCGCGTCGTGCTTCCAGCGATGGATATGAATGTTTCCGAAGGCGGTGAAATCGTGCAGTCGGAAATCGACCATTACGCCGCCCGTGCCATCGCTTTCCCTTATGGAGTCGCCTAGGCGAAAAGCAGCACAGTGCCCTAGCCGACCTGGTCATCTACTTCAATGGCACCACCCGTGCCGCTCCGGTAGCCGATGAACTGCGCACAGCCGGTTTCAACGTCGATGTCATTGGTGATGCCGGCGCGCTCAACTGCATCCACGGCGCCGTGCACTCGGCATGGAAGGCCACCGCAAAGCTGTAGGGCCAGGCACAGGAACTAGAACACCGGCAACAGGCCAGCGGCATTGAACCAATGCCGCTGGCCTGTTGCCTTGGGCGGAGTCTTGTCGCGGTGACTCACCGGGTGCTTGAATAGGCTGATGGGCCTCAAAATGCTTATCCCCGCCGCACCGCAGGTTGCCGGTCTCGTCGATGAGCTCGCCCGCTGGCAGCACGACGGCCTGCCGTTGCAGCTTCACCCCGGAGATGTGGGCTGGTATGCCATGCGTGGATTGAACAGCACTGCCCGCAGCCTTCGCGTCTGGGCGGATCGCGAAGCCATCTACGCCTTGGGCCTGCTCGATGGCCCGGATCTGATTCGGATGGCAGTGCACCCGGACTTCCTGGACATCCAGCCGCTAGCCGAGCAGATCTATGCTGATCTGGCCTCGCCGGCCAACCGGATCTTTCCTTCAGCCAGTGCCAGTATCGAAGCCCGGGGCGCCACTGCCCTGGGCAAGGCCCTGCAGGGCAATGGCTGGAAGCCCGGGGAAGCTTGGACTCCGCTGCGCCGGTCGCTGGATGAACCGGTGCGGCTGCCGGAACTGAGTTTCCGCCGAGTTGATCCGGCTCAGGCTGGTCAGTGGATGGAAACCCACCTGAATGCCTTCCGCGGCCAGGATTTCAGTGCAGCGGACTTGGAACGAGCCGTGCAGCGCTGGCACACCATGGCCAATACGCCCATCTATGAACAGGGCCAATGCCTCACCGCCTACGACAGCGAGATGAACCCACTGGCCATCGCCGCGGTCTGGTCCGCAGGGTCCGGCCGCCCGGGGCTTCTGGAACCGATTGCCGTGCACCGGGCCTCCCGGGGCAAGGGATACGGCACAGCGATCAGCTTGGCAGCAGCCGCCGAACTGCGCTCCATGGGCGCTTCCAGCGCGCTAGTGTGCACCCCGAGTGAAAACACCACTGCCATATCCACCTACCTGGCCGCCGGATTCACCGCCGATAGCGAAGCCCATGACTGGCACCGCGAGAATACTGAGGAATCATGAACATCACCGACATCCTGACCAGCCTGGCCCATCGTCCGATTGACGCGGTGCGCGCGTTGCCGCAGCTCAGCGTTGAACAGCTCAACGCGCATCCGGGCAACCATCCCAACTCGATTGCGTGGCTTTTATGGCATTCGGGGCGTGAAGCAGATATCCAGCTGTCACAGCTCAGCGGTCAGCCCCAGCTGTGGGAGCAATTCCGCGAACGCTTCAATCTGGGCGAACTGGGCGATTCCATGGGGTACGGGCACAGCGCCGAACAAGCCCGCGCGATTGTCGCCGATGACCAGCACCTGCTGGTGGACTATCTGGAAGCCTGCATGAACGCACTGAGCGATTACGCCACGGCACTTGATGAAGAGCAGCTCGATGAAATCATTGACCGCAATTGGGAACCGGCAGTAACCCGCGGGGTCCGGCTGGTCTCCATCATTGACGACGCCGCGGTGCATGTCGGGCAGGCAGCCTACGCAGCCGGCGCCCTTGGCTAAGCTGCCCGCAAGCTTCTTGGCTTCGTGGCCACCCACCAGAAGATCAGCAGCTGAAGCACCAGCAGGATCGCCGAGATGCCTGCGTCGTCCCAGCCCATCACAAACCCAGCCTGCAAGGTCCCGATTCCGCTGGCCACCGGATAGAACAGCGGCCACAGCACCACCAGATTGCGCACCAGGGCAAAGACCACCGCGAACATGATCGCAAAAACGCCAAATCCCGCCGCGGCAGCCAGTGGGACGGATCCAAGATGCTGGATGGTGAACCCCAAACCGGTCAAGGCGATTGCCGGCAGCCATCCAAAGGCCCGCTCCCAGCGCAAATACAGCCAGCCGAAAACGAAGAACGGCTCCCACAGCACTAAGAAGTTCGCCACCAGATGGCTTGCGATATTCGCGTTACTGGCGCTGGCCAAGGTAATCAACTGGAATGCGGATCCTGCACCTAAGACAAAGGAAACGATCAGTGATGTGACAAGGAATTTTCTCGTAATCCCCAGCTGCTCCAGTGATTCTCCGCGACGATGAAGCACCGTCCATAAGGGGATGAATGTTCCGAACACCAAGATGCCGCACCACAGGAATATGCTATTGATCGACGTGCCTGCGTAATAGCAAAGCGAAAATGCCAGCAGGGTAAATAGGGCGATGAACGTATCGGCTTCAGGTTGCCATGTGAAAGCTTTGGGCCGTTTGCCAGGAACTGTTCTACGCGGTGCGGATAAAGCAATCATCTTTTTGCGCCTCGGTGCCGTGGAATGGTTTGCTTCTTCCGCACGAGAATATCAGTTCTTCGATCTCATGGAGGTTGAAAATAGACATCAGATTAAAACCTCCAACTACTTGCAAATATTGCAACTAGTTGCAAGGGTAGAAATATGAGCAAGGATTCCGGCGGTTCAGCCCGCCTCACACCAAGCGATGCCCAGCAGCTTCTCAGCTCGGTTCCCTCCCGACCGCGCCGCAAGTTCAAGGCCTTCGACCATCTGATGGCCGTTGCCGTCATTGCCGCTTCGTTTGCGGCAGGACAACTGGCGCTCTCCGGCTACGGTTGGCTGTCCATCGCACCAGCAATCATTGCTTTCCTCTGCGCCCAGCACTGGTTTGCCGCACGGCAGCGGCGGGTCAACGAACCGCGCTTCCGCGGGGCCCGCATCATCTTGGCCATCTTCACCGTGTGGCTGCTCCAGCCCACATGGCGAAACCTCGTCCACCAGGAAACTGCTCCCTGGCCCGATTCCCTCATCCTCAGCGGCCTGGCTCCGCTCCTTTGGCTTGGCTACTACCTCTTCCTGCTGATTCGGCGCTGAGCCCGATGAAGTATCAAGAACTTGATCCGCTACTCCTGGCGCCCAAGAGGTTCGTTACGCTGGCCCATTTGAACCAGGTGGAACAGACCGATTTCCTCACGCTCCAAGAAACAACCGGGCTGTCGACTACCGACATGTCAAAGATTCTCAAGGACTTGGATACCCGCGGCTTGGTGCATCTGTCCAAGGAACGCAAAGAACGCTACGGAGTCACCTTGGTCTGCCTCTCGGAGACCGGCCAGCGCACGTTCAAGAAGCTGATGCAAACACTTAACCGCCTTGCGGGAGAATAGTGCAGAGCGCCTGTCTGATCACTTTAAGAAAGAGCACATGAAACTCGTTATTATCGGCGGAAATGGCGGAACCGGCGCCTTGCTGGCTAAGCTCGCACGCGAAGCAAACCATGAAGTTACCGTAGTCTCCCGCAGTGCAGCACACGCAGCCGATGAACAGATCACGCACATCCAGGCCGATGCCTCAGATCCTCTTCTTGCTGCCCAGGCAATTGCCGGCGCCGACGCTGTGGCGATCACCGTAGGCGGAAGCAAAGGAAAGCAAAACGCCCGCACCAGTGTCACCCGAAGCGTGGTGCACGCCATAGAACAAAACGGTCCCAAGCGTCTGCTGATCCAATCTTCGCTGGGCGCCGGAAATTCCGGAACACAGCTTCCCGGGGTCATCGGATTTGTTTCCAAAGTACTCTTGGCCAAGCCCTTGGCTGATCACACCGAGCAGGAAAAGCTGGTGGAGAATTCCGCGCTGGACTGGAGCATCGTACGGCCCACCGGCTTGAACAACAAACCGGCGCTGGGCAAGTGGACCGCACTCCAAGTGGGCGAATCAGGGCGCTTAGGCGGAACCATCACCCGCCATGATTTGGCTGCGTTCATGCTTCAAACTCTTGAAAACGAGCAGAGCATCCACAAGGCCTACGGCATCAGCAACTAGCTAGCCACAACCCGGCTGCGCCATCCGAGCATCACGTAGTGCCGGATCATGGCAACAAAGACCAAGGCCCAAACCAGCACCGCGACAACCAGCGAACCGTCTCCGATGGCTTCAACCACCGGCAATGAGTCAGCACGGCCCAAATTGATCGATGCGACGGCGAACATGCCCACCGGGAAAACAATGGACCAGAGTGTTGGGGTGTATCCCAAGGGAATGCGGTGAACTACGTGCCGCCACACCCCAGCACCCACCAGTACGGGTATCAGCCACAGGCAGTAGCCCCAGAAGGCCGCAACCGTCCCGGCAATTAGAACACGCGTGGCCGCGACCATCGGCGTGGATTCCATGGCGATGATCTTGGTGCCGGCCACCACAGCAATTGCCATGGCTCCCATCGCCACCCAGTACGGCGGTTCGAATTCTTTCGGTGTCATCCCGAAGTACACGATTCGCAGTAGCACCAGCACGGCTACGCCGGCGTACAGCGCGACGCCCACGGACCAGCTCAGCACGGCCACCAGTCCAATCAGGGATTTTCCGGTCGCCACATAGGGCTGGACGATACTCATCCCTATGGCCAGTGACTGGCTGGCTACAGCCCAGATGAACCAGGTGCCGTTGACCCGAGAGAGGATCGGCTTCCCATCCCTGCTCAGCAACACCTGCCACGGCAGAACATAGCCGAAGATGAACCAGAGCACCGTAGCCAGGGTTACCAGTGCCAGGCAGATCACGCCGAAGCCTTCAGCTCCCAGGCGCACTGCGAGAACATCGGTGCCGGCAACCACCGTGAAGTAGGCGAAGGCCATCTCCGGCCCGCGAAGATCTGCTTTCATGGCGGCGCGGAACGCTATTGCCCGCCAGATGTACAGAACCCACAGCAGCACATAGGACACTGCTGCGATGACCAGCAGGATGTGAGAGAGCAGATCCCATCCGACTTCGTGAAGACCCACCGAAACAATGCCGGTTCCCATCGTGAGGGCAAAATACCCCGGCGACAGGTTTTCTAAAACTCCGCGGAATGCCGAAGGTTTAGAAGGAACCGCACGCTGCTTGATTTGTCGTTCATCCATGCATCCAGACTACGACCGTTGCCTGCCTGAGGTGCAAGCCAGTGCCCCGGGCAAGACTCTAGAGCCAGCTTTGAAGCTGCTTGCCGGAAACCTCAGCCAGCCACATTTGCCAGAGCGGTCCAAAGCTCACTCGGCGCACTCCCAGCTCACGCAAAGCGGCCAGGTCGCCCGCTGCGTGCGCCTTGACCGGATGGGCGGTGACGTTCACCGGAATACCCACCGCCTGCACTGCCTTCGCCACCTGGTCCGCGCTGGATAGCGCCACCGGATACACGCTGCGCGCCCCGGCTTGCTCCATCAGCTTCATCCGTTCGATGGCTTCGCCTAGCGGGTCCGAAAATTGATCAACCAGCTTCACCGCGTCGGTGCGCCCGTTGATTACAAAGTCGATGCCTGCACCATCCGCTGCCTGCCTGACCGCATTGATGTAGTCTGCATGCTCTTGGCGTTCACGCACACGGCCGCCTTCACGGTGCAGCACATCCTCGATATTCACCCCTACCGCGCCAGCTTCCACCACGCGTTCAAAGAGTTCCTTCGGATCCAAACCGTAGCCTGATTCGACATCGGCGCTAACTGGCACATCGACGCTGCCGGTAATTCGCTGAACTGCCCCGAGATAATCGGCGAAATCCATATTTTCGCCATCTTTGCTACCCAAGGAATCTGCGACCGGGTGGCTACCGACGGTCAGTGACTTGAATCCTGCAGAGACCGCGAGTTTGGCGCTGAAGGCGTCCCACACAGTTGGCATGACCAGCAGGTCTCCTGAGGCGTGCTGCGTGGCGAGGTTCTGGGCGAGAGCTGGAATTCCAGTCAAGGAGATCTCCTAGATTAGGGGCCGGATGCACCCAGTCTATGGCCGGCACCAACTAATTGATACAGCCGGACAGTGAACTCCAAGGGTCCTGGATTCCACGAGGCAATCATCCGTCTTGGTTTACCTTTTCCTGCCTATCTCCAAGCGGCTTGATCATAATCAGGCAGGGTGTTCCAGCTCCCCACAGGTCAGTTTCCTCCAGGGGCAAGAAACCTTGCTTTTCATAGAATCGACGGGTTTTCGCATAGCCAGCATCCGGGTGGGAAGGCCCCAGAGTTTTGACTTGCAAGAGCCGGGCTCCCCCGGCGAGCGCTTCAGCTTCTACGGCGGCGAACAACGCCGTGCCGATTCCCTTGCCGTGATGGGCCCGGTCAACCACCATCAAATGAATTTCGGCGCTGTGCTGGTAGTGCCTCTGTGCCAAGAGCACGCCGAGCACCGTGCCTCGGGCATCGCGGACGGTCCAGGTTTCCATACTCCGGGCGGCTTGGATGTACTTTGCGTTTGATTCAGCCTGCCCGAACCATTGGGGAACAGTTGCCAGCAGACGCGCAACTTCTCCTGGCACCGGATGATCTTTGGCTGCTGCCAGCGGGGTCGGTTCCACTATGGCTCCTGGTTATGCGTTGATTGGCTTAGTTTGCCGGCGTCATGATTTCCAGGCGGTTGCCGAAACCATCACGCACATGGAATCGAAGATATCCTTCAAAAGTTTCACGTTCAGCCCACGACAGGTCATATCCCATGGAATCGAGACGGCCGGCAAGGGTTTCCCACTCTTGAAGCGAATCGCACACCAATCCCGGATGGGCCTTTTTGGCTGGGATGAATTCGTCCTCGACGCCCAGATGAACTTCTGCCACCACAGTACCGGCGTGCAACGCACGGAACCAGCACCCGCCGCGGCCTGCAAGCGCTGGTGGCTTGCTGGCTTCGCTCATACCCAGGCCTTCGACGTAGAACCGGCGGGCTTCGGCTTCTTGGCCTCTCGGCATGGAAATCTGAATGTGGTGGAGTCTCATCGGCGCCTTCCATTGCTTCTTGCTGCCAATATACCCATCTCGTCCTTGGCTAGGCCCGTGTTTCAACGATATGGAAAATCAGGGTTTCAGCCCGTTGCGAGCAGTTTTCTAGATCTTCGCCCCGTCGTGCTTGAAGCGTGAGCCCTGCCTTTTCAAGGACTCGGATGGACGCAGTATTTCTTGCATCGCACGTCGCACTGATCCGTTCCAAACCAAGATTCTCGAATCCCAGCTGGAGCAGCAGCACAGCAACCTCGGTTGCATATCCGCGGCCCCAATAGTTTCGATTCAGGGTGTAGCCAATTTCCCCGGCCTTGGATATCTGGTCGGTGACCCATACTGAAGCTGAGCCGATGAGCACGCCATCGACCAAGACTGCCTGCAAGTACCGCTGCGGCTGCTCGACCAGCGCATCTTGGAGGAACGCTTGGGTATCTGCCAACTGGTTAGGGCCCCACGTCGAGTACCGGCATACCAACGGATCACTGGCAAATGCATGGATGTCAGATGCGTCACCGGGTTGGAAATGCGCGAGCGCGATCCGCGGTCCTGCCGCACTGACTGTTCGAACTGCCAAGTCTTCAGACATCTATTCCTCTTTCCCCGCCTCACGCTAGCCTAGGTGCAAGGCGGTACCCTATCTGGCTTGCGGTGCCTGAGTCCAAGCATGTTGCGCAGCTGTTAAGCGATGTTGAGTTTTATGGCATTTTTTGGAATCGTGGCACCCACATGTCCTGACCTTGGCATGTCCTCAACCGGAAGGAGAGCCTTCGTGCTCGCACTGACCGACCAAGCAGCATCGATCGTGACCGCGATCGTCACCAACCAGTCCGAGGAAGAAAACGCTGGACTGCGCATCATGCAAGCAGACAGCACCCAACCAGAAGAAGCCGCTTTCGGCCTTCAGGTTGTACCAGCACCAGAAAGCACCGACGGGGTCGTGGCTACCGAAGGAAGCCCCGTCTACGTGGATGAAGCAATTGCCGACGCCCTAGAAGGCAAGGTGCTCGACGCTGCGGTAGATGAACAGGGTGGAGTCAGCTTCCAGCTCCTCGAGCAGGGCTAATTCTCCAGCCTGCCTTTCAGCTTTGGCTGCGGGGGCCATCCGCCAGGATGGCCCCCGCAGTGCGTTAACAAGATTCCCGCCCAGGTGCGGGGGCAGGGAATGTGCCCATCAGATGGTTGCCGCCCTTGTATATTGCCGCTCTGTGCGTCATCGTTCTACTAAGCGAAAGGGGAACGCAGTGGATACGCGCGCGGTACGCAAACATGAGTGGGCGACAGTTCCGAACGCCATCACGGTCATCCGTTTTCTCCTGGTCATTCCCATCTTCGGTTATCTGGTGGCAGACACTGAACCCACGCTGACTGCCGTGCTGCTGCTAGCTTTTGGGCTGAGCGACTGGATCGATGGGTTCATTGCCCGCAAATTCAATCAAGTGTCGAAGCTGGGCATCTTGTTGGATCCGATTGCCGATCGCTTGGGCATCGTCGCTATCGCTGTTGCCTTGGTGATCAATGGGGCGATCCCGTTATGGGTTGGCTTGGCCATCTTCATCACCGATTTAATCCTGCTGTGCACCTATTTCTTCCTGAAGCTGGATGCTCCGCCAGCATCCACCTGGCTGGGAAAAATCCGCACCGCCATCATGATGCTGGGATTAGCTTGCGTGGCCTTTGGCAGAATTCCTGAATTCTCGATGCTGTCCATCCCGGGCGTTGTCATTTTGGCCCTTGGAACGGTGCTGCATCTATTTGTCGGCTTCGGCTATCTGCGGATCATGAAGGATACTGCCGTGCGGCAGCGCGACGCATCCGCTTAGCTGTCTTGAACCGGCTACTGCCCAGCGAGCATGCGAAGTTGCTGCAGGCGCGGTTTCCACAGCACCGCACGCACCGCATCGATCTGCTTGAGCCCATTAGCTGCGATCTCATCTAAAGCACGGATATAGTCCGGGACAATTTCACGCGGCAGCCGCAAGCCCATCGTCAGGTGCGGCGTCCACCGCTCTCCTCGTCCGTCGGGGTTCATTGCGCTGATCTGGCGTGCGGCGCGTTCCAGCTCGTCGGAGGTTTCCAGCAGCCAGGCAACGGTTTGCTTGCGTTTGGTTCCGAAGATGACGGTACCCACCCGCTGGAATTGTGCAGGGATCACCGCCGGCAGCAATTGTGCTGCTTTCTCCACGGCTTCTTGGCCCATATCCGGTGAAAACGTGATGGTAATGTGCGGAGTTTGCTGTTGTACCGGGAAGCCGTGCTGCGCCAGTTGCGCGAAGATCTCCCGCACCTTCTCCTCCTGCTCTTGGGCAAGATGCAGCAAGATGTTATCTGGTGATCTGCTCATCAAAGACTCCGCTCCCCTTGGGCACCTGTGCTTCGGCCAACCGGCCGCATCCAGATGTGAGCAGTACTCTGGACCGTACCGGCGGTGTACGCGAAGGATTCACCGGTGTTGCGGTAGCCCATGCGCTGCCAGAATCCCTCGGCTAGATCTGCGTTGGACTGGACGATGGATATCCGCAGGCGGGTGATCTGCGGGTGCTTGGCGACTAGGTTCAGCACCTCCTCATGCATCCGGCGCCCATATCCGCGGCTCTTGGCGCTTGTGGACACCATGAGCAGCCCGATATGCGCGTTATCTGCGTGCGGCCACCCGAGGATCAGGTCGGCGAAGACTGCAAGTTCGTTTCCTTCCCACAGCCCGAGATCAATTTTGTTCTGGGCATCAACCCCGGGCGGAAGTTCGCTCAGCGCTTTGAACGCCGCATCGGCCGTTGCCGGTGCTCCAGTGACCCGCACACAGTATTCGCGATTGCTCGGGAACAGCTGCTGCACCGCAGCTTCATGCTGGACATCAATGCGCTCGATGGCCAGCTCATTTCCAGCGCCATTCATGCGTTGTTCCTTCCTTGCCTCACACGGCCACGGCTTCGAAGACCATGAGCGGCTTATCGGCACTGAATTCGGTGCTTTTCCAGTCCGAGTAAACCGCGCGAACTTCGAATCCCGCCTCGGCAAGCTGCGCCCGGATCTGCCGCTCGCTGCGGAATGCGAGCACGTTTTCCTCGACGTGTAGTTCCCCGGTGGCCTCGAATCGGTTGAAGCTGCGCAGCAGCACGTTGTGCTCGTCGAGTACTTCGGTTTGGCACCATTCGGTGAGCACACCGTACGGGGTTTGACTGCTTTCGGGGGCTTCGCCCGCCCACTTCTCCCAGGCCCGTGCGGATGGATTCCTGGATTCGAAGGCCAGCACCGCGCCCTCGGCTGCCGCTTTGCGCAGCGCGTTAAGGCTTAGCTCCCACTGCGGATCGATGATGTGCTGGGCGACATTGCCAGTCATGACCATGAAATCGAATTCTCCTTCAGCCAACGCCGTGGCTTTACCATGGATCCAGGTGACGTTGTCCGCCCCGGGACGCTGCCGGGCGTAGGCGAGCATGGAAGGCGATGGGTCCACACCGACCACGCTGCGGCCCGGGCTGACGAAGCTCACCGTGAGAATTCCGGTTCCGCATCCCAAATCTAGGATCCTCTGGGCGTTCTTCCTGTTGGCCAGCGCCCGGTAGTAGTCATGATCCGGCCCGTCGGGATTTGCCCGGTCGTAGAGCGCGACGATGCGCGGGTCGTAGTCAGCAGCCATTGCTCTCCATATTCTCCGCCGTAACAGTTTCATTCAAAGGTACAGCGCACCTATCCAAAGGTGCCGCAGCTCCCGCCGTCAGCTGGGCCGCAAACTCTATTTCAGGATCACGACTCGTCTGGAGCCGCGGCTCGATGCCGGGAAATGGCGTGAGAACTGCTTCCACTCTACCCGCGTGTGACCTAGACAACAGGCACGGACTTGGGCATTGTTAGTTCCATAGTGCCAACTCGCACCCTGAAATATGCTGGAGGAACACCCATGACCCAGGCCTACATCATCGATGCGTTGCGCACGCCTGTCGGACGACGCGGAAAATCATTGGCCCAGCTGCATCCGCTGGATCTGGCCGCCGCACCACTGGCCGAACTTGTGAACCGGAACAACATCGATTCCGAGCAATACGATGAGATCATCCTGGGCTGCATCGACCAGCTTGGGCCGCAGTCCATGGACATCGCCCGCAACGCTTGGCTGGCCGCCGGATTATCCGATCATGTCCCGGGAACTACCGTGGAACGCCAATGCGGTTCCGGGCAGCAGGCCGTGTCCTATGCCGCCCAGGCCGTGATGAGCGGAGCCAGCGATCTGGTGGTGGCCGGCGGGGTGCAGTCCATGTCCAGCATCCCGCTGTCCTATTCCAACTCGGCGGCCAAGGATTTCGGCTTCCCCAACCCGTACGCCGGATCCGAAAAGTGGGCGGCACGCTATGGGGATCAGGAGATCTCGCAATTCCGCGGCGCTGAGATGATGGCCCAGCACTGGGGCTTCACCCGCGGCGAGTTGGAAGACCTCGCTGCCACCTCGCATGAGCGCGCCCTGCATGCCCAGGCCCAAGGCTATTTCGACCGCGAAATCCTGGCCATGGATCAGCTGTCGATCGATGAAGGGCCACGCCCGGTGGACCGCGCCAAGATGGCTTCCTTGTCCCCGATCACCGAAGGCGGAGCACATACCGCGGCCACCGCATCCCAGATGTCCGATGGTGCAGCGATGCTGCTGATTGCCTCTGAGGCCGCGGTTAAGCGCTACGGGCTGAAGCCCCGAGCCCGAATCCACCATGCCAGTGCCCGCGGGGATGATCCGGTGATGATGCTCTCTGCCCCGATCCGCGCCACAAAGTACGCCTTGGAGCGCACCGGCATGTCCATCCATGACATGGACCGGATCGAGATCAACGAGGCTTTTGCCGCAGTGGTCCTGGCCTGGCAGAAGGAAGTCGGCGCGGACATGTCAAAGGTCAATGTCAATGGCGGGGCCATCGCGCTGGGCCATCCCATCGGTGCCACTGGCGCGCGGCTGATGACTTCGCTGCTGCATGAACTGGAACGCAGCGGCGGCCGCTATGGGCTGCAGACCATGTGCGAAGGCGGCGGCCAGGCCAACGTCACCATCATTGAACGCCTCTAAGACCCGCAGCAAAGGAAAACCACCGTGAATCCCCTAGCATCCGGCACCCAGTCCAAGTCCCAAGACCAGAACACCATCGATGCCCTGCTGCGCCGGGCGGCGGCCCGCACTCCCAAAGCGGTGGCGCTGAGCTTTGAAGAGCGCAGCTGGGACTACCAGCAGCTCGATGCCGCAGTGCACAGGCTCACCACCCGCCTGCAGCGCGCTGGGCTGCCTGCTGGTTCGCGCGTGGCCGCCTACGCTGCGAATTCTGATGCCTACGCGATCCTGTTCATCGCTTGCGCCGCCTCCGGGCTGGTCCATGTCCCGGTGAACTTCGCCTTGAAGGGCGAAGAGCTGGCCTACCTGCTCAACGATTCCGGCGCCGCACTAGTGATTGCCGATGGCCCGCGCATGGATTTGGTGCAGGAACTGCGCGATGCCCACAAGCTTGAGCAGCTGCAACAAGTCTGGCCGATGCTGCCCGGTGAATCCCCCGGCGTCTCGGTACTTGAAACCGCACTGGATCAAAACGCACCCATCGATGCGAACACCAGCCAGGTTTCAAGCGGTGATCTGGTCCAGCTGCTCTACACCTCGGGCACCACTTCAGCGCCCAAGGGTGCGATGATGACCCATGCTGCGCTGGTCGCCCAATACATCTCGGCTATCATCGCACTGGACTTGGAGGCTTCGGACCGTCCGCTGATCGCCATGCCGCTTTACCATTCGGCGGCCATGCACGTCTTTTTGCTCCCCTATCTATCCTTGGGTGCCAGCATCCGCTTGCTGGCCAAGCCGGATATCGGCCAGATGCTTGAACGCGTGGAAGCAGAGCACATCAACTCGCTGTTCCTGGCCCCGACGGTCTGGGTGCCGCTGAGCAACCACCCGGATCTGGAAACCCGGAACCTGGATTCGCTGGCCAAGGCCCAGTACGGGGCTTCGATCATGCCCACCACGGTGCTGGCCCGGCTGCGCGAGCGCTTCCCGAAAATCGGGTTCTACAACTGCTTCGGCCAGTCCGAACTCGGTCCGCTGTGCACGGTGCTGCGCCCCGAGGAACACGATGCCCGGCCCGCTTCCTGCGGGCGCCCGGTCTTCCATGTCGAAGCGCGGGTCATCAACGCCGAGGGCCAGCTGGCCGAGGCCGGCGAACCAGGAGAAATCCAGTACCGCTCCCCGCAGGTGATGAGCGGATATTGGAACAAGCCGGAGGAAACCGAGCAGGCCTTCACCGACGGCTGGTTCCGTTCCGGAGACCAGGTGGCCAAGGATCGAGGCGGCTACATCCAGGTGGTGGACCGCATCAAGGATGTGATCAACACCGGCGGGGTGCTGGTGGCCCCGCGCGAAGTCGAGGACGCCATCTACGAGTTGCCCGAAGTCGCCGAGGTGGCTGTGGTGGGCATTGATGACCCGCGCTGGATCGAAGCAATCGCTGCGGTCATCGTGCTCAAGGACGACACCCACCTCAGTGCCCAGGCGGTACGCGATCATGTGAAGTCCCGGCTCGCTGGCTACAAGGTCCCCAAACGGGTGGACTTCGTCGCGCAGTTGCCTCGCAACCAGTCCGGAAAACTGCTCAAGCGCCAGCTGCGTGCCGAGCGCACTGGAGTGCAAGGAGCCGGCAATTGACCCGCGACCCATGGCAGGACTATGACCTGTCCTCGGCGCTGGATATCGACTACCTGCAGGCCTTCGGGGCGCTGGATCATGCGGACCGCGTGCATTGGGCCCGCGCCCGGCAATATGGCGAGGAGATCCTGCCGGTAATCAACGAGCACTGGGAGAACGGGCACTACCCGCTGGATTTGGTGCGCCGGATGGGCCAGCTCGATCTGTTCACCGATGGCCTGCAGATTCCGGGCCATGCGCATTTTTCTGCGCTGGCTGCCGGACTGGTGGCGATGGAACTTTCCCGTGCCGATGGCTCGATGGCTGCCGCCGCCGCGGTGCAGGGCGGCCTGGTATTGCGCAGCCTGCGCCTGTTCGGTACCCCGGCACAGCAAGAGCAGTATTTGGAGCCTGTGGCCACCGGCCAGCTATTGGGCGGGTTCGCGCTGACCGAACCGCATCACGGCTCGGATTCGGTGGGCTTGGAATCCAGTGCCCGCAAGGATGGCGATGGGTGGATCCTGAACGGGAACAAGAAGTGGATCGGCAACGGTGCTGCTGGCGGCATCACCCTTGTGTGGGCCCGCGACGAGGCTGATTCCCAGGTTAAGGGATTCATTGTCGAGCAACAGGCCGAAGGCTATGAAGCGGTGCCGGTGCGAGGGAAGGGCGTGCTGCGCGCCATCGAGCAGGCCGAGATCCGGCTCACTGATGTGCGGGTTCCGGACTCGGCGCGGCTCAGCGAAGTTGCTTCCTTCAAGGACGTGTCCAAGGCGCTGGTTGCGACTCGCGTGAATGTTGGCTGGTCAGCTCTGGGCCATGCGCAGTTCGTTTTTGAAGCGGCCTTGCAATACGCCAAGCAACGCTCCCAATTCGGCAAGCCGCTGGGAGCGCACCAAATGGTGCAGGAACGCCTGGCCCAGATGCTCGCGGAGATCACCAACATGCAGCTGCAGTGCGCTGCGGTGGCCGCGGTGCAGGAAGCTGGAGCGCTCAAGGACACCCAGGCTTCGCTGCTGAAGTACCACAACACCCGTGCGGCCCGCCGGGTGGCGGCTACAGCCAGGGATATGCTCGGCGGCAACGGCATTCTGTTGGAGAATCATGTGATTCGCCATTTCGGGGACATCGAGGCTTTGCATACCTACGAGGGAACCGAATCGGTCCAAGCCCTGATTCTTGGCAGGGACCTGACCGGTTTCAGCGCCTTCAGCTGATTTCGCGCAGTACGATAAGAATAATTTTCCGAAGCTGACCAACCGAACACCGCCAAGGAGTGCTCATGCCGTACCTTGTTGATTTCAAAGACGTCTCCACCCAGGGCCTGGAAACCTCCCCGGTATCAGACGCGCTGGCAGGATTGCGTGCCAATGAAGCCCGCTACCTGAAGAACAAGTTCAATCATGATTTTGTGGTGGAGCAAGCTGGCGACGCAACGCAAACCATTGATTGGGTGCACCAGATTCTTGCTGAAGAACGCGATCTGCACATCGTATCCAAGCCCTTGCAGGCCGCTGAATTCGAGGCTGATGGCTCACAGCGAGCCTATGTCTTCTACGAATCCGGGTTGTCCATCAATGTCCTGTACGGGCTGGAGCCAGGTGCCAAGCGCGCCGCCGGCTTCAAGCTCTCCGATGGCATGGAAGTGCCCGAGGAACTGGCGGAAAAGTTCGAGTTCGCCCGCCAGAAATCCAAGCTCGCCGGAACCATCCGCGGCTCGTTCTTCGTGATCAAGAACGAATACTAGTCCTTCACCGCGCTAGCGCGGATCCGGCTCGGTGCCAGGCAGTTGCGCGTAGGCATCAGCGGCAGCTTGTTGCAGGAAATCCTCCGGCCACAGGTTTTTAAGTTCCGCACTGTATGAGATCTGCTCGATGCTCTCGTCCCGTTGATGCGCGTCGCGCAAGGTGGTGGCCAGCAGCTGGAAGCAGTGCAATTGCCGCACTATGAAGTCCCGGTCCACCGGTTCACCATGGCCCGGGACAATGATGTCGCCTGGCTGGATGCGCTCAAGCAATGATTCGAGCACGATGGGCCAGTCCAGGGGGTAGGCTCCGGAGCCGAACATCGGCGGACCGGACTGCTCGATGATATCGCCAAGGAACCACGTATTGGCGTCGGGAATATGGATCGCAAGGTCCGTGTCGGTATGCCCTGCATCCAGCGGAATCAGCTCGACTTCCCGTCCGCCTAAGTTCAGCGTGCAAGGTTGCGCCAGCAAGTGGGTTGGCGGGGTCAGAACCACGCCATCCCAATCCATCTCGGGCTCTGCTTCCGGCGAGCGCTGCACCTTTTCAAGCCGGGGCTTCTCATATTCCTCGAAGTGCGCAGGGATCAGATGATGGCCATAGATGGGAATCGAGTGCTGGGCAAAGAGCTGATTGCCGAAGGTGTGGTCATAATGCGCATGGGTGTTGATGACGGCAACAATCGGCAGGTCGAAACGTGCCGAGACATCATCAATGATTTCCTGTGCCTCACACGCGTTATTGCGGGTATCGATAACCGTCAGGCCGTGCTCGCCGAGCACCGCCCCGACGGTGATGTCCAACGGATCATAACGCCGCTGGAAAACTCGCTGGGCTACCTGCTTCCACTGTCCTTCGGCCATCATGTCCCGCCTTGCCAGAGTTGATTGGGCTAGAGCCCTGCCTTCAGCAGCTGCTTCCAGCGCTGCGGCATGGGGGCCTCGACGACCAGTTCCTGGCCGTCGGGCTTGGGAATCACCAGCTTAGTCGCATGCAAGAAGAGCCCGCGACCCCCTAGCTGTTCGACACGGCTGTTGAACTTGGCAAAACCGTACCGGTCGTCTCCGGCAATCGGGTGCCCTTCGCTTTGCAAGTGGACCCGGATCTGGTGCTTGCGTCCGGTCATCAGCTGCACATCCAAAATAGTGGCGCGCTTCCCTACCCGCTGCTGTACCCATACCCGGGTTTCAGCACGCTGGCCCGTTGGATCTGCGACCATGCGGTCAGCCAGGCGCAGCAGCGGAGTATGGATAACTGCAGTGTCCTCATTCCAGCTGCCGGCAACCAGCGCCAGATAGTGCCTTTCAATTTCATCTTCCCGATCGCGCAGCATCTCGTGCAGATAGCGCAGAATGCTCGGGGTCTTGGCCAGCACCAGCAGTCCAGAAGTATCCCGGTCCAGTCGGTGGCTCAGCTCAAGATCGGGCAGTTCCGGGCGCAGCTGGCGGAATGCCTCGATGACGCCGGCTGGATTATCGGTGCCCTTGTGCACCGGAATGCCAGCGGGCTTGTCGATCACCAGCACATCTTCGTCCTCGTGCACCACGGTATTGCGCAGGCGCTTGAGCAGCGCTGGCGGGACCTCGATGCGCGGTTCGCGGGTTGGCTGGGCGTGGAATGCCGGCAGAGTGATCTTGTCATTTGCCGCCAGCCGGTAGCCTTCTTGGACTTTCTTCCCGTTGACCCGCAGTTGTCCCTTGCGCATGAGCTTGAACATCTGCCCTGCTGGCATGGATTTGAGCGCGGAACGCAGGTACTTCTCGATGCGCCGTCCAGTGTGCTCGCTGTCGATGACGATGGTTTCGATCTTCGCCGAACGATCGGCGGCGAGGTCTGGATGCGGATCTGCTCCAGGCAAAAAATATCACTCCATTTAGCTGCCGGACCCGTCAGCGGGATCCTGGCTACGCCGGATGCGGCGTACGGTCAACATCGGTTCCGGAAAACAAGTTGCGCCTGTGCACTCCGGATTTGGCCAACCTTCATCGTACCCCGGGACCTTGGCCGCTTTGGAACCGGAAGACGTGCAGAGGACTGATCTCACATCAACCCAGTACCGGGCGTTTCAGCCTGGGTGCTAGTTGTCTTCCGGGTGGGCATCCAGTCCATAGCGCTGGTTCAGCGGATCAACGAACAGATCCGGTTCATTAGGCGGAGCATAGGTGTAGCGGATGAAGGCTACCCCGAGCGGCAGCAAGAGCAGCACGCTGATCCCAATGCTCCAGATGCTCGCTGCCAGCTCGGTGGCCACCAGTGCGAAGATCATCAGCGCCAGCCCAACGGTGATGGCAAAGACCGCGATATCCAGCCAGAGCAGGTTCTTCCCGGTGATCGACTTGTAGCCGAAGACCATGGCGACCATGGAAACCGGAACCGAGTACAGTGCAGCGGTCATTGCCGGGATGAACCCCAGGATCTGCCATCCACCCAAAGCGAAGAGTCCAACCAGCCACAGCAGCACCGGCCAGAACGCGATCTTGATATGTTCCCAATAGCTCTCGTTCACCGCGGCGAATACCGCCACGACCTTGTTGTGCCCCGACCAGTCATAGGCAAAATGCAGCAGCGAGCCGACGAGCACAAGTGGGATGATAGCCCACGCATTGAGTACCAGCAGATTCGTTGTATCCATACGGTAACCATAAGCGATTGGCTTGGTCGCCTCTGGCTTGGAAGACACAGGAGACCTGCCGCAATCCAGTGTCTTGGATAAGGGCCTGTCGCTAGGCTGGAAACCTGACAAACCCTATCGGCCATCGGTAGGCTCCATCCCAGCGTTGCTTTGCCGGGAGCATCCGCCGCCACTTCAAGGAGTGCTCTGCAGGTTGGAGCCCAAGTACGATGGGCAGCGGACGAGGCACCCCGGGCAGACTTGGAGGAACCGATGACTCTCATGGCAGCCGGGCGCAGGCATTCGGTGGCACTGCGACAGGACGGCGCCGTGCTGGCCACCGGCAATAACCGGGCCGGCGAGTGTTCTATCGACCAGTGGTCGGCGATCACCAGCGTAGCGGCCGGTAATGTTCATGCGGCGCGCAACACCGGCCGTTCGCACACCGTAGGGCTTCGCGCCGACGGCACGGCGCTTGCCACCGGCAATAACCAACGGGGCCAATGCTCCGTGGCCAGCTGGAGCGGCCTGCAAGCGATAGCCGCGGGTCAACTGCATACTGTCGGGCTGCGCACCGACGGCACCGTCGTGGCCACTGGCGACCAGCGAAGCGGGGCGTGCGAAGTGCAAAACTGGAATGCGGTGACCACGCTTTGCGCCGGCAGCCAGCACACCGTGGCCCTGCGCAGCGATGGCATGGTGCTGGCCACCGGGGACAACTCGTTTGGCCAGTGCAATGTGGGTTCATGATCGAAGGTCATCGCCATTGCCGCCGGTTCATTGCATACCCTCGGCTTGCTCACCGACGGCACCTTCGTGGCCACTGGCAGTAACAGCGACGGGCAATGCGATGTCGTCGGGTGGATGGTCCGGGACTGACCCGCCTGCTGGTGCGACGGCGCACAGCCCGCGGATTCCGGCGCCAAGGATCCCGACTTCCATGCATCCTCCTGTCGTGGTTTCCCTGCTCATTGCTTCGGCACCCCTGCACACTGCAAACCCCCTTTCACCGGACAACATGCCGTCAGGACATCGCGTGGGGACCCAGTGGTGGCTAGGCTGGGAACATGGCCACAGTTATTCTCGTGCGGCATGGCCGCACTACCGCCAACGCCAGCGGCGTATTGGCTGGACGCACCCCGTCGGTGTTCTTGGACCACACCGGCGAAGAACAGGCGATGCGTACCGCCGAACGCCTCGCGACCCTGCCCTTGGCAGCGGTGGTCACCAGCCCGCTGGAACGCTGCGTGCAGACCGCCAACTTCGCATTGCAGCGTCAGGAGAACGCGCCTGAATTGCTCATCGAGCCAGAGATCTCCGAATGCG
The DNA here is from genome assembly GCF_000197735.1 of Glutamicibacter arilaitensis Re117. Lineage (NCBI taxonomy): Bacteria > Bacillati > Actinomycetota > Actinomycetes > Micrococcales > Micrococcaceae > Glutamicibacter > Glutamicibacter arilaitensis. The sequence continues at coordinate 2,510,053 of NC_014550.1, forward strand.
ACTACGGACTGTGGCAGGGCCGCACGCTGCAGGACTTGGCTGGCGAAGATCTATGGAAGCAAGTGCAATCCACCCCCTCCGCGGTGACCTTCCCCGAGGGTGAATCCATGGCCGGGATGCAGGCACGCGCTGTGGCGGCAATCAGGCGCCACGATGCTGCAGTGGAAGCCGAGCATGGGACCGGCGCAGTGTGGGCGGCCTTCAGCCATGGCGATATCATCAAGTCGGTATTGGCCGATGCGCTGGGAATGCATCTGGACCTGTTCCAGCGGCTGAATGCGGGACCAGCTTCCGTATCAATCGTGCACTACGGCGCCGGGGCGCCCCGGGTGTACTCCATCAATACCGATGCCGGAGATCTCTCATGGCTCGCCCCAGGACTCAAGGCAGCGGATGCCCCGGTCGGTGGCGGCGCAGGACACTAAGGAAACTGAAATGACAGCAACAGTCAACGAATTCAATTGGCCAGACCGCATTGTCATCGGCACCATCGGCGAGCCCGGCTCCCGCACCTTCTACCTCCAGGCCCGGGCTGGTTCCGAGCTGGCCAGCATCGCCTTGGAAAAGCAGCAGGCCGCAGTGGTCGCTGAGATGATCGATGAAATCCTTGATCAGCTCTCCACCGTCGAGGGCAATCCCTTCAGCGTTCCGGAGCACACCCCCGTGGAATTGGTGGATAACGAAGCGCTGGAAGAAGTCGATGAGTTATTCCGCGTCGGATCGATGAATCTGGGATGGGACGCCAGCGTGGCGCAAGTAGTGTTGGAAGCTTTCTCCTTGAATGAGGAAGACGAAGAGACCTACGACCCCGATGGCCCCGGTGCTCTGATGCGGGTTCGCATGCCGGTAGGCACAGCACGCGCCTTCGCCATGCGCACCCATGAGATCGTCGCGGCAGGCAGGCCAATGTGCGCCAACTGCGGTTATCCGATTGATCCAGATGGACATACCTGCCAGGACGAGAACGGCCAATGAGCTCTTCGGATCTGCTCACCGCGCAGCTGGAACTGACCGGCCGCATCACCACCGCATCCAACGCCACGTTCCTGGGGAATATCGGCAACTCCAAGGTGGTGTACAAACCGATCGCCGGGGAACAGCCGCTGTGGGACTTCCCGCACGGTACCTTGGCCTCTCGGGAGATCGCGGCCTATCTAGTTTCCGAAGCCTTGGGATGGAATCTGGTGCCGCGCACCTGGTTGCGCGATGGGCGGTTTGGCGAAGGCATGGTGCAGCTGTGGCAGGACACCGACCCAGCACAGCATCCGGTGGACATCGTCCCCACCAGCAGCCTGCCAGCCGCCGGCTTGCTGCGAGTCCTTGATGGGCAGGATGAAGCCGGACAGCAGATGAGCCTGGTGCATGAAGACACCGTTTCACTACGACGCATGGCAGTCTTTGATGTCTTAGTGAACAACGCGGACCGCAAAGGCGACCACGTTCTAGCCATGGCCGATGGCCATAGGTTCGGTGTGGACCATGGGCTGTGCTTCAACGAAGAGCACAAGCTGCGCACGGTGCTGTGGGGTTGGGATGGGCAGTCCCTGTCCGAAGACGAGCTTGCTGGCATCACCCGAGTCATCGAAGCGCTGGAGGCAGAACTTGGCGCGGAGTTGGCGGAACTGCTGACCGCTGAGGAAATAGCGGCCTTTTCCCGTCGTTGCCAGTCGCTAGTGGATGATGCGCATTTCCCGGCGCCCCACGGTCAAATGCCAGCGGTGCCCTGGCCATTGTTCTAAGACCTTGGCCACGAGCTACCTTCAGCGAGCTGTGAAAAGGCTACGCGCTGAGTTGATCAGCCACATGACTTCGCTGGTCTTCATCCCAGCGACGCCAGGTACGTAGATGTTCGGATGGTGGCGGTTCCATATCGAACCGGTGGCCGGGGAGACCCGTGGGCGCAGCTCGTACGCGAGCAGTTGATTGACGTTATGGTAGCCGGCGGCGGTCAATGGCATCACTGCCCTGCGGGTGTAGGAAGAATCGTGTTCGGCGCGCACCATCTGGTGCTCGGCCAGGCCGAAGTCCTGCCACGGGATGGGTCCCACCCCACGCAAGGTCAGTCCATTGGCGTCGAGGATTACTGGCAGAGACTCAACCTCGCGATACCGGTTGCGCACCCGATGCCAGTGCAGCACCAGTGATCCCATCGCGGTCAGCATGGCCAGGCACCCGAGAAAGCCGAAAACTGAACCTGCCGAGACTTCCATGCCGGTGAAAATGAGTACGGGAAAACCAACAAAGACTCCCACTGCAAGCAAGCCGATCAACCCAAGCAGGACCATGACCAGCGATTTCAATGCTTTGGACCAGCTCGCCGGTTCGCCTTCCAAGCAGATGCGTCCGGTGGCTTGCAAGGTATCCCACGCTTGGCTTGGACCTGTTTGCACGCGAACAACTTCTCCTGGGGCTTTGTCGCGGATGCTGTCCGCAGTATTCCAACTAATAATCTATACGATTGCCATTTTACCAACCATCACAAGTTCAGGAATAACGGCCAGTGCATCAACATTGTTACCGGATAGTAGGCAAATTACTTTTCCGGAACAGGAGATCCACGCATGAGCGCACTGGTGATCGTAGGAGCAGGCCCAGGACTTGGCCTCAGCGTTGCTGAGAAATTCGGCAGGAAGAATTTCGATGTAGCCTTGATTGCCAGAAATCAGGACAATCTCGATGCCCTGCAGAACTCACTTTCCAAGCTCAACATCAAAAGCTCCGGCTTCGCTGCCGATGTCACCGACGAGCAGCAACTAGATAAGGCCTTTACCCAGATTCGCGAAGCCTTTGGGCAGATCGACGTCTTGATCTACAACGCCGCTGTCATCGCACCGGTATCCGCCATCGACACCACTGCCGACATGGCCAACCAGCACCTGCAGGTGAACATCATCGGCGGCATCGCCAGCGCACAGCAGGTCATCCCTCAGATGGTTGAGCGCAAGGACGGAGCCATTTTCTTCACCAGCGGTGGATCGAGCGACCTGACTGCCACGCCAATCTTGACGACCTTGAGCATCGGAAAGTCAGGACTGCGCGCCTACGCCCACTGCCTGCACGAAGAGCTATCTGGCCACGGCGTGCATGTGGGGATGCTTTCCATTGCCGGAGTCATCGAAGAAGGAACTTACTTCTCCCCCGACAAGATCGCTGACGAATACATCGACATGTATGAGCAGCGCGATGGTGCAGAACGCTTCTATATCGATCCGTCACAGGATTCGGCAGCAGCGCTGAAGGAAACCTACAGCGAATAGCCTCAGCGCTCCCCTATCGTCAGCAAGCCGCCGGCTCTTGACCGACGCCCGCCCACAGGTCATTCTTGGAACCGGATAACCAAGGCGGGTCACTCATGAGTACGGTTGAAGTCAACGGTGTGGTTTTCGGAATCAATTCCTTCGGCAACGAGGAAGATCCATTGGTCTTGCTCATCGGAAGCACCACGATGCTCTCGTGGCCTGATGCATTCTGCGAAGCTCTGGCCGCGGGAGGACGCCATGCCGTGCGCTATGATCTGCGGGATTCTGGCGATTCAACGGCAGGGAACCCCATGAAGCCCGCCTATGATCTGCGTGATCTGGCTGCCGATGCTGCTGCTCTGGCTGCTCATTTGGACGATCGACCGGCGCATCTGGCAGGAATCGGTGTCAGCGGAATGGTCGCGCAGGTGGCGGCGTTGGATCATCCCGGCTCTTTTGACGCGCTGACATTGGTTGGGACCCGTCCGGTGGCACCCGGACCGGTGGATGACGACTTGCCCGATCACGATCAGGCAACCATGGGCAAGCTGTTTTCCCGGCCGATGCCCGATTGGATGGACCGCGAAGCCGTGGCCCGGCGCTCAGCCGAAGGTTCGCAGATTCTTGGCAATGACCACCAAACTGCCAAGGTCCTTGCTGGTCGAATCTGGGACCGCACGGCGGGCTCCACGCCGGAAGTGCACATGGCAAACCAAATCGGAATCGTCTTCTCCAAGCTGGACTGCACTCCGCGCTGGCGCGAGCGGCTGCCCGAGCTGGAAATCCCAACCCTGGTGATCCATGGTGCGAAGGATCCGTTCTTCCCCGTAGGCAATGGCGAAGCCTTGGCGCGGGAAATTCCGAATGCTTCCCTGCTCGTTTTGGAGAACGCTTCGACCGTCATTCCGCCGTCCGACTTCGGTGAAGTTGCGGCCGCGATGCTGCAGCTCTAGGGATGCTTGCATCCAGTTCCTTGTCACGTCTGGTATAGGCTGTTCCCATGGATAGCCGACCGGTCCGAGACAAGGGCGACGAATTCCGTCCTGACGAGCTGGAGCTCCTGGCTTTGCTGTGCAGCGGCAGCGACGATGAATCGGCAAAGGCGCGCCAGCAATTGAAGTATGCCCGTTGGGGCGGTTACCAATTCGACGACTGCGATTGCTTTTGCATCTCTTTTCCCAGCAAGCGAGATTGCGAAAGCGTCCGCCACGCTGGCGGGCCATTCTCCACCGCTGCTGTGTCCAAGGATGGCACGGTCCTTGGGCTTCTGGATCTGTGGCTGCTCGACGGCTACCTCCACTCAGTCGAATACATGCCGTTTGAAGACGACCCGGGACACCTTCCAACCACCCGGGACTACACTCTGGAATTCAGCGGCCGGAACTAGGTTCCACGCTCTGGCCGCTGACAGGTCTTATCTGTTCTTAGACGCACGTCTTGACTTGCCTATCGGCCACCTCATCCAGCCTGGGCGTTGCAGGCCTGGCGCTCTGCGATCATTTCCCCTATGCGCAGCGGTCGATCAGGACTAGGATTCTGGGCAAGCTTCCGTGCATTCGAAAGGTTTAGCCATGTCTTTCCAAGCTTATTTGGACACGATAGAAAAGAAGACCGGGCTCACGCCCCGCCAGCTGCTGGAGATTGCCCGCGAAAAAGGACTTGGCCAAGAAGGTGTCAAAGCAGCGGAGATTTTGGATTGGCTCAAGGAGGACTACCAACTGGGCCGGGGCCATGGCATGGCGCTGGTCCATGTCATCCAGAAGGGACCGAACATCTCCAGCAAACACGTCGGATCCGGCGGCATGCACAATGACGACTCAGCTGTTCTGTGGCTGGACGGCATCGCAACCAAGCCTTCGAACTGAATTTGCCAAAGGAAAAGCTGCTAGAGCTTCTGCTCGCCTGCCTCGGTCTGCGCGTCTTTTCGTTGGTCTCGTACTGCACTGGTAGCAGCCGTAGCTAGAGCAATCACCAATGCGATCCAGAAGCTACCCAGTGCTTCGATCATCGTTCTGCCCGAAATCAGGCAATAGGCAACGACGAAGAGGGCCAACCCTGCAATCGAGACACCAAGATACACCGCGATGCGCCGCCAGGTGGCCTTGCCGAGTCTTCTCATTCGTTTCTAACCAATTCAAGATGCCGCTGGCAGCTGGCCCTGCATGTACCTGCCGGCAGTTGCTGCGGGGCTTCGAAATTATTTATCCCATTAGAGCATGCGGTTGGGATTCCTGAATTCTCAAGACTTCTCGGCTGCTTGAGCTATTTGTTGTTCGGACATGAACCGCAAATGCCGGTGGACCACCTTTCGCGCCCGTGGCAATGGCATCCGCTGAGGTTCCGGGGCTCAGGCAACTGCGATGCCATCCAACACGGCTAACAAGTACGCGGCCTCCTCGATGTTGCGGCTGCACGTATCTGGACATGCCTATTGCCGTGAGGCCAGACTCTTAGCGGTAATACCGGCTAATGGCAGCTGCGATATGGAATCGGTAGGTCCACAACCCGAATTTCTGAACCGGAAGCAAAGCTATCCATTTGATCTTCTGCCAACCGCGCCGACGATTCGGCGTGATCCGTACCGAAAGCTGGGTGCCGCCAGTTGTTTCCTGCAACCCGAATTCAACCACCGCCCCGCAGGCTTGTGGGGAGTCGATGTAATTGAATGACCAGGCCAGGCTTCCTGCTTGCTGCGGCTGGGTCCGTCGGACAAGACGGCGTCGGAATTCCGGCCTAACTTCTACGGGTTTCCCATTCGGCCAGATAGTCGGAGCGGTGACAATCCACTGTTCGTTGACATCCTCCTCAGCGGTTGAGGCCTCGATAGTTCCAGCGCGTTGGTCCCAGATAGTGATGTTCTGCGGATCATCCAGGAAGTTCCGGACCGTTTCTACCGGCGCCATGATGAACGCACCGCTAGTTCCAGCAGCTGGCCTGCGCCCTGAGATCCCGGTGTTGGACCCACCAACTGGCTTTGCCTCTTGTTGGGCCAGCGCTTGGGATACTTGCTGGACAGATACACCGAGGCGTTCGAGAATGCTGGTGATCATCCCGCTGGGTTCTTCCAGCAACTCACCCAGCACTGCCGATGCGTCTCCGCTCTTACCCTTCTTGCTGGAGCTGACCAGCAAGTCCGTGGCGCGTTTGGTGAGTTCGAAGCCGTCTAATTCATGGAAAACTATGCGACCTGCTTCTGGAAATTCAGCATCGATGCCAAGAGAAGACAGCTGGGCATTGTGCTGCTGCTGAACTGCTTCCCTTGCTGCCGTCAGGGTGATGCCCAAGTCACGAAGGGCCCGGCCAGCAGCTTGCTCACTGAGCACAAGCGCCAGGAACAGGTGCTCGATATCAGCGTCACGTGCCCCAGTGCGCGAAGCTTCCTCCAGAGCGGATACAGAAAGCCCATGGCTGGTTTGGGCAGAAAGGGCGAATTTGCTCATGTTTTCCTCCGGGGAATCGGAATTGAGGGATCTACTCGTCTGGCGTGCTTCTTATGCACAGCCTGCCGGCTGACGCCCAGAGCATCTGCAATTTGCTGCCAGCTCATACCTGAACGCAATGCGGATTCCACCTGGCGCAGTTCAAGCTGGTCAGTCAGAACGCGCAATGAAGCTATCGCCCGCAGACCAGTTTTCGGATCGCTGGTATCGGCCGCAGCCGACGCAATTTGAGATGACTCCACTCTGTCAACCTATGTTGCTACCGACCTGATGTCAACAAAAGTTGCTTAAATGGCTCTTCACAGATGAGGGTGTAGCGCGTAGTCAAGGATCGAACGGCGTGGCGCTGCCCGGGTAGGCATCGAGGCCTTCCGATGATGGAAGTTCTCACACTGCCCATCTGGAAGACCTCGACGTGCCTGACGCTACCTTCACCGACCCTGACCTGACCATGTTCTGCCGCTTGAATGAGCTCGGCCTTGAGGCCACCGGTCAGCGCCTCGAGCCCGCCGGTGCGGTCCTGGCCTGTCGAGTCGTCGAACCCGACCGCTGGTGCCGACGCTGTGGCTGTGAAGGAACCGCGCGCGGCACGGTTGTCCGCCGGCTGGCCCACGAGCCGTTGGGGTGGCGTCCGACGACGTTGGAGGTCACGGTCCGCCGCTACCGGTGCACCGGCTGCGGCCACGTGTGGCGCCAAGACACGTCTTTGGCGGCCGAGCCACGCGCGAAGCTCTCCCGGCGAGGGCTGGCGTGGGCGCTGGAGGGCATCGTCATCGCCCACCTGACGGTCGCGCGGGTCGCTGAGGGGCTCGGGGTTGCGTGGAACACCGCCAACGATGCCGTCCTGGCCCAGGGCACACGCGTCCTGATCGAGGACCCGAACCGCTTCGACGGCGTCCGCGTGCTCGGCGTCGACGAGCACGTCTGGCGGCTCCAAGCGAGTCTTCAAGGAGTGGCTCGCCGCTCGCCCTCAGGCATGGCGTGAGGCCATCGAAGTCGTCGCGATGGATGGCTTCACCGGGTTCAAGAGCGCCACCGCCGAGGAACTGCCCGACGCGGCTGCGGTGATGGATCCCTTCCACGTCGTGCGCCTTGCCGGTGATGCCCTCGACCAGTGCCGACGCCGAGTCCAGCAGGAACTGCACGGGCACCGCGGCCGCAAAGACGACCCGCTCTACCGTGCGCGTAGAACGTTGCACACCGGCGCGGGCCTGCTCACCGACAAGCAGCAGACCCGCCTGCAGGAGCTGTTCGTGCTCGAGGAGCACGTGCCCGTCGAGGCGACCTGGGGGATCTACCAGCGGATGATCGCGGCCTACCGCGAGAAGGACCGATCCCTCGGCCGCGCGGCGATGGAGGCGCTCATCGACGCCGTCAGCCAAGACGTCCCCGCCGGGCTGGACGAGTTGCGCAAGCTCGGTCGGACCCTGAAGGCTCGCGCCACCGACGTGCTGGCCTACTTCGAGCGGCCTGGCACCAGCAATGGCCCCACAGAGGCGATCAACGGACGCCTGGAGCACCTGCGCGGCTCGGCCCTGGGCTTCCGCAACCTGACCAACTACATCGCCAGATCCCTGCTCGAGTCCGGCGGATTCAGACCTCAACTACACCCTCATCTGTGAAGAGCCGCTTTAGACATCCCTCATCGTCACGGACCACTATGAACGATGTCCCGACTCACCTATGAACGATGTCCTGAACCTACACACCTTCAGCTCCACCAATATGTTCAGGCAATGTGTTTCAGCAATAGCCTCCGGGCTCGTCGATGTGGCCGGTGGCGAGGATTTCGCCGGTGTGCCGGCCGTCGCGGGTCAGCTGACGGCGTGAGGCGATGACCCGTTCTCGGACCGGGCGCGGCCCTCGCCGCCACGCGATTCTATGGCCTGCCCAGCCTCTGACCGATGTCTCGACTCATCCGTCCCGGTGGACCTAGGGAGTCGAGCCCTAGGTCCACCCGAGATGGATAAGACATCGCTCAGGCTCTCACGGCGTCGCGCTACCTTGGGGACTTAGGCCCAGTCCTTGTGCGGCGACGTGCCGCCGATACCGGCGTTGAACGTATTCGTCGGATCGAGCTCCTTGAAGTGCTCTTCCATGGACTCCGGCAGCTTGTAGATGCGACCGTAGTTGTGCTCGGCGGGCAGCTTCGCGCCGCGCTCCTCCAGCAGGTGCTGGATGCGGTCGTGCAGCGCCTCGGGATCCACGCCCTGCTTGGCGACATAGTCCTGGTGCATCACATGGCAGAAGAAGTGCCCGTAATACGCCTTGACCTCAAGCTGGTCGTCGATCTCCTCCGGCAGCACCTCGAGCCAGTTCCAATCGTCGCGACGCAGGGCCACATCGATGGGGATGAGCCCTGCGATGTGCCGGCGCTTCAACGCGGCGTAGCGAGTGGCGGCACTGGCCGCGCCGAACCGGTTGAGCGACGCGCTCTTTTCTTCATCAGACGTGCAGATGAAGAACTCACCAGTGTGCTCGGGCTCTGCGAAGAACTCCTTGAGCATCTTCTCGCTCGCGGCCTTCTGCGACTCGCTGACGGTGAGCAGCAGGTGATGCTCGAAACGGTTGCGGTACTCCATCATGCGCTTGGGCAGCTGGTTGGGCAGCACGCTGAACATGGCTTGCGATACCGTGTCGGCGAAGGTCGGACCAATGCCGGGAATCTTCGAGAACAAGCCGTTGGCCCACGTCTTGAACGAGAACATGCGCGTCTGCAGCGCTGGACTCATGAACTTCAGGAAGACGAAGGTGTCTTTGCCGTACTTCTCGGCCAAGTCGAAGGCACTGCGGCCCATGTACTCACCAGAGATAGGCAGCGGCATGTCGGCTTCGAGGAGCAACCGACGGATCTCTTCGAGCTCGTGCGTGTTGTTCGTGCCGATGTAAAACACGGTCGGGTGCACTTCGCGAGGGAAGGTGCGGGTGCGCACCGCGAACACCATCAGCTTGCCGGCCGAGCCGGAAGCCTCGAACAGGTACTCGGGGTTCGCATTGTAGCGAGCAGGCGAAGGCACGATCTTGCGCAAGTGCTCGGCGTACTCGGTCTCGTTCGAGTCTTCGGGAGCTGGGGTGACATCCTCGGGAGACCACTCGCCGCGCTGTAGACGGTCGAGTGCGACCTCAGGGTCGTCTCCGAGCGAGATGCCCAGGTGATTGACCAGCTCGACCTTGCCGTCGTCGTTGACGCGGGCGAAGATCGCTTCGCGCGTGAATGCCGGACCCTTGCGAATCTGGCTGCCGCCCGAGTTGTTCGCGATGCCGCCGATGACCGAGGCGCCGATTGATGTCGACCCGATCACCGAGTGCGGCTCGCGCTGGTGCTTGGCGAGCGCGTCGGTCAGGTGTGTCAGCGGGGTGCCCGCGAGCGAGATCGCCTCGCGCGCGTCGTTGATGAGGTGTACCTCATCGATGCGGTGAGTCGAGATGATCACAATGGGGCGATCGTAGTCTTGGAAGCCGGGGCCGGATCCACCAGTCAGGCCCGTGTTCGATGCCTGCGGGATGACGATGAGGTTGTTGTCGACGGATACCTGCAGCGCCCGCCACATCTCGACCAGCGTGCCGGGGCGCACCACGGCGAAGACTGGTCCTCCGCCGAATCGATAGCCTTTGCTGAATGGCATCGTGGCACGCTCAGAGGTCAGTACATGTTCGTCGCCGACGATTCTCTTGAACGCATCGATCGCTTCGTGCGAAGTCGTGGTGGTCTGTCCTGGTTGCGTCATCTCTAAGCTTCCTATATTCAGTTGCATCACAAGCGCGTCATGATGCTGAGGGGATGTCGCCTTGATCCGAGCTAGTCCGCGGTCGTTCATTTTTTGATGGGCGGGGAAACGAGCCAGGGGGACGACGTCTGCGACCGTCTGCCCGGAAGCTCGCTACGGCGTCCAAGGAGTGTGCGTGTGCGTATGCATGTGCATACGCGCATCCTCATTGTACAAGATGCGCATCAGATAGTTTCGGACCGCGGTACTTTCGGACTCCGGTAGGTTCGGACCGCGATAGTTCGGACCGCGATGTCGGCCACTGCCCTCACCCCATAGATCGACGCAGCAATCAGACTCGCCTAGCGCCGCTTGAACCGTCCCAGGTTTGGTGGCTCTTCACAGATGAGGGTGTAGCGCGTAGTCAAGGATCGAACGGCGTGGCGCTGCCCGGGTAGGCCCCTCCTTCATGTCCCGCCTAATAGGCCAGATCGGCGTCAGGCCATCCTGCGGACTGAAGTCAGGAGTTTCGTCAAGTGGCAATGCTTCGCCCGCGTGGCTGAGTCGCCCAGTCGACTCATCGAACCACACCGGATAGAACATATCTTTACGGTCAGCTCGAAGCGAGTCGTCGCCCGACCGCAAGAGCCCCTTCCATCGAGGCCTCTGCAGTTCCCCTTCAGCATCGGCCATGTCTCGATGCGTCAGAAGGTCGTCATCGACCGAACCGATTCGCGCGTCAGGACCAAATACAAAGAACGCATACTCTTCGACCCTCGAAAGATATCCCTGAGTAACGCCTTTAGGGTTGTTGACAATTGTGACGAGTTGCCGCGTAGATTCCGGGAAGAGCTGATCTAGCAACACGCCCAAACGGTTTACTTCATGCTCATCGATAGTTGCCACAAGAGTAGCATCGCTACGCATGAGCTCCCGACAGATCTTCAACCGTCGCTCCATGAACGCCAGCCATTTCGAGTGTCGATAGTCGTCATCACTCGCGACGTAATCGTTGTCGTACTTCCAGTCCCTCGCCCCGGTGTTGTACGGCGGGTCGATGTAGATGGCGTCGATGGAATGCCGGTGCGTATAGGTCAGCATCTCCAGCGCGTGGTAGTTCTCAGCGTTGACGACCGTGTGGAACGGCTTGTCGCCGCCCCGCTCAACTCTGCCTGTCTCCACCAGGCCGGGGTAGATGCGATCCCGGAACTCCGCGACGACCACCACGTCGTCGGCAAGCACTGCCCGAGTCTCGGGTTCTTCGACGTCGAGCTCCGCGAGATGAGCCACACGCTGCCCGTCGACGCACTCGATCCGAGTTGTCCGCCACAGCCGTTGGTCACCTGCCTTTGTCCCCCCCGTTATCTTTTTGATAGTCCCTAAAAAGAGGATCATAGGGACTGTCGGCCGACCAATCTCGGCATGGTGTCTTGCCCCTGTCTAACCAATGATCCGAATCTTCTATATCTGTCAACAAGACGAAAGCGGGGCGTCGGGCAACGAATGAAGTGCGTTTAATATGCGATACAGGCGCCTGGCTAAGTACCTTTTCAAAATTCTCCGGACTTCACGTGACGACTTGCCTTCGGACTTTCTCCGTTCTGCGTAAGCACGAGTGTCTGGATCGTGAATTGTTCTCACGATAGTAGCCATATGCAAAGCGCTGTTCAGCCGACGATCACCACCACGATTCAACCTATGGCGCTCAACATTGCCAGATGAAGCAGGAATAGGATTAACGCCAGCCAACGCGGCAAATGCTGCCTCGGAACGCACCCGGCCAAGATGCGACCACGCAGCATAAACCACCGCTGCAGTCACCGGACCGACACCGGTAACCTCAAGTAGTGGAGCAGCAGGGCTGGACTCGATCAGCTCCGTGATCTTCTCTTGGTTGTCCTTGAGATCAACGTTGAGCACGAGCACACGTTTCGCCATTCGAGTCGACTCAGCACGAGCAAACACACGATCAATGCCTTCATCACGCTCTCGCCACGAAGAAACCTGGACGATCTGTGTTTCAGTCAGTGGTTTCCGAGCGTCAACACCTAAATCCACGATCCGCAAAAGGGCAGTGAGAGCATTGATCTTTGACGTCCGCTCCAGAGTCATCTGTTCCCTCGCCGCGGTCAGAACCCGCAATGCCGCCCGAATCCCATCGGCCTGCCTCGGAATCCGCAATTCTTGCTCAATCAACGGCAGGGCCGCAGCGGCAATCGCGGCGGCGTCAATTGGATCGGTTTTTCCAGCGCCACGCCGGGCAGGGGCATACCGGCGGGGAGCTTCGACCACACGATAGCCGCTATTGGACACCGCACCGGCTAATAGTGCTCCATAGCTGCCGACGCCTTCGATAACCCAAAGTACTCGAACTTCACTTTGAGTTCTTCGATTGACCCACGCGATTGCACGTTTCCTGCCGGCAAGCGAATTGGGAAAACTCTCCGTCCCTATCTGCTCGCCGTTTGGAGCGATCACGGCGTAGGTGTGGGTTCGCGCGTGGGTATCGACGCCGATAATAAACGCGTAAGTGTTCGCGATCGTGGTCATCGTGAGTTCCTCTCGATTAGGCAGCCCTACCCGCTGCCTCCCGGTGGGCCGATGAGCCGGCGGTGTTCACTCGCGAGGCATTCCTGTGATGAGCCACAACGCTTTACGTTGGGCAATCTTCTTATCAAGCCATCGAAGCGGACAAGATCGGCGCTGGTCACATCGTCGCAACCGGACAATTCGGATCCAAGGCCACCAGATCGCCGAGGGGGTGTTGAGTCACAGTCGAGACGAGGTAACCAGAACCTACCCTGCCAGCCAGTCACAGACCAGCCACCTCAATACTCACAGGGGGGTGTTGCCACCGAGATTGGGATGGCAGCGTGGTGATTGCTGATTAGGGGCGCGGCGCCAGAAAATGGACGCCTGTCATAACGTGGATGTAAGACTTCGCTACCGACGGTTGGTCGACCTTGAACAGAAACTAGTTCAAAGGAGCACTAGCCATGATCACCACGGACATCGATATTTTCCTCGGACTCGACGTAGGGAAAACCGACCACTGGGCCTGCGCCGTCACTAAGGACGGCACCAAAATATGGAACAAGACCCTGCCTAACGACGAAGCCAAACTCGTCTCGGTCTACCAGAATCTCAGTGCCAAAGGCACCGTCCTGGTCGTCGTGGACCAGCCAGCCACCATCGGAGCCCTCGCTGTTGCGGTCGCCCAGAACCTCGGTATTCCGGTGGCCTACCTGCCCGGACTTTCGATGCGGCGGATCGCAGATATGTATCCCGGCACGGCGAAAACCGACGAAAAAGACGCGTTCATCATCGCGGACGCGGCCCGCACCATGCCGCACACGCTGCGCAGCATCCAGGTCTCTGATGAGGATGAAGCCACCTTGGGCATGCTCACCGGATTTGATCTGGATCTAGCCAGGCAGATCACCCAAACCAGCAACAGGATCCGCGGACTGTTCACCCAAATCCACCCACCACTAGAACGAATCCTCGGCCCATGGCTGGAACACGACGCGGTACTTGAAGTCCTCGCAGCCTGGCCCACCCCAGCCGCGCTGAGGCATGCCGGCAAAGCCCGGATCGATGCGAAGCTGAAGAAATACGGAGCTCGCCGGCACACCGCGTGGGCTTCAACCGTCATCGACGCCTTGGATGAACAGAGCGTCATCGTGGTCGGCACCGACGCCGCAGGCTTGGTCATCCCTCACCTAGCACGACAAATGATTTCCTTGCACACACAGCGAGCTGATGTTGCTGCACATCTTGAAACCATGGTGGAGGCCCACCCTCTTTACCCGGTCCTGACATCCATGCCAGGGGTCGCTGTCAGGACCGCCGCGATCATCATCGCCGAGATCTCCGGCAAGACCTTCACCAGCGCCGCAGCGTTGTCTTCCTACGCTGGTTTGGCACCGACCACGCGCCAGTCAGGGACTTCGATCAAGTCCGAGCGAGTCAGCCATTCAGGCAATAAACGATTGAAACGTGCGCTCTTCCTTTCGGCGTTCGCGTCCATCCGTTTCGATCCAGCCAGCCGGGAATATTACGACCGGAAACGAGCTCAAGGTAAACGCCATAACCAGGCGCTCATCGCGTTGGCGCACCGTCGACTGACGGTCCTGTTTGCGATGATCCGGGATGGCTCACTTTATGATGTTCCGGAGCTGAAAATAGCTTGACACAGAACATAGGGGCACCCCCCTCGCGGAGGCAGCACCCGCACCTTGTCGCCGCGACGGACGACCCTGCCGGGCAGCTCGACAGCCTCAGGCTGATGCTGCTCAAAGACGAGCCCGAAGGTGCGACGCTTGGTCAGCGCAGCGACCTCGGCTTCCAGGTCAGTACCAAGTTGCGCGTCCGCCTTGCGGACCTGCCGCAGCAGTTCCGTCAGTCTCGACACGGATAGGGCTCCTTCGTCATCATCCGTAGCGCGTCCGGGCTATTTCTTACTTCCAGACGTAAGTCCCGTCCGGAACTCCACGACGTCGCCGTCCTTCATGATGTAGTCCTTGCCTTCAATACGGGCCTTGCCCGCAGACTTGGCATTAGCCACCGAACCGGCGGCAACCAGGTCTTCAAAGCCGATGACCTCGGCCTTAATGAAGCCACGCTGGAAGTCGGTGTGGATGACGCCGGCCGCCTCAGGCGCGGTGGCACCCTTTCGAACGGTCCAGGCGCGCGATTCCTTCGGACCAGCGGTCAGGTAGGTCTGCAGGCCCAGGGTGTCGAAGCCGACGCGGGCCAGCTTGTCCAGGCCGGACTCTTCGATGCCGGCGTCTTCCATCATTTCCTCGGCTTCGTCCTCTTCCAGCTCGGCGAGCTCGGACTCGAACTGGGCGTCCAGGAAGATAGCCTCGGCTGGAGCAACCAGCGCGGAGAGCTTGGCCTGCATCTCGGCATCGGCCAGACCAGCCTCATCGGTGTTGAACACGTAGATGAATGGCTTGGTGGTCATCAGCTGCATCGGCGCCAGCTCTTCAAGGTCAACACCCTTGGTCTTCGCCGCGGCGAACAGGGTGATGCCCTCTTCGAGGATCTTCTGCGCTGCCAGCACTGCATCCAGGAAGGACTTCTCGATCTTCTTGGTGCGCAGTTCCTTCTCCAGGCGAGGCAGCTGGTTCTCGATGGTCTGCAGGTCAGCCAGGATCAGTTCGGTGGCGATGGTCTCGATGTCCGAAGCAGGGTCCACCTTGCCGTTCACGTGGATCACGTCATCGTTAACGAACGCACGGGTTACCTGGCAGATCGCATCCGCTTCGCGGATGGTGGCCAGGAACTTGTTGCCCAGGCCTTCACCTTCCGAAGCACCCTTGACGATGCCGGCGATATCCACGAAGGACACGGTCGCTGGCAAGATGCGCTCGGAACCGAAGATTCCGGCGAGCACCTTCAGGCGCGAGTCAGGCAACGGCACGACACCCACGTTAGGTTCAATGGTTGCGAACGGGTAGTTGGCTGCCAGCACCTGGGCACGGGTCAGCGCGTTGAACATGGTGGACTTGCCGACGTTGGGCAGTCCGACGATTCCGATAGTAAGAGCCACGGGAGGAAATTCTACCTTTTACTAGTGATGAGCGCGCAATGGTGTACTGGCGCTTGAATTCTTATTGACAGATCAGGGCTATGGGCGGGCGTGCCCACCCAGGGCACGTTCCTCGTCGCCAGCTTCCTTGAGCTTGCCGCGGATCTCCTTGGGCAGCGAGAAGATGATGTCTTCCTGCGCGGTGGTGACCTCGGAAACGTCGGTGAAGCCGTACTCTGCCAGCAGGGCTACCACTTCGCGGACCAGGACCTCTGGCACCGAAGCGCCGGAGGTCACGCCTACGGTGGAAACTCCCTCGAACCATGCCTCGTCCACCTCGTTGGCGAAGTCCACGCGGTAGGAAGCCTTGGCACCGTGATCCAGTGCCACCTCGACCAGGCGCACCGAGTTCGAGGAGTTGGCCGAGCCAACCACGATTACCAGATCCGACTGCGGCGCGATGGTCTTGATCGCAGCCTGGCGGTTGGTGGTCGCGTAGCAGATGTCATCGCTTGGCGGATCCTGCAGGTTCGGGAAGCGCTTGCGCAGACGGCGCACGGTTTCCATGGTCTCGTCCACGCTCAGTGTGGTCTGCGAGAGCCAGATCAGCTTGTCCGGGTTCTTCACCTGGACGGTGTCGGCTTCTTCCGGGTTGTTCACGATGGTGGTGACTTCCGGGGCCTCGCCGTAGGTGCCTTCGACCTCTTCGTGGCCTTCGTGGCCGATCAGCAGGATCTCATAGTCATTCTTGGCGAAGCGCACGGCTTCGCGGTGCACCTTGGTGACCAGCGGGCAGGTGGCATCGATGGTCTGCAGGTTGCGGTCCGCTGCGGACTGCACCACTGCTGGGGAGACGCCGTGGGCGGAGAAGACCACCAGTGCACCTTCGGGCACTTCCTCGTTTTCCTCAACGAAGATCGCGCCGCGGGACTCCAGCTCGGAGACCACGTGCAGGTTGTGCACGATCTGCTTGCGCACGTAGACCGGTGGGCCGTAGTGCTCCAGGGCCTTTTCAACAGCAACCACCGCACGGTCCACTCCTGCGCAGTAGCCGCGAGGAGCAGCAAGCAAAACCTTGCGCTCGGTGACCGTCGGGGAGGCGGCAGCAATCTCGGCCGGGGTGCGCCGCACCCGCGGGATCCGAGGCATTGACAGCGAGACCGTAGTAGAAGTGGAAGTAGCCATACCTCTAGTCTACGAAGTGCATGCAAGTTAGCGCATGCTCATATGAGCTGAAGCACGCCCTATTCGCTGTGAGTTCTACCTCTGAGTAGGTTTCCTTGGAGCTAGAGCGAAGAAAAATACCTGATTCTGTCCGTTTGTTGGTGTAGCGTCACAAGTGCGCGAGATGCACAACGTCGCGTATCAACCAGCTTTTAAGGAGCGGCGAATGGATTCGAACTCCCCTGCCAGTTTGCCGGCGACCGCCGGGCAGACCACCGCGGATAATCCTTGGCCGTTGCGTTTGCTTTCCGAGAAGCTGAAAATCCACATTGAGAACTCACCCGTGGTTTGGGTCGAAGGCCAGCTGCTCGAAGCCAATGTGCGCAATGGGCATGCCTATCTCACTCTGCGCGATGTGGACGCGGACTTCTCCTTCTCGGTCACCATCTGGGCCTCGACCATGCGCAAGCTGGATTCCACCCCGCAGGTGGGCTCGCGGGTGGTTGCCCAGGTCAAACCGAGCTTCTACGCCAAGACCGGCAGATTGTCCTTGAATGCAAGCGACCTGCGTCCAGTTGGACTCGGCGAGCTTCTGGTGCGCCTTGAACGCCTGCGCCAGGCGTTGGGGGCAGAAGGCCTCTTCTCCCCTGAGCACAAGCGCCCGTTGCCGGTTCTTCCCCATCGTATTGGCCTGATTACCGGACGTGATTCGGACGCCGAAAAGGACGTGTTGCGCAACGCGACGCTGCGCTGGCCGTCAGTGCAATTCAAGGTCATCAATACCGCAGTCCAGGGCATGGATGCAGCCAACCAAGTGATCGCCGCCTTGCAGAAGCTGGATGCCGATCCGGAAATCGATGTCATCGTCATCGCCCGCGGCGGTGGCGCCCTAGAGGATCTGCTGCCGTTTTCCAATGAAGATCTGGTGCGCGCGGTCTTTGCCGCCTCGACCCCGGTTGTCTCGGCTATTGGCCACGAGGCAGACCGCCCCATCTTGGATGACGTAGCTGATCTGCGTGCTTCTACACCGACCGACGCAGCCAAGCGAATCGTCCCGGATCTGAATGAAGAATTCGCTGGCCTGGAGATGGCGCGCAACCGGTTGGACCGCTCCATCAACAATTTGCTCCAGCGCGAGGCCCAGCTGCTCGCCTCGGTACGCGAACGCCCGGTGCTGTCCAATCCGCAGGTCATGGTCACCAGCCGTGCCGAAGATCTGGAACGCTGGAAGCAGCGTTCCACCGATTTGCTACGACACCGGGTGATGCGCGCCAGTGACGAAATCAGTCATCTGAAGAATCAGATGCGTGCACTGTCTCCGCAGCAAACCTTGGACCGTGGATACTCGGTGACCCAGCTTGAAGACGGAAGCATTGTGCGAGAAGCCGCCCAAGCTCCAGCTAAGAGCAAGCTGTTCATCCGTGTGGCTTCCGGCCAGCTGGTTGCACAGACCCTTGAATCAATTCCCGCCGGCCAGAACGCCAACTAAGCACGCCCATCACTGACCTGGAGTAATCATGACTGCACAGATCCCTGAAGATATTGCCAAGCTTTCCTACGAGCAGGCTCGCGAAGAACTGCTGACCGTAGTGAACCAGCTGGAAACAGGTGGCGTGGCATTGGAAGCCTCGCTGGCCCTATGGGAACGCGGCGAAGCGCTGGCAGCTCACTGCGAGAACTGGCTCAACGGAGTCTCCCAGCGCCTGGAGCAGGCACGCGCCAATCACAACGAGGCCTCAGGCCAGTAGTCATTGCACTTGGCTGCGAGCTATTTCGCAGCCTCCAGCCGCGCTTTCTCTTTCACTACATCAAAAGTGGCCTCGGGCCACTGGGGAGCGATGCGTTCAAGGGTGGCCAGCAACAGTTCGGCAACGCACAACCGCGCCTTCCATTTCTGATCCGCCGGAACGATATTCCACGGTGCGCTCTGGTTGTCGGTACGGTTGATCGCGGTCTCATAG
This sequence comes from Glutamicibacter arilaitensis Re117, assembly GCF_000197735.1. NCBI lineage: Bacteria > Bacillati > Actinomycetota > Actinomycetes > Micrococcales > Micrococcaceae > Glutamicibacter > Glutamicibacter arilaitensis. The sequence goes on from NC_014550.1 coordinate 2,529,100, forward strand.
GCTGACTGGTAGCCGTCCCACAACAAACGGTCATCCACATCCCCGGGAGAGTATTTCCAATGCTTGTCGGTGCGTTCCAACCGCTCTGAGAGGCGTTCGTACTGCTCTTCGCGGCTGATATGCAGCATCACCTTGATGGGGTGAATATTCTGCTCAATCAACTGTTTTTCAAAGTCGACAATCTTCCCGTATCTGGATTCAATGACCTCTGGAGACGCGAAGCCCTTGACCTTGGCGACCAGCACATCTTCGTAGTGCGAGCGGTCAAAGACACCCACCAGTCCCCCGGCCGGCAATTCCTTGGTGATGCGCCAGAGGAAATCATGGGCGGCTTCTTCTTTATTCGGAGCTTTGAAAGCATGATGCTCCACGCCCTGCGGATCCAGCATGCCCAGCACGTGGCGGACAATGCCGCCCTTTCCGGCGGTATCCATTCCCTGCAATATCAGCAGGACCGCCGGGGCTTGGCCTCCGGAAACTGATGCGGCGAAAAGCTGTTCTTGCAGATCTGAAAGCAACGGCGCCAATTCTTCCAGGCGCTTCTCGGCCGCGTTCTTATCGCCGGGTGCGTCCTTGGGCCACCAGGCAGGGTTCTTGGTTGCCCTGTCAGAGAGTTTCAGCCCTGGCTCGGCACGCAGCGCTTGGATCAGGCTGGCAGGATAAGCGCTCATCAAAAACTCCTCAAGCGTTGTTCAAGGTCATGCTCTACGTAGTTGCCAGCCTACTGTCCCAGCTAACCCCTGAGAAGAGGGCTCGCACTGCTGCGCAGGAAGAATCGTACTTGTTGTTCCCTAAGGAATTCGCGTCTTCAGAACCACGGATCGTTATGGAGCTGTCTAGGTGGATCTCGGCCTGGTAGCACTCCAACACCGCTGGATTATTACTGGTCTTTCAACACAAAACCGGCCCGGAATCAACCTAATGATTCCGGGCCGGCAAAGCAGCGTGTGGCTTAGGCGCGGGCGCGCCAGTCCGCCAGGAACTGTCCAATGCGTCCTACCGCGTCGGTCAAGTCCCGCACATTGGGCAAGGTGACCAGACGGAAGTGGTCTGGACGGACCCAGTTGAAGGCGGTGCCCTGGGAAATCAGGATCTTCTGGGCCTTGAGCAGTTCCAACGCGAAGGTCTCGTCGTTGTGGATCGGGTAGACCTCGGGGTCGAGCTTCGGGAACATGTACAGCGCGCCCTTGGCCTTTTGCACGCTCACGCCGGGAATGGCGGTCAGCAGGTTGTAGGCAGCATCGCGCTGCTCCAGCAGGCGTCCGCCTGGCAGGATCAGGTCATTGATCGACTGGTAGCCGCCCAGAGCGGTCTGGATGGCGTGCTGGCCGGGAACATTGGCGCACAGGCGCATGTTGGTCAGCAGGTTGATGCCCTCGATGTAGTCCTTCGCCTGGTGCTTCGGGCCGGAGATGGCCATCCAGCCGGAGCGGAAGCCGCACACGCGGTAGGCCTTGGAGAGTCCCGAGAAGGTCAGGATCAGCACGTCATCGGCCAGTGATGCGGTGTTGATGTGCTCTGCATCTTCGTAGAGGATCTTTTCGTAGATCTCGTCGGAGAAGACAATCAGGTTGTGCTTGCGGGCAAGCTCCAGGATCCCTTCCAGAGTCTGCTTCGGGTACACCGCACCGGTGGGGTTGTTCGGGTTGATCAGAACGATGCCCTTGGTGCGATCGGTGATCTTGGCTGCCATATCCTCAAGATCTGGCAGCCAACCCTCTTCTTCGGTGTTCAGGTAGTGCACCGGAGTGCCGCCAGCCAGCGACACCGAGGCGGTCCACAGCGGGTAGTCCGGGGCAGGGATCAGGATCTCGTCGCCGTTGTTCAGCAGGGCGTTCAGCGAGAGGGTGATCAGCTCGGACACGCCATTGCCCAGGTAAACGTCATCCACGCCAATGGTCTGGATGCCGCGGGTCTGGTAGTACTGCGAGACGGCGGTGCGTGCCGAGAGGATGCCGCGGGAGTCGGAATAGCCCTGGGCGTTTGGCAGGTTGCGAATCATGTCAACGAGCACCGCGTCTGGCGCCTCGAAGCCGAACGGCGCGGGATTGCCGATATTCAGCTTCAGGATGCGATGTCCTTCAGATTCCATGCGCTGGGCGTGCTCTAGCAGCGGGCCGCGGATGTCATAGAGGACGTTGTGCAGTTTCGTTGATTGTTTGAATTCTGCCATGATTACACTTTCTCACGTCAGGTGCGATCGACACACCTTATTACTCGGCCGCTATGGGCAACGGCCGAAATCTTGGGAGAGCCGGCTTCAGCCTACTCTTCGATGATCCATTCCCAGCGGGTTGCCCCTTCCGCTGGGCTCAGCGGATCTGCATTGCCAACCATGCGCTTGAGGTCCACCAGGGACTGCTGGGATAACTCGCCGGTGATCTTGTCCACGGCGGCACGAGTCTTGTCATCCACGTCGGCATCGGCCAGCACCATGTAGGGCTGGGCGTTGAAGAAGGCGGCGGTGCCCGGAACACTGTAGAAGCCTTCATCGGAGATCACCGGATCAGCTGAGCTGAGCACCACTGCGCTATCGACCGAGGTACGCAGCTTGGCTGCCAAGTCTTCCGGCTTTGATTCTGAGATCTGGGGCTTCTGGCAGCCAGCTTCCTGAAGCGATGCATGCAGGGTGGCCGCACTGGCTTCATCACTGATGAATTTGAGGTCTTCGCAGGCCGCAATCAGGGTTTCAAGCGAATCCACCTTGTGCAAGGTCGCCTGGGCCTGGCTCATGGCCAAGAGCATCCCGGCATCAGCCTCGCTCAGCGCCAGCGCAGTGACCTTCTGGTCGCCCTCATTGATGGCATCGCGCAGGTTCTTGGCTTCCTCGGCACTGAGCTTCTGGTCTTCACCGGTGATGGCAGCAGGATCTGCAGCCAATGACAGAGCCTTGCCTGCTTGGTCTACTGCCAAATCGGCTTGCCCTTCAATGACCTGCGCGTACGGGTTGCCGGTGGGCTTGTTCAGCTTCACCTGGTGGCCCTCGGCCTTCAGCGCGTCGGCATAGACCTGCGCCAGAGCCTGATCGGCTGGCTGCGAGCCGACTGCGATCTTCAAGGTGATCTCTTGGCTTGGCTCTGCGATGGGCGCTGCTTCCGTAGTGCAAGCAGACAAGGTGAGCATCAAGGTTGCGCTGAGCGCGCCAAGGGTAAGTGTGTTTCGCAAGTTCATGTCCCTATTGATTCTAGGGCAGTTCACTGGCGTTCTGCCGTTACTTGCCTGGTGCGGTCAGTCGCAAAATGCTCTCTACGCGCTCAATGCAGTTCAATTTGGCAATCTCTTCACGGGTGAACCAGGCAGCCTGGCTGGTAGAACCGTTGACCTCATGGCGCAGTTCTCCCCCCGGTCAGTTTGGCCCGGTAGGTCACTGCCACGGTCTGCATGGGATGTCCTTCTCCGGAGTAGCGCTTGGAACCGGGAATGACTCCGGTGGTTACGTCCAAGAGCTTCAAATCATCCACCGCGTAGCCGGTCTCTTCATAGACCTCGCGGCGGGCGCCTTCTTCGATAGGCTCGCCCAGATCGATTCCGCCACCGGGCAAGGACCAGCGCGGGGTGAAGCGCGGATCCCGATGACGCATGTCCCAAAGCGTGAGCAGTACTTTTCCTTCATTTTCTACCAAGCAATAGGCTGCCAGCCTGGTATCGAAGGATTCACCGGTATGCTCTGAACGACGTGTCATATCCCCAATATATCGGTTTGTTCACCGTTTATTTGCTCGCACGCGAACGGCATAGCGCGATTTTTCTTCCAAAGATCCCACTGATGCTCTCCGAATATGATGAAATATTCTTATGGCCCAGCAATCAGAGCTTTCATCAAACGTCGATCTGGACGAAATCGATCGAATCATCATCGACGAATTAGTCTCCAATGCGCGCATCTCCAATGCCACGCTCGCCCAACGTGCAGGCATCGCACCGTCCACTGCCCTCTTGCGCACCCGTTCACTTGTCGAGCGCGGAATCCTCACCGGCTACCATGCCGAGGTTTCATTGGGCGCCGTTGGACGCACCGTGCAGGCCCTGATTTCGGTCAAGCTGCGTGCCCACGACCGCGAGAAGATCGATACCTTCGTGCAGCGCATTCCGCAGCTGCCAGAAGTATTGTCCATGTTCCACGTTTCCGGTGGCACCGACTACCTGCTGCATATCGCAGTTGGTTCCACCGACGCATTGCGCGACTGGGTGCTGGATTACCTTGCCACCGACGAGTCGGTAGGCCACACCGAAACCACCTTGGTCTTTGCACACCATCTTGGCAACCGCGGCCCGCTGCCGTTCGATGACATGATCAGCTAATCGTGCTCCAAAAAACTCGTGGCCCGGATCCTTGAAAAGGATCCGGGCCACAAGTCTTTGTACGTGAAATTCTTAGGCGCGGCGGCGCTGCATCACTGCATCCAGATTCAAGCGAGGCTTGGTGCCTGCGGTAACCACGGGTTCTGCTTCTGGAGCAACGGTTGCAGCCGGAACGCTTTCCTTGGCTGCTGGGGCACTCTCGGAACGCTTGGCAGCAACCGATGCGACTGCTGCACGATCTTCAGCCGAAACCTCGGTGGCCAAGCGCTTGGCATCCTCCGAAGCCTTCAAGCTGATCTGCTTGCTAGGACGCAATGGTTCCTGCACTGGCAGAGCCGGCTTGTGGTTGGTCTTGGCACCCTGCTCAGCAGCTGCCTGCGCGGTCTTGGCGATACGCTCGCTGGCTTCCACGTAGGTTGGCTTTGGCACGCGGGTTGGTTCCCAGGTGACTGGCTGCTTGACTCCGCCATGGCCGTGGGCCACGCGAAGTGCTTCGGCACGCAATTCTTCGGCAGTGATTGCCGGAGCACGGCGGGAAGAACCCGGACGAGCGTCGAAGACCTCATCATCTTCACGCTTGCGCGAGATGACCTGGTTGGCGGCGTCGTCAAAGGCCGGAGTCTGCAGTGCCTGCTGGCGGGTAGCTTCAAGATGCTCAAGCAGCTTGCGGTTACGGTCGCGTACAGCCAGGCCACGCAGGGTGGCGAAGGAAGCAACGGCAACGAGTGCAAATAGTCCAACGGTTCCGAAGGTCAAAGCAGTGAAGGGAGCCAGGACCAGGCCGACTACGGTTGCGATAACAGCCAAGGCGCCAACGAGCGCGACTGACAAACGGCCATAGCGCACACGAATCTTGAGTTTGGCCGCAGCGCTTTCCTGCGCAACGCTCTGTGACGTGCCAGCCATGTGGGTCCTCCATCACCGATTGGGTCGGTCAAATCCTTATGGAACTAAATACGGTTCCTTCGAATCAACACTATGCAACCTTGGCGGCGGGCTCACGCACATCTCATGGCGTGTCCGCAAGTTTTCAATCCAGTTCTCTCATATCAGAGCTTGATTGATCGATTCGGGTCGGAATCAGCCTCAGTGTTCGTAGATGTGTTCGAGCATCGTAGTTTTCAGCTCTTCACGGTTCAAGGCAAAGGTCCGGTGGTCGCGCCACTGCCCATCGATGTGCAGATAGCCTTTGCGCAGTCCTTCATCACGGAAACCGAGCTTATCCACCACGCGCAGGCTCGCCGCATTCTCCGGCCGGATGTTGATTTCCAACCGATGCAGCTGCAACTGCTCGAAGCAATGATCGACAACCAGGGCGCAGGCCTCCGGCATCAGGCCGAACCCGGCATGGTTGCGGTCAATCCAGTAGCCAATCGACGCCGTCCGCGCAGCACCGTATTGCACCGAGGAAACAGAGACCTGCCCAATCAAGGGCGGCTGTGACTGGTGCAGCTGCGGAAGCGCCAGCGCCCACGAGTAGCCGCTGCCCTCGACTGCCGCTTCATCCTTGGCCTTGAGCATCTCCCGGAAGGTGATCGCCGCTGGCGGTCCCATAGGGCTGGTGGGATCCCACGGTTTCAGCCACTTGGAATTGGCGTAGCGCAGGTTGATCCACTCGGCTTCATCACGCGCGGCCAACTGGCGCAACAGCAATCGGTCCGAGACCAAATCCGGAACCAGATGCTTTGCCCGACGAGAGAAGAACATGTGCACATCGTATTACTTCCACGCGCTCAGTAGTGGCAACAGCGCAAGCCAGCAGCGTTTCGTTTCTATTGCGTAAGCTGTAGTCATGGACCTCACTGCTGATCAGAACCACAGCTGCGATAAGAAGAGCGCGCGTGCCGCTGTGCGCACCTGGCGCCGGAACCTCGACACGGATAAACGCGAGCAATTGGGCCAAGAGCTGGCACAGACGGTGATTGGCTACCTGAGCCAAAGCACCGGAGTCGTGCAGAAGGTTGCGGCCTACTGTTCGGCACCCGATGAGCCGTCCACAGAGCCGCTCCTAGCGGCTCTGATTTCTGAAGGCATTGAAGTGTATCTGCCGGTGTGCGAACCGGGCTACGCACTGTCGTGGGTTGAGTACTCCCCCGGCATGGAGTTCCAGCCAAGCACCATGGCCCCGGTCATGGAACCGGTAGGCGAAAAAGCAGGCACAGAACTTTTCGAACAGATCAATACACTGATCATGCCAGCACTATCCATTGATTCAAACGGCCTGCGCCTAGGCCAGGGCGGTGGCTACTATGACCGTTTCCTGCCACTGATTGCAGATGCGCCGGTACGCGTGGCCGCTGTGGTTTATGAACATGAATTCGTCGCTGCCGGCACCTTCGACGTTGATGCGCATGACCAGCCAGTAGATCTGGTGTTCACCCCGCAACAGGTGCATCAGATCATCTGATTTACCCACAGTCCGTCACCCGGCGATGACCTTGTCAAAGGCCTGGGGGTTGCATGGGGTCATGAGCTACTCTTCCAGGTCCCAGGCCACTGCCCGTCCCCCGGTGATTCCCAAGCCGAAGATCAGGCCGGTACGCAATCGCAATGAGCTGCTGCGGCGATACCGCAAGCCACTGGCCATAGCCTGCGCTTTGCTGGCTTTGGCCGGAATGCTCAATGTGTTTTCTTCCGGACAGCTGTCGCAACGTGAAGTCGTTGTGGTGATCAGCGATATTCCTGCTGGATCCCAAATAACTTCCAACCAGTTGGCGGTGCAAACCGTGCGGCTGGATCCTCAAGATGATGAAGTCTTTGAAAGCCTTGAACCGGTGTCCGGGCAACGGGCCGCGGTAGCACTTCCTGCCGGAACGGTCTTGCGCAGCTATTCCTTGGTGGGACCGCAGCTGTTGGCTGGTTCACCGCAAGGCACAGTTGCTGTTCCGTTGCGGCTCAGCGATCCGGCAACTGTGACCTTGCTCCATCCCGGACAGCTGGTGGATATTGTGTTGACCACCGGCGATGGTTTTGAGAAGCAGATCAATTCGGAAACCATTGCCAAGGCCGTCCCGGTGCTCTGGGTTCCGGATAATGCCAGCACTTCTGAATTCGGCATGCTCAGCGGCACGAGGCAATCCGGTGAGGGAATTGTTGTGGTCGCGGCGGCCAGCAGCCTTTCTGATGACCTTGCCGGCGCGGTATCGCGAGGCAAGGTGTCAGCCGTCTTGGTGAATTAGCGCTATCCCCAGTGCGGTGGCTTCTCGCGCTTCATCATCTCTGCCAAGTCTTCCTTGGCTTCGCCCCAGTTGCGCGGGTCCTGGTCTTTGGCCAGCAATTCCGCCAGCGGATCGGTGGCGCGCTTCTTGGCGCGAGCCGCGACCGCTTCAGCCGATGAATCCCCGGATTGCCCGCCGGCTAAGGCGCGGTCTACCGATTTTGAATGCGGCACCGGAGCATAGCTGCCGGTGAGTTCAACGCGAGCAGTCAGATGCTGCGGGGGTGCGACAACGCGCGGTCGCTTGCGGCGACCGCGCGTTGGTTCTTGCTCAGAAGTCATTACTTCTTTGGCTCCGGATCATTCGTCTTGCTGGTAGCCGGCACCGGCGCTGGAGTAAGCGGCTGCTGCGCGCTGTCCTTTACATGGGCGTCGTCCTTGGCCTGAGCATCGGATTCAGCTTTGGCTTCGCTTGGAGCCACGGCAGTATCAGCCTTGCTTTCCGACTTAGGTTCCAGACGCGACTTGGCTGACTTCAACAGCTTGGACTTTTCCTTTGGGGCTTCTGGTTCGGTGGTGACCTCGCGGGCCGAGACCGGAGGGGCTGCGGCCACACCGGTTCGAGTCGACGACGCGGTCTGCGGTGCAGACTTCTTCAGTCCCAACGCATGAGCCAGACGGCCGGTGACCGCACCTGGATCGGTGAAGACATCGATGGTCCACAGCGGAACATAACGCCAGCCGTGCTTCTCGAAGAATTCCGGGCGCAGGCGGCTGCGTTCACGCACGGTCAACCCGGCGTAGTGCTCGGTTCCGTCATAGACCACAGCCAGTGGACGGATGCCGCTGTTGGCCGAGTCGTAGGCGTGAGCCGACAGATCCAGCACACCGCGGTAGTCCTCGGAGACAATTGCGCCGCTTTCGCGCAGTCGGCGAGCCAAGTCCGAAACCAGTGGATCAAAGCGCGGGTTGCGCATCGAGCTGACACCGGAGTCCCCTGCTTCTACCCGGCCGAACAGTTCGAAGAACTGGCGGGCGCCACGGTAGACACGATTCAGGTCCACGTCTTCTGGCAGCAAGCTGGAGACCAGGGTCATGCGGCTGCGCGAACGGGTCATCGCGGCAACGAACAGCTGTTCGCCGCCTTCGCGGGACAGTGCACCGAATTCGTGCAGGGTCTTGCCGTGCGGCGTACGTCCGTAGCCCCAGGCGAAGATGACCGCGTCGCGGCGCAGGCCGATCAACCGGTCCATGGTGGTGACCACGAATGGTTCGCGCTTGGAGCGCAGGTATTCCATCGCGTACTTGTGGTTTGGCAGCTGGACACGGATCGCTTCAGCAATGGCCGAGGCGTGGCTGCGGTTCGAGGCGATGACCGCCAGCGATTCCCCACTGTGGTTCTTGAAGTGCGCGAAGACCAGGTCCACCACGCGTGCTACCTCAGCGGCAGTGGTCTGCACGCCATCTTCACTGCTGGAGAGCGAGCCGGTGGCATCAGGCACGTATTCGCTGCGCAGCATCGAGGAGTTGCCGGTGAGGTTCACCGCCATTGGCAAGCGTGAGAGCGCTGCGTCGTAGTAGGTGTTGGACAGCTGCTCTACCAGGCCCTCGTCGATGCCGCGGTAGACGGTGGACAGCGAACCGGTGACCAGCACTTGGTTCAAGGCTTCCAGTGCAGAACGGTCCACGCCCTGCTCGCGAATGCGTGCGGTTGGATCCACGGATACTTCAAAGCGCTTCGGTCCGCCCAGCATTTCATCACCGATGGCGATGACCTGGTCGGAGCGGCGAATCGCATCCAAGACCTCGCGCAGGGTCAGGTAGTTGGCTTCCAAGAGGATCACGGCATCGAACTTCGCGTCCTCTGGCAGGGCGCTGCCCAGCAGCAGTGGAGCCGAGACGATGACCGGGGTCAGCGAATTAGCCAGCGGTGCACCAAGATCCAGCAGCCCGGCGATGCTCGGGGAACCGCCCTTGAGCATCTCGCGCAGTGCGCGGGAGCCGGCGCGGTGGTCAGCCAGTGCAGCCTTCCAGTTCTTGGCCAGTGCCCAGCGGATACGCTGTGGACCGGCGGCGATGTGCGCGCCGTCAGCCAGACGGTAGTCAGCCTCGATCTTCTCCAGCTTGGAGCCATCGTTCATGGCCAGGAAGTCATCCCCGGAAATCATTGCGTCCAGGACTGACTGCCACCAGGCGAGTTCCAATTCGCTGTCTACCTGATCAGCGTCAATCTCACGATCGGCGAAGTCATCAAGCAGGTCGCCCAGTCCGGCTTCAGCCAGCTGTTCAGCGATCAGGGTGCGTTCCGGCAGCTCGCGCAGATCTTCGCGCCGCTCAACCAGGGCAGCGATCATTGCCAGCAGTTCCTTGATTGGCATTTCGCGCAGGCGCGAACCCACCGAAGGCGGCAGCATTTCGGCCAGCTTGTCGATGCGTGCTCCGGCATCGTGGTAGCCGGCTTCAACATCGAGCAGGCCGCCTGGGACCTGTGGGTTGCGCTGGCTCGTGGCGATGGCACGCCACGCATCGCGCTGCACGGATACGGCCTGCAGTGCCGACTGCAGGTCAGCGACGTGCATGCCCGGACGCACATATTCCTTGGCAATTTTGCGCAGGCGGGAACGGACAATGGAGCCCATTTCCACGCCGTGCTCGCGGCGCCAAGCGCTGGTAGCGGTCGCGGCGATCAAATCATCGATATCGCCTTCAAAGATGTCAGCCTCGAACTTATCCAGCGACCCGCGTACGGCGACCAGCAACTGCAGTTGGTCTCCCCACTTGTCGTAGCTTTCTTCCAGGCGGATCTGTGAACGCTCGGCGATCTGCAGCATGTGCTCATGCAGGATCGGCAGGTCACGGCCCAAGCCGCTGGCCAGATTCAGTGCCTTTTCGGTGGCCTCGGTATTGCGCAGCGGTGCACCGTGCCATGGGCTGGTGGTGTGTTCCTTGGAGAACGCACCAAGCTGGGCTGCACGCTTGAGCTGTGCGGCGACGTGTCCGCGCTGGCCCATGGAGTCCAGCACCGAACGCTTCAGGCGCACGGTGGTGGATGGGGCCTGTTCCAGGGCGGAGAGGCGTGCCAGCTCCTGCATGGCTTGGTATGGCGAGCATCCCCAGCGGCTGCGGACCGAATGCAGGGACTTCACGTGTTCGTGCAGTGCGTGGCGGGATTCGCGCAGGCGCTTGAACATGGAACCCAGCTGCGGTTCAGTGGCACGCTCGTTGCGCAAAATGGCTTTGGTCATCATGGCGCGCAGTGCGTCTGGATCCTCATTGGGTTCCAGCAGCATGCTGCCTGAATCAAGGTGCTCGTTGAAGCGAGCCACGAATTCTTCAGCGGCCGAACGCTGTTCTGCAACCACCAATACGCGCTTGCCCTGGGCTGCCAGCAGTGCAGCGGCGTTCAGTGCGGTCTGGGTGGCACCAGTGCCGGCGGCGGCGCTGATCGCTACGGACTCACCGGCCGCAATGTAGTCAAGCATCTTTGACTGGGACTCATCAGCGTCCAGCAAGAACAGTTCATCTTCTGGATCGCGGTCATCAGAAGATTTGGCAATGGTGGAGGTGCCGGTGTGCACCTTGCGGGCAGCAGTTTCTTCGGATGCAATGCTCTGCTTGCGCGAGCGTGCGGTCTCCTTCAAGATGTTCTTCACGCGGCTCAGCCGGGAACCGGAGCCTTCATGGCCCTTGGTTTCAGCAGCCTCTGCGGCAGGTGCTTCTTCACCCTGCTTCTTCGTGTCATCGGAGTCCGCATTGGCATCCTCGCTCTTGGCATCGTCTGCCTTGCTTGCTCCTGGCTTGGATGCCACGAGGTTGGCCAGAGCCTCGGCAGTTTTGCTGCTTGGGCTGTTTACAACCTGCTTCTCAGCAGTGTCGTGGCGGATCAAGGCTTCGATCACCGGGTGGGAGCCGGAGAGCTTGGCGGGGTCGGCTGGGTCCATCAGTTCAGAGAAGGTGGACAGCAGCAGCCGGTGCCCAACAACTACGCCGGGAACCTCGGCCATCTGGTGGCGAAGTGCGTCCATGCCGCGCACCGGATCAAAGCGGGCAATGGAATAGGCAGCCGCGTCAACAGCGTCAACGTCGACCTTGGAGTTGTGGTCTGCCTCGAACTGGCGGACGAAGGCCGGGGATACGGTGGCACGGCCAACCAGCTGAAGATCATAGTCATCAGCATCTACATGCTTGGTCAGGGTGATGCGTCCGAGCATGATCGGAGCCGAGACTGGCTCGCTCCTGCCTTCATGGACTGCACGCCAGTTGGCGACACCGGCGGCCAGGTATCCGACGTCGATGCCGCGTTCTTCCCACAGTTCGCTGATCTTGGCTGCCAGCGCGCGGGTCGTGCGGCGCGCGGTCGCGTATTGGTCCGCGTCATGCAGCAGGGTGGATAAGCGGGTACGCCGTCCGGCAAGGAACTGTGCCAATCCCGAAGGGTTGGCATGGGTGATGTCGATGCTATTGGAGGTCGACGGTGCAAATCGCAGGGTGGTGTCCGCACCGGCACTTTGCCCCAGGGATTTCACCCAGGCAGCTACACGCTCGGCGGCAGCATTCTGTCCACTAGTCACGACAGTCATTCCCTTCACTGAACCGACCAAAATCGGGCGCACCACAGGTACAGATACGCCTCTTTCCAAGTTAGTGCACCAAGGCGCAAGAACGAGGGTGCGAAACACGTTTTAAGCGCATGAAGCGGAACCTCATGCTCACAGCGTAGGGTTCCAACTCTCACGAAGCGCACGAGGAATATTCGATGCGCAACTTCATGAAACCGATTTGTGCTCAGGCTTGCGGCTGCGGCTCGTGCTCAACGCAATCGCGCTAATCGCAGGTGTCGACTTTCAGGGTGTAACGGATATTTCCCAGTACAGCGGAACTCTTCGCAGAGTTGAGATCCGTCGTGTACCTGATGCGCAGTTGGGACACTTCTGCGTTATCAGCACTGGCGGCCACAACGCCTTCCAACGCGACTTGGACGCTTTGCCCGGGCTGAACTTCAAAGGGATCATCGAGCGCGACAAGATTGTCGACTGCACGGCGGACGTCCACGCTATCGAGATCTGCATTATTCCAGCCGATCAGGCTTGAGTCCCCCGAATCAATCAAAGACACGGAGGGTCGCACCGTATCCCAATGTTTCGCTTCGACTGCTTCAACCGCCGTTATCCAAAGTAGATCATCAGAAATATTCGAAGCAACATCCGCCACGCCATTGCGCTGCCCGGTCAGCCCGCAGGAGGTATTCTCAATGTCCCCATCCGGTGCACCAAACGATAGTGGTCCGTCCTGATCCGCATTGGCATCATCACAAACGCTGAGCCCGAGAACCGCAGCAGCTAGGAGCGCTACCACCGACACTTTTCTTGTCATCATTTAGGGTAAATATGTCCTATCCAGAGTCATTGTTGAAAAAAATCGTACCACTCTAAATGTGATCCCCAGCAGAGCATATTCAAAGTCATTGACAATAAAAAAAATCCCCTGCCTCTCGCCACGACGTGGCAAAAGACAGGGGAATTTTCTAGGGATTTACTCCCACTCGATGGTTCCAGGTGGCTTGGAGGTTACGTCCAGCACCACGCGGTTCACCCCATCTACCTCATTGGTGATGCGGTTGGAGATCTTCGAGAGCAGATCGTATGGCAGGTGCGACCAGTCAGCGGTCATGGCATCCTCAGAGGAAACCGGACGCAGCACGATCGGGTGGCCGTAGGTGCGGTGATCGCCCTGTACGCCTACCGAGCGCACGTCAGCGAGCAGCACTACTGGCATCTGCCAAACTTCGTCATCCAGCCCTGCAGCGGTCAGCTCGGCGCGAGCGATCGCGTCAGCCTTGCGCAGGATGGACAGGCGTTCTTCGTTGACGGCGCCGATGATGCGGATACCCAGGCCTGGGCCGGGGAATGGCTGGCGGCCAACGATTTCTTCAGGCAAGCCCAGTTCGCGGCCCACGGCACGTACTTCATCCTTGAACAGGGTACGCAGTGGTTCAACCAGTTCGAACTGCAGGTCCTCTGGCAAGCCGCCCACGTTGTGGTGGCTCTTGATGTTCGAGGTGCCTTCGCCGCCGCCGGACTCGACGATGTCCGGGTACAAGGTGCCCTGTACCAGGAACTTCACCGGTTCGCCCTCGGAAGCGGCTTCAGCGATGATTGCTGCTTCTGCTGCTTCGAAGGCGCGGATGAATTCGCGGCCGATGATCTTGCGCTTGGTCTCCGGATCGGTGACACCGTCCAGAGCGGTCAGGAAGCGTTCGCGCTCGTCGGCAATGTACAGCTTGGCGCCGGTGGAAGCTACGAAGTCCTTTTCAACCTGCTCGGCTTCGCCTTCGCGCAGCAGGCCGTGGTTGACGAACACGCAGGTGAGCTGGTCACCGATGGCGCGCTGCACCAGGGCAGCTGCAACAGCGGAATCCACGCCGCCGGACAGGCCGCAGATGGCCTTGCCGGTGCCGACCTGGGCGCGGATGCGCTCGATCTGCTCGTCAGCGATGTTGTCAGCGGTCCAGTCGCCCTTCAGGCCTGCACCGTTGTACAGGAAGTTCTCCAGGACATCCTGGCCGTACTCGCAGTGCTTGACCTCTGGGTGCCACTGCACGCCGTACAGGCGCTTGGCCTCATTGGCGAAAGCGGCAACTGGAGCGCCAGCGGTGGTTGCCAGTACTTCAAAGCCTTCTGGAGCCTTGGAGACGGCATCGCCGTGGCTCATCCAAACGGTAGGAGCCTGTGCGGCGCCTGCCAGGATGGAGCGTGCTTCGCCATCAAAGGTGGTTGCGGTGCGGCCGTACTCGCGCAGGCCGGTTTCCGACACGGTTCCGCCCAAGGCATTGGCCATGGCTTGGAAGCCGTAGCAGATGCCCAAGACCGGCACGCCGGCTTCAAACAGGTCGGCCCCAACGGATGGGGCGCCATCGGCGTAAACGCTGGAGGGACCACCGGAAAGGATGATCGCTGCAGGGTTCTTGGCCAAAATGGCTTCGGTGGACAGGGTGTGCGGAACGATCTCCGAGTACACACGGGCCTCACGTACGCGGCGAGCGATAAGCTGCGCGTATTGGGCCCCGTAGTCGACGACCAGAACCGGCTTATGTTCTGGATTTAGGGGAGCTGTAGTCACCGTACTAGTCTACGCGGTTCGCCCCGCGCGAAACAGCCAAGGTGGTGTCATCAGCGTCACCTAGTGGATTTTTGGCAGAAACAAAGGGCGGATCAGTTCATTTATGGTGAACTGATCCGCCCTTCAGGAAGTCAAAGAAGCTAAATGCTAGTAGCGCTTAGCGGCCTTTGGATGCGCGGCCAGCTCGCGGTCTACTTCTGCATGGACCTTGGCTTCGGTATAGAAGGATAGGAATGGAACCACGCCGCCCAATGCAATGGTAATGAAGCGCATGAATGGCCAGCGCATCAGGGACCAGAGGCGGAAGTCAGCGAACAGGTACACGACATACAGCCAGCCGTGGGCAATCAGGATGCCCAAGGAGAGGTTCAATCCCCCGGCTACCTCGGCGCGATTGTACATGCCAATGGCGTTTGCGGTGCCATCCACCAGGGTGCCGCCTACGAACAGCTCCAGGGACCAGAAGTACTTGAAGATCATTTCCAGTACGAGCAGCAATAGCATCACACCGGTGATGTAAGCGAAGACCTTGTAGAAGGTTGCGGCTGCACGGATCTGCTTAGGGGTGCCGCCGAATTTCCGGGGCTTCGGTGCCGGGGTGGTGCTGGACATCGTTGGTGGTTCCTTCCGATTTCGGTAAGAAGTACGGTTTGCGTGAAATGCTATTCGTTGCTGTTGCCAGGCTCGGTGGCGTTGCCGTTCTTGCGTCGGGCTTCGGCGGCGCGCTCAGCGATTTCATCGAGGTCTCGCTGGTAATCATCGCGCACCATGCGGTACCAGAGGAAGATGGCGAAGCCTGCGAAGAGAACCCATTCCAGGCCGTAGAAGACGTTCAGCCAGTTGATCTGGCCTTCTTGCGGTTGCGGTCCGACAATCACGGCCTCCAGGCCAGGCTGTTCTACTGTCTCGCCCTTGGCGGTGGTGATTTCGTGAGCGGTGACAAAACCTTCATAGAGGACTGAGTCCCAGATATTGGCCAGCTGTGCCGATGCGACGGTGGGCAGGGTGGCGCTGCGCAGGTCCTCGCGGAATTCCGGGCCTTCGCTAGGCAGCAGGCGACCGGTGATTTCCAGTTCGCCTTCTGGGGCTGCAGCGGGCTTGGTGGCTTCTGGCTGCCAGCCGCGCACTACGGCAATGCCTGCGTCCTGGGCTGCGCCCTCGACCTTGAATTCGGTCAGCACCCAGACACCGCGCTGGTCATCTTGCAGTCGCGGGGCGACCAGCTGATCAGTTCCGGGGACGAATTCGCCCTCCATGGTGACGATCTGGTCTGCTTTGGTTCCCAGCAGTTCCTTGCCGACTTCCTGATGCTCAATCAGTGCAACCGGCTTCTCGGTCTTATCGATCTTGACCGGTGGCTCGGTTTCTGAGATGCCGAACTGCCAGCCGGAGAGGAGAACGAATCCGGTGGCGAGAGCTAGCGCAGCTATGAGTGCGCCGATCCATTTTAGCTTCAGGGCGGTTTTAAACACACTCTAACGGTACTTCTATTTGGCGTAGAACTCGAAATACGCAGGGCGTGAGATTAGCCCTGCCGCCCTATTTGGCCCCCATGGAACCAACTTGCTTGCCCATTCGTTGAGACCGGGCGCTTAAACGGCACTGGCCCCGTCCTCCATTTGGAGGGCGGGGCCAGAGCCAGATGCTTTAGAAGCGATCAGATTCGTATGGGGAAAGCACAACGTCTACGCGCTGGAATTCCTTCAAGGTCGAGTAGCCGGTGGTAGCCATCGAGCGGCGCAGCGCGCCAACCAGGTTCGAGGTGCCATTGGTTTCATGCGATGGGCCGTGAAGGACCTTCTCCAGGGAACCGACGGTGCCGATCTTGGCACGGTCGCCACGTGGGCTGGCCTCGTGGACAGCTTCCATGCCCCAGTGGTAGCCGGCGCCTGGTGCTTCTTCGGCACGTGCCAGTGCGGTACCGAGCATGACCGCGTCGGCGCCCATGGCGATGGCCTTGACGATGTCGCCGGAGTTGCCCATGCCGCCATCGGCAATGACGTGTACGTAGCGTCCGCCGGACTCTTCAATGTAGTCGCGGCGTGCAGCTGCAACGTCAGCAATTGCGGTTGCCATTGGTGCGTGGATGCCCAAGGTGCGGCGGGTGGTCGAGGATGCGCCGCCACCGAAGCCAACCAGCACGCCAGCTGCGCCGGTGCGCATCAGGTGCATGGCCGGGGTGTATCCGGCTGCGCCGCCAACGATCACTGGGACGTCTAGTTCATAGATGAACTGCTTGAGGTTCAGCGGTTCGGTGGTCTTCGAGACGTGCTCGGCCGAAACGGTGGTGCCGCGGATGACAAAGATGTCCACGCCGGCGGCGATGACGGTCTTGTAGTGCTCCTGAGTGCGCTGCGGAGTCAGCGAGCCGGCGACAACTACGCCGGAGTCGCGGATCTCAGCGATGCGCGAGCTAATCAGCTCAGGCTGGATTGGAGCCGAGTACAGTTCCTGCAGCTTTGCGGTGATCTTCGGGTCGTTGCGGGTTGCCGACTCGGACTTCAGACCGGCGATTTCTGCCAGTACTGCTTCCGGGTTCTCGTAGCGGGTCCACAGCCCTTCGAGGTTCAGCACGCCCAGGCCGCCGAGCTTGCCCAGTGCGATTGCGGTAGCCGGGGAGGTCACCGAATCCATAGGTGCGCCCAGGATGGGGGTGTCGAACTGGAAGGCGTCGATCTGCCAGGACACCGAAACGTCCTTCGGATCACGGGTACGGCGATTCGGTACGATCGCTACGTCGTCCAGGGAATATGCCTTAGTTGCCCGCTTGCCGCGGCCGATCTCAATCTCGTTACTCACCTAACTAGGTTACCAAGATTCCACGATATTCCCGCTTTTGATGCTCTCCTGGCTTTGTTCCATATTCACTTGCCAGTGGCAGCACTTAATGGAACTGCTGGCACTTGGGTGGCACAAAGCCCTGCCAGCAGGTGAGTAAGATCACCGGCTGGCAGGGCTTTTGTTGAGCTAGGTTTACTTGCCAGCCTTGACCGACAAGGCCTGGGCAGTCGCTGCCAGGGCGGTAGCTGCTTGCTCCTCTGCCTGGGCCAGACGCTCAATCGCATCAGCCAGGACTGCGAAGTGCTCAGCGCGCTTGGCGAAATCGATCTCTGGATCAATGAGATCGGCAAACTGATCCCATTGGGAGCTCAGCTGCTGGTAGGCATCTACGTGCGCTGCCAAGGCCGAGAGGCCTGGAAGTTCTGCAGCCTCGGCAAGGAAGTCCGAGTACAGGCCGCGCAAGGCGCCTTCGCCGCTGAAACGCGTGTCCGAGAAGAAGCCGGCAAGCTGGTTCAGGCCGCTGGCCAGTGCTTGCTGGCTGGCGAAGATCTGGGTCCATCCGGTCTTGGCTTCGGTATCGCGCAGACGTGCAGCCAGGGTGTGCATTCCGGTGATGCCGAAGTTCTTGGCGAAGTGCACTGGAACCCCGGACAGCTCGCTGGTACCCAGCAATCGTGCGGTGGTTTCTTCAATGGCTTCAACAGCATTAGCTGCCAAGGTTGGGCCCTTCGGCGAGCGCGAGGATGGGATCCATGCCTGCCAGTGTTTTTCCTTCTTGCGCATGGCGCGGGCGATGGCCAGCTCCTTGGGGCTGATCAGGTTCAGGGCTCCTGATCCGTCATCAACCAGCAGGTTCTTCTTGTGCTCGCCGACTACTACCAGATCCAGGGTCTCGGCTTCGTCAACGGTGCTGCCATCAATCCATGGCAGTGCGCTGATGGCTACGCGGACCACGACCGCTCGCCCTGCATCCAGTGCGGCGTCCATGTATTCCACGGCGCGTTCGGCTGAGCCGGTAGTGCGTTCGGTAACCGTGGCACCGCAGCGGGCCAGCAGATTCTGGGTGTAGGGCTCAGGGTTGTGGCGGGTCACCAGGGTGACTGCGGTTTCTTCCGCGCCCTCATGGGTGAAGGCCATGAAACCGATACCGCCGGCAAGGCCAGACAGCAGGGCCTGGCTCAGTGGCTGGCCGGTGTGCTTGTTGATGACGCCAGCCTGGACCAAGACGCGGTGCCACAGTGCGGCGTCATACTGCACGACATCTTCTGGGGCCGGGTATTCAGGCAACTCATCGGCCGGTGCGGCAGCCGGAGCGTTCTTGCCCTTCTGCTCCTGGGCCTTGGCCTTGTCGCGTGCTTCCTTGGCATAGTCGCGTGCGGCGGCAGCGCGGGCAGCCCGAGGACTTTCGGGCTTGCCGGCCAAGATGTTCTTGCGCGCGGTGGTGTAGCTCTCCCCCGTGCGTTCCATACGCTGGCGGGTTTGCTTCTTCAGGTTGGCTGGCTGGCCCAAATTGATGTCCTTCGTTGACGGTCACTCACTTGCGGGTGGTTCCCGCGCACCGAGAGGTATTGCCGAGCTTTCATTCTACGTGGGGTCCGGGGTGCAGGCTGTCTCGTGCACTGTGCTTCTGGACAAGTCCCCAACGAAAATCCATGAGATAACGATGAGGCAACGTATCCATTTCCCGAGGCAACTTTGTCCCTGCCCTCCCATAGACTCAGGTCCAACACCGCTTCGCTCTTCTTCAGAAAGACAATCGTGCGCACATCAAAGACCTGTTTACCCCTGCTTGCCGCCGCATTACTTGGGCTGGCAGCCTGCACTGCTCCTGGTACTGAAGAGGCCGCGCCGTCCAAGCCTGCAGTCAAAGCTGCTTCTGAACAGCTGGAACCATCGGAACTGCCAGCACCTGAGGAGAAGCAACCTACGAAGGCACCCGAGGACTATTCGAAAAAAGAGCTGCAGGACTGGGCCGATGAGAAGATGCAGCAATGGATGGATGACATCAATGAGGGATGGGAGGACGTTGTCATGGACATCGACGAGCCCAAGGACTTCTTGAAGTGGTACCCAACGGATCCGCACGGGCATATGCTTCCCTTCGAAGCCCCCGAATACGGTGAATTGCTGATTACTCTTGAACCCTATGCTTGGGAAGTCGATGCCCATTCCGACTTGGCATATGTAGGCAGCAATACGATGCTTCGAATCGGTGAGCGGGACAAGGACCTGCGCTCTGTCACCGTGGTAACCCAGGACGGTCAATTCGAATACGTGGCAACCCGTGGCGATTGGCCATCCGTCGAAGGCTGATGGCCAGCCCCGTCGGCCTATGGCCTCGGCGTGGATGCGCTGACTTCAGCTACCGGCTGCGCATCTGGATGCTGTAGCTGTGGGCAACCTGCACCATAGTGGCAGCTGTGCTTCCCACAATTGAACTCATTAAATGGAAAAGATCCTGGTGGAATCCGCTCTAGAGCGGATTCCACCAGGATCTTTTCAATGAGCATTAGCGCGAACGGTAGTTCGGAGCCTCAACGGTCATCATGATGTCGTGCGGGTGCGATTCCTTCAGACCAGCTGCCGTGATGCGCACGAACTTGCCGCGTGCCTTCAGCTCTGGAACGGTGCGTCCACCGACGTAGAACATGGTCTGGCGCAGGCCGCCTACCAGCTGGTGGGTTACTGCCGACAGCGGGCCGCGGTAAGGAACCTGGCCTTCGATGCCTTCTGGGATCAGCTTCTCGTTGGAAGGAGCATCAGCCTGGAAGTAGCGGTCCTTGGAGTACGAGGTGTTCTTGCCTCGGGTTTCCATGGCGCCCATCGAGCCCATGCCGCGGTAGGCCTTGAACTGCTTGCCGCCCATGAAGACCAGATCGCCTGGGGACTCTGCGGTACCTGCCAGCAGGGAGCCGAGCATGACCGAGTCGGCACCGGCAACCAGTGCCTTGCCGATATCGCCGGAGTGCTGCAGGCCGCCGTCAGCGATCACAGGAACACCAGCTGGGATTGCTGCCTTGGCTGCTTCGTAGATGGCGGTAACCTGTGGAACGCCCACGCCGGCAACGATACGGGTGGTGCAGATCGAGCCCGGGCCCACGCCAACCTTGATGGCATCCGCGCCAGCGTCGATCAGCGCCTTGGCGCCATCGTAGGTGGCTGCCTGGCCGCCGATGATGTCCACGTGTGCAGCGGCTGGATCCTTCTTCAGGCGTGCAATCATGTCCAGTACGCCCTGGGAGTGGCCGTTGGCGGTGTCGACTACCAGCGCGTCAACGCCGGCGTCGATCAGGGTCATGGCACGCTCGTAGCCTTCGCCGAAGAAGCCGACAGCAGCTGCAACACGCAGACGGCCCTCCTCGTCCTTGGTCGCCAGCGGGTACTGCTCGGCCTTGTCGAAGTCCTTGACGGTGATCAAGCCGGTGAGCTTGCCGTCGTTATCGATGAGTGGAAGCTTCTCGATGCGGTTCTTGGACAGGAGCTCGATAACCTTCTCTGGAGCTACACCGTCATGAGCGGTAACCAGCGGCATGCCGGTCATCACTTCGTAGACCTTGGTGGTCATGTAGCGTTCGCGAGGAACAAAGCGGGTGTCGCGGTTGGTGATGATGCCCAACAGCTTGCGGTTCTCATCTACCACTGGCAGACCGGAGACGCGGTACTGAGCGCACAACTCATCCCATTCAGCCAAGGTGGCACCTGGGTGCACAGTGACTGGGTCGGTGATCATGCCAGACTCGCTGCGCTTAACCTGGTCAACCTGCTTGGCCTGGGACTCAATGGAAAGGTTGCGGTGGATCACGCCGATACCGCCCTGGCGTGCCAGCGCGATTGCCATGGGTGCTTCGGTCACCGTGTCCATTGCAGCGGAGCTGATAGGCACCTGGATGTTGATGCGCTTGGTGAAGCGAGTGGTGGTGTCCGCTTCCGAGGGAATCACATCCGTCGGGCCAGGCAACAACAGAACGTCGTCGTAGGTGAGTCCTTCAAAGGCAAAGGGGTTGAACTCAGTCACGTGGGAACCTTTCGGGGCGACAGCGGAGGTTGGTTAAATGGTAGAGCTCTTTTGGCGTTCCGGTTATTCCTACTCGGCGCACTGTGTTCAACCTCATGCTCTATCCGGTATCCGGGTGACTTATTCCCAGTTTGTTGCTTCCTTGAATGAGGAGGCGAACTGGTTCTTGGCACTGAGCACGAAAGTCTTGGACAGGTGCGAATCATCCAGGTAGGTCAAGACGTTGCCAATGACAGCTTTGCAGACCCCCTCAGGGCAGAGCAACCCCGTCATGTCGAGGGAAACAACCTGATCCCCGTAATCCCTTGAGTCTAGGAATTTCTCTACCGGATTCACGCTGTTCAAGGCGTAGCCAACCGAACCATCGCAGTTGGCGAAGTTGTCCTTATTGGAATCAACGCACTCTGGAATAGAGTAGGAATAGCGCGGGGTATCGCGCATCGCAATTACGCGGCTGCCGGCATCCAGCAGCGGCTGGATCATCGCTTCGTAGTTATCGACCAGGATCTCCTGCTCCCCGGGGCTGCGCAGCATCGCGTCGGGCCGGGCCACCGTCTTGCTGGCGGTGGTCAGCACCATCTCCGGCGCCAGGTCTGCAACGTAGTCCTGCGCGGCGTCCTGGAAGTCAGAACAGGTTTCTTTCACCCGGTCGGCATCCGAGCCGTAGCGGCAACCTGGCTCATAGACCAGGATCCAGCTTCCGCCAGCTTCCTCGATCATCGCCGAGGCAGCTGCAGACCAGTGCTGCATATGCGAGTCGCCCAGCAGCACCAGGTCCGGTGCTCCCCCGTCAAAGGTGCCACCCTGCTCGCAGAACCGGATGCGCTCATCATCTGGCGCTGCGGCCCCTTCGCAGACTTCGCCGGGGGTCTGCCATTCGCTATCCAGTTCGGTAGCCAGCGGCAGCACCAGGGATGTTGGCGAAGGATCCCAGCCCTCGGTGGCGTTCGCCCCGGGGTTGTCGGTGGCGGTCTGCGCAGCTGCCATAGCACGGCGGTGCTCGACGTTGTTCTCCCACGCCATGACCGGAAGGCTAGCTACGCCAAGGCCCACGGCAACCGCTGCAAACTGGGCGATCAGCTTGAAACCGCTCTGCGGAATCAACCGTGAGAAACTTGCGCTGGCCTGCCATGCAATAGCCGGTTTTTCAATGAATTTGGTGGCGCACCACGAGGCGGCGATGGATACCAGGATCAGCACCGTACCTGCCAGGAAGGATGCTTTCTGTTTTCCGGAGACCTCTAGGTAGAAGACCAGCAACGGCCAGTGCCACAGGTACATGCCGTAGGACAGGTCGCCCAGCTTCACCAGCGGAGACAGGGAAAGCAGTCCCGACGGGTTGGTCCAGCTGCGTGGTGCCGGGGCGGCAATAACCAGGGCTGCCGCCACTGTAGGAACCAGGGCCATGAAGCCCGGGAACTGCCCTTGGACATCCAGTACGGCTCCGCTGCCAATGACGGTGAGCAGGCCGGCCCAGCCACCGAAGCGGCGGATCTTCTCGGGCAGGCTGGAGAGCCACGGCAATGCCAAGGCGAGCAGCGAACCGAGGGCGAATTCCCATAGGCGCGCGCCGGTGTGGAAGTAAGCCACCTGCTGGTTGGTGGCGGTGATGTAAATAGAGAACGCCAGGGAACCAATGAAGATGGCACCGAAAGCACTACCGGCCACCCAAGCGAAGTTGTGGCGGGAGAAGAACTTTTTCCAGATCAACGCGCTGCCGGCAAGCACCAGCGGCCAAAGGATGAAAATCTGTCCTTGGACAGACAAAGACCAGAAATGCTGCAGCGGGGATGCCGAGGCGGTATTGAAAGCGTAGTAGTCCACCTGGTGATCCGAGAGGTACCAGTTCTGCCAATAGAACAGCGAAGCGCTGGACTGGTCAATCAGCTCCAGCCAACGTGTGCTTGGCAGGATGATCCAAGCGGCAATGACCACGCCGATGATCACCACCGCGGCTTGCGGGATCAGCCGGGAGAATCGATGCAGCCAGCCATCTACCAGTGGTGGACGCTGCCCGCGGGCGATTCGACGTGCAGTGGATGAAGTGAGGAAAAAGGCGGAGAG
This sequence comes from Glutamicibacter arilaitensis Re117, assembly GCF_000197735.1. Lineage (NCBI taxonomy): Bacteria > Bacillati > Actinomycetota > Actinomycetes > Micrococcales > Micrococcaceae > Glutamicibacter > Glutamicibacter arilaitensis. The sequence goes on from NC_014550.1 coordinate 2,552,538, forward strand.
CATCAAGAAGATGTCGACACCGCCGGAGACCTTGGAGAACCAGATGTGATAACACATCACCAGCAGGACTGCGAGGGCGCGAAGTCCCTGCAAATCGACTCGGAAACCTGCACGTTCAGTGCTATTCCGAGGCTGTTTCAGGGTTTGGCTCACAGACTGCACTTCCGTCGGGGACTTGGCTTGTCCTCGGCGTTGAGTTTTCAATTCACGTCAGACAACCAACCATCATACCAACCCAGTGCGTTCCAGCCCCGGAATTCCGCTGATTCTGCGTTGTGAATCCGGCTATATTGCTACCGGTATCGTGCTGACCTGCTGTGGTTTAGCCGAGGATTTTCGAGAACCTTGTTCAATAACGTGGTGGCTTGGCTCCGATGAGACGTTGGCAGTGACCATCCAGGATCTTTGGCACCTATTCGGCAACCCCTTTGCCAACGCGAAGCAGGCACCGCTCCCCCGGCTCCTGGATACCAGCATCAGGTGTAATGGCATTGAAAAAGCCGCCGTTGGTTCCAAGAATCTAATCCTGGAATCAACAGCGGCTTTCGTTCACGAAGCGTTGCTTGCGTGACTGGCTCAAGCCTTAGTGGCTGTGTGCCTCGTCAGCTGCTTCAACCTTCTCGGCCACCAAGGTCTCGGTGGTCAAAACCAAGGCTGCGATCGATGCTGCGTTGCGCAGTGCCGAACGGGTGACCTTGACCGGGTCGATGACACCTGCGTGGAGCAGGTTCTCGTAGACGCCGGTCTTGGCGTTGAAGCCTTCGTTGGCTGGCGATTCCGCCACCTTGGAAGCGACTACTGCGCCGTCGAAGCCGGCGTTGGTAGCGATCCAGAACAGCGGCTGCACCAGTGCGCGGCGAACAATCGCTACGCCTGCTTCTACGTCGCCTTCAGCTGATGCGATGCGGGCATCGGTATCCAGCGTAGCCAGTGCATCTACCAGTGCGGTACCGCCACCGGCAACAATGCCTTCTTCCAGAGCTGCACGGGTGGAGGACACTGCGTCCTCGATGCGGTGCTTGCGTTCCTTCAGCTCGACCTCGGTGGAAGCGCCCACCTTGATCACGCCGATGCCGCCGGCCAGCTTGGCCAGGCGCTCGGAAAGCTTCTCGCGGTCCCACTCCGAATCGGTGCGGTTCAGCTCTGCCTTCAGCTGGGCTACGCGCTCTGCAACATCTTCCTCGGTGCCAGCGCCATCAACGATGGTGGTGGAATCCTTGGTGACGGTTACGCGGCGGGCCGAGCCGAGCACCTCGGTGCCAACCTGGTCCAGGGACAGGCCCAGTTCCGGGGAGACAACCTGGGCGCCGGTGAGGATCGCCAGATCCTGCATCATGGCCTTGCGGCGGTCGCCGAAGCCTGGAGCCTTGACGGCAACCACGTTCAGCAAGCCGCGCAGCTTGTTGACCACCAGGGTAGACAGGGCTTCGCCCTCGACGTCTTCAGCGATGATCAGCAGTGGCTTCTTGGCTTCCAGGACCTTTTCCAGCAGCGGCAGGAATTCTGCCACGGTGGAGATCTTGGAAGGGTTGATCAGGATCAGGGCGTCTTCCAGGACAACTTCCTGGCGCTCCTGGTCGGTAATGAACTGAGGCGAGAGGTAGCCCTTGTCGAACTGCATGCCTTCGGTCAAGACCAGCTCGGTAGCGGTGGTCGAGGACTCTTCAATGGTGATGACACCATCGGTGCCAACGGTCTTGAAGGCCTTGGCCAGCAGTTCACCGATTTCATCGGACTGTGCGGAGATCGCAGCTACGTTGGCAACCTTGTCTTCCACGGCAACGGCGTTAGCGGCCAATGCTTCGGAGACAATCTCGGTAGCCAATTCAATGCCCTTGCGGACATCGCCTGGAGCAGCGCCAGCGGCGACGTTCTTCAGGCCTTCCTTGACCAGTGCCTGAGCGAGCACGGTGGCGGTGGTGGTGCCGTCACCTGCTACGTCATTGGTCTTGGTAGCTACTTCCTTGGCCAGCTGCGCGCCAAGGTTCTCGTATGGATCCTCCAGATCGATGTCACGAGCAATGGTGACACCGTCATTGGTGATGGTTGGGGCGCCCCAGGTCTTGGCAAGCACCACATTGCGGCCGCGTGGGCCGAGGGTAACCTTCACCGTGTTTGCGAGCTTATCAATGCCCGCTTCGAGGGCGCGTCGCGCTTCCTCGTTGAATGCTAGCTGCTTAGCCATGCATTTTCTCCTGAAACTTATAAGAGGTTGGCGTTACTTTACGACGACTGCCAGTACGTCGCGAGCCGAGAGCACCAGGTACTCTTCGTTGCCGACCTTGACCTCGGTTCCGCCGTACTTCGAGTACAGGACTACGTCGCCTTCAGCAACGTCCAGAGGAATGCGGTTGCCGTTGTCGTCGATGCGGCCTGGGCCTACTGCAACTACGGTGCCTTCCTGTGGCTTTTCCTTAGCGGAGTCTGGGATGACCAGGCCCGAAGCGGTGGTGGTTACGGCTTCGACCTGCTTGATGACAATGCGGTCTTCGAGCGGCTTGATGGAGACAGACATGGTCTCTCCTTTTCGTGTATGAACCAATGGTTGTAGGGGTGCGCCCTATGGCATTGGACCAACCGTCGTCGCGGTGCCAGTTGGTGGTATCCAGTCAGGCGGTGGTTCTGCCCGCACTTGCGTGCAGAACTTCCACCACTGACTTTAGGACGAGCATTAGCACTCGGTCAAGGCGAGTGCTAATGAAAGCCCTAGTTCGTCACACCGGTTCGCGCAGAGCGCACCTTGGCCGATTCCTCGATGTCCGCAGGAGCTGACAAATCCATCTCCGAAAGCTTGACCACCTTGGACTTGGTGACCAGCCGATGCACCAGCCACAGCCCCAGGAACAGCGGCAACCCGATGTAGGCCGAGAGCACTTCTAAGCCCCGTCCAGCGGCCACCGCCTCATAGTTCTGACCGGCAATCACAGCCAGCAGCATTACGAAGGCAACGATGGGACCCAATGGGAACAATGGCGCCCGGTAGGGCAGGTCAGACAGGTCGAAGCCTTGGGCCTTGTAGCCGCGGCGGAAGCGGTAATGGGACACGGCAATACCCACCCAGACAATGAATCCGCATAGTCCGGAGACATTCAGCAGCCACGCGTAGGCGGCACCCTGGCCAATCAAGGCGGTCAGGAAACCGAATAGTCCTACGCCTGCGGTAGCCAGCAAGGCTGCCATGGGCACTCCGCGCTTATTAGTGCGCCCGAAGATCTTCGGTGCCTTGCCATCATGGGCCATGGAATAGAGCATGCGCGTCGAGGCGTAGAGCCCGGAGTTGCCTGCCGAGAGGATGGCGGTCAGGATCACTGCATTCATGGCAGCGGCCGCAAAGGCAATGCCGGCACGCTCGAAGACCAAGGTGAATGGAGAGGAAGCGACATCGGCTTCTCCGCTGGCCAGCAGGCTCGGGTCGGTGAACGGCACCAGGGTACCGATGATGAAGATGGCGCCGATGTAGAAGAGCATGATGCGCCAGAAGACGGTGCGCACGGCTTTGGGCACTTCTCGGCGCGGATCTTTGGCTTCGCCTGCGGCGACGCCTACCAGTTCGATGCCTTGGAAGGAGAAGCCGGCAATCATGAAGACTGCCACGATGGAGATCCATCCTCCATGGAAGACGTCTTTGCCTTCGGTCCAGTTGGCTAGTGGATCAGTATGGCTTCCGAGAATTACGAAGATCATCAGGACGCCAGCGAGAATGAAGGCAATCACGGTGACTACCTTGATCAGCGCCAGCCAGAATTCTCCTTCGCCGAAGGCCTTGGCGGACATGGCGTTCAGCAGGGTCAGTACGGCAAGGAACGCTCCGGCCCAGACCCAACCGGGAACATCCGGCAGCCAGAAGCTCATGACGATTCCAGCGGCCACCAGCTCGGCCGCCACGGTGATAGCCCAGTTGAACCAGTAGTTCCACCCGATGGCAAAGCCGAAGGATGGAGAGACGAAGCGGGTGGCGAAGGTCTGGAAGGATCCCGCAACGGGGATCTTGGCGGTCATCTCGCCCAGGGACTGCATGAGCAGGTAGACCATCAGCCCTACTGCGGCGAAAGCTACCAGTGCCCCGCCGGGACCGGCTTGGGCGATGGATCCACCCGAGGCAACGAACAGTCCGGTGCCGATGGAACCTCCAATGGCGATCATTTGCAGGTGCCTGCTGCTTAGCCCGCGTTTGAGCTGATTCTCCTGTTTAGTGCCTGTTGATGTTGTGTCCGTTAGGTCGCCGCCACGTTGCGGGACCTTGGGAAGGTCTTCAGTTAGGAATACTTTGCTCACAGGTGACATACAACACGGCAAGGTGGGGTTGATGCGACGTGCGCCACAGCGGGCAGTAAGTCAGCGCGCCTCTCCCCGATAAATAAGAAGCCGCCTACCGAGCACTAAAGCTTTCGATGCCCCGCGTTGCGGGCCGGAGAGGCTAAAGCATTGGCCGTTCATCCCGTGACCAGGAAAGCAGATGCCCCCTCCAAGAATCATGCTTTACTTGGCCTTGACGCACTAAGAGTTAGCACCTCTTGCCCTAGGGGTAGGCCAACTTCACGTTCTTCCGACCCGGCATGCATGCCGAACCCGGAAACAGCACTTACTCCCGCTGCTTTTCACCAGGCCTTAGAGCACCCAGCACCACGTTTCAATATGACGCGCATTTGTCACAATGCGTCCGCCGTACGCACCGCGAAGCCTCCGAAACCTGAACGCCGGGAACGGAGCCAGATAACGATAGGCTTGTTCCATGGCCCAGGCTTCAAATGATTCAACACTCAACGACCAATTCGCTGCGCTCCTCTCCCCCGAGGGGTGGACTCTGTTAGCGACCGTCGACCCGTCCATGGTGGCGACCAAGGATGCCGCGTGGTCGTTGAACGAAAAACTGCGCAAGGAAGGGCATGACGCCCAGGTAGTGCGAGCAGTGATCTCCCAAGCCGAGCTGCGCTTCCGCGGCCGGGTCAAGTTTGGCCCCTTCGCCGACACCTTGATCTTCACCCCCGCCGGGCTTGAACAGGCCACGCGCCTGATGATCGCCGGGCTTCACGCTCGTCGATTTGTCCAGGCCGGTAGCACTCACGTGGCAGACCTGGGATGCGGCATCGGCGCGGACTCCATCGCCCTGGCCAGTGCCGGGCTCAAGGTCACCGCAGTTGAGCAAGACGAAACAACTGCCGCGGCCACCACGCTGAACTTGATGCCTTTTGAGGAAGCACGTGTAGTTCATGGAAGCGCTGAAGACGTAGACCTCACCGGTATTGACGGTGTCTGGCTAGACCCAGCCCGTCGCACCGACGTAGCAGGCAGTACACGACGACTCTTTGACCCCGAGGCCTTCTCGCCTCCCCTATCGTTTGTTGAGAAGCTCGTTGACTCAGGCCTTGATGTTGGAGTGAAGCTAGGCCCAGGACTGCCCCATGAAGCAATCCCCCACGGCGCCGAAGCCGTGTGGATTTCCGATCACGGCTCGGTCGTGGAAGCAGGTCTGTGGTTCGGCAAGCTGAAACGCCCGGACGTGGCCCGTGCGGCGCTGGTCATCGACAAGACCGGCGCTCACGAACTGACCAGCGAGCTCACTGTGAATCAGGATCCACTGGCTCCCGTCGGCGAACTCCAAGCACACCTCTATGAACCAGACGGTGCGGTGATTCGCTCGCACCTGATTTCCACCCTGCTCGAATCAACCGGTGGACACTTGCTGGACGAGCACATCGCCTACTTCACGCACGCAGAGCATTTAGAGACCCCATTCGCCCGAGGTTTCAAGGTGCTAGAAGTCCACGACTACAACGTGAAGAAGTTGAAGTCCTGGGTAAAGACCAACGGCATTGGCAGCTTGGATATCAAAAAGCGCGGAGTGGATGTGCTGCCCGAGGAGCTGCGCCGCATCTTGCTCGCTGGTGCCCCGAAGTCGGCCAAGAAGCACGCAACACTCATTCTTGCCCGTGTCGGTCAGAATCGTGTGGCCGTCGAGGTGGAACCGCACTAATCTATAGTGATGCACCTCCCACCGGATAAATGTCTTGGCAGGGGTGGCGCAAAACTTACAAAAAGAATGGAAGGCCTTCGAATAATTCGATGGTTTAACCGTCTAATTTTATTCGGCTCCGGAGTCTTCCGTCCGAGACGTCAGCATTAGGAGCGCCGTGCAGAAAATCGAGTTCGCCAAGTCTTCTCAGTCCACCATTGGTGTTGAATGGGAAATCGCTTTGGTCAATCGCGAAAGTGCGGACTTGTGTTCGGTCGCCGAAAAAATCCTTGATCAGCTCAAGGAAGACGCAGGGCTAGGCAGCGAGGATGAGCACCCCACGGTGAAGCCCGAACTGCTGATGAACACCGTTGAGGTAGTCACCGGGGTTCACAACACCGTGGCAGAGGCTGCGCAAGAGCTACGCACCAACGTGCGCATGCTCAATGAAGTGGCTGCTAAACACGGAGTGGATTTGTATTCCGCTGGTTCGCATCCCTTCGCCGCGCCGATCTCTCAGCCAGTGACCGACAAAGAGCGTTATGCAAACCTGATTGACCGTACCCAATGGTGGGGACGGCAAATGGTCATCTACGGCATTCACGTACACGTAGGACTCGATGACCGTGACAAGGCACTGCCAATCACCGATGGTCTGATCAACTACCAGCCACATTTCCAAGCACTCAGCGCCTCCAGCCCCTACTGGGGTGGAGAAGACACCGGCTATGCCTCGCAGCGTGCACTGATGTTCCAGCAGCTGCCAACCGCAGGGATTCCTTTCCACTTTGATTCATGGTCGGAGTACGAAGCCTACGTGGCCGATATGCTCCACACCGGTGTTATCGATGATATCTCTGAAATTCGTTGGGATGTCCGCCCTGTCAATCGTCTAGGTACCGTGGAAATGCGTATCTGTGACGGAATGAGTTCCTTAGAAGATATCTCAGCCATTACTGCGTTGACCCAGTGCTTGGTCCACGACATGTCGATGGCGATTGAGGCCGGGTACAAGGTTCCAGTCATGCCGGCTTGGTACCGGGTGGAGAATAAATGGCGGGCCGCTCGTTACGGCCTGGACGCCATCATTATCCTGAACGCCCAGGGCGATGAGATGTTGGTGACCGATCATCTTCGTGCAGAGGTCAAGCGACTTGCACCGGTAGCGGAACAGTTGGGTTGCACCGATGAATTACAGGGCATAATCCGGCTCATAGAACGCGGTGCCGAATACCAGCTGCAGCGCAATACCTTTGCGGCATCCGGTGGCGACTTCAAAGCTGTGGTGCAGGAGAACGTGTCACGCATGAAGGCCGTGTAATACAACTAAGTAATAAAGGTGAAACAGAAATTTAGGTCCGTTAGATTCCGACGATTCGGAATCTAACGGACCTAAATTTGTTTTCCTGCCCACAAGACCGGATTGCTCCGTACTCATGACTGCATACTGCTGAGCTTGTTCGAGAAATCATTATCATTCACGAGGTTCAGCTATTTGCAGCACGTGAACTAGTAGCCTGAGGACATTAGCAATGAATGTAATTTGCGCAACGACGATTTCTACGACAAATACCGCAATTTCTAGGCAATCTGTCCTGAGAGAATATTTCCTGCGAACTAGCAGCCGATAGTTGAGCTCGATCATGCCTAGAAATCAAACCCTCATACAGGTAACAGCATGACCGGTACTACAAATTAGATCCGTAACCTAGGCGCGAAAATTACTGACGATATTGAAGGACGACCTACGATCTTGCATACCGCACAATCACTCGGCCACGATGTATGGAGTTACATAAAAGGCCAATTTAGCAACGTACAAGCTGATGGCTCTGTAACCCCGTCGGAACGCGCGATCGGATACCTTCGCACCTATCTCACCGGAAGTAACCCGGTAGTTTCTGGGCAATGGCCCGCCATCGGCAGACGCTTCGAGCATCTCGGCACACCCGACGATAGTCCCAACGTAATCACCGCAACCGATCTTGTCGCAGTTTCTTTTCTCTCCGTTAACGTTCCACCACGACCGGCCTGGACCATCCTCACAAAACGCGCGTCAGCCTTGACCGAAGTACTGGAGAGAATCCCATCGCAACTGGCGATAGAGGATCTAGGGTGCACAGCTGAAATGTACCAATCCGAGTCCGCACTACAGGAGCTTTGGAATCTCCTGCGACGCGATGAGGAAGGTAACCTATGGAAAATGGGAGCAACTACCGTCAGCAAACTTATGGCCCGCAAGCGTCCCGCGCTTGTTCCGATTCAGGACAGCGTAGTCATGCGCGAGCTCGGTTCAGCAGACTCCACTTACTGGGTCCAATGGTGGCAGGCGATGCACCTACAGATCGAAGGCCTCATCGTCGTGACCGAATTCGCTCGTCAGTTGCGCAGTAGCGTACCTGAAGCCAGGCACCTCAGCCTGCTGCGCACACTCGATATCGCCATCTGGATGCATGGCAAGAAACGCATTGATTCGGTCTAGCGGATCGTTCAACACGACAATCGAACTACACAGTTCGCGATATACAACCGTCGCTTGCTCTAGTTGGGCTTTAGTCCATCTACAGAGGTTTACCCCTGTAATTGAATAGCTGAACGATGACGATGCCGAGTAACGTAGTAACTAACCCTCATCCAACCATCCCGATCTCTGCACGTAATTGATCCATCATTCGTCCAACGTCAGTTGCCCTTTGGTCTTCTAGTATTCCATCAGTTGCGGTTCAGCCCATGTTTGCGCGTACCTAGGGCGAGCTTGAAATGACTCTCCGCTGTATCGATCTCCCGCAACGGCGTCGTGGGGTCAAACACTCGTAGCAGCGAGAAACGAAAATTTGTCGGTTCGAGGCCGCGCAACTCGACGTTTCCGCCGTGCCCGTTGGTCGCATACGCTTTCCAACGCTGACAAATATTTTCTGCACCGTCAGCCTTGCCAATGTATTGGCGGCCATCACTTGTGTCGGTAATAAGGTAGACGCCCATCACCGATGAGAGCGCTGTGCGCCACGAAGCGTAGCGGTGCTCCCGCATCACCGCTTGGAGTTGCGAGTGGTCCAACACAAGCTGGTCGAAGCCTGGGAAAGCCACCGGTCGCGCATCTGCTATCTCTTTGACTGGGTATGTCGCCGCAGTGAGTCCATTTAGCCGCCAAGCTCGCGGCGATCTCCACCCGATCACAAGGCGATTTTTTAGGTCTGCCATCTGTGCCGAAACAACCAAATCAAACTTCCGAAGTATCCCATCATTCGCGATCTCCCCGCGATTCTCCACTATGGACCAAAAGCGTGCCCGATCGCCGCCTTCACGAACGAATACAATCCAGATTGACGGCGGATCCACTGGAAAGACTCGTGTCTTCGCCGACTGTTGGCTTGTATATCTCAAGATTTCCTCGTCCGATGAGTCAGCGTGGATACCCAGCAAACCGGAGCCTTCGTGCTCTCTGACGTGCGCATGCCGTATCACCTGGACCTCAGCTGGGTTGATGCCGGCACTCAGCAAGATCGGTTCGAGCGTCAACGTCATTAATAGCTCCTCATAATTTCGTTGCACCACTACATGGCTAGGTGGGCAATCCAAGCTTGTCGAAAAAGGCCCTGTTCCGCTCAGTTGCCCCGTTGACCAATCCGTCAAAGCTTATGACCTCGATATATGCCTTGGCTGCGTCGTTGAACCCAAAGTATCCTAGTCCGTCGTGCGTCGGTCGCAAATTCGATACTTCACAACGCTCGATCATTTTGTCGGTGAGGTCCGCGATGATGTAGCAGAAGGCCGGAGGCTCGTGCGTCGGAGGAATTGGACGGCCTGTTGCAGTGAGCACCCCACCAGCGCGAATTCGCTTTACGTAGTCGAGGCACTGCTGGATAGGGTTCTTTTCTTCTGTCGCGTCCTTGCGCATCGGCCGTTTAATCTCGACCACCACGATCGACGGCAAAGGGAGCTTGAGTCCTTCCGCTGCGAGCACGGGTGAGCCAGTCAGACGCGTAGCGACAATATCAGGTTCTTTGGCCGAATCGGAGTTTGTGATTGGCATGCTCTTCAAAGTTTTATCTGACGCGAGGTAGTCGTGGAACGCCAGCCTTTCATCGATAATCCACAAATTGGAACCTTCGGAGCTGACCTCGTTAGATTCCGTGCGCATCGGAACAATCAATGAATGAATAGCATCTTCTCGACTGTATTTTCCTTCTTTGTCTGCCCGGATCAGTCGCGAAAGAAGATCCAGCACCGTACGACGCCGTGCCACGTAGGCGGCCATGTCGGACTGATTCATCTCACTAACAGTGTCCAGATACTCTTTAAGTCGAAGCGAGTAGTCTTCAGATGGTTCCGAACCGGTTTCCGCAAAAATCTGTTGTCCTTGCGTTAGTGCTTCAGCTTCGATCTTCTGAAGGTGACGGTGTAATTGAACTTCAAGATCCGAGTCCTTGACCGACGGTTCAACAGTTATTCCACGAGCCTCAATCTTTGCAAGAACGGGTCGATATCGCGGCGCACGGTTGCTCACAAAGTCGTGGATTCGTTGTTTACTTTGCTCACGAGAGTCTTTGAGCGGATGCTCCAGGATCCTCGCGACTTCTTGAAGAACGTGATCACGGATGTCGCCCAAGGAAGGCTCATCCACGAGTAGTTCGCCGGCGATATGGTCGCTGATATCGAATGCCGTCCGATCCGAACGGACATGATTGTCAAGAAACGCAGATGTCAGGTAGCAGGCGTAAACGAACTCACCAGATTCTTGACCGTTGAGCTTGCCGTGGAGTCCAGGCAACTTTCCGCTCAGGTTCTCCTCGACGACGACGCGACTCGCCGCGCACCAATGCAGGCGTGGCACTGAGTTCCGTGTTGACGTCCTAAGACGCAGGCTCAGCATGTCGAATTTATGGCCTTTGACCTCGATCGTCGTCGTCGACATTTCCGAGGCTACGAACTCGTCCATCAAGTCAGACAATAAGATCGATTCGTCTTCGTCCGAGATCGTCACGATGGGAGCCCCGCCCGGCCTAAGGAAGTACCAGATGCAATGCTCGAGCACCTCTCGAGCGATGGCTTCTATGCCCTTTGGAGCGTGCTGCTGAAATGACCGCTTAAATCCGCGGAGGCTTACAGCGGTCCCCGTTTGTGTGCGACTCGCCGAGTCGACTTCATGCTCGACCTCTCCCTCGACAGAGAAATTAAAGTTGCGCCCTGTGAGCCGACCTTCCTCGTCCGTGTAAGTACTTTGAACTGATATCTTGTCGAAGGCCTTGAGCCAGAGCAGCCTACCGACGCCCCGACAACCAAGGCTAGCTTTGTAATCGCTGTCCAACGTCTCGAAAGATTTCATATTCTGCGAAGTGAATCCAACACCGTCGTCTTCCACGGAGAAGCCGACGATCGGTTCCAGCAGAGAGCGCCCCAGTCCCCCTTGTCCCAGGTCGAACTCAGGCTGCGCATTGCGATGCACGCTCACACTAATTCGGCCGCGATAGTCCGAGTTTCCGTTCTGCGCATCGATCGCCTGGATACTGTTCACGATCGCCTCAAGCAAGGGCAGAAGTGCGTGGCTCTTAGGCAAGCTGGTGTTGCGAACACGGCCGGCCAGTGAAGTTGTCAATGCCATGATCCATCCCTTCATTTCGTACAAGTCGAGCCTACCAATATGCGCCGACAGGTTCGGCTCAAGAACAAGCAGGGAGCGGCATAGGCATCAGGCTCAAATCCGGAGTTTCTGTCTCGGCATCTATTGATCGCCAATTTAATCGATCACAAGACACCACTGCACCGACTGATCGCAAAAACCAATTTGAGAGCGCCCCGTTGTCTGACACGCCCACGGTTGCTCTGCCTGTAAGGACGGAAAACCTCACTCATTCCCCATTGAATTTCCTTCTCACGAAAGCCCGACGGCTCATGGCCGAAGTGTACGGTCCTGAAAAAATCCATTCAGGCAAGTGGCAAAGTGCAGCTTCGGGGCCGCGCGGTAAAAAACTACGGCATCCAGCTCATGCAGTAATCGAGGTTCGCAACGACTGTCCGAGCTGCCGCTTCGTCGTCGGCGGCTTCGATGGCATCCACCAGGGACTCGTGCCCCTCGCGAAGGCAACCGTCGAAACCGTCAGCTAGTCGTTGGGCCATCTTGGTACCGTAGAAGACAGCGCCGAAGCTCTCGTAAATCTCATGCAGCAGCGGAACTCCGGATGCACGCGCCATTTCAAGGTGGAACTGCCAGTCAGCCTGCGACCATGCTAGGTAGTCCTGTTCCTGCCAGGCATCGCTTCGCTGACGCAGCAGGGTACGCAAGCGCTGGATCACCTGCGCATCAGAGGATTTCGCAGCGAGCCGTGCGGCCTGGGTATCCAAAGCAAAACGCACCTGCAGCACGTCCTGGTCGGAGTGTTCCCGGTATACACGTTGCGCGGTTCCGCTGATTTCACTGGTGGCCCGCACATAAGTGCCGTCTCCCCTGCGCACCTCGAACATGCCCGTGCGCGCCAGAGCCTTGATTCCTTCGCGCAGCGTACCGCGCGAAACACCCAGTTCGGCGATCAGCTCCGGTTCCGCCGGAATGCGATCCCCCACCGCCCAGCGTCCTTGCGTTACTGCATCGCTCAACCGGGCAACGACCTCATCGGCCAGCGGCGGGCGCATTGGCATGTTACTCATGATTTCTCCACTTCGGCTGAACCGTCAACTTCGACCAACTGCCGGGAATCGGCCTCGGTGCGCAGGCCTCCGAGCTTGAAGCAGAACACCAGCTGAACCACCGCGAAGACCAGCACGATTGCCAGTCCCAAGGTCCAGGATCCCAAGGCGCCTTGCATCAGACCAAGTGCAAACGGGCCAAGGGCCGCAATCAAGTAGCCTACCGACTGAGCCACCGTCGACAGGGCCGTGGTTTCTTCCGCGCTTCCACCACTGCGGCTGAGCATAAGCATCACCAGCGGGAAAACGCCGAATCCCAGTCCGATGAGGATCGAGCTGATCAAGGACAATTCAACGGGCAGAACCAGCAGGGCCAAAAAGCCGAGTACCGAGCAGCTCGTGGTCAGCAAGAAAGCGCTGCGCAGCCAACCCGGCTTCGAAGCCATCCACAGCATAATCAGGACTGCAGGGATGCTCACTCCCTGCACGATTCCGAGCATCAGCCCGGCGGCGGCCGGCTCCAGCCCGCGGGAGATGAGAATGTGCGGCAACCAGCTAACCACCGTGTAAACCAGCAGCGACTGAATTCCGAAGACCGTGGTGAATAGCAAACCCTTGCTAGTGGCCAGCAACGGCCAAGGCGAGACATGCGCGCCCACAGCGGGCTTTGTGCGGTTTCCCGAGAATGACAAGGGTACAAATGCCAGTAGTGCCAAGCTGGCCGGTATCGCCCACAAAGCCAAGGCGGTTGTGGGCGATCCGACTTGCATCGCCAGAGGGATGCTGACCGCGGAGGCGAACGTCGCACCGATTGACATGGTTGTGGTGTACGCGGCGGTCATCGAGGCCGAACGGTGCCCGTGATGCTCGCGGATGAAGGAAGGCATGGCCACATTGCAGATAGCCAGTCCGCTCATGCCCACCACGGTGCCTGCCAGTAGCGCCCAAGTAGAGTCGACAACTCGCAGGGCCAAGCCAGCAGTGAGCAGCAGCAAGGAAAGTGCAATGCCCAGTTCAAGGCCTGTACGGCGAATCACCAAGCTGGTCGCGGCACCAGCCACCGCGAAGCAGAGCACTGGAATTGTGGGTAGCATCGAGGCGATAAAGGTGCCATAGCCCAGCATTTCCTGCAGTTCGTGGAAGAGCGGCGAGGCGGAGGAAATACCCATTCGCAAATTCAACCCGACGAGGATTACCGCGGCGACGGCAAGGGCACCAACTACCCATGGGGATTTCCGAGCTTGCGGGGCATCGGGCGGGACGAGCTGTTCAGATGAGTTGACGATCACGTTTAAACATTAGACGTTTGATGCTTGCCTCGACAAATCTTGTGAGCTGTTGCACGCCCGAATCGACTGGAATGCCGAAGGTGCATGTTCCGCCGTTTTATTTACGCGCAGGGGCAGGGAGCGACTACCAACGTTCATGGTCTGGTCACTAGCCAGCTCTACGCTCTAGTGGTTGTCGGCCAATAATTGATGCTGGCCAGCTTATTCATGTGGAAGGCACACCTGTGAGCAATTCTTCTGTCCCCCGTCGCGGAGTTTTGATCGGCAGCACAGCTGCCGCGCTTACCGGACTTCTCGCTGCCAACAACACGGCAGCATCCGCAGCGCCGGCCAAGAAGGCTGCAGCGGCCACACCGAAGCTCAAGTTCGCGGCAGACGGCAAGTTCAAGATCGTCCAGTTCAACGATACCCAAGATGGCCCGCGCACCGATCGCCGCACCCTGGAGCTGATGGACAAGGTGCTGGATACCGAAAAGCCGGGTTTCGCGCTCATTAACGGGCTCTTCAGGAATAAGAGTGTAACCACCTGAAACCAACACCCCGATTCCCGGGCATGTCGCCGAGCACGAAAAAGTCGAGGTCTTCCAGAAGAATGGAAGTTACTACACTAGCCATTTTCGAAAGACCTCGACGTTGCTCAATCCTACCTTCACCGCACCAGACCTCACCACTTTCACCAATCTTGACGGCTTGGGACTGACCGCAATCGGGCAACACCTGAGCGCAGCGAAAGCCGAAATCCTCTGCCACGTCACCAACCCGATCCCTTGGTGCCAAACCTGCGGAGCAGCAGGCATTCCACGCGATACCGTCACCCGCCGCCTCGCCCACGAACCATTGGGCTGGCGTCCCACTGTCCTAGTCATCAAACACCGCCGCTACCGTTGCGCCAATTGCCAACGAGTCTGGCGTGAAGAGCTGTCCCAAGCAGTAGCGCCACGCCAGAAAATCAGCAGGACCGGGCTACGCTGGGCGCTGGTTGGACTGGTCTGCCACCACTTGTCAGTCTCCCGAATTGCCGAAGGCCTCGGCGTCACCTGGAATACCGCCAATGAGGCTGTGCTGGCTGAAGGTCAACGCTTACTGATTGATGATCCAACCCGCTTCGACGGGGTCAAAGTGCTGGGAGTCGATGAACATGTTTGGCGGCATACCCGAACCGGCGACAAATACGTCACCGTGATTGTGGACCTCACCGCGGTGCGTGACGGCACCGGTACCGCACGACTGATCGACATGGTCCCTGGAAGATCCAAAGCTGTATTCAAAACCTGGCTGGCTGATCAAGAAGAACAATGGAAACAGGGCATTGAAGTCGTCGCAATGGACGGTTTCACCGGCTTCAAAACAGCTGCCGTCGAGGAGCTACCCCACGCGGTGGAGGTGTTGGATCCATTCCATGTAGTCAAACTAGGTTCCGAGGCGCTGGACCAGACCCGGCAACGGATTCAACGTGAGCAACATGGGCGTCGAGGACGCAAGGATGACCCGCTTTACAAGTGCAGGCGAACGCTGACCACGGGACTATCCTTGGCTACGGAAAAGCAGAAGACCAAGCTTGAAGACCTGTTCAAGGAGCCGGAGTATGAGCCGGTTCAATTGGTCTGGAGCGTGTATCAGAAGATGGTGGATGCCTACCGGCAACCGAAGCCCGAGGTCGGACGGTGGGCCTTGGAGCAACTGATCAACGAAGTTGGCACGAAGGTACCGAAAGGGTTGCCGGAGCTGAAAAAGCTCGGCGGCACCCTGCGCAGGAGGAAGACGGACATTCTCGCGTACTTTGATCATATTGGTAGTTCGAATGGTCCTACCGAGGCTTTGAATGGCAGGTTGGAGCATCTGCGAGGTATCGCGTTGGGGTTCAAGAATCTGGCGCACTATATCGCCCGGTCGTTGTTGGAGACCGGTGGGTTTAGACGGCGTTTACACCCTCAATCCTGAAGAGCCGCCAAACCTGCGGAGCAGCAGGCATTCCACGCGATACCGTCACTCGCCGCCTCGCCCACGAACCATTGGGCTGGCGTCCCACTGTCCTAGTCATCAAACACCGCCGCTACCGTTGCGCCAATTGCCAACGAGTCTGGCGTGAAGAGCTGTCCCAAGCAGTAGCGCCACGCCAGAAAATCAGCAGGACCGGGCTACGCTGGGCGCTGGTTGGACTGGTCTGCCACCACTTGTCAGTCTCCCGAATTGCCGAAGGCCTCGGCGTCACCTGGAATACCGCCAATGAGGCTGTGCTGGCTGAAGGTCAACGCTTACTGATTGATGATCCAACCCGCTTCGACGGGGTCAAAGTGCTGGGAGTCGATGAACATGTTTGGCGGCATACCCGAACCGGCGACAAATACGTCACCGTGATTGTGGACCTCACCGCGGTGCGTGACGGCACCGGTACCGCACGACTGATCGACATGGTCCCTGGAAGATCCAAAGCTGTATTCAAAACCTGGCTGGCTGATCAAGAAGAACAATGGAAACAGGGCATTGAAGTCGTCGCAATGGACGGTTTCACCGGCTTCAAAACAGCTGCCGTCGAGGAGCTACCCCACGCGGTGGAGGTGTTGGATCCATTCCATGTAGTCAAACTAGGTTCCGAGGCGCTGGACCAGACCCGGCAACGGATTCAACGTGAGCAACATGGGCGTCGAGGACGCAAGGATGACCCGCTTTACAAGTGCAGGCGAACGCTGACCACGGGACTATCCTTGGCTACGGAAAAGCAGAAGACCAAGCTTGAAGACCTGTTCAAGGAGCCGGAGTATGAGCCGGTTCAATTGGTCTGGAGCGTGTATCAGAAGATGGTGGATGCCTACCGGCAACCGAAGCCCGAGGTCGGACGGTGGGCCTTGGAGCAACTGATCAACGAAGTTGGCACGAAGGTACCGAAAGGGTTGCCGGAGCTGAAAAAGCTCGGCGGCACCCTGCGCAGGAGGAAGACGGACATTCTCGCGTACTTTGATCATATTGGTAGTTCGAATGGTCCTACCGAGGCTTTGAATGGCAGGTTGGAGCATCTGCGAGGTATCGCGTTGGGGTTCAAGAATCTGGCGCACTATATCGCCCGGTCGTTGTTGGAGACCGGTGGGTTTAGACGGCGTTTACACCCTCAATCCTGAAGAGCCGGGAAAATCCCTATTCTACCTAAAGATGCTAAATGAAATACGAGAGTCCACAGCGTCTTTAAATCCCCCAACGCAATGAAAGGGCTTCCTGTTATCGTACGCCTGTCGGACGATTCTGACTAGTCATTAATCTGCATTTCTGAAATGATTATCCTTGAAATAAGTGAAGCATATAGTGCGTTTATTTGTCTTCACTTAAAATGCACATGCCACCGCGTTTTCTCAATCTCTCACATGGATTATCCTGTGAAATTGAATTCGAATTCTTCTTCGAGACTAGTGTCGGCCACCCATTCGAACACTCTTATCCGTACGCAATCCAGATGCCACGACAGCAATCCGAGCAGAAGGCGCAGACACCATCCCATCGCAATATTTAGATAGGTATTGAGATATTTCCCCATGTCGCCTTGGTAAATCCAGATTACCTTGGTAAACATAGAGGGTGAAAAGAGCAACCCTATGACCCAACGACGCGCGTTCCGTCGCATTTTCCTCCCTACTGCATGGCTGATTATCGGCGCTTTGATCGCCGTTAGCCTCGTTAAGGGCTCTTCAGGAATAAGAGTGTAACCACCTGAAACCAACACCCCGATTCCCGGGCATGTCGCCGAGCACGAAAAAGTCGAGGTCTTCCAGAAGAATGGAAGTTACTACACTAGCCATTTTCGAAAGACCTCGACGTTGCTCAATCCTACCTTCACCGCACCAGACCTCACCACTTTCACCAATCTTGACGGCTTGGGACTGACCGCAATCGGGCAACACCTGAGCGCAGCGAAAGCCGAAATCCTCTGCCACGTCACCAACCCGATCCCTTGGTGCCAAACCGGCTCTTCAGGAATAAGAGTGTAACCACCTGAAACCAACACCCCGATTCCCGGGCATGTCGCCGAGCACGAAAAAGTCGAGGTCTTCCAGAAGAATGGAAGTTACTACACTAGCCATTTTCGAAAGACCTCGACGTTGCTCAATCCTACCTTCACCGCACCAGACCTCACCACTTTCACCAATCTTGACGGCTTGGGACTGACCGCAATCGGGCAACACCTGAGCGCAGCGAAAGCCGAAATCCTCTGCCACGTCACCAACCCGATCCCTTGGTGCCAAACCTGCGGAGCAGCAGGCATTCCACGCGATACCGTCACTCGCCGCCTCGCCCACGAACCATTGGGCTGGCGTCCCACTGTCCTAGTCATCAAACACCGCCGCTACCGTTGCGCCAATTGCCAACGAGTCTGGCGTGAAGAGCTGTCCCAAGCAGTAGCGCCACGCCAGAAAATCAGCAGGACCGGGCTACGCTGGGCGCTGGTTGGACTGGTCTGCCACCACTTGTCAGTCTCCCGAATTGCCGAAGGCCTCGGCGTCACCTGGAATACCGCCAATGAGGCTGTGCTGGCTGAAGGTCAACGCTTACTGATTGATGATCCAACCCGCTTCGACGGGGTCAAAGTGCTGGGAGTCGATGAACATGTTTGGCGGCATACCCGAACCGGCGACAAATACGTCACCGTGATTGTGGACCTCACCGCGGTGCGTGACGGCACCGGTACCGCACGACTGATCGACATGGTCCCTGGAAGATCCAAAGCTGTATTCAAAACCTGGCTGGCTGATCAAGAAGAACAATGGAAACAGGGCATTGAAGTCGTCGCAATGGACGGTTTCACCGGCTTCAAAACAGCTGCCGTCGAGGAGCTACCCCACGCGGTGGAGGTGTTGGATCCATTCCATGTAGTCAAACTAGGTTCCGAGGCGCTGGACCAGACCCGGCAACGGATTCAACGTGAGCAACATGGGCGTCGAGGACGCAAGGATGACCCGCTTTACAAGTGCAGGCGAACGCTGACCACGGGACTATCCTTGGCTACGGAAAAGCAGAAGACCAAGCTTGAAGACCTGTTCAAGGAGCCGGAGTATGAGCCGGTTCAATTGGTCTGGAGCGTGTATCAGAAGATGGTGGATGCCTACCGGCAACCGAAGCCCGAGGTCGGACGGTGGGCCTTGGAGCAACTGATCAACGAAGTTGGCACGAAGGTACCGAAAGGGTTGCCGGAGCTGAAAAAGCTCGGCGGCACCCTGCGCAGGAGGAAGACGGACATTCTCGCGTACTTTGATCATATTGGTAGTTCGAATGGTCCTACCGAGGCTTTGAATGGCAGGTTGGAGCATCTGCGAGGTATCGCGTTGGGGTTCAAGAATCTGGCGCACTATATCGCCCGGTCGTTGTTGGAGACCGGTGGGTTTAGACGGCGTTTACACCCTCAATCCTGAAGAGCCCATTAACGGTGATGTCATCAATGGTTCGCCGAAAACCACCACCGAGGTCAAGCAGGCCATCAACAACGTTGTCCAGCCCATGGAATCCCGAGGCATCCCTTGGGCGCTGAACTTCGGCAACCATGACGAGGACTCGATGCCCAACGGCACCAATATGACGGATGCCAAAATTCTCGATTTCATTCGCGGCTACAAGTTCAACGCCAACTCGAAAAATGACAAGATCCAAGGCGATTCGAACCCCCAGCTGCTGATCGCCTCATCCAAGAACGCCAAGCCCGCCTTCGGCATCATGGCTACTTGATTCGAACCGCTACGCACCGAAGACCATTGGCGGACAGGACTTCGAGGGTCTCATGTCCTACGACTGGATCCGCTCCGGGCAGATCGCCTGGTATCGCGAAGCCTCCAAGGCCACCGAAGCACACTATGGCAATGTCCAGTCCTTAATGTTCTTCCATACCCCCTCTGGGAACACCACCACATGTGGTAAGGCTCCCAGTTCACCTCGAATGATGCCGACCACGAGAAAGCCGTGGCAAAGCGCTCCATCGAGGGAGTCAAGAACGAAGGGATCTACGTGGGCGCCTTCAACTCCGGCATGTTCTCTGCATTGCAGGAGCGCGGCGATGTTCGTGGCGTGTACTGCGGCCACGACCACATCAATACCTTCAAGGGCGACTACTACGGCATTGAGCTGGGCTACGCCCCAGGCACCGGCTTCGGCACCTACGGATTAGGAGATGCCGAGAACCACCGTCTTCGTGGCGCTCGTGTCTTCGAGCTGGACGAGAACAAAGACGGAGTCTACACCGGAACCCGCACGGTGTTCGCCGAGGATATGGGCATCGACTTGAGCTCCAAGGCGCAGCCAATTGATGCACCCGTGCCAATGCCATAAACCAAATCTTCTTAGAGCCATTCGACCCGCTAGTCTTGTCTTCATGACAGGACCAGCGGGTCGCGGTACTTAGTGAATGCCCAGAGGTCGCAGAAATGCTGGGGACGAATTCCGTGACAAAGTCCGGCGGCC